>OY970395.1:0-1607500 GCA_963720485.1 uncultured Gemmatimonadales bacterium
GCCGGACACGGCCAGGCCGACCGGCGCCCGCATCTCTCCCGGTCCGTCCCCTTCCCGCCCCACGACGCGGGTCGGCTTGCCGAGGGTGTCGATCCACACGAGGTGGTGCCCCAGCCCGTCCAGGAGGATCCACCCGCCGGGGACCTCCACCGCGTCGTCGACGCCGTCCAGGGGAAGGGGCGGGCCGGGGACGGCGGACAGCTCCACGGTGTCCCCGGGGGCGCCCAGCTCCACGGCGGGCGCGGGAGGAGCGTCGGGGGCAGCGGGCCCGGCACCCCGCCGCTCCATGGCGAGCACCGTCACCGCGGCGACCGCGATCAGGGGCACGCCCATCCACGAAGAGGCTCGCATCGGCAGCTCCGGCTGGGGGTGTGTCACGAGGATGGCCCCGGCGCGCGCCGGCGACCATGGCCAAATGGGACGCTCCCGCCCCCGCAGCGGGGCCGGAGCGTCCCGGATGGGCCTACTTGCCGATCCAGAAGGGGGCAACTTCGCGGACCAGCCCGCGAGGGTGATGATCGGCCCGGGATCCGGACCTTCGGGGCCCCCTCGTCCGGCACGGGCACGAGGGGGCCACCGGCCACGCCTACTTGAAGAAGATCCAGATCGGGAGCTTGACTTCGCAGCCGACGAGGTCGAAAACCGCGCCGCCCACGCACCAGGAGCCGCGGATGTGCGCGTGCCGGCACTGGGAGTACGACACCATGGCGGTGTCCAAGCAGTGGCCGAAGTGCTCGGTGAGGGTGCAGTCGCGGGGGGCACCCCAGTCGTAGACGGCGGGGCAGTCCTCCGCGGCCAGCGAGCCGACGCGCAGGAAGGCGGCGAGGAGGGCGATCAGGAAGACGCGCGAGGGCAGGGACGTGCGTAGCAGGGTGAGCATGGTGTCCTCCGGACGATCGTGGGCATCCGGGCCGGCGCATCCGACCCGGGGCGGGCCGCGCGGCGGAGGGACATCGCGCAGAAGTGGCTGGAAGTGGTCAGTGATCGCTCGGAGAGGGCCTCGATGTCACCGCGGGGGCCGGGTCCGGGTCCCTCCTTTCATGGTTTCCCGGCGTGGGAAGGGGCCGCCGCTCGCGGCACGCTGGGGACCTGGATTGAAGGTTCCGTGCCGAACCGAGGACGCGGAGCGGTGGAAGGGCGGGATGGGCCGGCCGCGGTCGAAACACCGGGGGAACTCGTCTCGTAGGGACCTCCGTCACGCATTCCCGACGCAGGAAGGAGATTCCATGCGCACGTTCGCCGGGCTGTTCGTGGGCGGCATCGCCGCCGTCGTGGTCCTGAAGCTCCTGGCGGGGCTGCTCCTGCCCCTCCTGGGCCTGTTCTTCGGCCTCGCGGCCATGGCGATCAAGCTGGTCGTGTTCGCCCTGATCGCCTGGTTCGTGTACCGCATGTTCAAGGGGAAGCGGAGGGAGCGGGAAGCGTAGCCCATCCGGCGTCCCACCGCGCTACTGCACGCGCTACCGGCCCTGCACGTACGCATCGAGATCGTCGATCTGCTCCTGGCGTCCCAGGACGATGAGCTCGTCGCCGGGCTCGAGTTGGGTGTCGGCGACGGGGTTGAAGAGGAAGTCTCCTCCCGCGCGCTCCTTGCGCAAGGCGATGACGATGAGCCCCGTGCGGTGGGGGATCCTGGCCTCGGCCAGGGTCTTCCCCGCCACGGGGCTCTTCGGTCCGATGGTGCTGCCCTCCATGCGCAGCGCCATCTCCGAGCTGCGCGTCGCCACGTCCAGGAAGCTCACCACCGACGGACGGAGCAGCATGGAGGCCATGCGGATGGCTCCACTCACGTTGGGGCTCACCACGTGGGTGGCGCCCGCCCGGTAGAGCTTGTCCATGGTCTCCTCCTCGTAGGCCCGGGCCACGATCACCAGCTCCGGGCTCAGGTCCCGGGCCGAGAGGCACACGAAGAGGTTGTCGGTGTCCGCGCTCAGGCAGGTGATGAGGCCCTTCGCCCGCTCGAGCCCGGCGTCCAGGAGGGTCTGGTCGTGGGTGGCGTCACCCTCCATGGCGTAGGCGTTGGGGACGGTCGCCAGCACCTTCTCGACGCGGCTCGGCTCCTTCTCGATGACCACCCACGGGGCCTTCATGGCGTCCAGCTCGTGGATCACCTGCCGCCCTGTGCGCCCGGCGCCGCAGATGATGAAGTGGTCCTCAAGCTTGTTGATTTCGCGCATGACCCTGCGCCTCCGCAGCACATTCGTGAGGTCGAGCTCGACGATGAGCGAGGTGATGAGGGCGAACCAGAGACCCATCCACGTGATGCCCGCGAGCAGCAGGGCCATGGTGAAATGGCGGCCCGCCACCGAGAGGGGGTGGACCTCCTGGTAGCCCACGGCGGTGATGGTGATCACCGACATGTAGAGGGCGTCGGGCACGCTCCAGCCCTGGATGAGTACGTAGCCCAGGGTCCCTCCCGCGGTGAGCAGCGCCAACAAAAGGATTGTGGCGGCGAAGCGGGGGATGAAGACTTTCATGGACGTGCCGCGCCTCCTGGGCCGACGGCGTGCTCGCGCTTCCGGGGCGCGTCCGCGCAGAGGCCAGAGAAGCTAGGCGGCACGCGGGTTTTCGGCCACACGCTCCCTTGACGGGCCCGAGAGGCGCCCTTACCGTACAGGGGTTCTCGCCCCTGAAGCCCCGAATAGCAAGGAATTCCGCGGCTTTTCGGGCACATGGCTCCCTCCTCGAAGTAGGTCGGAAGGAGCTCCCGGCTGGACCGTCGGGCGGCCCTGGCCGCGACACTTTTCTCCACCTTCTTCCACAGGAGTTTCAGCATGAACAAGTCCGATCTCGTGGACGCCCTCGCCGACCGCACCGGGATGACCAAGGCGGATTCGTCCCGGGCCGTCGACGCTCTCTTCGACACGGACGGCGGCATCATCGTCCGGACGCTGAAGAAGGGAGACCGGGTCCAGATCACCGGCTTCGGCACGTTCGAAGCCAAGAAGCGCAAGGCGCGCACCGGTCGGAACCCTCGCACGGGTGAGTCCATCAAGATCGCGGCTACCAAGACGCCCAGCTTCCGTGCGGGGAAGGGTCTGAAGGACGGCATCAAGTAGACACCTCCGGATAACGAGAAGAGGCCGTGCCCGGATCTCCGGGCACGGCTTCTTTTCGTTTCCACCCCCAGCGCCGGCTCGGGCGGCACCCTCAGGCGCCACCCCTCCGTGGCGCGGGACGCCTCCGCGTGGCCCGTTCTCTCGAGCCCCGGTCGTAGTCGACTCGCAGCGCCCGGCCCCGCACCGTGACGCCGTTCAGCGCCTTGATGACCCGGTCGGCCACCGCCGTCTCCACCTCCACGATGGAGAAGCTGTCGCGGATCTCGATCTTCCCCACCCTGGAGCCCTCGATGCCCGCCTCGCCGGTGATGGCGCCGAGGAGGTCGCCGGGGCCCGCCCGGTCCTTCTCGCCCAGGCTGACGTAGAGGCGCACCCACGCCGGGGGCACGAGGCCGGCCCCTGCCGTGGGCGCGGCGGTGGGGGCCTCGGCCACCTTCTCCTGGAGGAGGAGGAGCGCGGCCGCCGCCAGCTCCTCCGGGGCGCGGCGACGGAAGAGGGGGGCCATGGCCGCCAGGTAGGCGGGCAGCTCCTCCCGCTCCACGGCACCCTCGATCCGGTCCAGGAGGCGGGTGAGGGCGTTGTCGGGCGTGGCGGGCTTCGGCGGCGCCGGGACCATCCGGTAGCCGGTGCGCCGCGCCACGTCCCGCATATGGGCCACCTCCCGGGGGAGAAGGAGCACCCATCCTCCCCGGCCCGAGCCGTGGCGGCGGTCCAGGGCGTCGGGCCCGGTGGGCGCGTCGACGCTCACCACCGCCACGTGGTCCTCTCCCTCGTCCAGGGCGCGGCGCGTCTCCAGCTCGTCCACGGCCAGCCACACCGGGGTGGCGGGGTCGCCGGGCCTCCCGGAGCCGAAGCCGTGGAGCGCCAGGAAATCGCCGGCGTCGGCGGCCCGGTCGTCGGAGCGGAAGAACAGGCAGGCGTGGCGGGCGTCGTCGGCCTCCAGGAGCTCGGCCACCAGGTCGAGGACCCCCTCGTCCCGGTCGTCCACGATGCGGTAGCGCAGCTCGCCCCGGGGGGCGGGGGCGCCTCCTCCTCGCCCGACACGCTCCGGGGCGGCAGGTGCACCGCCCGCTTCGCGTGGCGCTCGGCCAGGTCCTGCACCTCGGACGTGAGAGGCAGGCTCACCACGACCCGCTGGGCCTCGGCGGGCAGGGACTCCAGCAGCGCTTCGACGTCGTCGAGGCCGGAGAGGGCCTGGATCTGCTGGGCGCCGTCCACTACCAGCGCCTCGACCTCGCCCAGGTCGAGGCGCGACGCCCCCACCCACGCCAGGAGGTCGCCGGGGGTGCCGAACAGCACCGTGGCCCGCTCGGGGAGCACCCAGGGCGCCCCCAGCGAGGCGACCTGGTGGCCGGTGGCCTGGGCCAGGCGGCCCAGGGACTCGGCCAGGCGGCGCGCCGCCTCCGCGGTGGGGGTGGCTACCACCAGGCGGGGCCGGTCGCCCTCGGCTGCGATCCGGTCCAGAAGGGGCGCGCCGTACGCCACCAGGGTGCCGGCGCCGGGACCCGCCCGGGCCACCAGGTTGTTGCCCCTGCGGAGCACGGGCACGGCGGCCTCCTGGAGCGGCGTGGGCCGCTCGACGCCCTCGGCGGCGAGCGCCTCCACCAGCTCTTCGGAGAGCCCGAGCTCGTCGAAGCCCTCCATCAGGTGGGCTCGCCCTCGCCCGGGCCGCCCCGGTCACCCGGCTCGTAGGGCAGCAGGTTCAGGAATTTCTGGATCTCGTAGTCCATGCGGGACGTGCGCAGGCGGTCCGTGTTGGCCACCACGTCGGTGTAGGGACCGTGCCGGTGCACGGCGAGGGTGACGGTCCCCTCCTCGCCGGTGAAGGTGGCGGCATGGGACGAGCCCTTGGAGCGGGCCAGGCCGATGCGCTCGGGGAGCACCTGGTCGGCCTTCGCCATCACTTCGTCGGGGGCGAGGGCCGTCTTGCGCTGATATCCAGCCATGGTCGGTGGTGTCGCGGGGGTGTGGGTCAGCGCCCGTCCAGGAGCGCCAGGATCGCCGCCGGGTCGGGGAGGCCTTCCAGCCTCCGCTCCCCGGCCAGCAGGGTCGGAACCCCCCGGACGCCCAGGCGTTCCGCCTCCTGCCGTGCCTCGGAGACGGCGCCCGCGTGCTTGTCCACGTCGAGGGCGGTGCGGGTGGCGGTCCAGTCCAGGCCGTGGCTACGGGCCAGGTCGGCCAGGACGTCCACCCGGCCGATGTCACGCCCTTCCAGGAGGAAGGCGCGGAAGAGGGTGAGGTGCACCTCGTCGAACTTCCCCTCTTCCCCCGCCTGGAAGGCCAGCTCGTGGGCCTTCCGCGTCCACGGCACCAGGTCGGGCTGCCGCAGGTCGAGCCCCTCGGAGCGCGCCTCCTCCGCCACCTCCTCCCAGTAGCGCCGCCATGCCGGGTCCCGGGGGTCCAGGAGGGGGCCAGGTGGTGGACGGAGCTCCAGGGGACGGCGCCGTGCCCGCACGCCCGCGGACGCCTCGGCCTGGGCCAGCCTCCGCTCCACCAGGAAGGAGAGGGGGTCCACGTAGTCGAAGAAGAAGACGGCCGGCGGTGTCATGGCGCCCGAATCTGCCCGGAGGAGGGGGGAGGCGGCAACGGCCGCTGCGGGGTAGTGGGGGAGTTTGAATGTCACGATCCGGGGAGAAGGGGTTGACGGCCAAACCGAAGGCTACATGTGGATAACGCTGTGGATTCTTCATGCGAAGCCGGTGTATAATGGTTAGGTGTCACTCCACGCTCACTCCACTCTACTGGAGGACCCGGGACGATGCCCGGAGAGAAGCCCAAGAAGGGAGAGGTGCAGGTAAAGCTTTCCTGGGTGAATTTCGAGGAGACCAGGGTTGTTTCTGCCAACCAGATCGTAAGCCAGTTCCTAGAGGAGGGGCTGTTCGTCCTTTCGTTCGGAATGGTGACGCCGCCCTACCTCACCGGTACGGATGAGGAGAAGCGGAAGCAGGCAGAGGAGATGGCATTCGTACCGGTTGACACTCTGACCAGGATCGCGGTAACGCCGACGATGATGCGGCAGCTGATCAAGGTGCTCCAAACTAACCTTGAGCGATATGAGGAACGGTTCAGGGTGACCCCTCCAGAGGAGAGTCAGGAAGGATGAGTCATGTAGCGATCGACCCGAACGGCGTGGAGTCTGGCTCCGCATGGATGGTCGTCTTGTCGGACGCCACGGCTTCGAGCCTGCCAGAGGATGCGGTCGGTGAGCGGAATGTGCCGGCTTGGATTCCTGCCTCTCAGAGATATTTTTGGACCTCCAAGTGGCAGCGTGACGAGCTCGAATCGCTTCGGGACATCGAATCGGGCGATGTCCGTCGCTTCGTAGATCCCCTGGACGCCGTGCGTTGGCTGCTATCGAGCGACGACGAGTCGTAACATGCCGGAGTTGGAGATTCCCAAGAGTTTCAAGAAGAGGCTCAACAAGAAGGGTAAGAGAGCGCCTGCGCTCATGGCGGCAATCCTTGAGTGCGTGGCAAGGCTGGGGCGTGACCCGCTTCACCCTGGGCTGCGTTCGAAGGGCGTGAAAGGCCGCCGAGGAGTCTTCGAGTCCTACGTGGATGACGCTAACAGGGTGACGTGGCATTGGGGTGAGGAAGGCAGGCTCGTGCTTCGCAATCATTGTAACCACGACATCGTAGGCCGTAGCCCTTAGCGCGTAGGCCGTTCGCGGCAATGTTCTGGCCCCCCCCGGCTACAGGGTGGGGCCTTTCTTCTTGCCCCTGCCGCGTGCGTTCTCTACGTTATGCGTAACCGTACAAGCACCCGGGGGGACGCATGGATGAGAACGAACGTGCCTTCAACGTGGTGAAGCAGGCCACGACCGAGGACGCCACCGGCCCAGAACGCCTAGCCCACCTGATCCGCGAGATCCACGACGCCCTTCATGAAGGCGAGAGCGCCGAGGACCTGGCCGTGCGCCTCTGGCCCAAGGTCGTCGCCATCGTGGGCGATGCGGCCCCGGCTACGAACGCGGCGGCCGAGCTGGGGCGGCGTGGCGGGAAGAAGGGCGGGCGGGCCAGGGCTGAAAGCCTCTCGGCCAAGCGGCGGTCGGAGATCGCCCGGAAGGCGGCGAAGGCCCGCTGGGAGCGCGGGAAGGACAAGAACGGCGACCACGCATAGGCGTGCTCGCCATTCTTCGGAAAAGCGAAATCGTGGCGGCCTCTTGATGGTCGCCACGATTTTGCTTATGCTGAGACCAGTCGGGGTGATCTACACCCTGAAAACACCGGGAGGGTGACCGGCCGCGTTTCCCTGGCAGGAAAGCCGGTCACCCTCCGCAACAACAAAGGTCGGGTGTTCAGTATGAAATCCTGAACGCCCCTGGAAGGGGCGAGGGGCCGGGGAAACCCGGCCCCAACGCCCCCTTCTGCTTGTACGGTAAACCATACGCCCATTTCAGGCAAGGGGGACCATGTGCTGCGGGACATGGTGATGTCACAGTATATCGCTCGTCTCGATGAGGAGGAGCGGGAGCTCGAGAAGAAGCTTGCCGAACTCCGAAACGCCAAGTCGCATGCGAAGCGAGTCCTGGAGATCTATTCCAAGGCCATTCCTACGAACGATGGCGGGGACGATACGGAGACCGAAGATAAAGGGAAGATCACCGTAAGCGGTCCCTACAACGGCCTTGGCGTGGAAGAGGCGGCGGCCGAGCACCTGCGAGCCGTTGGAGTTGAGCAGAAGACGGCCCAAGTGCGCGACGCGCTGCTCGCGGGCGGTATCAACACCGAGGCGGAGTACTTCCACTCCACCGTCTTTAGCGCCCTGGACCGACTGGCGGCGCGCGGCGAGGTGCAGAAGGTGGGCGCCGGCAGGTGGCGAGCGGCGGTGGTGCCGGACAATCGACAGGAGGGCGAGCTGGATCTGTGAATGGATAAGCAAAGACCCCAAAGCGTTGCAGCGCTTCGGGGCCGTTGCTTGTGACCGGTGGGGGCGCGTCTGGTGACCGTCGCGGACTCTAGACCCTGCGGACGCTGGGTTCGATTCCCAGGCGCTCCACCTGTTGTTGGAGGGGTGGCTGAGTGGCTAAAGGCGCCGGTCTCAAAAACCGGTGGGGGAAAGGCGCTTGCTAGGGCGGACCGATTACCCCCGTGGGTTCGAATCCCACTCCCTCCGGTTACGGGAGTACCCTAGAGTACGCCCCGTAAAGTAAACCCAATCTGACCGGGCGTGCCTATGCTGTCAAGCATACTGTGCGACCCCGTTTCCCCTTGCGTGCTTAAGCGGTTAAGCATAGATTAGGAGTAGTCACCCAACGCAAGGGACGCACGATGAACACGCTGAGCACCGAGAAGCAGGCGATGATCCTCCGGGCGCTGGTGGAGGGCAATTCGATCCGCGCCACGGCCCGGATGGTCGGCGTCGCCAAGCGCACGGTGTCCAACCTGCTCCGCGACGTGGGCGCCCACGCCAAGAACTACCACGACCGCATGGTGCGCGGCGTCGAGGCCAAGCAGGTCCAGGCCGACGAGATTTGGTCCTTCATCGGCAAGAAGGAGCGCCAGGTCCCGAAGGAGCGGCGCGGTGGCGAGCAGGGCGATTGCTGGACCTACACCGCCCTGGACCGTGACTCCAAGCTCATGATCGCCTACCGGGTCGCCCCGACGCGGGACGCGGAACAGGCGCTCGCCTTCATGGAGGACGTTGAGGACCGGCTGTCCAGCCGGGTCCAGCTCACCACCGACGGCCACAACATGTACCTGTTGGCGGTGGAGCTTGCCTTCGGCTGGCAGAAGGTGGACTACGCCATGCTGGTCAAGTTGTACGGCCAGAGCCCGGAGGGGCAGCGGCGCTACAGCCCGCCGGTCTGCTTGGGCGCCAGGAAGGAAGCCATCATGGGTGCGCCCGAGGAAGCGATGGTCTGCACGTCGCACGTCGAGCGCGCCAACCTGACGATGCGGATGGGGATGCGGCGCTTCACGCGGTTGACCAACGCCTTCTCGAAGAAGGCCGAGTACCACCTGTACGCCGTCGCGCTCCACGCGATGCACTACAACTACTGCCGCCCGCACGCGACGCTGGCGAAGGACCGGGGCGGCATCAAGACGACTCCGGCGATGGCGGCGGGACTCACGGACCGGCCTTGGGATGTGGCGGACCTGCTCGCTCTGCTGGACCCGGAGTCATCGTTACAAGCGAAGTGACCCACCACCCGCTGCGGTCGCGCCTTGATGCCCACGGGGCGACGTCTCGATATTCCGCTCTCCTCCACCCCGCGGGGCGGCCGCCCGCCCCCGGGCACGGTGCACCCACACGGAACCGGACCATGGCCTTCAGCGCCAACATCGAACGCCTGCACCCCTCCGCCACCATCGCCGTCTCGTCCCTGGCCAAGAAGCTCCGCTCCGAGGGACGCGACGTAGTGAACCTGAGCGCAGGCGAGCCGGACTTCGACACCCCCCGCTGGATCGCCGACGCCGCGGTGGAGGGCATCCGCAGCGGGAAGACGCGCTACACCCCCGCGCCGGGGATGCCCGAGCTGCGCAAGGCCATCGCCGACACCCTGTCCCGGCGCTCGGGACGGGCCGAGGACCCCGAGGGCGTGGTGGTGTCGGCGGGCGCCAAGCAGGCCCTCTTCAACGCCTGCTTCTGCCTTTTCGGGCCCGGCGACGAGGTGCTGGTGGCGGAGCCGTACTGGACCACCTATCCCGAGCTGGTGACCCTGTCGAGGGCCGAGCCGGTGCCGGTGCGGGGCCCCCAGGAGCAGGGCTTCAAGCTCACCCCTGCGGAGCTGGACGCGGCGGCCACGCCGAACACGAAGGGTCTCATCCTGAGCTCCCCCTCCAACCCCACCGGCGCAGTCTACACGGCCGACGAGCTCCGGGCGGTGGCCGAGTGGGCCCGGGACCGGGGCGTGTGGCTCATCGCCGACGAGATCTACCGGCTCATCAGCTTCGTGGGCGAGGGGGCGGCGCCCGGCCTCCTGGAGCTGGATCCGTCGTCGCTGGGGCCCCACGTGCTGGTGGACGGCGCCTCCAAGTGCTTCGCCATGACCGGCTGGCGCATCGGCTACACCTACACCGAGACGGCCGTGGCCAAGAAGTTCTCGGCGCTCCAGAGCCACGTGTCGTCCAACCCCGCCACGCCGTCCCAGATGGCCGCGCTGGCGGCGTACTCGGACCCGGAGCGAGCCGAGGGGGACGTGGCGGAGATGGTGGAGGCGTTCCGCCGCCGGCGCGACCTGGTGACGCGCCTATTCGACGAGCTCCTCCCGGACTTCCCCTACGTGCGGCCCGACGGGGCGTTCTACCTGTTCTTCCGCGTGGACGCCGCCTTCGACGACGAGGTGAAGGACTCGGGCGCCTTCTGCACCCGGCTGCTGGAGGAGACGGGGGTGGCGGTGGTGCCCGGAGGCGCCTTCGGCGACGACCGCTGGGTGCGCATGAGCTACGCCTCCGCCGACGCGGTCCTGGAAGACGGGATCCGCAGGATGGCCGGCCTCCTGGCCCGGCGCTGAGGCGCGCACGGTGAGGGGGCCGGCGTGAGTGGGGAGGGCGGGGCACCGGCGGCCGACCGGGACGGCAGCGGGCCGCCCCGGGACGCGCTGGAGGCGTGGGCCGACGCCCTCTTCACCCGGGAGCCGCCCCTCCTGGCCGAGCTCAGGGACGAGCTGGAGGCCCGGGGCTTCCCCCTCATCCAGGTGCCCGCCCGCACCGGGCTGCTCCTGCGCCTGCTGGTGGCCGCCACGGGCGCCCGCAGGATCCTGGAGGTGGGCACCCTGGGCGGCTACTCGGCCTTGTGGATGGCCGGCGCGCTGCCCGACGACGGCCGCCTCCTGACGCTGGAGAAGAACCCCGCGCACGTCGCGCTGGCCCGGGCGTCGGTGGCCCTGGCGGCCCTCGAAGGCGTGGTGGAGGTGCGGGAGGGGGTGGCCGCCGAGCTCCTCCCGGACGTGGGCCCCGACGGGGGCTTCGACCTCGTGTTCCTGGACGCCGACAAGGAGAGCTACCTGGGCTATATGGAGCACGCCCGCCGGCTCCTCCGCCCCGGCGGCCTCCTGGTGGCGGACAACGCCTTCTGGCATGGGCGGGTGCTGGACGAGGCCGACGACGACCCCTCCACTCGGGGCATCGTGGCCTTCGACCGTGCGCTGGCCGGCGCCCACGACTTCACCGCCACCATCCTGCCGGTGGGGGACGGGGTGGCGGTGGGGGTCTACACCCCCGAGAGCGCCTCCCCCGCCGCCCGGAGCGAGCCCGCCTCGTAGGACCCCCCGAACAGGTTCACGTGCACCAGCAGGTAGTAGAGCTGGTAGCACGCCCGCCGGTGGGAGCGGTACGCGGGAGGGAGCCCGCGGGCCTCCCGGTAGGCCTCCAGGTACCCGTCGGGGAAGCCCCCGAAGAGCTCGCTCATGGCCAGGTCGACCTCGCCGTGGCCCCGGTACGCGGCGGGGTCGATGATGACCGGCTCCCCCCTGGGCCCAGGGTAGGCGTTGCCCCCCCACAGGTCGCCGTGGAGGAGGGCGGGACCGTCGTCCTCGGCCCCCTCCAGCACGTCGTCCAGGCCGTCCAGAAGGCGGTCCAGGATGCGGGCCCGGCTCCCCCCGAGATACCCGCCCTCCCGGGCTCTCCGGAGCTGGGGGAGCAGACGCCGCTCCCGCCAGAACGTGATCCAGTCGTCCGCCGGGTCGTTGGCCTGGGGGAGGGAGCCGATGAAGTTGTCCCGGTGCCACCCCCACCCGCCGGCGGCGGCGGCGTGGAGCCGGGCGAGCCCCCGCCCCATGGCCTCGGCGTAGTCGGGCGCCGGGCGCCCCCTGGGAACGAACTCCAGGAGGAGCCAGCCGGTGCCGGCGGCGCTCCCGTGGCCCAGGACCGTGGGCACCCGCAGAGCGTCGGCGTCCCGGAGCGCCCCCAGCCCATCGGCCTCCGCCGCGAACATGTCGGCGGGAGCCGCTTCGTTCCACTTGAGGAAGAAGACGTCGCCGTCCACGGTCTCGACCCTGGCCGAGGGGTTGATGCACCCGCCTCCCACCGCCTCGCTCCCGGTGATCCGCGCCGGCGCCCCTCCCGCTCCCTCCAGCGCGGCCTCGGCCGCACGCCGCACCGGGCCCGGGACGCCCACGCTCATCCGCCCTCCCGGGCGTGTTCCAGCTCGTCCAGCAGCGCCTCGCACGACCGCCGCACCATGGCGTAGACCCGGTCGAAGCCGCCGGGTCCGCCGTAGTAGGGGTCGGGCACCTCGCCGTCGCCGGGCTCGGGGTCGAAGTCCCGGAGGAGGTGGATGCGGGCACCCTCGTCGCCCACGAGGCTCTCCAGGCTCCGCAGGTTCTCCCTGTCCATGGCCACCACCACGTCGAAGTCCCGGAAGTCGGCGGGGGTCACCTGGCGCGCCCGCCCCTCCAGCCGCACGCCGTTGCGCTGGGCCACGTCCACGGAGCGGGGGTCGGGTCCTTCGCCGGCGTGCCAGGCCCCCGTCCCCGCCGAGTCGACGCGGTACGCGTCCTCGAGCCCCCGCTCCCGGACCAGGTGGCGGAACACCCCCTCGGCCAGCGGAGAGCGGCAGATGTTGCCGAGGCACACGAAGAGGACGGAGGTCATGCGGGCTCCCGGGGGGGGCGGCGGGTCGAAGGCTCGGGTGCGGGGTCCCTTCAACCCCCGGCCCCCGGGGCGGGATCCGGCGGACCGCAGCGTGGCGAGCGGGGTAATGCCCTGGGCTCAAGTGTGCCCGGGAGCGTATCTTCCGGGCTGCGGCGGCTCCTCCCGGCGAGCACGGAGGGGCCATTTTTTCGACGCTCCGTCACCGGGAAGAATTGAATGTCCGACGAGAAGAGCTTTGCATCCCTGGGAATCTCCGAAGCCCGCCTCGCGGCGGTGGAGGCCCTGGGATGGACCGAGCCCACCCCCATCCAGTGGAAGGCCATCCCTCCCGCCCTCCTGGGCGAGGACGTGGTGGGCATCGCCCAGACGGGCACGGGAAAGACCGGCGCCTTCATGATCCCCGCCCTGGAGCGCATCCAGGCCGGCAAGGGTCTCCAGGTCCTGGTCCTGTGTCCCACGCGCGAGCTGGCCCAGCAGGTGGCCGACGACACCAAGGAGCTCGCCATGGGCACCAGCCTCCGGGTCGAGTGCATCGTGGGGGGCGTGGGCTACGGCCCGCAGAACGACGCGCTGGACCAGGGCTACGAGATCATCGCGGCCACCCCGGGGCGCTTCATCGACCACATGGAGCGGGGCCGGGTTGATTTGTCCAACCTGAAGACCCTCATCCTGGACGAGGCCGACCGGATGCTGGACATGGGCTTCCGGCCCCAGATCGAGGACGTGCTGCGGGGCGCCCCCCGGGATCGCCAGACCATGCTCTTCAGCGCCACCATGCCCCACGGCGTGCACGACCTGGCGCTGCGCATCACCGACGACGCGGTGTGGACGGAGGCGGCACCTTCGGGGACCACGGCGTCGGGCATCACCGAGATCGCCTACTCGGTGAAGCCCGAGAAGAAGCCGGACCTGCTCCTCCACCTGCTGCGCCAGCCCGACTGGGACCAGGTGCTGGTGTTCAGCCGCACCAAGGCGGGCGCCGACGTGCTGGAGACGCTCCTGCGGCGGGACGGCGTGACGGTCGACGCCATGCACTCGGACCGGCAGATGGCCCACCGCACCCGGGCGCTGGACCGCTTCACCAAGGGCGACATCCGGGTCCTGGTGGCCACGGACATCGCCCAGCGCGGCCTGGACGTGGAGGGGATCAGCCACGTGGTGAACTTCGACGTGCCGCTGGACCCCGAGGACTACGTCCACCGCATCGGTCGCACCGGCCGGGCGGGCGCCGCGGGGTGGGCCGTCACCTTCGTCACGGCGGGCGACCTGGGCGCCATGCGCACCCTGGAGTATCACCTGGGACGCCCCGTGCCCAAGGAGCACCTCCCCGAGTTCGACTACGCGGGCTCCCCTCGCACCGAGGACGAGGACGCCACCCCCAGGAAGCACCAGCGGGCGGTGCGCGGCATCGGCTCGAAGAGCGCCGAGGAGCTTTCCGAGGACGAGCTGGCGGACCTGCTGAAGTACAGCTGACGCGCTTCCTGCTTGACGCCCCCGCCCCGTCGAGGGTTTCTTGGCCATGATCCTGAGACGCTACGGTGCCTCGGTGAGGAGTGTGGAGACCAACTTCGACTCCAGGGCCCTCACCGAGGTCGGCTTCCGCAGGACGGACGGGTTCGAGATGCCCGCCGAGGCCTTCTTCGAGGCCCATGAGCGCCTTCGGGGCCACGAGCTCACCGCGGCGACCGACGGGCGCGTGCAGGACGAGACGGAGGCGCGCATGCTCGACGAGCTGCAGGTCCGCCTGCGGGCCCTCGTCGCGGAGCTGGGCCCCGACGAGGTGCTGCTGGTGGAGAGTGAGGTCGGGAAGGACTATCCCAGGACCCACACCCGCCACGAGAACGTCGTGGAGGAAGGGGAGAACCGCATCCACTTCCACGTGAACGTCGATCCGCCCCTCCGGGTGGCGGTGTACCGCAGGGTGGCCCCCGTTTCGTGACCCCCTCCGGCCGCCGCGCCTCGCCCCCGGTGGTCGCCGTGCTGGCGGTCGCCGCCCTCGTGTCCGCCTGCCGCATCGAGCGCCGCCCCGACGTGGCCGAGAAGCGGGCCACCCCCACCGCCCTGGTCCCCAACCCCGGCGGGGGCGGCGCCAGCCCGGCCCGGGATTCGGTGCTCGCGGTGCTGGGGGCCTTCAACGACGCCCTGGCGCTCGGCGACGTCACCCGGGTCGCCCAGCTCTCCTCACCCGGCGCCGTCCTCATCGACCAGGAGGAGGGCGTCCACTGGACGCGTGAGGACGCGGCGTCGGCCCTTCCCAGGCCCCTCCTCTCCCAGCGGGACGAGCTGGGGTGGCGGGTGGTGGACCGCCGCGTGGACTTCCTCGACGACCGCACCGCCCTGGTGTCCACCCGCTACCAGGCCTCCGTCTCCGGCGAGAAGGTGCCGTGGACGGCGGTGGAGAGCTGGGTCCTGGTCCGCACCGGCCTCGGCTGGCGGGTGCGCTACCTCCACCGCTCCCGGGGCCTGGAGGGGGAGGGACGACAGTGACGGAAGGCGCGGTGGGCCTCGACGCCATCCGCGAGGCCCGGGCCCGCCTCGAAGGCGAGATCGTCCAGACCCCCTGCACCCGCTCCCTCGTGTTCGGCGACAAGGTGCCGGGCCGCCTCTACTTCAAGTTCGAGAACCTCCAGCGCACCGGCGCGTTCAAGGAGCGGGGTGCCCTGAACAAGCTCGCCCAGCTCTCGCCGGAGGACCGGGAGCGGGGCGTGGTCACGGCCAGCGCGGGCAACCACGCCCAGGGGGTGGCCTATCAGGCGTCGCGCCTGGGCATTCCGTCCACGGTGGTCATGCCGGAGCACACCCCCCTCATCAAGGTCTCCAACACCCGGAGCTACGGCGCCCGGGTGGTGCTCCACGGCGCCCGCTTCGACGATGCCCTGGGCGAGGCCCGGCGCATCGAGTCCGAGGAGGGGCGGGTCATGGTGCACCCCTTCGACGATCCGGCCATCGTGGCGGGGCAGGGCACCATCGGCCTCGAGATCCTCGAGCAGGTTCCCGACGTCACGGTGGCGGTGGTGCCCGTGGGCGGGGGCGGGCTCATCTCGGGCATCGCCCGGGCCCTCAAGGCGCTTAAGCCGGGGGTGCGGGTGGTAGGGGTGGAGGCCCAGGCGGCGCCCGCCGCGCTCGCGTCGCTGAAGGCGGGGCACGTGGTGCGCATCGAGACCTCCGACACCCTGGCCGACGGCATCAGCGTCAAGCGTCCGGGTGACGTGACCTTTCCCCTCATCCAGGAGCTCGTGGACGACATCGTCCTGGTGGGGGAGGAGGAGATCGCCTCGGCCATCCTCCTCCTCCTCGAGCGGGAGAAGACGGTGGTGGAGGGGGCGGGGGCGGTGGGGCTCGCCGCCCTCCTGGGGGGCAAGCTCGAGGTGGGCGAAGACGACGTGGTGGTGCCGGTCCTGTCGGGCGGCAACATCGACGTGAACATCCTCTCCCGCATCATCGACCGCGGGCTCGTGTTCGACGGCCGCCTGGCCCGGCTCATGGTGAAGATGCGCGACCGCCCGGGCTCTCTGGCCTCCCTCACCCGCGTGGTCGCCGACCTGGGCGCCAACATCCTGGAGATCGCCCACCGCCGGGCCTTCGCCGACATCTCGGTGGGCGACGTGGAGGTGGTCATGCACCTGGAGACCCGGGGGCGGGAGCACGTGGTGGAGATCGTGGCGGCGCTGGAGAGCATGGGCCTCCACGTGGAGGAGGACGTGTAGCCGTCGCAACCCGTCGGCAGGCTCCGGCGTCCCATGGATGGAGCCGGGGTTCTTCCGACCCGCGTGTGGTGTTGGGGGGATGTGGTGAACGGGCGGTGAGGCCCCGGCGCTTCGGCCCGGCGCAGGCGGTGGTGACCGCCCTGCCCGGGCCGATTCGCGTCCGGTGGGGCCCGTCCCCCACACCCGGGAGCGGGATTCCACGACCCTCCCCTCCAGATTCTCCCGGCACCCACGGGGTGCCTTTCCCCGACATCACGCCCCCCGGGTCCGTGGCATCTTGTTCGTGGCGATCGGATCCGAGGTGCCGGTCGCTGATGATCGGGGGCTTCGGCCCCCGATGGAGAGCGGGGCGAGGGTTCCTGTTGGCGGGAGGGTCACAGGCGCCCGGACCCCAGGCCCGGTGGGCTTCGGCCCCCGGGCCCTTTCCGTTGGGGACCCGGAGGCCCGTGCACCCTGCCCGCGTCTACGGCGTGAGCGTCGCCGCGCCCTGCTGCGGGGCGCCCACGGGCGACATGGCGACCCGCTCGGTGGTGCCCGCCGGCACCCGCACCGGATAGGCGCCGTCCGAGGGCGTCCTCTCCCGCTTGAGCTGCGGATTCAGCGCCTCGATCTTCTTGACCGGCACCCCCGCGGCCTGGGCGATCTTCGACAGCGGCGTGCCCGCCACCGCCTCGACCTCCTCCACGTGCTGGGCCGGCAGCGGCACCACGTTCTCGAACCCGTACTTCTCCGGGTTCTTGGCCACCCGCGCGGCGGCGATCATGAGGGGGACGTAATCCCGCGTCTCCTTGGGTAGCTTCGGCCAGATCTTGTAGTAGGCCTCCTCCGAGGCGGCCTTCTCGGTGCCGTAGGTGTCCCGCATGATGCGGGCGACCCGGCCCTCACCGGCGTTGTACGCCGCGGCCGCCAGGTACCACGAGTTGAACCGGTCGTGGAGGTACGTGAGGTAGTCCAGGGCCGCCTCCGTCGACTTCTCCGGGTGGTTCCGCTCGTCCACCGAGTGGTTCACCCTCAGGCCGTAGTGCTTGGCCGTGGAGGCCATGAACTGCCACAGCCCCGACGCGTGGGCGCCGGAATACGCGGAGGGGTCGAAGCCCGACTCGATCATCGCCAGGAAGATCAGGTCGTGGGGCATGTCGTGCTCCGCCAGCTTGGCGGAGATCATGGGGACGTACTGCCCCGCGCGGGACAGGAAGACCTCCAACCGCTGGTGCATCTCCGGATCGTTCTGGAACGCATCCACGAAGTGGTCCACCCGGGGGTGGTCGAGGTTGGGAAGGTCCCACCCCTTACCCGCCAGACGCTGGACCATGGTTTCGGCCACGGCCTGCTTCACCGGATCGTCGAAGGTGGGCGCCTGCGGCGTCGGCTGGGGCCGGGTGCTCTGGAAGGCGCCCAGGGCGCCGGCGCCCATGACCCCGGCCAGGGCCAGCTTGCGGCCCCGGTTGCTCTCCAGGATGCGTCGGATGCGGCGCTTCTTCCTGCGATGCTCGTCGACCGTCATGGGGCCCCCCCTCGTCCTTCGAATGCGGGATCGGAGTCGCCCGGCCGGGGCGCTCCGTCGTCGTCCGTGTGCCCTTTTGGGTTGCAAGGGCCGGACCGGCGGAGAGCCGGGACGGCGTATCCGGGAGGGTTTTCGGCGGAAAAGCTTGCAGAACCCCCGAATTGGCGCCCGTGGGCGGTGTCAGGACACGGGAGCGGGGGGTTCGAAACGGCGGAGCAGGGCCACGACGTCGTCGCCGGGAACGGGCCTGGAGAAGAAGTACCCCTGGACGAGCTCGCAGCCCATCTCCCTCAGGGCGGCGAGCTGGTCCTCGGTCTCCACCCCCTCGGCGACCACGCCCATGGAGAGGTTGCGGGCCAGGCGGATGATGGCGCGCACCACCTCGACGTTCTCGGCGCTTTCACCCATGCGGGACACGAAGGAGCGGTCGACCTTGAGGCGGTCGATGGGGAGCCGGCACAGGTAGGCCAGGGAGGAGTAGCCGGTGCCGAAGTCGTCGACGTGGACGGAGACGCCGGTCTCCTTGAGGCGGCGCAGGCTCCGCTCCACATCGTCGAGCCCCCGCATGAGGGAGGTCTCGGTGATCTCGAGGTGGAGGTCCCGGCCCTCCATGCCCAGCCGGTTCAGCAGGTCGGCCACCTGGTCCACCATGTCGGGCTGGGCGAAATGGCGGGAGGATAGGTTCACCGCCACGGCCAGGTCGTGGCTTCCGGTGGCCTGCCGCCACGCCGCCAGGTGTCGGAGCGCCCGCTCCATCACAAACCATCCGATGGGCACCACCAGCCCCGTCTCCTCCGCCACGGGGATGAACGCGTCGGGGGGGACGAGTCCGGTGTCGGGGTCTTGCCAGCGCACCAGGGCCTCGAAGCTCTCCACCCTGCCCGTCGCGACGTCCACGATGGGCTGGAAGTGGAGGAGGAGCTCGCCGTGGTCCACGGCCCTCCGCAGGCGCGCCTCGAGGCGGAGCCGGGCCACGGCCTGGGCGTGCATGACCGGGTCGAAGATGCGGCTGGTGCCGGGCCCTTCGGCCTGGGCCCGCTCCATGGCCTGGTGAGCGTCGCGCACCACGTCCTCGGGGCGCTCGTAGCCGGTGAGGCTGATGGCGATGCCGATGGACCCCCCCACCGTGACCTCGGCACCCCCCGGGAGGGCGACGGGGCGGGACAGGGCCTCGTGGACGCGCCGCGCCACCCGGGTGGGGTCGCTCACGTCTCCCATGCCGTCCAGGAGGAGGGCGAACTCGTCGCTCACCATGCGGGCCGCGGTGTCCGTGGTGCGGATGCAGCGGCCCAGGCGCACCCCCACCTCGGCCAACACGCGGTCGCCCGCGTCGTGGCCATGGACCCGGTTCACGTCGCGCAGCCCGTGGAGGTCGATGAGGAGGAGGCCGAACAGGTGGTCCGCGTCCGGGCGGGACGCCCGCCGGGCGGCGCCGTCGAGGCGGTCGAGGAGGATGTTGCGGTTGGGGAGGCCCGTCACCGGATCGTAGAGGGAGCCCTTCTCCAGCTCCCGCTCGATGCGGCGGCGGTCCTGGAGCTTCCGGACCTGCCTCTCGGCGATAGCCAGCCGCACGTGCACCCGCTCGTCCACCGGCTTCACCACGTAGTCGTTGGCCCCGGCCTCCAGCGCTTCCTCCAGCGCATCCCGGCGCTCCACACCCGTGACGAAGAGGATGATGGTGTCTTCCGCCTCCGGCAGGTCTCGCATGCGGCGGCACAGCTCGAGGCCGTCCATGCCGGGCAGGACCCGGTCCAGGACCACCAGCGGCTGGTGGTTCTGGAGGAAGGAAGGCCACGCCGTCTCGGCGTCCGGGAAGGAATCCACCTGGTGTCCCCGCCCCCGGAGGATGCTCTCCATGAGGAGGAGGGACCCCGGGTCGTCCTCGACCACCAGGACGCGGAGCGGATCGGGCATCGGGAGGGCCTGTGTATGCGTGGAAGGGATTGCTCGAAACCTGTCTCGCTTGCCGGCTCCCGGCAACCGGGATCCTCGCGCTTCATGGGCGCCGCCTCCGCTCCATGAGCCGCTCCAGCGCTCTGGCAAGGTCCGGCGCCCCGGTGAGGACCGGCGCCAGCGGGTCGCCGTTCTTCAGCGCCCGCATCCGCCGTGGCACCGAGCGGATGGTGTAGTCGGCGAGGTCCAGCCCGGGCCCCGCCTCCTTCCAGCGCAGCGGCGCCGACACGGTGGCGCCCGGCCGTGCCCGGGCGCTGAACGGCGCCGCCATGAGCTGCCCGGCGCGGTTCTGGAGGAAGTCCACGTACACCTTGCCCCCCCTCCTGCGCACCACCCGCTCCACCGTGGCCCGGTCGGGGAGCGCCTCTACCGTGAGGCGGGCCAGGAGCTCGCCCAGGGTGCGGCTCTGGTCGTAGTCCATGGCGCCCCCCAGGGGAATGAGCACGTGGAGGCCCGTGGAGCCCGAGGTCTTCACGTAGTGGGGGAGGCCGATCTCGTCGCACAGCCGGTGGAGGTGGCGCGCCACCTCCACCACCCAGGCGAAGGGCGCCTCCTTGGGGTCCAGGTCCAGGAGGCACCAGTCGGGGCGGTCGAGGGAGCCGACGCGGCTGTGCCACACGTGCAGGGGGATGGTCCCCAGGTTGGCCAGGTAGAGGAGCGTCTCCACGTCGTCGGCGACGAAGTAGCGGATCTCCTTGCCGGCGCCCTCGCTGGGGATGGCCACCGTGCGGATCCAGTCGGGCGTCCAGGCGGGCGCGTCCTTCTGGTAGAAGGATTTGCCGTCGATCCCGTCCGGGTAGCGGGTGAGGACCAGGGGCCGGTCTTCCAGCCAGGGGAGGAGCCACGGGGCGATGGCCTCGTAGTAGTCCACCAGGTCGCCCTTGGTGAAGCCGGCGCCGGGCCAGAACACCTTGTCCAGGTTGGTGAAGGCGACGGCGCGCTCCGGCGCGTCCGGTGGGGGGGGCGGCTCGGGGAGCGGGGGAGATCCGTCCCCGCCGCCGTCGCGGACGCACGCACGGGGAGCCTTGTCGTCCCGCACGCGCTGGAACGACGCGTGGCGCACCCTGCCCGCCTCGGTGATCTCCCGGAACGCCACCTCCACCACCAGGGACGGCGCCACCCGGTGGCGTCCCGCTCCGGTGGGGAGGCCCGCCACCGGAGGACGGGGGCTCTCCTCTTCCAGGGCGTCCAGGCTCTCCCGGAGCGCTCCGGCCGCCTCCGCCGACCAGCCCGTGCCCACGCTCCCCACGTACACCAGCTCGCCCCCCACCCACTGGCCCAGGTCCAGGGAGCCCAGGGGGCCTCCGCCGGTGGACGCGTCGCCGAAGCCCACCACCACGAAGTCGTCGGTGCGCAGCGCCGGCACCTTCACCCAGCTCCGGGAGCGGCCGCCCGCGTACGGCGCGTCGGCCTTCTTGCCCACCACCCCCTCCAGCCCCAGGGCGCCCATCCTCTCGAAGAGGGTCACGCCCCGTTCCGGGACGTGCTCCGAGTAGCGGATGGGCCCCACCGTGGGGAGGAGCTCCTCGAGGAGCTCCTTCCGGTCGAGCAGGGGGAGCGGCCTCAGGTCCAGCCCCTCCAGCCCCAGGAGGTCGAAGGCGTAGTACGACGCCGGCAGCTCCAGGGCGGCCCGGGCGATGTCGGCCCGGGAGGCCAGGCGGCCCCGGCGCTGGAGCCGCCCGAAGGAGGGGAAGCCCCGCTCGTCGTGCACCACGACCTCCCCGTCCAGGACGAGGTGGTCGAACGGCAGCCCCCGCACGGCCCGGGCGATCTCGGGGAAGGTGACGGTGAGGTCGTTGCCGTTCCGGCTCACCAGGGCGGGCTCGCGGTCGTCCACCTCGGCCAGGAGGCGGTAGCCGTCGTACTTGAGCTCCCACACCCAGCCCGGGTCGTCGAAGGGAGCGTCCCGGCGGGTGGCCAGCATGGGCCGGACGTCCCGGGCGGACACCTTCCCGGGGCGGGCTCCCGCGTCCCGGGCGCGCTCGGCTAGCGTCGCCGCCCGCTCCTCCGCCCGGGGGAGGTCGTCCACGGCGAGCCCCGAGTAGACGGAGTCGTCGGGGTACGCTTCCGTGGAGACGCCCTCCTGGACGTACCCGTCCCGCTCCTTGATGAGGAGCCAGTGGCGCTCCCCGGCCTTCGGGGTGTGCACCAGCGTCCACAGCCCCCGCACCTTGTAGCCCCTCAGCTCGAAGAGGAGCTTTCCCTTCTCCAGCCCCGCGTGGGGGTCCTCCACCGGGATCCAGGTACCCTTGTCCCACACGATGGAGGGTCCGGCGCCATATTCCCCTTCGGGGATCACCCCTTCGAACTCCGCGTAGTCCAGGGGGTGGGGCTCCACGTGCATGGCCAGCCGCTTGTCGGCCGGGTCGGGGGAGGGGCCCTTCGGCACCGCCCAGCTCTCCAGGGCCCCGTCCAACTCCAGGCGGAGGTCCCAGTGGAGGTTCCTGGCGTGGTGCTTGTGGAAGACGTAGAGGTGCCCCGTGGCGGGCGTGGACGCCTCGCCCCCGAAGGGCTCGGGCGTGCGCTGGCCGGAGCGGCGGGCGCGGTAGCGTTCCAGGCGGTCGGGGGCCATCCAACGAAGGTGGGGACAACCCTGGAGGAGGGCGAGTGGAAGGCGGCTTCTCACGCTGGCGGCCCCACCCCTGGCACGGGCTCGAAGCGGGTCCCGAGCCGCCGTTCATCGTCCACGCCTACGTGGAGATCACCCCCTTCGACGCGGTGAAGTACGAGGTGGACAAGGGGAGCGGCTACCTGCGTGTGGACCGGGCCCAGCGCACGTCGTCCCTTCCTCCCACGATCTACGGCTTCATCCCCCGCACCTACGCCGGTCCTCGGGTGGCCGGCCTCATGGGGGGCGCGGAGGAAGGCGACGGCGATCCGCTGGACATCTGCGTCCTGAGCGAGCGCCCCATCGCCCGGGCCGAGGTTCTCCTGTCTGCCCGCGTGGTCGGGGGAATCCCCATGCTCGACGGCAGCCAGGCCGACGACAAGATCCTGGGCATCCTCCGCGACGACCCGTTGTGGGGCCACGTGCGGGAGCTGGAGGACGTCCCCGGCGTCCTGGTCGAGCGGCTGGTCCACTACTTCGCCACCTACAAGCTGTCCCCCGGCGACGCTCCCACGGTGTCGGTGGGCAGCCCCTACGGCCGGGCCCACGCCGAGGCGGTGGTGGCCGCGGCGCTGGACGACTACGCCGAGGCGTTTCAGTAGACCTCGATCCCCAGGCGATCCGCCAGTCCCCGCCGCCCCGCCCGGGTGACCCGGACCACCCGGGGCGTGCCGGTGCGCTCCACCCACCCCGCCTCGAAGAGGCGGTCGCAGAGGGCTGCCCCCAGGGCCCCCGCCAGGTGGTGGCGCCGCTCGGTCCAGTCGAGGCAGGCCCGGGCGAAGCTGCGCCGCGCCCGCCGCGCCGCGCCCCAGTCGACCCCGAGGGCGGCCAGGCCAGCCTCCCCGGCCGGGGTCGGCTCGAAGGCCTTCTCCTCCAGGGTGAGCCACCCCCGCTCCACCATCCCCTCCGCCAGGGCCACGCCCAGCACCCCGGCCAGGTGATCGTAGCACGTGCGGCCGCGGCGGATGGCGCTCTCCCGGAAGGCCCGCTCGGCGGGGGGCCTCTCCCGGGGCGAGACGCCCAGCGTCGCCAGCGCCTCCAGCAGACGGGCCGTGCTCCGGGTGTCGGTGAGGCGGTAGTACCGGTGGCGGCCCTCCCGCTCCACGGCGAGGAGCCCCGCGTCCATCAGACGGGCCAGATGGCCGCTGGCGGTGGAGCGCGCCACGCCGCCGTGGCGGGCCAGCTCACCGGCGGGGAGCGCGCGCCCGTCGGCCAGGGCGGCGAGCATGGCGGCCCGGGTGCGGTCGGCCAGGAGGGCGGCCGCGTCGGCCACCCGGTCGTCCAGGTGAGGGTCCATGGCCCAAGGTAACCTGCCGACGCTTCGGCGCAGGGCGAAGCGTCCAGGGCCCAGCTCGGAGCAAGGCGGGGAGGGACGCCGCGGAGCGCCCCTCCCCGACCTTCCGTTCCCTCAGTTCACCTCGGTGAGGCCGTGGGTGTTGGTGTTCACCTCCGTCACCCCCACCGGGAAGCAGAGGCTCTTGCCCGCCATGTCCTCCATGGCCCCCGGGGTGTTGTCCGCCGTCCAGCGGCGCAGGTCGGGGAGGCGGCGCCCCTCGAGCCATAGCTCGTACTTGCGCTCGGCCTTGAGGGCCGTCCAGGCGTCCTCCAGCGTCGTCCCCGTGTAGGCCGCCAGGGGCTGGCCATTCTCGTCGCTGACCACGCTGGTGCGGATCTGGTTGATGAGGGTCATGGCCGGAGCCACGTTCCCCTTCCGCAGGTCGTACTCCGCCTCCAGCAGCCGCATCTCCCGGCCGCTGGCCAGGTTGATGGGCGAGGTCAGCTCCGGGTACTTGAGCTGGACGTAGAACGGGTGGTTGTACACCAGGGTGATGGGGTTGTCCGGGTCCTTCTCCCACGCCACGCGGGCGTCGCCCGTCTGGGTGTAGTAGTCCTCCGCGAAGGTGTCCCACACCGTCCAGTCGTGCCACGGGACGCCCGCCTGGCGGAACCGGTACTCGTTGGCGTCGCCGAACTGGAGGTCCAGGTCGTAGTAGGCCTCCTGGAAGGCGTAGTCCGTCGGCACCTGCTTGGCGTCGGCCAGGGCGCCGTCCCAGTCGTTCAGCCAGATGCGCGCGGTGGCGCGGCCGGCCAGGGCGCCGTAGGCCATGTCCTGCTTGCCGATGGCCTGGGCGATGGCCAGGGCCTCGGTGAACTGATCCTCCGCCCTCTGGAAGTACACGGTGAAGTCCTCGGCGGGGCCGCCGTCGAAGACCGCGGTGCACATGTTCTCCCCCAGCACCCGGTTCGCGTAGGCGGCCTGGAGGAGCAGCCCCGCGGCGATCTCGCTGTGGGCGAAGTCGTCGGCGCTCAGCACCTCCCGAAGGCGGCGCACGCCGTCTTCGGATACCCACCGTCCTTCTTGCATGAGCTGCCAGTTGCCGTCCGAGTTCCGGGACGTGAGGTGCCCCTGGATGAGCTGGGCGTCCTGCAGGCCACCGGCCGTGATCTCGCCGGCCACGATGTCGCCGTCGAAGCCAAGGCGCGTGATGGCCCGGGCGACGTTGCGCTTCGCCCCGTTCAGGACGGCGTCGAAGGCCTGGGGGTCGTTCAGGAACTTGTCCTGGATGGGGCCCGGGTTGGTCACGGACAGGTCGCAGGCGGCCAGGGCCACCGTGACCGCGATCGCCGCGCCCACCCGGACCGCACGTCGGTGTCGTTTCGTTCTCTGGGTCATGATCGGTTCTTCCTCGCCGTCGTTGTCAGAACGTGATCCGCAGGGACACCCGGAAGGACGCCGGCGGCGGCGGGTGCTCCCAGATCTCCCGCGTGACCCCGGACTCCATGCCGGTGTTGCCGGCCATCTCGGGGTCCATGGCGAGGAAGTCCTTGTTCTTCCAGGTCAGGAAGTTCTGGGCGGACGCCGTGAAGCTGGCGCTGGTGGCCCCGGGGATCTGGAAGGGCAGGGGCGTCTGGATGCTCAGCTCCCGCAGGCGGAAGAAGTCGGCCGGGTACACGAGCCGGACGCTGTAGTCGTCGGTGCACAGGTAGCGCTGGAACGCCGTGAGCGTCGAGCGGGTCGCGTCGGTCACCGGGAAGATGTTGTCACACTCGGGGGCCACCGACCCGCGGTTGGCCGACTCGGACAGCACCCGGTCGAAGATGTAGGCGCCGCCCTGGTACTCGCCCCTGCTCGAGATCTGGATGCCGTTCCCGAAGGTGAACGACGTGCTCAGGTTGAACGTGTGGGTGGGGGCATTGGGCCCGTAGATGTGGTTCCGCTCCACGTTGGGCTCGGCGATCTCGTTCGGGTTGAGGAGCTTGTCGTAGCGCACCGCGGGCACCGGCTGGCCCACCTGGATCCAGCCGCCGCCGCTGGCGCTGAACGCCGAGGCGCCGCCCAGGTCCTTCACCACGCTGTGGTTCGTGTACGCCGACACCCCCACGTCCCAGGTCAGGGCCCGGGACTGGAAGAGCGTGGCGTTCACGCTGGCCTCGATGCCGCTGTTGCCCAGCACGCCCACGTTCTCCAGCTGGGATCCGCTGAAGCCCAGGGTGGGGACCTGCTCCACCGGGATGAGGGCGTCCCGGGTCTCCTGGTGGTAGTAGGTGAAGCCCAGGTTGAGGCGCTCCTGGAGGAACGAGGCGTCGAAGCCCGTCTCGATCTCCACGGTGCGCTCGGGACCGAGGTCCGGGTTGCCCACGTTATTGGGGTTCAGGGACGTCTTCCCCAGCCAGATCTTGGGCGTCCAGGTGCGCACCGCGTCGAAGGCCCCCGGCGCCCGGCCCGCGTGGCCGTAGGCGAAGCGGACCTTCATCTCGCCCAGCCCCTCGGGCCAGAAGCTCTCGTCCGACGCCACCCAGGAGAACGTGGCCCGGGGGTAGGGCTGAAGCCCGAAGCCCGATCCGAAGGCGCTGTTGCCGTCCACCCGGAGGGCCAGGGTGAGGAAGTAACGGTCGTCCAGCCCGAACAGCGTCTGGCCGAAGAAGCCGGCGTTGATGGTGCGCAGGCGGGTCTCCAGGGCCAGGATGGTGGAGCCACTGTTCACGGTGTGCTCGCCGGGACCCGGGAGCCCCGCGCCCGTGGCGCCCAGGTCGTTCTCCTGGTTCACCACGGCCTGGCCGCCCCAGGAGAGGCTGGCGTGGAAGGCCTCCGAAACGGGCCAGTCGAACGTGCCCACGTAGTCCGCCGTGAGGGACTCGGCGGTCCACTCCTGGTTCGAGACCTCACCCTTCGGGTCGTTCACGTAGCCGAAGGGGCGGATGTTCAGCATGTCGCTGCTGATGCGGTCCATCCCCAGGGTGAGGCGGTTGCTCACCCCCGCCACCGGCGTGTAGGTGGCGGTGAGCCCGGTGACGATCCGGTTGACGTTGGTCTCGATGTCGTACTCCAGCAGCCGGTTCAGCACGTCGAACTCGGCCGAGCCCACGTAGTTGGAGGGCCGGCCCGGCGCCGTGTGGTAGACGTTGTGGGCCAGGCTGTAGGGGCTCGAGCCGCTGGGCGTGTTGGTGATGTGCTGCTTGGTGATGCTCGTGTTCCACTGGAGCGTGAGGTCGCTCCGGGGCTGGAAGCTGGTGTTGCCCCGGATGAGCCACTTGGTCTCGCTGTCGTCCGGGAGCACGCCGGCGTTGTCGTCGTAGCTGGACGACACGTAGTACTGGAGGTCCTGCCCGCCGCCCCGCACGGAGAGGGCATAGCGCTGCTGGTGCCGCCCGCTGGTAGGCGACGTGGCCAGCCACGGCTTCATGCGCATGTAGGGGGCGTCGGTGCCGGCCGGGCCGAACTTCTGCACCCAGTTCGAGCCCTGGTCCACCTGCATGGTCCACACGGCCGCGCCCGACGACCCCTTCTTGGTGAAGATCTGGATGACGCCCCCCGCAGCCTCGGTGCCGTAGAGGGCCGTGGCGGCGGGTCCCTTCACGATCTCGATGCGCTCGATGTCGTTGGGGTTGATGTCGTTGAGGGGCCCGATGACGTCCTTGGGCCCGAAGGCGACGTGCTGCCCGATGGCGTAGTTGAGGGCGAAGCCGTCGCTGCGGATGCGCACGCCGTCCACGTAGATGAGCGGCTGGTTGGACATGGCCACGCTCACGTTGCCCCGCAGCCGGATCTCGCTCCCGGAGCCCGACATGCCCGAGCTGCGCATGGAGATCATCCCGGGGCTCTTGGCGGCCAGCACCTGGTCCACGCTGGGGACGGCCTTGTCCACCTTGGCCATGTCCACCTGGGTGACGGAGGTGCCCACCTCACGGCGGCGGGCCTGGCCGGCGGTCCCGGTCACGACGATCTCGTCAAGCCCCAGCGCTTCGTTCTGGAGCTCGAAGTCGACCTCGGCGATGCCGCCCGCGGCCACGGTGACCGTCCGGGTCTGCATCTGCATGCCGATCCGCTCGGCCCGCACCGTGCGTTCGCCAGGGGGCACGTTGAGGATCAGGAAGCGGCCGTCGGGGCGGGTGAGGGCGCCCAGCCCGGTGCCGGGGACGTAGACCTGCACCTCACCCAGGGCGGCGCCCGTGGCCGCGTCCGTGACGAGGCCGGTGATGCGGCCGGTATCCTGGGCCCGCACGCCGCACGGGAGCAGGAAGCCGGCGGCGGCCAGGAGAGGAACCACCAGGCGTTGGACCATGGGGAGCGACGGCCGCTTCGGAGATGCGTGCCGGCCGGACGTTCGAAGGAACACGGGGCCTCCGGGGTTGGTTTGGGCCCCACCCGGACGGGTGGGGAGAGCCTTCCCTTGCGATCTATGGTGCAGACGCATCCCCGAAGGGAGCGCGTGGGTCTGGAAGCCAGCTGGGTGTCCGGGGGGTGGATCGGCCGACGGGGCCGACGCGCCACGATACGCCACCCCTGACCGGGTTGTCAAACAGCTTGCGCAACCGTCCGGAGACGGCTGTAGCGCACGCCGTTGCAACGCTTCGAGCGCTCCGTCCGTCCCAGGAGAGGGACCTGCGACGGCTCGGGCGGCACCCTCCACTTGACGCCTTCGGGGGCCCCCCGTAGGATCACCGGAAACCCGCCTTCCATTGTCGCCATTGCCTCACTCGAAGGTGTTCGCGGAAGCCTGATCGCCTTTCCACGTACAGCCGAATCGATGGCTCTGCTGCCCCGGACGTGACGCGCCGAGGGACGGGCTCCACCCGTCCATTCCCGCGTTCCCGGCGGCCCGGGCCCCGTGATGTGGTTGTTTCATATAGATGCGCGTCGTCGGTGTAGGACGGCGGCCCCGATCTTCCCGGCCCCTCCGCACCACCGGTTCCTCGGTTCCGGTGAACGCACTACATCGCTCTCCCAGGGACACGGGTGGCCGTCTTCGGTTGCCTGACCGCCCTTTTCCCCATGTGAGGTCCCTTCCGCGCGCGTCCTTGCCCCGCCCCGGGGCCGGACCGTACGGGCCAGGGCGTCCTCACGCCCCGCCCCAGCGCCGCGTCGGCGCGGGGTGCTCTCTCCCCCGCATCACTGGAGGCCCGATGGTGCATCGAACATTCGACCGACTGAAGAAGCGGTCGGGTTCCCAAGAACGGGATCCGTACCAAGGGCGCCGCCCCGCAGGCCGGGGACGACCCCTCTCCCTTCTCCTCTCTCTCCTGGTCCTCGTGGGTCTCCCGGGGATCGCGTCCGCCCAGCAGCAGGTGGGGAACATCACCGGGACCGTGACCGACGCGACCACCGGCGCGCCCCTCACCGAGGTGCAGATCTTCCTCCCCGGCACCGGCTTCGGGGGGCTCACCCGTGAGAACGGGCGCTTCATCATCCTGAACGTGCCCGCAGGCGCCCATCAGGTCCGGGCCGAGCGCATCGGCATGGAGTCGGCGACCCAGCAGGTCACGGTCACCGCGGGCCAGGCCACCGAGGTGAACTTCCAGCTCAGCAGCCAGGCGCTGGGGCTGGACGAGATCGTGGTCACCGGGACGGCGGGCGCCGCCCGGCGCCGTGAGGTGGGCAACTCCATCGCCCAGGTGAACGTGGCCGACGTGAAGGAGCCCATCGCCAACGTGGACAACCTGCTGTCGGCCCAGGCTCCCGGCATGACCGTGATGCGTACGGGCTCGGCCCTGGGCTCCGGTGCCCAGATCCGGCTGCGGGGCAACGTCAGCGTGGCCATGTCCAACCAGCCCCTCATCTACATCGACGGGGTGCGCATCCGCAGCGACGGCATGGAGAAGAACTACGCCGTCGGCGACCACATCCTCTTCAGCAACAACGACGTCATCGGACCGCTCAACGACCTCAACCCCTCGGACATCGAGCGCATCGAGGTGGTGAAGGGGCCGGCGGCCACGGCCCTCTACGGCACCGAGGCGGCGGGCGGGGTGATCCAGATCTTCACCAAGAAGGGCCAGTCGGGTGCCCCCGTGTGGAACCTCCAGGTCGACCAGGGCGGCGCCTGGGTGGAGAAGTTCGGCCCCTCTAACGCGCCCTACATGCGCATGGATCCGTGGCTCCGGACGGGGCACAACCAGCGCTACGCGGCCTCCGTACGTGGCGGCGCCTCCGCCCTGACGTACTACCTGTCGGGGACGCTGGAGGACAACATCGGCGTGCTGCCCAACGACCACGAGAAGAAGAAGTCTCTGCGCAGCAACTTCGGCTTCCAGCCGCTGCCGGGCGTCACGGTGGAGTGGAACACCAACATCAGCCGTGAGCACCTGAACAGCACGACCATGGGCGGGAATCCCTACAGCCTGATGCTGAACGCCTACCGGGCGCCGCCCGGCCGGCCGGGGAACTACATCGGGTCGGCGGACGTGGCCGACCTGACGCGGCTGCTGGAGTACAAGATCCTCACCGAGATGGACCGGGTGGTGTCGGGCCTGACGGCCACCTGGGCGCCCAGCTCGAACCTGTCGAACCGCGTCACGTTCGGCATGGACCGCATCTCCAGCGACCTCTACAACGAGCGGCCCTTCAACTACATCAACGCACCCCAGGGCGACATCTCGGACGAGGTGTGGGTGAACCGCGTGCTCACCGCCGACTACCTGGGGACGCTGGACTTCAACATCACGTCGTCCCTGGATTCGCGCCTTTCCTGGGGCGGCCAGTGGGTGGACAACGACGAGCGCTCGGTGGCGTCCCGGGGCGACGGCCTCCCCGGACCCGGCGAGACGACGGTGGAAAGCGCCGCCCACACGTACGGCTACCAGAAGCGGCAGCGGGTGGTGAACGGAGGCTTCTTCCTCCAGGACCTGCTGTCGCTCAAGGACCGCTACTTCCTCACCGTGGGCGCCCGGGTCGACGGCAACAGCGCCTTCGGCCAGAACTTCGGCCTGCAGGTCTATCCCCGGGCCTCCGTCTCGTACGTCCTCTCGGACGAGGCGTTCTGGCCCGCGTCCCTGGGCACCGTGAAGCTGCGGGCCGCCTTCGGTGATGCGGGCCGCGCCCCCGGCGCGTTCGATGCCGTGCGCACCTGGCAGCCCCATGGCTGGCTGGGCGGCACCGGCTTCCTGCCCCAGAACGTCGGCAACCCCGACCTGGGTCCCGAGCGCACGGTGGAGATCGAGGGCGGCTTCGACGCCTCGCTCCTGGCCGACCGGCTGACGGTGAACTTCAGCTACTACAACCAGAAGACCGAGGACGCCCTCTTCCAGGTGCAGCAGATCCCCAGCAACGGGTTCGGCGGCAACCAGCTCGAGAACGTGGGCAAGATCTCCAACTCGGGGATCGAGCTGGGCGTGAACGGCTCCATCGTCCGCAGCCGGGACTGGACGTGGGACGTGGGCGTGAACCTCTACACCAACAAGAGCAAGGTCGTGAGCCTCGGCGGCGCCGCCCCCTTCAGCACGGGCGGTGGCTGGATCGAGGAAGGCGGCCCGGTGCCCGCGGTGCGGGCGCCCAAGGTGATGAATGCCGACGAGCACGCCGAGCCCATCATCGACCAGAACTACGTGTGGGGGCCGAACCAGCCCACCCGGACCATCCAGGCGAACACCACCGTCGGGCTGCCGGGAGGCATCACGGTCTCGGCCCGGGGCGAGTACATGGGCGGCAACTACATCCAGGACGGGGCCCTCGCCGGCTCGGTCAGCCGCGGCGCCACCACGCCGTTCTGCGACGCCGTCTTCCCCGACCTGCAGAAGGGCATCCGCGACCCGTATACGGCGCGGCAGCGCTCCTGGTGCGACCCGAAGATCCAGGGGGCCAGCGAGGTCTATCCGGCGGACTTCTTCCGCGTCCGGGACGTGAGCCTCCAGCTCCCCGTGCCCTTCCAGATCCCCCGGGCCACCCGGGCCACGCTGAGCGTGTCTGCCCAGAACTTCTGGTCGTGGAAGAACAAGGACTTCCTGGCCATGGACCCGGAGCTGGCGGGGTCGCAGGGCATCAACTCCGGCCTGGCCCGGAGCATGGACTACCAGGTGCCGCCCCCGGCGACGTTCCTGGTCTCCCTCCGGCTCGTCTTCTGAGGGGGGCACGGACATGAGCCGACGACATCACGACACAACGGTGAACAGCGATATGCGCACGTCCAACCTGACGCGCGGGAAGGTGGGTCGGGCGGTCCTGGCGGGCCTCCTGGCCACCAGCCTGGCCGCGTGCGACCTCAAGGTCACGAACCCGGGGCCCATCCAGGACAAGTTCCTGGACGACCCCTCGGCCACCAAGTCGGTGGTCGCCGGGGCCGACGCCGCCCTCGCCTATGCCCTCAACTGGGTGGCCTACACGGGCGCCTACATCGCCGAGGAGACCGTGCCCTCGGGGAACGGGGGCAACCTCTTCGGCGCCCCCGACCTGGTGCGCCAGGGCATCCTGTCGCCCGAAGACAACAACGACCACTGGTCCAACGCCCAGAAGGCGCGCTACGTGGCCGAGAACGCCCTGGAGCGGCTGAAGGGAACGCTGGGTGACAGCTACGGCTCCAGCGAGTACACGGCCCAGCTCGAGCTCATCGCCGGCTATGCCAACCGGCTGCTGGGCGAGAACATGTGCGCCACGGTGCTGGACGGCGGCGCACCCCAGGACATCTCCGTCCAGTTGCAGCGGGCGGAGGACCACTTCTCCACGGCCTACGAGGTGGCTGGGAAGGCGGGCCGCACCGACATCCAGAACGCGGCCATCGCCGGCCGCGCCTCGGTGCGGGTGGACCTGGGCGACTGGGCCGGCGCGGTGGCCGACGCCAAGCAGGTGCCGGACGGCTTCGTCTGGAACCAGAACTACTACTTCGGCTCGGCGTGGGACGACTACAACCGGTTCTTCTGGGGGAACGACTTCCCCACCTCTCCGTTCCGGGCCCACACCGTGTACGGCACGTGGTACGACAGCTACTACACGCAGAGCCACGACCCCCGCACGCCGTGGGGTCAGAACCCGGACCTGCCGTACGGGACGTCCTCGGGCGTGGTGTGGCACTTCGAGCAGAAGAACGACAAGATCGATTCACCCATCCGCCTTTCCAGCAGCCGGGAGATGCAGCTCATCCTGGCCGAGAACGACCTGATGAACCACGACTGGCAGGCTGCGCTGGCCAAGGTCAACGCCCTCAGGGCGGCCGTGGGGGTCGATCCGTGGACGGCTTCCAACGAGACCGAGGCGTGGGTGGCACTCAAGCGGGAGCGGGGCATCGAGATGTGGTTGGAGGGCCGCCGCCTGAACGACCTGCACCGCTGGCACGACGCCGGCACGCCGGGTCAGGTGGAGGACATGACGGGTCGGAGCCTGTGCTTCCCCATCTCCCAGACCGAGGTGGACACCAACCCGAACATCGACACCCAGATCCCGGCGCCCACCGGCTGACGCCGGAGGGCCCGGGGCCGATCAACGCCGGACGGCCGGTCTCCCACGGGGGGCCGGCCGCTCCGGTCGTCACGGCCGCCATGGCGGGTCCGGTCAACACGGTCCGCGCCGAGATTGTCATCCTTCTTGGCGGGAACGACGTCGCGACCGTTATGTATAGAGACTCGGCGGAGAAGGACCGGTAGCAGGCACGAGCGTCCATCCCGGGACGGGGCGGGCGCCGTTGATGTCATAGATCGCCGTACCGAATGACGACATTTCAGAACCTGTGGGTGAGTCTCCCCCCTGGTGTGCGTGGAGGGAAGCATGAGGCTACTCGCGACCGGGATCCTGGGTGCCACGCTGGTGGCCCTGGGCTCCGCCGCCGATGCGCACCTGCCGACGGCCGGTCAGGGCGACGTCACGCCGCCCGCGGCTCCGGCCGCGCGATCCCTCCCCGAGGGGCAACCGGCGGTCTCACCGTCGCCGCAGGAGCTGACGGGCGTCGTCCAGCAGTACTGCGTTACCTGCCACAACGATCGCAGGCTGAGGGGGAACCTGTCGCTCGAGACCTTCGACATGACGAAGGCTCCCGACATGGCACCCACCGCCGAGAAGATGGTGGTGAAGCTCCGGGCCAAGATGATGCCCCCGCCCGGCGCCCGCCGGCCGAGCGCCGACACCCTGCAGGCGCTGGTGGAGACGCTGGAGCACACCCTCGACGAGGCGGCGGAGAAGCACCCCAACCCGGGGCACCGCACCTTCCAGCGCCTCAACCGGGCGGAATACGCGGCGTCCATCAAGGCGCTCCTCGACCTGGACGTGGACGCCGGCAAGTACCTCCCCCTGGACACCAAGAGCGCGAACTTCGACAACATCGCCGACGTGCAGATGATGTCGCCCACGCTCATGGACTCCTACCTGAACGCGGCGAGCGAGATCGCACGCCTCGCCGTTGGCAACCCCGACGCGACCCCCACCGAGGTCACGTACAAGGTGCCCCGCCTGGCCTCCCAGATGGTGCAGGTGCCGGGGGCGCCCTACGGCAGCCGCGGCGGCGTGAGCGTCATCCACAACTTCCCCGCCGACGGCAGCTACGTCTTCCAGGTGTCGTTCCAGCACAACCCCGAGGGGATCATCTACGGCCGGCCCGCCCGGGACGAGGCGGTGGACGTGTCCGTGGACGGGGAGCGGGTGGCCCTCCTCAAGGTCGACCGCTTCACCTCCGAGAGCGATCCGGCGGGGCCGGGGCTCTACGAGTCCACCGATCCGATCCAGGTCCGGGCCGGGCCCCACCGCATCTCGGCCGTGTTCGTGCCCACGAGCCGGGGTCCGTCCGACGACCTCATCTCGCCCCACGGCAACAGCATCACCGACACCCAGATCGGCATGTCCTACGGCATCAGCACGGTGCCCCACCTCCGGGACCTGACCATCAAGGGCCCCTCGGACGTGACGGGCGTGTCCCAGACGCCGAGCCGGGCGAAGATCTTCACCTGCAGGCCCCTCTCCCCCGAGGAGGAGCGGCCCTGCGCCGAGCGGATCATCGGACGGCTGGGTGCCCAGGCCTTCCGGCGTCCGCTCGAGGACGTGGAGCTCAAGGGCCTCATGGGCTTCTACGACGACATGGCGGCGGACAACGGCTTCGAGATCGGCGTGCGCACGGCCATCGAGGCCATCCTGGCCAGCCCCCAGTTCCTGTTCCGCCTGGAGGAGTGGCCCGGCAACGTGAAGCCGGGTGAGACGTACCGCATCACCGACGACGACCTGGCTTCGCGCCTCTCCTTCTTCCTGTGGGGGGCGCCGCCGGACCAGCAGCTCCTGGACCTGGCCGAGAAGGGCAAGCTCCACGACCGGAAGGTCCTGGAGCAGCAGACGCGGCGCATGCTGGCCGACCGCCGCTCCATGGCGCTCAGCACGCGCTTCGCGGCCCAGTGGCTCCGGCTCCAGGACATGGACAAGGTCGACCCGGACGTGAACCTCTATCCGGACTTCACGACCCAGCTCGCCGACGACATGCGCCAGGAGACGGAGCTCTTCTTCGACAACCTGGTGCGGGAGGACCGCAGCGCCCTGGACCTCCTGGACGCGGACTACACGTTCGTGAACGAGGCCCTGGCCCGGCACTACGGGATTCCGGGGGTGGTGGGGAAGGACTTCCGCAAGGTCGCCTACCCCGACGCCCGACGCCGGGGGATCCTGGGGCAGGGCAGCGTCCTCCTCCAGACGTCCATGGCCAACCGCACGTCCCCGGTGCTCCGGGGCAAGTGGATCATGGAGGTGCTCCTCGGCACGCCGCCGCCCCCGCCGCCGCCGGGCGTGCCCGACCTCGAGCAGACCAAGGGGAACGAGGGCACCCGCCAGCTTACCACCGGCGAGCGCATGGCGCTGCACCGGGCGGCGCCCACCTGCAACGCCTGCCACCGGTTCATGGATCCCATCGGCCTGTCCCTGGACAACTTCGACGTGACGGGCGCCTGGCGGACCAAGGAGAACGGCGCGCCCCTGGACACCAAGGGCGAGCTGTACGACGGCACGCCCCTCACCGGCCCGGCCGACCTGGCCCAGGCCCTGAACGGGCTCCGGGTGCGCTTCCTCCGGAACTTCACCCAGAACCTGATGGCCTACGCGCTGGGCCGGAGGGTCGAGTATTACGACATGCCCCAGGTTCGGCAGATCGTGCGGAACGCCGAGGGCGACAACTACAAGATGTCGGACTTCATCCTGGGCGTGGTGGACAGCGACGCCTTCCAGATGAAGACGGCACCCAGCGCGACCACCGACGACGCGGCGAACCAGGACGGCCAGAGGCGATAGGCCGGCCCAAGCGAGGGAGTCACACGATGGAATTCATCACTGGAAAACACCTGCCGCGGCGGACGTTCCTGAGTGGCATGGGCGCCACCATCGCCCTTCCCCTGCTGGACGCCATGCTGCCGGCGGGGCGGCTGTGGGGAAGCAGCGCCGCCGAGGAGGCGGCCAAGACGCGCTTCATCGCCATCGAGATGGTGCACGGGGCGGCGGGCAGCAACGAGTGGGGCGCCAAGCAGCACATGTGGTCGCCGGCGGAGCTGGGCCGGAACTTCGACCTGGCTCCCAGCGCCCTGCAGCCGCTGGAGCCGTTCCGCGACTACATGACCATCATCAGCAACACCGACATCCGCATGGCGGAGGCGTTCAGCCCTCCCGAGGTGGGCGGTGACCACTTCCGCTCCAGCGCGACCTACCTCACCCAGTGCCACCCCCGGCAGACCGAGGGCTCGGCGGTGTACGTGGGCGAGTCCATGGACCAGATGTTCGCCCAGCGCTTCGGGCAGGATACGCCCATCCCCTCCATGCAGCTCTGCATCGAGAACGTGGACCAGTCGGGCGGCTGCTCGTACGGCTACGCCTGCGTCTACACCGACACCCTGAGCTGGGCCAGCTCCACAGAGCCGCTGCCCATGGTGCGGGATCCGCGGGTCGCCTTCGACCGCCTGTTCGGCGCGGGCGGCACGCCGAAGGAGCGCCAGATGCGCCGGCGCACCCACATGAGCATCCTGGACTGGGTCACGGGCGAGGTGGCGCGCCTGAACAAGCAGCTCTCGCCCGAGGACAAGGCCCGGATGGACCACTACCTCACGGACATCCGGGAGATCGAGCGGCGCATCCAGATGACGGAGGCCAAGAACACGAGCGGTGAGCCCCGGCAGCTCCCCGAGGCCCCGGCGGGCGTGCCCGACTCCTACACGGAGCACGTGGAGATGATGTTCGATCTCCAGACCCTGGCGTTCCAGTCGGACATCACCCGGGTGTTCTCCTTCAAGATGAGCCGGGACGTGTCGGGGCGGGTGTTCCCCGAGAGCGGCGTGGACGCCGGCTTCCACCCAGCCTCGCACCACGGCGGCAACGAGGCGAAGGTCACCGACTTCTACAAGATCAACAAATACCACGCGAGCCTGCTGCCCTACCTGATGAAGAAGCTGAAGGACAGCCAGGACGGCGACGGGACGCTGCTGGACAAGACGCTGGTAATCTACGGCTCGCCCATGGGCGACGGGAACCTGCACAACCACAAGCGCTGCCCCCTGGTGGCGCTGGGGAAGGCGAACGGGCGCCTCGAGGGCGGCGTGCACGTGGCGGCGCCGGACGGCACCCCCATGGCCAACGCCATGCTGACCCTCCTCCACGCCCTGGGCCTGGACGACAAGGAGAGCTTCGGCGACAGCACGGCGGCGCTCCCCCTGTCCGTGACGACCTGAGGAGACTGCACATGAAGAACAGGCTTCGGGTCAGCGCCGTCGGCGCCCTGGTCGTGACCCTGCTGGGGTGGACCCTTCTCCCCGAGGCGCCCGTGGCCGACGCGGCCATGCGGGGCGACGCGGCGGCGGTCCGGGCGCTCCTCGAGGGCGGCGCGGACGTGAACACCGCCCAGGGTGACGGCATGACGGCGCTCCACTGGGCGGCCCAGAACGGCGACGTGGACATCGCCGGACTCCTCATCTACGCGGGGGCCAACCTGGAAGCCCGCACCCGGCTGGGCGAGTTCACGCCCCTGCTGGTGGCCGCCCGGGTGGGCAACGCCGGGGTGGTGAAGAGGCTCCTGGAGGCGGGCGCCGACACCAAGGCCCACACGGCCACCGGCGAGACGGCCCTCCACTTCGCGGCGGCTGCCGGGAGCGTGGACGCCGTGAACGCCCTCCTGGCCCACGGGGCGGAGGTGGACGCCCGGGAGGCGGCCCATGGGCAGACGCCCCTCATGTTCGCCGCGGCCTACGATCGGGCGGACGTCATCAAGGCGCTCCTGGCCCACGGCGCCGACGTGTCCCTCGAGACGACGGTCGTGGACATCCCGGCCGTCGCGAAGGCGGACAACGAGATCGCCCGGGAGCGCATGGCGCGGCTCCGCTTTCTCAGCGGCGCCACCGAGCCGGCGGCCCCGCGGCGCGGCCCACCCGCGCCGGCCGCCAAGGCGCCCGCCAAGGAGGGCGCCAAGGCTCCGGCCGGGAAGCGCACGGAGGCCGCCAAGGACGCGGCCGTCAAGCCCGGCGACAAGAAGGCCCCCGCCAAGCCGGGCGAGAAGAAGGAGGAGCCCCAGGTGGGGAGCGGAGCCAACCCGCCCCAGTACACGGACCTGGTGGGCGAGCAGGGCGGGCTCACCGCCCTCCATTACGCCGCCCGTGAAGGGAACGAGGCCGCGGCCATGGCGCTCCTCGAGGGCGGGGCGGACATCAACGAGGTCACGGGCGGGGACCACACCACCCCCCTCCTCATGGCCACGGTGAACGGGAACTTCGACCTGGCCATGGCGCTCCTGGAGCGGGGTGCCGACCCCAACGTGGCCAGCGTGCCGGGCGCCACCCCCCTGTTCGCGGCCATCAACCTCCAGTGGGCGCCGAAGTCGTGGTACCCCCAGCCGGTGGTCCAGAAGCAGCAGAAGACCACCTACCTGGTGCTCATGAAGGCGCTCCTCGACAAGGGGGCGGACCCCAACGTGCGGCTGAAGGAAGACCTCTGGTTCGTCACGTACAACGGTGCCGGGGCCGGGGCGAACCTGGACGGGGCCACGCCCTTCTGGCGGGCCGCGTGGGGAACGGACGTGGACGCCATGAAGCTCCTCGTGCAGTACGGGGCCGACCCGAACATCCCCACGCGCAAGCCGGCGCAGCGGGGCTACAGCGCGAACCCCGACGGGGACAAGGTGAAGGACGATCCCTCCGGGCTTCCCCCGGTGCCCGTGGGCGGCCCCGGCGTCTACCCCATCCAGGCGGCCAGCGGCGAGGGGTACGGCGAGGGCTTCGCGGCCAACACCCACCGCCACGCCCCCGACGGCTGGCTCCCCGCCGTGAAATACCTGGTGGAGGAGCTGGGGGCCGACGTGAACTCCCGGGACTTCAGCGGCTACACGGCCCTTCACAACGCCGCCTCCCGGGGCGACACCGATCTCATCCAGTACCTGGTGGCCCACGGCGCCGACGTGACGGTGGTGAGCCGCAAGGGGCAGACCACGGTGGACATGGCCAATGGACCGGTCCAGCGGGTGCAGCCGTTCCCCGACGCGGTGCAGCTCCTGGAGAGCCTGGGAGCCAAGAACAACCACAACTGCGTGTCCTGCTGAGGCCGGCGGCGACGCCCCTCATCTGAGCAGCGGGAACGGCCGGCTCCCCACCGCGGGGGGCCGGCCGTTCCACTACCCACCCACACTCTCCAGGAGGAAACCATGCCGTCCCCCGCCTACGTGGTGGTCCAGATCACCGTGCACGACCCCGAGACGTACAAGCGCTACCTCGACATGGCCCCGCCTTCCATCGCCCAGTACGGCGGCAGGTACGTGGTGCGCGCCGGCGAGCAGCAGACGCTGGAGGGGACGTGGAACCCCAAGCGCTTCGTGATCCTGCGCTTCCCCTCCATGGAGGCGGCCCGTGGGTGGTGGGGCGGGCCCGAGTACGCCGAGGCCAAGGCGCTGCGCCAGTCGGTGGCGACCACCGAGATGCTCCTCGTGGAGGGGCTCTCGGAGGAGGCCATGGAGGCGCTGGCCCGGGCGGCCGGCTCGCCGGCGTGACCCCGGTCCCCGCCCGAGGGGCGGGGCCCTCCATGGACCGGGCCCACGCCGCTGCCGCGTCCATCCTGGACCACTACGCCCGGGAGACCGGCCTCACCTCGTCGGCGCCGCCCAGACGCTACCTGTGGACCGACGCCCACGCCGTGTGCACGTGGGTGGGGCTCGAGGCACGGGAGGGTGGGGGGCGCTACCTGGAGCTGGCCGACCGGCTCATCCACCAGGTGCACCACGTGCTGGGCCGCTACCGGGACGACGACCCCCGCTCCGGCTGGATCAGCGGCCTGCCGGAGGCGGAGGGGAAGGCCCACCCCACCGCCGGTGGCCTGAGGATCGGCAAGCCCCTCCCCGAGCGGGGCCCCGGGGAGCCCTACGACGCCGACGCCGAGTGGGACCGGGACGGCCAGTACTACCACTACCTCACCCGCTGGATGCACGCCCTGGACCGGATGGCCCGCTTCACCGGTGAGCCCACGTTCCAGCGCTGGGGCGCCGAGCTGGCGAGCAAGGCCTACCACGCCTTCCGGGGCGCCGCCGGGGGCGCCCCCCGCCTCGTGTGGAAGATGAGCGTGGACCTGTCCCGGGCCCTGGTGTCCTCCAGTGGCCACCACGACGCCCTGGACGGCCTGGTCACGGCCGAGCTGCTGCGCACCTCGCCGGCCCGGGCGCCCGACGCTCCCTCCCTGGACGACGAGGTAGTGGGGCTCGCCGCCATGTGCCGGCGGCAGAGCTGGGCCACCGACGACGCCCTGGGCATCGGCGGCCTGCTGGGCGACGTGCTGGGCCTTTCCCGGGTGGTGGCGGCCGGGGTGGAGGAGCACGGCGAGCTGCTCGATCGGACGGTGCGGGACGCCGCGGTGAGCCTGGAGGCTTTCACCCGGCGGAGCCCCCTCGGCCTGCCCGCCGACCAGCGCCTGGCCTTCCGGGAGCTGGGGTTGGCGTTGGGGCTCCACGCCGCCGAGCGTCTGGGGGGAACCCTGGCGTCCTACGCCACGCTGGCCCGGGAGCTGGAAGCGTTCTGGCTCGATCCCGGGAACCAGGCCGCTCCCACGTGGACCGGGCACCGGGACATCAACGCCGTCACGCTGGCCGCCAGCCTGGCCCCCGAGGGGTGCGTCGACGGCTGAGCCTCAGCTGCCCCCGCCCCCCGGCCCCGGCGCGCCGGGACGGCCCCCCTGGTGCCACGCCGGTGCGGGTCCCGACGCGAGCCCCCGCACCATGGCCTCCGCCGCGTCCACCAGGGCCGCCATGTGGGCCGGGTCCACCCGCTCCACCTCGTCGGCGGGGGTGTGGTAGTCGGCGTGCATACCGTAGGAGGACAGGGTGTGGGCGGGGATGCCCGCCAGGGCGAAGGGCAGGTTGTCGCTCCTGAAGAAGAACTGCTGCTCGGGCCGGGGGTCGGGGACGATGGGGCTCCCCTGGGCCTCCAGGAGGTCGCCCATGGTGGAGCGCTGGTAGCCGGTGAGCCATCCGTGGCCCGGGCCGCCGGCCAGGGAGTCGGGGCGGCCGATCATCTCCACCTGGAGGTCCGCCACCACCCGCTCGAGGGGCACGGTGGGGTGCTCCAGGAACCAGCGGGCGCCCAGGATCCCCTCCTCCTCGGCGGTGAAGAGCCCCAGCAGCACCGAGCGCCCCGGCCCCTCCCCCCGGGCCAGCGCCCGGGCGATCTCCAGCGTCGCCACCGTGCCCGAGGCGTCGTCGTCGGCGCCGTTGTAGATGGAATCGCCGGCCACGGGCGCGCCCACCCCCAGGTGGTCGTAGTGGGCGCCCACCACCACCACCTGGGCCCGGAGGGCCGGGTCGGCGCCGGGGATCATGCCCAGGACGTTGTACGCGTCCCGCCGGTCCGCCGCGGGGAAGGTGTCCGGGTCGGCGCCGTCGGGGGGCAACGTCCAGCGCCCGCCCACGCGCACCAGGGGCACCCGCTGGAGGTAGCCGTTCCGGCCGGCCGGCTGGACGCCGTAGCGCTCCAGCTCGCCCACCAGCACCCGCCGCGCCCGGGCGGCGCCGGGCGTGCCCGCCTCCCGCCCGGCCATGGAGTCGGCGGCCAGGGTACCCAGGAGCCGGACGATGCGCTCCCGGCGGGGCGCGCCGTCGTCGGCGAGGGCGGCGGCAGGGGGCGACGCGGCCCCCTCGCTCCGGCAGCCCGCGGCCAGCGCGAGGAGGGCGGCGGCCAGGGCCGCGGGGGCGGGGGCGGGGCGGCGTCGAGGCATGGGAGCGTGTCCCGGGAGTGGAGGGTTCGGCGGTCGCGGGAGCCGGGACTCCCACGGTAGCATGGGAGCCCCGGGATTTCACGCCCGGTGGGGGGCGCAGAAAACCGTTGTCCCTCCGCCTGGGGGGAACATATGTTCCCAATCCCGGTCTCCCCCGGCGGGCCACGGCGGCCCGCCCCGTGCAGGGGAGGGCAGGGCTGACACCTCAGCGAAGGGACGGTCCATGAGCGCGCGCGCCATCGCCAGCTCCACCATTTCGTTCGGGCTCGTCTCGTTGCCCGTGAAGCTCTACTCCACGTCGGAGTCGGGGCACCGGGTATCGTTCAACCTGGTGCACGAGGCCTGCGGCACCCGGGTGAAGCAGCAGTACGTCTGCCCGAAGTGCGACGTGGTGGTGCCCCGGGACGAGATGGTGAAGGGGTACGAGTTCGCCAAGGGTCAGTACGTCCTCTTCGACGACGACGAGCTGAAGGCCCTGGAAGCGCCCAAGACCGACTCCATCGAGATCACCGAGTTCGTGCCGGCCGACCGGGTGGAGCCGGTCTACCTGGACAAGGCGTACTACCTGGGTCCCGACAAGGGCGGCGCCCGGGCGTACCGCCTGTTGGCGGCAGCGCTCACCGAGACCGGGCGCGTGGCTATCGCCAAGTACGCCACCCGGGGCAAGCAGTACCTGGTCATGGTCCGCCCCCACGACGGCGGGCTGGTCATGGACCAGCTCCGCTACGCCGAGGAGGTGAAGTCCTTCGACGAGGTGCCGGTGGGCGACGGGGAGGTGAAGGAGGCGGAGCTTCAGCTCGCCCGGCAGCTCATCGACCAGTCGTCGTCCGACACCTTCGAGCCCGCCAAGTACACCGACGAGGTGCGGGAGAAGATGCTGGAGATGATCCAGCGCAAGGTGGAGGGGGAGGAGATCTCGGTGCAGCCGGCCGAGCAGCCCCAGGCCCAGATCATCGATCTCATGGCGGCCCTCAAGGCGTCGCTGGCCACCGAGGGCGAGCGGAAGCCGGCGGCCCGGGCGGAAAAGAAGGGCGCCACGAAGAAGAAGGCTTCGGGAAAGAAGAAGGCCGCCTCGGGCTGAGCGCCCTTCCCCTCGCCCCGGGTGCGGCCCACCTTTGGCGAGGATGCCCGGATACACCACCGCACAGGTGGCCGACATCGTCGGCCTCTCCCCCCAGCGGATCCGTGCGTACGCCCGCCAGGGCATCCTCTCCCCAGCCCGCTCGGGCCGGGAGTACCGCTTCACCTTCCAGGACGTGGTCCTGCTGCGCACCGCCCGGGAGCTCCAGGAGCAGGACGTCCCCCCCGCCGCATCCACGGCGCCCTCTCGCACCTCCGGGAGCAGCTTCCCCGGGGGCGCCCCCTCTCGGCCGTGCGCATCGCCGCGTCGGGGGAGCGGGTCGTGGTCCAGGACGAGGACACGGCCTGGGACCCGGAGACGGGGCAGGTGGCCTTCGACTTCTCCGTGGGTGAGCTGGCGGCCCGGGCCGCACCCCTGGATCGGAACGGCGGCCGGAGCCCCCAGGGCGAGAGCCTCACCGCCGACCAGTGGTTCGACGAGGCCCACGACCTGGAAGCGGTGTCGGCCCAGCGGGCCCGTACGGCCTACGGCCGAGCGCTGGCGCTGGACCCCGCCCACGCCGGGGCGCTCCTCAACCTGGGGCGCCTCCTCCACGAGGAGGGCGACCTGGAGGGCGCCCGGGACCACTACCGCCGCTCCCTGGAGGCCGATCCGTCGTCCGGGCTGGCGGCGTTCAACCTGGGGGTGGCCCTGGAGGACCTGGGTCGGCGGGAGGAGGCCGTGGCGGCGTACCGCCGCGCCCTGGATGCGGAGCCCGGGCTCGCCGCGGCCCACTTCAACCTGGCCGGCCTCCTGGAGGCCCAGGGCGACGTAGCCGCCGCGGTGCGCCACCTGGCCACCTACCGGCGGCTGGGGGGGGCCGGCTGAGCGTGCGCACCGTGGTGCGGATCCTGGGAGGACTGTGCGCCCTCGTGGTGGCGGCGGTCTGGGTGTGGACGTGGGTGGCCCAGCCCTTCGGCGCCATGGGCGTGGCGGCCCCGGCGGCCATGACCGTCACCATCATCTTCGTGGGGCTCGCCCTGGCCGGGGTGGGGGCGGTGGTGAAGGACGTTCCCCTGGTGCTCGCCCTCATCGGGCTGTTCAGCATGGTCCCGGGGGGCATCTACCTGATCCTCTACCCGGGGCCCACCCGTCTCATCGGCTGGTGCGACCTGGGGATGCTGGCGGCGGGGATCTGGATGGTGGTGCTGGACCGGCGGGCGGAGGCGAGGGAGGTCTCCCGCAGCGACGGCGCCCACGGCGACGGAGGCGGCCCCTAGAAGAGGGGCGCGCCGGGTGCCTCCACCCGGTCGCGTCCCCGGTCCTTGGCCCTGAGGAGGGCCTGGTCGGCGACCTGGTAGAGCTCGTCGGGCCGGCGGGCGTGGTCGGGGCACACGGCGAAGCCCGACGACATGGTGACCCGCACCTGCGGCCCCCCGTTATCGACGGGTGGGCGGGCTTCTCCCAGCACCCCCACGAGTCGGTTGGCGGCGTGCTGGGCAACGTCGGGCCCGGTGTTGGGGCAGAGCACGGCGAACTCCTCGCCTCCGATGCGGAAGGGAGTGTCGGCCGCCCGGGTGTGTTCGTGGAGGATGCGCCCGACCCAGGACAGGACGCGGTCGCCCACGTCGTGGCCCAGGGTGTCGTTGATGGCCTTGAACCTGTCCAGGTCCATGAGGATGAGGGCGAAGCGGTCGCCGTAACGGCGGGATCGGTCGCATTCCTCCTGGAGGCGCTCGTGGAAGGCCCTCCGGTTGAGGAGCGCGGTGAGGGGATCGCGGAGCGCCTTGTCCGAGAGACCGCTGATCTGCTCGTCGGCGGTGCGGATGCGCCGGGAGAGCGTCTCCAGGAGCACCAGCGCCAGCCCGGGCGCGTCGCGCACCGCCCGGCGGAAGGCGTCCTTGCGCAGCACCAGCGTCTTCACCGGGCCCAGCGCCCGCACCGTGGCCGAGCGGGGCTCGTCGTTCAGGAGCGCCATCTCCCCGAAGAACTCCCCCGGACCCAGGCGCGCCAGCTCGAACTCGGCGCTGCGGGCCGGATACACCACCTGCACCTCGCCCTGCAGCACCACGTAGAGGGCGTGGCCGGGCTCGCCCACGGCCACGATGTCGTCGCCCTCGTGGAAGGATTCCACGTGGGTGGCGTCCAGCACGCGCTCCACGTCGTCGGGGGCCAGCTCCCGAAAGAGCGGGACGTGTCGGAGGAGCTCTCGAGTGTCCATGGGCGCCCCTGCGGTGGGCTCCCTCCGGAGGGGAGCGGGTGGCGTCAAGGTAGCCCTGGCCCCTGGAGGGCGCCACGCGCCCCGGGCGGTGGGGAGGCCCGCTCCGCCCGCCACCGCGCCACGGCTTCGAGCACGGTGGCGGCGTGAATCGCCACGGTGTCGTCCACGTGCCTGGCGTAGCCTCCCGCCATGACCACGGCCACCGGGACGCCCCGCCTTCCGCACGCGTCCAACACGCGCCGGTCGCGCTCCGCCAGCCCTTCCCGGCTCACGCCCAGGCGCCCCAGCCGATCGTCGCGGAAGGGGTCGGCCCCGGCCACGTAGAAGGCCAGCTCCACCTCCCGGTGGAGCGCCGCCTCCAGCCCCCGCTCCACCGCCGCCAGGTAGGCGTCGTCGCCGGCGCCGTCGGGGAGCGCCAGGTCCAGGTCGCCCTCCTCCTTCCGGAAGGGGTAGTTGGCCGCCCCGTGCACCGAGAGGGTGAAGACGTCGCCGTCGCCCCGGAAGATCGCGGCGGTGCCGTTGCCCTGGTGGACGTCCAGGTCCAGCACGGCGAACCGGCGGGCCCGTCCCGTGGACTGGAGCCGGCGCACGGCCACCGCCACGTCGTTGAACACGCAGAAGCCTTCGCCGTGGCCGGAGTAGGCGTGGTGGGTGCCCCCGGCGAGGTTGGCGCTCCACCCCTCGTCCATGGCGGCCGCCGCGGCCGCCATGGTCCCGCCTACCGAGCGGCGGGAGCGCTCCACCAGCTCGGGCGACCAGGGAAAGCCGATGCGCCGGGCGTCGCCCGGCTCCAGGGCGCCCGTGGTGACCCGGCGGACCCAGTCGGCGTGGTGGACCCGGAGGAGGTCCTCGTCGGTGGCGGCGTCGGGAACGAGGAGCTCCACCCCCGGGTGGCCCGCCACCGCCTCCCGGAGGCGCGCGTACTTCTCCATGGGGAAGCGGTGCCCCGGTGGCAGGGGGAGGACGAAGTGGTCGCAGTAGAAGAGCTTCAGGGGGCCTGTTCCGTTTCGGGCGGGGTGGCTCGAAGTTCAGGGGCCCGCTGCACCGGGCCGCCCGAGAGTAACGCCGCTCCGCCGCCGGCGGCGACCCCCTCCGGCGGGTCCTCCTCCGCCGGCCGCTCCGACCCCGTGTCCCGCCATGCGCGCCTCCACGCTCTTCCTCCTCCTGGCCTTCCTGGCGGCGCCCCTGGCCGCCCAGGAGCCGCCTGACGGCGGGCCCGTGGCGGTGGAGGGGCGCGTGCGCGACGACGAGGGGGTGGCCGTGCGGGGCGCGTCGGTGACCCTCATGGCCGGGGGACGGGTGGTGGCCGGCGCCGACACCGACGACCTGGGCTGGTACCACGTCGACGGGGTGCCGGCGGGCCGATACGAAGTGGTCGCCTCGGGGATCGGCTACGCCGTGGCGCGGGCCGCCGGCGTCCAGGTCGCCGCCGGCGCCCCGGCCCGGGTGGACCTGACCCTCCCCCGCCAGGCGGTGGCGCTGCCGGGCATGCGGGTGGAGGCGGTGCGGAGCCGTGATCGGGAGCGCTTCGAGACGCTGGCCGGGGCCACGGTGCGGGAGCTCACGAGCGAGGAGGTGAAAGCCATTCCGGGGGTGGCCGAGGCCGACCCCCTCAGGGCCATCCAGGTGCTCCCCGGGGTGGTGTCGACGTCGGACTTCGACGCGGCCTTCCACGTCCGGGGGGGCTCGTCGGACGAGAACCTGATCCTCCTGGACGGGGTGCCCGTGTTCTCGCCCTTCCACCTGGGCGGCTTCTTCAGCGTGTTCAACGCCGACATGGTGGAGCGTGCCGAGCTGCGCTCGGGGGGCTTCCCGGCCCGCCACGGCGGGCGGGTATCGTCGGTGCTCCAGGTGGAGAGCGACCCGGGCAACGGCCACTTCGCCGTGGACGGCGGCGTCTCGCTCCTGGCGGCCCGGGCCGCAGTGGCGGGGGGCACCCACGACGTGGCGGGGCTGGGGCTCCGGAGCGTGCGGGGGCGCGTTTCTTTCCGCCGCTCGTACTTCGACGCCCTCCTGAAGCCGTTCTTCGACTTCCCCTACCACCTCAGCGACGCCCAGGGGGTGGCCGAGGCGTGGACCGCCGGGGGGGACCGCATCCGGGTCACCGCCTACGCCGGGGGCGACGTCCTGGACCTGAGGCGGATCGACCCCGCCGACTTCCCCCTGCGGGTGGACTGGCGCTGGGGGAACGACCTGGCGGGGGTGACCTGGACCCGGCCCAGGCCCGGCGGCGGCTCCCTGGAGGTGAGCGCCGGCGCCACCGGATACGCCACCCGTCTCCGCTTTCCCGACTTCTCCGACACCGACTTCAGGAGCCGCATCGGGCAGGCGTACGCCCGGGCGGACCTGGTGGGGCACCCGTCGGCGGCGTGGGAAACCGGCGCGGGCCTCTCGGTGGAGCGGCTGGCGTACCACAACCGGGCGGTGAGCGGGGGCACGGACTTCGGCAGGGGCGACGGCACCGGCTGGCTTGGGGGAGGCTACGGCCAGGCTCTGTGGCAGCCCCCCCGCTGGCGGGTGGAGGTGGGGGCGCGCGTCGACGGGTGGCGCCCCGATCCGGGCCGCCCCTCATGGCAGGTGGCGCCCCGGCTGGCGGTAAAGCGCTTTCTGGGCGACGGGGGCACGGCGGTGAAGCTGGCGGCCGGGCGCTACACCCAGTTCCTCCACTCCCTCAGGAACGAGGAGATTCCCCTGGGGCTGGACGTGTGGGTGCTCGCGGGCGACCGGGCGCCTCCGGTGGTCTCGGACCAGGTTCAGGCCGGGGTGGAGCGCTACTTCGGCGAGGCGTGGTACGCGTCGCTGGAGGCGTACCACCGGAGCTTCGAGGGGGTTGTGACCTTCAACCCCGCCGACGACCCCAACGACCGCCTGGACGACATCCTGGCGGGTCGGGGCACGTCGTACGGCTGGGACCTCCTGGTGCGGCGGGAGGCGCCGTCGGGGGTGTCCGGGTGGCTCGCCCTGTCGTGGCTCCGGGCCCGGCGCACCTTTCCCGACGCGCTGGTCCCGGGGGATCCGCCCCCCGACGTGACCTACCCCCCGGTGTTCGACCGCCGCTGGGACGTGGACCTCGTGCTCCAGCTCCCTCTGCCGGGGCCGTGGAGCGGGGGGCTCCGCTGGAACCTGGGCTCGGGCACCCCGTTCACGCGCCCGGTGGGCACCTTCGCGTACTACCAGCCGCGCCTGCCCCTGGGGGACGGGGCCCTGTGGTGGCAGGGCACCGAGGCCGGCGACTCGCGCCTGGGGGGCTACGCGGTGGTGCTGGGCCCCCACAACGGCGCCCGCCTGCCGGCGTACCACCGGCTGGACCTGAGCGTGCGCCGGCGCTTCGAGCCCTCCTGGGGGCGGGTGACCGTGTCGCTGGACGTCCTGAACGTGTACGACCGCAAGAACGTCCTCTTCTACTTCTACCAGTACCAGGACGACCCGCCGGTGCGCTCGGGGATCAGCATGTTCCCCGTGCTCCCGACGCTGGGCGTCGAGGTGTCGTTCTGACCCCCGGGGCGTGGGTGCGGCCGCTGGGCGCGGCGCTGGCCCTGGCTGTCGCGGGGTGCCGGCTCACGGACGTGTCGCTGGCGACGCCCGACGACGTGGTGGTCGTGGAGGGCTACGTGCGGGTGGGCGAGGCGCCAGGGCTCGCCGCCGCCCCCTCAGCCATGAGCGTGTTTCTCCACCGGACGCTGGAGCTGGACAGCGTCACGGCGGACCCGCCCCCCGCCGACGTCACGGTACGCCGGCCCGCCGACGGACGGGTGTGGCGCCTGGGCCACGTCGACGACCGGGTGTGCGTGTTCAGCCGCCCCGTCATCGTGGGGGGGACGTGCTACGCCGTGGCTGCCGCCGACGCGGCGGACCTGCGCCCCGGCGACCGCCTCACCCTGGAGGTGGCGTTGGCGGACGGCCGCTTTCTCCAGTCGGAGACCCGGGTGCCGGGGGCCTTCCACCTCCTGGACGTTGCGGAGGGCGACACGTGCGCCCTGGCCCCCCGCACCTCCAGCGAGCTCCGCTGGACCCGCTCCGACGGCGCCTGGGCCTACCTGGCCGAGACCTTCGTCCGGAGGCTGCCGGCCCACTTCGACGTGGAGGTGGACGACCCCCTGTACCTGCTGGGCCTTTCGGTGTCCGCCGCCGACACGACGGTGGTGTTCCCGGGGGAGCTGGGGGTCTTCGCCCGCGCCGACCTGGAGCGGGAGGTGAGCGTGTACCTCCAGCAGGGGCTTCCCCCCGGGACGTCGGCGTCCGTCACGGTGGCGGCGGTGGAGCGGAACTGGGCCAACTGGGCCCGGGGCGGAAGCTTCAATCCCTCGGGTCAGGTGCGGGTCCCCAGCGTGCGGGGCGACGGCGGCACCGGCGTGTTCGGGGCAGGCGTGGTGCGCCCCTTCGCGGTGGCGGTGCCCGATGGGGGCCGGGGCGGCCTGCCGGCCTGTCCGCCGCCCCCGGGCTGAGGCGGCCGGGCTTCAGATCCGGGCCAGGATGGCGCCCAGCTTGGTGGCCAGCATGTCCACGGCCACCCGGTTGTGGCCGCCCTCGGGGACGATGACGTCGGCCCAGCGCTTGCTCGGCTCCACGAATTCCAGGTGCATGGGGCGCACGGTGTCGACGTACTGGCGGATGACGGCGTCCACGGTGCGCCCCCGCTCCCGGACGTCGCGCTCGAGGCGGCGGATGAAGCGGATGTCGGCGTCGGTGTCCACGTAGACCTTGATGTCCAGCAGCGCCCGGAGGTCGGGCTCGGCCAGCACCAGGATGCCGTCCACCAGGACCACACCCGTGGGCTCCACCCGCACGGTGCTCTCCCGGGAGCGGAGGTGCGTCCTGAAGTCGTAGACCGGCGTCTCCACCGCCCGGCCCTCCAGGAGCGTGCCCAGGTGCTCCACCAGGAGGGACGTCTCCAGGGCGTCGGGGTGGTCGAAGTTGATGCGGTCCCGCTCGGCCTCGGAGAGGTGGCCGAAGTCCTTGTAGTAGCTGTCGTGGCGGAGGTGGGTGGCGCCCTCCTCCGAGAGCGCCTCCATGATGCGGCGCACCACCGTGGTCTTGCCGGAGCCGCTGCCGCCGGCCACGCCCACCACCAGGGGCCGGCGCGGCTCAGCCATCGGCCGTGACGTAGATGCGCCTCGCCACGTCCCGGGTGACGGCCCGGCGGGGTCCCTCCCCGCCGCCGACCCGGACGGACACCGGGCCCTCCAGCGGCTCGTGCCCCTCCACCCTGAGGCGCACGCCCGGCTTGAGCCCGGTGGCCTCCATGTGGCGCAGCCGCTCCGGGTCGTCGTCGGCCACGGCCCGGATGCGCACGTCCTCCCCGGGGGCGGCGTCGGCAAGGGTGGCGAAGTCCACCGCCTCGATGTCCCCGGCGGGGGTGGGGATGGGCGCCCCGTGGGGGTCGTGGCTGGGGTCTTCCAGGGCGGCGGCCATGCGCTCGATCAGGCGGTCGGACGCGGCGTGCTCCAGGCGCTCGGCCTCGTCGTGGACGTCGTCCCAGGCGTAGCCCAGGCGCTGGAGGAGGTACGTCTCCAGGATGCGGTGGCGCCGCACCACCCCCAGCGCCTGCGCCCGCCCTTCGGCGGTGAGGCGCACGCCCCGGTAGGGGACGTGCTCCACGTACCCGGCCTCGGCCAGCCGCTTCACCATGCCGGTCACCGACGCGGGCTGAACGTCCAGCGCCTGGGCCACGGCGCTGGTGGAGGCCGCCTTTCCCTCCTCGGTGAGGGAATAGATGACCTTGAGGTAGTCCTCGACGGACCTGGAGAGGGAGGGGGAGTCGCTCATGGTGACCCCAATCTACCGGAAGGCACCACGAGCTCCGCCACCACCGCCCGCCCCCCCTTTTCCGTGCGCTCGACCACCGGACCCCGGGCGGCCCGCTCCAGAACGTTCGACCAGAAGGCCCGGGCCGCCGCGTTCTCCAGGAGCTGGCGCACCTCCCAGCGCCCGGGGAAGGCGGCCATGAGATGGAGCGCCACGGCCCTCCCCACGCCCCGTCGCCGGTGGCCGGGCGCCACGTAGAACTCCGCCATGACGCTCACCACGTCGGCTCCGGCGTCGTAGCGGCGCACCAGGGCGAAGCCGGCGTCGACGCCGTCCACCAGCACGAGCCAGGCGTGGCGGCCGGGCTCTTCCCAGTAGCGGTCCAGGAGGGGGTAGGCGGTGGGGTCGGGCAGGGTGCCTGGAGCCTCCCAGGGGGCCAGCTCCAGGAGGTACGGCCGGAGGAGCGCCTCCACCCTGGCCCGGTCGGCGGGGGCGGCGGGGTGGAGCTCCACGCCCGCCGGGAGCGGGGGCGGCGGCGCGAGCATTCCAGAGCTCTCATCCTGGGTGGGGAGCGGGTGCGGCAGGGATCCGGCCGCGGCGGCGCCGGTATAATCGCCCGATGACCCAGACCTACGAAAGACTGTCCAACGGCTTCCGGGTGCGCGTGCGGCCCCGCTTCTCCCTGGCTCGCAGCGAGCCCGGGGAGCACCAGTTCGTGTTCTCCTATGACGTGGAGGTCGAGAACCTGGGGGACGCGGCCGCCCGGCTCCTCTGGCGCCACTGGCACATCCACGACCCCGGGGGCGACGACGCCGAGCTGGACGGGGAGGGCGTGGTGGGGCAGCAGCCTCTCATCGCCCCCGGTGCCCATCACCGCTACGAGAGCTTCTGCGTGCTCCGCTCGCCCGTGGGCTACATGGAGGGGCACTACACCTTCCAGCGCCTGGACGGGACGCGCTTCGACGTGGCGATCCCCCGCTTCGACCTGGCCGCGCCGCTGCCGCCGCCCGACGACGACGAGGGCCACGAGCTGGTGCACTAGCTTCTCCCTGCTCCCGGGACGGCCCGCAGGTTGCAGGGTCCCCTGGAGACTCGAGACGCGATCCTCTCTCCCCGAGGCCTGACCATGCGCCCGTCCCTCGTGCTCGCCTCCGCCCTCGCCGCGGGGCTGCTGGCGCCCGGCGGCGCCCGCGCCCAGCTCCGCATCCTCCCCCAGGCGGGCCTGTACGCGCCCGCCTCCGACCTGCCCACCGCCAGCGAGGCTGTGGACATCGGCCGCAAGCAGTCGACGCTGGCGCTGGGGCTCGGGGTCGAGCTGGGAAACACCCGGGGGACGTCGCTCCGCATCGACGGCCTTCACGCCACCGCCTCCGACGTGCCTGTCACGGGCGTGGGATGCCAGAGCTGCAGCGCCCGGAGCACGGTCACGACCCTGACGGCAGCCCTCGTGCTCCGGCCCCTGCCCAACATCATCCTGGTGCGGCCCTACCTGTTGGCCGGGGGCGGGCTCAAGCGCTACGACTTCACCCGGGAGGACCTCCAGAGCGAGGGGGCCCGGGCGGTGCTGAGCGATCAGAACCGCTTCACCGGGCATCTGGGGGTGGGCGCCGAGGTGAACCTGGGGCTGCTCCGGATCAGCGGCGAGGTGAGCGACCTGGTGTCGGGCTTCAGGCGGCAGGGCGGCGGCGGCTCGTCCCTCCAGCACGATTTCTTCGTGATGGTGGGGCTCCTCCTGGGAGGTTGAGCGCAGGGGAGACCCACGGTCCGTCCCCCCTTGGAGCGACGCCTGCGGCGGGCTTATTTTTCTTTGTTTTCCCGCCGGTACGTCTTCACTTGAAAGGGGGACTGCGTGGACGACGTTGCCGTCGACGCCAAGCGTATCCTGCTCCGCTACGGGGCACCGATCTCGGTGCTGGACAAGGTCTCGGACGACGAACGGATCGAGTTCGCCCGCACCATCGCCAAGACCACCCTCGCCGAGCGCGAGCGCCGACTGCGCAACCTGCTGGTCGAGCGGGGCTACATCACGGAGGAGTAGCTCCGGGGGGCTCGGCCTCCGCCCCACGCCCCCGGGCGGGCGCCACGGCCACCTCCCGGTCGGCGTCCAGGGGGAGCTGGAGACGCACCGTCGTCCCGCCCTCCGTCGGCTTCGTACCCACCCGGGCGAGGGCGCCGTCCACCGACACGTCCACCGCGCCGCTCAGCGGCACCTCCGGCTCGAACACCAGGTTGAGGGGGACGCTTCCCGCCACCTGCCGCAGGCGGAAGGTGTGCCGCTCTCCCTCCCGGGCCCAGCGTAGCTCCACCGCGGCGTCGCCCACGCGGATACCGGTGACGTTCAGACGCGTCCAGTGGGAGGGGAGGTGGGGCGCCAGGCGGAGCCGCCCGTAGAAGGCGTCCGCCCGTGCGCCCAGCATGCCGAAGAGCACGGCGGCCGCTGTCACGGCGGCGGCGGCCGTGTCATCGAAGCGGGACGAGCCCGGCGCCCGCCGCCACGCACCCGGGACGTCCTCGAAGCCGGCGGCGAGGTGGCGCCGGAGCAGCCGGAAGCCGTCGCCCGCCCGGCCCGCCTGGTACGCCGCCCACGCGTGGAGTCCCCGCTCCAGCGCTCCCTCGGGATCGTTGGCCAGGGGGGCGTACCCCGGGGCGGGCTCCCCCACCAGCGCCGCCAGCAGCGTGGCGCCACCGGGACGCACCGATCCGACCGTGGGAAGGCGCAGGCCGCCGGGCGCCGCCGCCGCTGCCCGGGCCGGGCCGCCGGTGCCGTCGCCCAGGGCGTCCCGCCGCTCCTGGAGGGGCGCCGCCCACGCCGGGTTGCCGATGCACTCGGCGGCTTCCATCCAGGTGTCCAGCGCCGCCCGCCAGACCGTCCGGCGCTCCGGGTCCAGGGCTTCCGGGTCCAGCGCGGCCGCGGCCTGAAGCGCCTCGTTCCGCCATTCCCCCAGCACTTCGACCCGCCCCGTCCACGCGACCCAGCGGCCCAGCAGGAGGGCGGCCAGCGGGTTCTCCAGCGAGCGGGGCAACGCCGCCAGCGCGACGTCGGGCCGGCCCGAGGCCAGGGCGCCCAGGCCGGTCCACGCCGCCTCGCTCCCCGCATCGAAGGGGAAGGGCCGGGGCGGCCCGTCCGGGGGGCCGCTGCCGAGGCGCGCGCCGCTGGAACCCAGGGCACCGCCGACCCGGGCCGCCGCCCACGCGACGCCGTCGTCCACCTCCCGCACGCCGCTGACCAGCGCCAGCCCGCCGGTCCTCAGCTCCGCGAGCGCCCGCTCCATGCGCCGCTCCACGGCGGGGGCGGCCCGGAGCGCCGTGAGGGTGGCGGCGGCGTCCTCGGGCTCGTGGCCCACGCCGGTCAGGAGGGTCACGTGGCCCCCGGGGGGTGCCTGTACCCGGGCCTCCACCCGCAGCCGACCCTCCTCGGGCACCACCGTCCATGCGGACGGGGCCGGCGTCAGGTGGAAGAGGACGTGGCCGTGCGCCCGGGGCGAGATGCGGCGGCGCACCCCCAGGAGGGAGCCCTCGCATTGCCACCCCTCCGGATCGTCGTCGGCCCACCCTCCCATGCTTCCCCGCACGGCCGCGCTCCAGCGGAGGGTCAGCTCCAGCGCCCCCCCGGAGGAGGCCCGCCACTCGGCGATCAGGCCGGCGACCCGGTCGCCGGGGAGCACCGTCTCCAGGATCGAGCCCCGGGCACCCACCAGCTCCCGCCGGACCTCCACCGGGGTGAGCACCACCGAGGCGCACGCGCCGGCATCGCTGGACAGGTCCATGAGGAGGGGGAAATCGTCCACGGTGACGCTCCGCACCCCCTCCATCTCCCCGCCCACCACGTGGACCCGGGGCGTGGCCAGGGCGAACGGACGGGCTCGGGCGGCGCCCGCGTGGGCCAGCGTGTCGCCGGGCCCCTGCAGCGGTCCGGGGGCCGGCAGGGAGTGGGGCAGGTGCAGGTCGTGGGCTCGGAACATGGACGGGAGAGCGAGGACGGGGGCGGCGGACGTCGCCGCATGCCGCGATACTGTGACACGTCGGAGGCCGTACGTCCAAGGGTGGGGGCCGCGGGGCTCCCGACGGGGGGAGGCGGGGAGCGCTCCATCACCCTCGACGCGGGTGGGGCGCGGGTGCTATTCCTGGTACGCTCGCCCTCCACCGCCCTCCCCACCGGACGCGCCATGAGCCAGCTCCCCGTCTCCGCCGTCGGGCTCGACTGGATCGCCGCCATGGCGGTGCTGTGGGTGGGCGGCGCGGCGTGGACCACGGCCGTGGCCAGCCATCTGGGGCTCTCCGAGTGGAAGTGGTTCGGACTCGCCCTGCTCACGGGGCCGCTGACGTGGCTCGTCGTCTACCTGCGCCTCCGCTCCGCCCGGCGGCGTTCCCGGGCGGAGGAGCGGGCTCGCCCGCCGCGGCCCTTGGCCTCCGCCGGCGCCCCGCCCCCCGAAGCGTGAGCGCCTCTGCCGCCGCCCCCGTCCGTGTGCTGGCCGCCGTGATGGAGCGGGACGGCCGCTTCCTCCTGGGCCGGCGGCCGCCCCACAAGCGGCACGGCGGCCTGTGGGAGTTTCCCGGGGGCAAGGTCCACGAGGGCGAGAGCGATGCCGCCGCGGCCGCCCGGGAGCTCCGGGAGGAGCTGGGGCTCGAGGTCGCGGCGGTCGGGCGCACGCTCTTCACCACCCGGGACCCCGACTCGCCCTTCCTCCTGGCCTTCGTGGAGGTGACCACCACGGGGGAGCCGCGGGCGCTGGAGCACGAGGCCCTCTTCTGGGCCGCCCCGAACGAGATGGCGGCGCTCCCCATGGCGCCCGGCGACCGGCGCTTCGTGGACGAGGCCCTGCCGCCGCGGTGACGGCGGCCGCCTCTCTCAGCCACCGCTGTCCGGCGCCTCGGCGACCTCCAGCGTCCTGAGGCGGTTCAGTGCGGCCGCCAACTCGAACCGCCGGAACCACGCCAGGTCGCCCGGCTTGTCCCGCCAGTCCAGGGCGTCCAGCCCCTCCCGCTCCACCGTCTCCAGCACCCCGTCCAGGATCTCCGGGAGCGTCCGCTCCCCGTCCATGAAGCGCTCCCGCGCCAGGGCCAGGGCCCGTCCCACGGCGTGGGCCTGGGGCCACGACACGAGCTGCTCCACCCCCGACAGGTCGAGGGTCTCCGTCCCGAGGAGGATGGTGTGGACGTCCCGCACCTTCACGCTCACCGCCCGGCGGCCACGGCGCAGGTCCACCGAAGCCGGCAGGGGCACGCGGGGGCGGGGTGCCCTGGGGGCGCCGCCCGTCTCGGCGGCGCGTCCGGTGGGGAGCTCCCGGGCCACCGCCCGCGCCCGCTCCGTGAGGTCCAGGGGGCGGTAGTCCCGCATCCCCACCACCGTGTCGGCGACATCCAGCCAGTCGCCGCTCCCCCCCGCCACCAGGACCGTGCTCACGCCCAGGACCCGGTGGAGGTCCCGCACCCGGTCCACGAAGGGGGTGATGGGCTCCCCCTCTTTGGGCACCAGCGCCTGCATGCGCCGGTCACGGACCATGAAGTTGGCCGCGGCGGTGTCTTCGTCCACGAGGAGAGAGGTGGCGCCGGCCTCCAGCGCCTCCACCACGGCGGCGGCCTGGCTGGTGGAGCCCGAGGCTTCCCGGGTGCGGAACGCCCGCGTGTCGGCGCCCAGGGGGAGGCCGTCGATGAAAGGCGAGATGTCGACCCCCGCCACCGAGCGCCCGTCCTCGGCACGCACCTTCACCGCTCGGGCGTCGCTCACCACCCGCTCACGGCCGTCGCCGGGGCGGTGGTTGTACACGCCCCGCTCCAGCGCCCGCAGCAGCGTGCTCTTTCCGTGGAAGCCGCCCCCCACGACCAGGGTGACGCCGGCGGGGATGCCCATCCCCGTGACGGCGCCGGCGTTGGGGAGGGGGATCGTGACCCGGAGCCCGTCGGGCGAGCGGAAGGGCACCACGGCCTTCCCTTCCAGGGGACGGTCGTCCACGCCGCTTCGCCGGGGCAGCACCGCGCCGTCGGCCACGAAGGCCACCAGCCCCCGGGGCGCCAGCGCGGCCCGGAGGGCGTCGGCGTCCTCGTTGGCCTCCGCGTGGGCGACAAGATCGGCGGCGCGGTGGGCGGAGGCCGGCAGGCTCTCCTCCACCACGGCGGCCACGTCCCGGGTGAGCAGCTCCGAGGCTTCCCGCCCCAGCACGCGGCGCCCCCGGGCCGGGAGCCCCACCGTGAAGCGGGCCTCCACCGTGCCGTCGTCGGCGACCTGCACCGCCGTCTGGAGCAGTACCTCCTGACCCGGCGCGTCCATGCGGATCTCGCCGCTCCGGCCGCTGCCCCGGCTCGACGCCGCCTCCCCGGCACGGCGGGCGAAGGCCCGGGCGAGGCGGCAGGCGACCCCCACGCGCCGGGACGGAGAGGACAGGACCTCGGCGGGGAGGGCGGCGACGGCGGGCTCCACGACCGCCCGGAGGCGGCTGGGGGCGGCGAAGGGGTCGCCCTGGACGTGGTCCATGTGCAGGGCGAAGTGGGGGAAGCGCCAGCTCCCCTCCAGGGCGTTGTAGGCCTTGTAGCCCCGGCCGTCCAGGCTCTGCGCCAGGGCCGCGAGGGCGTCGGCGTCGTCCACGGGGTCTCCCGCCGGCGGTGGGGGCCGGGGGTCAGCGCCCGGGTGCCGCCGGGTCCTGCCGGCCGCCCCAGCGGAAGCCCACCGCCCGCTCGGCGTGGCGCAGCGTGATGATGCGCCGCACATGCCCCTCCTCGTTCCGGGCCGCGAGGACCTCGGGGGTGGAGCCGGGAGCGCCCCAGCGGAAGCCCATGTCGGGGGGAAGGAGATCCTCGCCCCACCGGAAGCCCGAGTCGTGGGCCACGGGTCCCTTGCGGGCCCAGAGCACCGGGCCGTTGCGGCCGTAGCCCGTCCATAGGCAGGCGGTGCACCAGCGCCGCCGCACCAGCCGTTCCAGGGGGCGGCCCAGGGCGCCCATGGCGACCGGCTCGGTGGGCCGGCCGCATTCCGGACAGATGCTCCGCGGCGGCATGGACAGCCAGAGCGCGCCGGCGGCGACCGCCGCGGCGAGGGTGAGGATTCCAGCGAACAGCGTGATGGCCATGGACCACGTCAGGGGGGGAGGGTCTCCCAGCGTCTCACGAACAACGCTAAGGCAGGGGTCGTGCCGCCTTCAAGGCAAACATCTGTTCTGGCAGGCTTGCTTGGCCCGCGGCGGGGTCGTTCCTAGACTATCCGCTCGCACAGCCACGTCAGCCGCCATCGACCCCGGAGAGGTGAATGGGCGCCATCCGCGACTTCATGGAGAAACACTACCTCCACTTCAACGCCCGGGAGACCGTGGCCGCCGCCCGGGCCTACGAGGCGCACCTGGAGGCGGGGGGGAAGATGCTCATGAGCCTGGCGGGGGCCATGTCCACCGGCGAGCTCGGGATCATCCTGGCCCGCATGATCCGGGAGGGGAAGGTCCACGCCATCTCGTGCACGGGGGCCAACCTGGAGGAGGACGTCTTCAACCTGGTGGCCAACCAGGAGTACGAGATCATCCAGGATTGGCGGGGGCTCTCGGCCGCGGAGGAGAAGTCCCTCTACGACCGGGGCTTCAACCGGGTCACCGATACCGCCATTCCCGAGGACGTCATGCGCCACATCGAGAAGCGCCTGGTGGAGCGCTGGTCGAAGGCGTGTGAGACCGGGGAGCGGAAGTTCCCCTACCAGTACCTCTTCGACATCCTGGCCAGCGGCCAGCTCGACGAGCACTTCCAGGTGCCCCGGGAGCACTCCTGGATGATCGCCGCCATGGAGGAGGGCATCCCCGTGTTCTCCCCCGGCTGGGAGGACTCCACCACGGGCAACATGTTCGCCGCCAACGTCATCCTGGGAAACGTGGCCAGCCACCAGTGCGTGAAGAGCGGCACCGAGCAGTTCCAGGCCCTCATCGAGTGGTACGAGGCCAACCACGGCGGCGGGGAGCGGCCCAGCGTCGGCTTCTTCCAGATCGGCGGCGGCATCGCCGGCGACTTCGCCATCTGCACGGTGCCCTCCATCATCCAGGACCTGCAGCGGGACGTCCCCTTCTGGGGCTACTTCGCCCAGATCACCGACGCCGACGCCTCCTACGGCGGCTACTCGGGCGCCCCCGGCAACGAGAAGATCACGTGGGGCAAGCTGGACGTGGACACGCCCAAGTTCCACATCGGCTCCGACGCCACCCTCGTGGCGCCCTTGATCTTCGCCTACGTGCTGGGGGACTGACGCCGGGCTGCTTGGGAGAGGCTTGTGGGGTGAGGGGCGCTCAGAGGATATTGATCGTCTCGGGTACGGAAACGCATCCACGGCGTGGCCGGATCCGGCCCCCCCCACGCACACACGAAGTCGGCGTCGGCCGGTTCGCCCGACCGGAACCCGCGAGGTCCGGATCGGTGGCCGCGTAGAGGAGAGCCCCTCCCCAGTCGGTGGGCGCCGAGCCACGCATCCTCACCATGACCGGCCTGTCGATCCGACTGTTCGGGAGCCTCGAGATCAGCGGCGCAACGGGGTCCCTCGCTCCACTCCACAACCAGGCGTCCCGCACCCTCCTGGCGTTCCTCTCCCTGGGAAGGGGACGCCTCTACGACCGTGATTTCGTGGCCGGGCTGCTGTGGGGCGAGCGGAGCGAGCGCTCGGCTCGCAAGACGCTGCGCAACGGGCTCTGGCGGCTGCGGGCCGCCCTGGACCCGGCCACCTCGGCGGAGGGCGGGGTCGTGTACGCCGAAGGCGGCCAGGTGGGGCTGCTGGACAGGGGGGCCTGGACCGACACGGCCGAGTTCGAGGCGTGCACCGCCCGCCAGGACCGGGTGGGGGAGGGGCCCCTGACCACCGAGGGGGCGGAGCGCCTCGAGCGGGCGTGCGACCTCTATCGGGACGACCTCCTGCGGGGCTTCTACGACGACTGGTGCGTGGCGCCCCGGGAGCGGCTGCGCCTCACGTTCATGGGGGCCCTGGAGCGCCTGGCGCGTTACCATCGGGCCCGGGGTGATCTCCTCTCGGCCATCGCCCGGGCCCGAACCCTCCTCCGGCACGATCCCCTCCGGGAGCACATGCACAGGGAGCTCATGGAGCTCCACTACGCCATGGGCGACCGGCCGTCGGCCCTGCGCCAGTTCCGGGTGTGCGAGAAGACGCTCGGGGAGGAGCTGGACATCGGGCCCATGGAGGAGACGCGGCGCCTCCGGGACGTCATCGCCCGGGGCGACGCCGTGGCCCTGGACCCCGCCAGCGCCGGCGAGGCGGGCGCCGCGTACAGCACCCTCTCCGGCGGGGGGCTCTCCGGGCCCGGCGACCCCGGCCCCCGGCGCCGCGGGGCCGTCCCGGGCAAGCTGGCGCAGGCCGTGGACGGGGCCCTGAGCGACCTCTACGCCCTGGCCGGTCGGCTGGAGGAGCTCCGGAACCCCCGGCCCCCCGAAAAGCCCGGGGCCTGAGCGGCCGCCCGGCACGCCTTCCGCCCTCTCCACCGCAGCCTCCCGCGCCCTTCGGGCGCCCTCCCGTCCTCGGCCGTGCCGCGCCCTTTCCGGGGGTGGGACGATCCGGAGACGCTCCCGGGACGTCTCCGGGACACCCCCTCGTCAAGTTGTCTCCGGGAGCCCGCGGATGCGGGCGCCGCCCTCCCGCCTCCTGGAGCCATGATCCCGGCACGCCCGAGGACCCGTGGTCCCCATCGGTGAGCGGCTCCGGCCAGGCCCGAGGCCACACCGACACGACGCTGGTGGTGCGCCTCTGGCGCGAGATCCAGTGCGACGGGAACGGGGAGTGGCGGGGCACGGTGGCGCCGGTCGAGGCGGACCGGCGGACGGCTTTCAGGACGCTGGAAGGGTTGGGGGCCGCCATCCGCAGGCTCCTGGAATCGGACGGGGACTGACCGGGCGGGACTGGAGGAGCGTTGGCGTCTTATCGGGCTCTGGCATCGGTGGGAAAGAGCGTGGCAGCTCTCCTGGACGCGTGCTTCCGGGAGGAGCTGCCTCTGGGTCCCACCCGCCCGGCCCAGGCGAAGCTGGTGAGCGCCCGGGACTTCGAGGCCGGTGAGGGCTCGGAGCTGCCCGACACGGGCGTGTCCGTCTTCGTGTATCGGGTCGACGTGAACGAGACCACCCGGGCCGCGTGGTCGGCCGTGGCGAGCCTGGACGGGACGAGCCAGCTCCCCCTGGACCTCCACTTCCTCCTGACGCCCTGGGCCAGCAACGCCGAGGACGAGCTCACCCTCCTGGGGTGCGCCATGCGCTGCGTGGAGGACACGCCCATCCTGTCTGGCCCCCTCCTGGACCCGGCGGCGGGGTGGGAGGGGGGCGAAGCGGTGCAGGTGCTCTTCGGCCACATCACCACCGAGGAGGTGATGCGGACCTTCGACTCCCTCCCCCACGACTACCAGCTCAGCGTGCCGTACGTGGCCCGGGTGGTGCGCGTGTCGGGGCGGCGGCGGGCGATGGCGCCGGAGGTCACCACCGCCACCGTCGAGGCGGTGCCGGAGGTGCGCCCATGACGGCGACGGCCGGGGCCCACCGGCTCGCCCTTGGACTGGAGCCCCGGGACGCGGTGACGGGGGGCAGGGTCCCGCCCCCCCTCCGGGTGCTGCGGGACGGGCCCCTTCCCCCGGACGTCTTGGCCCGCCTGGCCGCCGAGGGGGGGCGGGTGGACGGCGCCCTCTCGTCCCTGGACGCCCACGCGACGGGGCGCCACGCCCTGCGCTACGCCCTCCTGCCCGACGATCCGGTGCCGGACCACGTGAGCCTCCGGGTGGTGGAGACGAGCGGCCTCCGGCCTCCCCGGCGCTTCGTGCCCCGGCGCCTCCGCATGCCCCTGCGCCCGCCGGACGAGGCCGACGGCCGGGCCACCGGGTTCCGGGTGCGGCGCCCGGTCCTCTTCCCCGGGGCGGCCTACCCCCTGCCAGGGGGGGCCACCGGCCTCCGGGGACGGGTGCTCCGGGACGGGATGCCCGCCCGCTGGGCCCGGGTGGAGGCCCGGCGCCCCGGGAGCGTCGACGTCCTGGCCCGGGCTCACGGCGACGACCGTGGCGAGTTCCTCCTGGTGGTCCCGGGCAGCGCCCGGAGCCCGGGGGGCGAGCTGGACCCGTCGGTGACGCTGGAGGTCCGGGTCTTCCTCCCGGACCCGGCGCCTTCGACCCCGCCGCCGGACCAGGCGGCGGCGGACCTCCTGTGGGACCTGCCCCTGGAGGTGCTGTCCGACGGCGAGGTGGACGACGACGTGAGCCTGGGGCGGACCCTGCCGGGCGGCTACACCGCCGTGGTGGGCCGGGAGTTGGACATCCCCCTGGGAGCGGTGAGGAGCGAGCCCGACCCCTTCGAGTTCTGAGCCGGCGGCCCGGGGGCGACCCGGAAGCCGGGCGACGTGAACCAGCGACTCGGTCGCCCGAGCCGCGGCAGCAGCGAGGAGACAAGCCATGCCCGAGTACCTAGCCCCCGGCGTCTACGTCGAGGAAGTGAGCTTCCGCTCCAAGTCCATCGAGGGCGTTCCCACGTCCACCACGGGCTTCGCGGGCATGACCCGCACGGGCCCGGTGCAGGTGCCGGCGGGGGCGGGTGAGACGCGGCCCTCCACCACCGAGCCGCGCCTGGTGACGAGCTTCACCGAGTTCGAGCGCATCTACGGCGGGCTCGAGCCCCTGCGCCAGGCGGCCTCCGTCGGCGATACGGAGGAAGAGCGGCCCGTCTACACCGCCCACGCGGTGCGGGCCTTCTTCCTGAACGGCGGAAAGCGGCTGTACGTGTCCCGGGTGTTCGCGCCCCGGGACGACGCCGGCTCCGACGACTGGGGCACGGCCTTCCTGGACGTGACGGTGGGGGGCGACACGGCCACGTGGCGGGCCCGCTGGCCCGGGTCCTTCGGCAACGTGACGGTCCGCACCACGGGGGCCGGGGGCAATCCGGCCGGGACGGTGGTGAGGAGCCGCGTCTCCACCTTCGACCACGACGAGTTCGGCGTGCAGGTGCGGGGGGTGCGCCACGGCGCGGTGGTGGAGGTCCTGGCCTCGGGAAGCCCGGTGAGCGACACGGCCGGCGTGTCCGAGGACGACCTCCGGGTGGTGCTGGTGGACGGGGGCGGGCGCCAGCACTTCCACGACAAGACCGGCGCCGAATCGGCCCCCGCCCTGGACGCGGTGGTGAGCCTGGTGGAGCTCAACGTCCTGGTGCAGGTGTCCGCCGACCGCTCCGACTTCTACCAGGGGCTGGCCACCCACCCGGAGCAGAAGCGCTACGTGGGCCGCATCCTCCACCCCGACCATCCGGAGGACGAGGGGGCCGTGGTGTGGCTGGACTGGGACGCCCCCTCCGACGCCGACGACGCCTTCGCGGCCGCCCGCCTCCTGGCGGCGCTGGCGGGGGCCGCTGGCGCCGGGGCCTTCCGCCTGGACGGCGGCCACGACGGCGCGGTGGCCCAGCCCACGGCCCTGGAGGGGGAGGCCGCCGACCCGGACCATCCGGAGGTGAAGGCCACGGGGCTGGAGGCCCTGGGCGAGGTGGAGGACATCGCCATCGTGGCCCTCCCCGACGGGGGCACCTACGACGACGAGACGCTGGTGCGGGGGGCCGCCGACGCCCTCATCGCCCACGCCGAGGGGAAGCGCTACCGCATCGCCGTGGTGGACGGGCCGGTGAACGCGTCGCTGAACGGCATCCGGGACTTCCGGGGCCGCTTCGACTCCAAGTACGCCGCCCTCTACCACCCCTGGGTCGAGATCCTCGACCCCACGGAGCGCCCGGCCCAGGGGGCTCCCCCCGCCCGGCTGCTCCTTCCGCCCTCGGGCTTCGTGACGGGCATCTACGCCCGCACCGACGCGGAGCGGGGCGTCCACAAGGCGCCGGCCAACGAGGTGGTCCACGGGCTCACGCGCTTCGAGACGAACATCAACAAGGCGCGCCAGGACGTGCTGAACCCCGAGGGCATCAACGCCCTGCGCTTCTTCGAGGGGCGGGGCATCCGGGTGTGGGGCGCCCGCACCATGAGCTCCGACCCGGAGTGGAAGTACGTGAACGTGCGGAGGCTCTTCATCTACGTGGAGCACTCCATCGACAAGGGCACCCAGTGGGCGGTGTTCGAGCCCAACAACAGCCGCCTGTGGTCCAACATCCGGCACACGGTGGAGGACTTCCTCCTCACCCTGTGGCAGCAGGGAGCGCTCCTGGGCGACAAGCCCGAGGAGGCGTTCTTCGTCCGCTGCGACCGGACCACCATGACCCAGAACGACCTGGACAACGGACGCCTGGTGTGCCTGATCGGGATCGCCCCGACCAAGCCCGCCGAGTTCGTGATCTTCCGCATCGGCCAGTGGACCGCCGACGCGAACCGGAGCTGACCACACCACCCCGCATCAACGGACGGATCAGGCTATGGCCACGCTACGTGACAACCCCTACGGGGCGTTCAACTTCATCGTCTCCCTGGGAGGCGATCAGGGCGACGGAGCCGAGGGCACCGTCGTGGGAGGCTTCTCGGACGTGAGCGGCCTCGGGACGGAGGCGAGCTACTCCGAGTACCGCAACGGGAACGAGCGCTTCAACACGGTGCGCAAGGTCCCCAACACCCACTCGGTGGACGACGTGACCCTGAAGCGGGGGCTCGTGGGCTCCAACGACCTGTTCAACTGGCTCAAGGGCGTGCGGGAGGGGACGGCCGACCCCCGCCAGATCCTCATCACGATGATGGACGAGGCCCGGAACCCCGTGGCCACGTTCAAGCTCAGGAACGCCCAGCCCAAGAAGTGGACGGGGCCCACCCTGGCGGCGAAGGGCGGGGGCGAGGTCGCCATGGAGGAGCTCTCCCTGGTGTGCGAAGGCATCGAGTACCAGTAGGCCGAGCCCCGTGACCGTCTCCTCCGTCCTCACCGCCCGCGCTCCGGGCGTCTACCGGGAGCCGTCGGCCAGGACCGGCGCCCTGGCCGGCGTCCGCATGGACGTGTGCGGCTTCGTGGGCGTGGCCCCCCGGGGGCCCGCCCGGGAGCCGGCCTCGGACACCCCGTGGCCGTGGACCGACGCGGGGCCCGACGCCCCGGCCGCGCGTCGCACCGTGCCCGTGGCGGTGGAGAGCTGGGACGCCTACGTGGACCTGTTCGGCGGCTTCGAGGGGCCGGGGCTCCTCCCCTACGCCGTGCACACCTTCTTCCGGCAGGGCGGGCGCCGGGCGTGGGTGGCCCGGGTGGTGCACGCGTACGGCGACGCCCGGGACGGCGAGGGAGCGGCCACGGGCGCCGTGCCCGGCCTGGCGGCCCGGGGGCTGGAGGGGTTGCCCATCCGGGCCCGGAACGCCGGCGACGCGGGCAACGGGCTCCGGGCCGACCTGGCCTGGACGACCACGGCCCTGGAGTTGGTGGACGCCCGGGGCGCCGTGCTCCGGCTCCGTCCCGCCGGGAGCGTCGTGGCCGGCGCGCTCCTGCGCCTGACCCTGGACGGCGGCGGGCGCACGCTGGCCTTCGTGGAGGCGACCCGGGAGGAGGACGACCCGGGGGGCGCCGTGGACCGGGTGGTGCTCCGGGAAGAGCCCACGGCGGCGCCCACGGCGGCGGAGCGGGTGGAGGCGACCCTCACCGTGGACGACGGCGCCGGCACGGTGGAGACCCACGACCGGCTGGGCCTCCACCCCGACCACCCCCGCTGGCTGGCCGGCGTCCTGGACGACGAGGCCTCCCTGCTGGAGGCCGACCCCCGCTGGCGCCTCGACCCCCTCCTCCCCGGAGACCCCGCCCTCCCCGACCCGCCCCCGGGCACGCCCCTGGCCGGCGGCTTCGGCGAGGCGCCGGCCGTGGGGCGCGTGCCGGGGCTGGCCCCGGAGCGGGACGGCCTCTGGCTCGTGGCCCGGAACGAAGGGCGCTGGGGCGACGCCCTCCAGGCGGGGGTGGCCTTCGAGGCCGCCGCGGTCACGGTCACGCCGGTGGGGCCCGCCACCCTGGAGGCAGGCCGGGGCGCCCCCCTCCCCGTGGGCTCCCTCCTCAGGATCACCGACGACGCCGGGGAACGGACCCTCCGCTTCGTGGTGGACGCCCGCCGGGCGTGGACGGGGCCCGGGGAGCGACGCACCCTCCTGGACCTGGACGGCCCGCTCCCCGCCACCCCGGCTTCGGTGGAGGTGGTCACCGCGGAGCTCCGCGTGATGGAGGCCCCCGGCGGCGACGGATCGAAGGCGACCCCCCGGGAGGAGCGCCACGCCGCCCTGGGCCTGGCGCCGCGGCACCCCCGCTGGATGGCGGACGTGCTGCTCCGGGAGTCACGCCTGGTACGGCCCCACGAGGAGTGGACGGGCCTGTCCGTGCTGCCGGCCGACCCGGAGCTCGCCGCCACGGCCTCGGGTCCGGGGAGCTTCCGGGACGGCGCCGACCGCTGGGACGACGTGGTGCCGGAGGACTTCTTCGACGCCGCCTGGACCCCCGCCGAGCCGACCTCGGGGGAAGGGGTGCACGCGCTCGCGCGCCTGGACGACCTGGCGCTCCTGGCGGTGCCCGACCTCTACGCCCCCGGCGCCCTGCCCCGGCCCCCGGAGGCCCCGCCCCGCTCCTGGGGTGCCCCCCACTTCGCCGAGTGCGTGGCGCCCCCGGAGCCGGCGGCGCCCGTGGTCGCGATCCCGCCCCTGGCCGGGCTCCTCCTGGACCCCCGGGACCCCACCGACCTGGAGACCGTCACGGGGCTCCAGCTCCGCCTGGCGGAGCTGGCCGCCACCCTGCGCTCGTGGGTGGTCCTCCTGGACGTGCCCACGGGCCTGGACGACCGGGCGATCCTGCGCTGGCGCGACCGCTTCGACACCGCGTTCGCCGCCGCCTACCACCCGTGGATCGCGGTGGCGGTGCCCGACGACCCCCGGGGGGTCCCGGTCCGGATTCCCCCGTCGGCCGCGGCGGCGGGGATCGTGGCGGCCACCGAGGTCCGGGCCGGCGTGCCCGAGGGCCCGGCCAACCAGATGGTGGACGGCGCTGTGGCGGTGGCCGACCGGGTGACGCCCGAGCGCCACGACCGCCTCCACCCCCGGGGGGTGAACGTCCTGCTCCAGGAGCGGGAGGGCGTGCGCCTCACGGGCGCCCGCACCCTCTCCCGGGAGCGGGCGTGGCGCCAGCTCTCGGTGCGGCGGCTGATCACGCTGGTGGCCCGCACCCTGGAGCGGGAGATGCGCTGGGTGGTGTTCGAGCCCAACGACGCGGGGCTCCGCAACCGTCTCCGGGTCCTGCTGCTGGCCTTTCTGCGCCGCCTCCACGCCGAGGGCGCCTTCCGGGGCGCCCGGGAAGAGGACGCCTTCTTCGTGCGCTGCGACGAGTCGCTGAACCCCCCCGCGGTGGTGGACCAGGGGCGGCTGGTGGCCGAGGTGGGGATGGCCCCGGCGGAGCCCACCGAGTTCATCCTCCTGCGGCTGGAGCGGGGCGGCGACGGCTCCCTCCGGGTCGAGGGCTGAGGCCGTGGCCGCCCCCGCCGCCGACCGCGCGCCCCGCCTCCTGGGGGCCTTCAACTTCCGCGTCACCCTGCGGGGGAGCGACGGCGGCAGCGGAAGCGGCGACCTCCTGGGGGACGGGGGCTTCCAGGAGGTGACGGGGCTGGAGGTGGAGATGGACGTGCAGGAGCACCGGGAGGGGGGGCGCAACGACGGCCTCGTGCGGCTGGTGGGACGGGGGAGCCAGCCCGTCCTGGTGCTGAAGCGGGGGATGTTCGCCACCGGCGAGGGGTCCGCCACCCCCGAGCTGTGGACGTGGATCCAGGACGTGCTGAGCGGCGTGCGCCCCGTGCGCCGCTACGACGGCCTCGTGGAGGTGCTGGACGGCGCCGGCGGATCCGGCGGGAGCGTGCTGGCCACGTGGAGCTTCGTGCGGGGGCTTCCGGCGAAGGTGGTGGGCCCCCGCCTGGACGCCCGCAGCGGACAGATCGCCGTGGAGGAGCTCCACATCGCCCACGAAGGCCTGCGCCTGGAGGGATGAGCATGAGCCGCTTGCAGAAGGCCACGCTCCAGGAGATCGGGAGCGACCGGGACGCCCAGCCCGTGGGCGACCCGGTGGAGGTCCAGTTCAACCCCGAGACGCTGCGCCTCTCCCTGCGCAACCAGGTGGAGGGGGGGCAGAACCGGGGCCGGCAGGTGCGCCAGTACACGGGCTCCAGCTCCACCAGCCTGAGCTTCGACCTCGTGTTCGACACCGCCGACGAGATCCGCGCCGACGGCACCGCCCGCTCGGTGCGGGAGCGCACCGCCATGGTGGAGCGCTTCGTCCTGCCCCGGGGGGAGGGCGAGGACAAGCAGTCGCCGCCCCGGGTGCGCTTCCACTGGGGCAACCTGGTGGTGGACGGCATCATCGGGAACCTGGACGTGGACTTCGAGCTGTTCTCCCCCGACGGCGTGCCGCTGCGGGCGAAGATGCGGGTCACGGTCCAGGAGCAGGACCCGAAGTACGAGTACCTGGAGGCGGGACCCGGGGCGAACCAGCCCCCGGCCGGCGCCGCGGCGCCCGCCGAGGGTGCCGGGGCGGCCGGCCAGACGGGCACCCGGGGGAGCGGCCGGCCGGACCGGTCGGTGGCCGCCCTGGCCGGCGAGAGCGCCGCCGCCCTCGCCGCCCGGGCGGGGCTGGACCCGTCCCGCTGGCGGGCCCTCACCGGACTCCCCGACGACCCGCTCAGCCTGCCCGCCGGGGCCGAGCTGTCGTTCGCCGCCGGCGCCGGCGGCTCGGCGGGGCTGGGGGTTCGCTCCGGCGCCAGCGCGGGGGCGGGGGCGTCGCTGGAGAGCTCCCTGGGGCTGGCGGCCGGCGCGGACGCCCGGACCTCGGGCCTCGCCCTGGCGGCGGCGGGGGGCGTGTCGGCGGCACTGGACACGGTGGCGGTGACCCGGGCCCAGGAGGCCCAGGGGGCCGCCCGCAGCGCCTTCGGCGTGGGGGGCGCCTCGGCCTCGGCGTCCGCCTCGGCGGGGGCGGGCGCGGGCAGAGCCGAGGCGTCCGCGTCCGCGTCGGCATCCGCGTCCGCGGGCGTCCGGCCCGACCCCCGGGCCACGTCGTACGGGCAGGGCGTGCCCCTCCGGCCCCGGGCCTCCATCGCCGCCGACGCTCGGGCCGACCTGTCCGGCGGCGCGGCCGACCTGACCCCCCGGGAGGAGGGGAGCGGCGCCAGCCCCTCCCCCTCCTCACCCTCGTGGAGCGCGGGCCGGCCCGAAGGGGGGACGCCGTGAGCGTCGTGGTGAACGAGCTGAGCACCGAGGTCCAGGTGGCCGGCACGCGAGGTGGAGAGACGTCGTCGTCGCCGCCCTCCCGTGCCGACGTGGCGTGGCCCGAGGTGGAGCGGGTGCGGGCCGCCGCCGCCCGCATGGAGCGGGACCGGCAGCGCACCCGGGCGGAGGGCTTCCATGACTGAGGCCCTCTACCTCGCCACCGCCCCCGTCTTCACGGTGGACGGCCAGCGCCGGGGTGAGCTGGCCCGGGACGTAGTGCGCCTGGAGGTGGCGGAGGACGTGGACGGCCTGCGCACCCTGCGGCTGGAGCTCCTGGGGATCGGGCCCGTGGCCGGCCAGTCCGCCGAAGGGCGTCTCTACCTGGACGGGGACGTGGTGGACTTCGGGAAGACGCTGGCCGTTTCCCTTGGGCCGGGTGGGAGCGCCCGCACCGTGTTCGAGGGGCGGGTGAGCGGCCTGGAGAGCGCGCTCCACGAGGGCACCGAGCCTACGGTGGTGGTCTACGCCGAGGACGCCTTCATGGACCTGCGCCTCACCCGGCGCATGCGGGCGTGGCAGCAGATGTCCGACGCCGACGTGGCCGAGGCCATCGCCTCGGAGCACGGGCTCTCGGCCGACGTCGACGCCGACGGCCCCACCTACGACGTGCTCCAGCAGTGGAACCAGAGCGACCTGGCCTTCCTGCGCGACCGGGCGGCGCGCATCCAGGCCGAGCTGTGGCTCGAGGGGCAGACGCTCCACTTCAGCTCCCGGGAGTCCCGCTCCGGCAACGACGTGGAGCTGGTGGCCGGCAACCACCTCCTGGACGTGCGCTGCCGGGCGGACCTGGCCCACCAGCGCACCTCGGTGACCGTGAGCGGCTGGGACGCCTCGGCCGCCGACGCCGTGCGGGAGGAGGTGGGGGTGGAGGCGGTGCTGGCCGAGACGTCCGGCGGGCTGACCGGCCCCGCCCTGCTGGGGCGGGTGTTCGGGACGCGGCCGTCGCACCTGGTGCGGGAGGCGCCCCTGAGCGCTTCCGAGGCCCGGGCGTGGGCCCGGGCGGAGATGCTCCGGCGGAGCCGCGCCTTCGTGACCGTCGAGGGGGTGACCCGGGGCACCCCCGAGCTGGACGTGGGCGCCCGCCTCACCCTGCGGCGCGTGGGCGCCCCCTTCGAGGGGAGCGGCTACCGGGCCACCTCGGTGCGCCACACCTATGACCTGGCCTCCGGCTACCGCACCGCCTTCCAGGCCGAGCGGCCGACGCTGAATCAGGAGGGAGCATGAGGGACCGCGCCGCCGACGGCGAGCGCCCGGGCTACTTCGGCCTCTACCCCGCCGTGGTGACCGACGTGGTGGACCCCGACGGCCTGGGCCGCGTGGAGGTGAAGCTCCCGTGGCTGGGGCAGGAGGGGGACGGCGTGCGGGCGTGGGCGACGCTCCTCTCCCCCTACGCCGAGGACGGCCAGGGCTTCCAGGTGCTCCCCTCGGTGGAGACCCAGGTGGTGGTGGGCTTCGAGGCGGGCGACCCCCGGCGCCCCTACGTGGTGGGGGCGGCGTGGAACGGCGCCGAGGCCATGCCCGTGACCCCGGAGGCGGCCAACGACAAGCGGGTGCTCAAGACCCGCTCGGGCTCGATCCTGGAGTTCGACGACGCGAGCGGCGCGGTGAAGATCACCCTGTCCACGCCGGGTGGGCACAAGCTCGTGCTCGACGACGGAACCATGGAGGTGCGCCTGGAGCACGCCAGCGGCAGCCACATCACCATGGACGCCGGCGGCCGGGTGGACATCCAGGCCAACGCCACCGTGGACATCACCGCCGCCGCGCTGAACGCCCACGTGCCCGTGGCCGTGTTCGACGGCCTGATCCAGTGCCAGACCCTCATCACCAGCTCGGTGGTGTCGGCGTCGTACACCCCCGGCGCGGGGAACATCTGGTGAGCCCGGCCACGCATCCGCTCCGGCTCACGGCGCCCTGGTACCGCTGGCAGCGCCAGGCGGACGAGGACGGTGCGGCGCCCCGGGCCACCCGTCCGGTGCTGCAGAAGTACGACGGGGCCAAGCTGGTGCAGCATTTCCTGGACGACCCCCAGCGCTCGTACCGCTTCACCGACGAGGACCACGCCCACGTGGTGGAGGCCTCGCCCTACGCGGGGCAGATCCGGAAGCTCGCCGACGTGCGCCGGGAGCGCTGCGCGGTGCGCAAGCTGTTCCGGGCGGCACACCGGCGGACGTACCTGGTGGTGGGCGAGCTCCACTGCGACCTGCCCGGCTTTCCCGACGCCGACGCCGGCGTCACGTGCGAGATGGGCTTCGTGGTGCGCCGCCGGGTTGCGCTGGCCCCGGGGGCCGTGGCGGCCCGGCGGGCGGAGCTGTCGGAGCAGATCGGCGTGGACCGGGCCGGCGTGCTCCGCCTGGACCGGCGCCGGCTCGGCCTCGGGGCGCCGGCCAACCTGGTCGACGACCCCCGGCGCGGGGATCCCGGCTCGCCCTTCTTCGACCCCGTGTGGGAGCCCGGCACGGACGGGGTGCGGCGCCGCCTCGCCCTCTACCGGAGCGAGCTGGCGGGGCTCCGGAGTGAGCTGTGCGGCCTGGCCGCCCTGGAGGCCGACGGCGTCGCCACCGAGTTGCAGGGCTGGTTCCCCGACCCCGACCGGGAGGGCACGGGCGCGTGGCGCGCCCTCGACGACGAGGAGCCCGGCGGCCGGGTGGAGGAGCGGGTCCACCCCCTCTCCGTGTACCGCCCCGATCCCCGGAACGACCCGGCCCAGGGGGCCACCCTCCTCTTCGGGATGGTCCCCACCGACCTGGCCGACGTGGACGGCGACGGCGCGCCCCGCTTCGACGGTCGTGCCGTCTACGAGATCCGGCTGTTCGTGCGGCGCCACGACCCCCGCTGTCCCCGCAGGGACGGTCCGGCGGACTGCAAGGGACCCCTGGTCTGGAGTCCGGCCACCGAGGCGTTCCGCATCGCCGGGCACGACGACCCCGACGGCACCCGGCACAACGTGGTGACGGTGGAGATGCCCGACCTGAGGGACCTGGCTGCGGCGACGCCTCCGGGCGGCGTCCGCCTCCTGACCCCCGACGGCTCCAACATGAACATCGAGGCCGACGGATCCAGCGTCACCGGCGGCTCCCTGGGGGGCGGCCAGATCTGCTCACTGCCCATCCTCCTCATCACGCTGGTGGCGCGCTTCGTCTTCGCCCTCTTCCTGCCGGTGGTGGTCCTGGTCTTCCAGCTCTTCTTCCTGCTGAGGCTGAAGATCTGCATCCCCCCCAGCGTGGAGATCTCGGCGGGGCTGTCGGCGGCGGTGGCCGCGGCGGGCCCGGACTTCGACGCAGACCTCAGCGTGAAGCTCCAGCTCCAGCTCCAGTTCGACGGCATGCTCGGCCCGTCTCTCGGGGGTGGCGCGAGCCCGGGGACGGCCCTCACGAGCGAGTACTCGAACTCGGAGCTGTGGGCCATGCTCCAGGAGATGACCAGCCACGCCGGGCCCGTCCCTCCGGCCGGGGGCGGCGACGCCCTGGTGTGGGAGGAGCGGGTCGTGGAGCGGCCCCGGGTGGGCCGCCTCCTGTTGACGGCGGTGTCGGCATGAGCGGCCCGAGCCCCCTGGGACGCGGCCTGGGTCTCCCCCTCCGCCCGGGACCCGGCGGCGCTCTGCCCATGGCCGAGGGCCCCGACGCGGTGACCCGCTCTCTCCTCCTGGTGCTGGAGACCGAGCCGGGGGAGCGGGTGATGCGCCCCGACTTCGGCTGCGGCCTCAGGCGCTTCCTCATGAAGCCGAACACGGTGGCCACCCGCGCCCTGATCCAGCGGGAGGTGGAGCGCTCCCTGGCCCGCTGGGAGCCCCGTATCGACCTCCAGGGCGTGGCGGTCGACCCCGGCGACGACCCGGCCCTGGTGCACGTGCGTGTGGACTACGTGCTGACCCGGGACCGGCGTCCCGGGAGCCTCGTCTACCCCTTCTACCTGGAGTAGGGGATGCCCCTGCCCACCCCCATCCTGGACGACCGCTCCTGGCAGGAGCTACGGGACGAGCTGGTCCGGCGCATTCCGGTCTATACGCCGGAGTGGACCGACCACAACGCCAGCGACCCGGGCATCGCCCTGCTGGAGCTCTTCGCCTACCTGGGCGAGAACCTCCTCTTCCGCTTCAACCAGATCCCCGAGGCGACGCGCCTGGCGTTCCTCCGGCTCCTGGACATCCCCCTGCGCCCGGCCCGCCCGGCCCACGGCCTGGTGACGGCCACCACCCGGAGCGGCGCCGGCACCCTGGTGGAGACGGGGGCCGAGGCCAAGGCCGGCGACGTGGCCTTCGAGACCACCGGTGAGGTGCACGTCTGGCCCCTGGACGCCGTGGCCGCCGTGCGCCTCCGGAGCCGGGAGCCCGCGACCCCCGAGGAGATGGACTTCGCCGGCGCCGCCGCCCTGGCCCGGGGGGGCCTCGGTCCCGACGAGGTGCCCGCCTACTACGAGGTGGTGGCCCTCCCGACCGACCCCGCCGCCCCGGGCGCCACGCCGGTGGACGCCGGCGCCGCCGTGGACGGCATGCTGTGGCTGGCCGTGAAGGCCACCCGCTACACGGACCCGGGGGCGCTGGGGGGCGCCATCCTCAACGTGGGCTTCCTCCCCGAGCCCACCGTGGCGTCCATGGACGACGTGGAGCCGTGCCCTGGGGAGGTGGACGCCACCCCGGCCCCGGGCATGGTGTGGCAGGCGTCCGCCGGCGTCTCCGGCGGCGGCGATCCGGTCTACAAGCGCCTGGAGGTGGTGGGCGACGGCACCCGGGGGCTCACCCGGGAAGGCGTGGTGCGCCTCCAGCTCCCCCGGGAGGCCACCGCCCTCGCCGGCATCCCCCAGCCGGACCCGGACCTGGCGGGCACCGGCGACTTCCCGCCGGTGCTGGAGGACCTGGCCGACGACGACGTCCTCTTCTGGATCCGGGTGGGCCGCTCCGACGGCGCCCGGCCCCTGGGCGCGGTGCGCTGGCTGGGGCTCAACGCCGTCCCGGTGCGCCAGTCGGTGAAGGCGCGGCCCGAGTACCTGGGCGGCGGCGACGGCCAGCCCGGGCAGGAGGCGTCGCTGGTCCACGCGCCCGTGCTGGAGGGCACCCTGGCCCTGGAGGTGGAGGAAGCCGGGGCGTGGCGCCGGTGGACGGCGGTGGACGGCTTCCAGGCCAGCGGGCCCGACGACCGCCACTACGTCCTGGACCCGGAGGCGGGCACGGTGCGCTTCGGCGACGGCCTCCGGGGGCGCCCGCCCCAGATCGGCGAGCGCATCCGGGCGGTGGAGTACCGCTGGGGCGGCGGCACCGCCGGGAACGTGGCCGCCGGCAAGGTGAGCCGCTTTCCCGACCACCCCGACCTCAAGGCCGCCAACGTGATGCCCACCACGGGCGGCGCCGAGGCCGAGACGGTGGACGACGCCCTGGAACGCATTCCGGGCGAGCTCCGCCGTCGGGACCGGGCGGTCACACGGGGCGACTTCCGGGAGCTGGCCCTCCAGACCCCCGGCGTCCAGGTGGGGCGCGCCGAGACCATCCCCCTGTTCCATCCGCCCAGCCGCTCCCTGGACGCCGCCGGGTGCGTGGCCGTGGTGGTGTGGCCCGCCACCGATCCCCGCCACCCCGATGCGCCCACGCCCACCCGGGGCTTCCTGGAGGAGGTGTGCGCGTGGCTCGACCAGCGGCGGCTGGTCACCACCGAGCTCCACGTGATCCCCCCCACGTACCGGAAGGTGGCCGTGAGCGCGGGGGTCCACGTGAGCGGGGGCTACGGCGTGGAGGCGGTGCGGCGCTGGGTGGACCTGGTGCTCCGCCAGTACCTGGCGCCGCTCCCTCCCTACGGCCCCGAGGGGGAGGGGTGGCCCCTGGGCCGCCGGGTCTACGGGCCCGAGCTGGAGGCCGCGGCCCTCCAGGTGGAGGGGGTGGCGTACGTGGAGGGAAGCTTCCGCCTGTCCGAGTGGCGGGAGGCCGACGGCGACACCCCGGCGGGATGGGTGGAGGTGGAGGGCGACGTGGAGCTGGAGCCGTGGGAGGTGCCCGAGCTGGCGGCCCTCACGGTGGTGGAGGGTGCGCCCCCGGAGCCCGGCTCGGACGTGGCCCCCGCCGCGCCCCCGGCCCCCGTGCGGGAGGTCCCCATCCCCCTGCCCGTCCTCCGGGACGTCTGCTGACCGTGGCCTCCCGCGCCTTCTCCCTGGTGGGCAGCCGCGACCAGTGGCTCCGCTGCGCTCACGCCCACACCCGGGTGGACGCCGACGGGGTGGTGGGGCTGGCGTGGACCGAGGTCGACACGCCCGGGACGCCCCCCTCCGGACCCGAGCCCCCGGTGGGAGGGCTGGCGTTCGACCGACGCTGCCGCCTGTACCGGAGCCTCCCCGAGGAGGGACGGGTGGTGCGGAGCCGCTGGACGGGCGGCGAGGCCGGGCTCCCGGGCCGGGAGCCGCCGCCGGAGGTGGTGGACGTGCTCGCCCCGCCGCCCGTACCCGACGCCGGTGACTTCGCCCCTGCGGCCCCGGCCGGGGGAGCGCTGGACACGCCCCTCGGGGTGGCGGTCACCGACGACGACCGGCTCTTCGTGGCCGAGGCCGGCGCCCGGCGGGTGGTGGTCCTCGACCTGTGGCGGCGGACGCTCCTGCGCACCATCCCCACGTCCGGCCGTCCCGTGGACCTGGCCACGCTGGAGGGCCGGGTGCTGGCCCTCCTGGAGGGCGACGGCGGCCTGCTGGAGCTGAGCGCCCGGGAGCTGGTGCGGCTCCTGCCCTTGGTGCGGGGCCCGGGGGAGGGCGCGCCGCCGCCCCCCCGGGCGGCGGCCCGCCTGGCGGTGGCCCCCGACGGTCGCCTGGCGGTGCTGGACGGCGCCGGCGGTGCGGTCCGGGTGGTGCTCCTGGAGCGGGACCCGGAGCCGCCGGACGGGGCCCCCCGCTACCGCACCGTGGCGTCGCTGGGCACGCCCGGGGGGCGGGACCTGGCGTTCGACGGAGACGGAGGCCTGGTGGTGGCCCGGGCCCGGGGGCGCCCCTTCCTGGCGGTGGGCGTGGCCGACGGGGTCCTGGTGGCCCGGCCGCCGCTGAGGGCGCCGGCCTACGACGGGCGGGGCATCGTCACGGCGCCCGACGGCCGGGTGGGGTACGGCACCGACCGGGGCCTGCGCCACGCCCTACCCGCCCGGGTCCGCTACGCCCCGGCGGGGCGGGTGGTCACCTTCCGCCTGGACGGCGGCGCCTACCGGCTCCAGTGGGGCCGGCTGTTCCTGGACGCCTGCGTCCCCGAGGGGACCCGGGTGCGGGTGCGGTGCGCCACCGCCGACGAGATCCCGTCGGGCCCCCTGCTGGAGCGGACGCCCCCGGAGCTGGGAGGCGGCGGAGCGCTGCCCGGTGTGTCGCCGCCCATGCCACCGGTGGCGCTCCTGGACGGGGCGGGGGAGCCCCTCCCCCTCCACCGGCGGGAGACGGGAAGGGAGACCCCCTGGGCCGAGGCCGCCGGGGACGGCTTCCGCACGCTGGAGGCGCCGGCGGCGGCACCGCCGGGCCGCTACCTGTGGGTGGCCCTGGAGCTGGAGGGCAACGGGAGGGCCGCCCCCCGGGTGCGCTCCCTGCGGGTGGAGCGGCCGGGACACGACCTCCTGGAGCGGCTCCCCGCGGTCCTCTCCCGGGAGCCGGACACGGCCTCCTTCCTCCAGCGCTACTTGGCCATGGCCGACGGCATGCTGGCGGGCCTCGAGTCCCGGGCGTGGATGCGGCACGTGCTCCTCGACTCCCGGAGCGCCCCGGCGGAGGTGCTCCCCTGGCTGGCCGGCTTCGTTGGGCTGGTGCTGGACGAGCGGTGGCTCGAGGCGGCGCGCCGGACGGCGGTGGCCGAGGCCATGCCCCTCTTCCGCGCCCGGGGCACGCTGCCCGGGCTCCAGCGCTTCGTCGAGATCTACACCGGGCCGCCCGTGGTCATCGTGGAGCACTTCCGCCTGCGGGGGATGGGCGGCGCCCTGGTGGGGGACGAGGGGCCCGCCGCCAGCAGCTCGGTGCTGGGGGGCGGTCTCAGGGTCGGGGGCGCGGTGGCCGAGCCCGGCACCCGTCCCCTGGAGGGCACCCCCGCCGACGCGTTCCGGAGCCGGGCCCACCGCTTCTCCCTGATCCTCCCCCGGGTGCTGGACGGGGAGCAGCTCGACGTGGTGCGGCGCATCCTGGAGGTGCACCGGCCGGCCCATACCCTGTTCCAGGTGTGCACGGTGGAGGCGGGGATGGGCGTGGGACGGGGCCTCCACGTGGGCCTCTCCTCCATCGTGGGGCAGGGCGGAGGCTTCCGTCCCCTCACGGTGGGCGAAGCCCTGGGGCGGCGCGCGGTGGTGGGCCGGCCAGAGCCCGGGGCCCGGGTGGGCGGCGCCCACCTCGGCCGGGACACGGAGGTGGGGTGATGGACGTCACCGTGGACCGGGTGCGGGCCCGTTACAAGACGGCCCCCGGGTCGGACACCGGGCGCCGCCTGGACGACCTCCTGCGCCACGCCCTGGGGGCGCCCCTGGAGCGAGCACTGGAGGCGGCCGGCATCCGCGACGACGTGCTGGTGTGCGTGGACCGGCTCCACGTGCCAGTGCGCTTGGATCTGGAGGGGGGCGACGCCCCGGCGACGGCCGCCTGGACCGGCGCCGTGGCCCACGCCCTCCGGGAAGCGGTGGAGGAGGGGCGGGCGGTGGTCTACCCGTCCCGGGCCGCCGCCCTTGCCGACCTGGCCCGGCGGGTCATGGCCGGCGACCCGACCCGCCGGTGGGCCTGGGAGCGGCTGGGGCTCTGGCCCGCCGGGCCTTCCCGCCTCGACGGCCGGGAGCCGGGCGTCACGGTGGCCCGGGCGCTGGCCCTGGAGCCCCGCCTCCTGCCCGCCCAGCTCGACGCGCTGGCCCGGGTGGGCGGCGGCGCCCTCCTGCGAGACCTGGTGGAGCAGCTCCCCCCCGCCACCTGGAGCGTCCTGGCCGACGGGGCCGGAGAGGCGTTCGGGCTCCGGAGCCTCGCCGCGGGGGGGACGGACCTGGACGGCGAGGGTCCGGCCCTGGGCGACGGCGGGAGCCCGGCCCCGGAGCCGGGGGCTCCGCCGGCGGGGGAGCGCCGCCACCCGGATCTCTCCTCGGCCGTCCTGGACGCCGTCCGTCCCTTGGCGCCCCTGCCGGCCGCCACCGCCCGGGCGCTGGCCGTGCTGGCGCTTCTGGCGGCGGCCCCCGGGACGGCGCCGGCGGCCGCCCAGGCACGGGTGGCGGGCGTGGCGGCGGCCCTGTCGGGTGAAGGCGGCGACCCGGGGGCAGCGGGCGCGGCGCGCGCCGGGACACGGGAGAGGGCCGGCCCCACGGACGCCCCTGGCCCCCGCCCTCCCGAGGCCGACCGCTCCCGGGAGGATGCCGCGACGACCGAGGCTCCGGAGACACCGGGCCGGGAGGCCCGGTCGGAGGCCGAAGGGGACGTGGACGACGACGGGCGGGCCCGGGGGCGCACCCGGGCCGGCGGCCTCCTCTACCTCCTCCACCTGGTGGGGGAGTTGGGCCTCCCCGACGAGCTGCCGGTGACGCCGGGGCTCGAGGGGCTCCCCCTCCGCTGGTGCCTCCACGCCCTGGCGCTCCGCCTGGCCCCCGTGGCCCCCGACGACCCGGCGGCCCTGGCGTTCTGCGGCCTCCCCCCGGGGTCCCCTCCCCCGGCGGCCGACGGGGCCGGGGATCCGGACCCCCGGGCGGCGGCTGCCCTGGAGGGGGCGGCGGAGCGGGTGCGGGCGGCGCTGGTGAGCCGTGTGGCCTGGAAGGGCGGGCCGGGCCCCTCCGTGGGGGACGTGGTGGCCCGGGATGCCGTGGTCGCCGCCGATCCAGGCTGGATCGACGTCCGCTTCTCCCTGGACGCCCTCGGTCGGGACGGCGTCCGGGAGGTATCGCTAGCGGTGCGCCGGGCCGGCCTCGACCTGGACCCGGGCTGGCTCCCGTGGCTCGGCGTGGTGGTGAGGTTCGCCTATGTCTGACGCCGCCGTGGCCACCCGCTTCCCTGTGAGCCGGGAGGCTCCGTCCGTGGAGGCGCGTCTGGCCGACTTGGTGGGCCGCCTCCGGGGCGTCCTGGACGGCCTCCCCTCCCTGGAGAAGGAGCTTCCCGGCGGCGCGCCGTTCCTGGCGTCGCTGGAGGGCGCGCTCCGGGAGGAGGCGGCCGCCAGGGGCGCCGGGTCGGGGGCGCTGGAGCGCCTCGCCCGGGGCCTGGGCCTGGAGGACGCGGAGGTGGACCTCCTCCTCCTCGCGGGGCTGGCGGAGGAGCACGAGGGCGCCGCCTCCGTCCTGGCCGCCCTCCACCCTGAAGGGGCGCCCTGGGCCACCCTGGGGCTCGCCGCCCAGCTCGGCGGCGACGGGGGGCGGGAGCGCATCCGCCGGGTGGTGGCCTCGGGGGCCGCCGTGGCAACGGGGCTCCTCCGGCTCCAGGGCGACACGCCCTTCTTCCGCAGGAGCGTGCGGCCGGCCGAGGCCCTGTGGCCCGTGCTGCGGGGGGCCGACGCATGGCCGGAGCGGCCCCGGCGCCGGTCGGGGCCTGCCGGTGCCTCCTCCGGGGCGGGGCTGGAGGGGTGGCTGGGCACCCGGGAGGCGGCCCGGGGCGCCGGGGCGGTCGCGGACGACGCCCCCACCCTGGTCCTGGTCGTGGACGAAGACGTCGAGGTGGCCGTGGAGCGGGCCCTGGCCCTGGTGGCCGGGGCCGGCCGGGACGCCGTGACGGTGCTCCTTCCGGCGGAGGCGTCTCCCGGCGTGGAGGCGCTGGCGGCGCTCCACGCCCTCGCCCGTGGAGCGGTGCCCGTGGTGGTGATGGAAGCCCCCACCGGGGATGGGGCGTCCGCCGGTCCCCGGACGGACCCGCCGCTGGCGGGCTATCCGGGCCCCGTGGTGGCGTGCGCCGCTCCGGGCGCCCTGGCCGTCCGGGACGGCCCGCCCCTGGTGGAGGTCCGCTGCGGGGCCCTGGGCCTGGGCGACCGGGCCCGGGCGTGGCGCACGATCCTCCCCGAGCTGGCCGACGAGGCCGACACGCTGGCCTCGGTCTGCCCGGCGGGTCCGGCCCGGGCCCGGGAGGCGGCCGCCGACGCCCGCCGGGCTGCGGCCCTGGACGGGGGTCGGCCGGTGACGCGCCGGGACGTGGGCCGGGCGGTGGCGGCCCGCTCCGCCGCACCGAGGGCGGCCGGGGTGTCGCTGGTGAGGCCCGCCGTGGGCTTCGGCGACCTGGTCCTCCCCGCCGACCCCATGGCCCAGCTCCGGGAGGCGGTGGAGCGGGTGCGCCACCAGGCCCGGGTGCTGGAGGGGTGGGGCTTCCTCCGGGGCCGCGCCGGCGCCCGGGGCGTGCGCCTCCTCCTGTCGGGGCCGCCCGGGACGGGGAAGACCCTCACCGCCGAGGTCCTGGCGGGCGAGCTGGGCGTGGACCTCCTGGTGGTGGACGTGTCCCGTCTGGTCTCCAAGTGGATCGGCGAGACGGAGAAGAACCTGGCCCGGGCGTTCGAGGCCGCGGAGCGCTCCCAGGCCGTCCTCCTCTTCGACGAGGCTGACGCCCTGTTCGCCCGCCGCACCGAGGTGTCGGACGCCAACGCCCGCTACGCCAACCTGGAGACGGCGTACCTGCTGACCCGCCTCGAGCGCTTCGACGGCCTCGCCGTGCTGGCCACGAACCTCCGCCGCAACGTCGACTCGGCGTTCCTCCGGCGGATGGAGTTCGTGGTGGATTACCTGCTCCCCAACGCCGCCGAGCGGCGCGACCTGTGGGCCCGCCACATCCCCGACGGGGCGCCCCTGGCCCCCGACGTGGACGTGGACGGGCTGGCCACCCGCTACAACCTGGAGGGGGGGCTCATCCGGAACGCCGCCGTGGCGGCCGCGTTCCTGGCCGCCGCCGAGGCCTCGCCCATCCGCTACCGACACCTGATCCACGCCGTTCGGCGGGAATACGAGAAGGCGGGTCGCGCCTTCCCCGGACCCCCGCCCGCCCTGACGTAGCCGAGGAGGAGCCATGCCCGCACCCACGACCCTGCTGGAAGAAGCGGATGCCCGGGTGACCCGTTACCAGGCGGCCCTGGACGACGCTCGCACCGCCCTGGACACGGCCCGTGGCCAGGCCCGGGCGGCCCGGGAGGACGCCCGCACCGCCGCCGCCGCCCTGGCCGCCGCCCTGGCCGAAGAGGCGGCGGCCCGGAGCGCCCTCGCCGCGGCCGAGACCGAGGCCGAGGTGGCGCCCCTGGCCGCCCGCCTGGGCACCGCCCTGGCCGCCGCCCGGCAGGCGGAGGCCGACCGGGTGGCGGCCCGGGACGCCCTGGCCGAGGCGGAGGTGGACGAGGCGCTGGCCGCCCGCAAGCTCGACCGGGCCCGGACGCGCCTGGCGGCGGCCGCCGCCGACCGGGAGGCCGCGACGGCCGAGGCCGACCGCCGCGCCCGCTCGTGGACCGCCCGCCTGGGCGCGCCGCCCATCTCCACGCTGGCCGGCGATGCGGGCGACGTCCTCACCGGCGACTGGGACGCCCGCCGCCAGGCGCTGGAGGCGGCCCTCCCCGCCAAGCTCCGCACCGCGGCGGCCAAGCGCAGGGAGCTGGCCCGCCTCCGCCTCCAGGTGGTGCGGGAGGTCGCCGCCCACACGGAGGACCTGGAGGACGGGCTGCGGAAGGACTCGGGGGAGCCCGACGGGCACGCCGCGCCCGAGGCCCGGGCACATGCCCGGGCCTGGGACGCCCTGGCCGAGGTGTTCCGCCGAGGCCCCCAGGTGTTGGACCGGGCGGGGGGTGTCCTGGCCGATCCGGTCCCGGAGCTCTCCGAAGGCGAGACCCAGGCCCTGGCCGACGGGGCCGCCGACGGCGAGGCGGCCGCCGACCTGGACGCGGCGCTGAGCGACGCCCTCATGGATCTGGAGCGGGCCGAGCGGGACGTGCGGGTCGCCCGCCTGAACGCCCTGGCGGACCCGGATCTCGACCCCGGGCTGGTCACCACGGCCGAGAACGCCGCGGACGCCGCCCGCACCACCGCCGGCAACGCCCGCAGCGCCTTCGAGGCGGACACCCACCCGGCGGACCTGAAGGCGTGGGAAGCCGCCGTCCCCGACGCCATGTGGGACCACTGGCTCCGCTTCCTGGAGGTGACCGACGACCTCACCTGGCTCCGGGACGACGTGGACCCCGCCGCCCGGTCGTCGGCCCTGGACGGCGCGGAGGCGGCCCTGGCCGGCGCCCTGGACGAGGCGGACACGACGCGGGGGCTGCGGGACGACCTGGACGACGCGGGCTTTCAGGAGGACGCCCGCGAGGAGGCGCTGGCCCGGGGCCTGGACGCCCGGACGCGGAGCGCGCTGAAGGGCGAGAGCTGACGGCTCTTGGATGGGCGGGAACGGAGCGGAGCAGACGCGGCCCGTAAGGGCCGAGACGAGAGACAGAGGAGGAGCCCGGTGTCGGACACGGCCATGACCTGTGCAGGCGGAGCGAGCGAGGTGCGGGTGCTGCCCGCGGACCCGTTCCTGTCGGTGCGGTACCACTTCGGACAGCTCCTGGGGGTCCAGGACTTCCAGGACGAGCAGGCCTACCACCGGGGGCGGGAGCGGCTGCACGCCGCCTGGCTCCACGGCCAGGGGGTGGTGTGGGGGCTGGGGGTGAGCGCCCCGGCGGGCGACGACGACGCCCTGATCGGGGAGGTGCAGGTGGAGCCCGGCCTGGCCATGGACGCGGCGGGCAACGCCCTCTACCTGGATCGGCGCATGTGCGTGGACGTGGCCCGGTGGTACGAGGAGCACCGGGGCGGCCAGGGGCTGGAGGACGTGGAGTCCGAGGCCGAGGGCGGTGGTACCGAGGCCGCCTTCGACGCGTGGGTGGCGGTCCGCCTCCTGGCGTGCCCCACGCGCCCGGTGCCCGCCATGTCCGAGCCGTGCAAGGGCGCCGCCTCCGACACGGCCTTCTCCCGCACCGTGGAGACGGTGGAGCTCACGCTGGTTCCCGGGGCACCCCCCGACCCCGGTCCGTGGCCCTACCCCCGGCTGCGGCTCCTCCTCGGGCTGCGCCCGCCCCGGCACGTGGGGGGCGGCATCGCCAAGGAAGACCGGGAGGTGCTGGACGCGCTGGACCACATCGCCGGGCTGCCGGAGGACGAGCGGGGTCCGGCCGCGCTGGCGGCGTTCCGGCGCTTCGCCGCCCTGGACGTCACCGAGCGGGCTCCCGGGGGTGCCGAGGGGGACGACCCCCGCTTCCCCGTGGACGGGCGGCCTCCCGTTCCCCTGGCGCTGGTCACGGGCATCCGCCTGACCCGGGCCTCCGAGGACGACCCGTGGACGCTGGAGGCGGCGGACGTGGACCCCACCGTCCGTCCGGCGCTGGTGGCCACCTCCACCATCCAGGAGCTCACCGTGGGGTGCTGCCCCGGAGGTGCGGCGGCCACGCCGGCCCCCGGGCCAGGGGAGGGCGGCGACCCGGCCCCGGACACCCCGCCGGCCCCTCCCCCCGCGCCGGGGGCGGACGCCGGAGGCCCCCGGGTGGATCCCGACTCGGTGACGGTGGCGGGGGAGACGGTGACGTTCGCCGTCCAGGGCTCCCTCTCCAAGAACAGCGTGGCGGCCGCGGGCGTGGTGGTGAGCGCCTTCGACCGGAACGACGGCTGGGTCGAGGTGGCCCTGGAGTCGGTGGACTACGACCGGGGGCGGAGCGTGGTGACGGTCTCCCTGCGGGCGGAGCCCGCGGGCCAACTGGTGCGCCTCATCGTCCGGGGCACCGGTCCCTCGCCCTTCCTGGGCACCGACATGGTGCCGCTGGCGGGGGCCGTGGGCGGCCCTCCCGGCGACCAGCACGACGGCAACGATTTCGTCTTCATGACCAGGACAAGGAGCTAGCGCCGTGGCGAAGATCCTGAACGGCGCCTCGGAGGCGCTCGTGGTGTTGGGCGACGCCGGTGGACGGACCCTCGTCCCCGTCGGGACGCCCCTGACCCGTCTCAACTACTTCGACGGCAAGTTCCTCCGGGCCGACGACCTGCGGGCCGAGCAGGACTACGTCCGGTCCCTGGTCCACCTGTCCAACCGGGCGGGGGGCCGGGGCGTGGTCCACGGACTGGACGTGGCGGTGGACGGCGACCGCCTGACCCTGTCGGCGGGCATGGCCGTGGACGGGGAGGGGCGCCTCCTGCTCCTCCCCGGCGAGGCGGCGGTGGGCGTGAGCGCCCTGCTGGAGGCGTCGCGACGCGCGGCGCCGGGGATGCAGGCCCGGGTGGGCTCCGGCGGCCTTGTGGGCTTCACCCTGTGCGAGGAAGCCCCCGCGACCGACCCCCAGGCCGCCCTCCCCACCCGGGGCCTCTACCTCCTGATCCTGGCCCACGCCGAGGCCCTGTGCGGTCACGAGGACGTGTACGGGCGCCTGTGCGACGACGGCTGCGCCCGCCCCTCGGAGCGTCCCTGGCGGCTGGAGGGCGTGGTGCTGCGGGCCCTTCCCCTGGCGCTGGAGACGCCGCTGGCCACGTCGTCGGCGGTGACGCTCGACTCCCGCCACCTCCGCTCCCGGGTGGCGTCGGCCTACTTCGCCGACGCGCGCCGCTCCCCCGCGTCCCTCGTTTCCGGGGAGGGGCTCCGCTCCGCCGCCTGGTGCCGGGGCGCCGAGGCGCCCCCCACGGGAGACGTGGCCCTGGGGGTGCTGGCGCGCCTCGGGGACACGACCCTGTTCCTGGACGCGTGGACCGCGCGCCGGGAGCGCATGGAGGCGCCGCCCCGGCGCTACTGGGCGCACCGCATGGCCATGCGGCCGTGGGACCTCTTCCTCGCCGAGATCCTCCAGTTCCAGTGCCAGCTGGGAGACCTGCTGGACGGCTCGCCCACCCCGGCGGCCGACCCCTGCGCCGACGAGCGGGACGCCCTGAAGGAGGCCTCCCGCTACGTGGAGGCGCTCCGGAAGAAGGCCCAGTCGGGCGGCGCCGCCGCCGGGGCGGACGTGCGGGAGCTCAGCGTCCCCTCCGCCGCCGACGCCCTTCCCGCCGACGCCCTTGCCGACACGTCGGAGCTGGAGCGGCTGGGACGGCGCCTGGGGGCGCTCCTGGCCCGGCGCCCCGCCCCTTCCCAGCGCATCCTCGTGGAGCGGGGCATCGTCGAGCTGCCGTCCGCCGGCTACCTCCCGGTGGACCCGGCGTCCGACACCTCCCTGGACCGGCAGGTCCGGGCCCTCGTGGGCGAGGGGCTGGATCTGCGCTTCTGCGCGGTGCGCCCCGACTTCGTGGCCCACGCCCTGGAGGAGGCCCAGCACATGGACCGCATCTCCCTCCTGCAGGGGCTCGACGACCCAGGCCGGAAGCCCGAGGTGGACGTGCTGGTGCCCGACGGCGCCATCACCGCCCCCGAGCTGGACGTGGGGGGCCTGCAGGACGTGCGGCTGGTGTTGCGGCCGCCCGCGTCGATGTTCGGCAACAAGCGCATGGTCGAGACGGTGGACGCCTCCGCCGTGTCGACCCGGACCACGCTCCGGGGCGCGGCCCGGGCGGCTGCGGGCGCGGCGGGCGGCGGCTCCGTCCGCATCGCCCTCTCTCCCGAGGACATTCCGGACCTGGTGGGGACGGCGCTGATGCGCCTGGCCGCCGACGCGGCCCGCTCGGTGACGGAGCGGGAGAACGCCGGCAGCCAGCCCACGCCGGGCGCGGCCGACGCGGCCGGCGCCACGACCGGTGAGGCCACCGCCACCGGCGCTGGCTCTACCGGCCCCACCGGTGGCACCATCAACGAGGTCACGTCGGAGATGCTCCGCCGGGCCATCCACGTGCGCCCCGAGGTCATCTCCCTGGCGGCGCCCGAGGCGGGCGCGGCCGTGCGCATCCAGGTGGAGCGGAACCCCTTCGACCTGGCCCCCGGCGACAGCGTCCAGGTGGGCGCGGAGCTGACCCTCGGCATCGCCGTGGGTCTCCACGCCGTGACCGTGGAGGTGACGGTCGACGGCCGGGCCCGTCTGGCGTCGGTGTCGGGCGCGGCGGGCGAGCTCCGGCAGCTCCGGGGCCGCCTTACCCGCATGCGCGTGGTGATGACGCCGTACCTGGACGGCCAGGCCGGCGCGCTGGAGACCCAGCTCGTGGACTTCCCCTTCGAGGCCGACCTGCGCACCACCGCCGACGGCCCCGTGGAGGCCGCGCTCCGCCTGGACGTGAACGACGGCGTCCGGGTGGTGACCACCGGCACGTGGACCGGGGCCGGCGTCCTGGAGGGCGCCGTGGACGTGCAGGAGGCGGTGAACGGGGAGACCCGCACCTGGGCCCTCGCCAGGGGAGTCAGCACGCCCGACGCGTCCGTGGCCGACCCGGGCCACGCCGCCCACCGGGCCGCGGTGGCCGCCATGGACATCATCGCTAGAGGTCTCAGGGACGCAGGCTACCGGGAGGAGATGGAGGCGGCCCTCTTCGGCGGCGGCGCGCCCAAGGGCAGCGACCCCGTGGTGCGGGGTCCCCACGGCTGGGTGCTCTTCCACCGCCGACGCACGAAGACGTGCGGCGCCGCCGAGGCGGTCACGACCCTCCCCACCCGCAGGTACCGGGTCCTCCACCTGGCCGTGGAGGACGCGGGCAGGGTGAAGGCGATCCGTGACGCCGTCGCCCAGGGCGATGCGGGGCTGTTCCGGAAGCTTCCGCCGGAGGCGGTGACCACGGTGGCGTTCCAGGGCGGGCTGGCCGACCTGGCCTCGCCCTCGGCCACGCTGGTGACGGCGTGGGCGGCGCTGGAGGCGGGGCCCGTGGCGTACGGGTTGCTGGCCCCATCGGCGCTGCCGGGGGAGGGCGACCCGGGTCTGGCCCGGAGCCGTCTGGGGAGGGTCGAGGGGCTGGTGGACGAGAACGCCGACGGACCGCCTCCGCTGGAGGTGCTGGACGCCGTTCCGGCCGGCCTCGACGCCGGCGACGCCGACGGCGTCGTGCTCCTGGTCACCCTGCCCCGGCAGGTGGCCACCCTCACCCACCAGGTGTTCGACGTTTCCGCCGAGGCCCGGGGCCGCCTGCTCAAGCTGGTGCAGTCGGAGGGCATCGACACGGGACCGAACTCTGCCTTCGCGTCCCTCACCCGGCCGCTGGGAAGCGTGACGTTCCGCTCCGGCACGGCGACCCTGGAGGGCGCCTTCCCCCAGGACGTGCTGTCCGCGTGGAAGGAGGCCCACGGGGAGGGGGTCCCCGGCCAGGCGGCCGTGGCGGCGCCGGCCGGAAGCTCCGAGCCCCTGGAGCGTCAGGCGCTGTCGGTGGCCAGCGGGCTCGGCGGCAGTCCGGGCTCCGCCGAGAAGCTCGACGTCCCCGCGGGCAAGCCGTTCCCCTTCGACGCCGCCACGTTCATCACGGCCCAGACGGAGGTGCAGCCCGTGCCGAGGACGGCCCGCATCTACGCGTTCCAGGGGCCCGACGACGACCGGAGCATCGTGGTGGACGACAGCTCCCTGGTGCTTTCCTTCAACCCCGACGGCAGCGTGGCCGACCCGGGCGTCACCGACGCCATGGCGCGCATCCTCCGGAAGCGGGCGCCCTACATGCGCCTCGAGCTGGCCACCCGGGAAGCGAACCCCGACGAGGCCGCCGCCAAGCAGCGCCTGGAGAGCGTCATGGAGCTCCTGGGGCCACTGGACATGATGGACCCGGGCGCCTCGGCCGCCCTCACCACCCTGTCGGACTTCGAGCAGGGCCTGCTGGACCGGGACGGGGTGACGGTGGACGACGTCCTTCTCCTCGCCGTGAGCCAGTGAGGCCCCGCCGCTGGACCCAGCTCCAGCGGTGAAGACGGCCCCCGCCAAGGAGCCGGCTCCTTCCCGCGCGCCCCCCGGGAAGGCCGAGCCGCGCCCCGCGGCCGGGGCCGGGCCGGCGGCGCCCGCCGCCTCCCTGGAGCTCGCCCTGGGGTCGACCCTGCGCCTGTGCCGGGGGGGCGCCTCCTGCGGCTGCCCGAGCTGCCGGGGGGAGGGGGGTGGGAGCGGGGACGCCGCGCCCTCCTCGGCCGTGGAATCCGGGGTGAAGGGCGCCGGCCGCCCGCTGGGACGGCGCGAGCGGGCCTTCTTCGAGCCCCGCTTCGGCAGGAGCCTCGAGCACGTGCGCGTCCACACCGGGTCCGACGCCGACGCCTCCGCCCGCACCGTGGGGGCCCAGGCGTACGCCCTGGGGCCCCACCTGGTCTTTCGCTCGGGGCGCTACCGGCCCGGCACGGGGGAGGGCCGGAGCCTCCTGGCCCACGAGATCGCCCACACGTTCCAGGCCCCCTCGTACGCACCCCGCCGCCGGGGCGACGGCTATCCCGTGGCCCCGGCCGACGGTGCCGACGAGCGCGCCGCGGACCGTTCGGCCCGGGCGGCGCTGTCCGGCGGCGCCGTCGGGGGCGCCTGGCGCCTCGCCGCGACGCCCGCCCCCCGCGCCCCCGCAACGGTGCGTCGGCAGGAGGACGAGGGCGTCCTGGGCGGCTTCCTGTCCGACGCCCGCAGCGTGGAGGACTGGGCGTCCGGAAAGGTCCAGGAAGGCTACCAGGGCGCCCGCGACGTGGCGGGGCGAGGGGTGGAAGCGGCCCGGGAGGGCTACCACGCGGCACGCTCGGCCGTGGGCCACGGCGTGGAAGCGGCCCGGGAGGGCTACCACGCGGCACGCTCGGCCGTGGGCCACGGCGTGGAAGCGGTCCGGGAGGGCTACCAGGAGGTGCGCTCGGCCGTGGGCCACGGCGTGGACGCCGTGCGGGAGGGATTCGCCTCCCTCGTGGAGGGGGTCTCGCCCTTCCTTGCCCGCATGGTCCGGGAGGGTCCCCTCACCGTGCTGTCCGGGTGGGTCAGGGAGACGGTGGGTGGCTGGATCCGCGGGCTCCTGGGCGGCGCCTCTCCCGGTGAGCTGGTGGGGCGCCTGGGCCGCTGGATCGGCGCCTTCGTCGCGGCGCTGGCCCAGGACGTCGAGGCGTCCGGCGGCTTCGGATGCTGGGCCTTCGCCCAGGTGGTGGGCGTCCTGGGAAACCTGGGCCGCGCTATCCTCCACAGCCCGGTGGTGGAGGTCCTCCGGACCAGTCTGGTCGCCCTGCACACCGTCTTCTCCGAGGTGGTGGGGGCGTGGGCCCGGAACCAGATCGAGCAGCTCACGGCCGTCTGGACCGGCCTCCAGGCGATGGGCGGCGAGCTGCGCCGCGAGCTCCAGCAGGTGCGGACCCTCTCCGAAGAAGCGTGGACCTGGCTGTCGGGCGAGCTGGGGCTGGGCGGCGAGGGGGGCATCCTCAGCCGTCTCCAGGACCTGGCTTCCCGGGCGTGGAGGTCGTTGAAGGAAGACGTGGCCCCCGCCGCCCTGGCCGGGCTGCGCCAGGTGGGGATCATCCTGTACCAGGTGAGCGGGCTGGAGGGCGCCGGCGAGAGCATCGCCGCCGCCCGGGAGCTGTGGACGGCCCTGGGCTGGCTGTGGGAGCACCGGGGGGACACGGACCTGGCCCGGCTCGCGTCCGAGGACCCGGCGGTGCAGCACACCTTCCTGCCGGCGGCGCTGCGTGCCCTCCGCTCCTTCGCGGACCAGGTGGCGTCCCACGTGGACTGGCTGTACCAGCAGATCTCGCCCCTGGTGGAGGCGGTGACGGCGGCGGTGGGGCCGCTGGAAGACCTCCCCGTCATCGGCGCCGTGGTGCCGGTCCTGCGCCTCCTGGGCAAGGGGCTCCAGGCCCTGTGGGGACGGGTGGCCAAGGAGATGCCCCGCATCTCGAAGAAGGTGCGGTCGTGGGCCTCCGAGGCGTGGAAGGTGGTGCGGAGCATCCTGGCGGTGGCCGCGGTGATCGTGCTGGTGGTGATGAATCCGCCGCTCCTCCCCTTCGTGGTCCTGGGGCTGTTCGCGCTGGGTGCCTGGATCCTCCTGCCGGCATGCTACAAGGCGCCCGTCATCGACCTGGTCCTGGACCTGGCCCTGGAGGCGCTCCGCGTCGCCCCCGACCTGCCCCTGTTCGGACCCCTCTGGTCCCTCATGCGCCCCGGCTTCATCGGCTTTCTGGAAGAGGCCCGGAGCTGGAGCGCCGAGCGGAAGGTCACGCTCACGGAGCGGGTAGCGAAGCTCCTCCTCTGGTCCGGCCCCGAGTTCGCCCTGGGGTTCGTGTGGGGCTTCCTGAAAGGCATGTGGGAGGACCTCATCGGGGTGTTCGTCCTGGTGTGGGACATTCTGAAGGGGCTGTGGGAGCTCACCGCCTGGTTGGACGGCGAGGCGCGGCAGCTCCTGGGCCTTCCGTCCCGGGAGAGCGGCTCCACCATCCTGGCGGCCGTGGGCGTCACGTCCCCGGCGGCAGGGGCGGCTACCGGGGTGGCCGGCGAGTCCGCGGCCGCGTCGTCGGCGCCCTCCGGATCGTCCGCGTCCGGCGGAGCGGGGGCCTCCGCCGGCGCCACCCGCGCGGGGGCCGCCGCCGCCCCTCCAGAGGCCGGCTCGGTGGGGGCGCGCCTCCGGGCGTTCGTGGACGAGGTGCGGGGGCCGGTCCAGACCATCGTGTCCGGGTTCATGGACGCCATGCGGGACCAGTACCAGGGCCACGCCGGATCGACGTTCGACATCCTGCGGGCGAAGCTCGGGGAGCTGTGGGCGGAAGCCCAGGACTCCATGCAGGCGCAGGGGAAGGCGCTGGCCGACCAGGCCGCCGACGCCATCCTGAGCCCCTCCGCCGCGGAGGTGGGCGGCGACATGGCCTACAACGTGGGCGAGTCCATCGGGTGGCTCGCCGGCACCATCGTCATGGAGGTGATCTTCTTCCTCCTGAGCGAGGGGATCATCAACGTGGCCGAGGGTGCCCACTGGGCGGTGGAGGCCGTGGTGGGGCTCCTCAAGGCGCTGAACAAGGCCCAGGACATCCTCTTCAGCCCGGTCTTCGGCCTGCTGGAGCGCCTGGGCGGATGGGTCTTCCGCATCGTGGAGCGCCTGGCCAGCTCCGAGGGCGTGGTGGGCGGCGCCCTGCGCCGGATCATGGCCGCCCTGCGCACGGTGGGCGACGCCCTGGTGCGCCTCGGCCGGGACCTCCTGGAGGCGGCGGCCCCGGCGCTGGAGCGTATCGGCCTGGAGGTGACGGGCAGGGAGGTCGTGCGGGGGGCGGCCCGGGCCGGCGCCCACGCCGAGGAGCGGGCGCTGGGCGCCGGCGAGGGCGGGCTGGAGGGGGCGGCCCACCGGGGAGCGCCGGTGCGGGAAGAGCCGCCGTCGAGGGTGGGGGAGGGGGGGGCTGCGCGCAGGGAGGAGCCGCCGGCCCCCAGGGCGCAGGAGCAGCCGCCTTCCCCCAGGGTGGAGGAGCAGCCACCGGCTCCGCGGGCAGAGGAGCGGCCGCCGGCTCCGAGGGTGGAGGAGCGGCCGCCGGCTCCGAACGTGGAGGAGCGGCCGCCGGCTCCGCGCGTGGAGGAGGAGCCCCGGGCCCCCCGCGTGGAGGAGGAGCCTGCACCCGTGGGCCGGGAGCCCACGTCGGAGCTGTCCGACATCGACCGCGCCGCCGAATACGAGTGGATCGAGGCGAACCAGGGCCAGGTCCGGCCGTCGTCCGACCCCCGCTACCTGGCGGAGATCGAGCTGCCGGGCGGCGAGCACGTCTGGCGCATGGACTTCGAGGGGCGCTGGTGCCGTTTCAGCTCGGACTGGCGCTGCTTCCTCGGGGAAGGACCCCATATCGAACAGCTCCAGGAGATGACCCCCGAGCAGGTGATGGAGTGGATGGGGGAGCGGGCTCCCGGAGAGCCCGTCGCCGCGCCTCCTTCCCGTCTCGAGCTCCCGGGCCTGAGTGCCGCGGAGAACGAGCGCTTCGCCGCACTGGTCCAGCGAGATCCCGCGACCCTCACTGCGGAAGAGCTGGAGGCCCTCCAGGATCTGCGGGTGCGGAGCGGCTCCGTGGACCAGGGCCTCTTCCCCGGAACCGCCGAGCACAAGGCGCAGCGGTGGGCCGAATACCGGGAGAGGGGTGGCCAATGGGAGTACGATCACTGGAGCAGCGTCTATCAGTCGAACATGCTGCGGGCCCAGCGCGGGCATCAGATCGCCGATGCCTACCACGAAGTCCACGGCTGGGGCAAGCGCGAGGTCACCGTGGAGGTGGGTGGTCAGCGGCGGCGCCTCGACATCGCGGACGTCCGGACCCGGAGGGCCGTGGAGGTCAAGGAAGGCTACGTTTCCCGATCCGACGAGATCATGTGGGAGGTGCGCCGTGACGCCGAGCTCGTGCAGCAGCAGTGGACCATCATGTGGTATATCGAGGGTCGCTTGAGCGATCCCCTCCGGGACGAGCTGAGGGCCGCGGGGATTCTCTTCCGCGAGATCCATCCCCGTGTGCCCATCGAGCAGCTCCCCAGGGCCCCCCTCTTCGAGTTCCGCTGAGGTCCACGTCATGCAGCCGCCGCGAACCACCCGTGAGGACTTCGAGTTCTGGCTCGCCTCCATGGACGACGCCCTCGGAGAGCTCTTCGCCAGAGTGCCGAAGCCCCTCGCCGCGCGCCTCGATTTCAGCCCCGAGTCTCTCGACGCCCTGGAGGGATGGCTCCTGGACCGCTTCCCCAGCCTGGAGGCCACCGAGCCGCGGAGCGCCGCCCAGGAGCTCGATCAGGCCGCCCGGTACGTCGGTGAGACCTACCGCCGATCCCTCGGAGGTCGCTGGGACATCGAGCTGGAGGACGAGGGCTACGCCTACTTCGGCCGGCCCCAACTGGTGGGGCTCTCCGATCCGGACACGCCCGAGTCTCCCCTGGCGCTGGTGACCACGGCGGTGGATCGGCGGTCCGGGCACTTTCTCAGGAGCCTTCTCGAGCACAAGAAGGAGCGGAGGGGCTGAGGGCCGCCGAACGCGACACGCACCCCCGGCCCGCGGCGCACCCGCGCTGCGTTGTCGGCAATAATCGCCCAGAACGCAACGCGGACTGCGGCCGGCGACCCATCCGCGCCACGTTGTCGGCAATAATCACCCACAACGCAACACCGAACCGACGCGCACCCCCCGCGTGCTGCGCTGCCGGCGACGCAGCGGCCCCGCCCATCCCGCGCCCCCCTGCAAGGCGGGCCCCCGCGCCGTTAAATTCACGGGCTATTCCAACGACGCACACCCGGCCCTCCGCGGCCGGTTCGAGAGGGCTTGCAGCACCATGTCCATCCGCAACATCGCCATCATCGCCCACGTCGACCACGGCAAGACCACGCTGGTGGACCAGATGCTCCGCCAGGCCGGGATCTTCCGGGAGAACCAGCACGTCCAGGAGCGGGTGATGGACTCGAACCCCCTCGAGCGCGAGCGGGGCATCACCATCCTGTCCAAGAACACGGCCGTGCACTGGGGCGACGTGAAGATCAACATCGTCGACACCCCGGGCCACGCCGATTTCGGCGGTGAGGTGGAGCGCATCCTGCGCATGGTGGACGGCGTGCTCCTGCTGGTGGACGCCGCCGAGGGCCCCATGCCCCAGACCCGCTTCGTCACCCGCAAGGCGCTGGAGCTGGGGCTCCTGCCGGTGGTGGTGGTGAACAAGGTCGACCGCCCCGACGCCCGCACCAAGGCGGTGCACGACGAGGTGCTGGAGCTGTTCATGGAGCTGGAGGCCACCGACGCCCAGCTCGACGCCCCCTTCCTGTACGCCTCCGGCCGTGAGGGGTGGGCAACCCGGACGCTGGACGGGGAGCGGGACGACCTGGTGCCCCTCTTCGACACCATCGTCGAGTACTTCCCGGCGCCCTCCGCCGACCCGGACGGCCCCTTCCAGATGCTCGTGTCGACCCTGGACTACTCCACGTACGTGGGGCGCATCGCCATCGGCAGGATCGAGCGGGGGCGGGTGCGGGTGGGCGAGCAGGTGGCCCTCCTCCCCTACGGGGACCCGGGGATGGTGGCGGAGGACGAGGCCGAGGAGGCCCGGGTGATGAAGCTCTACACCTTCCTGGGGGTGGAGCGGGAAGAGGTGGAGGAGGCGGGCGCGGGCGACATCGTGGCGCTGGCGGGCCTCGAGGGCGTGGAGATCGGCAAGACCCTCACCGACCCCGACCGGCTGGAGCGCCTCCGGGGGATCGCCGTGGAGGAGCCGACCCTGTCGGTGGACTTCGCGGTGAACAACTCCCCCTTCGCCGGGCAGGCGGGGAAGTTCGTCACCACCCGGCAGGTGCGGGAGCGTCTCTTCAAGGAGCTGGAGCGGAACGTGGCGCTCCGGGTGGAGGACACCGACCAGCCCGACACCCTCCAGGTGAGCGGGCGGGGCGAGCTCCACCTCACCATCCTCATGGAGACCATGCGCCGGGAGGGGTACGAGTTCCAGGTGTCCCGCCCCCGGGTCATCACCCGCAAGGGGCCGGGCGGCGAGGTGCTGGAGCCCTTCGAGGAGGCGGTCGTGGAGGTGCCCTCCGACATGGTGGGCACGGTCATCGAGAAGCTGGGCTCGCGCCGGGGCGAGATGACGGACATGCGCCCCATGGACTCGGGGGCGACGCGGCTGCGCTTCCGCATCCCGGCCCGGGGGCTGTTCGGCTACCGCTCCGAGTTCATGACCGACACCCGGGGTGAGGGCATCCTGCACCACAACTTCCTGGAGTACGCCCCCTGGGCGGGCAGCCTCCAGGGCCGCAAGCGCGGCGTGCTGGTGGCCGACCGGGAGGGTGTGGCCGTGGGCTACGCCCTGTTCAACCTCCAGGAGCGCTCCACCATGTTCGTGTCGCCGGGCGACGCGGTGTACGCGGGCATGATCGTGGGCGAGAACGTCCGGCCCGACGACATGGACGTGAACGTCACGAAGGAGAAGAAGCTCACCAACATGCGGACCACCTCCAGCGACGAGAACATCAAGCTGGAGCCGCCCCGGCGGCTCACGCTGGAGCTGGCCCTGGAGTTCATCGAGCCGGACGAGCTCATCGAGGTGACCCCCGACGCCATCCGGCTCCGCAAGCGAATCCTGGACGCCAACCTCCGCAAGAAGGCTTCGCGGCGGGAGGCGGCCTCCGTACGATAGGGCCGAAAGGGAGACTCCCCATGCGCATCCGACGGAACAAGCTGGTGCTGGACGACGGCACGGAGGTGGCGTTCCACCCCAGTCCGAACCGGGGCGGAAGCTACGACCCCCGCTACCTGGTGATGCACTTCACCGCGGGGCGGAGCGCCCAGGAGTCCATCGACTGGCTGTGCGCCCCCGAGGCGAAGGCCAGCGCCCACGTGGTGGTGGGCCGGGACGGCGCCGTCACCCAGCTCGTTCCCTTCGACCGGGTGGCGTGGCACGCGGGGCGCAGCCGGTGGCAGGGGCTGGTGGGGTTGAACCAGTACGCCATCGGCATCGAGCTGGACAACGCGGGCAAGCTCGAACGTCGGGGCGACGGATGGTACGCGTGGTGGGGCGGCAAGATACCCGACGCTGAGGTGGTGGAGGGCCCCGCCCCCAACGACGACAGCGGCCGCATCTACGGCTGGCAGACCTACACCGAGCCCCAGCTCGAGGCCGCCCTCTCCGTGGCGCGCACGGTGGTGCGGAAGTACGACCTCCTGGACATCATCGGCCACTCCGACATCGCCCCCGGCCGCAAGGTGGATCCGGGTCCGGCCTTTCCCATGGCCAGCTTCCGCGCCCGGGTGCTGGGCCGGGCCGACGACGAGCCCGTCCGCTACCGGGCCACGGCCGCCCTCAACATCCGGACGGGTCCGGGCACCCAGCACGACAAGCTCCCCCAGAGCCCCCTGGCCGCCGGCACGGTGGTGGAGCCGGTCCGCACCCAGGACCCGTGGTGGCTGGTGAAGGTGGAAGGGGCCGAGGACGCCGACCTCCAGGGGTGGGTGCACAGCCACTATCTGGAGCAGGTGGCGTGAGGCCAAGCCGGTGCCCCTGATCCACCGGGACGGCGTCGCCGGGAACACCCATCCCATGAACCTCCAGGAGATCGGCGTCGGCGAGCCTGTGCCGCAGGTGGAGCGGCCGCCCCTCTACGAGATCTACCTGCGCATGGCCGACGAGCTGGCCAAGCGGAGCACGTGCGCCCGGCTGCAGGTGGGCACCGTCCTCACCGACCAGCGGCTGGAGAACGTGGTGGCCATCGGCTACAACGGGAACGCCCGGGGCTTCCCCAACCGCTGCGACACCAGCGAGCCCGGCCGCTGCGGCTGCATCCACTCCGAGATGAACGCCCTGGTGAAGGCGCCGGGGCAGCTCCGGGACAAGGTCGCCTTCGTCACCGCGAGCCCCTGCGTCATGTGCGCCAAGCTCATGATCCAGGCGAACGTCTCCCACGTGTTCTACCGGGAGGCGTACCGGAGCTCCGAAGGGCTGGAGGTGCTGGCCCAGGGAGGGGTCACCCCCGTGCACTACATCCGCTGGAAGGACTACTGGCGATGAGCCCCTCCGCCGGGGGGGGACCGCTGCGGGGGGGCTGTAGCCAACCTCTCCGGTAGCCTTACCTTTCGATGCTTGACCCAGTTCTCGACCCGCCACCCATCCGAAACCGAGCCCGCGCCTCCGGGCGCAGGAGAGCGACACCGTGAGCCAGACAGCCACCAGCGCGCCGCCGAAGTTCGGCCGCTTCTTCCTTCCCGGTCCCACCGAGGTCCACCCCGACGTCCTGGAGGCCCAGGCCAAGCCCATGATCGGGCACAGGGGCGCGGGCATCCAGGAGCTCATGGGGAGGCTCCAGGAGGGGCTCAAGGCCCTCTTCGTCACCGAGCGGCCCGTCTTCATCTCCACCTCCTCCGCCACCGGTCTCATGGAGGCCGGCGCCAGGAACGCGGGCAGGAAGAAGGTCCTGTCCGTGGTGAACGGCGCGTTCAGCGAGCGCTACGGCGACATCGCCGAGGCGTGCGGGCTGGAGGTGGACCGCTACGAGGTGGCGTGGGGCGAGCACAACGACCCGGAGGAGGTGGCCCGCCGCCTCGCCTCGGGCGACTACGACACGGTCACCGTGGCCCACTCCGAGACCTCCACCGGGGTGCTGAACGACATCGCCGCCATCGCCCGGGTGGTGAACGAGGCCGACGACGTGGTGCTGCTGGTCGACAGCGTGACGGGGCTGGGCGGCGCTGAGGTACGGGCCGACGCATGGGGCATCGACTACGTCCTGACCGGCTCCCAGAAGGCGCTGGCCCTCCCCCCGGCCTCGCCTTCGCAGTGGCGTCGGACCGGGTGCTGGAGCGGTCGCAGACGGCCCGGTACAAGGGCCACTACTTCGACCTGCTCGAGTTCGCCAAGAACATGAAGAAGCTCCAGACGCCGACCACGCCGGCGGTGTCGCTCCTGTACGCCCTGGACGTGCAGCTCGGCCGCATCTTCGGCGAGGGCCTCGAGGCCCGCTGGACGCGCCACCGGGCCATGTCCCAGGCGTGCGCGGCGTGGGCGAAGGCCGCGGGCGAGCGCCTCGGCGTCGAGCTGAAGGTGCTGGCGGACGCCGCCCACCGCTCCCCCACCGTCACCTGCATCGCGCTCCCCGAGGGCGTCGCGGGCCCCGACGTGGTGAAGGGCGTGAAGGAGCGAGGCTTCGTCATCGGCGGCGGCTACGGGAAGCTGAAGCCCACCAGCTTCCGCATCGGCCACATGGGTGACCACACGGTGGCCGAGACCGAGGCGGTGCTCGAGGCCACCGAGGACGCGCTGCGCTCCGTGCTGGAGGGGGCCCGATGAGCCCCGCGGGCACGGCCACCCAGCCGACGGCGGCGCCTTCCACCGGGCTCCCCCCCCAGGGGCGCTTCACGGTCATCGCCGCCGACAAGGTCAAGACCAAGGCGCTGCAGGCGCTGCTGGACGACGACCGCTTCGAGGTGGTGACGGTGACCACCCCGGAGGAGATGAAGGAGGCGCTGCCCCGGGCCCACGGGCTCATCGTGCGCAGCGCTACCAAGGTCACCAAGGACTTCCTGGCCGACGCCGCCGAGCTGCGCGTGGTGGGCCGGGCGGGCGTGGGCGTCGACAACATCGATCTGGACGCCGCCACCGAGCGGGGCATCGCGGTGCTGAACGCGCCGGCGGGCAACACCGTGTCGGCGGCCGAGCTCACCCTGGCCCTCATCCTGGCCACGGCCCGCAAGATCGCCGTGGCCGACCGCTCGGTACACGAGGGCAAGTGGGAGCGCTCGAAGTTCTCCGGCGTGGAGCTCCGCGGTAAGACGTTGGGGCTGGTGGGCGCGGGCAGGATCGGCGGCGAGGTCGCCAAGCGGGCCCAGGCGTTCGGCATGGCCGTGGTCGCCCACGACCCGTACCTCACCGACGAGCGCGCCCAGGACCTGAAGATCGAGAAGGCGAGCTTCGAGGAGGTCATGGCCCGGGGCGACGTGGTGTCCTTCCACGTGCCACTCACGCCCCAGACCAAGGGGCTGGCTAACGCCGAGACGCTCCGCACCATGAAGCCCACGGCGTACCTGGTGAACGTGGCCCGGGGCGGCGTGGTGGACGAGGCTGCGCTGGCGGAGGCGCTCACCGAGGGCGTCATCGCAGGGGCCGCCCTGGACGTGTACGAGAACGAGCCCCTGGAGGCGGACAGCCCGCTCAGGAGCGCGCCCAACCTGGTGCTGACCCCCCACCTGGGGGCGTCCACGGCCGAGGCCCAGGAGCTGGTGGCCGACGAGATCGCCGGCGCCGTGCGGGCCGCCCTCGCCGAAGGCGACCTGTCCCGGGCGCTCAACGCCCCCGCCATCGGCAGCGAGGCGCTGCGGCGTCTCCAGCCGCTGCTGGACCTGGGCAAGATGCTGGGGCGGTTGGGCTGCGTCCTGGCCCCCGGCGGCATCCTGGGCGTGGAGGTGCGCTACGCCGGTGACGCGTCGGACGCCACCCAGCCCCTGTCCTCGTACGTCCTCATGGGGCTCCTGGGGACCATCCTGGGCGAGGACCAGGTGAACTTCGTGAACGCGCCCCACCTGGCCGAGGTGCGGGGGATCGGCGTGTCGACGCACCGGCTGGCCCGGCGCACCGACTACACCGAGTTCGTGGAGGTCATCGTCCGGGGCGAGAAGGGCGAGACCCGGGTGGCCGGCGCCCTGCTGGGCGAGCGGCACCCCCGCCTGGTCAGGATCGACGACTACCACCTGGACATCGTGCCCCAGGGCGCGCTCCTCCTGCTCAAGAACCGGGACGTGCCCGGCGTCATCGGGCGGGTGGGGACCATCCTGGGCGAGCTCGGCATCAACATCGCCGAGTACCACCAGGCCCGCCTGTCCCAGGGCGGCGAGGCGCTGGCCGCGGTGGCCATGGACGGCCCCGTGGACGCCGGCTTGATCTCCCGGGTGGAGGACATCGCCGAGGTCACCCACGCCTGGGTGGCCGAGCTGGGCTGACGGCGGCCCCGTCGGCTCGCGGGCCTTCGGGCCCCTCGTTGGGGCGGCGGCCCCGGACGCTTCACGGCGTCCGGGGCCGCTCGCGTCGGGGGGGGCGGGCGGTCGCCCGTCCCGTCCGATCCGATTTAACGCGCCGCACACCTCCACCGTCTCCTTGCCGGCGGCTTCACGCCCGTCGTACTCTCGAGCGGCACTGCTCACCCCGGTCCCATCGCGCTTGGAGGATTCCCATGACGGATGAACTTTCGAGGCTGCTGGAGGCGTTCGACGGCGGACGCCTGTCGCGCCGCCAACTGCTCCAGGCGCTGGGCCTGGCCGTAGCGGCCACGCCCGCGGCGGCACTGGCCCGGGGGCTGCCCCGATCCGCCGCGGGGAGCGGAGCGCCGCGCGCCACGCCCCGGCCCGATCTTCCCTTCGAGCCCACCGGCTGGAAGACCATCTCCCTCGACCACTTCATCGCCCAGGTGTGGGACCACCAGGCCGAGGCGGCCTACTACAACGCGCTGATGAACTGGGACGTGCGCAGCGTCGACCAGGAGCGGGCGGTGCTCGACATGGGCGACGTGGGCGGCATCGTCCTCCGGGGCGGGTACGCACCGCCGCCGCCCAGCCAGGAGGAGATGGCGCGCTACGAGCAGATGCAGGCGCGCCTGCCCGAGGCCCGGCGCCGGCCCTACAAGCCCGAGCAGGCGAAGTTCACCGGCTTCGCGTGGGTCATCGAGCCGTGGGACGCGAAGACGGTGGAGGCCGAGCTCAAGAAGCGGGGACTCGACCCGGTCGCGAACCACCACGGTGCCTACCAGAGCTTCCGGGTGAAGGACCCCGACGGCTTCGACCTCCAGCTCACCAACGGCGGCGGCCGCAGCGGCCGGGGCCCGGGCAACGCGACCCTGGGCGCGCCGGCTCCGTTCGCCCATACGAAGTGGAGGACGGTCTGGCTGGACCACATCTCCTACGAGGTGCCGGACTACAAGAAGTCGGTCGCCTTCTACCAGGCGCTGCTCGGGTGGAAGGGGACCACCGACACGGGCAACCAGAACCAGGTGCAGGCGGGCGACGCCGGCGACCTGATCATCCGCACGTTCAACCGGCCGGGCGCGCCAACGCCGATGGGGGCGAACATCGGCCACATCTCCTTCGGCATCCAGCCGTTCGACCCCGACGAGGTGAAGGCGGCGCTGGAGCAGCGCGGCCTGCCGGCCCGGGAGGACACGGGCGGCCGGGGCGACATCCACACCGCCGGCTACAAGAGCTACCATACCCAGACGCCGAACGGCTTCGACCTGCAGATCAGCTCGACCACCAAGGCCACGCGGGAGCCACCGCCGGCGCCGCCGCGTGGGGGGCGCGAGTAGTCGCCCTACGCCCTCGCTGAACGGGGGGAGGGAGGTCCTCACGGCCGGGTGCGCACCGCTACCTTGGTCGTCATGAGCGCCCCCCACGCCTGGTACGCCGAAGCCGCAGGAGAGCACGCCCGCGCCGCCGACACACTGGAGGCGCGGGCGTCGCGTCTGGGCACGCCCCGGGTGGCCTCCTTCCTCGCCGCCGTGGGCCTCGTGGTCCTCACCGACCCCCTGTCGGGGGTGGCCGCCGGGGCGGCCTGGGCGGGGGCGCTCCTGGCCGCGGTGGGCTTCGTGGCCGCGGTGGTGGCCCAGCGGCGCCTGCGGGCGGCGGGCCGGGCCCGGCGGGTGCGGGAGGCGCTGGCCCGGGAGGGGCTGGCCCGCCTGGCCCGGGACTGGGACGCCCTGGCCCGCGCGCCCGAGGCGACGGCGGCGCCTCACGCCCCGCCCGACCACCCCTACGCCACGGACCTGGGCGTCTTCGGCCACGCCTCCCTGGAGCGGCTGTGCGGCCCCGTGACCACGGCCGCCGGGCGGGACGCCCTGGCCGAGTGGCTGCTGGCGCCGGCGGCCGCCGACGTGGTGCGGGCCCGGCAGGGGGCGGTCGGGGCGCTGGCGCCCGCCGCGGCCGGCCGCCTGGAGCTGGCGGCCCGGGGCAGGGGCGGGGAGCCCGAGGCGCCGGCCGCCGTCGCCCGCTTCCTGGGCTGGGCCGAGGCGCCCGGCTGGCTGACGGAGCGGCGCTTCCTGGGCGCGGCGGCGTGGCTGCTGCCGCCCGTGACGGTGGTGCTCCTCGCCCTGTACCTGGCGGGCGTCCTGGGCGCGGTGGCGTGGCCACTGGCCTCGGCCCCCCTGTGGTTCGTGCCCCTGGCGCTCCAGAGCTGGGCGCTGTGGCGGGTGGCCTCACCCATCGCGGCCGACATGGACGCCGCCGTGGCCGTGCGGCCGTCGGTGCCCCGCTACGCGGCCCAGCTCGAGGCCGCCGGGGCGTTCGCACGAGGCCACCGGACGGCGGCGGAGGGCGGGACGGCGTCTCCCCTCCTGGACGACGTCCTCGCCCGGGTCGGCGCCGACGGCGAGGGCAGGGCCGAGGCGCCCCGCCTCCTCCGCTCCCTGGCCCGCTGGCTCGACGTGGTGGAGAGTCGGGCCAACGCCTACTACCCGGTCTTCAACTACCTCCTCCTGGCCGACGTCCACCTGCACCGCCGCCTGGAGGCGTGGAAGGCGGCCCACGGACGGCGTGTCCGGGGGTGGCTGGAGGCGTTGGGGGAGGTCGAAGCGCTCGCGGCGCTGGCCACCCTCGCCCACGACCACCCGGACTGGGCCTTCCCCGAGGTGGGGACGGCGGAGGGGGCCCCCTTCCGCGCCCGGGCCCTGGGCCACCCCCTGCTGCCGCCCGACCGCTGCGTGCGCAACGACGTGGCGCTGCCGCCCCCCGGGGAGTTCCTGCTGGTGACCGGCTCCAACATGTCCGGGAAGAGCACGCTGCTCCGGGCCCTCGGGGCCAACGCCGTGCTGGCCCTGGCCGGCGGGCCCGTGTGCGCCGACGCGCTGGCGCTGGAGCCCGTGCGCGTCTTCACGAGCATGACCGTGGACGACTCCCTGGAGTCGGGGGTGAGCCGCTTCATGGCCGAGCTGCTCCGCATGAAGCGGGTGGTGGAGGCGGCGTGGGCCACCCGCCCCAGCGACCCGCCCGTCCTCTACCTGCTGGACGAGGTGCTCCAGGGCACCAACACCGCCGAGCGCAGGGCGGGCGCCCGCACCGTGCTGCGCCACCTCCTGGACGCCGGCGCCGTGGGCGCCGCCACCACCCACGACCTCACCCTGCACACCGCGCCCGATCTGGAGCGGCGCACCCGCACGTACCACTTCCAGGAGTCGGTGGAGCGGGGGCCGGGGGGGCCGCGGCTGGCCTTCGATTACCGGCTGCGCCCGGGGCCCTCCACCACCACCAACGCCCTGGTGCTGCTGGAGGCGGTGGGGCTGGGGCCCCGGGAGGGGCAGCCGGTGGAGGAGGGGGAGGAGGCGGCGCGGGAGGAGCCGGCCGGGTGAGCCCGGGCCGGCCCCCCGCGCCGGGGGGTCACTTGAGCCGCGGGCTCGTGGAGCGGGGCGCCTTCTCGCACTCGGGCCACGCCCCACCGCCGAAGCGCCCGCCGGCCTGGGCGGCCAGGTCCACCCGCTCCAGGGGGATGCGGCCCGGGTCTTCCGACGCCAGGTAGACCAGCATGGCGGTCAAGGTCGCGTTGTAGCGCAGGTCGTCGAACACGACCTTGTCGTACGTGTCCCGCTCGGTGTGCCAGGTGGTGGTGCCGTAGTCCCACGACAGGGCGCCCAGGCCGAAGGCGGGGAGCCCGTGGCAGCCGAAGGAGAAGTCGTCGCTGCCGCCGCCGGCCGGCCGGCCCGGCACCACCGGCTGGCCGCCGTTGATCCGCAGGCGCCACTCCAGGGGGACGTTGGACAGCCACCGGTTCACGTGCTCGGGGGCGTGCACCAGTCCGGCGCCGCCGATGCGCACGATCCTGTCCCGTGCCGTTGTCCTGGTTGAAGAGGGCCTCCAGCCCCGCCAGCACCTCGGGGTGGTCCTCGGTGAACGCCTTGGAGCCCACCTCCCCCTCCTCCTCGCCGCTCCAGTGGCCCACCAGGATGGTGCGCTTCGGGTGGGGATAGACCTGCTTCAGGATGCGCATCGCCTCCAGCATGGTGAGCGTCCCGGTGCCGTTGTCGGTGGCCCCCGAGGAGCCGTCCCACGAGTCGAAGTGGGCCGACATCATGACGTATTCGTCGGGGCGCTCGCTGCCGGGGATGGTGGCGATGACGTTGTAGACGGGCTGCTCGCCCAGGAGCTTCCCCTGGAGGTTCAGCCGGAGCTTCGGCTCATCGCCGTTCTCGGTGAGGCGGAAGACCAGCCCGTAGTCCTCGCAGTCCAGGGCGATGGCGGGGGTCTTCGTGTTGTACGTCTCGAACACCTCCATGGCGCCCCAGCCCGTGTTGAGGGCGTTGCCGTAGCGGTAGCCGGCCCGGCCGTCGGGATCCAGCTCCTGGGCCACCACCTCCTCGGGGGTGAGTCCGCCGCCCAGTTGCCACGGCAGCTTGGGGCGGGACGTGATGATGCCTGCGGCGCCGCCCTGCTCCAGGCGCACGCCCAGCTCGCCGCCGCCCAGGGCAGCCGAGTAGCCCGTGCCCCGCACGCCGGCGTTGGCGCCGTCCTCCCCGGGACGCACGCGCACGCTGGCCCAGTCGCTCTGGATGGAGACCATGACCGAGTCCATGTGGGCCTTGGACGCGGGGGTCGCGTTGGCCGCCCAGTCGTCCTGGGGCCGGCAGGTGGGCAGCCCGGCGGAGATCATCACCAGCTTGCCCTTGGCCATGGGCAGCCATTGCACGAACTCCGTGCTGTCCCGGAAACGGGGGAGGATGACGGTCTTCAGCTCCACGTCCTTGCCGCCGGTGCCGGGGCTGTAGCCCACCATCTGCCCCTGGAGGGTCCGCACCCGGGGCGACACCAGGTCGATGTGGGACGGACCCCGCACCCACCCCCGCCACGTGCCGTACTGCTCCTCCCGGGCGTCGATGCCCCACGACTCGTAGACGTCCACCAGCCAGTCCTGGGCGCGCTTCAGGTCCGGCGTGCCCATGAGGCGGGGCCCGATGGAGTCGAAGAGGGCGTGGGCCTCGGGCACCAGGTTGGAGTTCTCCATCCCCTCGGCGTAGATGCGCCGGATGACCGTGTCCTGGGTCAGGAACGTCTGGGCGGAGAGGGGGGTGGCGGCCAGGAGCGCGAGGAGGGCGAGGGCTCCGACGGGGGCAGCTCGGCGGTGCATGGTGGTCGTCCGGGCGAGGGTGGCGGAGGAGGGCATCTTAGTCGCGTCCGGCCTGGGGCGTCGAGGGCCCCGGACCGGGGCGGTGGTCCCGACCGCCCGCTCCATGCAGATTCTGCACTCCACGAACCCCAGGAAGGATGCCAGCGATGTCCATGGACGTTCTCGACGCGATCCGCTCCCGCCGCTCCATCAAGGCGTTCACCGACCGCCCCGTCACCCCGGACGAGATCGAGCGGCTCCTGGACGCCGCGGTCCTGGCCCCCAACCACCGCATGACCGAGCCGTGGCGCTTCTACGTGCTGGGCCCCGGGGCCCGGCGGGCGTACGGTGCGGTCCTGGGCGCCCGCAAGGCGAAGAAGGTGGACGACCCCGAGGCGGCCCGGGCGGTGGTGGAGAAGGTGTCGGCGGCGGAGGCGGACAAGCCGGCCATGCTGGCCGTGGCCATGACGCTGGACGACAACCCCGAGATCCGGGAGGAGGACTACGCCGCCACCCTCATGGCGGTGGAGAACCTGTGCCTCGCCGCAGCGGGCATGGGCCTGGGCACCCACATCAAGACCGGCGCGGTCATGGACGACCCCCGGGCCCGGGAGGCGCTGGGCATCCCCGAGGGGGAGCGCGTGGTGGCCACGATCCACCTGGGCGAGCCCGAGGCGGTGCCCGACCCCAAGCCGCGCAGGTCTGCCGCCGACCTCACCACCTGGCTGGAGTAGCCCCATGAGGCGCCGCAGCGTTCTTGCCCGTGGTCGGGGGAGGGTCTAGTCTGCCGGGTCCCCCCCGGAGACCCGCTACCCCACGACCGGACAGCCCGATCGAGCGGTTCGCAGCCCCACTGGAGGAGTGCCCATGGACATCCCCCTGGTCTACATCGAGCAGGAGCTCAAGCGACAGCGGGTGCAATACAAGGCGGAGAGGAACCTGGCCCACGGCGTTTCCCTCTCCATCTACAAGAAGGGTTACAAGGGCCGCGACGGCCGGCAGGTTCCCGGCTCCTGGGGGGAGGCGATCCCCTCGAACCGCGAGCGCGACGGCCAGGGAATCTCGTTCCGGTCCGACTGGATCGCGGAGGCGCTCAAGGAGGCGGCCGTCACGGTCTCGAAGGAATTCCGGGAGGAGTACCTCGACTGGCTGAGGGCGGAGCCCGCCCCCGGCGACCACCGTCCGCCAGGCGAGGACCCGCCCCGGGAGGGACTTCACGACCCCGCCGTCGGGGAGCCCCCCGGCCATGAACCCGCCGGGGAGCACCCCGGCCATGAAGAGCCGCACGAAGGGCGGCACGAGCGCCCGCACGAGGGTCCGCCCCGCATCGGCAAGGGCCGAACCAAGAAGAAGCCACCCGCCTCCCACGGTTCCTGACCGGTTGGAAACGTGAGCGTGGGGGCCCTCGGCAACCTGAACGCCGACTTCTACAAGAAGACCGACAAGGACCCGGTGAGCGGGCGTCGGCGCCAGGTGGTCTATTCGACCCTCGCCAACCTCGGGATCCGGGCCGCCGCCGACACGACGGTGTCCGAAGACCCGGCCGAGGCGAACGTCCTCCGCGTGGGATCGGACGCCGACCTGTGGATCTTCGCGGACACGCTCACCCTCCACGGAGAGATCCGCATCCCCGGCGGCGACATCCGGATCGTCGCCCGTACCCTCCGGGTTGCTCCGGACGAGTCGGCGTCGCTGGACATCACCCCCGAGCCCCGACCCGACACGCTGAGCCGGCAGCGCCGGCCCCACGACGGCGTGGGCGCGGGCTCCGACGGGAAGCCGGGCAAGACCGGCGAGGACAACTTCGGTCGCATCGTCGTCATGGCCGAGCGCTTCGGCACCTCCGGCGGCACCGACCGCGGCACGGCCGACGATTCTGACGACGCCCCGGCCGACGGTGCCGGCTTCCGGGCGACCACCGACGGCTGGTTCCTCCCCGACGTCCGGTTCCATGGGGAGGAGGGCCTCTCCCTGGCCCAGGCGCGGGCGACCGCCGCCCGGAACGGATGGCGGCTGGCGACCATGGAGGAGGTGGAGCAGGCGTGGGAGCGGGCGGGGCTGCACGTCTTCGCCTTCGCCATGGTGGACGACGGTCGGTTCTGCGTGCCGGTCCAGGAGGAGGTGGGCGGATTCGAGCGGGGCCTGAACGTCGGACCCGGCGGGAACCAGGGCTTCCTGTACGTACCGACCGTGGTCGAGCCGGAGGCGGCTGGGGGCACCCTTCGGCTGATCGCGCGCGGGGGGGCGGGCGGGCCCGGCGAGGGAGGGCAGGACGGCCTCGACGGGGGACCGGGCGGGAAGCAGTTCCTCTGGCGCGCCACCGAGGTCCACGAGGGACGGGGGCCTCTGCGGGTGGGCGAGGAGCTCCCGGAGAACTACCCGGTTCTGGGCCGATCGCTTCGGTCTCATGCCACGCCTGGAGACGCCGCTCCGCCCCGGCATGGGATGGGACGGTGGAGACGCGGGGGCGGGCGGGACGGGAGGCCGGGGCGGCACCATCGAGTTCTCCCTTCCGGGTGCGGCCGCCGGGCTGGGGTGGGACGCGAGGGGTGGGAGCCCGGGCGCGGACGGGGAGGCCGGGCGGGGTGGGGCGCAGGGAGGGGACCTGGAGGTGACGACCTACGACTTCGATCTCGTTGATCAAGGCAGGGGGCCACCGGAGGCTGGCTCTCCAGAAGACCCAGGTCGATCGCACGGAAGCCAGGGCCGGCAAGGACGGCCGCTCCGTGGACCGGACCCTCGCCCCCGGCCTCGGCTCGCCCGGCGTGGCCTATCGGACGCCCGTCGACGCGCCGTCCCTCGGAAGGGCCTTCGACGCCACCTTCCTGCTGAAGTTGCTGATGCGGGGGAAGAACCTCTACCTCGTGTCGCCCCACGGACCCGCCGACGCGGATGGCGAGGGGGAGAACCCGGCGGGGGAGGAGGCCCGGGCCATCTTCGCCTGGCTCGTCGACGCGCTGTCGCCCCTCGAGCCCCCCGAAGACGAGCTCGACCCCGACTACCGGCGGGACGTGGAGGAGTACCGTCGCAAGAAGGACATCCTGGGCCAGGCCGCCGCCCTTCGATCGACGTACGCGCAGGGGCTGAACCTCTTCGGCAAGCCTCCGGGCTGGGTCCCGAGGCGTTCCCTGGAGGAGTACGACGACGACATGAAGGAGCTCCTGGGGCCGCTCCAGGCCATGGAGACGGCCTTCACGAAGGACCTCCACGACGCCGAGGAGGCCGACACGATCGACCGCCGTCTCACCGACAGGCTGGGCGACCTCCGACAGGTCGGCGCCCGCAACGAGATGGAGATGCAGGGACTCCGGGAGCAGATGGGCGAGGCCGTCGACCGCATCGAGGAGTACACCGGGAGGCTGACGGACATCAAGGAGAAGATCGAGAGCATTCTCGCCCAGTACGAGCTCGACCTCCGTCGGTACGTGGAGTGCGACTTCTCCCTCGAAGGGCTCTTCGGCGCCCTGGAGATGATGCTCTTCATGGGAAAGCCGTCGGCGGAGACGGCACCCATGTTCGGCGCCATGGGCGTCATCGAGGGCGGGCGGCTCGTCACCGGCCTCATCGATGGGATGGGCAAGGTCGGAGGGGTCGAGAGGTCGCACATCATCCAGGACATCGAGCGGCTGGAGGGTGGGATCCGTCCGGGCCTCCGCACGATGCTCGAGAGTCGTGGAGACGGCACGCTGGTGGACCGGGACTCGGGAGCGACGCTGCTCCTGGCCGACCTGGACGACTTCGAGCGGGAGATGGCGAGGTTCCAGAAGGCCTTCCCGGAACACGGCGCCCGTCTGCGCACCGCCACCACGGGGCTCAAGGAGGCGGTGCGCCTGCGGGTGGACGCCATCATGACCTACAACGCCATCGTGGGCCGGGCCGTCCAGATCCAGTCGCAGCAGAGCGAGCTGACGTCGCAGGCCGCGGTCATCGAGAGCGGGAGGTACGACGTCTCCGATCCGACCCGCGCCGGCGCCGTTTCCTACATCGGGGCGCTCTACCAGGACCTCAGGAACCGGGCCATGGAGCTGCTCTACCTGACCGACCGGGCCCTCGCCTTCTGGTCCGCCGGGAAGGCGTCGCCCGGCGGATACGGGCACTACCGGAAGAGCGTCTGGGGCGAAGGGGTGCCGCTGACGAACGTCGATGCGAAGACCCTGGAGCAGGCCCGGGCCCAGATTGCCACCGAGGTGGGAAAGCACCAGGAGGCGATGAGCCGCAAGAGGATGCGGGCACCCCACGACAAGTCGGGCGCGGTCCGGAGCGAGATCGTGGTCTCGGTCACGGATCCGGGGCAGCTCGAGGCCTTTCGGGAAACCGGCAGGCTGTACTTCTCGACGGTGCGGTCCGCCGACCCCGCCCGGCCCGACGAGCTGGCCGTACCCTTCCTGACGGACCGGTACAACATCCACGTGTGGTACATGCGTCCGCGCCTGGTGGGCGTGACCTCGGAGCGGGCGATCAAGATCGACATCGTGCACCTCGGCTTCGACCGCCTCGACCAGAAGGACGGCACCACCGTGGACTTCGTGCACGACCCGGTGCCCACCGAGTTCCAGTACCGGCCGGGCGCCGAGCCCGTCGACTTCGCCGGCGGCACCGACGGGAGCTTCTACGAGGTGGGCGACACGAACCCCGGGTTCGCCCCCCCCGGCCTCTTCGCCCGATGGAATCTCCACGTCCACGCGGTGGACAACCCGACGCTGGACCTCTCGAAGCTGTCGAGGATCGACATCGAGCTCGGGATCCTCTTCGAGCTGGGGTCGGGGCACGGCTGAGCCGGGCCCGCAGCAGGTGAGCGCCGCCCGCCGGCGCTCCCCATCACTTCACTCCATCACGTCCTCGACGGGTCGATGAGCCCGTCGGTCCACCGCGAAGCGGAACACGTCAGGACGCCCGTAGTGCCCGGCCACATCCAGTTGCCAGCGCGGGCCGCGCAGGCCCGCGGGATCGATCTCCGCGTACAGGATTTCCTCGCGTTGAAGCACAGGCTCCACCAGGAACTTGCCGTCCGGATCGACGATGGCGCTCCCGCCGGGATTGATCCACTCCATCTCCGGCGGAACGAAGTCGTCGAGAACGCCGTAGCGATCCGGGACGCTGTCGCGGCGAACGGCACTGCAACAGCCGATCACGTACACGCGCCCCTCCTTCGCGATGTGGCGGAGCGTCGAGGTCCAGGGCTCTCCGCGGTCCCAGGTCGGAGCAACGTAGAGCTCCACGCCGCGAGCGTAGAGCGCGTACCGCGGCAGCGGCATGTAGTTCTCCCAGCAGATCAGGCCGCTCAGCCGCCCAATCGGGAGGTCGTAGACGTCCAGGGTGCTTCCGTCTCCCCGGCCATGCACCAGTCGCTCGCCTGCAGTGGGGACCAGCTTACGGTGCGTACCGAGGATGCCGCCTTCGCTGTCGATGTAGAGGATCGAGTTGTAGAGGGTCGTCCCGCTCGCCTCCGAGTTGGCCTCGTTGATCCCCATCGCGACGCAGGTCCCCGCCTCCTGGGCGGCCCCCGCCAGACGAGCGGTGGCGTCGCCCGGCACCACCACCGCGTTGTCCAGAAGCTCGGCGTAGAGCTCACGAAGAACCTGGGTCCTGCCCGCGGGGACGAACCAGATCCACCAGGGATACGTCGGGAGGAACGCCTCGGGGAAGACCACCAGCCTGGCCCCGTTCGCGCCGGCCTCCGCGATCAGCGAGCACGCCTTGTCGACCGTGGCGTCGAGGTCGAGGAACACGGCCGCAGCCTGAACGGCCGCGACTCGAAAAGGAGCGGATGTGGAATGGAGCACGCGGACCTCCGGGGAGAAGGGAACGGCCCGCGCTGGTCGCTTTCCAGGGAAGCGGTGATCGGACCGGCTAGACCGGCCACACAGTATATCGCGATGGAGCCTTCGATGCCCGCGGAGCAGGGCTGGCTCGGCTTGCGCAGGTCGCCCGCTTCACTAAGATTCTTAAGTAAGAACCTTGGAGATGTCTGCGAATGCTCCCACGGAAGAGCGCATGACAGACGCGGCAACGACGAACCTGGTACGAGGAACCGTCGACCTGGTGGTGCTCCGGACCCTCACGCAGGGCCCCATGCACGGGTTCGCGATCGCGCGGTGGATCCGGGAACACGCCGGCGACGTCGTCGCCTTCGAGGACGCCGCGCTCTACCAGTCGCTGCACCGGCTCGAGCGCCAGGGGCTGCTGTCGTCGTCCTGGGGGCGCTCGGAGAACAACCGGCGCGCGCGCTTCTACACGCTCACGAAGAAGGGGACGCGCCGGCTCGAGGAGGACGCCGACGCCTTCCGGAGCTACGCGGCCGCGATCACGCGGCTGCTCGAGACGCGGGCGTAGCGGGCGGGGGAGGAGGAAGGGGACCGTGGCACGCGGGTCACGCGGGACGCGCCTGGGCGGCGACGTCGACCCCGCGCGCGAGGTCGACGAGGAGCTCGCGTTCCACCTGCGCCGGCGCGCGGAGGAGCTGCGGGACGAAGGTCTCTCCGCCGAGGAGGCACGCCGGCGGGCCGAGGCGGAGTTCGGGGACCTCGAGGCGACACGCCGCTACTGCGCCGAGGAAGACCGCCGAAGGATCCGGCGCGAACGGGCCGGGCGGCTGCCCCGGGCGGTGTGGGACGAGCTGACGCTGGCGACACGAGCGCTCCTGCGCCGCCCCCGCGAGGTGGCCGCCCCCTTCGCGATCCTCGCGGCCGCCGTCGCCCTCAACGCCCTCGTCTTCACCGTGGTGCGGGGCGTGCTCCTCGCCCCCCTCCCCTTCAGGGACACGGGGCGGATGGTGGCGGTGGACGAGGTCACGGAGCAGTACGGGCTGTCGCGCGTGTCCTACCCGGTGCTCGACGCGTGGCGCCAGAAGGCGCGTACCGTCGACGCGCTGGCGGGGACCGTGGCCACGCAGGTCACGCTGGTGGAGGGAGGCGAGGCGGTGGCGGTACGGGCCGCTTCGGTCACCGCCGGCTGGTTCGGCCTCTTCGAGCGGCCCCTCCTCATGGGCCGTCCACTGCCCGCCGACGCGCACCGACCCGGTGCTGCGCCCGCGCTGCTGATCTCCGAACGCCTGTGGCGGGGACGGCTGCACGCCGATCCCCGCATCCTGGAGCGGACCCTGACCATCGATGGTCGGTCGTGGCCGGTCCTGGGCGTGGTGCGCGCCGGCGCCACCTTCCCCGACGACGCGGACGCGTGGCTCCCCCTCGAGGCCGTGAGCCCGGGGCTCATGGACGTCGCCGGCGCGAAGATCATGGTGGGCCTCGCCCACCTGCGCCCCGGCGTGGGCGCCGACGCCGCCGCCATGGAGCTCGGCGCGATCTCCGCCGGGGTGGACGGGGGCGCTCCAACCGCTTCGGTGGTGTCCCTCCGGGAGCGACTCCTCGGCGACGTGCGCACACCCCTGCTGCTCCTGCAGGCCGCGGTGCTCCTGGTGCTGCTGTCCGCGTGCGCGAACGCCGGTGGCATGCTCCTGGCCCGCGGCGTGCGCCGCCGCGCGGAGCTGGCCGTGCGCACCTCGGTGGGCGCCGGCTCCGTACGCCTGGCCGGCGGGCTGCTGCTGGAGGGCGTGCTGCTGGGCGCCGGCGCGGGCCTGGTCGGCCTCGCCGTGGCCGCCGCCGCGCTCCACCCCGCCCTCGAGCTGGTGCCGAAGGATCTCCCCCGCCAGGCCGCCATCGCCCTGGCCCCGACCGTGGCGGCGTTCGCCATCGTGCTGGCGCTGGCCACCGGCGTGGTCACCGCCCTCGTGCCTGCCCTGAGCGGCGCGCGCGTCGCCCCGGGGACGCTCCTGCGCGAGGGCTCCGCCGGCGGGAGCACCAGCGCGTGGCTCCGCCGCCTGCTGGAGGGCTTCGTCGTCGCGCAGGTGGCCCTCGCGGTTCTCCTCACCGCAGGCGCGGGGCTGTTGCTCCGGAGCTTCGTGGCGACGGTCTCCGAGGACCCGGGCTTCGACCCGTCCGGCGTCACCGTGGTGGGCGTCTCGCTGCCGGAGTACCGCTACCCCGACGCGGCCTCCCGCCTCGCGTTCGCGCGGGAGCTCCTGGACCGTGCCCGGTCGCTACCCGGGGCGTCGGCCGTCGCGCTCGCGCGCAACCTCCCGGTGTCCGGCTCCACCATGACGTCCCCGCTGGTCACCGCCGACGGCGACCAGACGGGCTCCGTGCAGATCGCCCTGGTCACCTCCGGCTACTTCGACGTCATGCGCATCCCCGTGCTCGACGGGCACGCCTTCGGTGACGACGACCGCGAGGGCGGCCGGCCGGTCCTGGTGCTCGACCCCGACGTGCGCACACCCGAGGGAGGCGCGCTGGGCGTGGGGAGCCGCGCGCACTCCTACTTCGGGACCCCCGCCGGCCCCGACAGCCTGCGCGACGTGGTGGGCGTGGTGGGCCCCGTCCGCCACGACGGTCTGCGCGCCGCACCACCCCCGGTGGCCTATGAGCCGTTCTTCCAGAAGGGAGGTTCGGCCTTTTTCTCGCTCCTGGTCCGCTCCGCGGCCCCCACCGCCGACGTCGCCCGAGCCGCCCGCGCGCTGCTCCGGTCGGTGGACCCCGGAATCCCCGCGGATGACGTCGCCTCCATGACGTCGGTGGTGGCGCGTTCCGTCGCCGCGCCGCGCTTCTACACCGTGGTCCTGTCGCTCTTCGGGGCGCTGGCCGTGGTCCTCGCGCTGGCCGGCTGCCACGCTGGCCTGGCCCACCGCGTGGCCGCGCGCCGCCGCGAGATCGGCCTGCGCATGGCCCTGGGCGCCAGCCGCACCGACGTTCGCGGCATGGTGCTCCGCCGCGGCCTGGCCCTCACGGCCGCCGGCGCACTGGCCGGCCTGGTGCTCTCCCTTCCGGCCACCGGCGTGCTGGACAGTCAGCTCTACGGCGTGGAGCCGGGAGACCCGGTGACGTACGTGGCCCTGCTGGTGCTCCTCTTCGGGGCCGCGACTCTGGCGTCCGACCTTCCGGCGAGGCGCGCGTCGAAGGTGGACCCTGCGGAGGCGTTGCGGGAGGGATAGCACCCGCGCCGGATGTTCCCGCCTGAGGGAGTCGCTCTCGGCAGGACACGTTGCCGCCTCCGCGTCCCCGCTCCAGCTTCCCTGCTCCGTCCCCTCGAGCCCCGAGGCACCGCGATGAAGCGCCGCCCCCACCGTTCCCCGCTGCCCGCCCTGGTGGCTCCCCTGGTCGCGGCGGCCCTCGCCTCCCCGGTGGCCGCCCAGCGCCCGGCGATCTCCGACGCCACCCGGGCGTTCGTGTCGGTGGACGCCCCCGTGGTGGCCCTCACCCACGTGGAGCTCATCGACGGCACGGGCGCGCCGGCGCGCCGGGACCAGACGGTGGTGGTCAGGGACGGGCGCATCGCCGCCGTGGGGCCGGCCGCGTCCACGCCGGTGCCGTCCGGCGCCGCCGTGATGGATCTCTCGGGACGGACCGTGCTCCCGGGCTGGGTCATGCTCCACGAGCACATGTTCTACCCGGCGGGGGAGGGCGCCTACCCGGAGCAGAGCTACAGCTTCCCCAAGCTGTACCTGGCGGGGGGCGCCACGTCGGTGCGCACGGCGGGCAACATGGCCGGCTACGCCGACCTGACGCTGGCCAAGTGGATCGACGAGGGGCGCGTCCCCGGCCCGCGCATGGACGCCACGGCCCCCTACCTGGAGGGCCCGGGGATGCCCATCCCCGCCCTCCACCCCCTCACCGGCGTGGACGACGCGCGGCGCCTGGTGGACTACTGGGCCCAGGAGGGCGCCACGTCGTACAAGGCGTACATGCACATCACCCGAGCGGAGCTGGGCGCGGCGGTGGAGGCGGCCCACGCCCGCCACCTCAAGGTCACGGGCCACCTGTGCTCGGTGACGTACCGGGAGGCCGCCGACCTGGGCATCGACGACCTGGAGCACGGCTTCTTCGCCTCCAGCGACTTCGTGAAGGACAAGGCCCCCGACCAGTGCCCCGGCGGCGGGGCCCAGACCGCCTCCATCGCCGACCTGGACCCCCACGGGCCCCAGGCCACGGCCCTCATCCGCTACCTGGTGGGCAAGGGCGTCGCCCTCACCTCCACCCTCACCGTGTTCGAGACGTTCACCCCCGGCCGGCCCATCGCCCCGGCCGGCGCCCTGGAGGCCATGACCCCCACCGCCCGGGAGCAGTACCTGGCGAGCTGGTCCAGGGTGCAGGCCAACCCGGGCTCGGTGTACGCGAAGGCCTTCCCCAACGACATGGCCATGGAGAAGGCGTTCCACGACGCGGGCGGCCTCCTGGTGGCGGGCACCGACCCCACCGGCTTCGGCGGCGTGGTGCCCGGCTGGTCCAACGCCCGGGAGGTCCAGCTCCTCGTGGAAGCGGGCTTCTCCCCCGAGGAGGCCGTGAAGGTGGCCACCCTCAACGGCGCCACCTACCTGGGGTGGCAGGACCGGGTGGGGTCGGTGGAGGCGGGCAAGCTGGCCGACCTCACCGTGGTGCGGGGCGACCCCACCGCCGACACGTCCGCCTTCGGCAGCGTGGAGGTGGTGTTCAAGGACGGGTGGGGCTACGACCCGGCCAAGCTTCGGGCGGCGGCGCGGGGAAGCGTGGGGATGCGCTGAGGCGGCGGGCCGGAGCGCCCCACGCGTGCGTGGGCGCCCGCACCGGCCTAAGATGGCGGAGCCGCCCATGGACGCTCCCCCAGCCTCCGGAGATCCGTCATGAGGTTCCCTTCCGCTGCCCTCGCCGTCCTCCTGCTCATGGCTTGCGGCGGCGAGGGGTCCTCTGGCGGCGGCTCCGCGGCCTCCGCAACGTCCGATGCCACCGCCTCGACTCCGGCCCACCTGAACGCCTGCAATCTCCTCACGGCCGACGATGTGGGGGGGGCGTTCGGGGGCACGGCGTTCCAGGGCGGCAAGCTCCAGGAACACGGCACGGGAGAGGGCGAGCAGTACTTCTCCGTCTGCGTGTTCAACGCGGACAACGCCACCGCGATTCCCACCGTCTCCCTCCTGGCCCGGTCGGCGCCCGAGGTGACGGACCCTGCCGTGGCGCTGGAGGCTCAGGCCGAGGACATCCGGAAGAACGCGGTACCGGACTACCGGTTCGACTCGGTGCCCTCGTTGGGCCCGGGCGCCGGGTGGGACGGGACGTCACGGCAGCTCACCGTCTTCAGGCCGGGGCTCATGCTGATCCTGACCGCCCAGGCGAACCGGGGCCAGGACGCGCGCGCGCCGCTCGTGAGCCTGGCGAAGACAGCGCTCCAGCGGACACCCGGGACGGGGGGCTGAGGAGACGAGGCATCGTTCAATCCCGAAGCGACGTCACAGGGTCGACCCGCGCGGCTTTCCGGGCCGGCAGCCAGGCCGCCAGGGCCGACACGGCCAGCAGGAGCACCACGCCGCCGGCGAAGGTGCCCGGGTCCAGAGGCGCCACGCCGAAGAGCACACTCCCGAGCCTGGGTGCGGACGCGGCCGCGAGCGCCACGCCGAGCACCAGCCCCACCACCACGGTCCAGGACACCTCGCCGATGACCATGCGGATCAGGCCTCCACGGCTGGCTCCCAGCGCCATGCGGATGCCGAGCTCGGCCGAGCGGCGGGCGACGCCGGAGGCCACCACGGCGTAGATCCCGAGGCTCGCGAGGAAGACGGCCAGGAGTGAGAACAGGCCCAGGGCGGTGGTCGCCGCCCTGGGCCCCGACAGCTCGGCCCCGAAGTGGTCACGGAGCGTCCCCTGTTCCTTCGCGGAGAGGGAACCGCGCACCGCCTTCAGCACGGAGCGCATGGGCGCCAGCAGCGTGGCGGGGTCACCATCCGTCCTCGCCACGAGGTACGGTGCTCGGAGAGGGGCCTGGCCGGCGGTGAAGTAGAACATGGGCTGAGGTGGCTCCCTCAGGTTGTTCACCGGCGCGTCCGCCACCACCCCGATCACGGTGCGCCACGAGTCGGGGCGGGACTGGGCGCGCAAGCGGTGCCCGATGGGGTCCTCCCCGGGCCAGAAGCGCCGCGCCGCGGTCTCATTCACCAGGACCACGGTTGCCGTCTCCAGGCCATCGTCCGGCCCGAAGTTACGTCCCTCCAGGATCGGAAGGCCCACCGCCGGAAAGTACGAGGGCGTCACGATCGCGTAGTCCAACTCCACCGCATCGGTCCCCGTGGGCGGCCGGTAGCCCTCCACCATCGTGGTGGTGGTGCCGGCGTCCTGCGCCGGGAGCCGGTTGGTGGCCCCCACGGCGGTGACGCCCGGCAGGGCGGCGATGCGGTCCTCCACCTCGGGGAGGGTCACGAAGATCTCGCGGGTCGAGAGCCCTGCCTTGTCCAAGTCGGTCTGCACGTACGCAACCCGGTCGGCGTCCACGCCCGCGTCCACGTGCTGGAGCGCCGTGAGGCTCCGGACCAGGAGGCCGGCGCCCAGCACCAGGACCAGCGACGCCGCCACCTGGAGCGCCACCAGGACGCGGCTGAGGCGGGCGGCGCCCCGCCCAAGGGAGGCCGTGCGGGCCTCGTCCCGGAGGGTGGCCGCCACGTTCGAGCCGGCGGCGCGCAGCGCGGGGGCGACGCCGAAGATCACGCCTGTGACCACCATGAGGAGCGCCGAGAACAGCACCACCCTGTGGTCCAGGGGGAGGTTGAGTGTGGCCGAGAAGGGGTACGGCAGGGGCAGGCGAGGCAGGAGCCTCAGCGACCAGATCCCGAGCAGGACGCCGGCGGCGCCGCCACCGAGGGAGAGGATGAGCGACTCCATGAGGAAGAGACGGGCGATGCCCCCCCGGCCGGCGCCGAGCGCCCTGCGCACCGCCACCTCTCCCGTCCGCCCGAGGCCCCGCACGAGCAGGAGGTTGGCCAGGTTGCCGCACGCCAGGAGCAGGACGATGGCCACGACGGCCATGACCAGTCCCGCCTCCGAGAAGGCCTGGGCGTCCTCGTCGGGGTGGAGCCGCACGTCCCTGGAGGAGAACACCGTGATGTTCCGCCCCTGGTCCATCTCCGGGTACTGGTCCGCCAGCCGGCTGGCGAGGGCGTCCATGGCGGCCTGGGCACGGGCCACCGTCCCTGCCGGCGCCATGCGGGCCAGAACGTAGTACCAGTGATCCTGGCGACGCTCCAGGTTCTCGACCCGTCCGCTCCCTCCCACGGTCGTGGCCGAGATGGACAGCCAGAAGTCCGTGACCACCGAGGGCGTGGTTCCCGACAGCTCTGCGGGTCCCACCCCCACCACGGTCACCGGGTGGTCGTTGAGGCGTATGGTCCGGCCCACGATGCCCGGGTCGAAGTCGAAGCGGATGCGCCAGGCCGGGTAGCTCACCACGGCGGCCGGAGGGCCGCCGGCCACGTCCTCTTCCGCTGAGAACCAGCGGCCCCGGCTGGGGGAGAGGCCCAGGACCTTCAGGTAGCTGGCCGTGGTGTATTCGGTCTCTACCGGGACCGTGCCGTCGGCCACCTCGAGGGCCGCCGAGGCCGGTGAGAGGGCCGTCACCGCCTGGAACGCGCCGGAGCGGGCCATGTCCCGGTAGGCCGGGAACGAGTTGGAGTTCGGCTCGCCGTCGTCCGAGTCCTGGTAGATCCACACCACCCGCTCGGGGTGGTCCCACGCCGGCGGCCGCAGGAGAACACCGTTGACCACGGTGAACACTGCGGTGTTGGCGCCGATGCCCAGGGCCAGGAGGATAACGGCCGAGAGGGTGAACAGCGGCGTGCGCAGCAAGCGCCTCAGGGCGTGCCGGAAGTCGGTCACCAGGTTTCCCATCTCTCCCCTCCCCCTCATGGTTCGCTGCACCTCACCCCGCCACAGCGCCGACGCCGTGCCCGCCAGGTCGGCCAGCACCCGCCGCCAGAGGACGAGCCGGGCCCGCGCCCTCGACGCCCGCGCCAGCCGGGCCCGGAACAGCTCCGCCATCTCGTCCCCGTGGGCCTCGCGGAACCAGCGGGGATAGAGGCGGAGGAGCGCGCGGAAGGCCCGCTCCTGGCGGCCCGGCCGGCCGTCCCTCATGCGGGTTCCGCCAGCACCTTCTTCGCCCGGGCCTGCGCCACGAGGCGGTCGAGGCGCGCCGCCTCCGCGCTGAGGAGCCGCCTCCCTTCCTCGGTGAGGCCGTAGTACTTGCGCCGCGGGTCGGCGTCCTCGGTGGGCGCGGGCACGCCTCGTATGAGGCCCGCCTCTGTCATCTCCGCCAGGGAGCGGTAGAGGGTGCCCGGCCCCAGCTCCACCACCCCCTCGGAAGCCCGTTCGACCTCGTCGGCGATGCCCAGGCCGTGGAGCTCGCCTTCGGCCAGGGCCAGGAGGATGTGGAGGACGGGGCGGCGCAGCGGCAGGGCGTCGCGGTCGGATCGGAACGGCATCGGCTTCTCCGGACGACAGGAATTATCCGCTACAGATATATCCTATGCGGATAGATCGTGCAAGGTGCCCGACCACGGGAGCGGCAAGGGGAGGCCCCGGAAGGCAGGGATGGACGCTGCCCGACGGCAGGGTCAACGGTGGCGCCGGAATCGCCCTCACCGGGCGCGACCTGCTGAAGCTCGGCCAGCTCATGCTCCAGGACGGGTGGTCCGGCGACACCAGCGTGCTGCCCCAGGCCTGGGTCCGGGAGGCCACCCGGCCGGCCTTCGGGTGGCGAGTGGACTACGGCGCCTTCCGGGGCGTGAGCTACGGCTACCTGTGGTGGACGGTGGACGACCCGGTCCCCGCATGCTTCGCCTGGGGCTACGGCGGGCAGCTCGTATACGTGGCACCCGCTCTCGACCTGGTCGTCGTCGCCACCACCGACTGGCACGGGATGGACAGCCAGCAGGCGCTGGATACCGCGGTCTGCGTCATGGGGATCATCGCCCTGCGCATCGTGCCCGCGGTGGCGGCGTCAGGTGGGGGCTGAACCCCTCAGCGCCCCATCTGCGCCCGGAACGCCTTGATGGCGTCCACGGTGAGCTTCGTCCGGAAGGCGATGATCTTCCGGCCCGAGCTCCTGCGTCTTCGACAGCGGCTCCAGGCTCACCCCGTTGATCGACGCGCCCCCTGCCTTCACCCGCTGCTCGTAGCGGATCGACGTCGGGTCGGCCACCGACATGACCGCGTCGATGGATAGCTCCTCGTGGAGCCCGTCGGAGCCGCGGCTGGCCGTGTACTCCATCTGCTCGGGAATCTTCAGGTCCTCCTGGATGTACTGGCGGACCTTGTCGTGGTTGTAGTACTCGGGGACGTGGTGGAAGACGGTCGGGTGACCCGTGGTAGCGGTCGTTGAGCTGCTCGGCGGCCGCGGCCATGCCCCGCTGGTTGCCGCCGCTGTCGCCCAGGAAGTAGACCTCGGTGAAGCCCATCCTGCGCAGGCTGTCGCCCATGTCGACCAGCATCGCGACATAGGTCGCCTCCGACAGGACGGGGCCGGTGCTGCCCACCTCGACGTCGGCGCTGGGGTTGCCGGGCTCCAGCGTGACCAGCGGCGCGATGAGGGTCTTCCCGAGGGAGCGGGCCACCGACTCGCCCAGCACCTTGTTGTCGTAGTTGTGCTTCCCCGACGCCAGGTGGGGGCCGTTGGACTCGACGCCGCCCGTCATGATCAGGGCCGTGCTGCTGCCGGCCTTGATGGCGTCCCGGATCTCCATCCAGGTCAGCTCCTCCAACCACAGGCTGTTCAGCGCCTCGATGGGCCGGGGTTCCGCCAGCTCCTTCGCCTGCGCGGCCGCACGCTCGGCCCGCTGCTGGGGCGTGGGCTGGGGGCGCTGGGCCGCCGCGGGTGCGGCGAGCAGGCACGTCGACACCAGGACCATCCACGTCGTCTTCATGGCCTCTCCTCGGAAGCGGACCGTGGGTCGGAGTGAGACTACGCCCCCGGGGCGCGGGCGCGCTACTCCTTCACCACCCCGTACTTCTTCAGCACCGCCACCGTGGAGTCGATGGGCAGGGCGTCCACCGTGTGCCCGGCACGCCCGGTGACCGTGGTGGCCTTGAGGAGCGAGTTGTAGATGGCCTCCTCGGTGGCCTCCACCGTGGCCAGGAAGAGCCCGCTCATGGCATCGTTGGGGACGTCGGGAACGGTGCGCACCTCGCTGGCGCCGTAGCGGCGGCGCACGTCGGGGGAGGCGGAGAAGGCGATGACGTAGTCCCCCGAGCCGTTGGACGCGAAGGAGCCGGTCCTGGCCAGCCCCATGATGGCCCGGGCGGCGATGCGCTCCAGGTTCCTGGCGTCCAGGGGCGCGTCGGTGGCCACAACGATCATGCACGAGCCGTCGCCGTGGTCGTCACGGTCGCCGTCCTCGCCCCGCTCCACCACGCCCTGGAAGCTGTAGCGCCCGAGCTCCCTGCCCACCGGCGCGCCGTCCATGGTGAGGATGCCGCCGAAGTTGGTCTGGACCAGCACGCCCACCGTCCAGCCGCCCAGGGCCTCGGGGAGCACGCGGCTGCTGGTGCCGATGCCCCCCTTCCAGCCGAAGGCGCTGGTCCCCGTGCCGGCGCCCACCGTCCCCTCCTCCACCGGCCCGCCGTCGGCGGTGGCCAGGGCCCGGCGCACGTCCTCGGCGTCGATGGGGCGGCTCCGGATGTCGTTCAGGCCGCCGTCGTTGGTCTCCCCCACCACGGGGTTGATGGAGCGCACGTCCTCCATCCCGTCCCGCTCCAGCATCCATCCCGTGAGGGCGTCGGCCGCCTTCCACACGCACAGCGTGCAGGTGAGGAGGATGGGCGTCTCCAGCTCCCCCAGCTCCCGCACCTGGGTCACCCCCAGGAGCTTGCCGAAGCCGTTCCCCACGTGGATGGCGGCCGGGACCTTGTCCAGGAAGGCGTTGCCCGGGTGGGGGCGGATGGCGGTGACGCCGGTACGGATGCTGTCGCCTTCCCACACCGTGGTCTGCCCCACCAGCACGCCGTCCACGTCGGTGATGGCGTTGAGGCGTCCCGGGGGGAGGATGCCCGGCGCCAGCCCGATGTCCCGGGCCCGGGGGCGGTCGTCGTTGGGGGTGGGGCCCGACTGCTGGGCTCGGAGGGGGCCGGCGCTCACCAGGGCCAGCGCCAGGAGGAGGGGCAGGGGCGAAGGGCGCATGGCGGATGGACCTCCGGGGTTTCGGGTCGGGGAGGGCGGCCGCGGTCCGCGGCCCTCACCTCCGCACCGTGTCGGCCAGCATGAGGATGAGCATCGCCGGCTGGTAGAGGAGCCCGCCCAGGAACACGCGGCGGAGCCGGTGGCGGTTCATGTCCATGGCCGCCTGCACGCAGGCGCCCAGGAGGAGGCTGCTCAGCACCAGGGCGCCCACCAGGTACACCACCCCCGTCAGCCCCAGGAGCGTGGGGAACGCGCTCAGGATGAGGAGCGACACCGCGTGGTAGACCATGTGGCGCCCGATGCGCTGCCCCGACGGGTCGCTGGGCGGGCTCAGGAAGAAGCCCACCCGCTCGTAGTCCTCCTTGAGGAGCCACGCGAGCGCCAGCACGTGGGGGAGCTGCCACAGGAAGGCGATGCCGAAGAGGACGACGCCCCCCAGGTCGATCCTCCCCCGGGCCGCCGTCCAGCCGATGAGCGCCGGGAACGCGCCCGGGAACGCCCCCACCAGCGTGGCCATGTAGGAGCGGGACTTGAGGGGCGTGTACACCCACAGGTAGACCGCGGCCGAGATGGCCGTGATGACCGCCGGCAGCCACCCGACGGTGCCCCACAGGTAGCCCACCCCCAGCGCCAGGAGCGTGGCGCCGAACACCAGCGCCTCCCGGGGCCGCATGCGCCCCGAGGGGAGGGGGCGGGTGCGGGTGCGGCGCATGAGGGCGTCCACGTCCCGCTCCACGTACTGGTTCAGCGCCAGGGCGCCGCCCGTCCCCACGGCGGTGCCCAGCAGCGTGTTCAGGATGGGGAGGACCTGGGCGTGGCCCCGGGAGGCGACGTAGTAGCTCACCCCCGCCGTGATCATGACGAAGCCGGCGATGCCCGGCTTGGTGAGCTGGTAGTAGGCTGCCAGCCGGCCGGGGGAGACGTCGCGGACCGCGCCCCGGGGGGCGGCGTCCTCGCCGGGCGCCGCCTCCTCGCCGGAGGTCGCGCGTTCCCCAGGGGGTTGTCCTCGTCCAGCCACGGCCCTTCCACTCGTTGCGGGGGGCGGGAAAGTTCGCCCCGCGGCGGGGGGGCAGCAAGGCGCTTCACGGCCCCGCACGCCCGCTTCGTCGGGAAACAAACGGGCGCCAGCTCCAGTAGGAACACCAGCGGGAGACCTCACCGATCCCGCCCCGAGAGCACCCAGCCCAGGACGCCCATGGAGGACCGGCAGCCGACCCGCCCAGGGGCTCCGCTCCCGGCCGCCGAGCGCCGGAAGCGGGAGCGCCGCCTGTGGCGGACGGGCTTCGTGGTCTCCCTGCTGGTGCACCTCACGGTGTTCCTCCTGTGGCGCCACGAACCCGTCTTCCTCTCCCCCTTCGCGGCGGCGGGACCCCGGGCCGGCGACGACCGGGCGGCCCAGGGCTCCATGCAGGCCATGAACCTGAGCTCCAAGCCCCCCGGTCCCATCGTCCCCCCGTCGGTCCCCCTCCCCCAGGTGGTGGCGGAGGTCGACGCCCAGACGCTGGACCTGGAGATGGACCGGGCCCGGCCCTCCGGGCTCGAGGGCCTCACCGATCCGGGCCTCGACGCCCCCGGCCTCGAGAACGGGCAGGGGAAGGGTGACGGCGGGAACGCCGCCGAGGGCCGCTTCCGCATGGTCCCCCCCAGCCCCCGGGGGATGATCATCCCCCCCGCCAACAAGAAGCTCAAGGGCCAGCAGGTGGAGGTGTGGGTGTTCGTGAACGAGAAGGGCAAGGTGGTGCCCGACTCCACGCGGCTCCGCCCCCCCACGTCCGACAAGGACTTCAACCAGCGGCTCATCCGGGAGGCGGCCGAGTGGGTGTTCCAGCCGGCGATGAAGGGCGGCAAGCCGGTGGCGACCTGGTTCCCGTATACGATCAGCATGTAGGGAAGATCGAAGGCGGTCCCTTTGCTGCTCACCTCCACCGAGTCGTCAAGAACCCAGTGATCTCAGGCGCGCTGACGTCTCCCCTACCCACAACTACGTGCAATCGTGGGTCTGAAGCTTGCCTTTGCTTCATTCAGCGTGTACGCTGACACCTTACACCTGCAACCTCCCCAGGGAATTCAAGGGGAGGCCCGCACGTGCCCACCGCATCCTCTCTTGGTCTGGCGGCATCAACCGCTTGCCCTGCCTTTTTCGCAACCCCGACCGCCCTCTTCTTCGCTCGGACCAGGAGGGGCCAGGCCCAGGCCCCGCCCCTGAGTTGCCTCGAGGGCGACGTGTCGGCCGTTTGATTCAGATCGGCGGGCAGGCATGGCTCCTGGCCGACCCGCGAACTACCCGAGTCCCGTGGGCAATCGCCTGAACGGAGGAGATCATGGAACCCGTCTACATGAACGAGAATCGATACGCCTACATGGTCGGTTCTTGGCGGCCAGCGGCGAACACGCTCTACGTTGCAGAGGACCCTGCCGGTGAATTTGAGCAGCACCTCCAGGAACTGTTTCTCGAGGGCCAAGCCCACTTGCACCATGAGGAGTATACGTTGGCTTTGTCGGCGTTCGAGGAGGCGATGGCCCTCATCCTCCACACGGTCGCGCCTACCATGCCGGTGGACCCCAACCAGACTCCGGGCTTCAAGTTTCCGACCAATCCCGAGTTGCTCGACCTCTTGATTGCCAAGTCCGTCGAGATTCTCGGCCGGACACCGCTTCCCGTCATCACCTTCCCCAAGCCACTCCTGGGAGATCCGCCGTCTCTGCCGGCCGCCGTCATCGGCGCAATCAAACAGGTCGCCGGCACGGGCCTGATTGCGAAATCATTCCATGGCGCGGTTCTCGACGATGTGACTCGCGGCGTGGCCGCTGCCGATGCCGGTGCCTGGGCGCGCGCGATCGATCTCTACCAGAGTGCGCTCGATCAGACGCCGGCAAGGGAGTTTGCGATCCGCGGTAGCCTCCAGCACGACCTCGCCATCCTCAACGAGAAGGCCGACCATGGCGCGAAGGCGCAGACGCTGGGGGAGGCAGCGGTCGTCGCCTTCGGTCGGGCCAAGCTACCCAACGCCCAGGCGCAGGCACTCGCCACCGCTGAAGGCATCTATCGGCGCGGCGGCAACGCCGCCAAGGCCAAGAGGTTCGCCACGCAGCTGGACAAGCTGAAGGCAACCACCAATGTCCATGAGGTTGGCGCCAGTACTCCGGGGGTCGCCCGTGCAGGTGCAGAAAGCAGGCTGCGTCCCATGGTCCTCCGGCGGCCACTGACGGTGCGGTCGAGTAGGCCGCCGATCGTCACATCCGCTCCCGCACCAGTGCAACCGGAGTCCGCCGGACCGGTGCTCATGGGAACGACATTTCTGGGTACGGAGGCCAGCAAGAAAGCGCTCACCATCAAGGGTTTCGCCACTACGGCCACCATCAACGTGACCGGAGCCAAGGCCGGTGCGTCGATGACCGACTTCTACAAGACCATCGCCAAGACCAGAGACCCGGGTCTGCTCGTGGGTTGGCTCACGCCTGTGCAGTACGTCGCCTACCTGCCTCACATGTACTTCTTCGTCCTGCCGATGTCGATTGCCGACTGTTACGCCGGCATGGGCAATCTTGAGGACGCACGGGACACATACCTGAGTGTCCTCCCCTATCCGTTTATCAACAAGAATCTCGAGATTGTGAAGTTGTGGACCCGCTTGGCCCAGAGCTATCTCGATCTCGCGGATCACGCCTACCGTAACGCCAAGGACGACGTCGCCAGTTTCACCACGGCCAAGGCCTTCTACGAGAAGATCGTCCGCGCGGATAGGAGCATCGACCCGGCGTCGCCACTCTACGCCGATGCGAAGTTCGCCAGCGTCAAGGGTCGGGTGGAGGCATTCCTCAATGCCGCCGATCCAACCGCGGTCAAGGACAACCCGGCGATCCTCGTGCCAGTCCTGTCCGCACTCGGCAAGCTGGGCCAGATCGAGGCGGATCTGAACTTCTTCGGCTTCGCGCCGGACTACGTGCCGCCGTTCAGCTTCGAGTACCTGCAGATCACTGCCCGCTACTTCGCCCAGCACGCATCCCAGACCGAGCAGCGGTACATCCAGTACAAGAGTCAGGCTGAAAACGAGGAATTCCGTCGAGACCAGCTCGACCAGCAGGCCGAGGTGGCCCGACAGACCGTCGTCCTGGAGCAGCGTGGCGCTGCGGAGGCACAGGCCGGCGTCAACGTCGCCAACGCCAGCCTCGCCTACGCCGACACTCAGATCCAACTCGCACAGGCGGCGAAGACCGAGTTCAACAACGTTCGCTGGGAGCTGCTCGAGTACGCCGAGCTCGAGGCATGGTCGAGCGCCGCCGCTGTCGACCAGGACGATGAGGTCCAGCAGACCATATCTGGCTTCAGCTATTACAACACCAAGGCCAAGGATCGCAGCGACGTTCTCGCTGACCTCGCGCACCGCCGCACCCGTATTACCCATGACCTCGAAGCTTCGCGCCTCGACCGCGCGGTGACGTCCGCCCAGTCGTACCGAGGGGTGGCACAGGCTCAGGTCGCACAGGCGCAGGCGCGCGTAGCGGTGGCGCAGCAGCGCGTGCAGATCGCTCAGCTCCAGCAGCGTCAGGCGGAGGAGAACCGCGACTTCCTCGATATGCGCGAGTTCGCCGCAAGACTCTGGTACGAGTTGGCCCGTACTGCCCGGCGCCTGACTCAACGCTATCTGGACATGGCCACGGAGAGCGCGTTCCTCATGGAGCGCGCCTACAATGCCGAAACCGAGCGCAACCTGAGCGTCATACGGTACGACTACCACTCGACGGCGTCGGGTAACCTGATGGGCGCCGATCTCCTGACCGCCGACATCGACTCGTTCACCTTCGACTACATCGCGACGACCAAGACGAAGAAGAACCCGGTGAAGACTGTAGTGAGCCTGGCGGATCGCTTCCCGATCCAGTTCCATCGTCTGAAGCAAACTGGCCGTTGCACATTCGAGACCACGCTGGGCGATTTCGATCGCCGGCATCCCGGCCTCTATCTGGCCAAGGTACGCAACGTTGAGGTGGTCTTCGTCGGTATCGCCGGCGTGGAGGGCGTCGCCGGCTCACTGCGGAACATCGGTGTATCGAAGTTCCGTAGTGCCGACGGCGGCGTGGTGACACGCCTCTACCCCGCAGACGTGATGGTGCTGTCACAGTACCAGATCCGTCAGGACGCGCTCGCGTTCCGAGTCAACCCCAACGACCTCCGGCTGTTCGAGAACAACGGTCTCGAGACCCAGTGGCAACTCGACCTACCACTCGACGCCAACGACCTGGACTACGGGGACATTCTCGACGTCCAGATCGTCCTCCACTACGACGGCTACGTCAGCGCGACGCTCGAACAGCAGATCCGTGCCGCACTGCCGACCACTGGGAGCGCCTCGCGTGCCGTGTCGATGCGGTTCAGCTCACCAGACGAACTGTTCTATCTCAAGAACAAGGGCGAGGCGGAGCTGGTGCTCGACGCGACACAGTTCCCACGAACGCAGAAGAACCTGGTCCGGAAGAGCGGGACAATCCTACTGGGCGGTACGCCAGCGACCACCGCCAACCTGAAGCTGAGGCTCAATTCTGACGCGCTCGGCAACGAGCTCCTGCTCGTGGCCGACGCCGACGGTCAGATCCTCGATGGACCAGGCGAGCCGCTGGCCGACCTGCGCGGCCAGCCCGTGCTCGATCGCTGGCAGTTGGTGATCCGCGCCGATGACAACCCACAGCTCGCCCCGGGCGGCGTTCTCGATCTGTCGGGGCTCGAGGACGTTATGGCGTTCTTCGAGTACGACTTCGACTACCGCTAAGGGAGGCCCCCGATGGCCAAGAGCGAGAAGACCTCGCCACCGGCTGGGACCGGTAACATGCCAGGCCTCGGTGAGGCATATACAATCAACCTGTCGACGGGGCAGGGAACCTACGCCTACAAGCTGCCTCTACCCGACGGCGTTGCCGGTCACACGCCGCAACTCGCCCTCGAGTACGCGCACGGCGTCGGACACGGCCCGTTCGGCCTTGGCTGGAGGATCGGGCTACGCTCAATCACGCGCCGGCTCGACTTCGGCCCACCCGCGGAAGGGATGATCGAACGGTTCCTCGACAGCGGTACCGAGCTGATGCCGATTGCCGACGGCACCTATCGGGCGATGCGCGAGACCGGGTTCGGTCGCTACACCAGGGTGGGTGACGGCTGGCGGATCGAGGAGCGCAACGGAAGTGTGCACGAGTTGGGCACGGCCGCTGCCGCGCGGGTAGCGCCCCCCGACCACCCCGACCGTCCGGTGGAGTGGCTGGTCGAGCGCACGTTCGACACCTCCGGGAACGACATCGCATACACGTACGACTTCGATCAAGGGGTGGCCTACCCGGCGGCGATCCGCTACGCGGCCTACGAAGTGCGCTTCCTGTATGAGGCGCGCCCCGACGTCCGTCATGACGGGCGCGCCGGCTTCAGCCGCCGGCGCGCACTGCGTTGCCAACGCATCGAGTTGGTGGTCGATCCTGGCCCCGGCGAGCGGATCGTGCGCAGCTATCGGCTGGTCTACCGGCTCCCGGCCGCCAGCGCGGTGTCGCTCCTGTCGGAGATTCGTCTTACCGCGCACGGGCCGGCCGCCGACGGCTCAGATGACGTCGTGCGGCCGACGGTGACCTTCGGCTACACCGAATTCGATCCCGACCAACGAGAAGTCCGCTGGATGACCGGCGATGCCAGCCTGCCACCGCCGCTCCTGGACGAAGACGCCGCGCTGGTAACGCTCGACGATGCGCCGCTGCCTGGCATGCTGCTCGACCGCAACGGTCGCCGGTACTACTGGGCTGGCCGCGGCGACGGTCGATGGGCGCCGCCGCGGCCACAACGCGCCACGCCGATTGCGCAGTCTTTCCGCCGGGATGGCCTGGCGTTCGTGGACATGGATGGGTCGGGCACAGCCGATCTGATGGTTGCCGACCCGGGGCGGTTGCAGGGGTACTACCAGAACGGCGGACGCGAAGGCTTCAGGAACTTCGTCGCGTTTCCGCGGGGCGCTCGGGCGACGCCGAGGTGGAGAGATCCCAACGTGCGGCTCACCGACGTCGATGGCGACGGCCTGATCGACGCGATGGCCAGCCGCAAGCGCGGTTTTCTGGTGTGGCGCAACCGCGGCCGGCAGGGCTGGTCATCGCCGAGTATCACCCCTCACGGCGATCCCGAGCTGGCTAGCGTCGATCTGTCGAACCCTGACGTCCATCTCGCCGACGTCACCGGCGACGGGCTGCCCGATCTGGTGCGTGTGCGTTCGGGCGCGGTCGAGTATTGGCCCAGCCTTGGTCGCGGGCGGTTCGGCGCCAAGGTGGTGATGGCCGACAGCCCGCGCCTGCGCCGCAAGATCGGCCGCGACACACTGCTGTTCGCCGACCTCGACGGCGATGGCTGCGCGGAGCTGATACACATATCGGCGAAGGCCATCACCATTCATCCAAACCAGAATGGTACTGGCTTCGGTGCGCCGATCAGCATCGCACCTATTCCGGCGCCGATTTGTGGCAGCGTACGTGCGGTGAGCCTCCATGGGCGCGGCGCAGGCCTGGTGTGGAACAGTGCCACCCGCGGCCGCTCCGGCTGGGCCGAACTCGAGCTGACCGCGTCGGCGCCACCGCTGCTTCTCTCGACCATCGACAACGGCTCCGGCTTGCAGTCGGAGATCCGTTACCGCCACGCGATCGAGGATTACCGGCGCGACCGCGACGCCGGTGTACCCTGGACCACCAACTTCCCGTTTCCCTACGTCGTCGTCGGCGGCACCCGCGAGGTGGACACCGTGTCGGGGCGGGAGACGATCATCGACCTCGCGTACCACGAGGCGCACTTCGAGGCCAGGACTCGCCAGTTCCAGGGCTTCCGCCGCACGGAGCGGATTGAGCGAGGCGACGAGAGTCGTCCAGACACCCTGCTGGTCCATCGGTTCCTGATGGCGGAGGAGGAAGAGCCGGGGCACGGTCCCGAGTACACGGAGCTCAACGGCCTGCTTGAACGGATCGAGACATACGCGCTCGACGGCACAGAGGATCAGGATCGACCGTACCGGGTCGAGACGTGCGAACACGGGCTTACAGTTCTCGACACCACCGCCGACGGACGCAAGCGATCGTTCGTGTTCGTCACCGTCCACCGACGCGAGGATCGCGACCGCACGGACGACGTCCGGATCGAGGAGAAGCGCTATTCGTACGATGCGGTCGGCAACGTGATCCGCGAGGAGCTGCGCGGGACCGGCAGCCGCGGCGGCGTTGCCCAGCCGGAGCGTGTGCGTATCACCGAGACCAGCTATGCGTCGGCCACCAGCCGTTACCTCGTCGATAAGCCGGCGCGGGTGGTGGTCCGCGACGGCGGCGGAACGCTGCTCTCGGAGCGCCGCCTCTACTACGATGGTCCCGATTTCGTCGGGCTGCCGCTGGGAAGTGCGGACCGCGGACTGATCGCGCGAGATGAGGAGTGGGCGCTCACCCAGGAGGAGCACGACGCACACTACGCGGGCATGGATCAGGCGGCGCTGGGCTACACAAGCGCCGCCAATGCCGACGGCGTCGCGTCCGTGTTCGCGCCGGGACGGACGCAGGCCCATGATGCGCGTGGGCTCCTGGTTGCCAGCCGTGATCCGCTGGGGGCCGAGTCGCGCTTCACCTATGAAGCGTCGGGATTGTTCCGCACCCGGCTGGTCGACACACTCGGCGAAACTCTCTTCGAGTATGATCGTGCGACTGGGCAGATCACTTCGGTGACCTACGCCGATGGCGGGATCACCCGGTTTGCGTACGACGCCCAGGGTCGCGTGCTGCGCAGCGCGCTGCCGGGGGAGACGCTGGCGACCGCATCCACCGTGTATGCGTACGACGAGACTGTGGTGCCCAATCGGCGGGTGGCCAACTTCCGCCAGCCGGGCGGGGCGACGTCGACTGCCGTCACCTATTTCGACGGCGCCGGGAAGGAGTTCCAGCAGCGCGTCGAGATCGAGCCCGGCAGGTTTCTCGTGTCAGGTCTCAAGGTGCCCAACCGCTGGGGCGATCTATGCGAGGAATACGAGCCCACGTTCGCAGCCGACTCCGACTTCGCGTCGCCATCGACGGCTGACCGGCCTTCCCGGACGATCGCGTATGACGCCTGCGGGCGAGTGGTGCGGACCGTGGATTACACCGGCGGAGTGTCGACCGCGGTGTACCAGCCATTCCGCATTGTCTTGCGCGACGCCAACGACAACGACGCATCGTCTGAAAACCAGGCGCGCGGACAATTCGATACCCCCAGGGTCGAAGAGCTCGACGTGCTACGCTGTCTGGTGGCGGTGACCGAACACGCTGGTGGCGCCGGCGATATCCTCACCCGCTACCAGGTTGGTCCGTTGGATGAGTTGACCGCGGTGGCCGACGGCCAAGGGGAGAAGTTTCGCTACCGGTACGATCGGCGCGGCAACCGGCTGGGAATCAACCTGCGGGAGTCGGGTGAGCGAAAGGTCTGGTACGACGCCCGCAAGAAGCCCATCCGCACCCTTGATCCAGCCGGCCACGAGCTGACTGCGACCTGGGATGCGCTCGGGCGACAGACCGAGCTGCGCCATGGCGCCCAGGTGCTCGAGGCGTATTCGTACGACGACCCGGCCCACCAGGCGTTCGGCCGCATCGCGCGGGTGAACTATGTCGGCGGTAGCCAGGCGTTCTTCTACGATAGGGCCGGTCATGTGGTGCGCCGCGAATACCGCTACGACGGTGAGGCCACCCCGCGGAGTCTTCGGTACGAGTACGATCCACTCGGCCGCCAGATCGCGGTCGTCCACGACGATGACACCCGCATCGAGCGAAGGCTCACCTTCAATGGTTGGCTAGCTGCGGTGCCCGACGTGATTGACGGCATCGATTACGACCCCCGCGGCATTCCGATTGAGATGCGCTTCCACAACGGCGTACGTACGACAAGCGCATACACACCCGGTCCCGGCCGGCTGCGACACCAACGCACTGTGTCACCGCATGGCGACGTCTACCAGGACGTCACGTTCACCTACGACGCGATGGGGGTGATGATCGGCAGGGACGACGGCGCACCCGGCGGGACCGGGGCGCAGACGTTCGCCTACGATCCTCTGTACCAGATCACCTCAGTTGCCGGCGTCGAGGAAGGCGTGCCCGTCGAGCGCCGCTACGAGTACGCGCCCGACTACAACCTCCGCCGTTTCGACGAGGGCAAGGCGACGCTGCACTACGACGACGCCGCACATCCGGATCGGCTGAGCGCGCTCACCCCCGATGGGGGAGCTCGGTTCGAGGTCGACTATGACGGCAACGGGAACCTGCTCCATCTGCCGGGCCAGAGCTTTACGTATAACAGCAAGAACGAGCTGGTTCGCTTTACGCGCGGTGACGGGCTGGTCGCCCAATACCGCTATGACCACGTTGGTCTACGCATCTCGAAGACGATCACTGGCGGACCCGGCCCGGCCCGCACGCTCTACCTCGGCGACCAGGCTGAGATCCGCGCTGGCGCGCCAGCGTACTTCGTCACTGTGGGCCCGCTACGAGTTGCTGTGATCGCTGGCGGAGCGGTGCGCTGTCTGCACGGCAACGGCGTCAACAGCACGGGGTTTGTCACCGACGAGACCGGCGCGCGCATCGGCTCCGTCGAATCGCACCCGTTCGGTAACATCGCCTCGGCCAACGGAGACCTGGACTACCGCACCTTCCTGCTGCACCCGGTCGACGCCGAGTCGGGGTTGGTCTACATGCGACGGCGATACTATGCGCCATCTTTGGGCCGGTTTCTTACTCCCGACCTGATGGCGATCTACCAGCCGGAGAAGTTCCTCCACGCGCCCGCGGCCCTGCACCTGTACGCGTTCGTTGCCAACGATCCGATGAATCGGACCGACCCCACTGGGCTGTCGTTCTGGAGTGTCCTCGGGGCCGTCGTCGGGGTGATCGTGGGCATCGTGGTTGGCGTCCTGATCGTCGCCGCGGTGGTAGCGACTGGTGGTGCGCTCGGTGTGCTGCTCGGAATCGGCCTGGCTCTCGGAGCGAGCCTCTTGGTCACCGGGATCTCGTACGCCGTGGCCGCCAACGTCGATCCCAACTCCGCGTTTGGACAGTTCATGCGCGGTTTCATGATCGGGTTCAACGCCGGCATGAACGGTGTGCTGGCCGGCGCGATCTTCGGGCCGGTGGTCGGCGTTGCCCTGGGCGTCATCAACTTCTTGGCCGCCTTCGATGATGTCGCCAAGAGCCCGATCTATCAGGGTATCCTGGGTTGGTCGAGCTGGTTGATGCCGATGTCGTGGGGCGCGACCGGCCTGGGCGTGGTGTTCTTTGTCGCGAACCTGATCCTCGCCGGCGTCACCGGGAACCAGGTCGACTCGCTGAAGATCGACAAGCTGGGCATCGACTGGCAGACCGGCACCATCGTGATGGTTGGGGGAGCGATCCGAGGACCGACCGCCTTCGACCTTGGTCACTTCGTCTTCATGAACCCCGCATACGTCGACGGCAGCACGTTCGATCGCACATACGACAACGTGCTCGCGCACGAGACCGGCCACACTCTGGAGGCGGGCGCGTTCGGCTCCGCCTTTCTGATCGCCGATTTCATCGGCGAGAACGCTGTCGGTGCGGGGATGAACGACTACGGCGAAAGGATCGCCGAGAGCCACGTCGCCGGTACTGGCCGGCCGACAGTTCCGATGTGGGGGTAGGACGGAGCCTCAAGATATGGACGAGCCGGGAACGCTCGTCGCTCGCGTGTCACACGATCAGCATGTAGGGGCGGCGCGACCGGTCCCGTCCACATCCAGCAGTCGAGGCTGCCCCGTGTCGAGCACGACACCCGGCCCTTCGCCGGATCCGATGCGCGAGCCCATGGCGGTGCCGCGCAGCACGTTCTCGATGCGCACCGGGGTGGCCCACCTCCGTTCGCTGCCCGCCGACACGCTCCTCGATCTGGCGCTGCAGCGGGCGGAGCGGGACGTGTTCGTCTCGCCCATCCTGCACGAGGTCATCCACCACGCATGCGCGAACACGGCCGTGAACGTCGCGCTCCAGTACCGGTGGCTCGAGCTCCTGCGGCTCCTCCTCTCCTCGCCCGGCTTCGGCTACGGCATCGACGAGGAGCTGGTGTCGATGGCGGCGGACCTGGCCGCAGGGGAGGCGGCGCTCCAACCCATCGCCGAAGGGCTGGCGCTCTTCGCCGAGTTCGACTGCGCGGTCCCCGGGAGCCCGACCGTCCAGTCCGTGATGCTGGGTCCCGCCGACGCGCTGCTCTGGCGTCTGCTGGCGCTCAAGGGAGGCGTGGGCTCCCACGTGGACGCGCTCCGGGGGGCGCTCCTCGACGAGCGTCTGGACGCCCGGACGGTCGTCCGTAAGGCCGACCTCCTCTGCAACCCGGTGCGGCCCGGGACGGGGAACGACACCTACCTGATCGGCTACCTGGTGGTGAAGGCGCTTTGGACCCGCTTCCTGGCGGGCGGCCCGGACCCCCGGCTCCGGGCGCCGTCCTTTCTTCATTTCGTGATGTACTACCTGTACGAGGACTGGACGTTGGCCGGCCTCGTCCTCTCGGCCGACCGGCTTTCCGGGGCGGCCGTGGCTCGCCGCGTGGCCGATCGGCTGGCCTCGCTCTTCTCCATGGACCTGGCGCGACAGGTCGCGGCGTTCACCGACGATCTGGCGGGCCGCCATCGAGAGCGGGGCACCCTGATCCGGGGTCCAGAGGAGCGGGAGCACGGAGGCTTCTCCGGCCTGGACCTCTCCGCCGACGAGATCCGCGCCGGCATGCGTGCCCTCGTGCGCTTCGATCTCGAGCGCGTGGGGCCCGGCGCCCGCCTCGCCGACCAGACGGAGCGCGTGGCCGGTATCCGGAACCTCCAGCATGCCAGCTTGATGGCGGAGATGGACCCGCAGAGCGAGCTCGTGGCCGATCTGCTGCTCCGGGGCCACGTCCCCGGGCGCCCGATCGTCCGGCTCCTGGACTTCATCGTGGATCTCCCCAAGGAGAAGCGCCCATACTGCTACCTGCTGGACGTGCCGGTCGGCATCGGCGGCGAGGCCGAGGAGCTCATGCTGTGGGCCTCTCAGGATCGACCCATGCGGAGTCTGCGTGTGGGCGCGACCGTCGCGGACCCTTTCGCCTCCCGTCCCGCAGTGGGACGGCTCGTGGGGGTCGTCACCAGCACGGACGTACCATGGCGCTTCTATGCGTTCCTTCTCCAGGATGCGAGCATCGTCTGCTCGTGGGCGCACGGGGGAGAGGTGCGCGACGCTTCCGAGCTGCAGCGCCTCGGCGCCATGGTCCAGCGGGAGGCGCAGATCGAGCGCGCCACCGAGCTTTCGCTCCCCATGCTGAACGAATACCTCGTGCGCAACGTGCAGGTGAGCGACGCCGTGGCCCGCCAGGCCGATTCTGCCACCTCCGACATGGTCGCCCGACTCCGGGGGCTCCTTGCGGCAGAGGGGTGGGGCGGCCTCCTGTCCAGCGGGGGGACACGGGACTTCGGGTTCTTGAACGTCGTGCCCAGGACGGCCGACGTCCGCTGCCTGGCGGCGGCCGGGTTGTGCGGGGCGTTCGGCCAGGACCGCGCGGGAATGGAGGAGCGGATGGCGAGGGCGGGGTACCGTCTCGAGGAAGCGCTCGCGGTGTCGCAGCGCGCCTCGGACGCCGCCGGCCCTCCCCTGATCAGGATGGACGGCGAGCAGGTGTCGGTGGCGGTGTGAGCCCTCAACCAGGAGATGGGGAGATGACGAGTGAACGAGCCGCGCTGTCGACGGTCGCGCTCTCCCGGATGGAGCAGGCGGAGCTGCTGGAGTACCTGCCGGAGGATGCGGTGACCTTTCGCCCCGCGGCGCTCGCGCCCGGCGCGCTGGGCGAGCCCGCCACGGCCATCGCCGTCCTCTCCCTCTCCATGGTCGCCATCTCCGGCATGTGTGCCTGGCTGGCCGCGAAGGGACGTGGGTTCAGCATGTCCATGAAGGCGACCGCCCCCGGCGTGTCGGGCGAGTTCACCTTCGCGGTCTCGGATCGATCCACCCCCGAGCAGGTTCGGGAGGAGCTCGAGTCCCGGGGGATCGCGGTGCCCGAGCGGTAGGGGGCGCGCGTGACGCCGACACTTCTGCCCCTCAGAGCCCCGGCGGGCGCCGGTGGTGCGTCGCCTGCTCGTACGCGTACGCGAGGGCGATCAGGCGCCCCTCGCTCCACGCCTCGCCGAAGAACTGCAGCCCGACGGGCAGCCGCTCCCGGACGAACCCCATGGGCACGGTGATGGCCGGCCAGCCGGTCCACGGCGCCAGCACCTGGCTGTTGTCGCCGGCGGGCGACTCGAGGTCGCCGATTAGGCGCGGCGGGTTGCTCCACGTGGGGTAGACCAGCGCGTCCAGCCGGTTCGACGCCATGACCTCGTGGACCGCGGCCTGGAAGCGCGCCTTGTTCTCCCGCGCCTCGCGGCAGCGTTCCGGCGTGCCCTCGGTCGTGTCGTTCAGGAAGCGGCGCAGGCGCTGCCCGATGGTGACGTGGTACTTGCCGCCCTCCACGATGGCGGCAAGCGTCTTCGGCGCCTCGGGGCCCCGGGACGCCAGGTACTGCTCGATGTCGTGGCGGAAGCTCTGGCACGTGCCCACGCGCATGGAGTCCAGGAACGGCAGCGGCACCGGGTCCACCACCACGGCCCCCGCCCGGCGCAGCTCCGCCAGGGCGGAGTCGAAGCGCGCCAGCACCTCGGGGTCCGCACCCTCCCGCTCGGCGATCCTGCGCGCCACGCCGATGCGCGCGCCGCGCAGCGCGGCCGTGTCCAGGAACGCCGTGTACGTCGGCGGGATGTGCTCCGCCGCCTCGGCCGTGGCCGAATCCGCCGGATCGACGCCGGCCACCGCGTCCAGCACCCGTGCCGCGTCCTCCACGGTGCGGGCCATGGGGCCCCCCACGTCCCGCTCCAGGTAGAGGGGCACGATGCCGTCCCGGCTGGTGAGCCCCAGGGTGGGACGGATGCCCACCAGGGCGGTGTGGGACGACGGGCCCCGGATGGAGTTGCCCGTGTCCGTCCCCAGGCCCACCAGCCCCAGGCTGGCCGCCACCGCCGCCGCCGTGCCCCCGCTCGAGCCCGCCGGCACCCGGTTCAGCGCGTACGGGTTGAACGTGTAGCCCGGCAGCGCCGACCCCACCGTCTCGTACGGGCTGAACGCGAACTCCGCCATGTTGGACTTGGCCAGCACGATGGCGCCCGCCTCCCGCAGGCGCCGCACCATGGTGGCGTCGTCGGCCGGCACCGAGCCCACGAGGGACGCCGACCCCGCCGTTGTCGGCATGTCCCCCGTGTCGTAGTTGTCCTTCACGATGACCGGCACGCCGTGCAGCGGCCCCACGAACCGGCCCGTGCGGCGCAAGGCCGCGTCCAGGGAGTCCGCCCGCTCCAGCGCTCGCGGGTTCACCATGATGAGCGCGTTCAGCGTGGGCCCGCTCCGGTCGATGGCGGCGATGCGGTCCAGGTACGCCTGCACGAGCTGCCGTGCCGTCAAGCGCCCCTCCCGCATGGCGGCCTGCGCCTGGGCGATAGTCAGCTCCACCACCGGCGGCGGCGCACCCTGCCCGCTCACCGGGCGCGGAACGAGCTGCACGAAAGCCAGAAGGACCGGCGGCAGCAGTCGCATGGGGGAGGCTCCGGGTGTGGGGGTGGGTTCGGGCGCTGGGTTGCAGGCCCCCCTGTGCCGATGCAGATTCGAGTCTGCATCACACTACAGACCAAGGCCTCATGCGCACCACCCTCGATCTCGACCGTGAGCTCCTGGAGAGGGCGAAGGAAGCTCTGGGCGCCGAGTCGTTCACCCAGGCCATCGAGACCGCGCTCCGGGAGGCGGTGGCCCGGACGGAGGCCACGGCCGCGTGGACCGGCTTGATGGAATCCGACCTCTCCTGGTCGAGCGTCGACGAGCTGCTGGAGTTCCGGCGCCGGCACGGTGGCCGCGCTCTTTGACACGTCGGTCGCCGTCCTCCTGCTCCGGAGGAGGCCACCCCCGGAGGCGGTCGCACTGATCGCGGCGGCCCGCGCGGAGATCGCGAGCGGCACGGGGCTGCTGCCCGCCCCCGCCCTCGCCGAGCTGATCCTGGGAGAGAGGAGCGGGGCGGGCGCCCGCCGGCTCGCTGCGGCGCTGGAGCGCATCCCCGCGGCGATCCTCCCCCTGGAGGCGGCGCGGGCGGCGGGCGCCATGGGCGCGTTCCTGGCGCTCCAGGGTGCGCTCATCCCCTATCCCGACCTGCTCATCGCCGCGACGGCCGCCTGGCTGGACGTGCCCCTCCTCGCCTGGGACCAGGACTACCCCCGCTCCCGCCGGCTCGCGCTGGCATCCACCTCCCGCCATCCGGGAGCCAAGCTGCTCCGCCGCGTGGAGATCCATCCGGCGTCGTTGGGGGCGTGAGGGCCAGTTGGCTGCGAACACCCTGCGGCGCGCGCGGTCTGCCGGGCCTCCGCCTCATTCCCCCCGGAGCATCCTCGCCGGATCCACCGCAGCGGCCCGCCGTGCCGGCAGCCAGTGGGCCAGCGCCGCCACGCCCGCCAGCACGGCGAACGCCGCGCCGAAGCTCAGGGGGTCGAACACGCCCACGTAGAGGGCCTTCGACAGCGCCTGTCCGCCCAGCGCCGCCAGGACGCCTCCCGACACGCCGCCCACGGCCACCAGCAGCATCCCGCGCCTCACGACCAGCGCCACGACCTCGCCGCTCCGGGCGCCCAGGGCCTTGCGGATGCCGATCTCCCGCAGCCTGCGGCTCACCGAATAGCCGATCACGCCGTACAGGCCGACGGCCGCCATGACCAGGGCGAGGGCGCCGAACGCGCCGATGAGCCACGCCCCCGCCCGCACGGGAAAGATGCGGACCTGGGCGAGGTCCCACTCGGTGCCGCTGTCCAGGAAGACGAGGTCGGGGTCGAGGGCCAGGATCTCCCGCCGCAGGACCGGCACCATGGGCGCGGCCGCCCTCGCGGTGCGCACCAGGAAGCCGGCGTACGTGCTCTCCAGGGGCAGCGGAAGGTGGAGGTAGGGCGTGGGCGACTCCCCGGGCGTGTCGACGCGGTAGTCCTCGACCACGCCCACGATGCGCCACGGCTCGCCGCCCCAGCTCTGTCTGAATTCGTGACCCACGGCGTCCTCGCCGGGCCAGTACCGTTGGGCCATGGCCTGGGTCACCACGGCGACGTGGAGGCCCTTGTCACGGTCCGTCTCCAGGATGGGCCGCCCGGAGACCATCTTCAGGCCGAGGACGTCGAAGTACCCCGGGTCGACGTACGCGCCGTCCATGCGGTACGGGGGGTCGTCGGCCGAGGCCTGGTGGCCGTCGATAAAGATCTCGAAGCCGTTGTTGTTCAGGGAGAGGGGGATGCGGCTCGCCCTCCCCACCGCCTCGACCCCCGGCACCGCCGCGAGGCGCGCCCGGGCGGCCTCGGAGAACGCGCCTCCCTCCTTGGCGTCGTACCCGTTCATGCTCAGAGCGAGGTCGAGGTGGGCGATGCGGCGGGCGTCGTAGCCCAGGTCGATCGTGCCCGCCCGGGCGACGCTCCGCACCATGAGGGCGCCGCACACCACCAGCACCACCGAGACGGCGACCTGGGCCACCACCAGGGCGTCCCTGAGCTCGACCTTGCGTCCCCGGGGGCCCTCCCCGGTGCCCCCGTCCTTGAGCGCCGGCACCAGGTCGGGGCGGGACGCCCTGAGGGCGGGCAGGAGCCCGAACACGACGCCCGTGGCGGCGGCGACGGCGAACGTGAAGAGGAGCACCCTCCAGTCCGGCGCGATATCGAGGCCCAGGTCGATGGGCAGGGGAGGCTCGAGGCGCCCGATCACGGCCGTGAGCCACGCCGACAGCAGCGCGGCGGCGGCGCCGCCGGCGAGCGCCAGGACCATGCTCTCGGTGAGGAGCTGGCGCACCAGCCGGCGCCGGGCGGCACCCATGGCGGTGCGGATGGCGAGCTCCCGCCGGCGGGACGCGCCCCGGGCCAGCACCATGTTGGCGAGGTTCGCGCACGCCACCAGCAGCACGAGACCCACCGCGCCCAGCAGCACCAGCCCCACCGGGGCCAGCGTGCGGTCGAAGTCGGGGTTCACCGACACGTCGTTCGTGGCCAGCACCTCGACCCGCTCGCGCCCGTTCGTCTCCGGGTGCTCGGCGGACAGGCGCTGGGCGATGCCCTGGAGCTCGGCCCGAACCTGCGCCACCGTGACGTCGGGCCTCCTGCGCCCCCGGATCCACAGGAAGTGCTCGGCCCGCTCCTCCAGCCAGTCGTCGCCCCGCACCGGGCCCGTGAGGCGGTGGTTCCCGAGGGTCTCCACCTTCCCCACCATGGACAGGGGCACCCACATCTGGGCCGTCACCGCCGGCATCATCCCCCGGAACGTGCGGGGCGCCACGCCCACCACCGTGAAGACGGTCCCGTTCAGGCGGAAGGTGCGCCCCATCACCTTCGGGTCGCCGCCGAAGCGGCTCTGCCAGAAGGCGTAGCTGATGACCGCCACCGGTCCCGCGCCGGGCGCCCGGAACTCGCCCGCCGTGAAGGCGCGCCCGAGGGCGGGCTGCACCCCGAGGACGCCGAAGTAGTCCCGGGAGACGATCTCCCCCACCACCAGCTCCGTCCTCCCCTCGAGGGAGAGGTTGGCGAAGAAGTTCGTATACGCCACCAGCCCCGAGAGCGTCTTGGACTGGTCCCGGTAGTCGACGAAGTCCGGGTAGGAGTTGGAGTCGTGGGACGACGACGTGGCCGCGTGGCCGTAGACGTCGATCAGCTCGGAGGGTCGCTCCACCGGCAGCGGCCGGAGCAGCACGGCGTTGACCAGGCTGAATATGGTGGCGTTGACGCCGATCCCCAGGGCGATCGTGACGACCGCCACCAGGGTGAAGCCGGGGGACCTCCGGATGCCGCGGAAGGCGTAGCGGAGGTCCTGGAGAAGCTCGTCCATGCGTCCCCTCCGGGCGCGGGGTGGGCCATGCGGAGGTCTACGGCGGCGGGAGGGTGGGGGTTTCGGGCCCGCAGCCAACCCTCCCCGCCCCGGAGGCAGTCTCCAGGATGGCACGCTGCCCCGGCACGATGGGTGTCCGCACCGGGGCGGACAAGCACGGATCCACCAGGGGAGGGACGATGGCCCGGCTCCACGGCGTCGTGAAGGGGAGCGGAGGGTGACCAGCCGCCGGGCCTTCGTCGCCACCATGGCGGGCGCGGGGGGCGCCCTCTTCCTCGGCGCGGGGCCCCTCCGCTGGGCGGGCGCCGCCCCTCCGTCCCCCGCCACCCTGACGCCGACGGTGTGGCTGCGGGTGGACGAGGACGGCACCGTCACCGTCGTGGTGGGGAGGTCGGAGATGGGGCAGGGGGTCCGCACGAGCCTGCCCATGATCGCCGCCGAGGAGCTGGACGTGCCGTTCTCGGCCGTGGCCGTCGAGCAGGCGGCGCCGGGGCCGTCCTTCCAGGACCTGGGGACCGGCGGCAGCAGCAGCACCATGGACCTGTGGACCCCGCTCCGGCACGCGGGCGCGGCGGCGCGGGCCATGCTCGTGCAGGCCGCGGCGGCCCGCTGGGGCGTACCGGCGGAGGCGTGCCGCACGGACGTGGGGGCCGTCGTCGAGGGGGCGTCGGGGAGGAGGCTCGCCTACGCGGCGCTGGTGTCCGACGCCGCCCGCCTCCCGGTCCCCTCCGCACCCCCGCTGAAAGCCCCCCGGCACTACCGGATCCTTGGCACGGACGCGCCCAGGGTGGACGGTCCCGCCATCGTGTCGGGGCGCGCCCGCTACGGGCTCGACGTGCGCCTCGACGGCATGCTCCACGCGGTGGTCGCCCGCCCCCCCGTCCTCGGGGCCGGGGTGGCGTCGTGGGACGGCACCGGCGCCCGCGCCGTGGCGGGCGTGGTCGGGGTCGTAGAGATCGCCTCCGGCGTGGCGGTGGTGGCCGAGAACACCTGGGCCGCGATGCAGGGGCGGGCGGCCCTCGACGTGCGCTGGACGGAGAGCCCCCACGGGGCCTTCGACTCCGCGGAGCACCAGCGGGCCCTCGCGGCGGCCACCCTCGACGGCGGCGTCACCATCCGGAGGGACGGCGCCGGCCGGGACGCCCTGGCCGGCGGCGGGCGCCTCCTGGAGGCGCTGTACGAGTATCCGTTCGAGGCACACGCGTGCATGGAGCCGATGAACTGCACGGTCCGGGTGGACGGGGACCGCTGCCACGTCTGGTCGCCCACCCAGACGCCGAACACCGTGCAGGCCGCGGCCGCCCGGCTCATGGGCGTCCCCCCGGGGAACGTCGCGGTCGAGGTGACGCTGATCGGGGGCGGCTTCGGCCGCCGCCTCGGCTGGGACATGGACGTGGAGGCGGTGCGCATCGCCCGCGCCTTTCCCGGCTGCCCCGTCCACCTCACCTGGACCCGGGAGGACGACCTGCGCGACGGCTACTTCCAGGCCGCCTCGGCCGAGCGCATGCGGGCCCGCCTGGACGGTGGGCGCGTCGTGGCGTGGGAGCACCGCAAGGCGAGCACGCCCCACCAGGCCCGGGGCGCCGCGCCCACGCCCCAGGAGCTGCGGGACCCCGACTACCTGGCCGGGAGCGCCTGGGGCGTCTACGACACGCCCTATGCCTTCCCGGCCCTGGAGGCGAGCTACGCCGTGGTGGAGGCGCCGGTGCCCATCGGTCCCTGGCGCGCCGTGTTCTCGCCGCCCTCGGTGTTCGCCCGGGAGTGCTTCCTGGACGAAGTGGCGGTGGCCCTCGGGCGGGATCCCCTGGCGCTGCGCCTCGACCTCCTCGGCCGCTCCGACCCCGCCATCGCCCCCACGTTCGTCGCCCAGGGCGACCGGGTGGACCGGCGCCGGCTCGCGGCCGTCCTCGATGCGGCGGCGGAGGCCGGGCGCTGGCGCGACGGGGCTCCGGACGGCCGCGCCCTGGGTCTGGCCGGGAACGTGTTCCACACCGGGACCTGCATGGCCTACGTGGTGGAAGTGTCGCTCCGCCCCGAGGCCCGTCCGGGCGAGCTGCCGTTCCGCGTGCACCGGGTCGCCGGGGCCATCGACTGCGGGCGGGTGGTCCACCCGGGTGGGGTGCGGCAGCAGGTGGAGAGCGGCGTCGTGTGGGGCCTCTCGAACATGAAGAGCGCCATGACGTGGCAGGGCGGAACCACCCGGGAGACGAACTTCGACGGCTTCCGCGTGCTCACCCTCCCCGAGGCCCCGCCGGTGGTGGACGTCGTCCTCGTGGGCGGGGACGCCCCCGAGCCCCACGGGGTGGGGGAGCCGGTCGTGTGCCCCCTGGCGCCCGCGGTGGCGAACGCCCTGTCCCGCCTGGTCGGCCGGCGCATCCGGCGGCTGCCGGTGAAGGCCGAAGACCTGGCCCCGGACCCGGCGGGGAGGCGGGGCCAGGCGAGAGGGTGAGGCGGGAGGGTCGGCGGCACGTCGTGCGGGCGGCCGCCGCCTCCGATACCATGGACGCATGGCCCCTTCGTCCCCCGCCCGTGCCCCCGCCGGCTCCCGCGCCCAGGCCGCGTACGAGCACGTGAAGGAGCAGCTCCTCGACGGCCGCTTCCGCCCGGGGGACCGGCTCCCCGTCCCGGAGTTCGTGGAGGCCCTGGGCATGAGCCGCCACCCGGTCATGGTGGCCATGCAGCGGCTCGCCCGGGACGGCCTGGTGGAGATCATCCCCCAGGTGGGCTGCGTCGCGGCCACCGAGTCGCGGGAGGCCATCGACGACTTCTACCGGTACTTCGCCGCGGCCGAAGCGGTCATGGCGGAGCTGGCGGCGGAGCGGGGCACGGAGGAGGAGCTGGCCGAGCTCGATGCGCTGTCGGCGCGCATCGGCGCGCTGCTGGCGCCGGACGTCCCGGCGGAGAGGCGCGGCCGGGAGTACCGGCGGCTGAACCGCCAGCTCCACGGACACGTCCACGCCATGGCCCGCTCCCCCGGGCTCGCCCAGCAGATCGCCGCGCTGTGGGACCGGAGCGACTACTACATCAGCACCGGCGGGGCGGACGTCCCCTTCGCCCGCCGGCTCCCCGTGGCCCACCGGGAGCACGAGGCGATCTGCGCGGCACTGGCCCGCCACGACGCGGCGGCCGCCCGGCGCGCCATGGAAGCGCACATCCTGACGTCGCTCTCGGCGGCGGAGGATCCTCCACGGGACTAGGCGCCGGCGGAGCCGCAGTCGCAGATGTCGGCGTGGTGGGCGCTCACCCCCGGCCTTCGTCGCCCGGGCCCATCCCTTCCTTGCTCTCCCTTCGCAACCGCGCGTAGCCTACCCGGGCACTCCGGCAGAGCCGCGCGCGCCTCCTCGCCGCGCGCCGACGTTGCCGGCCCACGGGAGGCATGCCCGTGCTCGAGTCCCTCCGGCTGGACCTGCGCTACGGCCTCCGGGCGCTTCGCCGGGCGCCCGGCCTCTCGGCGGTGGCGGCCCTCACCGTCGCCCTGGGCGTGGGCGCCACCACCACCGTGTTCAGCGCCGTGAACGCCGTGCTCCTGAGGCCCCTTCCACTTCCCGATGCCGACGGCCTGGCCACCATCCAGGAGCGCCGCTCGGGGACGGTGTCCACGGGGTTGGAGGGGATGCTCCTCGCCTACCCCCGGCTGCAGCAGTACCGGGACGCCGGCGGCGACCTCTTCCGGTCGGTGGCGGGCTTCCGGCTGGTGGACGGGTTCTCGCTGCGCCTCCCCGACGCCACGACGTCCGTGAACGGCGCCCTCACCTCGGGCAACTACTTCCAGACGCTGGGCATACGCCCCGTGCTCGGCCGCGCGTACGCCAGCGACGACGCGGCGGAGATCGTCATCTCCCACGCCCTTTGGACGGGCAGCTTCGGCGGCGACCCCGCCGTGGTGGGCCGCTCGGTGGTGCTGGACGGGAGGAGCGTCGCCATCGTCGGGGTGGCGCCCCGGGGGTTCGCGGGGGCCACGTTCGTCGCCGACCGGCTGTGGGCGCCGGTCGGGCTCCGGGGCCTCGACCCCAGCGACTGGTCCCTCCGCATGGTGCCGCTGGTGCGCCTCCGGGCCGGGGTGGAGCGGGGGCTGGCCGCCGCGGCCGTAGACGCCCTGGCCCGACGGCTCCCGGTGCAGGAAGAGCACACGACGGTGCGGAGCGCGCGCCTCGCCCGGGTCGAGGTGGTGCCCGACGAGGGGCGGGGGATGGCCCTGGGGTTCTTCGGCATGCTCCAGGGGATGGCGGTCCTCGTCCTCCTCCTGGCGGCGGCGAACGTCGCGGCCATCATGGTGGCGCGGGGCGTGGCACGGCGCCGGGAGATGGCGGTGCGCCTGGCCATGGGCGCCAGCCGCAGGCGGGTGGCCCGGCACCTCATGGCCGAGAGCATGCTGGTCTTCGGGGCCGGCGGCGCGGCGGGCGTGGGGCTCGCCTACCTGGGGTGCGCGTGGCTGACCGGGCTCGAGCTCCCGCCCCAGATCCCGCCCCTCCTCCTGGGCTTCGCGCCCGACGCCCGCGTGCTGGCGTTCGCGGTGGGCGCCACGGCCGCGGTGGGCGCGCTCTTCGGCCTGCTTCCCGCCCTGGGCGCGTCGCGCCCCGACCTGGTGCCGGCGCTCAAGGACGGCGCCGCCGGGTCGGGCACCGCGGGGACGCGGGCCCGGGACCTGTTCGTGGGCGCGCAGGTGGCGCTGGCGGTCACGCTCCTGCTCACGGCCGCCCTGTTCGCCCGCTCCCTCCAGGCGGGGCTCCGGGCCGACCTGGGCTTCGACCCCGACGGCGTGGTGGCCGCCACCATCGACCTGGGCCCGCCCCACGACTACGACCTGGAGCGCGGCCGGGCCTTCCAGCGGGAGCTGCTGGACCGCATTCGGGCGCTGCCCGGGGTGCAGGCCGCCGGCATGGCGGAGTACGTCCTCCTGGGCGGCTCCACCTCCGGGGGCACGGTCCGGGACGCCGACGACCCCGACAAGCCCGGGACCGACGCCCGCCGAAACACGGTGACGCCCGGGTACATGGAGACGCTCGGGATCGACATCGTCGAGGGCCGCGGCTTCACCGACGCCGACGCCGAGGGCGCGCCGGGGGTCGCCGTCATCAACCGGACGCTGGCCGACCGCCTCTGGCCCGGCGAGAGCCCCATCGGCCACCGCCTCGCCGGCGTGGGCACCGTGGAGGTGATCGGCGTCACCGGTCCCGGGAAGTACGTGTTCCTCACGGAAGAGCCCCGGGGCTTCGTCTACCTTCCCTACCTGCAGCGCTACCGCTCGGCCATGAGCCTCCACGTACGCGCCCCCGGCGCCGAGGCCGCGACCCTGCGCCGGGTGGCGGACGAGGTCCGGGCGCTGGACCCGGACGTGGCGGTCAGCAACGCGATGCCGGTGGAGGCCGTGGTGGGCACCGGCGTCTTCCCCCAGCGCTTCGCGGCCCAGCTCGTGGGGGCGTTCGGGATCGTCGGCCTGGTGCTGGCTGCCCTGGGCATCTACGGCGTGCTGGCCTACCAGGTGGCGCGCCGGACCCGGGAGCTGGGCGTGCGCCGCGCCCTGGGCGCCACGGCCGGACGGGTCGTCCGGGGCATGCTGGGGCGGGGCGGCCTGCTCGCCGCCGTGGGATGCCTGGCGGGCATGGCCGCGGGCGCGGCCGTCGCCCTGGGGATCCGGAGCTTCCTCTACGGAATCCGTCCCCTGGACCCCGTAACGTTCGGCGTCGTCCCCCTCGTGCTCCTCGGCGCGGCCCTGGTCGCGAGCTGGCTGCCCGCGCGGCGGGCGGCGGCCGTGGAGCCCTCGGTCGCGTTGCGGAGCGAGTAGCGCTGAGGGGCCCCTCAGCCCTGGCTCCCCGCCCTCCCCAGCACCCGGTACCCTCCCCCGAAGAACACCAGCGGCTCCTCCACCTCGCCGGCGCTCCACCCCTCCACCCGGCACACGAACAGCAGGTGGTCACCCGCCTCGTGCTCTGCGTAGGGGGTGCAGTGGAGCACGGCGAGGGCCTGCTCCAGCACGGGGGCGCCTTTCTCCATGCGGTAGCCGACGCCGGCGAACTTGTCGCAGCCGGCCGTGGCGAAGCGGAGGCAGAGGTCCTTGTGGTGGGCGCCCAGGATGTTCACGGCGCAGGCGTCGGCCTCCCGGAAGACGGGCAGGCTCCGGAGCGTTCGGTCCAGGCCGAAGAGCACCAGGGGCGGGTCCAGCGACACGGAGGTGAAGGAGTTCACGGTGACGCCCACGGGGCGGCCCTCCGGGCCCAGCGCCGTCACCACCGCGACGCCGGTGGCGAAGCGGGCCAGGACGTCCCGCAGCTCCCGCTCCGCGGCGCTCGTCATCCCCGCAGGAAGTCCAGGTGGATGCGGTTGAACGTCTCGGGGTCTTCGAACTGGGGCCAGTGGCCGCAGCCGCGCATGACCTCGAGGCGCGCGCCGGGGATGGCACGGGCGAACGTCTCGCCCACGGTCACCTTCCCGGTGGGGTCGTGGGTGGTCCACAGGACCAGCGTCGGCGCCTGGATGGTCCCGAGCTGCTCCTCGGTGAGCATGTTCCTCCGGCGGATCTCCATGTCCTGGAGGCACATGATGTGGGCCATGGCCCGCTCCATCCCGGGCTGGCTGTAGATGCGGTAGCGGGTCTCCACCAGGTCGTCGGTGACGGTGGCGGGGTCGGCCATGAGCCACTCCAGGCGCTTGCGCACGAACGCGGGGTCGGGCTCCCGCACCGCCGCCATCGACAGCGCCTTGAGCCGCTCCATCACCTCGGGGTTGGCGGTGAGGCCGCCGGCGGTGTTCAGGACCAGCTTCCGCACCCGCTCGGGGTTCCGGATGGCCAGGCGCGCCGCTACCCACCCGCCCAGCGACTCCCCGGAGACGTGGATGGCGCCCAGCCCCAGGGCGTCGCACACGTCCAGGAGGTGGTCGACGTAGCCGTCGATCTCGTAGTCCCGGTCGGGCTTGTCGGTGAAGCCGTGGCCGAGCATGTCGATGGCGTAGACGCGGAAGTGGGCAGCGTGGGGCAGGATGTTCCGCTGGTACGTCTCCAGGTGCCCGCCGCTCCCGTGGAGGAGGACGAGGGGCGGGGCGTCGGCGGGGCCCGCCGAGAGACAGCGGGTGCGGACGCCGTCGGCGTCGACGTAGCCGAGCGAGAAGGCGCCGGCGGCGAGATCGGTCCAGAGCATTCGGGTTTGCCTCCGTGTTGAGCTGCATGCTAGCATGCCAGTCCTGGCGGCCGCAACGGCCGCACGGGTCGATCGGCCCGGAATCGCCGCAGCGTCCTGCGGCCCCGACGCACTGGGAGAGAGAGCGCCGCCATGCCACCGCGCACCGGCCAGCAGTACCTGGAGGGCCTCCGCAGCCATCCCCGTGAGGTGTGGATGGGGGGACGCCGCATCGACGATGTGTCCGCCCACCCCACCTTCCGCCGCCCCGCCGAGCAGATCGCGAAGCTCTACGACCTGCAGCACGACCCGGACGCAGGCCCGACGCTCACCTACACGCCCGAGGACGGCTCCGGCCCCGCCGGCACCTCCTTCATGATCCCCCGGAGCCACGACGACCTGGTCAAGCGGAGGGAGGCGTTCCGCCTGTGGGCCGAGGCCACCTTCGGCCTCATGGGCCGCTCCCCCGACTTCCTGAGCTGCACGCTGGCGGCCTTCGCCGACGCCGCCGACGTCTTCGCCCGGGGAGGCCAGCGCTACGCCGACAACGTGCTGCGCTACTACGAGCACGCCCGGGAGAACGACCTCTTCCTCACCCACGCCCTGATCCCGCCCCAGAACGACCGCTCGAAGAGCTCGGGCGAGCAGGCCGACCCCTTCCTCCACATGGGCGTGGTGCGGGAGACCGACGAGGGGCCCGTGCTCCGGGGCGCCCGCATGCTGGCCACCCTGGGGCCCATCGCCGACGAGGTGCTGGTCTACAGCCTGCCGGGGCTGCGCCCGGGGGAGGAGGCCCACGCCATCGTCTTCGCGCTGCCCATCGACACGCCGGGGCTGCGCCAGATCTGCCGCCCGCCCTACGACCGGGGCGACCTGGACCCGGCCGACCACCCCCTGGCCGCCCGCTTCGAGGAGCCGGACAGCCTCCTCATCTTCGACGACGTGGTGGTGCCGTGGGAGCGGGTGTTCCTCTACAAAGACGTGGCGCTGTGCAACGCCCTCTACCCCGACTCCAACCTGCGCCAGTACACGGCGCACCAGACCGCCGTGCGGGGGCTGGTGAAGCTGGAGTTCGTGGTGGGCGTCCTCATGGAGATGTCCGAGGCGGTGAAGACCAACAGCCACCTGCACGTGCAGGAGATGCTCGGGGAGTGCGTCAACTACATCGAGCTCACGAAGGCGTGCATCGCCCGGGCCGAGTTCGAGCTCGAGACCACACCCCGGGGCACGGTGCGGCCCGCGTTCGAGCCCCTCATGACGCTGCGCACGTTCCTCCCCCGGGCCTACCCGCGCATCGTGGAGATCCTGCAGATCATCGGCGCCGGCGGGCTCCTCATGGTCCCCTCGGCCGCCGACTTCGACGGCCCCATCGCCGCCGACGTGGAGAAGTACTACAAGGGCGCGGCCACCTCGGCCCTGGAGCGCACCCGCTGGTACCGCCTGGCGTGGGACCTGGCCGGCGAGGCGTTCGGCATGCGTCAGCTCCAGTACGAGCGCTACTATAACGGCGACCCGGTGCGCACCACGGCGGGACACTACCTGCACTACGACAAGTCGGATTGCCAGCGGCTCGCGCGGCGCGGACTCGCGCTGTTCGACGAGGCTCCGGCGTAGCGAGGAAGCCATGGCCACGATCGTCTTCGGCGGCGCGCTGTCCCACTCGCCCCTCATCAACATGGAGCCGCAGGCGGACCGGGAGAGGGTCCAGCGCTTCCGGGACGGCGCCGCCGAGCTGGCGCGCCGTGTGCGGGAGGCCGAGCCGGACGTGATCCTGGTCTTCGGCCCCGACCACTTCCGCGCCCTCTTCTACGACCTCATGCCCGCGTTCGTGGTGGGGCAGGGCGAGCTGATGGGGTGGGGCGACTGGGAGTCGCCCGTGGGGCCCTTCACCACGCACCGCCCGCTGGCCAAGCACGTGCTGGCCTCGGTGATGGAGGCGGGCTTCGAGCCGGCGTTCTCCTACGACCTCAAGGTGGACCACGGCATCACCCAGCCGCTCCAGATGCTGGACGTGGAAGGGCTCCCGCTGGTGCCCGTCCTCATCAACGCCGCGGGGCCACCCCTGCCCACGCCTCGCCGCTGTTTCGCCCTGGGCGCCGCGGTGGCCGACGCGGTGGCGCGCTTCCCGGGAGACGAGAGGGTCGTCGTCCTCGGATCGGGAGGCCTTTCCCACGACCCCCCCACCCCCGACCCCGAGAGCCCCGACCGGGAGACCGTCCAGCGCGCCGTGCACGGCCGCACCATCGGGTTCGCCGGGAGCCGGGAGCGGGAGACGGGGCTGCTGGAGCACGTGGCCGAGCTCGCCGCCCGCATCAACCCCGACTGGGACCGGCGGGTGCTGGACCGCTTTGCGAAGGGCGACGCGGCCGCGCTGGCCGAGGAGTTGGACACGGCCGGCATCCACGAGGCCGCCGGGAACGGGGGCCAGGAGATCCGCACCTGGCTGGCGGTGGCCGGTGCCCTGGGCGATCCGGACATGGAGGTGCTCGCCTACGAGCCCATCCCGGCGCTGGTCACCGGCATGGGCATCGTGGCGGCCGCGCCCCGGGGGGACCGGTGAGGCTCGGCTTCGTGGGCCTCGGCCGCATGGGCGGTCCCATGGCCCACCGGCTGCTGGACGCCGGCTTCGAGGTGACGGTGTGGAACCGGACCCGTGAGCGGGCCGCGCCCCTGGTGGAGGCGGGCGCGGCGGCGGCCGAGAGCCCCGCCGACCTGGCCGCCCGCTCCGACGCCGTCCTCACCATCGTCACCGACGACGCCGCGGTGCGGGAGGTGTACCTGGGCGAGGATGGGCTGCTCTCGGGCGACGTGGCCGGCAAGCTCTTCTGCGACATGAGCACGATCCTGCCCGAGACCATCGCGGAGGTCGCCGGGGCCGCGGCGGCGAAGGGCGCCTCCTTCGTCGACGCGCCCGTGAGCGGCACCGTCGGGCCGGCCCGGGACGGCACGCTGCTCATCCTGGCGGGGGGCGAGGCCGCCGACGTGGAGCGCCTCCAGCCCGCCTTCGACGTGCTGGGCAAGGGCACCCTCCACATGGGTCCCGTCGGGAGCGGCGCCGCCATGAAGCTGGTGGTGAACACGCTGCTGGCCACCCACTGGGCGGTGCTGGCCGAGGCCCTGGCCATGGGGAGCCGCTACGGCCTCGACCTGCGCCGCATGCTGGACATCATCGGCGCCAGCCCGGCGGCCTTCAAACAGCTCCCCTCCAAGCTGCCCCGGGTCCTGGGCGAGGGCGGCGAGGTGGGCTTCAACCTCACCAACGTGAGGAAGGACCTCCGCACCATCGCCGCCTTCGCCGGGCAGATGGGCGTCCCGGCCCGGGTCGCCGGCGCCGCGCTGGACGACTACCAGGCTGCGCTGGACCGGGGCTTCGGCGACGCCGACGTGGCCGACATCGTGAGGATCATGCGGGAGGAGTAGGGGGGGCTCCGGCGCCGTTCCGGACGCTCCGTTGGCGCGGCGCCGGCCCGGTCGTGATCTTGGGCCTGCCACCGTCCCCCGAGCTCGCCCTGACGCCATGCACGCGCCCCGCCTCTCTCCCTCCGCCGCGGTCCCCGCCGCCCTGGCCCTGGCGGCGGTCGTGGCGGTGGGGTCCGGGGGCGCGTCGGTGTGGACCACGCCCCGGACCGGCGCCCTGAGCCAGGGGCAGGTGCTGGCGGTGGTGGGGCTGGTGTGCGTCGCCGGCGGCCTCCTGGTGCTGGCCACCACGCTGGCCCGCCACAAGGCCATGGGCGGGGAGGGGAAGGCGCCGCCCCGCCGCTCGCTCCTGATGCGGGCGCTCCCGAGCGCGGCGGTGGGGCTGGTGCTGGCGAGCCTGCTGGCCATCTCCCGGGCGAGCTTCCACGTGGCCCAGCGGGCCCGGTCCACGCCCGGCGCTCCGCCCTCCCCCGACCACGTGGCGACCCCCCTGAAGATCGTCCAGTGGTGGGAGTCCCTCGCGAAGGCGGGCGGGGCGACGGGCGCCGGGGATGGGCTTGGGGGCACCGGCTCGGGCGGGTTCGACCTGGCCCCGTGGCTGGTGGCGGTCCTGGCGGCGGCTCTGGCGGCCGGGGCGCTCGGGTGGTACCGGAGCCGCTCGGCCGTGCAGCCGGAGGGAGCGGCCGGTGAAGCCGACGCCGAGCGGGCCCGGGACCTGGTGGAGGACACCATCGGCGCCATGCTCCGGGACCCGGACCCCCGCACCGCCATCATCGGCGCCTACGCCCGACTCCTGGAGGGGCTGGCGGCGTGCGGCGCGCCCCGCCGGGCCCACGAGGCCCCCATGGAGCACCTGCGCCGGGCCCTCACGCTGCTCCGGGTCCGGGCCGCGCCGCTCCGGGAGCTCACCGGCCTCTTCGAGGTGGCCCGCTTCTCCCACCACCGGGTCACGGCCGACCACCGGCGGCGCGCGCTGGAGGCGCTGCGGGAGGTGGCGGCCGACCTCGCCGGGCCGGCAAGGGGCGGCCTCGCCGGGCCGGTGACGGGGCTCCGGGCCGGCCGCGCGTGAGCCTCCTCGGCGAGGTGCGCCGGTCGGGGCGGAACCGCCTGGTGGGCTCCGAGGCGGTGGTCAGCCCCGCGGCCCTGGCACTGGCCCTCGTGGCCGTGGCGTTCCTGGCCGTGGCCGTGGTGTGGCCCCGGACCGCGGAGACGCTGCTCCGGGCCCTCCTCGTGATCCTCGCCCTGTCGGCGGTGGCGATCCGGGTGTACCGGGCGGGCCTCCCCGAGCGCACCACCCACGACGGCTACTCTCCCTTCGACGGTCCGGGCGGCGAGCGGCCCCGCTCGCGCCAGCCCCGGGTGATCCAGGAGCTCGCCGGGGAGCTGGCCGCGGTGGACGACCCGGAGCGGGCCCGGACCACCCGCATCTCGTGGAGGCACGCCCGGGTGGTGGCGTCCGAGATCTCCCGGGGGCTGGCCGAGCGCAGGGGGCTCCGTCTGGCCCGGGCCTCGGACCGCCCGCGCATCCGGGCCCTGCTGTCCGACCCCGCGTGGCGGCTGGTCACGGCCGAAGGGCTGGACGCGCCCCCGGAGAAGGGGGTCCTGGGGGAGGGGCCCGACATCCCCCTGAGCGACTTCCACACCATCCTCGACGACCTGGAGAAGCTGTGAGCGCATCCCCCGAGGGAACGGAGGTGCAGGACGGCGCGGTGGCCCGGACGGCGGAGGCCGCGGGGCGCATCCTGGACGAGGTGGAGCGGGCGGTCATCGGGAAGCGCGACGTGCTGGAGCTGGTGCTGGCGGGGCTCCTGGCCGACGGCCACGTGCTCCTGGACGACGTGCCCGGCGTGGCCAAGACGCTCATGGCCCGCTCCTTCGCGGCGGCGGCGGGGCTGGCGTTCGCCCGGGTGCAGTTCACGCCCGACGTGCTCCCCGCCGACATCACGGGCGCCACGGTGCTGGACCTGGCCAGCAACGAGCCCCGCTTCCGCCGGGGGCCGGTCTTCGCCCAGCTCGTCCTGGCCGACGAGGTGAACCGGGCGCCGGCCAAGACCCAGGCGGCCCTCCTGGAGGCCATGCAGGAGCGGCAGGTCACGGCGGACGGCGTGTCCCACCCGCTCCCCCGGCCCTTCCTGGTGATCGCCACCCAGAACCCCATCGAGTCGGAGGGCACCTACCCGCTCCCCGAGGCCCAGCTCGACCGCTTTATCCTGCGGGCCGCCGTCGGCTACCCCACCCCCGGCGACGAGGCGGAGATCCTGGCCCGGCGGACGGAGCGGCGCACCGACGACGTGCCGCTGGAGGCGGTGGTCACGGCGGAGGGGTTCCGGGCCATGCAGGAGAGCCTGGAGGACGTCCACGTGGGCGCCGACCTGCGGGAGTACTGCGTGGCGCTGGTCACCGCCACGCGGGAGAGCCAGCAGCTCGAGGTGGGGGCGAGCCCCCGGGGGTCGCTGGCGCTCCTGAAGCTGGCCCGGGCCCGGGCGGTGCTCACGGGCCGGGATTTCGTGGCGCCGGACGACGTGCGCGCCGTGGCCGTCGCCGCCATCGCCCACCGGGTGGTGCTCCGCCCCGAGGCGTGGGCCCGCCAGGTGGCCCCCGACGCCGTGGTGCGGGAGATCCTGGACTCGGTGCCGGCGCCCACGTGGCAGTGAGCCGGGTCGAGCGGCGGGTCACCCTGGCCCCGGCCCGGGACGGTCGGCTCGCCCCGTACGGGGTGGTGGCCCTGGGCGCCCTGGGCGCGGCGGCGTTCGCCGGCGAGCCCACCCTGGCCCTCCTGGCCGTGCCGTTCGTGCTGGCCCTGGCCCTGGGGCTCCGCCGCACCGACCCCGTGGCGGTGACGGCCCGGGTGTTCCTGGACGCCGACCGGGTCCTGGAGGGCGACGTGGTCACCGGCCGCCTCCTGCTGGAATGGGAGGGCGCCTACGACGCCCAGATCATGCTCCACCGCCTGGACGGCGTGGCTCCGGGGCACGCCGAGGAGGTGAGCGCCTCCCGCCGGGGTGCGACCTCCATCGAGCTCCCGGTCCGCCTCGAGGCCCTCCACTGGGGGCGCCACTCCCTGGGCGAGGTGTGGCTCCGCCTGGCCGTCCCCTTGGGGCTCGTGTCGTGGACCGGGAAGGTCCTCTCCGGGCCGCCGATCCGGGTGCTCCCCACCGCAGACCGGCTCCGGCGGCTGCTGGACCCCCACGAGTCCCGGGCCGTGTGGGGAGCCCACCCTTCCCGGCGGCTCGGCGACGGCCACGAGTTCGCAGAGCTCCGGCCGTACGCCCCCGGCGACCGGCTCCGGGACCTGAACTGGGCGGCCACGGCCCGGCACCGGCAGCCGTACGTGAACAAGCACCACCCGGAGCTCGCCGCCGACGTGGTCATCGCCCTGGACGCCTTCGACGACGGCTCGGCGGGCGCGTCCGAGATGCTGGCCCGGGCCGCCCGGGCCGCGTGGGCGCTGGCCTCCGTCCACCTGGCCGCCAACGACCGGGTGGGGCTGGTGGGGCTGGGCCGGACGCCCCACGCCCTGCTCCCCGCGGGCGGCCGGCTGGCGCGCTACCGGCTGATGGACATGCTGCTGCGCATCGGCGGCGAGGCGGCCGCCCACATCATGCGCCGCCGGGGCCGGACCACGCCCCCCGCCGGCGCCCTGGTCATCGCCCTGACGCCCCTCCACGACCCCTGGACGGTCCGGGTCCTGGAGGCCTGGCAGGCACGGGGGCGGCCGGTGGCGGTGGTGGTGGTCGAGGCGCCGTCGCCCGAGGGTGCCGAATCGCCCGCGGAGGCGCTGGCCCGCCGGGTGTGGGCGGTGGAGCTGGGCCGCCGGAAGCACGAGCTCGCCTCCCTGGGCATCCCGGTCGTCACCGCGCCCGCCGACGGCTCGGTCGCCTCCGTGGTGGGCGCCCTCCGGCGCACGCCCGGGGTGCGCTCGGCGCCCCGGGGCGCGGCGCGGGGGGTGCCATCGTGAGGGGCCCGCGCCTCGCCCTCGCTGCCGCGTCCGTGGCGGTGCTGGCCGCCGCCATGCTCCTGGCGGGCGTGCTGGGGCCCCACGGCTCGCGGGTCTGGCTCCTCTTCTGCGGGCTCCTGGCCGTGGCGGTGGCGGTGGAGGCCGTGGCGGCGGACGCCCGGGCCCTGGGACCGGCCCTCCTCCTGGCGCTGCCGCCCGTCGCCTCGCTGGTCTCCGAGGGCTCCCCGGCATGGCTCGTTCCGCCCCTGGGCGTGCTGCTGCTGGTGGCGGCCGAGGTCAGCACCCTGAGCTGGGAGTGCCGGGGCCCGGGACCGGCGGGGACGCTCCGGGCGCGCCTCGAGGACGTGGGCCGCCTCGCGCTCCTCGCCCTCGCCGCGTCGGCGCTCCTGGCCAGCGCGGCGCGCGTCTCCCCCCTCCACGGAACCGCGGCGGTGGCCCTGGCGGCGGCCGGGATCGCGGGCGTCGGGGCCGTGCTCTTCCGCCGGAGCGGCTGAGGGAGAGGGCTCAGGCCGGCGCGCCGCTCAGCACCGCGTCCATCTGCCCGGCGGCGGCCCGGATCCCGTCCTCCATCCCCATGGCCAGGAGCTGCTCCATGGCCTCCAGCGACGGGAACGTCATGACCGTGGTCATGACGGTTCCCCCGGCCGACGGCTCCAGGGTGAAGCGCATCTTCATGGCGGGCATTCCGGGGGCGGGGCTGTCCGGGTCATCGCCGAAGCCGTCCTCCACCTCGAGGCTCCGGGGCGGCTCCACCGCGACCACCCGCCACCAGCCCCGGGGCTGGTCCCCCTCGGGGCCGGTCATGTAGTACGTGACGCGCCCACCCGGGGTGAGGTCGTGCTCCACCACGGTGGCCGGATACGTGGGCGGCCCCCACCAGCGCTCGAGCTGGCGGGGGTCGGCCAGGAGCTGCCAGGCCCGCTCCACCGAAGCGGCGAGCTCGGCGGTGACCGTCAGAGTGAGGGCGGAGGGGTCCTTGCGGACCTGGGTCACGGGCATGGGTCTGCTCCTTCCGTGGGAGGGTTCGTGTCCGATTCGGCGAGGATGCCGTCCATCTGCCGCACCCTGCTCCGCCACACCGCCTCCATCTCGTCCAGCAGGCGTGCCGCGGCCCGGATGCCCTCCACCTGGGTGCGCACCAGCCGCTCCCGCCCACGGCGCTCCTTGGTCACCAGCCCGGCCCGCTCCAGCACCGCCACGTGCTTCTGCACGGCGGCGAAGCTCATGGGGTAGGGCCGGGCCAGCGACGAGACGGTGTGGGCTTCGGTGAGGGCGCGCCGCAGGATGTCGCGGCGCGTGGCGTCCGCGAGGGCGTGGAAGAGGTCGTCGGCCCGGGTGGGGTCCGGAGGATATACAACCATACGGTTGTATATAATCCGGGGAGGGCGGGCGGGCAAGGCGCCGGGACGGCCCTCCCCGGGCCTCACCCCTGCCCCCGCGCCTCCTCCACCCGCCGGACGTTGTCCCGGTGGGTCCGGCGGTAGAACGCGTCCTCGCTGTCGTCCGGGGCGGCCGCGGCCCCGGCCAGGAGCGCCTCCAGGTAGCGCACCGTCGCCTCGACGAGGGGGCGCCCGCCCACGGGCCCGTGGGCGGGGACCACCAGCTCGAGCGCCGGCTCGGCCGCCCAGCGCCGGAGCCCGGCGATCCACGCCGGCACCGCGCCCCCGTGGTTCACGAAGGGGAGCGGGGTCTCCACCGTGTCGCCGGCCAGCAGGACGCCCTGGTCGGGGAGCCACGCCACCGCGCAGTCGTCCGTGTGCCCCGGCAGGTGCTCCAGCCGCACCCGCACGCCCCCCAGGTCCAGCTCGGTGGACGTGGCGAAGAGCTCCCCGGGAGGGACCAGCTCCACCGCGTCCCAGCGGCCCGGCTCGGCGCGGCAGCGCCGGGCCAGCTCCTCCGGCACCTCCCGCAGGAAGCGGGCGCCGCACCGCTCCTGGGCCACCACCGGGGGGTGCCCCTCCAGGGCCCCGGTGCCCCACACGTGGTCCCAGTCGGCGTGGCTGTAGGCCACCACGGCCGGCCGCCCGGCGAGCAGCCCTGCGGCAGGGCGCATCTGGTCCGGGTGGGCCAGGGTGTCCCACACCAGCGCCGCCGACGAGCCCACCACCACGGCGGAGCGCACGGCGAAGTCGTCCACCCGGGTCTCCAGCACGTGGAGCCCGGGGCGGAGCTCGCGGGTGCGCGAGGGGGCGATGGGTGGGGGAGGGCTCACGGGCTTCCCCGGGGAGAGGGCCGTTGGGATCCGACCGAGGGCGCGTGCCGCCGCTTGGGGGCGGGTGTAGCTTACCCGTCGGTGGCGCCCCGGAGGTGACGGGAGCGCGCCGCCCCCACGATACCCCGGCGGGAGCGCCCCGCAAGCCGACCAGGAGCCGGACCATGGAACGGAACCGGATGGAGGCGTTCAGCGACGGCGTCCTGGCCATCCTCATCACCATCATGGTCCTGGAGCTGCGGGCGCCCGCCGGCGCCGAGCTGGCCGACCTCCGGGGCCTCTGGCCCGTATTCCTGAGCTATGTGCTCAGCTTCATCTACCTGGGCATCTACTGGAACAACCACCACCACATGCTGGCGGCGACCCGGCGGGTGGACGGCTCGGTGCTGTGGGCCAACCTCCACCTGCTCTTCTGGCTCTCCCTGGTGCCCTTCGTCACCGCCTGGATGGGGGAGAACCACTTCGCCCCGGCCCCCACCGCCCTCTACGGCGCCGTGCTCCTCCTGGCGGCCGTGGCCTACAACATCCTCCTGGCCCGGATCCTGGCGCTGGAGGGCTCGGACTCGGTCCTGGCCCGGGCCGTGGGGGGCGACTGGAAGGGGAAGATCTCGCCGCTCCTCTACCTGGCGGCCATCCCGCTGGCCTTCGTCCAACCGGCCCTCGCCGGGGTCGTCTACGGCGGGGTGGCCCTCCTCTGGCTCGTCCCCGATCCGCGCATCGAGGGGGCCCTGGCCGAGGCCGCCGCGGAGACCCTGGCGCCGGAGAGGGGCAGCCTTCCATATAGGACGGGTGGCGGGCCGCCCCCTCCCTCCACCCGGAGGCCGTGACCATGTCCACCCCCGACGGGAACGCCGCGCCGGGTCCCTCCCAGCCGCTCTCGCCCGGCGCGTATCTGGCCATGAGCGCCGGTGGGCTCGCCGTGTCCATCGGGCTCCTGCTCTTCCTCGTGTTCGGGGCCGACCGCATCGTCGGTGCCGGCCTCGACCAGCGGGTCTACTACGTCCTGCTGGTGCCCCTGGGCCTCTCCGCCGCCGCCTTCGCCTTCGGGACCATGAAGTCCACGGGCTACGTCCGGGGGGGCTCCCCGGCGGAGGTGGGGCTCGCGGGGCCGGCGGCCTTCGCCGCCCTGGTGGTCGTGGGAGGCTTCTTCCTCCTCCCCGAGGCCACCCGGGGGACGCTGGCCGTGCGGGTCGACCAGGCCGTGGCCGCCGGCGGCGGGCCGGTGGCCGGCGCCACGGTGCGGGTGGACCGGGGCCCCCAGCGCCTCACCCAGGTGACCGATGCGTCGGGGCAGGCCTCGTTCCTGGACGTCGCCCTGAACGGAGAGGGGCTCGTGGTGTCCGTGGAGGCCGAGGGCTACCTCCCCCTCCGGCGGTCCCTGGACGCCCTTCCCGCGGACGGCGTCGTCCTCCTGGAGGTCGAGCCCCGCAGCGCCGCCACCTCCGTGCGGGGCACGGTGCTGGACCGGACCACGCGGGCGCCGCTGGCGGGCGTGGTCCTGAGCTTCGCCAGCGGCGCGGCCGTGGACACCACCGACGCCCTGGGCAACTTCCAGGTCACCCTCGACCGTCCGCCGTCGGGGCGCGTCGTGGTCATCGGCGTCCGGGAGGGCGCGGTGGGCCTGGACACGGAGGTTCCCGTCGCGGCCGGCGTCCCGCTCACCCTCCTCTTCGGGCGATGAGGCCTCTCGGCCGGCGGCCGGCTGCGGTCCTGGGCTCCGCCCTGGTGGGGGCCCTGGCCATGGCGCTCCCCGGGGCGGGAGCCCTGGCCCAGGTCACCGTCCTGCGGGGCGAGCTCCTGGACCGGGACGGGCGCCCCGCCGAGGGCGTCCGCATCCTCATCGTGGGCCAGCCCCCCGAGGTGGTCGTCCGGGACGGAGGAACGTTCGCCCACCCCCTCACGGGCTCTCCCTCGGAGGTCACCGTGCGGGTGGTGGGGAGCCCGGGCGTGGACGTGCTGTTCCCGCCGGGCGGGCGGGTGGTGGTGCCCCGGGATCCGGACGCCGTGGTGCCCGTCCTGGTCGGGGAGACCCTGGACGCGGCGGTGCGGGAGCGGATCGAGTCGGACCTCACGGCCATCCGGGAGACGCTCGCGCTCCGGGGCGTGGCCGACGATCAGATCGAGGCGGCGGTGGCGGCCGAGATGGACGGGCTGGTGGCCCGTATCGAGGAGATCACCCGGGGCGCGGTGGAGGGCGCCGTGGCCGGGGCCGAGCAGGTGGACCTGAGGGAGCGCCTCAACCGCAACCTCTCGGCCTACGTCCGGGCCGCCGCCGACCTGGTGCGGGTCTTCGGGCTCCTGGACCCTGACCAGGAGCTGGGGCCCGCCCGCTTCCAGCTCCTCTACGGGACCATGGACCGGTACAGCCACGCCTACGCGGCGCTGGACGAGGAGGTGGCGTCCATGCCCCCGGCGCTGGAGCGCGCCTGGCCGGGAAGCCACGGCCGCGTGGCCCGGCGGGCGCTGGAGGACTTCCTGGGAGTGGTCCGCGTCGACTTCCACCAGAAGGTGCTGGACCTGACCGTTCCCCTGGACGTGATCCAGAGGCGCTACCTGGCGGGCCCCCGCCCCGGAGCCGGCGAGCTCCGGGACGCCAAGCAGGCGATCCAGGTCGCTCTCCCCGACCTGGCGGCGGTGGCGCCCCGGCTGCGAACGCAGGCGTCGGACATCCTGGCTGCCCTGGGCCCCTCCACCGGGGGCTGAGCGGCGGCCGTCACTTGTACCTGGAGGCAACATGCGAAGGCCAACCACCTTGCTCGGCCTGCTCTGCGGGATCCTCGTGGCGGGCTCGGGCTGCGGCGCGGCCACCGCCGTGGCTCTCCCGGCCCTCATCATCACCAACACCTGGTCCGTGGAGGGCGACGCCCAGCGCAGCTTCAGCTTCCAGTCCGACAACGACGGCGAGGTGGAAGGGAGCTTCACCGGGAACGAGAGCGTGGGCTTCGACGTCGAGAACCCCCTCACCGGCACGTGGGGCAACGGCCGGATCCGTTTCACCGTCCAGGGCAACCGGAACGGCGCCCTCTACCAGGGAGACTTCCAGGATCTCCCCGACCGCATCACGGTCAGCAGCGCCGGGGAGACCCTGGTCCTGGTACGGCAGGTGAATTGAGCGGTCCGGGGGGGTGGCGGCGCGCGGCCGCCCCCCTCAGCGCCGGCTTCTCTGGGCCGACACGTAGTCCCTGAGCACGCCCGCCTCCAGCTCCAGGTCCTTCAGGCGCTGCTTGAGGAGGTCGCCCACGGACACGATCCCCGCCAGGTGACCCTCCTCCTGAACCAGCAGGTGGCGGGTCCGCTCCCGGGTCATGCGCCCCATGATGCGGTCCACGGGGTCGTCCACGTGGCACAGGGGGGGCGGGGTGCGCATGACGCGCTGGACGGGGAGGTGCAGGATATGGCCCTCGTGCACGTGCAGGGCGTGGACCACGTCGCGCTCGGCGATGAGCCCCCGGGGTGAGCGGTCGTCACCCATGACGGGGAGCGCGCCGATGGAATGGGTCATGAGAAGGTGTACGGCGCGGGCCACAGGGGCATCGGGACCGATGGTGACGATGTCGGCGGCCGGCGTCATGACGTCGCGGATGCGCATGCGTCCTCCGATGGGAAAAGGCGCCCGTCCCCCGACGGGCGGCCGCTTTTCCGTACACGGAGCAGGCCCGGGAGGTTCGGCCCTCACGCGGCCGGCACGGCCTCCACGGCGGCGGTGGCGCCCACGGGGATCACCCGCTCCAGGCGTAGCCCGGCGGCGTCCAGGAGCGCGGCGTGCTCGGCCTCGGTGCGCTGGCGGCCTCCCACGAAGAGCATCTCCACGTCCATGGCGCGGGCGCCGTGGCCCGCCGGCCCCTCGGTGACCACGTGCTCCACCACCAGGACCCTGCCGCCGTCGGCCAGGGCGGCCCGGCCGTGGGTGAGGAGGTGCACGGCGCCCTCGTCGTCCTCCCCGTGAACGATGTTCTTCATGACCACCAGGTCGGCGGGGCCGGGCACGCCGTCGTGGTAGCTGCCGGCGGCCGTGGTGACGCGGCCGTCCAGGCCCGCCGCCCGGATCGCGTCGGCGGCCCCCGCCACCACCGGGGGTATGTCGAACACCGTCACCCGGGCGTCCGGGGCCTGGCGGGCGATCAACGTCGCCAACAGCCCGTGGCCGCCGCCCACGTCCACGATGCGCCGGTAGGGGCGGAAGTCGTACGCCTCCACGAGGGCACGGCCCTCCCCCGACGACACGCTGGTCATGGCCTGGTTGAAGGTGGCGGCCGAGGCGGGGCTCCGCTGCAGGATGTCGAAGGGCGAGTCGCCGTCTCCGTCCTTCAGCAGCGCGGGCCTGCCCGTGCGCACGGCCCAGTCCAGGTTCCCCAGGGCCCGCCAGCGCAGGGGGTCGTTCAGCCAGCGCGCCATGTGGCGCATGGATGCGGGGGCGTCGCTCCTGAGGACGTCGGAGGCCGGGCTGTTCTGGAAGCGGCGCCCGGGCAGCTCGGCGAAGATCCCGAAGCCGGCCAACAGACGGAGCGTCCGGTAGAGGGCGTCGGGGTGGGCATCCACGGCGCCCGCCAGCTCGTCCACGCTCCGCGGGCCGGCCGCCAGGTGGTCGGCCACGCCCAGGTCGGCTGCGACCCCGATGCAGCGGGACACCATCTGGCCCCCCAGCATCTGGAGGATGAACGCTTCGGGCGGCGGCGACTCGGTCTGACACTCCATGGTGGCGCTCCCGTGGGGGGGATCGTGAGGCCCCAATATTCGCTATAGTATTACTACAGTCAATTCTCCGATGAAGGGGAGCGGGATGAGCGAGCGGGAGACCCGGCGGTACGACTCGGAGAAGCGGCGAAGGCAGGCCGAGGCGACGCGGCGGAAGATGGCCGCGAGCGCCCTCGCCCTCTTTTCCCGCGACGGCTACGGCGCCACCACGGTGGAGACGGTGGCGGCGGACGCGGGCGTGTCACCGGCCACCTTCTACGCAGTCTTCGGCGCCAAGCGGGGCGTGCTCCTGGAACTGCTCGAGGAGCTGGAGGAGGAGGCGGGGCTGGCCTCCCTGAGGCACTCCCTGGAGGGGCTGGCGTCCCGGGAGCAACTCCGGCGGGTGGTGGCGTTCAACGCCCGCCTCTTCGGTCGAGCCGCCCCGCTCCTCGACGTGTTGCGGCAGGCGGGGAGCAGCGAGCCCGACCTGGAGGAGCTGTGGCGGGAAGGGGAGGCGCGGCGCCGCAAGGATCAGGCGCCGGTGGTGGAGGCATGGGTGGGGCGCCGCGCCCTCCGGCCCGGCCTGGCCCGGGAGGAGGCGGCCGACCTGCTGTGGGCCTGGACGGGCCCCGACGCCTACCGCCTGCTGGTCACCGAGTGCGGGTGGGACCCCGACGCGTGGACGGAGCGCACCACCACGGCGCTGGGTGTGCTCCTCTTCGGTGGCTGAGTCCTAGCAGGCTGCTGAAGAACGGGAGCGGGTCGCGCGAAGGGGGCTCACGCTGCTCAGCGAAGGAACGACGACGAGTCGTAGCAGAGCTACGGCGAAGAGGAGAGACGCCCGATCAGCGGGGTGACCCCCCTTCGCCCGAACCAGAGAGGTCACATGAGCTTGGATGATCGCGGGTTGGGGCGGCGCGACCCCATCTCCGTCGTTGGCGCACCTTCGCGTAGCTACGGCTACGCGTGCGGCGCGCCGCCTAGGATCTGGGGTCGTGGCGTCCCCAACGCGGCCCGCTCCCGTTCTTCAGCAGCCTGCTAGAGCGTCTCCGCCAGGTGGGCCGCGCTCCGCAGCGTGAGCCCGGCGAAGGTGACCGTCCCGTTCGTGCACCCGCCTGTGGGGAGCGTGGGGGCGCCCACAACGAAGAGGTTCTCGTGGTCCCAGGTGCGCCCCCAGGAGTCGCACACGCTGGTGGACGGGTCGGTGCCCATGCGGCACCCCCCGGAGGGGTGGTCCTGGTAGTCGGCCACGCCCACCGACAGGATCCTGGAGGGGCTCCCCGCCATGGCCTCGTAGATCCCCTGGATACGGGCGAGGACGGCGGGCTCCCGGGCCAGGCTGGCGTCGTCGGGGCGGTGGACCACCTTCGGCATGGGGTCGCCGTGGCGGTTGGTGTTGGTGGGGTCCAGGGTGAGGCGGCTGTCGGCGGAGGGGTGGGTGTCGTAGTACATGCGCACCCGGGCCACGCCCTTCCCCGTGCGGGACCTCCAGTCGCCGAGGAGGTCGTCGCCCAGGAGCACCTCGCCCCCGTCCCCCCGGAGCCGGGGCCGGCGGCCGGACTCGCTTTCGAAGATCTGGACGTCGAAGCGGGCGAACGGGCCGCCGGGGGGACAGCGGAAGTGCTGGCGCGAGATGATGGGGTAGGGTGCGTTCATCCCCGGGTAGAGCTTCTCGTCCAGCTCGATCTGGGCCGTCACGAACTTGTGGCCCGTCATCCAGCGGCCGACGGCCCCCGACCGGTTGGCGAGCCCGTCGGGGAAGCGGTCGCTGGCCGACAGAAGGAGCAGGTGGGGGCTCCACGCGTAGCCGGCCGCCAGGACGAACGTCCGGGCCCGGTACTCCAGCGTCTCGTCCGGGCGCTCGGCGTGTACGCCCACGGCGGCGGCCACCCGGTCGGTCGCTTCGTCCAGCACGAGGCGCCGCACCAGCACCCGGTCGTGGAGCGTGACCTTCCCGTCGGCGAGGAGCGCCTTGAACGTGTAGTCCGGGGAGTAGCGGGCGCCCGTGGGGCACACCGTGCACGTGTTGCAGCGGCGGCACACCGAGCGTCCCCCGTAGGGCACCGTGTTGCGCGCCACCGGGCAACCGTAGAAGGGGAGTCCCGCCCGCTCCGCCCACGCCTTGATGCGCTCGAGGTTGTACGTGAGGGGCATGGGGGGCATGGGGTACGCCTCGGAGCGGGCGTCCTCGGGGTGGGGGCTGGGCTCTCCCGCCACGCCGATGCGCCGCTCCGCCTCCCCCAGCCACGGCTCCAGCTCGGTCCAGGAGAGGGGCCAGTCCACCGCCAGCCCGTACATGGAGCGCAGGCGCAGGTCCTCCTCCGAGAAGCGGTTGGCGTGCCCCTGCCAGTGCATGGCCGAGCCCCCCACCGCCATGGTGCGGGTGATGACCCCCTCGCCCCCCTGGTCCTCGATGAAGTCGCCGGGCCACTGGTTCTCGCCGTAGAGGAGGGAGCGGCGCCGGTACTCCATCCGGTTCTCGGCGTCGAACAGGCGCCGGCCCGCCTCCACCACCACGACCGAGAGGTCCGGCGCGAGCTCGGAGAGCTTCTCCGAGAGGAGCGCGGCGGAGATGCCGCCGCCGATGACGCACACGTCGCTCTCGACGACCCGCGCCCGGGCGCTCACCCTTCCCCCAGGGGACGGGGCTCCTGCCCCGAGGAGGCCAGGCCGCGGCACAGGTCCTTGCCGATGGCCGCCCGGTAGGCGAGGTCGTGGGCGTCGGGGGTGGAGCACCAGAAGGCCACCAGGTCGGAGGCCACGTGCCGCCCCCGGGGGACGCCGGGGAGGTCGTCGATGGCGAGGGCCTCGAGCTCCGCGGCGATGAGCCTGCGCCGCTCGGCCGGGTCCGGCGCGGCCAGGGCCCCCGCCGCCAGCGCGGCGAGCTGCCGCTCGTAGAGGGGCGCGGGCGAGGGGCCGGTGTAGCGGAGGCGGGGCGAGCCGTACCCGGGGGACAAGGCGGCGCCGGCCCGGTAGCCCCGGATCCACGCGGCGAAGTCGGCCGCCACGGCGGCGCTGCCCCCGGGCCCGAGGGAGGAGGGGAGTACGGTGGCGGCCAGCTCGGCCAGGGCGTCTTCCTGGCCGCCCGGGAAGGCCAGCGTGCGGGCCCACGCCCGCAGGCCCGGCACGGGGAGGGTGGCCGCCACGGTGAGGGCGGCCCGGATCAGCGTGCGTCGCTCCATGGAGCCTCCCGGCGGGGAAGGGCGGTGGGGGGAGGAGGGGGGAAGGCGCTCCGGCTCCCCAGCCTACGGCGCCGTCCGCGGGCCGGGCAAGCGGCGGCCGCCCCGGGGGGAACGCCGCCGCCCCGGAGCGGGTTCTCCCGGCATGGCCCAGCCCTCGCCCTTCACGCCCGCCCTCTTCGACTTCTTCCGGGAGCTCCGGGAGCACAACGAGAAGCCCTGGTTCGAGGCCCACCGGGACCGCTATGAGGACGACGTGCTGGAGCCGTGCAAGGCCTTCGTCCTGGCCTTCCGCCCCCACCTCCGGGAGATCAGCCCCCACTTCCAGGCCGAGCCCCGCATCCGGGGCGGCTCCCTCTTCCGCATCCACGCCAACCTGCGCTTCAACCCCGGCCGGCCGCCCTACAAGGAGCAGACGGGCATCCAGTTCCGCCACGTGGGCGGCGAGGACGTCCACGCTCCCGGCTTCTACCTCCACCTGGAGCCCGGGGGGGAGCCGGGGTCGGGCCCGGGCGGCAGCGGGGGATGCTTCGTCGGGCTGGGGATCTGGCGTCCCGACCGGGGCACGCTGACCACCCTCCGGGATGCGATGGTGGACGACCCCGACGCGTGGCGCGCCGCGGCCCACGGGCGGGCGTTCCGGGAGGTCTTCGAGCTGGGGGGCGAGAGCCTGCAGCGGGGACCCGTGGGGTTCGACCGGGACCACCCCCTCATCGACGACATCAAGAGGAAGGACCTGGTCGCCATGGCCCATCTGTCGGAGGACGAGGTGGTGGCCGACGGCTTCGTCGAGGGCTTCGCGGCACGCTGCCGGGCGGGGGCGCCTTTCGTCGCCTGGCTGTGCCGGACGGTGGGGGCCGCCTTCTGAGGGGCGGCCCCCGGCCCGCCCTCCTCTCCCGCCCTCAGCCCCCCGCGCTCACCTTCGTCGGGAAGATGTCCCGGAAGGCGTCCATGAAGCGGTCCATCTCGTCGGCGGTGCCGATGGAGACGCGCAGGTGCTCGGTCATGGGCGGGAAGGGCCGCCCCACCAGGACGCCCCGCTCACGGAAGGCCTTGTCCACCTCCTGCACCGGCCGCCCCACGTGGACCATGAAGAAGTTGGTCTCCGAGGGGATGCACGGATACCCCATGGCCTCCAGCTCGCCTGTGGTCTTCTTGCGCAGCCGGAGCGTCACCGTGCGCACCCGCTCGGCGGCCTCCGTGTCCTTGAGCGCCTGGGCGCCGCCCCACTTCACCAGGGCGTTGATGGTGCCGGTGCTGTAGGGCCGCATGCGCTTGAGGACGTCGGGGCGGGCCACCGCGAAGCCCAGCCGCATGCCGGCCATCCCGTAGATCTTGGAGAACGTGCGGGCCACGATCACCGAGCGGCCGTCCAGGACGTGGGGGATGGAGGTGGCGTAGGCCGGGTCCTCCACGTAGTGGTGGTACGCCTCGTCGATGAGCACCGGCACGTCTTCGGGGAGGGCGTCCAGCAGCTGTACCACTTCGTCCTTGGTCACCGTGCGCCCGGTGGGGTTGTTGGGGTTGCACAGGTACACGAACCCCACGTCCCGGTAGTTGCGCCGGACGGTCTCGGCCAAGGCGTCCACGTCCTGCCGGTAGTCGGCGGTGAGGGGGAGGGTGATGGCCTCCGACTTGATGCTGGTGGCGTGGCCGTACACCTGGCTGTAGGTGGGCTCGACCCCCACCACCTTCTTGCCGTCCTCCAGGAACGTGGAGCCCACCACGTCCAGGATCTCGCCCGAGCCGGCCGCGAGCATGAGGTGGTCCTGGGGAACGCCCAGGTGGTCGGCCAAGACCTCCTGGATGTGCCCGTCCGGGTAGCCGTACCGGTTGGCGTACTTCCACGCGCCGTTCATGGCCTCCAGCACGGAGTCCGACGGGCCGTAGGGGTTCTCGTTGAAGTTCACCTTGGCCAGGGCGTCGTAGTCGTCCAGCTCGTCCCAGCGCCCCGGGAACGGGTTGCGGCGGCGGGGCTCCAGGGCGCGCAGGGCGGCGTCGGGGGCGAAGCCGAGGAGGCCCAGGGAGCCGGCGAGGCCGCCGAGGAAGCGGCGGCGCGAGACGGACGGGAGCGAGGCCATGGGATGCCCTCCTTGGGGTGGCCGTCCGGATGGCGCCGGGGGGTCCTGGCGGGGCTGCCGAACGGAGCGTACGAGAGTAGGCGCGCTTCCTTCTCCCTGGCAAGCGCCGCGGCCGGTGGCGCTCCTTTCACATCATGCTCCGCGGTGGTAGGCTCGAACCGTACCCTCTGCGGAGGAGGGAAGGTGAAGGATCCTGCACACCTCGCCATGCCCATGGCGGCCTCGAGCGGCTCGGCCCGTCCCGACCCGGTTGAGCGGGGGAGCTGAGCGGCGCCATGGTCTCCCGACGCGCCTGGCTCCGATCGGCTGCGCTCGCGGGTAGCGCGTTCGCCCTGCAGCCGGGCGTGCTGGAGGCGCTCCAGCACCTCCAGACCCAGCCGCTCATCCATCGGCTGATTCCCGGGACGGAGGAGCGCCTTCCCGTCATCGGCCTGGGCAGCGCCGATTCGTTCTCGCGCATGGCGCTCGCGGAGTCCCACACGGAGGAGTACGACACGATCGGCGCGGTCCTGCGGGCGCTGGTCGACGGGGGCGGCACCGTCTTCGACACGGCGTACGCCTACGGGGCCAGCGAGCAGGTCGCGGGTCAGGTCGCGCAGGAGCTCGGGATCGCCGACCGCATCTGGTGGTCGACCAAGGCGAACACGGCGCGCGTGGCCGGCGGCGTCGACGAGCCGGCCGACCCGGAGGCGACCCGATATCAGATCCGGCGCTCGTTCCTGCGCCTGCGTCGCCCGTACATCGACCTCTACCAGGTGCACAACATGGGCGATCCGCCGACGCAGCTGGCGCTCCTGAGGGAGCTCAAGGCGGCCGGCTACGTCCGCTACATCGGCGTCACGTCCACGTTCGAAGGACAGTACGCCGGGCTCGTCGACGTCATGCGCACGGAGCCCATCGACTTCATCGGCATCGACTACGCGGTCGACGACCGCACGGCCGAGGACGTCATCCTCCCCCTCGCGCGCGAGCGGGGGATCGGCGTGCTCGCCTACATGCCCTTCGGCAGGGGTCGGCTCTGGGCGCGCATCGGCGACCGCCCCCTCCCCGATTGGGCGGCCGACTTCGACGCCCACACGTGGGCGCAGCTCATGCTCAAGTTCGTGGTCGCGAACCCGGCGGTGACGGCGGCGTGCCCGGGGACGAGCGACCCTGCGCACATGGCGGACAACCTCGGGGCAGGGCGCGGACGCTTGCCGGACCCGGATCAGATCGACCGGATCCGCCGCCTGGTGCAGAGCCTGCCCGGGGGCTGAGCGCCCGTTGCAGGCGAAGGCGGCTACGTAGCGGGCGGCAGCGCGGCCCGGGCCGCCACCTCCTCCATCTGGCGGGCCCGCGTGCGGGCCCAGCCGGGAAGCTGCAGGGCGGTGGTGGCCAGGAAGCTCCCGCCCACGAGCGCCAGGAAGAGGGGCCCCGACAGGGCGTCCAGGCCGATGGTCCCCCCGGTGAGCACGATGACGACGGACAGGACCAGGGCCATCGTGAAAAGCATGCCGCCCACGCCGAGCATGCGCTGGGCGCTCCCCTTCACCGTGCTTAGCCGGAGCCGGTATCCCTCCTCCCATGGCTCCACCAGCGCCTGCAGGTTGCCGTTGCTCCACTCCCGGAAGTCGCCCTCGGAGCGGATGGTGCCCCGGGCGTCGAACGTCTCCCGGAGGTCCACCACCAGGCGGTTCCAGGCGTCGTCGTCGAAGCTTGCGGGGAGCTGGACGGTGCGGGCGACGCCCATGGGGAGGCCGGCCACGCGCCGGGTCACCGCCGGCACGGCGCTCCCGGCGGCCGGCGCGTCCAGGGCCCGGGCCGCCTCGGCCACCCGGGCAGGGTCCAGCCCTGCCTCGGCGGCGATGTCCTGGAGCTCGGCCAGGGTGAAGCCCTCGCTCCCCCCGCCGCCCCCTCCGCTCCCGCCGCCCCCGGAAGAGCCGGAGGGGAGGGAGCGGACCTGGGACGCCTCGTCGAAGATCCGGCGGGTCTCGTCCTCGTCGTAGCGGCGCTCGGGCATGGCGTCAGGGGCCGTCAAGGGCGGGTCGCCGCGTCCTTCCGGGGGAGCGTCAGCGCCACCAGCCGGCAGTCCCGCCCGGCGCCCATGGCGAACACGATGTACTGCCGGCCCCCGTGCTCGAAGGTCATGGGGACGGCGGTGGTCTTCCCGGGGATGTCCACCGCGCCCACCTGCCTTCCCGTCTGCTTGTCCACGGCGTAGATGCGGGGCGGGTCGTCGGGGCGGCCGCCGTAGCGGCCCGTGCCGTAGATGACCAGCGTCCTGGTGTTGAGCACCTGGGCCTGCCCGGGGGCGGGCTCCGGGGGCAGCTTCACGCCCTGGAAGAGGGGGTCCGTGCTGGTCACCTCCATCATGCCGCCGTCGGGGATCCACCACGCCTTGTCGCCGGTCTTCAGGTCGTAGGCGGTGATGCCGCCCAGCTTCTTCGGCTTCACGATCGACACGTCGCCGATCCGGCCGAGGCGCCCACGCCCGGAGAAGCCGTCGCCCAGGTTCCGGCCGGGCTTGTAGCCAGGGGGCGGGGGCAGGGCCCCGAGCCTGCCGCAGCTGTCGTGGGGGGACGTGTAGCGGAGCTCGGAGCAGGGGTCGTGCTGGAGCGTGATGGTGCTGAGCCCCGTCTGGGCCCCCACGAACAGCATGCCCGTCTCGGGGTCGCCCGCGGCGCCGCTGTCGATGTTGACGCCCCCCGACGCCCCCGGCGCGTACCAGGAGCAGGTGAAGCCCAGCTTGCCCGAGCCGTCCGCCAGGGAGCCGGGGATGTAGTACGGCCCCATCCGGCAGCGGCTGGCCAGCGCCTTCGCCGAGTCGGCGATGGCGGGCGTGTAGTCGATGAGGTCCTCCTCCTCCAGCCCCTGCTGGGCGTACGGCTCCGGCTTCGTGGGGATGGGCTGGGTGGGCGAGGCCTCCTCGTAGGGGACGTCGCTCTGGAGCACCGGCCGCTCCACGATGGGCCAGATGGGCTCGCCGTTGGTCCGGTCCAGGACGTACACGAAGCCCTGCTTGGTGGTCGCGGCGATGATCTTCCGCGGGCGCCCGTCCACCACAACGTCCAGGAGGTTGGGCGCCATGGGGGTGTCGTAGTCCCAGATGTCGTGGTGCACGAACTGGTAGTGCCAGCGGCGCTCCCCCGTCTTCACGTCGATGGCCACCACGCTGCTGCTGTACAGGTTGTTGCCCGGCCGGTAGCCGCCGTACTCGTCCACCATGGGCATGCCGGTGGGGATGTAGACCAGGCCCAGCTCCGGGTCCGCCGAGTAGGTGGCCCACGCGTCGACCTTGCCCACCCCCGGCGTGCCGATCTTCGTGCCGTTCTTCCAGGTGTCCTGGCCGAACTCGCCGTCCTGGGGGATCAGGTTGAACTTCCAGAGCTGCTTGCCGGTGCGGATGTCGAAGCCCCGGATGAAGCCCGGAATCTGGTGGGCCTTGATGGGATAGTAGCCGTGGATGGAGGAGTTGCCGACCACGAACACATCCCCCACCACGATCCCCGGCGAGCTGTTGGCGATCTGGCCGATCTCGGGGTCGATGGCCATGGTGCCGTCGGCGCCCGTCTTCGTCACCGGGTCCCACCCCTCGCCCGGCTTCGCCCTCCGGTACGGCGCGGCGTCGCTGATGATGAGGGGACCGGTGTCGTCGACCGCCACCGGCACGAGGGGGAGCCCGAGTCCCTGCATGAGGTCCACAACGCCGTCGTCGCCGAAGTTCGGGTCGGGGCGGCCGGTCTTCGCGTCCAGTGACACCAGGTGGTAGCCGGGGGTGACGAGGAGCACCCGCTCCTCGTTCCCGTCCGTCCAGTAGGAGAGGCCCCGCCCCGAGTAGCGCCGCGGCGCCTTCTGCCAGCGGATGCCCTCGTCCAGGCGGTACATCCACAGCGTCTCGCCCGTGGCCGGGTCGATGGCGATGGCGTCCCGGTGCTCGGTGGCCACCGTGAAGAGGCGCCCGTTGGCGTACAGGGGGGTGGAGCGGAAGTATTCGTCGGTGCCGAAGGGCTGGGCGCTCCACTCCCACGCCAACTGCAGGGAGTCGAAGTTGGAGGCGTCGATCTGGTCCAGCGCCGAGTAGCGCGTGCTCCAGGCGTCGGCGCCCCAGTAGCGCCACTCTCCGGGGGCGTTGCCGCGCGCGGTCTGCTGGGCCGAGGCGGCGGGCGCGGCCACCAGGGCGAGGAGGAGGAGGAGAGCAGGGCGGCGGGCGGCACGATGCTGGCTGCGGCTCGGCGGCATCTTCGGCGTCTCCGGGCGGGGTGGGTACGGGGCGGCCACGGACCGGGGATCCGGGGACCCGGATCCAGGACCCCCACGGTAGGGCGCGCCTTCGCCGCGGGCAACGGCCCACCCCCTCCGCCAGAGGCTCCGACCTAGTACTGTGGAGGGGGTCGTGGGCCCGGGGCCCCGACGAGCGGCGGCCGAGAGGCGCGCCCGCATACGTCCTCAGGGACCAGGGGGGACCGCGGTGGAAGGTCGGGAGCGTGACCTGGCGGGAGCGGCCGTGGCCGCCGACGCCGACGTGGAGGCCGGGCTCGAGCTGCCGCCCCCGCCGCCGGCGTCGGAGCGGGCGTTCGACCGCTCCCTCATCGAGGGCCCCATCCACTCGGCGGTGTGGAAGCTGGCGTGGCCCACCATGCTCCAGAACGTCATCGGCGGGCTCCAGGGCATCGTCGACCACGCCATGGTGGGCCACTACGTGGGCTACACCGGCAACGCCGCCGTCGGCATCTCCTGGCAGATCTTCCTGGTGGTGGTGGTCTTCGTCACCTCCCTCTTCACCGGCATGGCGGTTTTGGTGGCCCGCTTCACGGGGGCCGGACGCCAGGACCGCGTGGACGCCGCCGTCCAGCAGGCGATGCTCCTGGCCGCAGGGATCTCCGCCCTGATCCTGGCGCCCGTGGGCTACTTCCTGGCGCCCTCGCTGCTGGGCCTCGTCCACGCCGAGCCCGTGGTCCAGGCCGAGGCCCTGGGCTACCTGCGGGTGATGTTCCTGTTCTCCTTCGGGATGATGATGTTCTTCATGATCTCGGGGGCCCTCAGGGCGGCCGGCGACGCCCGCACGCCGCTGCGGCTGGCGGTGGTCATGACCGTGCTGAACATGGCCCTCAACGTGGTCCTCATCGGCGGGCTGGGGCCGTTCCCCGCGCTGGGCACCACGGGGGCCGCCGTGGGCACGGTCATCGCCGGCGGCATCATCACGGTGTGGTCGCTGGTCTCCCTCTTCGGCCACCGCTGGGTCATCCACCTCCACGCCCGCATGAACTGGCGTCCCGACTGGGGCATCATCCGGGCCCTCTTCCACTTCGGGCTGCCGGCGGGCCTCCAGGGCGTGGCCATGAACGTGGGCGGGGTGATGCTCCTCCGCTTCATCGGCTCCCTGGACCACAGCGCCGCGGCCCAGGCGGCGTACGCGGTGGGCTACACCCAGCTCTTCAGCTTCATCACCTGGACGTCGGTGGGCCTCATGGGGGCGGCGGCCGCCGTGGCGGGGCAGAACCTCGGCGCCGGTCAGCCCGAGCGCACGGTGAAGGCGGTGCGGGTGGCGGCGGCGTACGGGCTGGGGGTGGCCGTGGTGGTGGGCTCGGCGTTCATCCTGGTGCCCCGGGCGCTCCTGGCGGTGTTCGGCATCGAGGACCCCACCACCATCGCCCTGTGCGCCCAGCTCCTGCGCTACCTGGCGGTCTCCGGACTGTTCGTGACCGTCGCCCTCACCTACACGGGCGGGCTCCAGGGGACCGGCGACACGCGCTCACCCATGTGGATCTCGGTGGTGTCCCAGATCGTGGTGCCCCTGGGGCTCCTGGGCATCCTCCAGGCGCGCCAGGGTGGCCTCCGCCCCGAGCAGGTGTGGACGGCGATCGTGGTCGGCCACGTGACCCGGGCCGCCCTCTCCTTCCTGCGCTTCCGCCAGGAGCGGTGGCGGGACATCGAGGTGGACATCGGGGAGGGGCGGGCGCCCGCCTGAGGCACGTAGCACGATGGCCCTTGGCGCGGGCGCGCGGGGTGATTAGGCTGGAATCCTCGCCCTTTCTTCCGAGGACTCTTCCCATGTCCACGCGCACCCTCCGCACCGCTCTCCCGCTCCTCCTGGCCACGGCCCTCGCCCGTCCTCTCTCGGCCCAGGACCTCCGCTACACCACCGCCTCCGAGGTGGAGTTCGGCGGCGCCTTCGGCCCCGTCATGCGGCTCCTGGCGAAGAGCGCCCTGCGCACCACCGAGACCACCTCCATCCACGGCGCCCGCATGCGCGTGGACGCGGAGGGCACCTCCAGCATCCTGGACTTCGGCGGCCACCGGCTCGTGAGCCTGGACCACAACGCCCGCCAGTACTCGGTCTTCGACCTGGACGGCGTCCCGGCGGCGGTGCGGGAGATGGCGCTCCAGGGAGGGGGCGGCGAGACCCGGGTGCGGGTGCGCCCCGACGCCGCGGAGCGTCAGCCCGGCGACCCGGAGGAGGTGGACGTCGACGTGAAGGCGTCGGTGGACCAGACCGGGGAGCGGCGCACCATCGACGGCCTCGACGCTCGCCGGGTGTTCCTCACCCTCTCCTTCGAGGGCTCGGCGGTGCCGGAGGGGGAGACGAAGCCCGAGGAAGCTGGGACGCTGGTGATCCTCACCGACCTCTGGCTCTCGGAGAAGCCGTTCCCGGAGGTGGCGGCCCTGGAGAAGGCCCAGGCGGACTGGGGCCGGGAGCTGGCGGCATCCAGCCCCGACATGGGCGAGGCCCTGTCCCAGGTGTACGCCTCCAACCCCGACGTGGAGGTGGCCATGGAGCGCCGGGGCCAGCAGCTCGAGGCGCTCCACGGCATGGCCCTGTCCAGCGTCACGTACCTGGTGGCGGTACCCCCGGGGAAGGACTTCGACCGCGACGCCGCCCTGGCGTTCGCCGAGAAGAGCCTGGCCTCCCAGGCCGCCGCCGGCGCTGCCGGTGCGGCGAAGAACGCGGCGGAGGAGAAGGCGAAGGAGGCGGTGGGGAAGCTGGGCGGCCGCCTGGGCGGGCTCATGGGGCGGGGGAAGAAGAAGGAGCCCGAGCCCCAGCCGGCCGCCGACGCCGTCCAGAGCGTGCTCTTCCGCATCCGCTCGGAGATCACGGACGTGCAGCGCGCCGCGCTGGACGACGCCCTCTTCGAGGTGCCCAAGGGCTACAGCGAGCGTCCCGCGGCACCGGGGCGGTGAGGTCCGGGCGGCCCTCGCCGTGGTGCCGGCGTCCTCCCCGGGCCTACCTTGGGCGCCGACCCCCTTCACCCTGGAGGACGCCTTGACCGGCCGCCGCCGCCCCGCGGGACGCGCTCCCGCCCCGCTCCGACTCGCCGCCCTCCTCGGGCTCGCCCTGGGCGCCGCCGCGCCGGAGCTTCGGGCCCAGGGCAAGCCGACCCGCTTCCGGGTCTCCTTCCCGGCGGCGGCCCACGCTGAATCCGTGACCGGGCGGGTGTACGTCATGATCACCCGGGACGGGGAACGGGAGCCCCGTCTCCAGGTGGGGCGCACGGGCGTCCCCTTCTACGGCGCCGACGTCGAGGGGCTGGCCCCCGGGAAGGCGGCCGTCATCGACGGCTCCGCCCTGGGCTTTCCCATCGACCGCATGGGGGACCTGCCCGCCGGCGATTACTGGGTGCAGGGCTTCGTGAACGTCTACTCCCGCTTTCCCCGGGCCGACGGGCACGTGGTGTGGATGCACGACGACCAGTGGGAGGGGCAGCGCTGGCGCACGTCGCCGGGCAACCTCTACAGCGATCCTGTGAAGGTGCACCTGGATCCGGCCAAGGGATGGGACGTGGCGCTGAGCGCGTCCAAGGTCATCCCCCCGGTCGAGATCCCGCCCGACACCCGTTTCGTGAAGCGCTTCCGCTTCCAGAGCCCGAGCCTGTCGAAGTTCTGGGGACGGCCCATCTACCTGGGCGCCACCGTCCTCCTCCCCGACGGCTACGACAGCGACACGACCCATTATCCGGTGCTGTACGACCAGGGGCACTTCTCCCTCAGGCCGCCCCTGGGCTTCCAGGAAGGAGGCGACCTGTACCGCCAGTGGGTGCGCCGGGACTTCCCCCGCATGCTCGTCGTCACCTTCCAGCACCCCACGCCGTACTTCGATGACTCCTATGCGGTGAACTCGCCCAACGTGGGGCCGTACGGCGACGCCATCCTGAACGAGCTCATTCCCGAGGTCGAGCGGCGCTTCCGGGCCGTCGCCCAGCCGTGGGCCAGGATCCTGGACGGCGGCTCCACCGGCGGGTGGGAGTCGCTGGCGCTCCAGGTGTTCCACCCCGATTTCTTCGGCGGCACGTGGTCGTACTGCCCCGACCCCGTGACGTTCACCAACGTGGAGGGCTACAACGTCTACCAGGACGCCAACGCCTACACGCGCACGGACGGCTGGGTCACGGTGCCGATCCCCAACTCCCGGGAGACCGACGGCAGCATCCGCACCACGTCGCGGCAGCGGAACTACTTCGAGTTGGTGAGCGGCACCCACGGCCGCTCCGGCGAACAGCAGGACATCTGGCAGGCGGTGTACGGCCCCCTCGGGGCCGACGGCTACTTCCAGCCCCTGTACGACAAGGTCACCGGGGACATGCACCCCGAAGTGGCCGCATACTGGAAGGACCACTACGACATCGTCGAGTACCTGAAGCGGAACTGGTCCACCGTGGGCCCCAAGCTCCAGGGCAAGCTCCACATCTACGCCGGCACCATGGACACGTACTACCTGGACGTGGCGGTGCGGCAGCTCGCCGCGTGGCTGAAGACCACGACCGGGCCCCACTCGGACGCCTACATCGAGTACGGGCTCTTCCAGCCCCACTGCTACACGGGCGACGTGAGCACCGCGGAGCGGCTGAGGGAAATGGCGGCGTACCTGGAGGCCCACGCCCCCGAGGGGGCGTCGCTGGCGTGGAAGCCGTAGGGCGACCGGAGTCCCGTCCTTGACCGCCGTCGGGCGTCTCGCGCTGTGCGCCCTGGCCACCTTCGGGGTGGCCGGGCCGGCGGCGCGGGGCCCCGGCGCGGCCCCGGCCTCCACGGCCGCGTCGCAGGAGGCGCCGTTCCACGCCTACGACGGCGTCTCCTGGACGTTCGTGCGGGTGCGAACCCACGGCGCCTGGGAGCGGCGGGGCGGCTTCGGCCGCTTCCGGGGCAACCCTGGGTGGCACCACGACTACCCCGACGCGGAGCGCAACTTCTCCCTGATCCTGGACGAGCTCACGCTCGTGTCCACCCGCCTCGTCCCCTCGGGGGGCAACATCCTGGACTTCGAGGACCCCCGCATCTTCCGCTTCCCCCTGGCCTACGTCTCCGAGCCCGACGAGTGGACCACCACCCCGGAGGAGGCGGCCGCGCTGCGCGCGTACCTCCGCAAGGGCGGCTTCGTGATCTTCGACGACTTCTTCCAGTGGGAGATGGCGAACCTGGTGGCCCAGATGAAGGTCGTCTTCCCCGACCTGGACTTCCTTCCCCTGGACGGGAGCGAGGGCATCTGGGCGTCATTCTTCACGCTCCGCCCCGAGACCATCGACCTGGAGGGCCCGCGCAAGCACGGCGTCCCCCGCTTCTTCGGACTCTTCGAAGGCAACGACAAGGCGCGCCGGATGCTGGCCGTGGCCGGGGCCGGGGCCGACATCGGGGACCTGTGGGAGTGGTCCGCCAGCGACGCCTACCCGGCCGACCCCACCAACGAGGCGTACCGGGTGGGCGTCAACTACGTCGTCTACGCCCTCACCCACTGATTGGCGGGGCCCGGGGGCCACGCCGACCTTGCCGGCCGGCCTTTCCGCGCCTACCCTCACCCCCCTGCCCGGACCCGGGCGGAATGGTTTCCCTGTGGCATGGAGGACGTATGCGGTGGCGTCTCGCGATCGGACTGTTGTCGCTGGCCGTGGGTGCGTGCACGGCCGCGAGCGACGCGTCGCCGGGGGGCGATGCGCAGCAAGCCGAGGTCCAGCACCTCAACCCCATGATCACCCTCCACCAGCAGGGCAAGCCCATGTTCGGGCTGTACCGGCCCAGCGCCCGTGAGCGCCGCCGGCCCGGCCAGCCTGCGCCGGCGAACGAGACGGTGAAGACGCCCGAGCAGCTCGCCCAGGAGGTCATGGCCCACCCGGAGACGGACTACGTCTTCGACGGCAGCATGGAGGGCGGGGTGGACCGGGGCATCGACGACTACACGGCCTTCGTGGCGGCCATGCGGGACGCGGGGGCCACCATCAAGACATTCCCCCTGGTGGTGAAGACGCCCCTCATCGCCCCCGATCCGGCCAAGGCCGCCGACAACATCGCCCGGGAGCTCAACACCGGCGCCAGCACCATCATGTTCGTGGGCGTGGAGAGCGCCGACGAGGTGAAGCAGGGGCTCGCCGCCATGCGCTTCCAGGCCAACGGGGGCATGCGTCCGGACGACGTGGGCGACGCGCCAGCGTACTGGGGCATGTCGGCCGCCGAGTACCGCCAGAAGGCCGACCTGTGGCCGCTGAATCCGAACGGCGAGCTCACCAACTGGACCATCGTGGAGAGCAAGGAAGGCCTCGCCCACGTGGACGAGATCGCCTCGGTCCCCGGCATCGGCGTGTTGTGGCCGGGCGCGGGCACGCTGCGTGGGGTGTTCAGCTCGACCGGCCCCGACGGCAAGCGGGTCACCGACACGGAGGCATGGGAGAACGCCATCCAGCAGGTGCTGGCGGCGTGCAAGGCCCACAACCTTCCCTGCGGCTATCCCGCCAACAACCCCGACGAGATGAAGATGCGCCGTGAGCAGGGCTTCAGCGTCTTCGTGAGCGGGTGGGGCGACGATGGCTTCGCCACCGTCCAGGCGGGTCACCAGATGGAGACGCAGCAGACGTCGTCGAACTAGGGAGCCGCGCCGGCGGGCGGCGCGGGGGGGCTCAAACCCTCCCGCGCCTCCGCCGGAGCAGCCCCCGGTTCAGGGTGAGGAGGCTCCGCGCCTCCCTCACCCCCTTCACGGACGCCGCGAGGCGCCGGGCGCGGCGCTCCTCCCCCGGCGTGGCCACGGTCCCCGACAGCGCCACCCGGCCCCCTTCCTCCTCCCGCACGTCCAACCCGCGCAGCCCCAGGACGGGGTGGTTCTCCAGCGCCGCCAGGACCTGGTACTCCAGCGGGGTGCGGCGCACGCCCCGGAACGTCTCCCGCACCAGCCGGCGTCCCTGCTTCGAGGCGAGGTAGCCCGTCACCAGCGCGCCCAGGGTCAGCGCCGACCCCAGGGCCACCTTCACCGGGAGGGACATCCCCTCCCCTCCGTCCGTGCGACGGTCTGCGGCCATGGCTACTTGATGCTCAGCAGCTCCACCTCGAACACCAGCGTCTGGTTGGGTCCGATGGTGGGGGGTGATCCGTTCCTGCCGTAGGCCAGGTTGCCGGGGATCACGAAGCGGTACTTGCTCCCCACCGGCATGAGCTGGAGGCCCTCGGAGAAGCCGGGGATGACGCCCGACACGGGGAAGGTGGCCGGCTGGTTCCGCTCGTAGGAGCTGTCGAACACGGTGCCGTCGGGGAGGGTGCCCTTGTAGTTGATGGTCACCGTGTCGTCCGGCCCCGGCTTGGGGCCGTTGCCCGGCTCGAGCACCTGGTACTGGAGGCCGCTCTTCAGCGTGGTCACACCCTCCTTGGCCCCGTTCTCCTTCCGGAACGCCTCACCGGCCTTCTCGTTGGCGTCGGCGGCGGCCGTCTGCTCCGCTGCCTGCTGGGCCCGCACCGAGTCGGTGAAGGCCTGGATGGCGGTCTGGATGGCGGAGTCGGGGATGGGCGATTCCTGCTTGTTCAACGCGTCCCTCACTCCCTGGACGAAGGCGTCCACGTCCAGCCGCTCCGACGCCGCGCTCAGGGTCCGGCCCACGTTGCGGCCGATGCCGTAGCTGGCCTTCTGATCGGTCGTGGAGAGCGATGCCGAGCTCGGCCCGCCGCAGGAGGCCAGGAGCAGGGTGGCGGTGGAGAGGGCCAGCAGGGTGGAGTGTCGCACGGAAGGCTCCAGCGAGGGAATCGGGTCACGCCGGAATGCCCGGCGGGTGCGCGAGTCTAGGGGCGGCCCGGAGAGCGCGCCAGGTCCCTCGAGGGGTTCGCGGGCCCCGGGGGGGGCTGGCGTACCGCACCGCTCCGCCGTATACGTCTCCCTGACCTACACCCGTCCATCGATGGCGCTCCGGTCGTTTCCGAGACGTCGATGCCCCTGGACGGTCCCGTGGGTCGGTCGGCCGCGCCCCGGCGTGGTCGTGCCCCCCCCTGCGTTTCATTCCCTTGCCGGCTCCGGCCGGCGTGATCGGCCTCATGTCCGGAGTCCGAGTGCGTCCGCGATTCCTCCCCATCGCGCTGGCGATGGTCCCGCCGCTGCTGTCGGCGTGCTTCACGTACGTGCCGGCGGACGTCGCGGCGGTGACGCCGCAGGAAGAGGTGCGGGTGCACCTCGACCGGGCGGGCATGGCGGGGCTCCCCGAGGGCATCCCCCTCGACGGCGCGTGGCTGAGCGGCCGCATCCTCCGGCAGGAGGGCGATTCGCTGGTGCTGCGCGTCCCCGTCGCGAGCCGGGCGGAGGGCTTCGGGCGGGAGCTCCGCCAGGACGTGTACGTGGCCGCGTCCGACGTGACGGAGGTGGGACGCCGCCAGGTGGATCGCACGAAGACCGCGCTGGTGAGCGTGGCCGCCACCGGCGCCGCCGCCGGGCTGGTGCTCCTCATCATGGGGGGCACCGAATCCAACGTGCAGCAAATACCGCCGGGACCCGACCAGCTACGGATCCCGCTGCTCTCGATTCCCCTGAAGTAGTCGGCCTTCCGCCGGGTGCCTCGCCGGCCGGAGGCATCACCCCCAGAACCCTTCGGAAGGAGGATTCCATGGCGCTCCGATACGTATCCGCGGTTCCCCGCGCCGGTCGGTGGGCGCTCGCTCTCGTCGTGGCGCTGAGCCTGCTGCTCGCGCCACAGGCACGGGCGCAGCAGACGGGAAGCATCACCGGCACCGTGACCGACGGCCAGTCCGGCGGTCCCCTGGGCGACGTCCAGGTCTATCTCGCGGGCACCGAGCTCGGCGCCCTCAGCCGCTCCAACGGCCGCTTCCTCATCCTGAACGTGGCGCCCGGCACGTACGAGCTCAGGGCCGAGCGCATCGGCATGGGCACCGCGTCGCAGAGCGTGAGCGTGGCGGCCGGCCAGGCCGTCGAGGTGAACCTCTCCCTCCAGGCCCAGGCCCTCGGGCTGGACGAGATCGTGGTGACGGGCACGGCGGGCGCGGCTCGGCGGCGTGAGATCGGCAACACCATCTCCCAGATCGCCGTCACCGACGTGCCCTCCCTCCCCAAGGCCACGACCGACATCCTCCAGGGCGCGGCCCCCGGCGTGGAGATCACGGGCGGCAGCGGTGAGCTGGGGCAGGGCAAGCAGATCCGCCTGAGAGGCAACTCCAGCATCTCCATGAGCAACCAGCCCATCATCTACGTGGACGGCGTGCGCATCATGGACGGCGCCTTCCCCACGGTGGACGGGCACGACTTCCCCGGCGGCCGGGGCGCCCTCGTGACCGCGAGCCCCATGGACAACATCAACCCCAACGACATCGAGCGCATCGAGGTCATCAAGGGGTCGGCGGCCACCACGCTGTACGGCACCGAGGCCTCGGCCGGCGTGATCCAGATCTTCACCAAGCGGGGCTCCCAGGGCGCCCCGGTGTGGACCACGGAGATCGGGCAGGGCACGGGGTGGGTCAGGAAGTTCGGCGTGAACGGCGTCGACTACCTGAACATGGAGCACTACATGCGGGACGCGTGGTGGGGCGGCGGCTACGAGGGCGGCGCCCACTCCCACGACTGCGTCACCGACCCCACCTCCAGGTGGGGCACCACGAACAAGAGCGCTTCGGGCGCGTGCAGTTGGCCCGGCGCCGTCTGGCTCCAGTCCTACAACCTGTCGGTGCGGGGCGGGGCCCAGGCACTCCAGTACTTCATCTCGGGCAACTACGAGGACGACACGGGCGTGATGGCCGACGACGCCCTGCGCCGCTACGACTTCCGCGGAAACTTCACGGTCTCGCCCATCACCGACCTGCAGCTCCAGTGGAACACGGCGTACTCGAACCAGTGGCAGTCCAACACCTCCGGCGGCAACAACGCCCAGGGCGTCACGCTGAACGCCTTCCGCCAGGAGCGGAACTACTTCGGCAGCGCCGACCCCCAGGTCATCGCCCAGGTGCTGGACTACGACCTCCAGCAGAGGATCGAGCGCTTCACCACGGGCGCGACGGCCACGTATTCGCCGCTCCCGGACCTGACGAACCGGTTCACGGTGGGCTACGACTTCTCCCAGCAGGAGGGGCGTAACCTCAGGAACTTCGGCTTCCCCCAGTTTCCCCAGGGCGGCCTGGAGAACGACACGTGGCAGAAGCGGGTGCTGACCTTCGACTACGTGGGCACCTACGGCTTCCCCCTCACGTCGGCGCTTCGGACCAACTTCTCCTGGGGCGGCCAGGCCGTGGGCAACGAGACCCGGGAGGTGTCGGCCTGGGGCGAGAACTTCCCCGGCGCCGCCCACCCCACGGTGAGCTCGGCGTCCATCCGGCTCGGTGACGAGTCCCGGCAGAAGATCTGGAACGCGGGCTTCTTCTTCCAGAACGTGTTCGACCTGAGCGACCGCTACTTCCTCACGGTGGGGCTCCGGGTCGACGGCAACAGCGCCTTCGGGAAGGGCTTCGGTCTCCAGACGTACCCGAAGGTCAGCGGCACCTGGGTGCTCTCCGACGAGTCCTTCTGGAGCGACGGCTGGGGCCAGATCAAGCTGCGGGCCGCCTACGGGCAGTCCGGGCGGGCTCCCGGCGCTTTCGACGCCGTGCGTACCTGGGACCCCATCGGCTATGCGAGCGACCCTGCGTTCGTGCCCCAGAACCTGGGCAACCCGGACCTCGGTCCCGAGGTGACCGGCGAGCTGGAGATGGGCTTCGACGCGTCCTGGTTCGGTGACCGCCTCTCGGCGGCGTTCACCTACTACAGTCAGACCACGAAGGACGCCCTCATGAACGTGTCGAGCATCCCCTCCGAGGGCTTCACCCAGAGCCAGCTCAGGAACGTGGGCAAGATCGGCAACAAGGGGCTGGAGCTGCAGGTCAACGGCGGCATCATCAGGAACGCCGACTGGGCGTGGGACGTGGCGCTGAACCTCTCCACGAACCACTCGAAGGTGCTGGACCTGGGTGGCATTCCCGAGTTCAACGACCTGAACGGCCGCATCATCGAGGGCCAGCCGGCGCCGGTGATGGTGGGCCGCCGCGTGGCGAACCCGAACGAGATCGGCGACTTCGTCTACGAGGACAACGGGGAGAACGTGGTGGTCGGGCCCCAGCTCCCCACGCGCTTCATCTCCCCCAGCACCACCCTGCGCATCCCGGGCAATATCCAGCTCGCCGCCCGGGGCGAGTACCGGGGCGGCAACGTGATGAGCGTGAACCCCATCTCCATCAACCGCTCGGTCCGCTCGCCCCTGTGCTTCCCCTACTACGTGGACCCCGACCACTCGATCGAGCTCAAGGACAACGTGCCCGCCCTGTGGCGGGAGCGCTGCACGCCCGGCGCCGCCCGGGACTACTGGTTCGACGCCAGCTACTTCAAGCTCAGGAGCGTGAGCGCCACGGTGCCGGTCGACTTCGCCTTCCCCGACCGGGTGGGCAATGCGACCGTGACCTTCTCGCTGGACAACGCGTGGATGTGGACCAAGGAGATCCCCTGGTACGATCCGGAGATCCTGGGCAACGCTTCGGCGAACGACGACGGGCTCGGCCAGACCGAGCGCATCCCGGCGCCCGCCACGTTCCGGATCTCCCTCCGGGTCACCTTCTGAGCAGGGGACGAATCATGACGACGCATCACGATCGAAAGGGAGCCGGACGGGTCCGGGGCGCTCGCGCCGCCATGCTCGCCGCGGCGCTGGTGTGCGCCGCCGCGGTGGGGGCGTGCGACGTGGTCAATCCCGGGCCGGTGGAGGACCAGTTCCTCGGTGAGCCGGGCTCGCAGGAAGGGCTTGTGAACGGCTCCACGCGCCGTCTGGCCGAGGCCGTGAGCTGGGAAGCCTACACCACGGGCCTCCTGTCCCGGGAGATCTTCCCCGGCGGACAGACGGGCGCCCACGGCCACGACGTGCTGACCCAGGGCGGCTACGTGCAGCCCGGCAGCTACGCGGGCTACTTCGACGACGCTCAGCAGGCCCGCTTCATCGCGGAGACTGCCATCGACCGCCTCACGGCGGCGGGCGCGCCGGACGCGCTGCTGTTCAAGGCCCAGAACATGGCGGGCTACGCCTACCGCAACCTGGGCGAGAACTGGTGCCAGGCCGTCCTCGACGGCGGCGCCCTCCAGCCCGGGACCATCTACTTCCAGCGGGCGGTGGAGCACTTCACCGAGGCCCTGGGGCTGGCCGCCACCGACGACGAGCGCTACGCCGCCCTGGCCGGCCGCGCCGCCGCCGAGGTCTGGCTCGGCGACTGGAGCGCCGCCGTGGCGGACGCCCACCAGGTGCCCGACGACTTCGTCTTCTGGCTCAACCTGGACCAGCAGGACCAGGAGACGGAGAACCACATCTACTTCGCCAACGCCAACTCGCCGTACCGGGCGTACACCATCTGGAAGACGTTCTACGAGGGCTACTACGCCGATACCGGCGACCCGCGCACCCCGTGGGTGAAGGATCCCGCCCTCCCCTTCGCCAACGCGGCCCTCTCGGGCTACGGCCAGGTGCCGTGGATCAACCAGCGCAAGTACACCAGCCGCAACGACGACATGCGGCTGGCCAGCGGCTGGGAGATGCGCCTGATCGAGGCCGAGGCGGCGCTGGTGGACGGCGACGTGCCGGCCGCCGTGGCCCTCATCAACCACGTCCGCACCCGGAACGTGAGCGACGTCACGGGCGACCCCCTGGAGCCGTGGCAGGCGACCACCCTGGAGGAGGCGTGGACGGCCCTCAAGCGGGAGCGGGGCATCGAGCTGTGGCTGGAAGGCCGCCGGCTGGGCGACCAGCGCCGGTGGCAGGAGCAGTCCGCTCCCGGCGACCTGGGGCTCCCCAACTTCGAGTCGGTGTCCAAGATCTTCAGCCAGCACCCGCGCTCGCTCTGCTTCGACATTCCCGACTCCGAGCGGGACGCCAACCCCAACGTGCCGGCGTCGACGGGCGGCTGAGCGCCCGCTTCCGTTCCGTGGGCCAGGCGGGGCCGTCGGGGGTCGATCCCCCCGGCGGCCCCGCGCCCTTCGGAGGGGTGCCCCGGGCGCGCCGTCTGCTCCGACGGGCGCCCCACGGGGTGGCGCCCCGCACGGGACCGACGTATAGGTGCCCGATGCGCATCCGACCCCTTCTCCCCGTCGCCGCCGCGCTGCTCCCCCTCCTGGCAGGGTGCTACCAGTACGTGCCCGCGGACATGGCCTCCGTGCCTCCGCCGGAGGAGGTGCACCTCTACCTCACCCGCCAGGGGATGACGTCGCTCCCCGCCGGGGTGGCCTCGCCGGAGGCGTCGTTCGTGGCGGGGACCTTCGTCAGGAGCGAGGGCGACTCCCTCGTCGTCCGCGTCCCGGTGGCGCGCCCCGGGGAGGCCATGTTCAGCCAGCCGCTCCTGCAGGAGATCGCCGTCGCCTCCGCCGACGTCCTCGAGGCTCGGCGGCGCAGGCTCGACCGGGTGGGGACGGTGCTCCTCACGGCGGGGACGGCGGGCGCCGTGGCCGGGGTGGCGCTCCTCATCGGGGGAGGGCAGGCCAACGGGGGCCGCCCGCCTCCGGGGCCCGAGAAGATCCGCATTCCCCTGCTCTCTATTCCCTTCAGGTAGCTTCCCCCCGACCCCTGACAGTCCGGGAAGGAAGCCGTCAGCTTGCTTGCCGGCGCCGGGGCCGCTCCCTAGCTTGGCCAGACCCACCCACCTCCCCTCCCCGAGGGGGAAGCACATCTCGCAGACCGGTTCCGGGTCACGGATGAGCAAGGAGAGCCATCCCGAGGCGTCCGACGATCGCTCCCTCATGGAGCGCATCCACGCGGGTGACCCCTCCGCGCTGGACGAGCTGCTGGGCCGCTATTGGCGCCCCCTGGTGGCCTACGCCCAGCGCTTCCTCCCCAGCCAGGACGCCGCCGAGGACGTGGTCCAGGAGACCATGATCCGCGTCTGGCGGGGCCGGGCGGACTGGACGCCCAGCCATCGGGTGCGGGCCTTCCTCTACCGCATCACCCGCAACCTCGCCCTGAACGAGCGGGACAGGCGGCGGGTGCGGCAGGCGTGGGCCTCGTCCCGCAGGGCCCGGCCGGCGAAGCCGGTGGCCACGCCCCTCGACGTCCTGGAGCAGACGGAGCTCCGCGAGCTCCTCGACCGGGCGGTGGACGCCCTGCCGCCCCGGCGGAGGGAGACGTTCCTCCTGGCACGCTACCACGGCCACAGCTACCCCGAGATCGCCGAGATCATGGACGTGTCGCCCCAGACCGTGGCGAACCAGATGAGCGCGTCCCTGAACGAGCTCCGGGAAACGCTCCGGCCCCAGATCGACGCGTTCCTCGCCCGGGGACGGCTCCGCGCCATCCGCGGGGGTGACGTCCGTCCTCCCGCGCCCACGGCCCGGGGCCGATAGTAGTCCTCCCCCACCTCGCCTGTTACACCCTCGAGCGGCGGCGCCGCGCCGGATCCGGCGCGCGCTCCCGCCTTCTCCTCATCCTGCGGAGACGCGTCCTCGTGGACGAACTCATCATCCTGCAGCTCCAGGGCCGTGCCAGCCCCGAGGAGCTCCGGGAGTTGCGGCGCTGGCGCGCCGTGTCCGAGACCCACGAGGGGCGTTACCAGGAGATCCGCGCCCTGTGGGAGCTGTACGGTCGCCGCGAGGAGGTCGATCCGCACCTCCGGATTCCGTCGGGCCGGGAGCTCCTGCGGCCAAAGCTGGAGTCCGAGGGCCGAGGACGTAGCCGGCGGCGGCGGTGGCTCGCCGCCGCCGCCGCCGTTGCGGCGATCGTGGCGTCCGGCGTGGTGCTCCGCAGGAGCGCCGTGGTGCCGAACGCGCCCGCCCGGCCGGCCACGGTGGACTTCCGGACCGGGCCCTCCGAGTTGCGTACCGCCGTCCTGTCTGACGGGAGCGTAGCCCGCCTCGGGCCCAACACGACGCTCCGGGCAACGTTCGCCGGCGACCGCCGGGACGTGCGGCTCGAGGGCCGGGCGTTCTTCGCCGTGGCCCACGATCCCGCCCGGCCCTTCCGGGTCCACACGGCCGCGGGTGAGGCCGAGGCCATGGGTACCCGCTTCGAGGTCGACGCCCGGCGGAGCGACCTGCGCGTCCTGGTGGTGGACGGGACGGTGGCCCTCACGTCCGGTGACGTGCGGGCGAAGCTCGGGGCCGGCGAGGAAGCCGACGCGTCGGGTGGCGCGCCCCCGACGGTGAGCCGCGTTGCCGTTCCCGAGGCGTCCCTGGGTTGGATGGGGCCGTGGATGGCCTTCGAGTCCACGCCGCTCCGGCGCGTGGCCCGGGAGCTGGAGGTCCGCCTGGGCGTCACGATCGCCATCGCGGACCCCCGCCTCGCCGACCGCACCCTCACGGGGTGGTTCGGAGAGGAGGACAAGGCGCGCATCGTCTCCATGATCTGCCGGGTCGCCGACGTGCGTTGCACCCGCTCGGGCGACCTGATCCGCATAGAGGACATCGACGCTCCGTGAGGTTGGATCCTCACGGACTGAAGGTCATACCGCCGTTCGTTTCAGTTCTCCGGGCGTGAGGTTCTCGTGATGAAACGTCTGTTCGCGCTGACGACGATGACGGTCGCACTGACCCTGGCACCCCCGGCGCATGCCCAGGTGGTCCGGCCCGTCCAGAAGGTGCAGTTCTTAGCAAACCGGAGCCCTCTGCCCGAGCGGCTGCCCCCCGTGCGCCGGGTCTCCCTGGATCAGGCGGCCGGCGTCGACCTCCGGGGCGTGACCCCGGGGCAGGCCCTCGCCACGCTCCGGGACCGGACCGGCCTCCGGATCCTCTTCAGCCCGAGCCTGCTCCCCACGGACCGCACGGTGGCCTGCCGCTGCGAGGGCGTGAGCATCCGGGAGGCGCTGGGGACCATCCTGGCAGGCACCGGCTTCCACTTCACGGAGGTGGGTGACCAGGTCCTGGTGGAGCCGTCGGAGCGCCCTGCGCCCCGGCCACGGGCGGCCGTCGCGACGACCGCCCCCACGGCCCTCCTGGCGCCCCCCGTGGTGGCGACCGCGCGGCCCGTGCGCGCCCTGGCGCGCCGACAGGGCACCATCGGCGGCCGCGTCACCGACGCCACCACGGGCCAGCCCCTGAGCGGCGTGCAGGTGCACATCGCCACGCTGGACATCGGCGCCCTCACCGGCGTCGACGGCGTCTACTCCATCGCCCGGGTGCCGGTGGGCACCCACACCGTGGTGGCCGAGATGATCGGCTACGGCACCGCCCGCCAGCAGGTCACGGTGGGGGAGGGCAGCACGGTGCAGGTGAACTTCCGCCTCACCCAGCAGGCCGTGCAGCTCGACGAGGTGGTGGTGACGGGGACGCCCGGCGGGCTGCAGCGCCGCGCCATCGGGAACGTGGTGGGGGAGGTGGACGCCGCCGCTTCCCAGGTGGCGCCCATCAACGACCTCTCCCACCTGCTGGCGGGGCGTGAGCCCGGCGTGGAGGTGCAGGTGGGGCAGGGCTCGCCGGGGACGGCCTCGGTGATCCGCATCCGGGGGCAGGCCAGCCTGTCGGCGTCCAACCAGCCCCTGGTCTACGTGGACGGGGTGCGGGTGAACAGTCGCATGAGCACGCCCCAGGGCGGCTCCACCCCCGCGGCCATCTCCCGCATGGACGACTTCGCGCCCGGCGAGATCGAGCGCATCGAGGTCATCAAGGGGCCCGCGGCCGCCACCCTGTACGGTACCGAGGCGTCGAACGGGGTGATCAACATCATCACCAAGAAGGGCGCCTTCAACCAGAGGGCCCGCTGGACGTTCTCCACCAAGCAGGGGGCCAACTGGTTCGCCAACCCCGAGGGACACACCCCCACCAACTGGGGTCTGGACTCCAACGGCAACCTGGCCTCCGTGAACCTGGTGGCCCACGAGAAGGCCCTGGGCAACAACGTGTTCCACAACGGGCGCGTCCAGGAGTACAGCCTGGACGTGAGCGGCGGTTCGGAAGACGTGAGCTACTTCGTGTCGGGCTCCGCGCTGAACAACGACGGCGTGACTCCCGAGAGCTGGCAGAAGAAGTACAACGCCCGGGTGAGCGTCACGGCCCAGGCGGGGGACCACTTCACGGTGGACGGCAACGCGGGCCTCGTCCTGCTCCACGCCCGCGTTCCCGGCCGGGGTACCAGCGACGGTGCCATGCGCTCCCTGTGGCTGGGCCTTCCCCGCTTCGTGGACACCCCCAAGCGGGGCTTCTACCGGGCGCCCCCCGAGGCGTTCTACGAGAAGGCCCAGTTCTACCAGGACGTGAACCGGCTCACCACCGGGGTCACGGTGAACTACACGCCGTTCCCGTGGTTCCACCACCGTCTCACCTTCGGCGTGGACGTGACGGACCAGAAGAACACCAACTTCACCCCGTACCTGAGCGAGTTCGCGGCCCAGTTCTTCAGCGCCAACGACGCGGCGGGCTCCAAGGACGTGCGCCAGGAGACCGTGCTCCAGACGTCCTTCGACTACGCGGCCAGCGCAAACTGGAACGTCTCACCCACGCTGGCGTCCACGACGTCGGCCGGGATGCAGGTCAACACCAAGAAGATCGACCAGACCCGCGCCCGGGGCGAAGGCTTCCCGGCCGTGGGCATCGCGACGGTGGACGGCGCGGCCAGCACGTTCGGTTACTCGGACCTCATCGAGAACAACACGGTGGGGATCTACGTGCAGGAGCAGCTCGGCTGGAGGGACCGGATGTTCCTGACCGCCGCGGTGCGGGCGGACGACAACAGCGCCTTCGGTGAGAACTTCTCTCTGGTCTACTACCCCAAGGTCAGCGGCTCGTGGGTGCTGAGCGACGAGGACTGGTGGGGGCTGGACTTCATGAACTCCTTCCGCCTGCGCGGCGCCTACGGCGAGTCGGGGCAGCAGCCCGACGTGTTCGACGCCCTGCGGACGTACACCCCGCGGGCCCAGCCCAACGGCTCCGCGGCCGTGTACCCGGACGCCCCGGGCAACTCCAACCTGGGTCCGGAGCGGGGCCAGGAGATCGAGGCCGGCTTCGACGCCTCCATGTGGAACGACCGCCTGAGCCTCGAGTTCACCTTCTACAACCAGGTCACCAAGGACGCCATCGTGGCCCGTGACGTGGCGCCTTCCACGGGCTTCTCGGCGCAGAAGTACGTGAACATCGGGAAGGTGTCGAACCGGGGCATCGAGGTGGGTCTGAACGCCCGGGTGCTGGACCTGCAGAGCCTCGACTGGGACCTGGGCCTCAACCTGGACACCAACCGGAACCGGGTGGAGGAGCTGGGCCTGGGCGGTGGCTTCCTGGCCCTGGGGTGGACCACCCGTCACGCGGAAGGCTACCCGGCCGCCTCGTTCTTCGCGCCCAAGGTGGTGAGCGCCGATCTCGACGCCAACGGCGACCCCATCAACATGATGTGCGCCGACGGCCACGGCGGCACGGTCAACTGCGAGGAGAGCGCGCCCCGGGTGTACGCCGGCCACCCCGATCCGAGCCTGGAGGGGTCGCTCACGTCGTCCTTCACCCTGGCCGACAAGATCCAGCTCTCGGCCATGGCCGACTTCAAGTTCGGCCAGAGCAACTACTCCACCCTCACGTGGTGGCGCTACACCGGCCTGCCCATGGCCGGCGAGCTCTTCCAGCCGAACCCGGATCCGAAGCTCAAGGCCGCCGAGTACCTGGGCCGCTTCGGGGAATTCCAGCTCTGGGTGCCCAAGGCCAGCTTCGCCCGGCTGCGGGAGATCACCCTCACCTCGCCGCTGCCCGACTCGTGGGTGCAGAGGATCGGCGCCCAGCAGGGGCGGCTCAGCGTGGCGGCCCAGAACGTGGCCATGCTGTGGACGAACTACTTCGCGTGGCCCTACCAGGACCCGGAGGTGAGAGCCCCGGCGAACGTCCTGGGGGGGAACCGTGAGCCCGAGAACACCGCGGCCGTGCCACCGCTCATGTCGCTCACCTTCACGCTCCGGCTGACCTACTGATGGGCGCCCGGACGAAGGTGACGGTGGCCACGACGACGACCTCGAAGTCAGGAGCAGCGGGCATGCGCTCTTCCAGACGCTACAGGATGCTCACAGGTGTTCTCCTGGCGGCCTGTTCCGGCTTCGTGCTGGGGGGCTGCCACGCGTTCGACAACCTCCTCTCGGTGGACGCGCCCTCCCGGGTGATCGCCGCCGACCTGAACAACCCGGGCTCGGCGGACCTGCTCACGGCGAGCGCGCGCAACGAGTTCCGCTGCGCGTTCGCGAACTACGTGAACGTGAGCGGTCTGGTGGGGTGGGAGCTCCGCTCCACCATCCTGGGCGGCTCGACCCAGTCGTTCTACGACCAGCGGGTGTGGACGGTCACCGGGTACGGCTCCAGCTCCTACGCAGGCTCCGACTGCGGGAGCAACTCGGCCATGTACCTCCCCCTGTCCCGGGCCCGCTGGTTCGCCGACGAGGTGCTGAACCGCCTCGACGAGTGGGGCAGCGACGTGCCCAACAACACCGCCCTCACGGCCCGGGCCGCGGCGTGGGCCGGCTACAGCTACCTCATCATGGGTGAGTCCATGTGCGAGGTGGCCTTCGACGGGGGCGCGAAGCAGGCGCCCTCCTCCTCCCTCCAGCTCGCGGTGGAGCGCTTCGACCAGGCCATCGCCGCGGCCCAGACCAGCGGGCAGGACGACTACCTGAACCTGGCCAGGGTGGGGAAGGGGCGTGCGCTGTTGGACCTGGGGCAGCCCGACCAGGCCGCGGCGGCGGTGGCGTCCGTGCCGGCCGACTTCGCCTACTGGTTCGAGTACTCGGGGCTTTCGTCGGCCACGTACAACAAGGTCTATCGGGCCATGTACACGGACGAGAGCACGAGCGTGGGCGCGCGCTACCTGAACATGTCCTTCGACGGCGTGCCGGACCCGAGGGTCCAGGTCACGGACCAGGGGCACGACGTGCAGGGCTTCGGCGTCGAGCTGGTCACCGCCGACAAGTACGGCAGCCTGGACGACCCGATCCGGGTGGCCAGCGGCGACGAGGCCCGGCTCATCATGGCGGAGGCCGACGTGAAGGCCGGCAACCTCCCAGCCGCGGTGGCCATCATCAACGACCTTCACGCCGAGGTGGGGCTGCCCGCGTTCAGCAGCAGCGACCCAGCCGAGGTGATGAACCAGGTCATCTACGAGCGACGGGCTGCCCTCTTCCTCGAGGGACAGCATCTGGGCGACCTCAACCGCTACGGCATGGAGCTGTATCCGGCGGCGGGCGAACCCTTCCCCGGCGGAGGCCTCTACGGCGACGAGCGGTGCTTCCCGCTCCCCGACGTGGAGACGCTCAACAACCCCTCCATCAGCGGGAGCTGATCGACGGCGGCGCCAGCCGCCCTGTGAACGTCCGAGGCCGCCGGGGGTCGATCCCCCCGGCGGCCTCGTCGCGTCCGCATGGCGCCCCAGGGTGAGGCTAGGCCGCGGTCCCTTCCCACCATGCCAGCCACTCTGCGAGCACCAGGAGCGTCCACAGGGCGCGGGCATGGTCGGCCCGCCGCTGGACGTGGTCGTCCAGGAGCCCCAGCGCGGCTTCCGTGTCGATGCCCACCGCCTCCAGCGCCCCTCCCGCCAGATGCGCCCGCGCCCAGTCGTGCAGGGGCTCCCGGAGCCACCCTGCCAGGGGCACCGACAGGCCCCGTTTCCTCCGGTGCACGACGGACTTTGGCAGGTAGCGCAGCGCGTAGCGCTTCAAAAAGGTCTTGGTGGTGAGCCCCCGCACCCGCGCCTCGGGGGCGAGGCCCGCGGCGAAGTCCAGGACCGCGCGGTCGAGGAACGGGGCCCGGGGCTCCAGCGCCCACCCCATGGAGGCCCGGTCGGCCTTGGTGAGGAGCCCCTCGGCCAGGTAGGTCTCCAGGTCGTGACGCTGCAGGACGTCCAGGAGGTCGCCCTCCCCCGGGTCTTCGAAGACCCGGGAGGGGCCGGGGTGGCCCAGGCGCGCCAGCACCCGGGGCGGGATGGTGGAGGTCCACAGGAGGTGGCGCTCCAGGGGGCCCATGCCGTCGCCCTCCACGAAGCGCTTCAGGAGGAAGGAGAGGGTGACCTTGCGGTCGCTGGGGGGCCAGCGGCGCACCAGACCCGCGAACACCCCCCGCACCGGCGCCGGCAGGCGTCCGTAGGCCCGGGCGGCGACGGCACCCAGGTAGGTGGGATAGCCGCCGAAGATCTCGTCGGCGCCCTCGCCCACCAGCACCATCTTCACGTCCCGGGCGGCCCGCTCCGCCAGGAGCGCGGTTGGCACCCACGCCGGGTCGGCCAGGGGCTCCCCCGTGAGGCGCACCAGCGCCTGGATCTTGGTGGGGAAGTCCTCGGGGCGGACCCACACCACCTCGCCCCCCAGCCCGAGGCGCTCGGCCACCTCCCGGGCGGCAGCGCCCTCGTCGTAGGAGGCCTCACCGAAGCGGAGGGTGTAGGCCGGCAGGGGCTCGGAGGGGTGGAGGCTCCGGGTCACGGCCGCCACCAGGGAGGAGTCCACGCCGCCGCTCAGGAACACCCCCCGGCGCACGTCGCACTCGGTCTGCCGGGCCACGGCGCCCCTGAACACCGCGTCGAAGGCATCGGGGTCCGCCGGCCGGCGGGCCACCTCCCCCACCCCCCAGCGCCAGTAGCGGCGCCGCTCCGTGCGGCCCGGGCCGAAGCGCACGACCTCCCCCGGGCCGACCTTGCGGACGTCGGCCAGGGGGGTGGTGGGCGCCGGGAAGCGCCCGAAGCGGAGGTAGTGGGCGATCCCCTCCGGGTCCAGGGCCCGGGGCGCGCCCGGGTCGCTGGCGAGGGCCGACAGCTCGGTGGCGAACGCCACCTCCTCCTCGCTCTCCCGGAAGAAGAGGGGGCGCTCGCCCGCCCGGTCCCGTGCCAGGAGGAGGGTGCGGCGCCGGGGGTCCCACGCGGCCAGGGCGAACGCCCCCTCCAGCGCCTCCACGAAGGCCTCGCCCCGCTCGGCGTAGAGGGCGGGCAGGATGGCCACGTCGCTCCCTTCGGCGGGGTCCCGTCCCCGGTCCCGGAGCCAGGCCCGCAGGGCGTGGTGGTTGTCGATCTCGCCGTTGCACACCACCACGATGCCGCTGCCGGGGTCGGTCACCGGCTGCCGGGCGGCGTCGGAGGGGCCCCGGATGGCCAGCCGCGTGGCGGCCAGCGCCACGCCATCGCCGGCGCTCAGTCCCCGGTCGTCGGGCCCCCGGTGCTCCAGCAGCCCCCGCATGCGGAGCGCCCTCGCCTCGAGGTCCCCCCCGTCGGCGTGGCGCCGCACGAGTCCGCAGATTCCGCACACGGCGGCGTCAGCGCGGGGAGGGCGGAGGGAGAAGCAGCCCCCACCAGCCCCTCGGCATCTCCAGCACGGCGCCGGAACCGGCGGCGGCCAGCGTGGCCAGGGTGGCCTTGCGCTCCTTCCGGGCCAGGACGAGCAGGGCCCCGCTCCGGCCCTGCACCCACCCCGCCGTCCGGGCCGCCGGGACCACCTGGGGCGGCCAGGCGCGGGTCCGGGACAGGTAGAAGGGGATGTAGTTGCTGGTGGTCTCCTCGCCGTTGTCGGTGAGGAGAACCAGGGGGCGGCGCAGGTAGAAGGCCAGCCCCACGGGGTAGGCGTCCAGGGCGGCCACGGTGAGGCCGCCCGCGGGGGTGAGGGCCTCCACCTGCCGCGCCAGGGGCAGCGACGACGTGTCCTCGGCGTACGCCCGGAGGCCCTGGAAGGAGACGGTCACCAGGGAGAGTGGGAACACCAGGAAGGCGACCAGCACGAAGCCCACCCTGCGGGTGAAGAAGCCCACCAGGGCCGACGCGCCCAGCACCGCCATGGTGAGGAGGAGGGGGGGAACACCGCCCGAGCCCGCTCGTAGTCCGCGCTCCGGATGTGGAAGAGGGAGGTGAGAACGCCTGGAGCGAACACCTCCATGGCGAGCCACGCCCCCAGCACCACGCTCATCCCCGCCAGGATGGCGGCGCCCCGGCGCACCACCCGCCCCGCCCGCCCCCGGGGGGCGGCCAGGGCCCGGTCGAAGAGGCGGGCGGTGAGGACCCCCAGGGCCACCACGGCCGTGAGCACGTAGCCCGGTAGCTTGGACTGGGAGATGGAGAAGAACGCCACCACCACGAGCGACCACGTCACCAGCAGACGGTCGGCCCGACGCCACGAGGTGCGCCGGCGCCACGCCGCCACCGCGGCCTCGGGGAAGAGGAGGCTCCAGGCGAAGCACACCCCCAGGAGCACGGGCCCGTAGTACCAGAATGGCGCCGTGCGGTGGAACGCCGGGGTGCTGAAGCGCTCCAGGCTCTCCTTCACCAGCCCGTAGTAGGGAAAGTCGGGACGCTGCAGGCTCACGCCGATGAACCAGGGGAGCACCAGGGCCAGGAAGACCCCCAGGCTCAGGGGGTGGAAGAGTCTTCGGAGCACGCCCCGCCGCCGCTCCACGAGGGCGAAAACGACCACCACCAGGGTGGGCACGATGAACCCCACCGGCCCCTTCACCAGGGTGGCGAAGCCGGCGGCCGCCGCCCCCGCCAGGTACCACCTCCGGCGCTCCCAACCGTCGGCCTCCTCGGCCCGGTAGCCGGCGAGGATGGCGGCCGAGACGAAGAAGGCCAGGGCCATGTCGAAGATGACGATGCGGGCGAAGGCCAGGAACAGGGGCATGGCGGCCACGATGGCGACGGCCAGGGCGGCGGTGCGGTGGCCGTACTCCCGGCGGGCGAAGGCCCACACCAGGAGCAGGAGCGCCACGGCGAACAGCGCGGAGGGCAGGCGGGCCGCGGCCTCGCTGGTGCCGAAGGCCTCGAAGGAGAGGGCCACGGCCTTGAAGTAGAAGGCGGGCTTGTCCAGGTAGGGCAGGCCGTTGTAGGTGGGCACCAGCCAGCGGCCCGAGCCGGCCATCTCCCGGGCCACCTCGGCGTTGCGTCCCTCGTCGGGGTTCAGGAGGGGGAGTCCGCCCAGGTGCCCGAACACGAGGAGCACCGCGAAGGCGAAGGCGAGGACGGACGGGGATGGTCGCTTCACGACCCGAAGCTAGGAGGTCGTGGCCTGCTCCGGCACCCTCGGGATGGCATCCGCCCGCAGCCGGACGAGGCAGCGGGCCCGGAGGGAGTCGGCCCGGCCCTCCATCACCAGGGTGTCGGGCCCGTCCACGGGTGTGGCGGCGAAGCCCGGCACCCGGGGGGCCCATGAGGGGGCGCAGTCCGACACCAGCACGAGCGCATCGCCGGGGCGTACCCGCTTCTCCAGCCCCGGCCACAGGTCGTACTGGTTGGGGCGCCCGCCCTCGTTCAGGGAGAGGACGTCGGGGTGGTCCCGGAGGTGGAGCGTGATCTCCGCGGCGTCCTGGTAGCGCCGGGTGGCGATCCACACCCGTCCCGGAGGGGCCGGCGCCGCGCTTCGCTCGAGCGCCACGCCGCCGGCGAGCTGGCTCCAGCCGAAGGCCCGGCTCACCGGGTCCCGGTCCCCCCGCAGCGCCACCAGGGGGTGGATGGCGTGGACGTAGAGCACGGCCACCGCCGCGGCGCCGAGGGCCAGCCCCGTGCCCAGCCAGCGTCGCCAGCGTCCGTCGGCTGCCGCCAGCGCCAGGAGCACCGAGGCGGGGATGTAGAAGGGTGCCGGCCAGTTCGGCTCCACCGGGCGCTCGAGGGCGCTCCAGGCGAAGAAGCCCAGGAACACCGCGGCGGTGACGGCCAGCAGGTACCGGGCGGGGTCGGCCAGTCGCCGCCGGAGAGCCCCGGCCACCGCCGCCACCATGAGCACGAAGAGGATCGGCGACGCCAGCGCGAGCTGCCCGCCCACCAGGCTTCCCTCCCGGACCAGGGCGGAGCCGCCCCCCGACGCCAGCCCGTGGCGGAGCTGGAAGGCGAACGACACCCACCCGTGGCGGGCGTTCCACGCCACCACGGGCAGGAAGAGGAGGAGCGCCAGCGCCGAGGCCGCCCACGGCCCGGCCGTGCGGAGGTGGGGGCGGAGCCGGTCGTGGAGGAGGAGGGCCAGGAGCACCCCCATGGGGAGGAGGATCGCGGTGTACTTGCTCAGGAACGCGGCCCCCAGGGCCCCGCCGGCGGCGAGCCACCACAGCAGCGCCGCCCGTCCCCCCGCCCCGGCGCCGACGGCCCGGACCAGCGCGTAGCAGGCCAGCGCCAGCGCCGCCAGCAGGGGCGCGTCGGGCGTGGCCAGGATGAGCCCCGCGGCGGCCAGGGGCATGCACGTCAGGATGGCCGACGTCCACAGGGCGGCGGCGGCACCCCCGAGGTGGCGGGCGGTGGCGATGGCCCCGCCGGCGGCCACCAGGCCGGCCAGGACCGGGAGGAGGCGGATGCCCAGGGACCCGTCGCCGAGGAGCGCGGTGCCCCCGCCGATGAGGAAGGCGATGGCGGGGGGGTGGTCGAAGTAGGCCGGGGCGGGGTGGCGCGACCACACCCAGTAGTAGGCTTCGTCGGGGAACACGGGAAGGTGGGCGGCGAACGCGAGGCGGACCGCGGCGGCCGCCAGCGCCAACCCCCAGGCGGCCAGGATCGTGCTTCCCCTTCCGGTCACTCCACGGCCGTCCCCGTCTTGTGTCGTCTCGCCCATGCCAGGGCGGCGGTGATACCGAGGATCCACACGATCCACGCGGCCCGCTCCGGCCAGGTCAGGACCGTGAGCAGATTCCAGGCCAGGCGCGGTGCCGTGAGCGCCACGCGCCACGCCGATCCGGGCCGCTCGTGGAGCCGGCGCCGCTCCACGACCTCGACGCCGGCGTCCCTCCGCTCCCGCAGGTCGGCGGCGATGCGCTCTCCCAGGGCCGCCGGGGGAAGGGAGCGCCAGCCGGGCACCTCCATGACGTTCCACGCCGAGGCTGCGCGTCCCCAGCCGTGGAGGTTCGACGACGCCACCAGCGCCAGGTCCAGGCTGTCGGCCAGCCTCAGGAGGAGCGTCCTTTGGCGGTCGGCCTGGGCGAGGCCCCGTGGGTCGCCGTCCACCAGCTCGATGGCCACCAGGTCGTCACCACCGCCGGGGCCCGGGGTGGGCACGTGGTCCAGGTGCTCGGGGAGCGTCTGGATGAGGGGAGGGCCGGCCTCGGTCGGATCGTCCGAGGGGATGCCCAGCGCCACCACGTGCTCGTCCCTCAGCACGTATTCCAGCCCGGGCAGGAGCGACGTGCCCTGGCCGGCCGTCCGTGGGTTGCGGGCCGCCGCCGCCCGGGCGGTGTCCACCCACTGGTGGTCGGTGATCCAGGCCAGGTCGAAGCCGGCACCGGCGTGCCACGCCCGGTTGGCCTGGGCGTCGAACCCCTCCCTGCCGTCGTGGGAGCGGGAGGTGTGGCTGTGGAAGTCCACCACCACGGCGTCGGGATCCAGCGCCCGGATCGCCGCCATGGGCCGGGGCGCCAGCACCCCCACCAGGTAGACGGCCACCACCGATCCGAGGAAGGCGGCCGCCCCCAGGAGCTCGCCCAGGACCAGCGCCTTCACGCCGCGTCGGCGCCGTCCCCGGACCACCCGCCACAGCAGGTAGGCCAGGGCAGCCGAGACCAGCAGCGCCACGTGCTGCCGCGGGGTGAGGAAGGTGAGGGCGTCCAGGACGTCGCTCACGGGCGCCAGGGCCAGGTACGCCGGCGAAAGGTGGAGGGCGACCCCCGGCGCGTCCTGTCCCGAAAGGGCCAGCACGAGGGGCGCGCGAGCGGCCAGGGCACCCAGCAGCACCACCGCCACCAGCAGCGCCGGGGGGAGGATGGAGCGCCACGAAGCCCTGGCCCGGTGCAGGGTCCCCGGACGGGGCCCGGCCGGCCGCCGCAGCCCGCTACGGGCACCGGGGGTCGACGACATGAAGAGCGTTCCTGTTGATGGTGCGACGGCTAGGCCGCGTCCTCGTCCCGGCGACGCTTGTTGGACGCGACGGCGGCCTCGAAGCAGTGGATGCGGAGGTCGTCGGGATCCACGTCGGGCTGGGGCGCCGAGGCCCGCTCGGCGAGCTCTGCCGCGGCGTCCTCGGCGTCGAGCTTCCGGAGCCCCTCGGCCGCCGCCTTCATGAATACCCGGTCACACGAGACGCGAGCCATCTCGGCGATCTGCTGCCGGGCGAGCTCCCTCCGGCTCCCGTTCCGGGCGGCCTCCACGTAGCGGTCCAGGTTGGCCAGGGCGTCGGCTCGGTGGCCCGATCCGAGGTCGAGCCACGCCAGGGTGCACAGCGTCCGCACCGCGGACGGGTGCAGGCGGATGAGCTTGTGGGCGACGCCCCGGGCGGCTTCCGGCTGCTGGTCCTCCAGGAAGGCGTCGATGGCCCGGCCGTAGAACGTCAGGGCGCGCTTCCGGTCCCCCGCCTTGAAGCAGAGGTCCCCGGCCCGGTTGAGCGGTCCTCCGTGCACGCCGATGGCCGCACTCTCGGCTTCCTGCTCCAGGCGAGCGAGCTGCTCGTCGAGGGAGCCGGTGTCCGGCGAAGGGTCGGGGGCGGGGGCGCTGGAGCGGAACCAGCGGGTCCAGGAGTTCGTCACGAACCGTCGGTCACGGGAGATGAAAGTACCCGAGGATGGTTGATCGCCGCGGCGCAGGCAAGCTCTCTCGACGTCGACATCTCACCCCGACGGCGCGGGCGCCGCCGCCTCCAGCTCCCGGCCGAGGCGCTCCACGGTGGCGACCAGGAGGGCGATGTCGTCCATGCGGGTGCGGTGGTTGGTGAACGCGCAGCGCAGCGCGAAGCGGCCCTCCAGCACCGTGCTGGAGGGCTCCGCCACGCCCGACTCCCACAGGCGCTGGAGCAGCTCCCGGTTGAGGGCGTCCAGGTCGCCGCCGCCGCCCCCACCCCGGTAGCGGAAGCAGACGATGTTGAGGGGCACCGGCGCCAGGAGCTCCAGGGCGTGGCTGGCCTCCACGGCCCCGGCCAGCGCCCGGGCCTGCCGCACGTTCTGCTCCACGAGGCGGCCCAGCTTGGCGGTTCCGAAGGCCCGCATGTAGAACCACACCTTGAGGGCGCGGAAGCCCCGGGTGAGCTGGGGGCCCAGGGGGGCGTAGAAGTGGCGGCCGGCCGCAGGCCCCCGCTCGAAGGCCGCCAGGTAGTTGGCCGGGGGCGAGAAGGTGGCCCGCAGGGCGTCCGGTCTGCGCACCAGCACGCACCCCGCCTCGATGGGGACGTACATCCACTTGTGGAGGTCGAAGGAGACCGAGTCGGCGCGTTCGACGCCGGCCAGGAGGGGCCGCAGCGCGGGCGACAGGCAGAGCATGCCCCCGATGGCCCCGTCCACGTGGAGCCAGAGCCCCTCGTCGGCGCACACGTCGGCGACCGCGTCCAGGTCGTCGACCGCGCCGGTGTTCACGGTGCCGGCGGTGGCCACCACGGCCAGGGGGAGGAGCCCCGCGTCCCGGTCCCGGGCCACGAGCTCCCGCAGCGCGCCCACGTCCATGCGGTAGTCGGCGCCCACGGGCACCCGCCGCAGCCGCTCGGTGCCGATGCCCAGGAGCGCCACCGCCTTGTCCACCGAGTTGTGGACCTCGGACGAGGCGTACACCACCGGCGCCGGATCCCCCGCCAGCCCCGTCCGGGCCACGTCGCCGTCCATGCGGTCCTGGCGCGCGGCGGCCAGTCCCACCAGGGTGGCCACCGACCCCCCGCTCACCAGGAGTCCCCCGGCTTCGTCGGGAAGGCCCAGCCGCTGGCGCATCCACGCCAGGACCTGGGCCTCCACGTAGGCCGGCGCGTGCTCGCCGCCCCAGCAGTTGGGGTTCATGGTGGCGGCCAACATCTCGGCCATGGTCCCCAGGGGGGAGCCCTGGCCGTTCACCCACCCCCAGCTTCGGGGATGGACGTTCCCGTAGTTGTAGGGGAGCACCCGCTCCAGGAAGTCCCGGTAGACGCGCTCCGCCCCCAGCCCCTCGTCGGGGGCCGGCTCGTCGAAGGTGGCCTTCACAGACTCGGGGAGGGGGCGCCACGCCGGCCCCTCCCGGAGCGTGCGCTGGTGCTCCAGGGCGTCGTCGAGCATGCGGTGGGCGAGGGTCCGGAATGCGTCCCAGGCCCCGGGATCCTCGGGATCCAGCGTCTCCTCGGCCCGCGCCTCCAGGGGAGGTGGGGGCGACTCGGCCGCCGCCCCTCCGGCCGTGTCCTCCGCTGGGGGCGTCAGAGGCCGAAGCGCCGCGTGATGGTGAAGCCGAAGCGCCACTCGTCGGGCTGGAAGGGAAAGGGCGTGCCGGCCAGGAGCTGGGTCGGGTTCATCTCCACCGTGTTGGTCATGAGGAGCTTGAAGAAGTGGCCTCGGGTCTGGAGCTCCAGGCCGAACGTGCCGGCGTCGTGCTCCTGCTGGGGCCGGGCCTCGGACACCACCCATTCTCCGAAGAGGCTCACCGAGCGCGCCACGTAGGCCTGCCCGGCCAGTCCCAGGGAGAAGGTGGTGACGGGGTCCGGGTCCTCCAGGCGCGGGTTCCTGAGCACCGACGGAACCACGTCCACCGCGAAGCGCCCGCCCAGCAGCGCGTCGAGGATGAGCTGAGCGTACGCTTGCGTCTCGTTGTCCACCACCCCGGGCGCCGACGGAGGATCCGTGTTCCAGGCGAAGCCCGCGGCCACTGCGGCCGCAACCGGCATGCCGCCCGCCGTCCCTTCCGCCAGCCGGATGCGGCCGCCCAGCTCCAGGTTGTCGTTCAGGTTGGTCCGCTCGATGTGCACCATGGCCCGCCCGGTGGGGGCCCAGCTCAGCCCCAGGCGGTCCTCCGCGGGGCCGTCCAGCCCCCACAGGGCGTTCGCCCCCCGGGACACCGGGGGTACGAAGCGGTGGGAGATCTCGAACTGGAGGATGCCCTTCCCCAGGGTGGTGGTGGTGGGAAGGTTGGCCACCAGCGACGAGTGGAAGATGGCGGTCGGCGTCGACTGCAGCGGCGTGCGCCGGGGTTGCTGGGCCGCGGCCGGCAGCGTGAGGCTCAGCGCCAGGAGTGCCGCGAGGGCGAGGGTCCGTTGCATCGTGCTTCTCCTCGTGGGGAAGGGCCACCTTCGGTCAGTTGTTCGGGGCCCCGTTGGCGATCCAGTTCTCGATGTTGGTCAGGTCTACGTTGGTGAGGCGTCCGCCCGGGGGCATGGGGGAGCCCCAGCCCTGGGTGCCCGACAGCTTCTGCACCAGATAAGACGCCTGGGGGCTCCCGGGATCCACGCGCAGCTCGTTCACCTCCGTCGAGGACACGTTCACCAGGTCCTGGTAGGACACGGAGGCCGTCGACAGCGTGAGTCCCGCCTGGTTGCCGTGGCAGCCGCCGGACGAGCAGCCGTAGGCCCGGAAGATGGGCTGGATGTCGGCGCTGAAGGACGGGTTGTCCTTCACGGTGCCCGAGACGGGCTGCGTCGGGCTGCTGGACCCGCCGCAGCCCGCCAGGGCGCCGGCCGCCACGAGGGCGAGGAAGGTGGTCTTGGGGATGCGCCGCATGCTCATGAGAGGCTCTCCTCGAAAAAGCGTGATTCGTTTTCAAGGTTGAGCCGTCAAGTTCCGGGCCGCCGCGGCGGGGCCCCCCCGGGTCTAGTTCTGCTTCGCCCCCTGGTTGATCCAGTTCTTGATGTTGGCCAGGTCCACGGCGTCGATGGGGCCGCCGCCGTTCGGCATGCGCACGCCCACGTTCTGCCGGCCTTCCAGCTTGATCACCAGGTAGGAGTTGGTGGCGTCGCCGGGCTTCACCCGCAGGAAGTTCTCACTCTGGGCCTGGACACCCACCAGGTTCTGGTAGGCGGCCGACGAGGTGAGGGTGAGCCCCGCCTGGGGCGCGGACGAGCCGTGGCAGCCACCGCCGTTGCAGCCGTAGCGGGCGAAGATGGGGGTGATGTCGGAGCCGAAGGAGGGGTCGGCCTTCTCGGTGGGCGTCTCGCCCCCTCCTCCGCCTCCACCGCCGGGGTTGGTGGGGCTGCTCCCCCCGCCGCACGCGGCCAGGGCGAGGAGCGCGAGGAGGGACAGCGGGGCTCGGCGCAGCGGATGTTCGACGGCCATGGAACCTCCGGGGAAGGAGACGAACGCCTCTCTCCAACCTATGTGATTCAAGGTTGAATTATCAAAGCTTACGTTCGGTTCGCCGGATCCTTTCAGGTCCCTGTCCCACCCCCATCCTGGCAGGTGGCTACAGGAGGGTGTTGGCCAGCCACGCCCCCAGGTAGGCCAGCACGAGCATGTACCCCCACTGGAGCGCGGGCCACTTCCACCCCGCGGTCTCCCGGCGCATCACGGCCACCGTGGACATGCACTGGAGGGCGAAGGCGAAGAAGATCAGGAGCGCCACCGCCGAGCCCAGGTCCAGGTGCTGCTTGAGGCGGGCCTGGAGCTCCATGCTTCCCTGGCTCGGGTCCTCCACGCCGTAGATGGTGCCGAGGGTGCCGATGATCACCTCCCGGGCCGCCAGGGACGAGACCAGCCCCACGCCGATGCGCCAGTCGAAGCCCAGGGGGCGGATGGCCGGCTCCAGGACGTGGCCGATCTGGCCCAGGGCGCTGTCGCCGATGGGAGGGGGCCCTCCGCCCGGGGCCCGGGGCACCTGGGTGAGGATCCACAGCACCACCGCCACCGCCAGGATGATGCGGCCGGCCCGGCGCAGGAAGATGCGACTCCGGTCCACCAGCCGGATGCCGATGGAGCGGAGCGTGGGAATGCGGTACGGCGGAAGCTCCATGATGAAGGAGGTGGACTTCCCCTTCAGGAGGGAGCGCTTGAGGGCGAACGCAGTCACCACCGCCATGATGGTTCCCAGGGCATAGAGCCCGAGGAGGGTGGCCGCCCGGGTGCCCAGGAGGGGTCCCAGGAGGGGCCGCTCAGGGATGAATGCCGCGATGAGCAGGGCGTAGACCGGGAGCCGGGCCGAGCACGTCATGAACGGCGTGACGAAGATGGTGGCCAGGCGGTCCCGCTCGTCCTCTACGGTGCGGGCGGCGAGGATGGCCGGCACGGCGCACGCGTACCCCGACAGGAGGGGGAGGAACGCCCGCCCCTGGAGCCCCACCTTGGCCATGATCCGGTCGGCGATGACCGCCGCACGCGCCATGTAGCCCGAGTCCTCCAGCAGCCCCAGGAAGAGGAACAGGATGAGGATCTGGGGAAGGAAGACCACGACCGAGCCCACGCCGGACCACACCCCGTCCACCAGCAGCGAGCGGAACCAGGACGGGGGGAGCATGGAGCCCACCCACACGCCCGACGCGGCCACCACGGCCTGCACGCCATCCATGAAGGGCACGGCCCACGTGAAGATGGCCTGGAAGACCAGGACCACCACCACCAGGAACACCAGCGGCCCGAACACCCGGTGGAGGAAAACCGCGTCCAGCCGCTCGCTCAGGGTCGATGGTCCCGGCGGGCGGTACTCGGCGGCCCGCACCACCTCGCGGATGCGGGCGCGGCGGGTGGCGAAGGCGTCCACCATGGGGAGCGGTGTGCCCTTGCCGACGTTGGAGACGGTGGACGCGCCCCGGGACGGCCGGGGCCCTGCGTCCGCCGCCCGCGTCAGGAAGGCCCGCACCGCGTCCAGCCCCTCCCCCGCCCGGGCGTTGGTGCGCACCACCTCGACACCCAGGTGGGCCGCCAGGATCTCGTCCCGCACCCGCCCGCCCCGCTGGTCCAGCTCATCGGCCATGTTGAGCACGAGGAGGGTGGGGAGCTCCAGTTCCAGCACCGGCTCCACCAGCATGAGCTGGATCTCCAGCCGGGTGGAGTCGACGATGAGGATGAGGGCGTCGGGGGCCCGGAGCCCTTCCACCCGCCCCTCCAGCACGTCGCGGGTGACCTTCTCGTCCAGCGTGCGGGCCGAGAAGCCGTTGACCCCGGGGAGGTCCACCAGGTTGAGCGTCCGGTCGTCGTCCAGGCGGACCTGGCCGATGTGCTTCTCCACCGTGACGCCCGGATAGTTGGCGACCTTCTGACGGAGGCCCGTGAGTTGGTTGAAGAGGGTGGTCTTGCCCGAGTTGGGCGGGCCGATCAGGGCAACGAGAGGCGCGCCGGGCTCCGCGACGGCGGTGCCGCCGGGCTCGCAGTGGGAAGTGCCGCCGAGGGAGGGGGGGCCGCCGGAAGGGGACATCCGTTCCGGCGCGTCAGTCGCCGCCCGCGCGCCGCACGCACAGGCAGCGGGCCGTCTCCCGCCGAAGGGCGAGAACGGACCCCTCCACCGTCACGATGGGGTCGCCGAAAGGCGAGCGCCGGATCGGGCAGAGGCGGCATCCCGGGAGCACGCCGCGCTCCAGCAGGGGCTCGATCTGGTCGTGGGGGAGATCGATGCGGACGAGCTCCACCTCCTGGCGGAGGGGAACGTCGGACAGGCGCATCTCGCCCGGCCCCATGGGCGCCAGGGGACCGTCAGTGCGCGCCGCCTCCGTGGAACGTCGCATCCGGTGCAGGGTCGTGAGGTTGAAATTGGTTCTCAACGAAGGTAGGGAAGGCCGGGGGAAAAGGGAAGTCGGGTGTCTTACCCCGAACGACGCAGGGCGGTGGCCCGGCCGGAGCCGGACCACCGCCCTGGAATGGCGTGGCGGTGAGGTCAGCCGTGCTTGCGCGCGGCCTCGCCCAGCTTGCGCTCGGCCTTGCCCAGGGCCTCCTTCGCCTTGCCCTCGGCCTCCCGGGAGCGGTCGTTCGTGGCCTTGCCCACGTTCTTCTCGACCTTGCCCTTGATCTCCCGCTCGGCGCCCTCGACCTCGTGTCGGGCGCCCTTCTCCCGGACGGTCTCCTTCCGCCGGCCTTCGCTCCTGTCGTCGTTCCGATGGTCTCCCATGTCCGCCTCCATGCGGCTGATGGCTACGTGCTTCGTCGTCGCGTCGAGGGGCGTCTCGAAGGGAAGCCCCCGCCCGCACAAGGTGCAGGATGCGTTCCCGCGCGCATCCGGGACGCCGGTATCGCGCGGGGCAGCCCGCCCCTGTAGCTTGAATCCCCCGCCTCCCCATCCACCGACCCGGCATGACCGATCATCCCCGCTCCGAGCGCCCCCCCGCGGCGTCACGGCGGCGTCAGGGAGGACCTCTCCGCCCCGAGCGGTCTGCTTCCCTGGCCTGGAGCCTGCGGGCCGCCACGGAGGCGCTGTCGGGGGCGCTGGGGGACGATGAGGTGGCCACGGCCCTCATCCGGGAGGGGGGCGAGGAGCTGGGCGCGTCGGCGGGGGCGCTCCTGCGACTGAGCGACGACGGCCGCAGCGTCGAGCTCCGCCACGCCGTCGGCCTGGCCGAGGACGTGATCGCGGCCCTGCGGACCACCCCCCTCCACGGCGACCCGACGCCGGTGCGGGACGTCCTGCGGACGGGAGAGGCGCGCTTCTTCGTCAGCCGCGCCGACTGCGTGGCCTCCTACCCCAACACGGCCGGCTTCCTGGAGGCGTTGGACACCCGGGCCATGGCGTACCTGCCCCTGTCCGTGGAGCGGAGGTGCGTGGGGGTGCTGGCCCTGTGCTTCCCCGCCGATCGGTCGTTCCCCGACGAAGCCCGGGAGCTCCTGGGAACGCTGGCTCGCCTCGGGGGGCAGGCGCTGGAGCGGGTGCACCTCCTCCACGAGACGTCGCAGGCGCAGCAGAGGGCCGACGCGTCGGACCGCCGGCTCCTGGCCCAGGTGGCGGAGACCCGTCGGGCCACCCGGGCGCTGCGGGAGAGCGAGGACCAGTTCCGCACCCTCGCCGATTCCATCCCCCAGCTCGCGTGGATGGCCGACGCCACGGGGTCGATCTTCTGGTACAACCGGCGCTGGTTCGAATACACAGGCACCACGCTCCAGGCGATGGAGGGGTGGGGGTGGAAGGCGGTGCATCACCCCGGCCACGTGGAGCGGGTCACGGCGCGCTACCGGGAGCATATCGAGGCAGGGCAGCCCTGGGAGGACACCTTCCCCCTGCGGAGCGCGTCGGGAGAGTACCGCTGGTTCCTCTCCCGGGCCTTGCCCATCCTGGACCCCGACGGGCGGGTGACCCGCTGGTTCGGCACCAACACCGACGTCACCGACCAGTTGCGCAGCTCCGCCGAACGGGACGCGCTCCTGGCCCGGGAGCGGAGCGCCCGCGAGGAGGCGCAGCGGGCCCGGGTGTCGGCCCAGCGTGTCGCCGACCGGCTGCTACGGCTCCAGCGGGTCACCGCGGCCCTCTCGGCCGCGCCCACCCCGGAGCGCATCGCCGCGGTGGTGGTGGAGGAGGGGGCGTCGGCCGTGGGGGCCGACAGCGGCATGCTCCTGCGCGTGGTGAACGAAGGGTCCAGCCTCGAGGTGGCGGCCAGCCACGGCCTGGCGGGGGAGGAGGCGGAGGCGTGGCGGGACCTGCCCGCCACGGCCGACGACCCGGTGGGGGAGGTCGTGCGCACCGGCGCGCCCCTCTTCGTGTCCACGGCCGAGGAGAGGTCGCGCCGCTTCGCCCGGGAGGACCTCCGCAAGCGCACGGGGACCGACGCGGTGGCCGTGCTGCCCCTCCTGCACCACGGGGAGATGCTGGGGGCGCTCAAGCTCGGCTTCCGGGGGCGCCGGGAGTTCTCCCCGGAGGAGCGTGCGTTCCTGGAGACCCTCGCCCTGCAGGCGGCCCAGGCCCTGGACCGGGCCCATCTCTTCGAGGGCGAGCACCGGGCCCGGGAGGCCGCCGAGCAGGCGAACCGGGCCAAGGCCCAGTTCCTGGGCGTCATGAGCCACGAGCTGCGCACCCCCCTGAACGCGGTCCTGGGCTACGCCGACCTTCTCCTGGCCGAGATCCGGGGTGAGCTGAACGCCGCCCAGCGCCGGCAGGTGGAGCGCATCCAGGTGAGCGCCCGGGCCCAGCTCGGGCTCATCGAGGAGATCCTCTCCTTCGCCCGCATCGAGGCGGGTCGGGAGGAGGTCCATCCGTGCGGCGTGGACGTGTCGGCCATGCTACACGAGGTGGCCGACATGCTGCGCCCCGAGGCGGAGCGCTCGGGGCTCCTCCTGCGGGTGGTCACCGACGGCGACGTGACCCTCACCACCGACGCGGCCAAGCTCCGCCAGATCGTCCTCAACCTGGCGGGGAACGCCTGCAAGTTCACCGACGAGGGGGAGGTGGCCCTGGAGGCGTCCGGGGTGGAGGACCACGTGGTCGTGCGGGTGCGGGACACGGGCCCGGGCATCCCCGAGGACAAGCGGGAGGCCGTGTTCGAGCCCTTCACCCAGGTGGACCAGAGCGCCACGCGGGCCGGCCTGGGGACGGGCCTCGGGCTCTCCATCTCCCGGCGCCTGGCCACCCTCCTGGGGGGCACCGTGGAGCTGGAGCCGGGTGAGCCCCGGGGCTGCACCTTCGTCCTGCGTGTGCCCAGGTCGCTGCCGGAGAGCGCCTGAGGCTCGGCAGCCGCCTGCCTCTTCACCTCACTCCGCCCGCAGCGCCTCCACCGGGTCGACGCGGGTGGCACGCCGGGCGGGCAGCCACGCCGCCAGCAGGCTCACCCCCAGGAGCAGGGCCGCCCCCGCGACGAACGTGGGCGGGTCGGTGACGCTCACCTCGTAGAGGAAGCTCCCCAGGACCCGGGTGGCCGCCCACCCTCCGAGGGCGCCGGCCGCGATGCCGACCCCGGCCGTGGCGAGTGCTCCCGCCAGCACCATGCGCACGATGCTGCGGGGGTCGGCCCCCAGGGCCACCCGGAGCCCCAGCTCCCGGGTGCGCCGCTCCACCGTGTACGCAACCACGGCCCATACGCCCGTGCAGGCCAGGAGCCCCGCCAGGGCAGCGAAGACGGCCAGGAGGGTACCGAGCGTCCGGGTGTCGGCGGTGGCGTCGGCCTCGGCGCTGGCCACGGTGCGGATCCCCGAGATGGGCAGGTCGGGATCCAGCTCGAGGAGGGCCTCCCTGGCGGCGGGGACCGCCGCCAGGGGCTCGCCCCGGGTGCGGAGGAGGATGGTGGCCTCGCCGCCGACCTCCTGCCTGTAGCTGAAGTAGGCCTCGGGCATCACGCCCATGTCGGGGCGGTCGTAGAGGACGTCGCCCACCACCCCCACCACGGTGGCGCCCGGTCCGTCCTCGGGGGTGGCGTCCACGCCCATGGCCACCTGGGCGCCGAGGGGGTCGCCCCCGTCCGGGAAGAGCTCGCGCACGGCCGCCTCGTTGAGCACCACCGCCACCGGCGCGCCCCGTCGGTCGTCGGGCTGCAGCGTCCGCCCCCGGAGGACCGGGATTCCCAGCGTCTCGAAGTAGCGGTCGTCCACGGGGTGGACGCCGATGAAGGGTCGACTCCCTTCCTGCCACGTCCGGTCGCCCGCCTGGCGCACGGCGGTGATCCAGCAGTGTCCGCCCACGGGCACCGAGCAGGCCATCGACGCCCCCACCACCCCGGGGAGAGCCCGGAGCCGCTCCAGGTAGGCCGCGTGGAAGGCGGCCGGGTCGTCGGCCGAAGCGCTGCTCCGAGGGAGGGTATAGTCGAACGCCACAAGGTTCCCGGGCTGGTAGCCCCGCTCGACGGCCTGGAGCCGCTGCAGGGAGCGCAGCAGGAGCCCCGCTCCCAGGACGAGGACCAGGGCCAGGGCGATCTCTCCCGCCACCAGGAACCTGCGCACGCCCGTCCCCCGCGCCCGACCCACCACCCCGGCGCTCCCCTCCCTGAGGCGGGCGCCGGCGCCGCCCCGGCAGGCGGCCAGGGCGGGTCCGAGGCCGAAGAGCAAGCCGGTGGCGGCTGCCACGCCGGCGGCGAAGGCCAGGGCGGCCCCGTCCATGTGGATCGCCGAGGGGTCGGCGAAGCGCACGTTCCAGGTTCCGTCCAGGAAGCGCTGGGGCCACGCCGACACCAGGGCGTGGGCGCCCAGCCGGGCCACCGCCAGGGCGGCGGCACCGCCCAGGACGGCCAGGAGCAGGCTCTCGGCCAGCACGCCCCGGGCCACCCGCCAGCGCCCCGCCCCCAGGGCCACCCGGACCGCGGTCTCCCGGGCCCGCACGGCGGCCCGGGCCAGCAGGAGGCCGGCCAGGTTGGCGCACCCCACCAGGAGGAGCAGGGCTGCCGCGGCACCCAGGACCAGGAGCGAGCGCCGGGCCTGCGGGTTCACGCGGGCCTCCATCAGGGGCCTTGCCCCGCCGCTACGGACCTTCGTGGGGTCGGGGTTGGGATAGGCTTCCTCCGCGGCGCGCCCCACGGCGGGCATCCTCGCCTGCAGCGCGGCCAGGTCGGCGCCCGGCCGGAGGCGGGCGATGGCCGCGAGCCAGTGGGACTGGCCTCCCGTGACCATCCAGGGAGCCCCGACCAGGGCCGCGACGGGGTGGACGGGCATCCAGGCCTCGGCGCGGCCCGTGAGCCCCCGGAACTCCGGCGGCGCCACGCCCAGCACCGTGGCCGGGCGGCCGTTGAAGGTCACGTTCCGGCCCACGACGCCCGGGTCGCTGCCGAAGCGCTCCCTCCAGAGGCGTGCGCCCAGCACGACGGTCAGGGCCGCGCCGTCCCGGTCGTCGGCCTCCCGGAAGTCCCGTCCCAGGGCCGGCTCCACGCCCAGGACGTCCAGGTAGTCGGGCGTCACCACCTCCACGTCGACGCGCCGGGGATCGCCCGCGCCCGTGAGGGTGAAGGTGCGGACGGCGTAGGCCGCCAGGGCCTCCAGGGGGAGCCCCTCCGTCTCCGCCATGATGCGGTACTTCGGGTACGACCAGGGGAAGGCGCGGGGCGGTCCCGGCCGCACCGTCGACGACTCGGTGAGCTCGGGGAGCACGAGCGACGACGGGTCCCGGAAGGGGGGTGGCGACAGCAGGGTGGCCTTCACCGCCGAGAAGACCGCCGTGTTGGCGCCGATCCCCAGGGCCAGCACCAGGACGGCGGCGGCGGTGAAACCGGGGCTCCGGCGAAGGACGCGGGCCGCCACCCTCACGTCCGTCCACCACTCACCGGGGTGGGGGCCGAAACGGAGCCGGCGCCACCGCTCCCCCAGCCCGCTGGCGGCCGCGTCGAGCGTGGCCCGGAGCGCCCAGGCGGTGGCCCGCACCGCGCCACCCTCGCGGAGCCGGTCCCCCCACGCCGACGTGAACGCGGCCGCCATCTCCTCCCCGTAGCGGGCCCGGACGTCGCCGGGGTGGGCCAGGACGGCAGTCCGGAATGCCGCGCGGAGCCAGGCGGGGGGCCGACGGGCGCTCACCGTGCCTCCGCGGCCAGGTCTTCCCGGTCGGCCACGGCGAGCAGCCGCCGCAGGCGCTCCGATTCCGCCCGGGCCACGGCCCGCCCGAGGGCGCTCACCCGGTAGTAGCGGCGGCGCGCGTCGGCGCCGGGCTCGGGGGCGTCGGCCAGCTCCTCCAGGAGCCCGTCGTCCACCATGCGAGCCACCGTGGCGTAGAGGGTCCCGGGAAGGAGCCGGTCCCGACCCCCGGTCTTCTCCTCCAGGGCCTGCATCATCCCGTAGCCGTGGAGGGCCCGGTTGCCCAGGGCCAGGAGGACGTGGTAGGCCGGGGTCGTCAGGGGCAGGAAGCCCTCGGGGTCTGGACGGGTCATGGTTCCGGTCGGTGGAGGGCGAAGTGTGCCGGCGCCGCGCCTCGGGACGGTGCCGCTATCATGGTGATCATTATAATTGATCCCAAGGTACCCGGAACGGTTGCACCGATGGCGCTCGCCCTCGGCCGGGGCTTACGTTTCAGCCATGCAAACCGCCAGCAAAGCCGCGAAGCGCATCCTCTGGGTGGACGACGAGATCGATCTGCTCCGTCCCCACCTCCTCTTCCTGCAGCAGCGCGGCTACCACGTCGACGCCATCGCCAACGGCGACGACGCCCTGGCCCTGCTCCGGGACCGCCCCTACGACCTGGTGCTCTTGGACGAGCAGATGCCGGGCCGCCGGGGCCTGGAGGTGCTGGAGACGCTGCGGCGGGAAGACCCCCACGCCCGGGTTGTCATGGTCACCAAGTCCGAAGAAGACCGGACCATGACCGAGGCCATCGGGCGGCGCGTGGACGACTACCTGGTGAAGCCCACCAGCCCCCGCCAGGTCCTCTCCGTGGTGACGCGCATCCTGGAGGGCTCGTCCATCCGCCAGCAGCAGGTGGCCCAGGACTTCGCGTCGCGCTTCCAGCGCCTCTCGGTGAAGGGGCAGGACGCCCGCACGCCCGGCGAGTTCGCCGCCGTGTACACGGAGCTGGTGGACTGGCACATCCGCCTGGAGCACGCCGGGGAGAGCGGGCTGCTGGCCTCGGTCGACCAGCTCGGGCTCCAGCTCCGGCACGACTTCGGCGTGTGGGTGACCAAGCAGTACCCCCGCTGGATGCGGGGCGAGGGCGACGTTCCCGACCTCTCGGTGGACCTGGTCCAGAAGTACCTCGTGCCGTGGCTGGGTGAGAGCCCGGTGTTCTTCGTGGTGCTCGACTGCATGCGGCTGGACCAGTGGCGGGTGATTGCCCCGCTGCTGGCTCCGTACTTCGAGATCGAGGAGAGCTGGCACTACTCCATCCTCCCTACCGCCACCCCCTACGCCAGGAACGCCATCTTCAGTGGCGTCTTCCCCGATGAGATCGCCAGGCAGCGGCCCGAGTGGTGGGACGCCTCCGACGACGAGGGGAGCCTGAACGCCTTCGAGGACGAGCTCCTGGCGGAGCAGCTCAAGCGGCTCACGGGGCGGAAGGTGCCGATCCACTACGAGAAGATCTTCACCGACCGGGAGGGCGAGCAGGTGCGGGCCCGGGTGCGCTCGGCGCTCCAGACGCCCCGCTCGGTGGTGGCCATGGTGTTCAACTTCGTGGACCTCATGACCCACGGCCGCTCCGAGTCGCCCATCCTCATGGAGGTGGCCAAGGACGAGGCCGCGCTCCGGAGCCTCACCCGCTCCTGGTTCGAGCGCTCCACGGTCTTCCAGGTGCTGAAGGAGGCGGCCGCCGGCGGCCACCGCGTCATCTTCACCACGGACCACGGCTCCATCCTGTGCCAGCACCCCTCCACCGTGTACGCCCGGCGGGACGCCACCAGCAACCTGCGCTACAAGTTCGGACAGGACCTGAGGGCGGAGGACCCCAGCCACGCCTTCTCCACCCGCAACGAGAAGGACCTGCGGCTGCCCGTGGGGCGGCTGGGGACGAGCTATCTGGTGGCCCTGGACGACTTCTTCTTCGTCTATCCCACCAAGCTGAGGGAGTACCAGCAGCGCTACCGGAACTCCTTCCTCCACGGCGGCATCAGCCCCGAGGAGATGATCGTTCCCACGGCGAGGCTCACGCCCCGGCCCAGGTAGGAGGCGCGGAGGGGCCCGCGGGGTCGGCGGCGCGGACCGGAACGCGGCGGGAATCCGGTGCGGCCCCGCCCCCGCCCCCTACCCCCGGTACAGCCCCGCCGCCTTCTCTGCCGACAGCAGGATCCCCTTTATGAGCGCCGAGCTGAAGCCCTGGTGCTCCATCTCGTTGAGCCCGGCGATGGTGCACCCCCGAGGCGTGGTGACCCGGTCGATCTCCGCCTCGGGGTGATGACCCTCCTTGAGCAGGAGGGACGCCGAGCCCCGGGCCGTCTGGGCGGCCAGCAGCAGCGCCTCCTCGGGGTGGAAGCCGATCTCGATCCCCCCCTGGGACGCGGCGCGGATGGCTCGCAGGAAGAAGGCCACGCCGCACGCGCACAGGGCGGTGGCCGGCACCATCATGTCCTCGGGGATGACCAGCGTGCGCCCCACGGTGTCGAACAGCTCCCCCGCCTCGGCGAGCGCCTCCTCGGCCCCGGGCTCGGCGGACAGGCACGTCATGGACTCGGCGATGGCGACGGCCGTGTTGGGCATGGCCCGCACCACCGCCACGTCGCCGCCTAGGCGCTCCCGGAGCACCGCCAGCGACACCCCCGAGGCCACGGAGATCACCCGGTGGCCCGCCTTCATGGACGGGGCCACGTCGGCGAAGAGGGCCTCCACCTGCTGGGGCTGGACGGCGATGACCACCACGTCGGCTCCGGCGGCCGCCTCCCGGTTATCGGAGGTGGCGCGGGCCCCGGCCTCGGCCAGCCACGCCAGGTGCTCCGTCCTGCGGCGGGTCACGGTGAGGTTCTCGGGGCGCACCACCCCGGCGGCCATCCACCCCCGGGCCAGCGCCTGCCCCAGGTTGCCGCCCCCCAGGATGGCGATGCGCCTTCCCGCGCCGCTCGTCTCCGCCACGTGGGCCTCCTCCACCTCGTCGGGTTCCTCGGCCGCGCCCGGGCGGGTGCGGCGGCCAGCCGGCGGCCGGCTGGAGGAACCCTCGTGGGGGAGGGCGCGGCGGGCAAGGCGGGGCGGGTCGAGCAGTGCGAACGGGTCGAGCAGGTCGAGCGAGTCGAGCAGGACGGTTTGGGGGAAGGTGCCTCCCGTGTCTCGGGGCGGCGTCCGCGGCGACCGCCGGCAACGCAACATCCGCGGAGGACCAGCCCTATCCGTGCTGCGTTGTCGGTGATAATTGTCGACAACGCGACGCGGATCTCCCTGGCGCCCTCGTCCGTGTTGCCTTGTGGGCGATAATTGCGGACAACGCAACGCGGGTCGCCCTGGCGGGTGGTGCGTGCTGCGTTGTGGGCGAGCTTGCCGCCGGTCGGCGCGCGCACACCCACGCGGGCCCGCCCGCCACGCGGCCCGCCCTACTCCCCCGCCAGCGCCTTCACCGGGTCGACCCGGGTGGCCCGGAGCGCCGGCGCGAGGAGCGCCACCACCCCGGTGAGGGCCAGCACGACGCTCACCGCCGCGAAGGTCAGGGGATCGGCCGGGCTCACCTGGTACAGGATCATCTTGAGCGCCCGGCCCAGCAGCACGGCGAGGCCCAGCCCCAGCACCAGGCCGAGCACCACCTGGGTCATCCCCTGGCGGAAGATCAGGCGCAGCACCGCCGCCGTCTCGGCCCCCAGGGCCATGCGCACGCCGATCTCCTGGGTGCGGTTGCTCACGCTGAACGCCATGACGCCGTAGAGCCCCACCGAGGCCAGAAACAGCGCCGCCAGCCCGAAGGTGGCGAACAGGGTGCCGAACACCCGGTAGAACCACAGCCCCTGGTCGATGGACTCCTGCAGCGTGCGCACGAAGTAGATGGGGGTGTCGGGGTCCACCGACGCCACCGCGTCCCGCACCGGTCCCGCCATGGCCATGGGCTCGCCGCCCGTGGTGCGCAGGACGATGCTCATGAAGCGGTTGTCGCCCTGGGCCAGGGGCACATAGAAGCCCTCGGGCTTGGGGTCGGGGTCGTTGTTGCCGAGCCCCTGCATGTCCAGGTCGGGCACCACGCCCACGACGGTGCGCCAGGCCGCGTCGAGGCCGCCGGCGCGGAAGCGGCGCCCCACCGCGCTGCCGCCGGGGAAGAGCTTGCGGGCCATGCTCTCGTTCACCACCGCGACGGGCTCGGAGTTGGGCCCGTCCTCCTCGGTGAACACGCGACCTTCGAGGGGCTCGGCCTCGAACGTCTTGAAGAACCCCACGTCGGCCAGGGCGCCCCGGGCCCGGGGGAGGCTCCGCTCGTCGGGGTACGCCACGCCGTCCACGGCCACGGGCCCCGTCCCGGTGCCGGTGCCAGGCATGCGGTCCACCAGCGACACGGCGGCCACGCCGGGCGCGCCCTCGAGCCGGTGGCGCAGGTCGGTCCAGAACTGGCGCCGGCTGGCGGTGTCGGGGAACGCCGCCTCGAACAGCCCCACCCGGGCGGTGAAGACGTCCTTGGTGGGGTAGGGCAGCGTCTGGTGGGCCATGGTCCACATGCCCCGCCCCATGAGGGCCGCCACCACCAGGAGCCCCATGGACAGGGTGATCTCGCCCACCACGAGGATCCGGCTCAGGCGCCCCATGCGCAGGCTGGACGTGCCCCGGGACTCGTCCTTGAGCACCGAGCTCACGTCGGTGGACGAGGCCCTGAGGGCGGGCATCACGCCGGCGGCCAGCGCCGCCACGGCGGCCACCGCCATGACGAAGGCCACGATGGGAGCGTCCACCTTGAACAACAGGAAGAACGGCGGATCGGTGGGCGCCACGGCCCGGGCGAAGGCGCCGATGCCCACCCACGTGATGCCCAGGCCCAGCACGGCGCCGGCGGCCGCCAGGACGCCGGCCTCGGACAGGAGCTGGCGCACCACCCGCCAGCGGCTCGCCCCCAGGGCGGTGCGGATGGCGCCGTCCCGGGTGCGGGTGGAAGCCCGGGCCAGGAGCAGGTTCGCCACGTTGGCGCACGCCACCAGCAGCACGAGCATCACGGCCCCCATCATGGTGATGAGGAGCTGGCGCGGCTCCTTGCCGATGAACGACTCGGTGAACGGATGGACCACGGGGGCGAAGCCCTCTTGGTCCGGCGGCTGCTGGGGCTCCAGGCGGGCCATGATGGCCGCCATCTCGGCCCGGGCCCGCTCCACCGTCACGCCGGGCTTGAGCCGCCCGAACACCGACACCCAGGTGCCCTGGCCCCGGGGCAGGTCCCTCCCCTCCTCCCTGAGCGGCAGCCACACCTCCTGGCTCTCCGGGAAGGCGAACCCCTTCGGCATGACGCCGATGATCGTGCCGGGCTCGCCGTTCACGGTGACCTGGCGCCCCACCACGCCCGGATCGCCGCCGAAGTGGTTCTGCCACACGTCCCAGCCCAGGAGCATCACGGCCGGCGCGCCCAGGACGTCCTCGTCCTCCCGGAAGAGGCGGCCCAGCACGGGGCGCACGCCCAGGGACGACAGCCCGTTGGCGGTGATGAAGGCGCCGTCGTAGCGGTCGGGGCGCTCGCCCGAGCGCACGTTCACCGTGCCGGTGAAGTCGGCCGCCAGCGTCTCGAAGGAGGTCTGGGCGTCCTTCCAGTCCAGGTAGTCCTGGATGGGAACGCCCGTCTCCTCGATGTCCCGCTCCGCGTTGGAGCGGGCCACCGCCATGATCCGGTCGCCGTCGGGGAAGGGCAGCCCCCGGAAGAGGGCGCCGTAGACGATGCTGAACATGACGCTGGTGAGGCCGATGCCCAGGCCCAGCGCCACGACGGCCGCCAGGGCCAGCCCGGGCGTCTTCAGCATGCTCCTGAGGGCGTAGCGGAAGTCGGAGAGGGTGTCCACCATGGCTCCAGGGTGGCCGGGAGGGGAAGGGGCGGGGATGCGGGGGTCCCTACGGCATCGGGGGCGCCCGGTTTCACCCCGGATTCCATGGGTGCGCCGTCCGCCGGGCTGTTACCTTCGTCCCCGTGAAGCTCTACGCCCGCATCCTGGCCTACCTGCGCCCCCACCTGCCCGCGTTCCTGCTGGCGGTGCTGGCCACCTTCGTGTTCGCGTCCCTGGACGCGTTCACGTACGTGCTGCTCATCCCCTTCGTGCAGGCCCTCTTCACCCCGGGCTCGGCGTCGGGGCTGCCGGGGGGCGGCCCGACGGCGGCGGGGGCCGGAGCGGCGACGGGCGCGGGGGGCGCGGGGCTCATGCAGCGCTTCCTGGACGCCACGGTCTACCGTCTGGTGGACCTCCACGGCGACCCCCTGGCTGCCATCCAGGGCATCATCCTCCTCATCCTCCTCACCTTCGTCGTCAAGAACGTCTTCGACTTCCTGAGGGCCTACCTGGTGGCGCGGGTGGAGCAGGGGGTCACCCGCGACCTGCGGGTGCGGGTGTACGACCACCTCCTCGACCTGGACCTGGCGTTCTTCGGCCGCACCCGCATGGGGCAGATCGTCTCTCGCCTCACCAGCGACGTGGAGCAGCTCAGGACGCTGGTCACCAAGGAGCTGTCCAAGGTGGTGAGCTCGGTGTTCGAGTTCCTCACCGCGGTGACGTTCATGCTGGCGCTGTCGTGGAAGCTGACCCTGGCCGCGTTCGTGGTCATCCCCGGCACCATGGGCATCTGGGGTCCCCTGGTGAAGCGGCTGCGCCGGGGCGACCGCAGCGTGCTGAACCTGGCGGGAGAGGTGAACGCCCACATCCAGGAGACGCTGTCGGGCATCCGACTGGTCAAGTCGGCCGGCGCGGAGGGCTTCGAGCGGGGGCGCTTCCACCGCCTCACCTGGGACTACTTCACCACGTACGTGCGCACGGAGCGGCTGCGGGCACTGGCCGCCCCCCTCACCGAGATGCTGGCCGCCGTGGGCACGGTGGTCATCCTCTGGTACGGGGCCCGCATGGTGGTGGTGCAGGGCGCCCTCACCGGCGCCGAGTTCGTGGGCTTCCTCGCCCTCTCCCTCAAGCTGTACGCCCCGGTGAAGTACCTGGCCAAGTTCCCCGCGGTGGTGCAGCCGGGGCTGGTGGGCGCCGAGCGGGTGTTCGAGTTCCTGGACGCCCCCGTGGAGATCCGGGACCGGCCGGGGGCTCGCCCCTTCCCGGGGCTGGAGGAAGCGATCCGCTTCCATGACGTGTCGTTCGAGTACAGGGCCGGGGAGCCGGTGCTGGCGCACGTGGACCTCACGGTGCCCCGGGGCACGGTGGTGGCGCTGGTGGGGCCGTCGGGGGCGGGCAAGACCACCCTGGTGGACCTCCTGGGGCGCTTCTACGAGCCCACGGCGGGGCGCATCACCATCGACGGCGAGGACCTCTCGGCGTTCTCCATCGAGTCGCTGCGCCGCTCCCTGGGCATCGTCTCCCAGGAGACGGTCCTCTTCCACGACACCGTCTTCGCCAACATCGCCTACGGCATGCCCGGCGCGTCCCTCGAGGACGTGGAGCGGGCCGCCCGGGCGGCCAACGCCCACGACTTCGTCCGCGTCCTCCCCCGGGGCTACGACACCGTGGTGGGGGAGCGGGGCGCCCAGCTCTCGGGGGGCCAACGCCAGCGCCTCGCCATCGCCCGGGCCATCCTCAGGGACCCGCCCATCCTGGTGTTCGACGAGGCCACCAGCGCCCTCGACACCGAGTCCGAGCGCCTGGTCCAGGCCGCCGTGGAGCGCCTCCTGAGCGGCCGCACCGTCTTCGTCATCGCCCACCGCCTGTCCACCGTCCAGCGCGCCGACCAGATCGTGGCGCTGGAGGCCGGGCGCATCGTGGAGCGGGGCACCCACGCCGACCTCCTGGAGCGGGGCGGCCTCTACCGCCGCCTCTACGAGCTCCAGTTCGCCGACCTCCCCGGCGGCGGAGACGCGGCCGAGGTGGAGGTGGGCGAAGAGGCGCCGTGAGGCGGCCGACCCTCCAGCACCGGCTGGAATACCTTGGGTTCCGCGCCCTGGTGGGGACGGTGCGGGTCCTTCCCGAAGCCGCCGCCCTGGGCCTCGGCGAGCGCCTGGGCAGCCTGGCCGCCGCCGCGCTGCCGAGCCGCCGCCGGGTGGTGGACGCCAACCTGGCCCTGGCCTTTCCCGAGCGAAGCCCGGCGTGGCGCGCCGAGGTGGCCCGGGCGAGCTGGCGACACCTGGGGCGGGAGTCGGTGGCCACCTTCCGCCTGGGCGCGGCGTCGCCCGCCGACGTCCTCGCCCGCACCGAGGTCTACGGCCTCGAGGCGCTGCGGGAGGCCGTGGCTTCGGGGCGGGGCGCCATCCTTGTGGGCGGCCACCTGGGCAACTGGGAGGCGGGGGGCGCGGCGCTGGCGGCCCGGGGGGTGGCGGTGGAAGGGGTGGCGTTCCGCCAGGGGAACCCCCTCTTCGAGGAGGACCTCGTCCGTAACCGGTCCCGCCTGGGCATCCAGGTGGTGTACCGGGTGGACGCCCCCCGGGCGGCCCTGCGGGCCGTGCGGGAAGGTCGGGTGCCGGCCCTCGTCGCCGACCAGGACGCCCGGGCCTCCGGCATCTTCGTGGATTTCATGGGGGTGCCGGCCTCCACGGCTCGGGGTCCGGCCGTCTTTGCCCTGCGCACCGGGGCGCGCCTCTTCCTGGGGAGCGCCCTGGCGCGCCCGGGGGCGCCGGGGTGGGACGTCCACCTGGACCCGGTGGACGTGGAGCCCACGGGCGACCTCGAGGCGGACGTCCGGCGTGTCACCGAAGCCCACACCCGCGCCCTGGAGCGGTGGGTGCGGGAGGTACCGGAGCAGTACTTCTGGCAGCACAAGCGCTGGCGGACCCGGCCGCCGGGGGAGGGGGCCGGGGGCCCGGGGAGCCAGGAACCGGGCCCCCCCTCCCTTGTATAAGGTGCACGCAGGGCCGCGAGCCCGGTTGCCCGTCGTCCGAAGCCGTTCCGGACGGCCCCGGGACGCGGCCGTCGCATAGCCAGGAGTCGTCCTTCCGTGGTCTACATCTGCATACCGGTGCACGACGAGGAGCGGACCATCGGTCCCCTCCTGTGGAAGATCCGCAAGGTCATGGCCGAGTTCGGCCGCGACTACGAGATCCTCGTGTTGGACGACGCTTCCCGGGACGATACCGCCGAGGCGCTGGCGCGCTATCGCACCAGCCTGCCCCTCACCGTCCTCCGCTCCCAGGAGCGGGTGGGGTACGCCAGGGCGGTGGAGCGCCTGCTCAGGGCCGCGGCCGCCCGGGCGCCCTACCCGAAGCGGGACTGCGTGGTGACGCTCCAGGGCGACTTCAGCGAGGACCCGGCAACCATCGTGGACCTGGTGAAGACGCTGGAGGGGGGCGCCGACATCGTGGCCGCGTGCACGCCACCCCGGGACGGAAGGGCGCCCCGGGCCGTGCGCCTGACGCGCCGCGTGGGCGCCTTGCTCATGGGCAGGACGTTCAGCCACGCTCCCGTCTCCGACCCCCTGTGCGGGCTGCGTGCGTACCGCGTGATCGTCCTGCGCAAGGCGTTCCGCGAGGAGGACGACGAGCGGAGCATCCTCACGGCCGGCGAGCCGCTGGCCGCCAACCTGGAGATCCTCTCCCTCCTGGCGCCGCATGCGCGGCGCATCGAGGAGGCGTCCACGGCGCTGCGCTACGACCTCCAGGTGCGCCCCTCGCGCTTCCGCGCACTCAAGACCCTGCGGGAGCTCCTGCGCTGGCGGGGGCGGGAGTGGGCCGGCGCCGGCGAGGCGGCATGAGGCGTGGCGTGCGGCCCGCGCGGGCGCTGCTCCTGGCGGTGGTGGCGCTGCTGGGCCCCATCCCCGGCACCGCCGAGGTCGCCCGGGCCCAGAGCCAGGTGACCCTTCCCAAGGTGAAGCCCCTCTCGTACGACCCCAGCGCCGTTCCGGTGCCCTTCGGCCCCGGCGAGCGTCTCATCTACGACGTGAAGCTGGGGGTGTTCAACGTGGGCGAGGGGTACATGGAGCTCGCGGGCATCGACACCGTGCGGGGGCACCCCTCCTACCACATCCGCATGGGGCTGGCCGGCGGGCTCCTCTTCGCCAAGGTCGACGACAAGTACGACGCTTGGCTGGGCACCCGCGACCTGGTGAGCCGGCACTTCATCCGGGACATCCACGAGGTGAAGTACAAGAGCCGCCGCGAGTGGGAGATCTACCCCGAGGAGCACCGCTGGCAGCGCCTCGACAAGCCGGTCGAGGGCACGTTCACCACGGACGAGCCGCTGGACGAGATCTCCTTCCTCTACTATCTGCGGACGCTGCCGCTTGAGGTGGGAAAGACCTACACGCTGAACCGCTACTTCGAGGACGGCGGCAACCCCGTGGTGATCAAGGTGCTGCGCCGGGAGACGAAGGAGGTCCCCGCCGGGACGTTCAACACCATCGTGGTGCAGCCCATCATCCAGACGTCCGGGCTGTTCAGCCAGGGGGGCCACGCCGAGGTGTACCTCACCGACGACGACAAGCGGGAGCTGGTCTACCTGCGCTCCGAGATCCCCGTCGTGGGATCCGTCACATTGCACTTGAAGAGCGTCCGGGAGGGCGTGCCGCTGAACCCGTGAGCGTCGACCTCCGCCGCCTCCGGCTGAAGGGGGCCTGGCTCCTGGTCGTGCCCTTCCTCTGGCTCGCCCGGCCCACCCCCACCCTCCTGCTGGCGGGCGCCGTGCTGGCGGCCCTCGGCCTCGCCCTCAGGGCCTGGTCGGCCGGGGTGATCCACAAGGAGAAGGAGCTGTCCACGGGCGGCCCCTACGCCCACACCCGCAACCCCCTCTACCTGGGCAGCTTCCTCATCGGCGTGGGCGTCACCACGGCCGGCGGCCGCTGGGCGTTCGTGGCCGTCTTCGTCCTGTTCTTCGCGTGGGTGTACGGATGGACCATGCGGGGGGAGGCGCGGCTCCTGGAGGAGCTCTTCGGGGAGCGCTACCGGGAGTACGCTCGCCACGTGCCCATGCTGCTTCCCCGGCCCACGCCGTGGCGGGCCGGATCAGTGGCCGGCGCCACGACGGGCTTCACCCTGGCCCGCTGGCGGAAGAACCGGGAGTACGAGGCGCTGCTGGGGGTGGTGGCCGGCTTCGCCTTCCTGGCCGCCAAGATGTTCTGGATGGGGTGACGGCCGGCCGCCGGAAAGGGGTCCCGCCCTCGCCTCCCTCGCGGGGGTCAGCCCCGCCCGACGTAGCGCTCCATGGCCAGCGCCACCTTCTCCAGCACAATCTGGACCGTGATGCGCTTCATGCCGTCCCGGTATTCGGGGCTCACCGGATAGGCTTCCCCGGGGAAGGCGGCGTAGCCGTCCACCACCAGGTCCTGGTAGCGGCGGTAGGGGCCGGTGCGCTTGGGGTTCGTGTACCCGTAGAGGCCCACCACCGGCACCTCCAGCGCCCGGGCGATGTGGAGGGGACCCGTGTCCGGGCTCACCACCAGGGCGCTCCCGTCCAGCAGCCACACCAGCCGCCGCAGGTCGTCGCCCAGGAGGTCCAGGGGACGGGCCCGGGTCTCGGCCAGGATGCGGTCGGCCAGGTCCCGCTCGACGGGGGAGGGGCCGCCCACCAGGGCGGTGGCGAGGCCGAAGTCCGATTCCAGGGCCTCCAGGACCCGGGCGTACCCCTCCGCGCTCCAGTTCTTCTTCTCCTTGCTGGTGCCCACCACCACCGAGCACAGGGGCCGCTCGAGCCTCTGGAAGAAGGCCGCCTGCGCGCGCCGCTCCTCCGGGGTGATGGGGATGCCCCAGCGGGCGGGATGGGGGTCGATGCCCAGGTGCTCCACGAACTCGAAGTACTGGTCCTGGACGTGACGCTGCCCCCGGGGCTCGATCTTCTCGTTGGTGAACAGCCAGTTCAGGTCCCGGGCCCGCTCGTGATCGAAGCCGAGCTTCACCCGGGCCGGCATGAGCGCGGTGATGAGACCCGCCTTGAAGTAGACCTGGAGCCCCAGGGCCAGGTCCCAGGGGCGGCGTGGGAAGCGCTTCATGAGCTCCTGGTAGCCCTCCCAGCCGGCCAGCCCCCTGCGCCGGTGGAACACCAGGAACTCGTCCACCGCGGGGTGGCCGGCCACCAGCCGGTGGGGCACCGGCTGGATGATCCAGGAGATGCGGCAGCGGGGCCACGCGTCCTTGAGGGCGTTCACCACCGGCAGCACGTGGACGGCGTCGCCGATGGCCGAGAGCATGACGATGCAGATCCGCTCCGGAGGAGCCGCCCATCCGGGCGGCACGGGAGGCACGGCCGGCTCGGGCCGCACGGGCGGTGGCGGGGTGCCCACGTCGGCGGCGCTCACCCCGACGCCGCGTCCGTCGCGGGCTCTGCCAGGGCCGCCCACTCGGCGGGGGTGAGGGAGCGGCCGGACGCGGCCTCGAACTTCCGCAGGGAGCGCTGGAGCCGCTCCCGCATGGGCCCGGAGGGCACCGCCTGTCCGGGGGGGGCGATGCGCGCCTTGTCCAGGTCCACCAGCGACGCCCCCCTGCTCCGGCTTCCGGCCTCCAGGAGCACGTTCTTGGCGTTGAGGTCGGGGTGGTCGACCCCCGCCCGGGCCATGCGCCCCAGGAGGTAGGCCGCATCCTTCAGGGCGGCCGTCCGCCGCTCCGGGTCCTCCAGGGGCGGCTCGGCGGACGGGCGGCCGTCGGGGCCGCTCACCCCGAAGAGGAGGGAGGCCAGGTCCCGGGCCTCGGGCACGTACTCGCTCACCACGTCGCCCCGGTAGAAGGCACCGGAAGGGTACACCACCGCCGCCAGGACGCGGGGCGTGGGAATGCCCCGACGGCGCGCCTCCCAGGACGCGTGCATCTCCCGGAAGGGGCGGGGCGGCCCGCCCCGGAGGAAGCGGTCGCCCAGGACCGGCCCCAGGGCGCCGCCCCGCCGGCAGTGGCGCACCACCCAGCGGCCCCTCTCCGACGGCACGGCGTACACGGGGCCCCGGCCACGCAGCTCCAGCGCCCCCACCGCCCGTCCCGCCAGGTCGTAGAGGGGCGTCCCCTCGGTGAGCGCCCCGGTCACCCACGCCTGGAGGGTGGGGACGGTCCAGGCCACCGCGCCCCGGGCCCGCACCACGTGGACGTTGGCGGGAGGTGTCAGGCCGGCCATCGCGGCTCCCGCTGGAGCGCATCGGCGTCCCCGGGGGGCGCGCCCCGCCGGCGAGGTCCGCTGCGCGTCGGCTCATCTGCCCCGTACACCGTCCGGGCGCGCTCGAGGGCGACCAGGACGTCGTCCACGGTGATCCGCTCCATCCGGCCCAGCTTGGGCTCCCATCGCGTCGGGTCGGGGATGGCGCCCGGGTCGGTATAGCGGTCCACCACCAACTCCCGGAAGCGGCGCCAGGGACCCAGGCGGGCGGGGTTGCTGTGCCCGAACAGCCCCACCACGGGCGTTCCCAGGGCGTGGGCGATGTGGAGGGGGCCCGTGTCCGGGCTCACCAGGACGTCCACGGCGTCGACCCACGCCATCATGGTGCGCACCGAGTTTCCCAACGCGTCGACCACGCTGGCGCCGGGGGCCTCGGCGAGCACCCGGTCGGCGGCGGACCGCTCCCGGGGTGAGGGCCCCCCCACCAGCACCGGCGTGTAGCCCAGCTCCGCCAGGGCCCGGGCCAGCGCCGGATAGCGCTCCGCCGGCCAGTCCTTCTTCGGGTTGGAGGTGCCCAGGACGAGCCCGGCCAGAGGGCGGCCCGGGGGAAGGGCTTCCAGGGCGCGGCGCTGGGCGTGCCGTTCCTCGGCTGAGAACGTGATGCGCCAACGCACCGGGGCGTCGGCGGGGAGCCCCAGGGCGTCCCTGAACCCCAGGAGGAGGTCCTGGGTGTGACACCAGGGCCCCTCGGGCAGGTGGTGGGTGCTGGTGAAGCGGACGCCGTCGCGGGTCTTGGACGGTGCCAGCCCGAGGCGCACCGGCGCCCCCGAAAGCAGGGAGGCGAACGCGCCCTTGAGGTAGCGTTGGGTGTTGAGGGTGAGGTCGCACGGCCGGCCCCGGAGCGTCTCCGACAGCGCCATGACGCCCCGCAGCCCGTCCCGCCTCCGGAACACCACCACCTCGTCCACGTCGGGGTGGTGGTCCAGCACCCGAGCGGGGGCGGGCTCGGCGATCCACACGATGGTACGCTCCGGGTCGTCGCGCTTCAGGTCGGTGGCCAGCGGCATGGCGTGGACCACGTCGCCGATGCCGCTGAGCATGACGATGCAGACCCGGCGGCTGCGGGCGGGGTGGAGAAGGGAGGCGCCGGGCCTCACGCCTCGCGCCCGGGCCCCTCGGTGGGCACCGGTTCCCCATCGGGCCCCTCGCGCCCCTCGGGCTGCTCCAGGAGCGTCACCTCGGGGCCCGCCATCTCGGTGCCCTTGATGCGCAGGCGGAAGCGGTGGGTGCCGGGCTGGAGGAAGACCACGTCCTGGAGCGGCGTGACGAGCTTGGTGCGGGGGGCGGGCAGGTCCGGGGGGGCGGGGCTCACCCGGGTGTCGATCTCCACCCGCCCCATCTCCTTGCCCTGGGGATCTTCCAGGGCCGCCCTGAACTGGTAGCTGCCGCTGTCGGCCCGGTCCCACTCCACCACCAGCACCAGGACCATGCGGTCCTGCTTGGCGGGAAAGCCGGGGGCATAGAGGTCGTGGAAGACGCCCTGCACGTCGAGGCGCCCGTCGGGACGGACGTCGGCTTCCTCGCAGAGGGCGGAGAAGATGAGCTTCATGAGCGTCGTGGGTGGAGATCGGTTCCTGGGGCTCCGTCGGCCGGAGGCACGCCCCAGCCGCCGCCTCCCGGGGAGCGGATGCTCACCACGTCCCCGGGACGGGCGTGAAAGGTAACCTTTCCTGGCAGCCGCTCCTCCCGTCCCTCCCCGATGCGCGCGTTCTCCCCGGGCTCGCCCGCTTCGCCCCCCGCCGCGCCCGCGGGGCCGTGCTCCCGGCGCTCGCACAGGAGCGTCACCCGGGCGGCGCCCAGCAGCATCAGGTCCCGGATCAGCCCGTCGCCCCCCCGGTGCAGGCCGGCGCCGCCGCTCCCCCTGCGGATGCCATAGCGCGCGACCCGGAAGGGATAGGCGTGCTCCAGCGCCTCGATGGGCGTGTTCAGGGAGTTGGACATGTGGGTGTGCACGCCCGACAGCCCCGGCCCGCTCGGCCCGGCGCCCATGCCCCCGCCCACCGTCTCGTAGTAGGCGAAGCGCTCGCCCGTAGCGGGGTTCGCGCCCCCCACCGTGATATTGTTCATGGTGCCCTGGGAGAGGGCCGGGATGTGCTCGGGAAGCGCCTGCCCGAACGCGAGGAGCAGCACGTCCGTGATGCGCTGGCTGGTCTCGACGTTGCCGGCGGCCACCGCCGCAGGGGGCTGGGCGTTGACCACGCTGCCTTCCGGCAGTCGCAGCTCGACGGCCCGCATGGAGCCCCCGCCGGCGGGGAGGGGCTCGCCGAGGAGGGCCTGCACCACGCAGCGCACCACGTAGCGCGTGGCCGACGCCGTGATGGCCGCCACCGCGTTCACGCCCCCCTCCACCTGGGGGCTCGTCCCCTCGAAATCCACCACCAGCCGGTCGCCGGCCACGGTGAGGGCGACCTCGATGGGGATGGGGCCGCTGCCGAAGCCGTCGTCCTCCAGGGCGTCCCGCCCCAGGTAGCGCCCATCGGGGATGCGGGTGAGCCCGGCCGCCACCAGCCGGTCGGCGTAGGCCACCAGGGCGCGCATCGCCGCCAGCACCGCGTCGGCGCCCCGGCGGGCCGCCATCTCCAGGAGGCGCACCCGGCCCGTGTGAAGGGCGGCGAGCTGGGCGTCCAGGTCACCGGACCGCTCCTCGGGGGTGCGCACGTTGGCCAGGAGGAGGCGCCAGACGTCCTCCACCCGCTCGCCCCCCCGGGCGAGGCGCACGGGGGGGATGCGGATCCCCTCCTCGTAGATCTCCCGGGCGAGGGGCATGGAGCCCGGGCTCGATCCCCCCACGTCGGCGTGGTGGGCCCGGGACGCGACGTAGCCCAGGAGGCGGCCCGACCCCGGCTCCCGCACGGGCCCGATGACGGTGACGTCGGGAAGGTGGGTGCCACCCCGGAACGGGTCGTTCAGCACCGCCACGTCACCCTCGGCCAGCTCCCCCAGCTCGGCCAGGGCGGCCGCCACGCTCATGGGCATGGCCCCCAGGTGGACGGGCATGTGGTCGCCCAGCGCCACGGCCGTGCCGTCGGGGTCGAAGAGGGCGCAGGAGTAGTCGCGCCGCTCCTTGATGTTCGGCGAATAGGCCGCGCGCCGGAGGGACGCGCCCATCTCCTCCGCCAGCGCCGTGAACAGGTGCCGGAACACCTCCAGCGTTACCGGATCCACATCCCGTGAGGGGCCGCCGCCGCCCGGGCGGGATTGGGACGATCGTGTCACGGTGCGAGCCTTGCGGATGCAAGGAGAGGGGCGGGCCGGTGGTTTGCCTCTCTTGGGGGGCATGGTATCTTGAGGGTCCCCATTTGCCGTTCCACGCGTCGGACGTGCGCCGGATCTCCGGGACCAGACCGTCCCGGGCGCGCGCGTCTGCAGCACATATCAGGAGGTGTGATGTCCAAGGAGAAGCTCAAGGATAGGGCCCGAGACGAGTTGTTCAGCCACATCAACCGGTGTGGTGTCCTCCAGGCGGCACCGGAGGACCAGAAGCAGTGGATGGACGAGACCATCGACTACATCGCCGAGCGCTACCCCGACCTGGCCGACCAGGATCTGGACGAGCTCCACGCCATCGGAATCCGGTTCTGCAAGCCGGCCATCGCCCACGGCGCGGACAGTACCGCGAAGCGCGACGAGGGCGCAAACCGGGAGGAGCCCGAGGAGGCCGAGGCCGACGCCAACGCCGCCTGAAGGAGCGCCTTCCCGGCCGGGTAGGCGCGGGCGGAGCGGTGGATCGGGACGTCGATGGAAGGGCGAGGACCGACCGGGTCCCCGCCCTTCGTCTTTCCCGGGGGCGCCACCGGCGCAACCTTGCGGCTGGCGGCCTTTCCGCATCCCCCGTATGTTGTGGCCCCGCTGGACCCGACCCCACCCTGGAGGGGGCCCCGTGAGCACCCGTCGCGACTTCCTTCGGACCGCCGCCGGTGCCGGGGTCGGAGCGGCCCTGGGCGGGGCGCTCCTGCCCGGTGCGGTGCTGAAAGGGGCGCCTTTCATCCACCCGGGCCGCCAGGCTCCCCTCGTCGTGATGATCGGTGGCGGAACGACGGCCGCGGAGGTGGCCCTCGGGGCGCTGGACGAGGAGGCGGAAGGCGTGGAGGCGGCGGTGGCCGGCGTGTCGGCCGTGGAGAGGGGTGCCGGCGCGAGGGCGGCGGGATCGGGTGGACACTCCGGCGGGGTGGTGAGGTTGGACGCCCGGGTCGCGGACGGCCGGACGGGCCGGTCCGGACGCGTGTCCGCCCTGGAAGGGATCCGGAGCCCGTCCCGGGTGGCCCTGGACGTACTGCGCCACGGCGGCGCTCCCCACCTGGAGGGCGACGAGGCCCAGGCGTTCGCGGTGGCCCTCGGCCATCCCCTGGACCTGGACGGCTCGCGCTGCGGGCTGGGCGCCGGCGCGGCGGTCCTCTGCACCGTGCTGGACGCTCGCGGCCATCTGGCCGCGGCAGCCGTCCGACGACCCTTCGCCCGGGGAGCGGGATCCCGGGGAGCGGCGGCCGCGACCCTCCACGTGGACGACGCCGTGGGGGCCTGCGGCGCAACCGGCGATGGCGAGGCGACGGGCCGGGGCGCCCGGGCTGTGGTGGCGCTCATGGGCCGCGGCCTGAGCGCCACCGACGCGTGTCTGGAGGTGGTGCGCCGCCTGGTCCGGGAAGAGGAGAGCCGGCTTCCGGCGTCCCGGGGACGGCCGGGCTTCGACGTCGGCTTCCACGCCGTGAGCCGGCTCGGCGCCTACGGGGGCGCCGCCGTCTGGTCGGGCCGTCGCTTCGCGGTGGGCGTCGACGGCCACATCCGATACGAAGAGTCGGCCCACCTGTTCGAGCGAGCGGTCTGAGGGGGCTGGCAGGCAACGTCGGACGACGCCCTCGGGCGCGTCATCCTTCCACCTTTCCAGGGCCTCGGCACGCCCCGGGGAAAGACATGGCCAAAGGACCGGCGAAGGGATCCACGGGATCCGGGAAGAAGAAGGGCGGGGGCGCGAAGAAGGCGTCCCCGTCGAAGAAGGCGTCCACGCCCCGGAAGGCGTCCCCGTCGAAGAAGGGGTCCGGCGCGGTGAAGAAGGATACCGGCGCCGGGAAGAAGGCGGCGCCCCCGAAGAAGAAGGCGGCACCGAAGAAGAAGGCGGCGCCCTCCAAGAAGGAGGCGGCGCCCCCGAAGAAGAAGGCCGCCGCTCCGAAGAAGAAGGATGCGCCCCCGGAGAAGAAGGCCGCCGCCCCCAGGCGCCCTCCTCCTCCGCCTCCGGCGCCCGAGCCCCGGCGCCCTTGGCACCCCCAGCCACGAAAGGACCTCCTCGCCGAGGCCCTCGCCCTCCCCGAGGCCAAGGCGCAGCTCGGGCGCTTCTACGCCGGCAGCCAGATGCCCTCGCCCATGGGCGGCTTCCTCGAGTTCCTGGGCGTGCGGCCGGAGGACGACGGCACCGGGACGCTTCTCTTCGAGTGCAGCAGCTCGTCGCTCCGCTTCAAGCTCACGGTGCCGGCGGCGACCCGCACGGAGAAGAAGAGGGTGAAGGAGCAGCAGGCGGCGGGGGACGATCCTACCTGCCCGCGCCACGGGTCTTCCCAGCGGCTCAACCGGGCGGGAACGACCCTGGTGTGCCCCCTGTGCGGCATCCCCTATGGACGGGTGTCCTGATCGAGAGAGCGCACTACATGTCGTGGGGGCGGGACACGCAAACGGTTGCCTTGGCCACTCTCGAAAGGGTAGCCCGGCCCGCGCGGGCCGCATTAGATTGGGCTCACCCCGCCTCGCTATCCCCACCCCAGGAGGCCTCCCCACATGCCAAACCGGTTCCTCTCCTCCGAGGAATACGACGAGCAGGCGCACAAGCTCTACAACGACGGCGACTACGACGGGGCCCTCGAGATGCTCAGAGAGGGCCTTTCCCTTTATCCCAACGCGGTGGAGCTGTGCGTCGGGATGGGCTACGCCCGTCTGGCCCGGGAGGAGTTCGCCTGGGGCCGGGCGGCCTTCGAGCGGGCCCTGGTGCTGGACCCGGCCCACGAGGACGCGCTGGTGGGGCTGGGCGAGACCCTCCTCCGATTCGGTGAGAAGGACCAGGCGCTGCGCCTGTTCGACCGGGTGGCGGCCATGGGGTACGACGACGACGTGGAGCTGACCCTCACCATGGGGCGGGCCCTCTACCGGGAGTCCCTCTACGCCGAGGCCCGGGACGTCTTCGCCAAGGCGGCGGCGGCCCGTCCCGACAACGCCGAGGCGGCGGCCTCCCTGGGCTACTCCCTGCACCGTCTGGGTGACGAGGTGGGCGCGGGCCGCCAGATCCGGCGGGCGCTTCGCCTCGACCCCGACCTCCACGAGGCGCGCATCTACCTGGGGCACCTCCTGTACGACCGCGGCGACTGGGAGGGTGCTCTCAGGGAGCTGGAGCGGGTCCCGCCCAGCGAGCACTGGGACGCCCTGGCCGTGTGGCGGCTCATCGAGCTCAAGAGGGCGCTCTGGCAGATGGAGGCCGGCGACGCGCGCCTCGCGGCGTGGGAGGCCCGGCTGCGGGACCTGGAGGCGCTCACCGATCCGGTGGACCGGCTCCTGGCCGAGGTGGAGAGCCACTTCAACGGGACGCCCGGCCAGACTCTGTACGACCCGTCCCAGCTCGAGCTCTTCTGCGGGGGCGACGACGCCCGCGTGCACCGCGTGCGCCAGGCCGACGGCCACGTCTTCCAGGGCACCTGGCACGAGGTGGTGCGCCAGATGCGCGACCACGCCGGCTTCAGCCACGAGACCATCCAGCACTACATGCGGCGGATGGCGGAGCGCTGGCACGAGGAGCGGGGGGTCGAGATCCCCTTCCAGGACCCCGAGAGCTTCCTCCGGGCGGCGGTGAAGGAGCGGCTCGTGTACATCGAGGAGGCATGATCCAGCCCCTGCCGGCGGACATCCTCTCCCGCTTCCACCGCACCCTGGTGGAGGAGATCCGGGAGAGCCGCCCCGACTACCTGACCGGTGCCTTCACGGTGGCCGAGATCTACCAGAACCTGGTGCCGTACCGGACCCACCGGGACCGCATCGGCGTGGAGATGAACGGCGACTACGAAGACGCCCTCCTCCGGCTCCTGGCCGGCGAGGGCGACTACCTCGTGCTGGAGTCGGAGCACGCCCGGCGCGAGCTGAAGGACGAGCTGGGCTCGCCCAACCCCAACACCGGTCTCTTCCGGGAGTACGCGGCAGTGAGCGTGCGGCTGAACCAGGCGCGTCTGCCCTCCCCTCTGGCAGGGGAGGCGGAGGACGAGGACGAGGAGGGGTCCGACCCCCACCACCTCTTCGGGAACTCGGTGATCCTGGACATGTCCGGCGAAACGCCGGTTCCCGTGGAAGAGCTGGCGCCCGACCCGCACCACGACTTCGTGTTCGAGCGTGAGCCGGAGATGGCGACGGAGCCGGAGCCCATGCCCGGGGAGCCGCGGGAGGAGGAGGCGGAGGTCGCCTCGGCCCCGGAGGATGGGGACGGGCGGGCGGGGGACCGCGCTCCCGGGGGCTGCGCCTGGTGCGGAGGAGACCTCCCCCGGCGCCAGATCGTCAACTACTGTCCGTTCTGCGGCGCGAACCTGCACTGGGTCCCCTGCTCCAACTGCGGCGAGGAGATGGAGCCGGACTGGCGCTTCTGCGTCGCGTGTGGCACGGAGGTCCAGGCCGACCGCTGAGGCGTGCTCCTTGCACCCCCGCGCCGCGAGGGTGAATCCCCCGAAGCGAGCCTCGGAGCCAGGAAGAGCGGCATGCCCAAGCGTACGGTAGTGGCCTTCCTGGCGGCGTTGGTCCTCCTCCCCTCGGCGGCGTGCGACCGGACGCCACCGGAGCTCAAGCCCGACCAGCTCCTCCAGGACTCCCTCGGCCTGGGGGAGCAGGACCGGGTCCACACGGTGCGGATCTCCGCCGAGGGCAACCGGGAGCGGGCCGAGCCCGACAGCGTCCTGGTGCGCCCCGGCGACGACGTGCAGTTCGTCACCGCCGACGGCCGCCCCCACACCGTCCTCTTCGTCCTGGACAGCCTCACCGGCCCCGCCCGGGCCTTCCTCGACGGGGGGAATCAGGCCGCCAGCCCCCCGCTGGTGGAGCGGGACGCCCGCTACCTGGTCACCTTCAAGGACGCGCCCCCGGGGCGCTATCCCTTCCGCATCGAGGGGACCGGGGCGCCGGCCGCGGGGGTGGTCACGGTGGGAGACGACAAGGGCTCCTGACCCGCTGGCCCGCACCGGGGCCGCCCCTTATACTCCCCGCCCTCAGGCCGCCCGCCCCTGCGGGGCCGGCGTTCCCCTCCGAAATCCGAACTCTTCCCGCACGCCAATGCCGCGCATCGCCATCATTCCCGGAGACGGGATCGGCGTCGAGGTGACGCGCGAAGCCTCGCGCGTCCTCCGGCGCATCGCCGACCTCCACGACCTCGACATCGAGCTCAGCGACTGGGACCTGGGCGCCGAGCGCTACCTCCGGGACGGCGTGACCATCACGGAGGAGGAGTTCCGGAGCCTCGCCGAGGACCACGACGCCATCCTCCTGGGCGCCCTGGGCGACCCCCGGGTACCGGGCAACGAGCACGCCCGGGACATCCTCCTGGGGCTCCGCTTCCGCCTGGACCTCTACGTGAACTTCCGACCGTCGTACATGCTGGACCCGGCCCTCTCGCCCCTGAAGGGAGCCGAGGGCAGGGAGATCCGGCTGGACATCTTCCGGGAGAACACCGAGGGACCCTACGTGAACCTGGGCGGCACCTTCAAGCGGGACACCCCCGACGAGATCGCCATCCAGGAGGACGTGAACACCCGCAAGGGCGTGGAGCGCATCCTCAGGGCCGCCTTCGACCACGCCGTCGCCCGTGGCCTGACCCGGGTGTCCATGGTGGACAAGGCCAACGCCCTGCCCCACGCCGGGGGGTTGTGGCGGCGCACCCTGGCCGAGGTGGCCCGGGACTATCCTGGCGTGGAGACCGAGTCCCTGTACGTGGACGCGGTGGCCATGGACCTGGTGCGGCGCCCCGAGCGCTACGGCGTCATCGTCACGTCCAACCTCTTCGGCGACATCCTGAGCGACCTGGCGGCCGCCATCGTCGGGGGGTTGGGCATGGCGTCGTCCGCCAACCTCCACCCCGGGCGGCACGCCCTCTACGAGCCGGTCCACGGCTCGGCGCCGGATATCGCGGGCAAGGGCATCGCCAACCCCCTGGGCGCCATCGGCTGCGTGGCCCTCTTCCTGGAGCACCAGGGGCACGCGGACGCCGCCCGGGCGGTGGAGTCGGCGGTGGCGGCGTCGGTGGCCCAGGGGGTGAAGACCCCCGACCTGGGCGGCACCGCCTCCACCTCGGAGGTGGGGGACTGGATCGTGGAGCACCTCGAGGGGAGCTCACCCGGAGGGGCCGTCTAGCGGCGGTGGCCTAGAGGCCGCCGTCCCCCTCCGTCCCTTCGGGGGCGAGGCACCCCAGCAGCCGGACGTCGGCGGGAGGCCCGTCCTCGACCGTGCCGGGGGCGACGTAGCCGATGCCCCCGGGGGTGCGGGCCACGAAGAGGAGGACGGCCTCCTGGGAGGCCACCACGGGCGGAGGACGGGTGCCGTGGAAGTACCGCTCGTTCCAGTAGAAGGCCAGGTCCCGGCTGGGACGCCCCAGCACCGTCTCGCTGAACGCCTCCCGCAGGGGCGTGCCCGCGGGGAGGTTCACGGGGCGCACCGCGGTGCCGTCGCTCCAGAAGCGCTGCTGGAGCAGGAAGATGCGCCGGAGCCCCGCCGGGTCGGGGGCGTCGGGGACGCCCGCGTGGGCCACGACGCACACTGGAGCCGGCGGGGCGGCGGGAGCCCTGGGGCCCCCCGCCGCCGCCAGGCTCAGAAGAGCGAGGAGAGCGACAGGAACCATCCGTCCGGCACCTGGCGCGAGGGGTCGTCGGAGAACTGGCGGCCGAGCTTCACCACGAAGCGGGGGTGGACCCGGGCGGTGAAGCCGGCGTAGGCGGTGTTGGCGGAGCGTCCCTCCACCGGGCTGTAGCGCTCGCCCTTGGCCACGACCCACAGGGGACCCGCCACGTTCACCGCGGTGAGGAGGAAGCCTCCGCCCTCGGGAGACGATTCCTCCCGTCCGGGAAGCACAGCCGCCTCCGCCTGCACCTCCACCCGCTCCCCCCGGTAGCGCAGGTCGAAGCCCAGGAGGCCCCGCCCGTGGGCGTCCTCCTCGCGGGGCTCGCCGTCCTCGCTTTCCCCGTCTCCACCGCCGCTGCCCTCCCGGTACTCGGGGTGGGAGCGGCGCAGGGCCGCGGCGCTGGCGCCGATCCACAGCCCCGGGGTCAGCTCCGTGGCCACCCGGGCGCCGAAGGCCCGCACGAAGGAGCTCTCCTCCCGCCCCTGGTCGGAGAGGCCGGGAGGCGCGAAGAACAGGGCGTAGCCCGTCTCCCGCCCGGCGACCGGCATCTCGCCCGCGGCCATCACCCCGGTGAGGCTCTTGGCGAAGGGCCGGTAGGTGACCAGCGGACGCATGGGCGTCCACGTGAGGGGCTCCGCGTGGTCCTCGTTCCACTGTCCCACCGGCGTGAGGAAGCGTCCCACGCGCAGGCGCAGCAGCTCGCTGGCGGTGTATTCGAGGTAGAGGCGGGCCACGTCGAAGCGCCGGTCCGTCTCGCGACCGGTCCACGTATCGTTCGTGCGGTTGGCCACATCGATCTCGGCCAGATAGCTTGCCCGCGGCCCGACGCGGCCCCAGCCGAGCACCGCGGCGGACAGCTCGCCGACGGCGAGGCGCTCCACGCTCTCGGGGTGCTCGGGACGCTCGAAGACGACGCTGGCATAGCCGCCCAGGCGGAGCGGCCCGTCGGCGGTGACCGGGGGCGCGGGGAGCTGGGCGGCGAGGGGCCTGGCGGCCAGCAGCAGCGGCGCGAGGATCCAGGCCGCGCGGCGCGTCCGGGCGCTCACGTGAATTGCCACGGTGGGACTTTCATGGGAAACGTCGACCCCCCGGGGTCGCTGACGGCCGCCCTGGGGCGGGGATCGCTGGTGGGACGGCTCGTGGTCGTCCTGGCCGCGTTCATCCTGCTGGCGACGATCGCCGTGGGAGTGCGCGAATATCGCACGGGTGAGGCGAGGCTGGTAGGCGACGTGGTGGGCGGGCTCCAGACCCGGGCCTCGGTGGCCGCGGAACGGCTCCAGTCGGCGCTCCAGGAGCGGGGCCGGCTGGTGCGGCTGTGGTCGGGCCTGGAGGAGGCCCAGGACCTGGCCGTGGACGACGTCGACAAGCGCCTGGCGTCGTCCCTGGCCGAGCTGGTGGGGATCCTCGAGCCTGGCGCACGGGCGGTGGCGGTGGGCCCCTCGGGCGCCCTGCTGTCGGCCTCCGACCCGGCGTGGGTGGGCGCCGACCCGGGCGTCCTGCCTCCGGCCATGGCGGCCGCCCTGCGGGCCCCGGAGCCGGGGGTGTCCCTCACCGGGGCCGGGGCGGGGGGGCCCGGGAGCGTCACCGCCTCCGCCGACGTCACCTCCCGGGCGGATGGGCGCTTCCTGGGACGCATCGTGGTGGCCTCGCCCCTCCCATCCTTCATGGGGCAGGCCCTCCCCCTGGACCTGGACGCCTTGCGGCTGGAGCGGTCCGGAGGGGCGCCGCTGTACCAGGGGGCCGCGCTGGCCGACGGCGGCGCGTCCGAGCTGTGGGGGCGGAGCGCCACCCCCGACGGCGCCCTGACCGTGGCCGTGGCCGCACCCAGGGCCGGGGTGGCCCGGACCCTGCGGGCGTCGGCGCGCCAGCTCGCGACCCTGGCGGTGCTGTCCCTCCTCCTCACCCTGCCCGCCGCGGTGCTGGTGGTGCGCTCCACCACCGGCGGCCTCACCCGCCTCACCCGGGCGGCCCGTGAGCTCGACCCCCGCAGCCCACAGCCCCTTCCCGCGCCCTCCCGCTGGGCGCCCCGGGAGGTGCGGGTGCTGGCCGAGGCGCTGGACAGCATGGTGGCCCGACTGGACCGGGCCCGGGAGGAGCTCGCCCGGAGCGAGTCGCTGGCGGCGGTGGGGGTCCTCACCAAGAGCCTGGCCCACGAGATCCGCACGCCCCTGTCGGTGCTGAGGGGTGGCACCGAGCTCCTCCTGCGCAGCGCCCCCGAGGGCAGCCGTGAGCGCGAGGTGAGCGAGATGCTGGAGGCCGAGGTGGACCGCCTCGCCCGCCTGGTGGAAGACCTCCTCGTGTTCGGCCGTCCCTCCCCGCCGTCGCTCCGGGAGGCCGACCTGGCCGACGTGGCGCGGAGCGCTGTGGCGGCCCTCCGTCCGGAGGCCGACGAGAAGCGGGTGGAGGTGGAGGTGGACGGCGCCCCCACCCCCCTCCGGGCCGACCCGGACCAGCTTCGCCAGGTGGCCCTCAACCTGGTGAGCAACGCCGTGCGGGCCTGCGAGGGGGGCGGCCACGTCCAGGTCGGCGTCCGCTCCCTGGGTGACACGGCGGAGCTCGTGGTGGAGGACGACGGCGTGGGCATTCCCCCCGAGCTCCTGGACGAAATCTGGACGCCCCTCATGACCACCCACCGCTCCGGCAACGGCCTCGGGCTGCCCATCGTGAAGCAGATCGTGGGTGCCCACGGGGGGCGCGTGGTGGCCGATTCGACGCCGGGCCGGGGCACGCGCATGGTGGTGACCCTGCCCCGCTCCGCACCGGAGGACGCATGAGGGATACCCTCCTCGTGGTGGACGACGAGCCCCGCATCCGGCGGGTCGTGCAGATGGCGCTGGAAGAGCGCGGCTACCGGGTGCTCACCAGCGGGTCGGCGGAGGAGGCCGCCGGGGTGCTGGACGACGAGCGGGTCGACATGGTGGTGGCCGACCTCCAGCTCCCGGGGCGCTCGGGGCTGGAGCTCCTGGCCGACGTGCGGAGCAGCCGGCCGGACGTCCCGGTGGTGCTGGTGACGGCCTACGGCACGGTGGAGACGGCGGTGGAGGCCATGAAGCTGGGGGCCTTCGACTACGTGGTGAAGCCGCTGCGCATGGACGAGCTGGAGGCCCAGGTCACGCGGGCCCTCTCCCTGCGCCGCTCCGCCCGGGAGATCGGCTACCTCAAGGAGGTCACCGCCGTCGACCCGGAGGGCATCGTGGCACGGAGCCCCGGCATGCGCAGGGTCATGGAGCTGGTGGACCAGGTGGCCGCCGCCCCCACCACCGTGCTGGTCACCGGCGAGACGGGGGTGGGCAAGGAGGTGGTGGCCCGGGCCATCCACGACCGCTCCCCCCGGAGGGACCGCCTCTTCGTGGCGGTGAACTGCGCGGCCATTCCGGCCGACCTGCTGGAGGCCGAGCTGTTCGGCGTGGTGCGGGGCGCGTTCACCGGCGCCGTGAAGGACCGCCCCGGCAAGATGGAGGTCGCCGACGGGGGCACCCTGTTCCTGGACGAGATCGGCGACATGCCCCCCGCCATGCAGCCCAAGCTCCTGCGGGCGCTCCAGGAGGGGACCCTCCAGCGGCTGGGCTCCAACGTGAACCGCCGGGTGGACGTGCGCATCGTCACGGCCACCCACCAGGACCTCCCGACCCTCCTGGAGAGCGGCCGCTTCCGGGAGGACCTCTACTACCGGATCGCCGTCTTCCCCATCCACGTGCCCCCCCTGAGGGAGCGCCCCGAGGACGTGGGCCCCCTGGTGGAGCAGGCGCTGGCCCGCTTCGGTGCCCGCATCGGCCGCAGCGTCCGGCTGGACGAGCGGGTGCTGCCCCGGCTGGAGACGTACCCCTGGCCGGGGAACGTGCGGGAGCTGATGAACGTCGTGGAGCGGGCGGTGCTGCTGGCCGGCGACGGCGTGGTGGACGACGTGCCGCTCCCCCGGGGCGGCCCCGCCACCGCCGGCCCGGCCACCCCCCGGGCCCCGGGCCAGGAGGCGGAGGACGCCGGCGAGCCGGTGAGCCTCGCCGACGCCGTGGCCGCAGCGGAGCGGGCGGCCATCCGGGACGCCCTGGCACGCACCGGGGACAACAAGGCCGCCGCCGCGCGGCTCCTGGACGTCTCCGTGCGCACGCTGTGGAACAAGCTCGAGAAGCTGGGCCTCCGCTGAGGGCGGAGGCGGCTCAGCCTCCCTCGCCTCCTTCACCGTTCTCGTTGTCCCCGCCGTCGCCGTCCCCGCCGGTGCCGTTGAAGCCCGAGGTGGGCGCCCCGGCGGCCGACGAGCCCAGGATGGTGACGGTGCCCGCGGCGGCGTCGTAGTTGGTCTGGATCTGGTACAGCCCCGACGTGGGCTGACCCCCCGCCCAGTGGCCGTCGGCGGCGAAGCGGGCCCCGTGCACGGGGCACATGAAGCCGTTGCCCTGCCATCCCACGAGCCCTCCCTGGTGGGGGCAGATGAGCGAGAAGGCCATGTAGGAGCCCGACACGTTCACCACCGCGACGGGGACGTTGCCTGCGTTCACGGTGGCTTCACCGCCCGGGCTCGCCAGGCCCGGGTGGTCCGACAGCTTGAGGACCACGTCACTGGTGGGGACGGGGCTGCCGCCGAACTGGGGGCCCACGATGCCGTTGCCGCAGGCCTCCACCAGGAGGCTCAGGGCGGCGAGCTGGGCCGACTTGAGGAGAAAGGCCCTCCGGTCCATCGCGGGGGCGTCGGGCGGGGGGGCGTCTCCCAGGACCGGGAGCGGGTGTCTGCACGTGCTCACGATGGTCTCCTTCTCTCGTTCTCGAGATGGGTCAGGGCACGACGACGGTGGCCGCGGCCCACGCCGCCGGCTGCTCGTCGCTCTGGAACACGGTGCTGGTGTCCACCACCAGGGCGCCGTTCACCAGGGAGACCGCGTAGCGGTCCATGTTGCGGGTCGCCCGGCCGTCCTCGAACACGCCGAGTGGGCCGTAGTGGGAGTGGTGCTTGGTGCACTGGAAGTAGCCGTCCTTCTCCCGCCACTTGAGCATGGAGCGCTGGTGGGGGCAGGAGAGGGCGAAGGCGGCGATGGTGCCCTGGTGGCGCACCACGATGACCTCGGTCTTGCGGTCCACGTGGACACCGTCTTCCACGGGGACGTCGTAGCGCACCTTCTCCGCCTGGGCGCTGCCGGTGATCCAGCGCGTGGTCAGGGCGCCGGCGGAGCGGGCGTCCAGCCCCAGGACGGTCAGGGCGAGGCCGGCCCCCAGCCCGGCCCGGAGGAAGGCCCGGCGGTCGCAGCCCGTGCAGGCCTCGCCGGTGTCGTCGGAGGTTCCGTTCGTCATGGGAAGCTTCATGGTCGTCTCCTTCACGCGGCCAGGGTGAGGAGCACGCCCAGGAGGGTCGCGCCGCCCCACAGTGCCACGCTGCGCACGGCGGCCCGGGACAGGCGCCGCCGCGCGGTGGGATCATCGGGGTTCAACGCCAGCGTCTCTCCCGAGCGCTTCAGCAGCCATCCGTTGGCCAGCAGCAGCGCCACGAGGGCCATCTTGGCCCAGAAGAGGGGCGATACGAGAAAGGTGGCCGGGTCCGCCGCCACCAGGGCGACGCCGCTGACGGCGACGATGGCCAGCCCCACGAGGACGGCGCCGTGGGCCAGCCCCAGCTCCCGGGCCACGTCCTGGGTCCTCAGGCTCGGCCGGCTCCCGGCCCGGAGCACCGCCCGGTCGAAGGAGAAGGCCAGCCCTCCGGCCACCACCAGCCCGCCCAGGTGCAGGAAGACCACCACGGCCTCCGTGGGGACGGAGTCGCCGTAGAAGTCGATCCAGGGCTGGACGACCCGGGTGACCAGGTCCACCACGCCGCCCATCAGTCCCTCCGGAAGGGCGGCAGCATCATGAGGTAGCTCACCAGCGCCGTGCCGATGGAGATGGTGGCCACCCGCTTGTGGAGCTGCTGGTGCTGGCTGTTGGCGAGCTGGCCCGTCACCAGGAAGCCCGCGTCGGCCGCCAGCATGAGGACGCCGTGGATGGTCCGCTGGGTGCGGCCCTCCGGGTCCTTGCGCCCCTCCCAGAGGTTCATCCCCCCGGTGATGGTGTTCACCCCGAACAGCAGGGCGACGGCGGTGGCCATGGGCCCGTGGGACTGGCGCGCCCATCCCGGGGCGTTGCGCCCCTGGTTGGCGATCTTGGTGCCGGTGATGTACATCCCCGCGAACAGGGGGAGCGTCGCGTAGCTCGCGATCCGGTGGATCGTGAGGCGCGTGAAGTAGGCGTCCGAGTACTCCACGATGTCGGGCGCGGCCGGCTCGGCGTCGGCCGTGTCCAGCACCGGGACGGGCAGGGACAGCACAGGGACGGGCAGGGAGAGGGCGGCGCTCGGCGTGAGCCTGTGGGCGGCGGTGAGGGAGTCGGGGCCGGCCGGTGCGGCGGCCAGGCGGACGGCGAGCAGCAAGGGAACCAGCACGTGCATCGTGACGATCTCCTGAGCGCAGGATGGTCATGCTCCGCTCCGGAGCGAAAGCAACGACGGTGCCCGGGCCGGCTTATCGCTCCAACCGTATGCAGTGAAATAACTTAGACAGGTGAGCCGCCGCCCCGATGTGCAGAAATCTGCATGCACCCGATGGCACGGTCGTGCAGAAGCGTGCACGGTCGGCGGTGGGGGACCCCGCCGTGGCGCCGGGGGTACGCGGAGCCCGAACGCCCTGCGGATCCGCGCCGGGCGCGCCAGAACTCCAACGGCAAGAGAGCGGATGGGAACCCAGCGACAGGGCAAGGACGTGGTCTTCCTCTCGGGGAAGCGCACCGGCTTCGGCACCTTCGGCGGGAGCCTGAAGGACTTCACCGCCACCGACCTGGGCGTCATCGCCTCGAAGGGGGCCATTGAGGCCGCCGGCATCGAAGCCGCCCAGGTGGACCACACTTTCTTCGGCAACGCGCTCCAGACCTCCTCGGACGCCATCTACCTGGCCCGCCACGTGGCGCTCCGGGCCGGCGTGCCCCAGGAGTCGGGAGCCCTCACGGTGAACCGCCTGTGCGGCTCGGGCTTCGAGGCCATCGTCCAGGGCGCCAAGGACATCCTCCTGGACGAGTCCAGGGTGACGCTGTGCGGCGGCACCGAGTCCATGAGCCAGGCGCCCCACGTGGTGCGGGGCGCCCGCTGGGGGCAGCTCCGCCTGGGGGAGGCGGGCCAGTACTTCGAGGACCTCCTCTGGCAGGCGCTCCTGGACTCGAACTGCGGCCTCACCATGGCCCAGACCGCCGAGAAGCTGGCCGCGCAGTACGACATCACCCGGGAGGAGGTCGACACCATCGCCCTCCAGTCCCAGCAGCGCGCCAAGCGGGCGTGGGATGAGGGGCGCTTCGACGCCGAGGTGGTGCCGGTCACGATCAAGACCCGGAAGGGCGAGACCGAGTACCGGGCCGACGAGCACATGCGGCCCGACACCACCCTCGAGGCGCTGGGCAAGCTGCGGCCCGTATTTCAAGAAGGACGGGCTGGTGACGGCGGGGAACGCCAGCGGCATCGGCGACGGCGCGGCGGCGTGCGTCCTGGCCGACGCCGCCTGGGCCGAGGAGCAGGGGCTCGAGCCCATCGGCCGCCTCGTCTCGTGGGGCTTCGCGGGCGTCGACCCGTCCATCATGGGCATCGGCCCGGCGCCGGCGTCGAGGAAGGCGCTGGAGCGGGCGGGGCTCACCCTGGACGATATGGACCTGGTGGAGGTGAACGAGGCCTTCGCGCCCCAGTACGCGGCGGTGCGCAAGGAGCTGGGGCTGGACCACGAGAAGACCAACGTGGACGGCGGGGCCATCGCCCTGACCCATCCCCTGGCGGCGTCCGGATCGCCGGATCACCATCCACCTCCTCCACGAGCTGCGCCGTCGCGGCGGCCGTTACGCCCTGGGCTCGGCGTGCATCGGAGGCGGCCAGGGCGGGGCCGTGGTGGTGGAGGCCCTCTGAGGCCGGTGCCGGACGCCGGCTGAGGCGGCATGGACGGCGACCCGGGCAAGGGGTTCACCCGCCAGGAGTTCGACGCTCATCATCCGGAGGGCCAGCGAGTTGGCCGCCCGGGAGAGCGAGGCGTCCGGGTCCGAGCTGACCGAGGCCGAGGTGTACCGTATCGCCCGGGAGGTGGGTCTCCCGGAGGAGCACGTGCGCCGGGCGCTGTCCGACGTGCGCAGCGGCGCGCTGGTGCCGGCCGGGGGTGTGGTGGACCGCTGGTTCGGCCCCCGGGTGCTGCGGGCGTCCCGGGTGGTTCCGGGGGTTCCCGAGACGCTGGCGAAGGTGCTGGACGAGTTCCTGGTGGCGGGCCAGCTCCTCCAGCCGGTGCGGCGCTCACCGAGGAACCTCCAATACCGGCCGGCCATCGATTGGGCCAGCCAGATCGCCCGGGCGGCCAGCGCCACGTCGCGCCAGTACTACGTGGCCTCGGCCCGCTCGGTGGAGATCCGCATCGAGCCGGTGGACGAGGGCCAGGCGCTGGTGGACGCTGGAGGTGGACCCGGGCACCCGGAGCGACAACCTTGCCGGGGCGTTCGTGGGCGGGGGCGCCACCGCCCTGGGGGGCTCCATCGGCCTGGGCTTCGTCCTGGCTACGGTGGCCCCCCTGGCCCTGGCGGTGGTGGGAGGGCTGGCCCTGGGGAGCGCCATGGGCGCCGGGGTGGCCGCCGCGGTGGGCTCGCACCACCGCAACCGTCTGGTACAGGTGCAGGCGGAGATGGAGGGCATCCTGGACCGCCTGGAGGCGGGCGAGTCCCTGGAGCCGCCCCCGCCCTCGTGGCGGCGCTGGGTGCAGCGCCACTTCCACGGAGCGCGGCGGCTCCTCGACGAGCTCGGGGACGACGAGGACACGAAGTTTCGATGACGGGCGGGAGACCGGGACGCGTCCGGCCCCGCCGCGACGGTCAACGCGAGCACGAAGGGAGGAGCATCTTGAAGATCGAGAAGGTCGGTGTGGTGGGCTGCGGTCTCATGGGCAGCGGCATCGCGGAGGTGGCGGCCAAGTCGGATTCGACGTGGTGGTGCGCGAGGTCGACGACGGCGCGCTCCAGGCCGGCGGCGGCCGGATCGAGAAGTCCCTGGGCCGGGCCGTGGACAAGGAGCAAGCTCGACGCCGCCGACCGGGACGCGGCCCTGGGCGCGCATCCGGTTCACCACCTCCGTGGACGACCTGGCGGACTGGGACCTGGTCATGGAGGCCATCGTCGAGAACATGGAGGCCAAGAAGGAGCTGTTCGCGCGCCCTGCACGAGCTGTGTGGCGAGCACACCATCTTCGCGTCGAACACCAGCTCCCTGCCCATCACCGACATGTCGTCGCGACACGCGCCCCGACCGCTTCGTCGGGCTCCACTTCTTCAACCCGGTGCCGGTCATGAAGCTGGTGGAGGTGGTGCGCACCATCGCCACCAGCGACGAGGCCTTCGACGCCGGCGTACGCGTTCGGCGAAGGAGCTGGGCAAGGAGCCCATCGCCGCCAAGGACAACTCGGGCTTCGTGGTGAACCTGCTGCTGGTGCCCTACATGCTCGACTGCCATCCGGCAGCTCGAGCGGGGCGTGGCCACCATCGAGGACATCGACAAGGGCATGGTCCTGGGGTGTGGCTACCCCATGGGCCCGTTCACGCTGTGCGACTTCGTGGGGATCGACACCCTCTACCGCATCAGCGAGATCATGTTCGAGGAGTACCGGGAGGAGCGCTACGCCCCGCCTCCGCTCCTCAAGCGGATCGTGGCCCTGGGCCGCTACGGCCGGAAGAGCGGCAAGGGATTCTACGACTGGTCGGGTGAGCAGCCGGTGCCTCTCGACCTCTAGCTGGCTGCTGAGGGACGGGTCGGCGGGCGGCTGGCGCCGCCCCCCCGCGCACCCGGGGCCTCTCGACGGACTGGACCGGCGAGAGGCCCCGTCGCATGTTGAAATCATGATCGTAGGCTTTCTTTCCGATCCCATCCTCCGGGCCGCGCTCCTCCGGGCGGCCCATCCAGAGGAGGACGTCTTCGTCCAGAAGGCGTCCTGCCTCGAGGCGCTGGAGCACGGCTTTCCGAGAGTCGTGATCTACGTGCCCGAGGACGGTCACGTCCTGGGCGGACTGGTGGGACGGCTCGAGGGGCGGCTCCCCACGGTGACCCTCACCGGGGCGGAGCTCCGGCGCTGGGAGGTGGAGCGGCGGGCCGCCGCGGCCGTGCCGCCGTCGAGGATCGAGCACACCGCCCTGCGCCTGCGGAGCCTGCTGGCCGCTGTCCCCCGGGAGCCCACGGTGTGGGTCGACCGAGCCATGAGCGACCTGCAGCGGGCGGCGGGCCAGCGCCTGCCGGGGCCGCTCAGGGGCTTCGGGCGCCGCGTGATGGAGTCTCCCGCACGCTACGGTGACCTCCATCCCATGGCCGAGCTGGCCGAGCTGAGCCGGGGGGCGCTGAAGGCGCGCTTCCGGCGGCGTGAGCTCGCCTCGCCCTACGTCTACCTCCGCTGGTTCCGGACGCTGGCCGTGGCCCACGTCCTGGCGGACCCCTCGATCACCACGCTGGAGGCGGCGCACCGCCTGGGCTTCCACAGCGCCGGCAACCTGTGCCGCACGATCCAGGGCGTCACCGGGATGACGCCCACCGAGGTACGCACCCGCCAGGGGTGGCAGCAGCTCGTGATGGCGTTCGCCTGGCGCCACCTGGACCGGGAGAGCCTGGAGGCGTGGGAGGACATGGACGACCTCTTCCTCCGGGGGGTGGCGTAGGAGCACGCTCGGTCCCCCGGCAACGACGAACGGCCCGCTCTCGTTGGAGAGCGGGCCGTTCTGTCAGGACCAGGGGGCCGGTCCCGCACGCGCCGTGGTGTGGCGCCCGTCAGGGCTCAGCGCTTGCGGCGCTGCCGGCGGCGCTCGCGGCGGATGGCCGCCTCACGCTTCCGCTTCCGCTGGGCGCTGGGCTTCTCGTAGAACCGGCGCTTGCGGAGCTCGGAGTAGAGGCCCGAGCGCTGGACCTTCCGCTTGAAGCGGCGCAGGGCCCGCTCGAGACTCTCGTTGTCCTGGACGATCACTTCCACGGACGATCACGCTCCTCGGTGATTAAACGTAGGATGACAAGCTCTGAAAGCCTACTGCAGCAGGACGCGTTCCATCAAGTGGGGCGTCGACAAGCCCCGCTCAGGGCAGCTGCCCTTCCCGGTGGAGCGCGTGGGCGTACACCTGGTACGCCTCCCGGTGGGCCAGGAAATCCTCGGCCCACAGCTCGAAGGGGGGCAGGGGGAGGAGGCCTTCGATGTGCTCCACCACGGCCATGGCGAACTGGAGGCGGTCCCTGCCGCCGAAGTCGACGGAGAGGCCGTCCAGGATGCGGTCCACGGTCTCCTTGAAGTCGTCGGGATCCACCAGGGCGATGAAGTGGGCCACCTGGTCCAGGCGGTACGAGGCATAGAGGGAGCGGAGCTCGGCCACGTCGACCTCCACCTCGCCCTCCCACGCGCCCGAGAGGCTCTCCGAGTTCTCCTGGACGAGGCGGCGGAAGGTGCGGCGCAGCCGCGGCGACTCGCCCTCGTCCCGCTCCCGGGTGTGGAGCGCCGAGGCGAGCAGGCCCGCGAGGAGCGGCCGGCCGAGCCCCCGGGCCTTGTGGCCGACCTCTGCCTCGGAGGCCTCGAGGAAGATGTCCGCCGTGCGCACCTCGTCCTCCCCTTCGGCGCCGTCCCGGGGGCGGAAGCTGAAGTGGCCCCGCCAACGCCCGTCGTCCCCGGGAAACGTCACCAGGAAGCACGCCCAGGTGCGTCCGCCGTGCTCGAGGAACGCTACCGAGCGCTTCCGGGGTGCGGTGCGGGGCATGGGCGAGGGGGCTCGGGCGGGGAGTCGGAACACCTGGGGCCCGGCCGGCGCCGGGCTCCGGTACGCAAGATGCGGTTGCCGACGGGGACGATCAAGCGCGGCCGGACACGTCGCTTGCGGTCTCGGTAAACAGATCGTTATCCTAGCCGGACGGGGGAGGGGAAACCCCCGTGGATGGGCCTGAACCGTGCGGCTGGCACCGCACCGGAGGGCCAGGAGACCCGGCGAGAGCCGGGTTCGTTTTCTGAAAAAGCCGGCGAGAGCCGGTCGGAAATGGGAACGGGGTCCCCGGCTGGCACCGGAGACCCCGTCCGAGGCACGGGCTGGCGGCCCGCGGCTTCCTCGTGGCTGAGGCGAAGCTAAGCGGTCCCGCGAGCGAGTGTCAAGGGAGAGGTGCGCCCCTGACCCGCGAGCCGCCCCGTGCCGTGAGCCATCCACGCGCGGAGGGTCGCCTCATGCAGGTCACGCCGCTGGATACCGAGCGCCGGCCGGAGGCCATGGCCGACGTCCCGGGCGTGTGCGAGCTCCCCCTCACCCGGGCCGTGGTCCAGTACCGGGACGTCCACGAGGTGGAGCTGGCGGGCGGCCGCATCCAGGACATCGGGCTCGCCCTGGTCCTGGAGGGCCGCTACGCCTCGTCCGCCGAAGCGGTCGACCTGGGGAGCGCGGACGTCCGGCTCCTGGACCTCTCGGGCGAACTGGTCATCCTGGACTGGGTGTACGAGCCCACCCTCGAGCACGTGACCGAGCTGGTGCGTCGGGCGGCCGCGGAGGGCGAGAGCGCCCCCCTGCGGAGCTTCTGCTTCTCCACCGCGCTCCGGGTGCTGGAGCGGGTCGGCTTCGGCCCCCTCACCCGTCCCAGCGTGCTCCGCATCGGCTTCCGCGACATCTGCCGCGACCTGGACCTCCACGAGGGCACCTCGGTGCGCCTGGTCCTGGGGCCGGGGAGGGTCACCCGGGCGCACCTGGACTACGACGGCAACGCCCTCGTCTTCCGGACGGCGTCGGCCGCCGTGGACCGGGAGCTGGAGGAGGCCCTGCTCGCGGCCTTCCCCGCCGGCGACCTGCGCCGGCTCCTCCCGGGCGGCCCCGGCGGCGAGGCCGGCTACCAGGTCCGCTTCCCCCTCTCCCTCACCCTGGACGAGGCCCGGGCGTTCCTGGGCTCGGTGCGTGCGGGTCTGGCCCGCCTCTTCGCCCGCTTCGAGCCGGAACGCTTCGGCGCCGTGGAGCGGGTGGTGGACACCTTCGGGCAGCGGGAGACGCTGGCGCGCCTCCGCATGGCCCCCGACCGCACGCGCTACCTGGCCGTGCCTAGGGCGTCGGGCTCCGTCGGCGGATCGATCCACTGATGGCCCACACCAACGGGATGCCGAGCCCCTCCGTCCACGGACCCACCCCCGGCCTCGCTGCGGCCGACGGGCCGGAGAACGAGGCGGTGCTCCGCCGGCGCTACGAAGCGTACTGTCGGAGCCAGGCCGCCGAGCTGGCGGGCCTCCTTCCCCGAGACAGCGTACGCAAGGTCTACCGGGCGGCCCGGGAGGCGGCGGGCGACGGGCCGGTGGGCGACCCCCTGGCGCTCCTGGTGGCGTGGTGCCGCTCCGTGCTGCCCCTCCCCCCCTTCGAGGCGTGGCGGGAAGATTACCGGAGGCACCGGGGGGCGTACCTTGAGCTCCTGGGCGAGGCGCCCTCGGCGCCCACCCGGGGCGAGCCGCTGACGGTGGACCTGCGGGCGGTGGAGCACGGCGGCCGCCGCTGGTACGCCGGCCTCGACGTCTTCCGGGACGGAGGGGCGTGGCGGGGCACCATCCGCTTCCACCAGGAGGGCATGGAGGCCTCCTACCGCACCGCCGACGTGTTCCGGGGTGACGACCCCGCAGAGCTCCGCGAGCGCTTCCTCTCCTTCGACCCCGGCACCCTGCAGGCCTTCCTCCGCTCTGTCCTGCCCTGACGTCCGCGCCGCTCCGGTCGCGGGTTCTTCACAATGCATTTTTGTAAAAAAACGGCGACGGACGGATACGTGCTTTCCCGTTCCCTTTCCTCCTGAATGCCGCGTCGCGCCTCACTTCCTGCTGAAGGAATTCTAAATAACGTCCCTGTCGTACTTCGGCGGGAACAACTGATTAGGCTCTGGGGCGTTCATTTCCAAGTCATTGAAAACAAATGACTTAGCGGATTGTACGCTTCAGAAGGGGCTCTCCGGAAGAGCCTTGCGCCCTCCTCAAACCCCCCTTATTCTTGAGTCCGCGCCGATTCAGGTGACGTCGTCCGAGAGGGCGGGAGTCGCCCTTCACGGCCGCTGATGCGGCCGATACAATCCACATTTTTTCCACACTCCCCCCGACGGCTCAGGCGAGGCTGCCAGATGTGGGAAACCTGCTCGGTTCAGCTCAACGTCCGACTCCCTCGCGACATCGCCGCCCAGGCGGAGGAGGTGCAGCGGAGCGACCCGGAGTTCCTCAGCCGGGTCGTGCTCTACGGGCTGACGCGCCGATCCATCTATCGGCACCTGCGCGAGAAGAACGACAAGCCGGTCCAGACGGAAGGTGAGGCACCCCAGCTCGTTTCGTGAGCGCCCCGTGAGGCTTGCGGATCGCCGCCCGGCCGTTCATAGGTAGGGCGGCGATCGTCTCCCCGCGCGGGCGTAATGCGGCCGGCCGCGGGGGCACGCAAACCATCTCCTGGGGGCCTGCGGGTGAGCGGAGCCGAATCGGCCTCGCCGGAAGGGAAGGTTCCGCGGGCGACCGAGGTGCTTCGGGCGAAGTACCTGGACTACTGCTCGGCCCAGATGGCGGACCTTCTCCTCTTCCTCAGCCCCGACGAGATCTACCTCCTCGCCGAGCGGGCAGCCGCGGAGAAGGGCGATCCCGGCGAGATCTCCTACATGCGGATGGTGCAGGTCGCCACCGAGTGGCTCTCCCAAAAGGTGACCCTCCCCCCCTTCGACGTCTGGGTGGAGGACTACCGCGCCCACCCGGACCGCTACGAGGAGTACTTCATGGGGCTGTGGGAGTCGGAGCTGCCCGTGCCCCACGACGGCTGAGCCCCCGGGACCGGTCGGGCCGGGGTCGGACCCTCAGAACGGCAGGTCGTCGTCGGGCTCGGTGATGGGCGGGCCGCCCGGGCCGCCGCCGAAGCCACCACCGCCGCCGGCGTAGCCCCCGCCGCCTCCGGAGTACCCACCCCCGCCTCCCTCCCCCCCGCCGCTGGCGCCGAGCATCACCATCTCGTTCACGACGATGTCGGTCCAGTAGCGCGTGTTGCCCTGGTCGTCCTGGGTCTGGGAGTACTCGATCCTGCCCTCGGCGTAGAGGCGGTCGCCCTTCTTGACGTACTGCTCGACGATGTCGGCCAGGCGCCCGAAGAAGGTCAGCCGGTGCCATTCGGTGCGTTCCTGCGTCTGGCCCGAGCGGTCCTGGAAGGAGCGGTTGGTGGCCAGGGACACCTTGGCCACGCGCGCCCCGCTGGAGGTGGCGCGGATCTCGGGATCGTTCCCCACGTTCCCGATGAGCATGACCTTGTTGAGGGATCGGCTCATGTGGGTGCTTCGGCTCCTGGATTCGGAGAGGCGCTTTTTCGGGGCAGGAAGGTAAGGCTCGCCGCACGAGCGGGCCATGGTCCGACGGGCCGGCGGTGCCTACCTTCGGGGGCTTCCCGAGCCCTCCAACGGATCCCCAGGACGGAGACGAATGAGCGACCTCGAGCACGTACGCGTGGAGTGGGACGAGGACCTGGCGGTGGTGACGGTGGACCGCCAGGAGAAGATGAACGCCCTGAACGCCGACGTGGTGCGCGAGCTGGGCGAGGTCATGGAGAGCGTGCGGGCCGACGAGGGCGTGCGGGGTGTCCTCATCACCGGCGCTGGGGAGAAGGCGTTCGTGGCCGGCGCCGACATCGGTGAGCTGGCCAGGATGGGTCCGCTGACGGGCGTGCAGGTGAGCCGCGACGGCCAGGACGTGTTCCGGGCCATCGAGCGCTTCCCCAAGCCGGTGCTGGCGGCGGTGGGCGGCTACGCCCTGGGGGGCGGCTGCGAGCTCGCCCTGGCGTGCCACCTGCGCATCGCCAGCGACAACGCCCGCTTCGGACTTCCGGAGGTGGGGCTGGGCATCATCCCCGGCTACGGAGGAACCATCCGCCTGGCCCGGCTGGTGGGGCTGGGCCGGGCCATCGAGCTCACCCTCACCGGCGAGATGCTGGGCGCCGAGCGGGCCCTGGAGATGGGGCTGGTGAGCGCGGTGGTGCCCCGGGCGGAGCTGCTGGAGCGCGCCAAGGCGTTCCTGCGCAAGGTCACCAAGAACGGGCCCGTGGCCGTGCGTCTGGCGCTGGAGTCCATCTACCGTGCCCTGGACACCTCCACCTCGGACGCCCTGGACTTCGAGTCGTCCCTCTTCGGCCTCCTGGCCTCCACCGACGACATGAAGGAGGGCATGGCGGCCTTCCTGGAGAAACGGAAGGCCGACTTCAAGGGGCGCTGAGACGCTTCCCCGCGCGGATGGAATTCTGGAGGAATAACGCCGCCCGGCCCGCCGCGTCGCGAGGCCGGGGAATCCGTTGTGGCGCAACGCATCCTTCCGCAACGCCACGGGGTGGCGTCCTCCCCCGCGAAATGTTAAATTTTCGTATGTTGAAGAGCCGCCCCCGGGACCGTGGTCCGTGCGCCTGACGCGGCTCCGGATCCGGCACTTCCGGAACCTGGGAGACCAGGATCTGGACGTGCCCCCCGGGGGCCTGGCGCTGGTGGGGGAGAACGCCCAGGGAAAGACCAACTTCCTCGAGGCGATCTACTACCTGGAGACCTTCCGCTCCTTCCGGGGTGCCCGTGACGACCAGATCCTGGCGTTCGGGGAGGACGTCTTCCGGGTGGTGGGCACCCTCACCGACCCGGACGGCCATGGCGACGCCCTGGAGGTGGCCGCCGCGTACCAGAAGCGGGGACGGCGCAAGAAGGTCACCGTGGACGGCGACGAGCCGCCGCGCATCGGCGACGCCCTGGGCCGGCTGGGGGCGGTGATCTTCTCGCCGTCCGACGTGGCCCTGGTGAGCGAGGGGCCGTCGGAGCGCCGGCGCTTCCTGGACATCGTCCTCTCCCTGAACGAGGAGGGCTACCTGGAGGCGCTGCAGCGCTTCCGGCACGTCCTGTCCCAGCGCAACGCCGCCCTCAAGGAGGAGCGCCCCGCGGCCCTCGTGCGGGCGTGGGACGACGGGCTGGTGCGCGCGGGGGCGCGAGTCACCGCCGCGCGGCGGCGCTGGATCCGGGAGCGCGGGCCGGGCTTTACGGAGTACTACGAAGCCGTGGCGGGAGGCCAGCGGGTGGTCATGGCCTACGCGCCGAGCGTGCCCCTGGACGACGTGGACGACGTGGCCGGGGACGGTGAGGACGTGGTGGCGACGGCCTACCTCGAAGCCCTTGAGCGGGCGGCCGAGCGGGACCGGCGCCTGGGCACCACCACGGTGGGGCCCCACCGGGACGAGGTGACGTTCACGCTGGAGGACGACGAGCGCGGCGTGGACGTCCGGGACTTCGGCTCCGGCGGACAGCGGCGAACGGTGGCGCTGGCGCTCCGCCTGGTGGAGGCGCGCACCGTCCGGGAGGCCCGGGGGGTCGAGCCCCTGGTCCTCATGGACGACGTGTTCGCGGAGCTGGATGCCGGACGGAGCGAGCGGGTGCTGGAGCTCATGGAGCGGGAGGAGACGGGGCAGGTGATCCTCACGGCCCCCAAGGACGCCGACGTGCGCCTGCGGCGGGAGTCGCTGCCGCGCTGGGGCATCCGGGACGGCCGGATCCAGCCGTGAGGGGGCAGGCACGGTGAGCGGCAAGAAGGGTCCCACCCGCGTGGGCGAGCTGGTGGACGCCTTCCTCGAGGAGAAGGGCGTCAGGAAACAGATCGCCCGGCAGACGGCCGTCGACGCGTGGGCCGGGGTGGTGGGCGAGGCCATCGCCCGGGTGAGCCGGGCCCGCGCCGTCGAGGAGGGCACCCTGTTCGTCGAGGTGCGCTCTAGCGCCTGGATGATGGAGCTCGACTTCATGAAGGGTGACATCCTCCGGCGCCTCAACGAGGCGCGGGAGGGCGGCGAGATCGAGAAGATCGTGTTCCTGTTGGGAGGCGGTGGGGACAACCCCTGAACCGGATGGATTGGATGGCGGACGAGAAGAAGGCGAAGAAGGAGCTTCAGCAGGGCGAGTATACCGCGGGCCAGATCACGGTCCTCAAGGGGCTCGAGGCCGTGCGCAAGCGGCCCGGGATGTACATCGGCTCCACGTCGGCCCGGGGGCTCCACCACCTGGTCTACGAGGTGGTGGACAACTCCATCGACGAGGCCATGGCGGGCTACGCCACCGAGATCTCGGTGACGATCCACCCGGACAACTCGGTGACGGTGGTGGACGACGGCCGGGGCATCCCGGTGGACATCCACCCCACCGAGAAGCTGCCCGGGGTGGAGCTGGCCATGACCACGCTCCACGCGGGCGGGAAGTTCGACAAGAGCACCTACAAGGTGTCGGGGGGGCTCCACGGGGTGGGCGTGAGCGTGGTGAACGCCCTCTCCGAGCACCTGGACGTGGAGATCCACCGGGACGGCAAGTCCTACCACCAGCGCTACGCCCGGGGCATCAAGACCAAGGAGCTGGAGGAGACCGGCAAGGCCAAGGGGACCGGCACCACCACCACCTTCAAGCCCGACCCGGAGATCTTCACCGAGACGGTCTTCAGCCTGGAGACCCTCACCAACCGGCTCCGGGAGCTGGCCTTCCTGAACAAGGGTCTCCTCATCCGCATCACGGACGAGCGGGTGGAGCCCAAGGCGAAGGTGCAGGAGTTCAAGTACGAGGGGGGCCTCGCCGAGTACGTGGCCTTCCTGCGGGGTACGCGCTCGCCCCTCCACGACAAGATCGTGTACTTCGAGGCGAGCCGTGAGGAGGCGGAGATCGAGCTGGCCCTCCAGTACGACGACGGCTACTCGGAGAACACCCACACCTTCGTCAACAACATCAACACCCACGAGGGGGGCACCCACCTCACGGGCTTCAAGGCGGCTCTGACCCGCACCATCAACGACTACGCCCGCAGGAACAACATCTTCAAGAAGGACGAGAGCCTGTCGGGCGACGACGTGCGCGAGGGCCTCACCTGCGTCCTGAGCGTGAAGGTGATGGAGCCCCAGTTCGAGGGGCAGACCAAGACCAAGCTGGGCAACAGCGAGGTGCGGGGCGCGGTGGAGGCGGCGGTCAACGAGCACCTCTCCATCTTCCTGGACGAGAACCCCAAGGCCGCCAAGGCCATCATCGAGAAGTCGCTCCAGGCGGCCCGCGCCCGGGAGGCGGCCCGCAAGGCCCGGGACCTGGCCCGGAAGAAGAGCGCCCTGGAGAGCGGGGTGCTGCCGGGCAAGCTGGCCGACTGCTCCATCTCGGACCCCTCCATGTGCGAGCTGTACCTGGTGGAGGGCGACTCCGCCGGCGGCTCGGCCAAACAGGGCAGGGACCGCTCCTACCAGGCCATCCTGCCCCTCAAGGGGAAGATCCTCAACGTGGAGCGAGCCAGGATCGACAAGATCCTCTCCAACGACGAGATCCGGGCCATCATCACGGCGGTGGGGACGGGCATCAAGGACGAGTTCGACATCGGCAGCGCCCGCTACCACAAGATCATAATCATGACCGATGCCGACGTGGACGGGGCTCACATCCGCACGCTGCTCCTCACGTTCTTCTTCCGCCAGATGCCCGAGCTCATCGACGCGGGCTTCATCTACATCGCCCAGCCGCCCCTGTACCGGGTGCAGAAGGGGAGGCAGGAGCAGTACGCGTACAACGAGGCCGAGCGCGACGCCGTGGTGAAGCGCTTCACCAACGGCAAGGGCGAGGGCGCCAGCGGGCTCAACATCCAGCGCTACAAGGGTCTGGGCGAGATGAACCCGGACCAGCTCTGGAAGACCACCATGGACCCGGACTACCGCACCATCATGCGGGTCGAGATCGAGGACGCCGCCATCGCCTCCAAGCTCTTCGACGAGCTCATGGGCGACGACGTGGAGCCGCGCCGGGAGTTCATCGAGCAGAACGCCAGGTACGTCAAGAACCTGGACGTGTAGGCGGGGGGGCGGGGACCCCGCCGGCTACGCCGCGGCCGTCTCCTCCGCCGTCGTCGGGTCGATGATGGTCTTCACCTCGAGCACCGCGTCGGCGGGGAAGCCGCCCTGGCGGGCGTGCTCCCGCACCATCTCCTCGTTGGGCGCGATGTAGATGCAGGTGATCTTGTCGCCGGTGACGTAGCTCTGGACCCACTGGATCTGGGGGCCGAGATCGGACAGCACCGAGCACGACTTCTGGGAGATGGCCCTGAGCTCCTCGGGGGAGAGGCTGCCGGCGCCGGGGATGGTGCGCTCGATGAGGTACCTGGGCATGGAAGGCTCCTGGGTGGAAGGGTACCGGAACATTTTCCGCGGCCGCCGCGCCGGGCAAGGGGCTCGCGCGGCGTCCGCGAGGGTGCGCAGTCAGCCCTCTTGCCGAACAGTTTCGTCAGGATGTAGTCTGTTTTCATCCTGCTAAGGGCAAACCGTCGGTAACGGCGGGGCGCAAAGCCAGGGGTCCGTCGGACGGCGGATAGCCCAGCTGCCAGGAGGCAACGGGACCCTTCCCGTTGCCTTGCCCGATGCCAGGATCGGTATCGGGCCTTTTTCGTATGGGGAGGCCGGGACCGTCCTGGCGTGCCATCCAGGATGCGCGCCGTGCTGGGATTCATCCTCGTCGTGGTCTGGCTGTCCGTCGCCGGCGGGTCCCTCCTGTGGGGGCTCGCCTACTACCTCCTTCCCCTGGGCGAGCGCGCGTTCTCGCCCATGGCCGCGTGGTTCGCGCCCACGGGCCTGGTGGGGCAGGGCTTCGGCGTCGTGGGCACGGGGATGATCCTGGTGGGCGTGGTGGGCTACACCGCCCGGAAGCGCCTGGCGTTCCTCGCCCGCTTCGGCTCGCTCCGGCAGTGGCTGCAGGTGCACATCTTCCTGTGCACCCTCGGGCCGTGGCTGGTTCTCCTCCACACCACCTTCAAGTTCGGCGGCATCGTCTCGGTGGCGTTCTGGAGCATGGCGCTGGTGGTCGCCAGCGGCGTATTCGGCCGCTACCTGTACGTGCGCATCCCGAAGACGGTGAACGGTCGCTTCCTGGGAATGGAGGCGGTGGCGGAGCGCATCGGCGAGGTGGGACGCGCCCTCCGGGCTCGCTCCGGGCTGCCGGAGGCCGAGCTGGAGGCGGCCCTTGCCGTTCCGCTCCCGGCCGTGGCGCCCCGGGGGCTGGCCTCCTCCCTGGCGCTGGCCGTGGCGGAGGACGTCCGTGGCCGCGCCCGGCAGCGGAAGGTGCGCGGACTCCTCCGCTCCCACGGGGTGCCGGCCCGGGACCGGCGGGAGCTCCTCCGCCTGGCCAGGGAGCAGGGGCGGCTCCGGCAGCAGGTGCTGCTCCTGCGCCCGTTCCAGCGCCTCTTCCGCTACTGGCACGTGTTCCACCTGCCGCTGGCGATCGTGATGTTCCTGATCCTGGCGGTGCACGTGGGCGTGGCGGTCCTCTTCGGCTACACCTGGGTCTTCTGACGGCCGTGCCCTCCCCGCGCCCGACCCTGGTGACGGCGGCCGTCATGGCCCTGGCGGGGGCTGCCCTCGTGCTGTGGCCCGGTACCGGCGGACGGCCCCGGCGGGCGGGGACGCCCGGCGCGCGCCCAGCCGCGACCGCGCCCGCCCCCGGGGGAGCGGCTCACGGGCCGACGCCCCCGGCCGCCGGCGCACCGGAGGGCGCTCCCGGTCCGTCCCCCGAGGTGGCGGCGCGCTTCGCCGAGCGGGTGGCGGCGCTCGAGGCGCGGGGGGCGGCGGCGCCCGGAGACCGGGACGCGCTGCTGGAGTTGGCCCGGCTCCTCCACGACGGTCACCGCGTCCGCGACGCCCTGCCCCGCTACCGGCAAGCCATCGCACTGGACCCCGACGACCCGGGCCCCTACTACGACCTGGCGTCTGCCCACGCCTCCCTGGGGGCCTGGGACAATGCCCGGGCCGTGCTGGAGGAGCGCCTCGCCCGGGCCCCCGGCGACGGAGTCGCCCTCTACGACCTGGGCGTCATCGAGGTGCAGGCCGGCGATGGGGCGGCGGCCGCGCGCCGCTGGCGACGGGCCCAGGAGGTGGCGACGGACCCCGACCTGCGAAGGCGCGTGGAGGTGGCGCTGGCTCGACTCGCTGCCGAGGGGAGGGGCGGAGCATGAGGCCCGGCCGCCGCTCCGGGACGCTGCTCGGCCCCGGAGCCCGGGTGGCCGCCGCCTGCGCGGCGGTCCTCCTCGCTCTCCTGGCCGGGCCCCGGAGCGGCGCCGCCCAGATCATCTCCCCGGGGAAGCTCTCCGTTGCCCATGCCGACCTGGAGGGGATGGGGAACTGCACCCGCTGCCACCGCCTGCGGCAGCAGGGGAGCGATCCGTCCCTGTGCCTGAGCTGCCACCGGTCCCTGGAGGCGCGCATCCAGGCCGGCGAGGGCTTCCACGCCCGGGTGGACGGCGACTGCTCGGTCTGCCACAAGGAGCACTTCGGGCGCGACTTCCTGCTGGTGCGCCTGGACACCGCGGCGTTCCCCCACGAGCGCACCGGCTACGCCCTGGAAGGGAAGCACCGGGAGGTAGGCTGCCGGGAGTGCCACACCCCCACCCGGGTGGAGGACGCCGAGGTGCGGAAGGATCGGACGGCCCACGGGGCTCTCGATCGGACGTTCCTCGGTCTCCCCACGGCGTGCGCCTCGTGCCACCGGGACGACGACCCCCACGCGGGGCAGTTCGCCGGCCGCACGTGCCGGAGCTGCCACGACGCCTCCGGCTGGGACCGGGCGCCGGGCTTCGACCACCAGCGGGCCGGTTTCGCCCTGACGGGCAAGCACGCCCAGGTGGCCTGTTCGGGGTGCCACGCGTCCGGGCCCGGGGCCGACGGCCGGCCGGTGACCCGCTACCGGCCGGTGGCGTCGGGCGGGTGCGCCACCTGCCACCGGGATCCCCACGCCGGGGCCATGGCCGGGACGTGCGAGCGCTGCCATACCACGGCCGGATGGGACCGGCTCCAGCGGGGCGGGGTGGAGCGGGGCTTCGACCACGGTACCACGGGCTTCGCGCTGGTGGCGCGCCACGCCGAGCTGGCGTGCGCGTCGTGCCATGATCGGACGGCGGCGGCGCGGCCCGGGATCCGCCTCCGCTTTGCGTCGAGGGTGGGGGCGTATCCGCCCCCCGAGGCGGGATCCTGCCTCTCCTGTCACCAGGATCCCCACGACGGGGTGTTCCGCGACCAGGCCGGCGGAGGGGACTGCGCGGGCTGCCACGGACAGCGGACGTGGCTCCCCGCCGCGTGGGGGCCCGAGCGGCATGCCGATACCGACTTCCCTCTGAAGGGCGCCCACGTGACCGTCCCCTGCGGGTCGTGCCACCGACCCGTCGGCGACAGCCTGGTTCTCCGCATCGACAACAGGACGTGCGCCTCCTGCCACGGCGCGGACGACCCCCACGACGGCCAGTTCGGGGGCCGGGCGTGCGACGCCTGTCACACGGAGGAGGGCTTCGCCCTGCCTTCCTTCGACCACGCCCGCACCGGCTATGTCCTGGACGGCGCCCACGCCGACGTGCCGTGCGCCTCCTGCCACCGCACCGAGCCCGGAAGCCGGGGGCAGCCCGTGGTCCGGTGGACGGGGCTGGGAACCCGGTGCGTGGACTGCCACGAGGGGGTGCGCCGATGAAGGGCCTTCTCCTGGCGGCGGCGCTCGCCGTGACGCTGCTTCGGCCCATGGTGGCCGCGGCCCAGGCCACCGCCAACCCCCACGGCCGCCTTCCCGAGGGGATGGACTGCTCCGCGTGTCACACCTCCGAGGGGTGGACGCCCGCCCGGGCGGACATGGCGTTCCGCCACGACGCGGTGGCGGACTTCCCCCTCACGGGTGCCCACGGCCAGGTGCCGTGTCGGGGATGCCACCTGGACCTGCGCTTCGACGAGCCTCGTGCGGCGCCCACCGACTGCGCGACCTGCCACGCCGACGTCCACGAGGGCCGCATGGTGGACGACTGCGCGAGCTGCCACACCACCACCTCCTTCCAGGACGTGGATGGGGAGGCGGTCCATCTCCGGACCGGCTTTCCCCTGACCGGCGCCCACCTCCAGCTCACCTGCGAGTCCTGCCACGCCGACGACCGGGGGGGCGCGTTCTCGCCGCTCCCCTCCGACTGTGGGTCGTGCCACATGGCCGACTACCGGGAGGCCCGCAGCCTGGACCACGTGGCAGGCGGCCTCCCCACCGACTGCACCACCTGCCACGGCACCCTGGCGTGGGCGGACGCTCCCGCCTTCGACCACGGCGCCCTGTCCGGGTTCGAGCTGCTGGGGGCCCACGCGGCGGTCGCCTGCTCCGGGTGCCACCAGGTTCCCGGCATGGCGCCCCTCTTCGAGGCGACCTCGCCCCGGGACTGCGTGGCGTGTCACCGCGCCGACTTCGACCGGGAGCACCCCGGCTCGAGCCTCACGACCGAATGTCTCACCTGTCACACCGTGGACGCCTGGCAGGCGCCCGACTTCGACCACGGCGTCACGGGCTTTCCGCTGCAGGGCGCCCACGCCGGCGTGGAGTGCGGGAGTTGCCACGTCGACGGGCACCGGGCTCTCCTCTTCCCGGCGCCCGCGGGACCCGGCGACTGCGTGGCGTGCCACCGGGCCGATTTCGACCGGGAGCACGGCGGCTCCGGCTTTCCCACCACCTGCCTCACGTGCCACACGTCCGACGCGTGGAGCGGAGCCACCTTCGACCACGGCGGCACCGGGTTCCCCCTGGTGGGGGCCCACGGGGCGCTGGATTGCGCGGCGTGCCACGGCGGCGCGGGAGGCACGTCGCTGGCCGGGCTCCCCGCCTCGCCCGACGACTGCGTGGCGTGCCACCGCCCCGACTACGACGGAGCGCACGGGGGCTCGGGGATCCCCACCACGTGCGGGAGCTGCCACACGACCAGCGGCTGGGAGGGCGCCACCGCGGACCACGCGCTGCTGTCGGGGGGCTTCCAGCTGGTGGGGGCGCACGCGTCGGCGGCGTGCACGGCGTGCCACCAGGTGCCGGGCTACCAGCTCCTCTTCCCGGCGCCGGCGGGCCAGGGCGACTGCGTGGCCTGCCACCAGTCGGACTACGACGGAGCGCACGCGGGCTCGGGGATCCCCACCACCTGCGGGAGCTGCCACACGACCAGCGGCTGGGAGGGCGCCACCGCGGACCACGCGCTGCTGTCGGGGGGCTTCCAACTGGTGGGGGCGCACGCGTCGGCGGCGTGCACGGCGTGCCACCAGGTGCCGGGCTACCAGCTCCTCTTCCCGGCGCCGGCGGGCCAGGGCGACTGCGTGGCCTGCCACCAGTCGGACTTCGACGGGGCCCACGGAGGGTCGGGCTTCCCCACCACCTGCGAGACCTGCCACGGCACCAGCTCGTGGGCCTCGAGCTTCGACCACGACGCCCAGTACTTCCCCATCTACACGGGCCACCACCGGGGCCGGTGGTCGAGCTGCGCCACCTGCCACACCTCCTCCACCGACTTCGGCGCCTTCTCGTGCCTGACGTGCCACGAGCACGCCCAGTCCACCATGGACGAGCACCACAAGGAGGTGAAGGGCTACGTGTACGAGAGCTCCCAGTGCTACGCCTGCCACGGGAGGGCGTGATGCGCCGGCGCCGGCCGGGCATCGCGCTGGCGGCGGCCGCGCTGGCGGTGGCTCTGGGGCACGCCCCCCTCCGAGCCCAGGCGGTCCCGCCGCGGATCACGGTGCGGGTGCGCCAGGTGGCCGGCGCGAGCCTGTACCTGGACGTGGGAACCGACCAGGGGTTGGCCGCGGGAGACACGCTGACCGTGGCCCGGGACACGCTGACGGCGCCGGTGGGGCGCCTGACGGTGACGGCGGCGTCCCCGACCCGGTCGGTCCTGACGTTCGCCGGGCCCGCCTTCCCGGTGACGCGGGGCGCGGGCCTCGCCCTCACGCTGGCCCGGGCCCCCTCCGCCCCGGTGCCGGAGGGGGCGCGGCCGGCGCTGGCGGCGGTGCACGACCCCACGCAGCCGCCGGGCCCCTCCCGGGCGGGCGGCGGCGGCCCGCCGCACGGCGACCGGCCGCGCCCCCGCCCCCACGGCCGCGTCGGCGTGGACGTGGCGACCCTGCGCTCCACCACCCGCTTCGGGGAGACGCCTTCCGCCGAGGTGGGAAGGACGTTCGCCACGCCCGCTTTCCGCCTCGACCTGACGGCGCCGGAGGCGGTGGGAGGGTTCGACCTCCGCCTGGGAGCCCGCCTGGCCTACCGTTACGCCGACCAGGACCTGGGGGAGGCGGCCGCGTCGGCCCGGGTGTACGCCGCGGCGCTGGACCGGCGCTTCCAGCGGATTCCCCTCCGCCTGGAGCTGGGGCGCTTCCACGCCCCGGACGAGGTCTACAGCGGCTTCTGGGACGGGATCCACGCCCGCTGGGGCGGGCCCTGGCTGGGGGTGGGCGTGCTGGTGGGATTCCAGCCGGACCGCTGGAACGAGCGGCCCTCCCTGGAGAGGCGGAAGGCCTCCGTGGTGCTGGACGCGACCCGGCGCGGCGCCGGGTGGAGCTGGAGCGGGGACCTCTCGGCCCACACCGTCGGCGCCACCGATTCCCTCCCCGCCCACGCCTTCGCGGGCCTGAGCCAGCGCCTCGGCGCGGGGGAGCTGCGCCTCGCCCAGGACCTCCAGGCCGACCGGGACCCGGACAGCGGCCGCTGGCGCGTCTCCCGCCTGGACGTGCGGGCGTCCGTGGCGGTGTCGGCGAAGGTCGACCTGCGGGCGGCATACTCGCGCCGGGAGAGCTACCTGGACTGGCGCCCGGCGGAGGTGTTCGACCGGCGCCGGGACCGCGTCTCGGCGGGGCTGGCCGTCCGGGCGGGCAGCGGGCGGCTCGCTGCGGACGTATCCCGCTCCACGGAGCCGGGATCGGGACCCGCCACCGGTTACTCGGCGTCGCTCCTGGCACCGGGGCTGGCTCCCGGGCCCGCTTCCCTGGAGGCGACGGCCTCGTACTGGAAGGGGGAGGCCGGAAGGCTGATGACGGCCGCTCCCGCCGTGTCCATGGCGCTCGGGGACGCCCGCCTCCGCCTGGGCTACAGGATGTACCGCTCCGACTACCTCCAGCGGTCGCTGACCACCCAGGGGGGTGAGGCCTCCGCGGACGTGGGGCTGGGTCCCGGGCTCCGGGCGAGCGTCCGGATCCGGGTGGAGCGGGGCGCGAGCCTTCGGAGCGACGCCCTCACCTTCACCCTGTACCGGGTATTCTGACGTGGATCGGGACCTCCTGGTGGTGTGGGGCGTGGGCGGAGGGCTCGCCCTGCTGGCGACCCTGCCGGTGCTCCTGCGGACCCGGCGCCGGGAGCGGGAGAGCGAGGCCGCCCGCGTGGAGGCCCTCCGCTACGGGCTGCACGAGCCCGTCTCCCTCCATCCCGTGGTGGACACCGGGCGCTGCATCGGCATCGGCAACTGCGTCGCCATCTGCCCGGAGGAGGTGCTGGGCATGCGGGACGGCCAGGCGGTGGCCGTGAGCCCCGCCCGCTGCATCGGCCACGGCCTCTGCGAGCGGACGTGCCCCATGGACGCCATCCAGCTCGTGTTCGGGACCGAGAAGCGGGGGGTCGACCTCCCCCGGGTCCGGGAGAACTTCGAGACCAACGTCCGGGGCCTCTACATCGTGGGCGAGCTGGGGGGGATGGGGCTCGTGGCCAACGCCTTCGAGCAGGGCCGGCAGTGCGTGGAGGGCATCGCCCGGGAGCCCTCGGCCGGGCCCCCCGGCGTGCTGGACCTGGTGGTGGTGGGCTGCGGTCCGGCGGGGCTGTCGGCGTCGCTGGAAGCCCACCGCAGGGGGATGGCCCTGGCGACGCTGGAGAAGGAGAACGTGGGGGGGACCGTCATGCACTACCCCCGGAAGAAGCTGGTCATGACCCGCCCGGTGAAGGTGCCCGGGTGGGGGAAGCTGCCCCTCCGGGAGATCCGGAAGGAGGAGCTCATCGGGCTGTGGGGCGAGATCGTGGCGGCTGCCGGACTCGGGGTGCGCACCGGGCAGACGGTCACCGGGGTCCGCCGGGTGGCCGACCACCACTTCGTCGTGGAGACCGCGGAGGGGGAGACGTATGAGAGCCGCAGGGTCATCCTGGCCGTGGGCCGGCGGGGCGTGCCCCGGAAGCTGGGCATCCCGGGGGAGGACGCGCCCCACGTGGTCTACGCCCTGCGGGAGCCGGAGGCGTACCGGGACGAGGACGTGCTGGTGGTGGGCGGGGGCGACTCGGCGGTGGAGGCCGCCCTGGCGCTGGCCGAGCAGCCCGGCAACAGGGTGCGGCTCTCCTACCGGGGGGCCGCGTTCGGGCGCATCAAGCCGGCCAACCAGGAGCGGGCGGAGCGGGCGCTCGGGGCGGGCGCGCTCGAGGTCCTGTGGGAGACCACGCCGACGCGCCTCTCGGCCACGGAGGCCCGGCTGGAGCGGCGGACAGGCGAGGCGCTCTCGGTTCCTGCCTCCGCCGTCTTCGTCTTCATCGGCGGCGAGCTTCCCACCCGCTTCCTCCACGCCTGCGGAGTGGAGACGGAAACGCACTTCGGCCGCCCCCGCTGACGGGGGCCGGCCGGTCCCCCGGGGCTCAGCCCCCCGGCCGCACGCTGCTGGCGTCGGCCGTGGCCTCGATGCGAACCCGGCTTCCCTCCACCCGCACGTCGGTCACGTTCAGCGCCACGGGGAGGTCCGACAGGTCCACCAGCGGGTTGATGAGGTCGGAGACGTGATCGGCGACGCTTCCCCCGATGCCGAACCCGGCCGCGTCCACCCGGCTCACGTCGAAGCGCAGCCGGGGCCCCCGTCCCTCGATGCGCCCGTGCACCTCCGCGGCCGCGCCGCGGGGGAGGGGAAGGCCCCCCAGGTCGGGCCGGAGCCTCACGACCGCCGAGTCGGGCTCCTCCAGCGTCACCTCGGCGCTCCGGATTCCGTCCTGCCGCTCCAGGAACGAGGACAGGTCCCGGGCCTGGATCCACGCCACCGCCCGGGCGCTGTCCAGGTGGGACAGGCGCTTCCGGTCCCGGTCGTAGGTGACGCCGTGCAGCTCCACGTCCAGCCGGTCGATGACGGGGGCGCCTTGGGGCTGCACCCGCCAGCCGGTGGCGACCACCTGGTCGGCGTACCCCTGTCCGGCCTTCAGCCCCTGGATGTGGACGTCGTACTGGTCGGCGGGGCCGAACACCCGGGGGAGCTCGTTCTCGATGCCCCGCTCCACCATCCCGGTGGAGGGGGAGCAGCCGGCCAGGCTGGCGAGGAGCACCAGCACGGGGGCGCCGGGGAAGTTCGTCGTCGGTCGCTGCATCTCGCCTGCTGCTCTCCCTGTCACGGTGGCCCGCCTTCACCTTTCTCGAGGACCCTGCTTCGCACGATGCGCGCCAGCGCGCCTGCCGAGCGGGGTCTCGCCCCGGCCGCCGCCTTCAGCGCCCCCGCACCTCCTCCATGTCGTGGCGGAGGAGGTCGACGAGGGCATAGGCGGTGTGGTCGGCCATGGCCTGGAAGGCTTGCACGATCTCGTCCACGTCGAGGTCGCCCAGAGCGTGGCCGGTCCACACGTCGGCCCCCGGGGTGCCCACCCGGAACCAGCGGGCGCTGACCGGCTCGTCGGCGTCGACCCTCGCCTTCCATACCTCCCGGCCTTCCCGGTCCAGGAGAAGGAGGCGGGCCTTCAGGCGAAAGCGGACTTCGTCGTCCCAGTGCGGCGCGGAGACCCCGTACTCGTCCACCCGGACCTCGAGCTGGAAGTCGGCGTCCCGGGCGTCGTCGACGGCCCGGCTCCCGAGGGTGCGGGCGGCCCCCTCCAGGAGGGTGCCGGAGATGCGGTCGGACACGTCCAGGCGGGAACCGGCGCTGTCCAGGCGCTCGCGGAGCTTGTCGGCCTGGACGTCCTTGTAGATCCCGGCTCCCAGACGGAGCATGGCCTCCACCGGGGAGGCGGGCCGGCCGTAGCCGCCGGGGCCGCCGGTGAGGTAGTGGCCTCCCGTGGACACGTAGGGGCGGGGCGGGAGGGTGGCCACCACCGCCACGGTGCGGTCGCGGAAGTCGTATTCCGCCAGGCGGCCGCTGCCGTGGGCGCAGCCGGCCACGGCCATGAGGGCGGGGGTGGAAAGGAGGGGCAGGAGAGAGGGGACAACGGCACGGCGGAGGGGGTGCATGGCGACCTCCGGGGACCTGGGGACGGGAGCTCCATGAGGGGAGACGCGGCGGCAGGCGCGTGGTGCACAGGGGTCGCCCCGCCGCCCTCGCACGCCAGCGCCGCTCAGCTCCCGAGGAGCTGCTCCGGGCCGACGAGGCGCACCTCGACGTCCCGTGCCCGGCGGCGCTGGAGTCCGGCGTCGAAGCCTCCGGTGGAGAAGACCAGGCGCAGGCGGGACTCCCGGCCGAAGCCGTAGCGCGTGGTGGCGACGGCGTCGTCGATCTCGTCCAGCACCTCGCCTCCGACGGGCTCCTCCGTCCACAGGCAGCGGCCGTAGAAGGCGGCCCCTGTCCGGAGCGTCCCGCCCACCTCCAGGTCGTACCCGGCGCCCCACAGCCCTCCCACCTCCCGGGCCCGGGCGGGGAGGGCCTCGTCGCCGTGGAGGAGGAGCCAGTCGTGGCAGAGGCGGTGGAAGTGGAGGCGCATGTGGGCGTCCAGGTCGGGGCGCACCGCCTGGGACCAGACGGCGGCGGCCTCGCCGCTCTCCAGCGCCGCCAGGTGGGGGGGCACGTAGCGGAGCCAGAAGGAGAGGAACGGGTCCCTCACCCGGTACCGGCGGCTCCGGGAGCGGGCGGGGGCGTCCACCGAGCGGCCCACTTCGATCCAGCCCAGGGTCTCGAGACGGGAAAGGTAGGGGGCGAGCTGGCCGGCCGAGCCGAAGTCGGGCACCGCTTCCACCACCTCGCCCCATTCCCGCCGGCCCCGGGCCAGGGCCCGCAGGACGGAGCCGTAGCGGGCGGGACTCTGGAGGTCCCGCTCGAGGAGCTCCGTACCGTGATGCAGGAAGGGGGCGTCGGGGTCCAGCACCAGGCGGCGCACGTTGGTGGCCAGGGACACCGACGGGTCGATGCCCCCGGCCACGGCCGCCCGCCCCCCGAACACGCCCCACGCCAGGAGGCGCTCCCGGGCGGGCCAGTCGGGGACCCGGGCCGCCACCGTGCGGAAGTCGAGGGGCTCCAGCTCCAGGTCCAGGGAGACGGCTTCGGCCAGGGGGCCCTCCCGGGCCAGGGCGTCCAGGGCCGGGGAGCCCGCTAAAACCAGGTGGAAGGGGAGGGCGTGGGCCCGCACCCCCGCCCAGAACGACGACAGCAGCTCGGGGAGACGGGAGCGGGCGTCCAGGAGGGCGTCGACGCCGTCCAGCACGAGGACCGTGGGCTCCCGGTCGCTGTCGAGGCGGGCCCGCAGGCGCTCGAGCAGCTCCGGCCAGTCCGGCGGCTCGCCGCCCGGCGGGGCGGCCGGGCCTTCCTCCCCCAGGGCCGCGGCCAGGGTGGCGTCCAGCAGCGCGCGCTGGTCGGCGTCCGCCAGAGGGGTGGCGGCGTACCAGATCCGGCGGACCCCTCCGGGAACCGCCCGGCGGACCGCCGTCGACACCCCTGCCCCCCGGGCCCCCCGGACCACCAGGAGCGCGGGGCCCCGGCCGCCCAGGGTCTCGGCCAGGGTGGCGTCCTCGGGGCGGTCCAGGAGGTCCGTGGTCACTGTGGCGTCAGGGGTGCGGGGCAGGGGCGACGGCAGGGCTGCCGGCGAGATGCATAAAGTAATTTAGCCTAATGTCAGTTATGCAATAGCGCCAGGCGGCGGCCTTGTGGCGGCCCCGCGCCTGCGTCACCATTCGTGCGACTCCGGGGCAGCCGCCCCGGCGGTCTCCCCACGACCGACCCGACCTGTGAGGACGATCACGATGACGCGTGTCCAGACCCCCAACAAGCGCTTCGACGCCCTCGCCGCGGTGAAGGCGTCGCCGGTACGCTCGAACGGGAAGGCCGACAAGCCGACCCGGGTCGATCTGGAGGAGGTGTTCGGCCTGAACACCTTCAGCCTCGCCCAGATGCAGACCCGCCTCCCCAAGTCCGCCTACAAGGCCCTCCTGCGCACGCTGGAGGAGGGCACCGAGCTGGATCCAGGGGTGGCCGATGCCGTGGCCGTAGCCATGAAGGAGTGGGCGCTGGAGAAGGGTGCCACCCACTTCACCCACTGGTTCCAGCCCCTGACCGGCCTCACGGCCGAGAAGCACGACTCGTTCATCTCGCCCACCGGCGACGGACGGGCCATCACCGAGTTCGGCGGCCGGGAGCTGGTGCAGGGCGAGCCCGACGCGTCCTCGTTCCCGTCGGGAGGCCTGCGGGCCACCTTCGAGGCCCGGGGCTACACGGCGTGGGATCCCACCTCCCCGGCGTTCATCATGGAGGGGCCCGCCGGCGCGTACCTCTCCATCCCCACGGCGTTCGCCTCGTGGGCCGGTGACGCGCTGGACCAGAAGACCCCGCTGCTCCGCTCGATCCACGCGCTGAACGAGCAGACCAAGCGGGCGCTGGCGCTCTTCGAGACGCCGGCCCGGCAGGTGAAGGCCACCCTGGGGCCCGAGCAGGAGTTCTTCCTCATCGACGAGGAGTTCTTCTACCGCCGCCCCGACCTCATCACCACCGGCCGCACCCTCTTCGGCGCCAAGCCGCCCCGGGGCCAGGAGCTGGAGGACCACTACTTCGGCTCCATCCCCGACCGGGTGCTGGACTGCATGAACGAGGTGGAGCTGGAGCTCTACAAGCTCGGCGTGCCGCTCAAGACGCGGCACAACGAGGTGGCCCCGGCCCAGTACGAGGTGGCGCCCATCTACGAGGACGCCAACATTGCTGCCGACCATCAGCAGCTCGTCATGAGCACGCTGCGCAAGGTGGCGCGCAAGTACGGGCTGGTGGCGCTGCTCCACGAGAAGCCCTTCGCCGGCGTTAACGGCAGCGGCAAGCACCTCAACTGGAGCTTCGGCTCGGAGAGCGCCAACCTCCTGGAGCCCGGCGACACGCCCCACGACAACATGCAGTTCCTGTTCTTCTGCTCGGCCGTCCTGCGGGCGGTGGAGCGGCACCAGGACCTGCTCAGGGTGTCGGTGGCCAGCGCCGCCAACGACCACCGGCTGGGCGCCAACGAGGCCCCGCCGGCCATCATCAGCGTGTTCCTGGGCGATCAGCTCACGGACATCTTCGAGCAGATCGAGAAGGCGGGGACCGCCAGGAGCAGCAAGGAGGGCGGGCTCATGGGGCTTGGCGTGCGCACGCTGCCCCACCTGCCCAAGCACGCGGGCGACCGCAACCGGACGAGCCCCTTCGCCTTCACGGGCAACAAGTTCGAGTTCCGCGCCCTGGGCGGCTCCCAGAGCATCTCCTTCCCGGCGACGGTGCTGAACACGATCGTGGCCGAGGCCGTCGACGAGATGGTCACCCACCTGGAGGCCGAGGTGTCCAAGGGCGCCGACCTGGACGGGGCGCTCCAGAAGCTGCTGGCCGACGAGGTCCCCGCCTTCAAGCACATCATCTTCAACGGGGACAACTACAGCGAGGAGTGGGTGACGGAGGCCGAGAAGCGCGGGCTCCTGAACCTGAAGAACACGCTGGCGGCCCTGCCCTACCTGGTGAAGGACAAGAACGTCGCGCTCTTCGAGAAGTACGGCGTCCTCACCCACAGGGAGCTGGAGAGCCGGCATGAGATCGCCCTGGACCAGTACTTCAAGACCATCAACATCGAGGGCGAGATGGCGGCCGACATCGCCAGCACCATGGTGCTGCCCGCGGCCAGCCGGTACCTGAGCGACCTGCTCCAGACGGCGGAGCGGGGGGCCGAGGTGGGGGTGAAGACCGAGGGGGTGCTCGTCACGGCCCGCAAGGTCAGCGAGCTCGTCGACGAGCTCACCGACAAGCTGGACCAGCTCAACAAGCAGAACGCCGAGCTGGGGGGCGACGACGTCCACTCCAAGGCCGAGCACATGTTCCAGCACATCATCCCGGCCATGGCGGCCGTGCGATCGGTGGTGGACCAGCTGGAGAAGCTGGTGCCGGACGACTTCTGGCCCATGCCCACCTACCGGGACATGCTCCACGTGAAGTGAGGCGGGAGACGTGACCGGGCGGATGTGACGCGCCGTCCGGGTGCGGGTAGGATGGAGGGGGGAGGGCCGGCCGGCCCTCCCCCCTCGTCACGTCCGGCAGGGAGGCCCGACATGAAGGTCCTGGTCACCGGCGGAACCGGTACCGTGGGGAGCCGGCTGGTGCGTCGCCTCCGGGCGCGGCAGGTGGACGTCGCCGTCCTCACCCACACGCCCCTGAACAAGGAGCGGGTGCCCGAGGGGGTGACGCCGGTGCTGGGCGACCTCCTGGAGCGGCCCTCCGTGGACCGGGCGCTGGAGGGCGTCGACCGGGTGTTCCTCCTGACGCCGCTCCACCCCCAGGAGACCCGGATGGGGATGAACGTGGCGGCGGCCGCCGCCCGGGCCGGCGTGAGCCGCGTGGTGCTGCTGTCGGTCTACGGCGCCCAGGAGGGGCAGCACATTCCCCACTTCCGCTCCAAGCTCGACATCGCCGAAGCCCTGGCCGACGAGGGGGTGCCCCACGCGGTGGTGGCACCGAACAACTTCTTCCAGAACGACCTCCAGGGGCTGGAGGCCATCGCCGAGGCGGGCGTCTACCCCTCTCCCCTGGGGGAGGTGGGGCTCAGCCGCGTGGACGCCCGGGACATCGCCGACGTGGCGGCGGCCGCACTCCTGGAGCCGGACGTGGAGGGGCGCACCTTTCCGGTGAACGGGCCCGACGTGGTCACCGGCCCCGGCGCGGCCGCGGCGTGGTCCGCGGCCCTGGGGCGGGAGGTGCGCTACCTGGGGGGCGTGGAGGCGTGGCGGGAGACGGTGGGACCCCACCTCCCCGAGTGGCTGCGGGATGACCTGGAGGCCATGTTCCGCTTCTTCGAGGAGCGGGGGCTGGTGGCGACGCCCGACGACCTGGAGGCCCAGCGGGCCCTCCTGGGAAGGGAGCCGCGCCGCTACGGGGACTTCGTGGAGGAGGCCGCCGAAGGCCTCCGCTGAGGCCCTGGCGGGGTCCGGCGCCGCTCCCCATCATGGTCGGATGCCCCTCCGGGTCATCCGCATCCTCCCCCTGGTCCTGGCCGTCGCCGCCTGCGCCTCCCCCCGGGGCGCGGAGCGCGCGCCGGCGCCCGCATCCGCGCCCGACGCCTGGGCGGCCGCCGCTTCCACACGCGACCCCCGACCCGCCGCCGTCTCCCCGCCCCACACGGCCCTCACCGTGCGCACGGAGGAGCGCTTCTACGACGTCCACGGCACCTCGGCGTCGCGCATCAACCTCGAGCTGGCGTCCAGGGGCCCGCGCCACGGCGGCGTGCACTGGCACGCCCTCACCGACTTCGCGCTGCGCTGGAGCTACGTCCCCCGGAGGGTGGGCGGACGCTGCGCCCCGGGGCGTGTGAGCCTGGAGGTGGACGTCGTCACCACCCTTCCGCGTTGGGACGACCGCCCCCGCGCGGAGGCCGCGCTGGTGTCGGACTGGCAGCTCTACATGCACCGGCTCCGGGCCCACGAGGACGTGCACCGGGCCATCGCGGTGTGGGGCGGCCGGGAGCTGCTCCACTCGGTGGCGCTTCTGAGCGCCCCCGACTGCCGGAGCCTGGGCGAGGAGGCCCAGCGGCTGGCCCGGCGGGTCCAGGCCGAGGTGGACGGGGCCCAGAGCGCATGGGACCGGCTCACCGACTACGGCATGGGCGCCGGGCGCTGACGCCTCAGTCGGCGTCCACCACCACGTTCGGGTGGGTGAAGTGGAAGCGCACCCGGGCGGGGCCGGCTACCGCCGCCGCCTCCCGGTAGACCCGGGCCTGGATGGCGTAGCCCGCCGCCACCTCCGGGGCCCGCCCCGCGACGATGACGTGGGTCTTGAAGTCGATGATCCACGCCTCCTCCCCGGCGGCCTCGGGAGGCGGCCCCGCGAACAGGTCCAGGTTGGCGTCGGCCGCCGGTGCCGGTGAGGGCGCCGGGGCGCCCGGGGCCTTCGCCCCCGCGGGGCGGTAGAGGTCGAAGGCGCCCAGCCGCCACTCCCTGGGGCCGACCAGGTGGGCGAACGGCAGCTCCCGCCGGTGCTCCCCCTCCACGTACCAGGCCCACTGGGGGCTGGTGACCACCGTGCGGATCTCCTGCTCCAGGGCGCGCCGGTAGCGTGTCCCGGGCGAGAGCAGCGCCTCCACCTCGGGGTTCTCCAGCTCCCCGATGGCCTCGTCCAGCACCCGGCTCAGCTCCCGCTCCTCCTCCAGCCGCTCCAGGACGCCGTGGATGAGGGTGCCCCGGGCGGTGGCCGGCACCCCGCCGGAGCGGGACGGCGCCGGCGCGAACTCCCACGGCGCCTGCACCCCGTGGCGGTAGCGCCGCTCCCACGCCTCCGGGTCCGACGCCCGGGTCATCATCTCGGTGGCGGACGTGGCGAAGCGCAGGGGCGGCTCGGGGAGCGGCCGCACCAGGGGAGGCGCCTCCCCCTCCACGATGCGGTCCAGGGCCGACAGCGCCACGGCCGGATGCGCCTCCGGCGCCGGCACCTCGGGGGCCTCCCTGCGCACCTGGACGCCGGGCGCCCCCGCCAGGAGCCAGCTCGCGTAGGAGCCCTCCTTGTAGTCCTCGGGTGCCGCCACCACCAGGCGCTCCCGGGCCCGGGTGACGGCCACGTAGAGGAGGCGCGCCTCCTCGGCGGTCTCTTCCAGGGCGGCCCGCTCCCCGAGGAGGGTCGCCCGGGCCCCGGCGTCGCCCCGGCTCGGCATGAGGGCGGGGCCCAGCCGCCGGTCGCTCTTCCATTTTCGGCTGGGCCAGTTGGGCGCCACCTTGCCGTCCACGTCCACCAGCACCACCACCGGCCACTCGAGCCCCTTGGCCCGGTGGATGGTGCTCAGGGTGACCACGTCGTCGTCCTTGGAGTGGAGCGCCGCGGAGGGCACGCCGGTGTCGCTGCGGTCCCACCGGTCCCAGATCTCCAGGAAGGTCCCCAGGGGGCGGTCCCGGTACTCCTCCAGCATGCGGACGAACGCGTCCAGGTTGGCCTCGGCCTCTCGCGCCCGCCCCCGCACGTGGAGGTGGAGGCGGTAGCCCGTCCTCCTCAGGAGGAGCTCGGCGAGCTCGTCCAGGGGCAGGCGGGACGCCAGGGCCCGGGCCTCCTCCACGGCGCCCACGCCGTCCGCCAGCGCCTTCCGCTCCACCTCGGGGATGCGGGGATCCTCGGGAGGGATCCACGCCCAGGGGTCGGTGGCGCCCTCGACCCCGTCGACGATCTTCCTGGCCTCATAGTAGAGGGAGCGGCGGGGCGCCTCCATGCGCACACGGGCCAGCACCTCGTCCCGGAGCCCCACGAAGGGGGAGCGGAAGAAGGCGAAGGCCCGCAGGTCGTCGAAGGGGTTGTCCACCAGGCGCAGGAGGTTCACCAGGTCCAGCACCTCCTGCCGCTCCTCCAGCCGGGGCGCGTCGGAGTGGTGGACGGGGACGCCGTGACGCGCCAGGGCCTCTTCGTACAGCTCCGTGCCGTAGCGGGTGCGGTAGAGGAGGGCCACGTCCCGGTAGCGGCAGGGACGGTCCTTCCCCGTCTCGGGGTCGCTCACCTGGAGGGGCTCGCTCCCCCCTTCGCCCACCATCTCCCGGATGCGGAGCGCCACGTGCTCGGCCTCGGCCCGGCGGCGCTCCTCGGCCTTGCCTCCCTGGGACGCCAGCCACTCCACGCCGGCGTGGGGCGACGGCTCGCGCCCCGCCACCAGGGGGGCGTAGGCCACCACCCCCTCGGGCTCCTGGGTGGCCAGCGCCGCGCTCGTCGTCTCCATGGCGCCCCGGGCGACCACGTTCACGTAGTCCACCAGGGCGGGGCGGCTCCTGAAGTTGCGGGTGAGGTCGAGGACCCGGCCGTCGTCCTGGAGGTCCCGCTCCACGTCGTTCCACACCGTCACGTCGGCGCCGCGGAAGCGGTAGATGGACTGCTTGGGGTCGCCCACCAGGAAGAGCTGGGGCCCCTTCCGACCCCGGGCGATGGCGAAGACGATGTCGCGCTGGGCGGCGTCGGTGTCCTGGAACTCGTCCACGATGAGGATGCGGTAGCGGCGGCGGAGCGCACCCAGGGCGGCCTCGCCCCCCTCGCCGGTGAGGAGGGCGTGGGTGTCCAGGATGAGGCGGTCGAAGTCCCGGGCGTTCTCCTCCTCCAGCCACGCCCGCCACCGCTCCAGGCTGCGCCGTCCCAGGCGCACCAGGGCGTCGCAGCGGTCGGCGACCTCGTCGTCGGCGCCGTCCGTCCAGGCGGTGCACAGCTCCGCCAGCCGCGCCCGGTCGAGCCGGCCCCCGGCGTCGAGCCACCCCTCCCACCGCTCCCGGTGCCAGGCCAGGTCGGCCACCACCCGCTCCACCATCCCGAGCAGCCCCTCCTGGCGCTCGAAGCCCTCCAGACCCATGGCGCGGTACAGCTCCGCCACCCCGGCGTCCCGGGCCTCGAGGGCCTCGAGCACCACCTCCCGGACGACGGCCTGGCGGCGCACCGTGGTCTCCCGCTCGTCCAGCACCCGGAAGGTGGGGTCGATGCCCAGGCGCAGCGCGTGCTCCCGGAGGAGGGAGCCGCAGAAGGCGTGGATGGTGCCGATGGAGGCCCGGTCCAGCTCCCAGCGGAGCGCCTCGGCCTTGTCCGACGCCTCGATCTCGGAGCGGAGCTTCCGCTTGAGGTCGTAGGCCGCCTTCTCGGTGAAGGTGATTGCGGCGATCTGGTGGAGGCCGCACGGCGTGGTGGAGGGCTCCACCCCCTCGCCCTGGTCCACCCCGAGGAGCCGGAGGATCTTCCCCACCACGGTGGTGGTCTTGCCCGTGCCGGCGTTGGCCACCAGGAGGGTGTCGCCGTCGGCGGCCAGCGCCTCCTTCTGCTCCGGGGTCCAGCGCGTGCGGCTCACGGGGCGCCCCCGTCGCTGGGCGCCTCGGGCACGTCCGGGGCCTCCGGGGCAACCGCGCCGTCCCAGCGGGTGCCTCCGGCGAGGGCGCCCCGCGTGCGGCAGACGTCCCGCTTGGGGTGGTAGCCCTCCCACTGTGCCGAGGCCGCCTGGACGGGCTCGAACAGGCCGGCCCGCACCCGTCCCGGGATGGAGAAGGCCAGCGCGAGGGCCGTCTCGAACTCCGTCGAGCCCCACGCGATGTCGCCCCGGGTGCCCTGGCCGGGCGACTTGATGGACCGGTAGCCGGCCCGGGTCGACGCGCTCGCCCAGCTCCGCCTGGAGCGCCCGCATGTAGAGGGCCGACTGGAGGGTGACGCCGTCGAGGTAGCTCTTCCCCGCGGGGGTCCTGGAGGTCTTGTAGTCCAGGATGGCGCGCCCGCCGTCGCCCAGGCGGTCGACCCGGTCGATGCGTCCCGCCAGGCGGAGGCGCACCGGCCGGCCCTCCCGGTCGCTGCCCTCCAGGAGCACGGGCTCACCGGCCCCGGGGCCCCGGCCGAAGGCGTGCTCCACCAGCTCGGGGCGCTCGCCCTTCTTCGCCAGCGCGGGTAGCTCCTTCGCCAGGTACGCCCGCACCGCGTCGGACACGTCCTCCCACGTCTCCCGCCACAGCACCGGCAGGCCGGTCCACGTCCCCTCCCGCTCCAGCCCCGCCTTCACCGCGTCCCGCACCCGGGCGTACTCGGTCTCCACCCGCAGGTCCCAGGCGTCGGGCGGGGCGTCCTTCATGGCGTTCCAGAACCCTTCCAGGAGGCGGTGGGCCACGCCGCCGAAGGTGAGGAGGTCGGTCTCCTCTCCCGCCTCGGCCACGTCTTCCAGCCGGAGCACCCGCTCCATGAAGAAGAGGAAGGGGCAGCGGGCGTAGCTCTCGAGCTGGCTGGCGCTCCACACGTGGTCGTCGCCGTAGCGCTCGCCCAGGAGAGCCAGGGCGGCCGGGTCGCGGATCCACCCGGCCCAGGGGGTGGGCGCCACCCGCGTGGGGTCGCTCTGCCGCTCCAGGGCGTCCCGGGCGTCCTCGGCGTGGGCGGCGAGCACCGCCCGGCGCAGGGGCTCGGGGTCGGGGGACGCCACGAGGCCGCCGTCCGGCTCCGCCAGGAGGTCGGCGAGCTCCCGCTGGCGCTGCTCCGGGTCCACCGCCCGGGGGGGCTCCCAGTCCCGGGCCAGCTCCTTCCCGGGGTCGTGGTCCGGCACCATGAGGGAGGGGAGGAGGGGGGTGCCCGCCGGGTCGGTGGTGCGGTAGGAGACCGTCACCCCGTCCCCGGCCGTCACCGCCCGCCACAGCGTCCGCTCCCGGCGGAGTCCCCGGGCCCGGTCGGCCACCGGCAGGAGTCCCCGCTCCGCCAGGCGCGTCCGTTCGCCCTCCGTGAGGACGCCGCCGCCGGAGGGGGGGCGGGGGAAGACGCCGTCGTTGGCGTGCACCACCCACACCCGCCGGAAGGGGGTGAGGGCGGCGTCGTGGGCCTCCAGCACCTGCACCCCCTTCTGGAGGGGGGTGGTGAGGGCGAGCTGATGCCCCTCCAGCAGCCGCCGCAGCAGGTCGTGCCACGCGGCGGGCTCCAGGGGGTGGGGGTCGAAGTCCAGGTCGCCCCACTCCCGGAGCAGGGCCTCGAGCTGGAGCACGCCCCGCTGGTCCAGGCGCACCACGTCCCAGCGGCCGTCCACGTCCTTCGACAGGCGCTGGCGGAAGTGGAAGAGCCCCTGCCCGGCCATGAGGTCGAGGGTGGCCCGGATCCACGCCTCCTCGGAGCGGGCGGCCGACAGGGGGGCCACGGCCTCCCGGAAGCGGTCGAAGGCCTCCCGGCAGTCCGTCGCCCGCTCGGCCATGGCCTGGAGCCCCTCGCTCTCCCGGGCCTCCGCCGCCCGGGCCAGGCGCACCTCCTCCTTCTCCAGCTCGGCCGCCCAGGCGTCCAGCCCGTGGAGGCGGGCCCGCCCCGCCGCCAGGTCGATGAAGCGGAGGTCCACCCGCACGTCCAGGTACGGCGAGCCCAGCACGTTGCGGAGCGTCCGGTACGGCCAGTCCGTGGCGGCGCCCAGGAGGAGCTCCAGGAGGGCCTTCAGCGCCGCGATCTCGGCCAGGGGCGTGCGGATGCGGGCCGTGGCCGGCACGCCCGCCTCCCGGAGCGCGGCCCACGCCCGACGCACGTCGTCCTCGCCGGTGCGGGCCACGACCGCCACCTCCCACGGGCGGGCGCCGCCTCCGGTGAGGAAGGCCTTCACCTCGGAGGCCACCCAGCGGAGCTCCCGGCGGGCGTCGGGGGCGGGCTGGACGTCGGCGGCGGGCGGGCGGTCGTCCGCCTCGTCCAGCACCCGCTCCCCGGCCCGGAGGGCGCCCCACTCGGGGTCGGGCTCGTCTTCGAAGGGGAGGTAAAGGATCACCTCCACCTCCTCCTGGCGAGCCAGCGCCCGCACCAGCCGACCCCACGTGCCCAGGGCGTGGAGGCCCCACACGTGGAGGGTCGAGGCGCCCCCCACCACCCCGGGCAGCCGCCCCCGCTCCACCTCCCGGGCCACCAGCGCCGGGAGCTGGCGGGGGTCGTGGAGCTGCCGCTCCCGGAGGGCGTCCCGGTACGCCGCGTAGACGGACTCCACCCAGGCGTTGCGCCGCGCGGCGAAGTCGTCGTCCGCCACCGCGGCCAGGGCGAAGCGGAGCTCCCGGGGCTCGACGCCCCCGGCCAGAAGCTCCCCCAGGAGCGGGTCCAGCATGTGTCCCCGGGCCAGGGCGTGGCGGCCCTCGCCGACCCCCACCCCGAGCCCCCGGCCCCGCTCGGCGGCCAGGCGGCCCAGGAGGCGGCGGCGGGTGAGGAGCCCCGCCGGCCGGGTCGCCACGCCGAAGCGGTCGGAGAGGTCGCTCATGAACGTGAGCGGCGGGTCCAGCCACCCCTCCACCCCCCGCTCCCGGGCGGCCTCGAAGAGGCGGTCCCGGTGGTTCCTGTGGGTGAGCCAGACGTGGGCGTCGCCGTCCAGGACCGCCTGGACCAGGGCGTTCCAGAGGCGCTCGGAGGTGCGGGCGCGGAGGAGGGTGAGGGGCATCGTCCGAAGATAGGGGGAGGGGGTGACGGTGGAACACCGGCCGGCCGCGGGGGCTCGCCGGCGGCCGCCGGGTGTAGGAGGAGGACGACGCTCCGGCGGGTCCGGAGCGGCCCCTTCCCCTTCTCCGTCCTTCCCCCGCGCCATGACGTCCCTCGCCCGCCGCCCGCTCGCCGCTCCCGGCCCGCTCCTCGCCGTCGCCGTCCTGGCCGCCGTCCGCCCGGGGTGCGCCGCGGCGCAGCAGACCGCGCCCGCAGCCCTCTCTCCCGTGTCCGTGTCGTTCCAGGGTGCCGACGTCCGGGACGTGGTGCGCTTCTTCGCCACCTGGGCCGGCCGCTCCATGGTGGTGGGGCAGGGGGTGGAGGGCACCGTCACCGCCGACATCGAGGGCCAGCCCTGGGACGTGGCGCTGGACGCCATCCTCCAGGCCCAGGGGCTGGTGGCCCGGGAGCTCCCCAGCGGGATCGTGCTGGTGGAGGCGCCCGCCGCGGCCACCGCCGCCCCCGAGCCGCTGGTGACCCGGGCCTTCCGCCTGAGCTACGCCCGGGCGTCGGAGGTCCAGGGGGCGGTGCAGACCATGCTCAGCCCCGACGGCGCCGTGGCCGTGCTGGCCAGCACCAACACGCTGGTCGTGACGGACCGGGCCAGCGTGGTGCGCCGGGTGGGGGAGCTGGTGGGCCAGCCGTGAGGAGGGTCTGAGGGAGGAGCCCACCGGGGGCCCGTCCCCCGCCTCGTGCCCATCTGGCGCCGATCTTGCGACCGCGGCGCCGTATGCGACGCCTTCGAGCCTGCCTCGTTCTTGCGCTCCTGGGGCTCACGGCTGTCGCCGCCCCCCCGCTCCGCGGCCAGGAGACGGGGGGCGGTGCGGCCGGGGCCCCCACGGGAGATCCGCCCCCGGCCATCGCCCAGGGTCTGGACCTGGCCAAGGACAATCCCAAGGTGCTGTCGGTGGCCTTCGAGGGGGTGAAGAGCCTCGACCAGGAAGACCTGAGGCAGACCCTGGCGACGATCCCCACCCGCTGCCGCACCATCTTCTACAAGCCGATCTGCCTCTTCTCCAACTCCCCCACGGTGAAGGAGGAGCACCACGTCGACCCGACCCAGCTCCGGCGCGACGTGCTGCGCATCCGGGTCTTCTACTTCCAGCGGGGCTACCGGGACACCGACGCGTCGGCCTCGGTGACCCCCCAGGGCGACGGGGTGGAGGTGACGTTCACGGTGGAGGAGGGGCCGCCCACCGTGGTGACGGCGACCACCGTCCGGCAGACGGACTCGGTGCTGGCGCCCAGCGCGGTGAAGAGCGTGGGGCTCCCGCGGCAGGGTGACCGCCTCGACCTGATCCGGCTGGACTCGGCCCGCCTCAAGCTGAGGGACCAGCTCTGGGACAAGGCGTACGCCGACGCCTCCGTGCAGGACACCACCCGGGTGGACGACGCGGCCAACACGGCCACCGTGGAGGTGACGGTGGTGCCGGGGCGGCGCACCACCATCGACACGGTCGACGTGCGGGGGAACGCGTCGGTGAGCGACGCCACCATCCGCCGCATCCTCGACCTGGGCGAGGGCGACCTGTACAAGCGCACGGACGTGCTGGCGGCGGAGCGGCGCCTGTACGGCTCCGAGCTCTTCCGCCAGGTGTTCGTGCACGTGCCCGACCAGCCGGACAGCGCCAAGCGGGTGGTCGTGGAGGTGCGGGAGGCCCCTCCCCGGGCCGTGAAGCTGGGGGGCGGCTTCAACACCGTGGGGTTCGGACAGCTCGAGGCGAACTACACCCTCTACAACTGGGTGGGGGGCGGCCGCCGCCTGGACCTGCGGGCCACGGTGGGCAACCTGGGCGCGCCCCAGCTCTACGGGAAGTCGATCTTCGGGAGCGCGGTGCCCAACGGGGTGTCCGGGGGGGTGGAGGCGGGCTACCTGTCCCCCACCTGGCAGGGCTCGGCCCAGGTGACCCAGCCGGGCTTCCTGGGCAACCGCAACACCCTGTCCCTGGGGCTCTTCGGCCAGCGGCGGAGCGTGCCGGGCATCGTCATCGAGAAGGGCTGGGGCGCCACCGCCAGCTTCACCCGGCGCCTGGCGGACGGCTTTCCGGCGAGCCTCTCCTACAGCTTCGAGGAGACGTCGGTCGACGCCGGCGGCGTCTACTTCTGCGCCAACTTCGGCGTCTGCCGCCAGCCCACCATCGCCCTCCTCTCGGAGCGGAGGAAGCTCTCGCCTCTCATCCTGAGCGGGCACATCGACCGCACCAACGACGCCCTCGAGCCGACCCGGGGGTGGACGGCGGACCTGAGCGCGGAGCACGCGTCCACCTTCACCTTCTCGGACTTCCACTACAACCGCATCGAGGCGAACGGCGCCCGCTACTTCCACCTGGGCCGGGGGACGCTGGCGACCCGCATCCGGCTCGGCGGGGTGCGGCCCCTGCGGAGCACGAGCGTGGCGGCGGGGCAGGAGGGCTCGGGCAACGGGCCCGTCCTCCACCCCCGCAAGCGCTTCTACGCGGGCGGCGCCAGCTCGGTGCGGGGCTACGGCGAGAACCAGCTCGGACCCCGCATCCTCACCATCGCGCCCAGCTTCCTCCTGGCCGGCGACTCCACCACCGCCGGGACGTGCACGGTGGCCCAGATCGCCCTGGGCACGTGCGACCCCTCCCCGGTGGCGTCGAGCCACTTCCAGCCCCGGCCCCTGGGGGGCAACTCGGTGCTCGAGGGGAGCATCGAGTACCGCTGGCCGGTGACGGCCCACATCCTGGTGGCGGCCTTCGTGGACGCCGCCCGGGTGGGGCCGCCCGGCGGGGGGCTCGACGTGGGGAGCCACGCCGCCGTCACCCCGGGCTTCGGCATGCGCTACCTGTCGCCGGTGGGGCCCATCCGCATCGACCTGGGGATCCGGCCCCAGATCGCCGAGACGCTCCCCGTCATCACCCAGGTCACCGGGACGGACGGCGTGCGCCGGCTGGTGCAGCTCGACACGCCCAAGCGCTACGACCCCGTGGGCGCGGCGGGGGGCGGCTTCCGGGGATTCCTGTCCCGCCTCCAGCTCCACCTGGCCATCGGCGAGGCGTTCTGATGGGCAGGAAGACGCGCTGGGCGGGGAAGGGGCTCAAGATCACGGCGGGCGTGGTCGCGGTGGTGCTGATCCTGGTGCTGGGCGCCATCCTGGTCGTCACCCAGACCCGCTGGGGCCACCAGAAGGTCCGCAGACCTGGCCCTGAAGCAGCTCAACAACCGGATTCACGGCCACGTGAGCATCGGCAGGGTGGAGGGGAACCTCCTCTCGGGGGCGCGCCTCGTCGACGTGGAGATCACCGACAGCGCCGGCGCGCCGTTCCTGGCGGCCGATACGGTGGCGTTCCACTACGACCTCCACTCCCTGGTGTCCAGCCGCCTCTACTTCCACGACGTGCGCATGGTGCGGCCGGTGGTGCACCTGACCCAGCCGCCCGGGGGAGGCCCGTGGAACTACCAGCGCATCTTCCCCGGGAGCGCGAAGACCCGGGCCGACACGGTGCCCGGACTGGGCTCGTGGATCCGCATCCGGAGCATGCGCGTGGTCCACGGCAAGCTCATCATGCGGAGCGCGTGGTCGCCCGCCGACTCCCTCACGGACGGTCCCCGGCAGGCCGCCATCGCCGACGCCCTCTCCTGGGACAGCCGCCCCTGGATCGTGCGGGTGGACGGGGGCTTCCAGCAGATCCGGGAAGCGCTCCGGATCGACGGGGTCTTCCCCCTGCTCCAGCTCGCCGACCCCGACAGCGCCGCCCGCATCGTCCAGGTCGACTCCCTGAGCACGGTGGCGTTCCCCTTCCGCCCCCCGGCGGCCGACGTGCGCCAGTTCGCCGGCCGCCTGGTGCTGACCCAGGACTCGCTGCGCATCCACCAGGCGCGCCTGGTGCTCCCCGGCAGCCGGGTGACGCTGGAGGGCAGCTACGCCCTGAACAGCGCCGGGGCCAGCGCCGGGTGGGCGAACGTGGACGCGTCCCAGCTCACCCTCGGCGACCTGCGCTTCGCCCGCCCCACCCTCCCGTCGGGGGGCGGTGCGCTCCAGGCCCGGGCGAGCCACGAGGACGGCGACACCCACATCGCTCTGTCGGGGATGGACCTCCACGCCGAGGGCGCCACGGTCCGGGGGTCGGCCGACCTGCACCTGGGCAACGGCTTCCGCCTGGGGCCGTCGGACCTCCGGATCCAGGACCTGGACACCCGGGTGGCGCAGGACCTGGCTCCCGGAGCGAGCCTCCCCCTGAGCGGCGTGCTCGACGCCGACGTGAAGCTCTCGGGTGAGGCGTCGGCCATGAGCGTGGACGGCACGGTGGCGTTCACCGACCGGAGCGGCGCCACCAGCCAGGTGGTGGCCGACGGGCGCATGGGCTTCCAGAACGGCTTCCGGGCCCAGGGGCTCCGGCTCCGCCTGGAGCCGCTCCAGACGTCGCTGGCCCGGACGTTCCGCCCGGGGCTCCCGCTCAAAGGCACGGTCACCGGCACCACGACCCTCACCGGGACCAGCGACACCGGCTTCGACGTGCAGGCGAACCTGGTGGGGCACGACCCGGTGGCGGGGCGCTCCCACGTGCTGGCGAACGGCCGCCTGGCGCTGGGCGGCGCCCCAGCCGCCAGGGGGCTCACGGTGCGGCTGGAGCCGCTCCAGACCGAGCTGGCCCGGGTGATCGTCCCCCAGCTCCCCCTGAAGGGGACCATCACCGGGCGTGCCACCGTCACCGGCTCCCCCTCCACCGGCTTCGCCCTGGACGCGGACCTGGTGAGCCACGACCCGGAGGCGGGCACCTCCCACCTCCTGGCCGACGGGCGCATCGCCCTGGGCGCCCACCCCGAGGCGAAGGACCTGCACCTGCGCTTCGAGCCCCTCCAGGTGGCGCTGGCCGACCGGGTGATGTCCGGGAGCCTGCCCGTGGAGGGCACCCTCACCGGCACCGCCACCTTGAACGGGTGGCCCACCACCCGGCTGTCGGCCCACCTGGACGTGACGCACCACGCGCCCACGGGGCTCACCCACGCCGTCGGCACCGCCACCCTGGCCGGCCTGGGGGGTGGCGGCGCCACCCGCATGAACGTGGACCTGCAGCTCCCGGCCGTGTCCCTCACCACGGTGGGGCGCGTGGCCCCCTCCACGGGGCTCCACGGAGAGGGGCACGGGCACGTGGCCCTCCAGGGCACCACCCGGGACCTGGCGCTGAACGCCGACCTGGCGGTGCAGGGCGGGGGGGAGGTCCACGCCCGGGGCACCCTGGTGCGCACCGGCGCCCGCCCCCGCTACGACCTCACCGCCCGCCTGGCGTCGTTCGACCCCTCGGCGTTCTCGACCCGGGGCCCCGACGCCACCCTGTCGGGGACGGTGACCGCGAACGGGACGGGCACGGCCCTGGCCACCGCCGACGCCACCGTCACCGCCCACCTCCGGGACCTGCGCGTGGACACCACCCACGTGGACACCACGGCCGTGGCGCTCCGCCTCTCGGACGGGCTCCTGACCGTGAACCAGGGGCACGTGGCCATGGGCTCGGCCACGGCCGAGCTCCAGGGGAGCTTCGGGCTGACGGCGGACCGGCAGGGGGTGCTGACCTACCGCCTGGCTGTGGACTCCCTGAGCCACTTCTCCGGGCTGGTGCCCGCCGGCAACGGCGCCGCCCCGCCCCGTCCCGTCCAGCAGGCGCGGGTGGTGGCCCGGGCCCGGGCCGACTCGCTCCGGGTGGCGGACTCGACCGAGGTGTCCCGCATGGCCACGGGGGAGCCTCCCCCGCCCACCCTGCGCTACGACACCCTGGCCGCCCTCCCCCGGGACTCGGTGTCGGGGAGCCTGCGGGCCCGGGGCACGATGACCGGCAACCTGCACGCCTTCGACGTGAGCGGGAGCGCCACCGCGGACCACCTGGTGGCCATGGGCAACGCGGTGGGGCACGCCGACGTCACGTACACCGTGCGGGGGATCGGTCAGCCCACCGCCGCGTACCAGCTCGCCGCGAACCTGGACTCGGTGAGCGCCCAGGGCTTCCAGGCCGACAGCGCCACGCTCGAGGGGAGCTACACGGGGGTCCGGGGCCGGGGGACGGGCACCCTCGACGTGAGCGCGTTCCAGGACCAGCAGCGGGACTACCACGTCGGCGCGGACTTCCGCCTGGCCCAGGACCAGCAGGAGCTGACCCTGAATCGCCTGGCGATGCGCTTCGACACCACCCGGTGGACGTCGACCCAGCCGGGGCGGGTGAGCTGGAGCGGCGAGGGGATCGACGTCCACGGCATCGACCTGGTGAGCAACGAGGGGGGGCGCCTGGCCCTGGAGGGGCAGCTCCCCGTCCAGGCTCCCGCCGACCTGCGGCTGGACGCCGACAGCGTGCACCTGGCCAACGTGGCCGCGCTCCTCCAGGACACGGCCCAGGCCCGGGGGCTCCTCTCGTTCCACGGCACGATCCAGGGCACCCGGGACGCTCCCACCATGCAGGGGAGCGCCACGCTCCTGGACGGCGCCTGGGGGGCCCGCTCGCTCCCCGACGTCCAGGCCACCTTCCAGTACGCCGACACCCACCTCACGGCCCGCGCCGTCCTCACCCAGGACACGCTCCAGGTGCTCACCGCCCAGGCCGACCTGCCCATCGACCTGTCCCTCGGCGGCGTCCAGGGCTCCAGGCTCCTGGACCGGCCGCTGGAGGTGGTGACCCACGCCGATTCCCTGCCCCTGGAGGCGCTCCCCTCGGTGAGCCCCCAGATCGCCGACCTGCGGGGCGTGCTGAACGGTGACGTGGCCGTGCGTGGCACGTGGCACGACCCCCTCCTGAGCGGCGCGGTCACCCTGCGGCGCTCGTCGGCCCGCATCCCCGCGGCGGGCATCACCCTGAACGGGATCGCCGCCTCCCTGCAGCTCGCCGGCGACTCGGCCTGGGTCGACTCGCTGGTGGCCCACAGCGCCCGGGGCACCATCCAGGTGGAAGGCGCCGTGGCGCTGCAGAGCCTCACCGCGCCCACGTTCGACCTCACCCTCCACACGGACAACGCCCTGCTCCTGGACAACGAGCGGGGACGGGTGAACGCCAGCGCCAACCTGGCCCTGACGGGGTCGCTGCAGGCGCCGAAGGTCACCGGCGAGGTGAACGTGATGTCGGGGGTGCTCTACGTGCCCTCGCTCCAGGGGCGGCGGGTCACCGACCTCACCGATCCCGCGCTGCTCCAGGGCCTGGACACCACGGAGGTGGCGGCGGGGGTGCTCCCGAACCCCAACCCCCTCCTCTCCCGGGTCACGGCCGACGTCTCGGTGCGCGTCTCCCGGGACACGTGGGTGCGCAACACGAACGGCAACGCGGAGGTTTACACGCCGGCGGGGGGGAGGCGCTCCACGTGACCATGAGCGGCGGCACGCCCAGCCTGGAGGGGGTCATCAACGTGGACCGGGGCGACTACACGTTCATGGGCCACAGCTTCGCCATCACCACCGGGTCGGCCACGTTCCTCCCGGGCGGGGGGTTGGATCCCATCCTCCAGGTCACGGCCGAGTACGACGTGCCCCAGCGCTCCAAGGAGGCGCTGGTGATCCAGATCCACCTGCTGGGCACCGCCACCTCGCCCCGGGTGACGCTGGAGAGCAACGCCCAGCCGCCGCTGGCGGAGAGCGACCTCATCAGCTACCTGGCCTTCGGCAACACCTCGGGCTCGCTCCTGGAGATGGACGGCTCGGGGCTGGCCGGGGGCGGCTCGGGCGGGGCCCTGGGCGGGCTGGGCGCCCTGGCCCAGCAGCAGCTCGCGGGGCTGGCCATGGGCGCCGGGATGGACCACGCCGTGGCCACGCTGGAGAAGAGCGGCACCCGGGCTGGGCTCGACGTCTTCCGCATCCACCCGGCCCAGCTCCCCTCCGAGCTGGCGTTCCAGAGCTACTTCCAGAACATCCTGCGGGGCACGGAGATCGAGGCCGGCAAGTACGTCACGCCCCGCCTCTTCTTCGTCGCCAAGGAGCGCCTGTCCGACCCCGCCCCCGGGCTGAGCCTGGAGTACCGCATCCCCTATGGCTTCTCCTGGGTCACCAGCTGGGAGCTCCGGTACCTGCCCTCCCAGCCCACCCTGGCCGTGGGCCAGGTGCCCACCCGCAACCGGACGTTCGGCTCGTTCCTCTACTGGCAGTGGAGGAAGTAGGGGCGCTTGCCCCGCGGCGCCTCAGCAGCGGGGCTCGGGCCGCCCCGCCTCCTTGCCTCCCGTCAGCGCGTAGTCGATCCAGAGCGACACCAGGGCGGCGATGCCGTCCACGGCCATCACCCCGTCGCTGCCGCAGCGGTTGCGCACCGTGAAGCCGTCGGGCGTCGGCCGGCCCGGGTAGGCGCCCAGGAAGTCGACCTGGACGGCGTCGATGGCGGGGCAGCCCCGGGTGTCGGTGCCCGGCAGGGCGTCGCACGCGGCCAGGATCAGGCGGGGGCGGAGCTGGAGCGTGAGGCCGCCGTCCCGCCGGCCCCGGGTCAGGGTGTAGCCCCCCCGGCTCAGGAAGCCGAACACCCGGGCCTCCAGGTCGCCGGCGGCGCCGAAGCGGCGGTTGGTCTCGGTGGGCACCCGCCCCTGCCAGTCCACAACCAGCCCGCACGCCTGGTCCCGGCACGGCAGGCCCGGCTCCGGGGGCGGCGGGGGCGGGGCGGGGGGATGCTCCTCGGCGTCCCTCACCTCGTCGGGCTCGGTGGTGGTCAGCGCCGCCACCCGCTCTCCCGCCGAAGCCACCGCGCCCTGCATGGCCAGGGCGTACGCGTCGACGTACCAGCGCTCGGCGCCGGAGGCCCCCTCCTCCACCGCCCGCCGCACGAGGGAGTCGGGGGCCGGCTGTAGGCGCCACAGGAGCTCGAGGGCGCCGTCCACGATGCGCCGCTTGTACGCCGCCTGGAACTGGTCGTCGGGCATGGGCTCGAAGGGGGCGGCCCCCATCCCGAGCTGCGCCACCAGGACGGTGGCGGCCCTGCGCAGGGCCTCCTCCAGGAGGAGCTCGAAGTCGCCGGCGCCCCGGGCCTGGGCCAGGTCGGCCATGAGCTGGGCCCGCTCCCGGTCCCCGGGGCCCAGGCCCGCCACGAACGCCGCCAGGGTGCCGGGCGGCTCGTAGCGCGCCGCGAGGTCGTCCAGCGCGGCGGCGGCCCCCGTGTGCCGCGCCGCCAGGAGCGCCTCCAGTGTGTCGGCCGAGGCGTCCCGGGCCATGGCCGCGGCCAGGTCGGCCCGGAGCGCGGGCGGGTCGAAGGCGTCGGCCACCGCGTCGCCCAGCACCTGGGCGTTGTCCGTGCTCAGGTCGGGGACGAGGAATCGGATCTCGTCCATGAAGCGGGCGCCGAGCCCCTCCAGCACCGTGTCCACCGCGGGGGTCGCCAGGAGGGAGTCCAGGCGCGCCCGGACGGCGGCCGGGTCGTCCTGGGCCGCCAGCGCCGAGGGGAGGGCGAGGAGCGGGAGGAGCGCGGCGGCTCTCACGTGGAGCTCATCCTCCCCCGCCCGCCACGTCCGGCGGCGCGCCCGCGCTCCCCTCCCAGTCCGGGTCGGCGGCGCCGATCCACGTCTGGGTGGACGCGTCGTAGAGGACGGCGTGGACGCGGCTGAAGGCCCCCACCGCCGGGTTCTCCTTCACCGGCACGCCCAGGTCGCGCATCTGGACCAGGTCCAGCGGCCCCCAGCCGCTGTCCGGCGTCGTCTCCGCCTCCAGCGTATCGCCCCGCATGAAGACCCGGGGCGCGGCCAGCGCGTCGGGCAGGGGGAGGCGCTGGTCGAGGACGCGGGACACCACCTCCACCACCCCCTGGGGGATCCTCGCGCCGCCCGCCGCCCCCAGCGCCAGCACCGGCACCCCGTCCTTCAGCACCATGAGGGGGCAGATGTTGGAGCGGGCCCGCTCCCCCGGCTCGATGCGTCCCAGGTAGCCCCCCAGGGTGGAGGCATAGAGGAAGCCAAGCCCCGGCGTCACCACCGAGGAGCCCATGACCGGCCCCAGCGTCTGGGTGAGGGACACGTACATCCCGTCGGCGTCGGCCGCCGTCATGTGGGTCGTGTGGCCCCGGTCGTCGGGGGTGGGGGGGACGGGCGCCAGGGCCTGGGCGCCGCCCGAGGCGGGGTGACCGGGAGCCCGGATGCGCTCCGCCATGGCCTTCGCCCACGCCTGCGACGTCGCCCGGGCGGCCGCCGTGTCGGTGCCCATGCGGTAGAGCTCGCCGGAGGCGATGGAGAGCGCCTGCCCCTCCACCGCCGCCCACTGGGCCGGCGTCATCGCCGAGGGGTCGAAGGTGTCCAGAATCTGGAGCGCCTCGATGGCCACCACGCCCGCCGACGGCACGTCCATGCCCACGATGTCGTAGCCCCGGTAGCGGCCCCGGACGATGCGGGCGTCCTCGGCCCGGTAGCTCTCCAGCGACGCGAGGGTCACCGCCCCGCCGTGGGCCTGCATGTCGGCGGCGATGGCCTGGGCGATGGCGCCGTGGTAGAAGACCGAGTCGCTGTCGGCGGCCAGGGCCCGCAGCGTCCTGGCGTAGTCCTTCTGCACCAGCATCTCGCCCGCCTCCCGGGGCGTGCCGTCGGCCCGGAGGTAGATGGAGGCCGTGGCCGGGAACTCCCGGCTGTGGTCGGCGTGGCTCGCCTCCCGGGCCGCCTCATGGGGGAGGAGGCGGAAGCCGTTCTCCGCGTAGTCGATGGCCGGTGCCAGGTCGGTGGCCAGGGGGAGCCGCCCGTACTCGCGGTGCAGGCGGAGGAGCCCAGCCGCCGCCCCCGGGATGCCGATGACCGCGTAGCCGTAGCCCGCCTTGGGGGCCGTGTCCGGGTCGTAGGTGGAGGGCGCCGCCGTGGTGGCGTCGATGCCCCGGATGGTGCCGTCGGGGAGGCGCACCAGGATCTGGTTGCGCCCCCCGATGCTGTTCATGGACGGCTCCACCACCGCGATGGCGAAGCCCATGGCCACCGCCGCGTCCGCGGCGTTGCCGCCGAGCTCCAGCATGCGCGCCCCCGCCTCCGTCGCCAGCGGCTGGGCCGCGGCCACCGCCCCGTCGTGGGAGCGGGTGACCTGGAGGACCGACTGGGCGGCGGCGGGGGCGGGGCTCAGGAGGAGGCCGGCCAGGGGCGCCCCCGCGAGGATCAGCGCGAGGGTCGAGGTCAGGACGCGGGCGAGGACGCGGGCGCGGGCGAAGGGGCTGGCCGGGGCGACGGCCGCCCGGGTCTCGCGGGGCTGGGTCGGGACGAGTTCGCTCATGCCTCCAATTGGTGGCGGTCGCCCGGCAAGGGCAACGGGGCAGGCCGCGAGCCCAGGGCGCTGCCGAGCGGCGAGGCCGCACCTCGGCGAGGGCCGCACCTCGGCGGGGCTGCCACCGGCGGCGGGCCCCGCGCCTCAGCCCGAGCCAAGAGCCTCCATGGCCCTCAAATAGACCTCGTCCGGGATGTCGGCTTCCCGCTTCCAGCGGGCAGCGGCAGACCATGCATCGATGCTCGAGCCGCACGCCAGCCGCCGGGATGTTTCAGCTGAAACGCGCGTGCCGTCCTCCAGGTGGCAGCGGCCGGGCTCCCCGTCGGCCGAGAGGGTGGCCGCGTCCACGTGGAGCACCACCTGGTAGCGCTCCGCCCGGGAGCCCGAGACGGGGACGGGGGCGGAGGCGGCATGGCCGAGGGTTTCCCCGAGCCTGCCCGCGCTCTGCTCCGTTCCGCCGAAGCCGGCCGCGAGCGCCCGCTCCGCCAGCAGGCCCACGGCGTCGGCGCGGCGCTGGGCCGCGGCGCGGGCGCTCTCGTCTTCCGGCGCCGGCGTCGCGCCGGGGATGCGCGGCTCCCGGTGCTTCCGGTACAGGGCGTCGGCGGCCGCTTCGATGGCCCGCATGAAGAGGGCGCCCACTTCGGGATCGAGGCGGCCGTGGGCAGCGTACATGCCCTGGTCGTCGGGGAACACCGAGAAGGTGCGACTGTCGTGGAGCGCCCGCTCCCGCTCCGCCTCGGCGTGCCGGCTCCCGAGCCTCCACCTCCGCACCACCTTCTCCAGGGCGAGGGCCGCGGGGCGGGCTGGCGGGAAGCGGACGGGACGGACCATGGGAAACTCCCCGAAGACGTGCGGGCTCCGGTGGCCCTTGAAGAAGAGAGGCGGGGCATCGGCAAACCGAAGATACACCGAAAATCTACGGCGCACCGCCGGGGAGGGCCATGTCTGGATGGGACGGATTACGGGGGAGGACGGGAAGGGGCGAGAGCGCCCGCCCTCCCCTGCGCCCCTACGCCACGTCCTTGAAGCGCACCAGCCGGCCCTCGTCCTCGTCCCACAGGTTGAGCGAGAGCAGCCGCCAGCCGTCCCTCAGCGTGACCTTGCGGGCCACCTGGAGCGCGGGGTTGGCCTCGAGGCACTCCTCGAGCCGGTAGTTGGGGACCTTGCTGTTCAGGTGGTGCACGTGGTGGAGGCCGATGTGGGCCGTGAGCCACTGGAGGGGGCGGGGGAGCGCCAGGTGGGAGCTGCCGTGGAGGGCCGCCTCGTAGAAGTCCCAGTCCTCGTGGCGGTGCCAGTACGTGTCCTCGAACTGGTGCTGCACGTAGAAGAGCCACACGCCGATGGAGCACGCGAAGAGCGTCACCGGCACCTGCACCCACAGGAACGGCCCCAGGCCGACCACGGCGATGGCGCCGGCGGTGAGGGCCACCAGGGCGGCGTTGGTCCACCACACGCCGGCCCACTCCTTCTTCCAGTCCCGGGGGAGGTCCCACGGGTAGCGGTGCTTCACCAGGAAGTGGAACGCCGGGCCGACGCCCAGCAGCACGAGGGGATGGCGGTAGACGCGGTAGCCGAGGCGGCTCCAGCGGGAGCGGGCCTTGTACTCCCGCACCGTGAAGGTGTCGATGTCGCCGAAGCCCCGGTGGTCGAGGTCGCCCGAGTGGGCGTGGTGGAAGGCGTGGGTGCGCTTCCAGTAGCGGTAGGGGGTGAGGGTGAGCACCCCGATGACGAAACCGGTCCAGTCCCGGGCCCGCCGGGACGAGAAGTACGACCCGTGCCCGCAGTCGTGCTGGATCATGAACAGCCGCATGAGGAGCCCGGCCGTGGGCAGCGCCAGCGCCACCGAGAGGGCCGGGTGCAGCCGCTGGGCCAGGAGCGCGGCCGTCCACGACAGGGTGAAGAGGGCGGCGGTGCCGGCGAGCTGGAGCGCGCTCCGGCGGTCGTCGGCGCCGCGGAAAGGGGCCACCATCTCGCGGATGTCGTGCGGCGAGGGTGTCGGGGTGGGGCGGGAGCTGGGCATGGATTACAAAGGTAGCAGTATCCGCCGGGGAAGGCGCCTGCGGAGATGCGCTACCGCCGCCCTCCACCCTCCCACCCCTTCATCCACGCCCCCAGCGCCCGCTCGTAGTACGCGGGGGGCGCCGAGAACGTGACCCACTCCCCCAGGGAGGCCGGCGGCGCGTAGCTCCGGGCCGCCTCGGCCGCCGGCACCCCCGCGTCGTACGCCCGCCGGGCCGCCGCCTCCACGTCGTCCAGGAGGGCCACGTAGCGACGGAGGGCGTCGGGGTCGGCCAGGGCGCCGTGCCCCGGGACCAGGACGTCGTGCTCCCGGGCCAGGAGGCTCCGCACGCTCCGGGAGAGGTCCGAGGGGATGGCGTCCACGTAGTTGGGGAACATCCCGATCCACACCAGGTCGCCCGCGAAGACCACCCCGTCCACCTCGAGGGAGACGTCGCTGGGCGTGTGCCCCAGCCGGGGCGTGGCCGTGACGGTGCGCCCGCCCACGTCGAGGGCCCACGCCCGGTCGCCCGGCAGGACCTCCTCGGGGACGAAGGGCGTCGTGCCGTCGGCGGCCCGCTCGACCAGGAGCTTACGGGTGCGCTCGGTGGCGTGCTGCCGGGGCGGCTCCGCCTCGGCCGCGTAGCCCGAGAGGCCGCCCGAGTGGTCCGAGTGGAAGTGGGTGAGGATCACGTGGGTGGGGGCGCGGCCCGTGAGCTCCTTCGCCCGCCCGTACAGCCACTGTGCGCCCTCCGGCGTGCCGAAGCCCTCGATGAGCAGCACCCCGCTCCTCCCGGCGACGATGCCGCCGTTGCAGATGGTCTTCCACGCGTCGCTCCCCCGGGGCCCGGCCAGGGGCGTGGAGATCATGGCCCACACCCCCTGCGCCACCTCGTCCAGGTGACCCCACGGCTCGGCGGCGACGGTGCGGCCGAGGGTGGGGGCGCCGAAGGCCATGCGTTCCATGGCCGAGAGAGCGGGCGCTCCGACGGCCAGGTATCCGGCGCAGGAGGCGGTGGCGGCGAGGAAGTCGCGGCGGGAGAGGGGCATGGGAGGCTCCTGGGGTTACGGCGGCGGAAGCCGGAACGTGCACGCCGGCCCGGAGGCCCGGGCGAGGCGCTCGTCCAAGGTAGCGAGGTCCGCCTGCAGAAGCTCGGCGAGGGCCACGTACGGGTGCGGCGCCCGGCCCGCCGCCGCATCTTGAGAGATGCGCCCCCGCCGACGGAACGTCCTCCGACTCGTCCTCGCCGCGCTCGCCGCCGCGTGCCTCGCCGCCCCCGCCCGGGCCCAGCAGCCGCCCCCCTCCGCCCGCTTCGTCGCCTCGTCCCACGGGACGGTCTACTACCCCGTCACCTGCGACGCCTGGAGAGACCTCTCCCCCGACAACCTCCGCTTCTTCCCCTCGGCGGAAGCGGCCCAAGCCGCCGGCTACACCCTCACCCGGAGCCGCGCCTGCCGCACGTCGTCCGGCCCGCCACCCTCCGTGTGCACCGTCGCGACGATCGTGGACGGCGACACGCTGGTGTGTGAGGGCGGCGAGCGCATCCGCCTGCTCCTCGTCGACGCGCCCGAGAGCGACCAGTCGGACTTCGGGCTGCGCTCGAAGCTGGCGCTGGAGGAGCTCCTGGCCGTGGGCGCCCGGGCCCGGGTGGAGCTGGACGTCCAGGAGCGGGACCGCTACGGCCGCGTCCTGGCCCACCTGTACGCGCCCGACGGCACGTGGGTGAACCGGGCGCTGGTGCGGAGGGGCTATGCCGTTCCCCTCGTCTATCCCCCCAACGTGCGCCACGTGGAGGCCATCCGGGCGGCGGCCGACAGCGCCCGGGCGGAGAGGCGGGGGCTGTGGGAGGTGGACGCGTTCGACTGCCTGCCGGTGGACTTCCGGGCGGGACGGTGCGGGGGGGTGAGGTAGGGCGGAGGTGGTGGGCGCGGCGCACCGATCACCGAGGGGACTCGACGGCCTCCGGCACCACGGTGAAGCCGCGGACCCTGGCGGCGTCCCTCTTTACCAGGGCGCTCGAGTCCAGATAGACGATCACTCCCGGTTTTCGACCAGGAGCGAGGCCACGTCCTGCCCGCCGGCGGGGCGAGCGACGGGTTCGAGGGGTCGGAGCCCCCGGCCGCTCCACGCCACCAGGCCCGCCTCCTCGAGGGCCGCCATGCGCTCAACGGGGTGTGTGCCCACCGGCATGAGCCGGGCGACGGGCTCTCCCCGGTCGGTGATGACCACCGTGGCGCCCCTCTTCACGCGGCGGATGTAGCTGCTCAAGCGGGCCTTGAGCTCCCGGATGCCAGCCTTCTCTTCCATGGCGTCCCTCCCTGGTGACTACGATCACCGGAATGTAACCACAACGGCCGCCGCGGATGGAGCGGGAGGAGCGCTGAGGAGGGCCCTCCTACCGCTTCCCCTCCGACTCCCTCGCCGCCATCTGCAGAGCCGCGTAGGCGTTCACGATGGCGCCCGAAGCCGAGAGGGACCCGAACGGTACGAGCGGATCGCCCGGGGCGGAGCCCGGCTTCGCCACCTGCTGCGTGGCGTAGCTCGTGGCCGACTGGACGATGATCCGCTTCACGTCGGCCGCGGTGAGGTTCGGGTAGTAGGACATGATGAGCGCCGCGAGCCCCGTCACCACCGGCGACGCCATGCTCGTGCCGCTCTCGCGTTGGAAGGCGTCGTGCGGCACCGTGGAGAGGATGTCCTCGCCGGGCGCGAACACGTCCACGCGCTGCTTGCCGTAGTTGCTGAAGTCGGCCGCCAGCGTGTCGCCCCCCTTCCACGAGGAGGCCCCCACCTCGATCCAGTTCTGCGCGTGCCCCCCGTCCAGGTAGTACGCCGTCGGGAAGTTGTGCCCCAGGTCGATGTCCTCGCCGTCGTTCCCCGCCGCGTGGACCATGAGCACGCCGTGGGCGTCGGCGTACTTCACCGCCGCGTCCACCGCCGACTTCTGGGGCGAGTACGGCTTGCCGAAGCTCATGTTGATCACCTGCGCGCCGTTGTCCACGGCGTAGCGGATGGCGTTGGCCACGTCCTTGTCCCGCTCGTCGCCGTCGGGAACCGCGCGCACCATCATGACCCGCACCGACTGGGCGACGCCCCGGACGCCCTCCTTCGCATCCGGCGCCGCGGCGACGATGCCCGTCACGTGGCTGCCGTGCAGCGCGTCGGGACCCATCACGTCCCGGTTGCCGTAATCCCGCTGCGTCAGGTCCGCCAGGTTGTCCCCCACGATCGACCGACGCGCGTCGTACGTGGTGTCCAGGCCGAAGTCGACAAGCGACTCGTACTCCTTGCGTGCCTCGGCGATCACCGACTTGGTGATGTGCAGCTGGGCGAGCTGCAGGTAGACCGCCTTGGCCTGCTGCTGGAGGGGCGTCCCGGGGGTGAACGCCTCGACGCGCGCCAGGGTGAGGGAATCGGGAATCGCCGCCGTCAGGATCTCCGTCGACCGGTCGAGCGCGTCTTCGGCCGCCGTGATGTTCGCGAGCTGGCTCTCGTCCTTGGCCCGCTCCTGCTGGTAGTCGGCGACGACACGGGCGCACTCGTCCGCCGTCAGCGCCGGGCCGGCCACGCTGAGCGGCGCGCCGTTCCGGCAGCGCGCGTAGAGGCGCGTCACCTCCAGCGTCTCGTGGTCGATGCTCCCGCCCGGGCCGCCGATGAAGTTCCACCCCCACGTGTCGTCCACGTACCCGTTGTGGTCGTCGTCGACCCCGTTCCCCGGAACCTCGCCGGGGTTGTGCCACAGGTGGGGAGCCAGGCTCACGTGCGCCGTGTCCAGCCCGCCGTCGATGACCGCGACCACCACCGTCCGCTTGGGCTGCTTGCCCGCCAGCAGCGTCTGCTCGGCGCGGAGCACGCTGATGCCCGGCAGGTGGTCGTTCAGCTCGTCCTGGAGCTGCCAGTCGCTGGGCGGCGCCTCGACCGTGGCGGGGGGCGCGGTCGCCGGCTCGGTTCGCGGGGCCGGGGCGGGCACGGGCGTCGGCGCCTGCGTCGCGACGCGGGGGGAGCAGGCGGCCAGCGCGAGGGCGGCCACGGCGGTGAGGAGAGACGGCTTCATGGACCTTCCGATGGGGAGGGTGGTGACCGGAGCTGAGCGGCCTCGCCTGCGGCAGCGTCTTCTCTGTACGATCCGGCGGGGAGAAGGGTCCCGGGAGACGGCGGGTGGCGCCGTAACGCACCTTCGGACCGCGAGTTCGTGGAGCCTGGACCAGTCCGCCTACTCCTCCCCCTCTCCGCGGTCCATCACCCTGTGCACCTTGCTGACGCGAGGGTACTTCTCCGGGTTCTCGATGCCACCCAGGGTGAGGTCCACATCGAGGTCGGGCCAGTGGAGGTGCTGGGGGGACGGCCGCTCTATCCGCGCGAGCTGACGGATGGTGGCGTCACGAAACCAGGGGAAGTGCTCGAAGGCGAGATAGTACTCCTTCTGGTCTACCAGCACCCAGAACCCGTGGGCCGAGACATTCGATAGCTCAACGCCCGAAGTGCCGGATCCATGCTTCGCGGATCTCATCTTCCCTCTCCCTGATCAACGCCATGGCCATCGCGAGGGTCGGTCCGTCCAACCCGTGATTCCGCGCCACCTGAATCTGGGGCTCGAGCCAGACCTTCGCCTCACCCTCCTGCCCAAGTACGTGGATGTGCATTCTCGGCTCTTCACGCGAGAAGAAGAACCTGAGCCCTCGTTCCCTGAAGACGGTTGGAGTCACGGCAGGACCGGTGCCCCAGGATCGCAGGGGCGACGCGCCGGCTCCATGTCCGGATGGGCCCGAAGAGCCTATTCGAGGATCGCCCGCCACTCCCCCCCGAGCCCCTCCAGCACCCCCCGCTCCACCCACACCTGCCCGCCCGCGGCCTGCAACTGCCCGTACGCCCACGCCGCCACCCTCCGCGACGCCTCCCGGTCGTGCGGCAGCCCCCGCTCCACGAGCCGCTTCCCCAGCTCGTCCGCGTGGACCGTGTTCCGCTCCCACCACCGCCGCAGGTGGGGCTCGGCGGCGAGGCGGTCGCCCTTCTGGCCGTTACAGCGGTCGTGGGCCAGGACGAAGTTGTGGCCCAGGTCGGTGGGGTAGCGGCGCCAGGGGATGAAGTGGTCCACGGCGACGCTGCGTCCCAGGCGCTCCTGGCAGTAGAGGCAGCGGCCGTCCTGCAGGTCCTCGAGGAGCGGGCGGTAGACGGCCAGCGGAGCTCCGGTCGCTCCCGAACAGGAACGCCCGCAGGTCGGTGGCGTGGCCCAGGAGGTCGCCGTTGTAGCGGCGCACGAAGTGGGACCACGCGCCCTCCACCATGTCCGTGATCATGGGATAGAAGGCGCGGAAGCAGTAGGCGACCCCGGGGAGGAGGGTGACGCTCCGGCCCGTCCCCCGGTTCTCGTAGAGGAACTCGACCTGCTCCTGGCCCACGGTCTGGAGGAGCTGCAGCGGGTACCGTCGAATGGTCGCGTCGACGCGCCTCACCAGCGCCTCCCACTGCGCGCCGCGGGTCTTCAGCCGCTCGACCGATTCGCCGTACGACGCCCGGGCCTCGCGCACCTCCCGGACGATGGCCGCCTCGCCGCGGGTGTCCTGGGCGAGGACGCCGGTGTCCTCGCCAGAAGGGAAGAGGGCAACCTGGCGCCAGTAGAGCTCGACGAAGCGCTCGGCGATGGCCCTGCTCGAGAGGACCAGCGGCGCGCCCGTGTCGTCTCCGACCGTCACGCACAGGTCGGCGATGGCGTGGAGGAGGGCGTACTTGTAGGTGGCGGTGAAGCTTCCTTCGTCCAGGATGCGCTGGAGCCGGCGGAGGAAGGCGACCTGCTCGGAGGGGGAGGGGGGAGAGTGGGTCATGCCCGCCGTGCTTCGGCTAGAGGGTGCCAAGGAGGGCCGCCGTCCGCCACTGGCCGAGCCGAGCCTCGGTGTGGTGATCCCTGAGGGCGGGACGAGGCCGCGCACCGGCCTGCCGACCGAGCCATTCCAGGGAGGTAAGGGCGTCGCCCGCGCCCAGCGCGACGGCGGCCCGGACTGATGCCTTGTCGGGCGAGCAGAGGAGCCAGGAAGGAGGAGTCACTCGATCGATGGCGTGGGCGAGGAGGTCCCGCTCCCCATCGTCCAGTCCGTCGGCGTACTCATAGCGCAGCGCGAGCGTCGCTCGTTGGAGATCGGTCACCGCATGGACCGCGGACAGGCGGCCGAGGTCCTCCACCGTGACCTCGATGTAGCCGGGGCGGTGGGCATCCCGAAGCGCCTCGTCGTAGCACTCCTGGACGGTCTCGACCGAGAAGCGCCCGGTGATGGCTGCCCAACAGCCCGTGCGCACCGCCTCGATGACGGCGTTCGTGTCGACGAGAACCACCTCTTGCTCGTCGGTCACGCTGTCGGCTCAGTCGCCGTAGGAGAGGGGCAGTCCGTACTGGCGGCAGAGGTCGGAGAACCCTGAGACGCTCAATCCCAGGAGCTTCGCGGCGCGGCGGAGGGACAGGCGGCCCGACTCGACCGCAGTGTGGACGCGCCGGACGAAGTCGGCGCTGAAGAGCGGTGGAGGTATCTCGTCGGCGAGCGTCCCGCCGTTGGCGACGAGGCGCCCCCCGTCGATCGCCCTGACGTCGGAAGGACTCAGGTGGCCGAGGTTGCGCATGCGCCACATGAGGGCGGTTGCGCTCACCCGGAACCGAGTCGCCGTGCGGTTCAGCCAGTCGTGCACATCGACGCCGTCCCGGGAGTCCCACAGCGCCTCGATCGCGTCCGCGGGCATGAGGATCGCGGCAGCGAAGTTGTCCGCGAGCTTCTCGACGCGATTCCGGGACCGTGGCTGCTGCTGCTCGACGCGCTCAGGCGGCATGGCCTCCCACGTGAGGATGTGGAAGAGCTCATGCGCGAGATCGAAGTTGCGTCGCCCGACCGGCTCGGAGCGGTTGATGAGGATCGTGTTCAGGCCCGGCAGGCGGGTCGCAGCTCCGGAGATTTCCCGGGGGCCGTCGACGTGCAGCACGAGGGCGCCGATCTCCCGCTGGATGGCCGCCTGGAGCTCGCGCGCCGGAACGTCTCCCAGATCCCACGCGCCCCGTAGCTCGTCCGCGGCGTCGCAGGCGTCCTCGAAAGCGGATTGACGCGTGAGCTCCAATCGCATCCCGATGTGGCCGGGATGCTGCCCCTCCTGAGCGGACAGTGCGCGGTAGGTCGCCACCCAGCGACCGGCCTGCTGCTGGAAGGGTTCCAGGGCGGGCGTCTCCTTGTCCGCCACCCGGAAGGAGAACTGCCCTTCGCCGTCGAGCCGGAAGGGATCGGTGAAGTAGTCGACGCCGACGCCGAAGACCTCCGCAGCCCGCGCGAGCTCCTCCGGCGACATCCGACGCTCGCCGGCCTCGATGGCCGAAAGGGTCTGCCGGTCGTTGATGTCGAGCTGCGAGGAGACCTGGGCCTGAGTGAGGCCGCGCGTCTCACGAATGGCTCGGAGTCGGAGGGCGATCCGGGCCTGGAGGTCTGCTGCCATAGGCATGAAGGCTAGTCTTGCAAATCGGTAAATGCAAGATGGGGGATACCTCGCCTACCCCCCGAACCCCGCCACCTCGGCCATCTTCTTGAACCGGCAGAACGCATTCGCCAGCAGCATCTGTCGGGGGTCCTGAACGGCGCCCCACCAGACACGCGAGGCAGTGCGCCCGTGAGGTGGCGACGTTCAGGCGGTTCACCTCCCCCAGAGACCCGGCGCTTCCGCGTGCGCCGGGTCTCTGCCATGGAGGAGGGATCAGTGCATGGTCTTCAATGCAGGGAGGTTGAGGTGATCGGCCAGGAAGTCCTGCATCCGGCTGAGGCGGTCGCGAACGGTCGCCTTGTACCGCCTGAGGCTGTGGACCTCGTCAGGGTACTCGACGAAATCGATCAGGTCACCCTTCCCGAGCTCCTTCAGCTTCTGGACCCAGAGTTCGGACTGCCGAGGTGGCACGGAAGCGTCTCGGAGGCCTTGGAACAGAAGCTGTGGGACCTCGACGTTCTCCGCGAAGTTGATTGGCGAGCGTCGGTCGTACTCCTCCGGGATCTCGGCGTAGGACCCGCCGAACTCGGAGCGCTCTCGCCGTGGCGTCCGTCCAGCATTCCACGCGCGCCCGGAGGCCCCGAATCGGTCGATGGCCAGGAGCTTCCAATCCGATACGGGTGCCCGAATCACCTGCGCCTGGAAAGCCTTGGGAGCCTCGGTGGCAATCACCAGGCTCATGTACCCACCTCCGCTTCCTCCCCAGGTCGCCTTCCGGGTCATGTCGACGTACCCGAGGCTGTCGAGGAAGGGCAGAACGCCCATGACGTCCCGAAACTCCATGCCGCCGTAGTCGGCGATGTGGAGATCATGGAATCCCTGGCCGAAACCGACGCTTCCCCGAGGGTCCGGCTTCACCAGGACGAAACCGCGATCGACGAAGTACTGGTCCATCAGGTCGAAGCCGTGGTTCCACTGGCCGGGGTGCCCATGGAGCCGAACGATGACCGGGGCCTTCGCGCTTCGATCCAGGTTCCTCGGGACCAGGAGAACGCCGGGGATGGTCAGGTTGTCGGCCGCGGCATAGAAGATCTCCTGCGCCTGGGCCAGCTTGTTCGGATCGATCCGTCCCATGGAATGGGTCAACTGGCGAGGGTTGCCCCCCTCGGGAGAGACGAGCCACAGGTCAGGCGTCCGGGTGGATGTTTCTTCGATATACGCGATGGTCGATCCATCCGGGGAGAATTCCGGAGAATTCCGGATCGCCTTGCCCTTCGTGAGGATTCGCGGGGTGCCTGTACCGTCGGATCGAGCCACGACGACGTCACGGCTCATCCCGACGTCGTCGTTCCGGATATACGCCAGCCATGCCCCGTCAGGGGACCACGACACGCTCGAATGCTCGTTGGGTTCCTGGGTGATGGCGACGACCTTGCCGCTCGCCACGTCCACCACACCCACTTGCGAGTACCCGCTGAAGCTACGGGTGAACGCAATCCTACGCCCGTCGGGAGACCATACGGGGCTGCCATTCCCCCCCTGAAGGTCCGCTTCGACGATACGCCGGGGCTCCTGCCCGTTGGGGCCCACGACCCAGATGTCTCCTCCCCGTGTGAACGCCATTCGACCATCCGGCGCCCACGTGGGATTGCCCTCGTCGCCCTGATCCGGCAGGAGCAGAGTCGGCCACGCTGCGCCGGACGCCAGGTCCTTCAAGTAGATCTTGCCCCCCCGTCCGGTGCGGGCGAAGAAGGCCAGGGTGCGCCCGTCCGGCGAAACGGCGGGCGACGTATGAATGACTGCCTTGTTGAACGTGATGGCCTCGGCAGGACCACCGTTTGAAGGGACCCGGAAGACGTTGGCGTAGCCCTGGGAGTACTGCTCGGAGGTGTAGTAGACGTAGCGGCCGTCGGGAGAAAGCGTCAGTTCTCCCTTCGCCTCAGCCCGTTCACCCTGAGGCGGGGACGTCAGTTGTTGTGGGTTTCCGCCTCTGGCGGAGATCTTGAAGACCTCCATCGTTCCGCTGGGGGCGGCGTTGCTCGTGAAGTAGAGGTCGCGCCCGTCGGGCGCCCACTGGAACTCGCCCACCTCCGAGACCGTCATCCAGTCGTCGAGGCTGTACTGCTGCGCAACGGCCGGCAGCGGCACAGACAGCGCGATGACGCCGGACATGAGGAGTGCGAAGGCCCCCTTCCTCCAGGGCCCGACGGCGCCACCCGATCGATCGGTTCGGCTGTTCATGGATCCTCCTGGCAGGGACATGTGATCAGGCGCCATCGGAGAGGCACCCCTGGAAGTTCGGGTTGTTGTGCTCCTGGAAGGGCACGGGGAGGGTCAGGGCGCTGCCATACGAGGTGTACTGGGGCCGGAAGTACGAACCCGAGGGGTACACGGATTCCGGCGCCCGCCCGTACTGGCGCACGAGGCGTCGCAGGTCGCCCAACCGATGCCCTTCGATCCAGAACCAGAGGGCCCGCTCGCGGAAGTGCACATCAACGCGTTCCTGCTCCGTGAGTCCAGACGTATCGAGGGGAGGCAGCCCCACCGTCGCACGCAGATCGGAATGGATTGCGTCGAACGCGGCCACGTCTCCGGATTGGAGAGCCCGCTCGGCCTCGATCAGCCGCGCCTCCACCCCCGTGGCCAGAGGGATGGGAGCGGCAGGGTCCGTATATTTGAGCTGAAGGAACTCTTCCACGGAGGAGTCGAACCCCACGCCGTTCCTCGGATCCTTCTCCCACGGTGTTCTGGGATCCCCACTGGCGAAAGCATCCAGATAGTCGATTCCGTTGCCGCCCTCCCGATTGACGGCTGAGATGCGCTCCTCGGTGTTGATGATCCCGAAGATCCCGTTCTCCTGCCGTTGCGTGTTCGTCGAGTACTTCACTGTATAGACGAGATCGGTCGGTACGTCGGCCACGGCGTCGGCCGCAGCGTCGAACTCCCCGGCATCCAGCAGGGCACGCCCTCGGCCCACCTCGGCCGCCGCCTTCAGGGCGGGCACGCCACCGTTTCCCGCGTGATCTGCGGCTTGTTGGAAGAGCGTCACCGCCCTCTGGAGCGTCTCCTCCGTGGTCTGTGGCTCGCCGAACACCACCTTTCCGTTTTCAAGCCCGCTGTAGGGCACGCCGGAACAGAAATCTTCGGCGAAGAACACGTAGGCGTAGCCGGCCAGGAGCGACAACTCGGCCAGCGCCGCTTCCTTTGCCGGAGCATCGGTGGCGTCCGTGAAAGCCTGGATGGCCGACTCCGATGACTGTCGAGCGCGCTGCAGGTTGGCGTAATAGGCGAAGATCCTGTCGTTGCGATCATTGCCGTAACGGGCGTCCATCTGGACGCGAGACGTATTCGTCCCCGACGAAACCAGCTCGTCGCTCAGGATGCCGCTCTCCTGGATGTGTCCGTCGGTCCCCGCGGTGATTCCGTCCCCGGTGAAGCCGCGCACGAAGTCCCCGTAGGCGCCATTCCGCAGGGCGGACAAGCCCGCGGGCGTGTTGAGTGTCCCGGGATCCACGATATCGGGGGTCTCGACCGAGAGGACGTCGGAGCACCCCGCTACGGTCAGCATTGCGAAGGTGAAGCATGCGAAGCGAGTGCCCATTCGGCACCAGCGCGATTGCGCCTCAAACCTGTTCATGAGCATGTCCCGTTCGAAAAGGCCGTGAGTCCTTGCGCGTCGCGTCATCATCTAGAAGCCAAGCGACAGGCGGGCCGTCCAATAGGTCGGAGGCGCCACCGTCAAGAACTCCGCATTCCCGAAGTTCGATTGCGCATAACGAGTTACCTCCGGATCCGTCCCCGTGTAGCTGGTCCAGACGGCAAGGTTGTGCCCGGAGAGCGTAAAGGAAGCCCGATCGGCCCCCACGTGACCCACCCAGGCCGGAGGGACGTCGAAGGAAAGGGAGAGTTCCTGGAGCCGCGTGAAATCCCCCTTCTCGATGTATCCGGCCTCAGTTCCATAGAAGAAGCTGGCCACGCAGCGCGCCTGCTCCCATAGAGAGACGGTGGGGTCGTTGCGCGCTCGATCGTTGGCCCGGGCGCAGCGGAAGGATCCAGTCTGGTTGTCGACGTAGTTTCCGCCACGGTGGGTGAGAGTTCCTGAGATCGTGACTCGGTCCGCCAGGCGCAATTGCGGGAGAATCGACAACTCGGTCGTAGCCAAGCTCGGGCCGAAGAAGACCTGGTCGGGACCCACAGTGACCTCGCTCGGGACGATGATGCCATCGCCGTTGGCGTCGCCCCAGGAGAGGATCGGCTTCTCGAAATAGCTTCCCAGCGGGTATCCGGCCTGATGGGTGATGCCGCCATCGACGGCGAGAGGGGCGACCCCTTCGCCAAGCGCGAGAAGTTCGTTCGAGTTCCGGGACGCATTCACGGTCAGGCTGAACTGCAGCCCGGTGCGGTCCAGGAGCGTCGCATTCAGCCCCACCTCCCACCCCCGGTTTCGCGTCCTCCCGAGGTTTTCGAACCGACCGGCGACCGTCCCCACGGACGGAGCAACGTCGCGGAAGATCAGGGCGTCGCGGGTGAGCTTGTTGTAGAAGGTGAGCTCCAGGCTGAGGCGATCTCCCCAGAGCGAAGCATCGAGTCCCGTCTCGAGCTCGCTGCTCCGCTCGGGCTTGAGGTCTGGGTTGCCGAGGCCGCCTCCATCGTACGTCACGCCGATGGCATCCTGGGCGTCGGATGTGGTGACCGGGACTCCGACGAGATACCGCAGCGCGTCCGTCACGCCGGGCTGGTTTCCGGACGCGCCGTACGCGGCCCGCAGCCGGAGCGAGGAGAGCCACGATGAGTTGGGGAAGAAGGGCTCCTCCGAGAGGACCCAGGACGCGCTCACCTTGGGGTAGATCACGCCGTTGAAGTTTTGGCCGAAGGCGCTGTTGTCGTCTCCGCGAACCGCTCCCGTCAGGAACAGGCGGTCAGCATAGCCGAGCTGTTCCTGGGCGTAGACGCCCAACGTCTTGGACTCCTTCGTGAACTCATTCGCCGTCGTGGTCGCTGCGGCCGCAAGCGAATTGGACCCGGCCACCAGGTTCTGTCCCTGGCTGAGGGTCCCGCTCTGCTTATCGTGGAAGAACTGGACGCCGACCGAAGTCTGGGAGCTCAACGAGCCCGTGAGCGACTTGGTGGCCGTGCCATTGAACTCGGCCGTGTAGTCCATCGTGCGCAGGCGGTTGGCGACCCTGAGGCCCAGGATATCGGCTCCTCGCGGGATCACGCCCGGAGGGATGTATTGGGTGTCCTCCTGATCGGTCATGTCCAGCCCGAAAGACCCGCGGAAGCTGAGCCAGCTCTTCGCTTCCCAATTCACGGTCGAGCTCCCGGTGAACCGATTCACGTCCTGGTACGTCAGGACCTGATAGAGCTGCTGCGGCGTGAAGCGCCACCAGCCGTCGGGGGAAGGATTCGATCCGAGAAGCCCCTGGGCCTGGATCCCGAGGCTCGAATTGTCGTTGTTGGGGAGTCGGATCTCTCTCTTGCGAAAGCCTGAAGAGACAGTGAGCGTCACGTTCTCTATCGGCTGCATGCCGACGTTGAGCCGAGCACTCGCCCCCGACGTCTTGTTGTTGGGCAGGGTCCCGTTCTCATGCTCGGTCTCTGCCGACAGGAAATAGTTGGTGCCGCTCGTCGAGCCCGACAGGCTCGCCCCGGCAGTGACCCGATCACCGGTGCGGAACGGCCGGGTGGTCGGATCCATGAGCAGGTTGAAGGACTGCACGTCGCTGATGGAGCAAGCGCCCTGGCCCATCGATACGAGAGGACAGGCTTTCCCCGCGGCATCCACGGCGCGCCAGAGTCCCGGATAATCGTTACGATCCTGGACGCGGCCGTACTCTGACCAGACCTGTGCGCGGGCAGCACCTCTGCCCTTCTTCGTCGTGATGCGGATGACTCCGTTGGCCGCTTGCGTGCCGTACAATGTCGCCGCGGAAGGGCCTTTCACGATCTCTATGGATTCGATGTCGTCGGGGTTGAGGTCATCGAGTCGCGAGGTGGTCTGACCTCCGACGTTCAGGGTGGACCCGTTTTCGTCACTCGATACGCGTGCACCGTCGATGTAGATGAGCGGAGCGTTGTTGAGCGACACGGTGGAGGCGCCGCGGATGCGAATGCGGGTGCCCGTTCCAGAGACGCCGGAGCTGCCGCTGATGACGACGCCGGAGGCGCGCCCGGAGAGGAGGTCCGATACGCTCTTCACCGGCTGCGTCGCGGTCACGCCGGCCGCTTTGATGTCGGAGACCGCATTGGCCACTTCTCGCCGGCGCTGTTGGCCCGTCGTGGTGACGACCATCTCCTCCATCGAGATGGCTGAGAGGGGCAGCGAGAAGTCGAGGGTCGCCGTCTCCCCTGCCGCGACCGTCACCCTTTCCGTGGTGGTCGAAAACCCCAGCATGACCACGCGGACTTGCTGGACTCCGCCAGGAACTCCTGTGAGTCGATAGCGTCCGGTGCCGTCCGTGATGGTCCCAATGCCGGTCCCGACGACGACGACCTGGGCTCCGTTCAACGGTGCCGCAGACTCGGCGGAGAGGACTCGTCCGTTGATCTGTCCCTGCTGAGCTCCGACGGCCTCCGAGAAGAAGAGCAGGGCCATCGTGGACAAGACGATCGTGCCGAACCGCGGTCGGAAGACCTGTGCAACCCCAATCCATCCCATGCGGTCTCCTTCTGACCTGAGGGTCAGGTGAGAGATCGAGGGGGGCGCCTACCCTACGATGTGGAGGGAGGCAGGCGCGGGAATATGTGAACACCCGCGGGGGGGCTTCGGGACTGGCGCGGGAAGGTGAAGCGCAGACTAGACGAGGCGCAACCGGCTTGTCAAGCTGCGCCGAGGGGTTATGTGGATGGATGCGCTTGCCGCCAAGCTGCGGTAGCTTGTTCCCCTCGCGACCCCGATCCTTTCACTCAGGAATGGCGATCTATCCGGGCGAGGCAGGTTGCCCGCGACGATCCGGTCGCGGATGAACTCCGCCTCCCGGGTCGTGAGGGCGAGCGTTCCCTGTTCCGGGAAGCGAGGGGTCGCCGGAGGAAGCTCCGATCTCGTCCACCGCCCAGTGATACCGGTCTCGGGAGGCGGCGAAGCGCCGGATGCCCCAGCTACCCGGTCCGCCCCAGTAGACCTCGCGCGAGTAGATCCAGGTACCGGAGGCGCGTCTGGATGGTGCTCGTGCCAGGGAAGAAGAGGTCGGCGAAAGAGTCCCGGATCCCGCCGAGCCCCAACTGGTCCTGCGTTCCCCGCTCCTGGAAGAGAGCGAGGATGCGTTTGGTGCGTTCCCGGGCGGATGCGTCGAGCCAGGCGAGCGAGGAAGGCATGCTCAGAAGCTGGCGGCGGGGTGTGACAACCCGCTCACCCTCGAAACCTCTCCTCGTTGTGCCACCGGAGCCGCTCGGGGTCCGGCCGCAGCTCCTCCCGCTCCGGTACGGCGAGGGGGGTGCCGTGGAGCTTCAGGTAGTTCTCTCCATCGTCGAAGTCGGCGCGCATGGAGCCGCTGGCCTCCACGTGGTAATCCGGCGTGACCGTGCTGTAACCCGCGTCGAAGAGCCGGTGCACGTCCGAACGCAGCAGAAGGCCGTTCCTTATCTCGTGCTCCGGACGCTGGCTGAACGGACGGATATGGGCGGCTTCCAGGGCCGGGAGTGCCTTCTCCCGCGTGATGGCGCATCGCCGACCGTACAGGTCGGTGATCATGGCGCGAAAGGTCCCCTGGCCGAGGCGGCGCGGCTGGAGCAGCGGGTCTGAGTACCCGCCGGGGAGGTCGCGGATGGCCGGCTCGAGCGGCGAACGTGCCGCCGCCGCGTCCATCCTCTCCACCACCAGCTCCCACAGCCTTCGCCCGTCGGCGTCTTCCCTGAGGTCGTAGCTTCGGCCCCGCTGGATGTTGCGGTGCCACCCTGGCGGATCCTGGATCCACAGCTCCCGTGGCCAGAAGAACGGCTCGACCAGGAGGACGCAGCCGATAGTGGGGTCGTCACCGGGCTTCGGCGTTTCCCGGCGGAGGTTCTTGATCCGGCGCCACAGCTCCAGCGGCGACCGCGCTCCGTTCTTCACTCCGCAGGCGTCCCACGCCAGGGAGAGGGGCAGCTCCGTGGAGTGCTTGAAGAAGCCACCTCCGGCGATGGCGTTGTGGGGCGACTTCAGCTTGAAAAGGAGCGGTTGCCCGTCGGAGAGCACCCCGAAGCGGCCGGCCCAGGGGTGGGGATACCAGAAGTTCACCTCGTCGACGTCCTCTTGGTTCGCGAGGAAGGCGAACCAGTCGTTGTCGGTGGCGGCGACGTAGGCGTTCATCGGCGGACAAGCCCGGTCGGTGGACTGCTAATCCCTCAGACCGTGTCTCGATGCGCGAGAATGACCAGGGGTTTGTACCACGCGGGGAGTGCGCGTCGATACTCCGCGGTCGTCAGGAGGATTTCACGGGGAGGTGCTCCTGAAATTCGGCGATCTGCGGCGGGAACTTCCGCTTGGTTCAGCCACCCTCCATCGCCTGCCGAGTTCCCTCGGAATGAGATCTGGCTGAGTCCGCAGACTTCTTCAACTCGGCAAACGTATGGAAGGGATGGGGACCCACCGAACGGGAGACCAAGGTACGGCAGGAAGAACCTTTCACCCGAGTGGTCCGTTCGCGGTCGTCCCCCCTCTCAGCCTTGGTGGAGTTCCACGGTAAACCGAGCGCATGCGGGGTCGGAGAGGCGAATCCTGCCACCCACGCCTTTGAGGAGATCCTTTGCGAGGGTCAGGCCCAGGCCATGGGCGCCATCCCTGGTGGTGAAATGCGGCTCGAAGATCACAGGACGTAGGTGCTCTGGCACCCCTGGTCCCGTATCGGAAATCGAGAAGCCTCGGGGCGTCAGGCGTACGGTCACCGCGGGTGTCTTGGCACTGCCCTGAGGCGCCCAGAAGAGAGCGTTATCCAGAAGGTTCGCCAGCACCTGCTGCGCGATTTCCCGGTTCGAGCGAACCGTGACGTCGGGTTCAGCCTCGAAGTCCAGCACGACTGCGTGCCGGTCGAACTCGTCTTCAAAGGCTTCGAGCACGTCCCGAAGTGTGGCTCCGAGAGCAATGTCGCTGACGCGCCTGCCGCGTCCCCCGATGGCAAGGGGATCGAGCTTCTCGATGCGCTTCTCCATCGTCTTGAGATGCTGGAGGGCCGACCGCAGACTGGTCTGGAGGTCCTCGAGATCCTCCGGACCGGGAGAGGTCATCGTTACATCCTCCAGAGCGAGGTCGAGCTCCGAGCGCGCTTGGCGGATGGGGTGGGTGAGCTGACGAAAGACCAGGCCGGCCAGCTGACCAGAGGTTGCGAGCCCCGCGTAATGGCGCACCGTATCTGCCGACGCCTCTCGCAGATCATTGAAGGCGCGTCGGATGGCTTCTATGTCGTCCTTCTCGGTGCCGTTGCCACCCTGGATCGCTCCGAGAAGGGAATCGAGCTCTTCTCCGTCTCCGGACTCCAGGGCCGGCAAGCTCGACGCCCGTCGTTGCCAGTCGACATCCATGGCGCGGCGCGCCGCGAATCGCCGGGTTTCCAGGAAACCCAGCAGTTCGAGCACCACCTCCTGTAGATGTGCATACGCCTCATTGGTCACCAGGCCTTCGCGGTTGGTCTGATCCCTCAGTTCTGGATTTTCGTCCGCAGAGAGCTGGATGGTGCCGAGGATCTGGTTGTTGGAGAGGCGCATCGTGGGGTTGTTGACCCGCCGGCGGTCCAGGCGCAGCCAATCGTTGTCCGGTTCGCCATAGGGAAGGATCCGGAAACCGTCTCGGTAGAGCGTGATTCCCGAGTGGTCACGGACTACCCGGCGAAAATCCCTGAGACCGATCTTCTTCCGATTGATCTTCAGGAAGTGACGGAGGGCGGGCGAATCCAGGTCCCAGGCTGCGATCCGGAATGAGAAGGGGCCGCACGTCTCATCGGAATCCTCTGGCCACAATACCGTCCGCTCCCATGTCTCCTCATCGCCGTTGAGGTCGGCGTACCGGATGGTGCACCGGCCCCCCGCCTCCACCTCTCCCGCGACCGAGTACATCGCCTGGTCCAGGTCGACAGCCGGGCCGGATCTCCTCGTGCGCCCCGTTGATGGTGATCGCGATCCGGAAGTCCTGCTCAATCGTGGGGCTGATGAGTCGGGACAGGCCGAGCTTGAGCTTGTCGAACCGGTCCGGGGTCCACCGGTTGCGGAGATCCGAGATCCGCAGGTGGGTCCCGTGGCCCTCGATATGCGTCGGCTGGTGTTCTCTCCATGGGATCCGCACCTCATCCAGGTACGTCCCCTCTTCGAGGGCACTCCAGTCGAACCACGCGGAAAGCTCGGTCATGCTGCCCTCTGCCCTGGTCCGCAGCTCCAGTTCGGTACCCAGCCGCTGAGCGGCAAAGCGACCGACACCCTTCGAGCCCAGGCGGCGGCGGCCCGTGGGAGACCGCTCTCCGCCCGTCGGCCCTCCGCCCGTCTGACTCTTGTGATCGGTGGCCGGCTCCAACCAGGGACCGAGGAGGACCTCACGGGTCATTCCGTGACCGTTGTCGCGGATCTCCAGCGATTGCGGAGTCGGGATCCTCAGGGATCATGGAAAACGAGTCGCACCACGGTGGCATCGGCGTCATAGCTGTTCCGCACGAGTTCGATGACGGCCACGACCTCGCTGCTGATCAACTCAGCTCCGATCGTACGGAGCAATCTGGCACGAGGCCGGATTCGGCCCTTCCCCTCAGCGACGGGATCGGTAGCCGGAGAAGAGGCTGGGTTCCTGGGGCGCTTTCGCCATCATCCTGCGTGCTCGAGGTGAACCTTGTCTGGCCGCACGTTAATATGGTGGCATCACACGCCGCCGAAACATCCGAGGTCGGGCCTGTCCGTGGAACCGACAATTCTCGACCTGTTCGCAGGTGCTGGAGGGATGGCGCTCGGCTTCCACGCCGCTGGTGGAAGGTGCATCGGAGCGATCGAGTACGACCAGGCCGCAGCTGACACGTTCTCCCAGACCTTCCTAGATGAGGGCGTCGTCGTCTTCGGTGGCCCCGACGAGGGCGACGTGAACAAGGTGCCGGTACCGGACCTTCTCGCCGCCCTCCCTGAGTCCCCGACATGGTTGTCGGCGGGTCCCCCCTGCCAGGGGTTCTCCAGGATCGGTAAGGCCAAGCAGGCCAGTCTCCTGGGAGAAGAGGCACGGGTCCGACAGGGGGGCGTGACCGACCCGGGCCGAAACCTGCTCTACCAGTACTTCTTCGCCGTTGTGCGCCATGCGAAACCGGCCGCGTTCGTCATGGAAAACGTACCGGGCATGCGCGAGCACCTCGGTAACGACTTCGCGAGACGGATCGCCCGAGAGGCCCACTACCTCGGATACAACGTCCGGTACTTCCTGCTCAACGCTGCCCATTTCGGGGTCCCCCAGCACCGCTGGCGGCTCTTCTTCGTTGGGCTCCGGAGCGACCTCGGACACGACGCCGTGCCTCGCCCTCCGGTCCGCACGCATCTCCTCGGTGGGCAGATCAGCGGTTCCGCATTGCCCGAGGATCCCTGGATGATCGGGGAGGCCGACATCCCGGTTGCTGCGGAGCTCGACCCCTGGTATCCGTGCGCGAGGCTATCGGCGATCTGCCCAAGCTCAAGTCCCACCTTGGCGAGCCGCCGAAGCCTCCCGTCGGACGAGCTTCTACCTCTTCGGGGCGAACCCTCGGAGTTTGTGCGGCAGCTCCGCGGTTGGCCAGGTCTCGAAACCCCTCAACTAGTTTCCGGACATTGGTACCGCTTCACCCCGCGGGATTTCCCGATCTTCCGACTGATGGCGCAAGGCGACTGCTATCCGGAAGCGTTGGAGATCGCGCACTCGCTGCTGAGGGCTCACCTGAAGACTGTGTCCTCTACCCCGCAGCCCGGGAACTCCTGAGTACGAGGAGATCAAAGCCGCCCACGTACCGCCCTACCGGAACGACGCCTTCCACGACAAGTGGCGGAAGCTGGTCGCGGATCAGCCGTCGTGGACGCTTACGGCCCATCTCTCGAAGGACACGTACTCGCACATACACTACGACAGCCGACAGGCCAGAACCATTTCTGTACGGGAAGCGGCTCGCTTGCAGAGCTTTCCCGACGGGGTGGAGTTCGAAGGAAACCACGGGGATCAGTACCGTCAGATCGGGAACGCCGTGCCGCCCCTGCTTGCCAGGGCCCTCGCTGAGAGTCTCTTCCGGCAGCTGCAGGAACTGAACTACCTGCCGTAACCCCTCCCGATGTCCACCCAGGATACGCGATCTCGGTTGATGTCCCGCATCCGCGGATCCGATACGGATCCGGAGCTGCGGCTCAGGAGGCGGCTATGGAGCGAGGGTTTGCGATACCGGTTGAACGCCCGAACTCCGGGAGGACGTCCCGACCTCACATTTCTCGGGCCGCGAGTCGCTGTCTACGTCGATGGCTGCTTCTGGCATGGGTGTCCTGACCATTACGTGCGACCCCGCTCAAGCAGGGCCTTCTGGTCGCGCAAGCTCCGTGAGAACGTCGAACGGGACCGCCGGCAGACGCTGAGACTCGAAGACGCCGGGTGGACGGTGTGCCGCTTCTGGGAGCACGAAGTCTATATGGATCTCGATGCCGTGGTCGCGGCCGTGAAGGAGGCTGTCGGAGGTGCCGGCGTACCACACGGTGAGCCGCGGTGGCAGGTGGTGGAGGTTGTTCCGCTGGATGAGACGGGAGATCACGAACGGCGAGTCATGGAAGCCCTCCGTAGCCCTGGTTTGCGGAGCGTCATCGAACAAGCGCGATCAACCGAGAAGTGGTAGCGGTTGAGGCCGCCACCGCACTGATTCCCGCCCCGACGCCTGCCGGGAAAGCATCCGCTTCACACCCGTTGGTACAGAAACGCCCGAATCTCCGCCTCCAACTCCTTGCCGACCGGCTGCCCGTCATCGTGGCCGCCGAGCGCCCCCAGTACAAGAAGGGTCAGGCGGGACAGCATCGGCAAGACGAAGAGATCGGCCGGACGGTCGGCCGAAAGGGGTATGCCAATGATGATGACATCCCCTGTTCGCACCTGCGCTGTATCCCCATCGACGCTGACCTTGATACCGGTCCCATGACTCCCCCTCATAAGGTGCAGCAGCGAGGGCGTTTCTGACCTAACGGACCCGTCTTCCCAGTAGGATCTTATCTGGCCCCGGCGCTCACCTGGAATTTCCCCCACTCGTTTGAGGGCCGCTTCTTTGACGGGAAGCTCCAGGGCCCCCCCCGCGATGCGCTCGCGGCGGCGGCATCGATGTGGACGGTGATGAATCCACTGTAGACACCATCCGTCTGCGGAGCCTCGCCTCCCATCGCCCCCACGACCTCCCGGAAGAGTCTCGAGACGATTGTGGAGCGCGCTTCCTCGCGGATGGCCTCCAGATTCGCGTGAGCGGCCAGCCTCACCACCCCTTTCATCACCTCCCGGAGCAGTCTCTGCTCCGGCGAAGGACCCAGGTTATCGACATGCGGTCGATATTGGAGGAACTGGAGCGCGATGGTCCTGCAGAGGTCGGGATACCAAGCGATGTTACCGCGCTCGAGGATGGCTACCATGTTGTCCTCGGTGAGGCCGCCGGCCCCTGTGTCCATCAGCCAGAAGCGCGCCCCCGAGCTGCGATCCTGGAATAGCATGGCACGCCACCACATCCGCTGCATCATGTTACGCGTGCCTCCCAGGAACCGCTCCCTGCTGGCCGGCCCCGTCACCTCCCTCTCCACCGTCTTTCCGTGCCGCCACGCGACGACGTCCGGTATGAGGATGCAAGTCAAATACTGCCAGACCTCGTCACGTAGCGCTTCTCCTTTGATGAGTTCGAGGTCCGCGAGCTTTTCAGCCATCCCGAGGTCGAATGTCCTCTGGGCCGCAAGCGACCGCTCGGTCGGATAGCCGAGGCCGGAAGCCAATTCGATCAGATCGCGTCTCAGCCGATCGATCCGCTCGGGCGGAACCTTCTCCCCTCCGGTTGGAGCATAGCGCACGCCCTCAGGGTCCAATCGGGGGAGGTCGCCCGCGATCTCAGACGCCGCCATTCCGCTGAAGCGCTCCGCCCAGAGCTTGGCGTTTCCCGTATCGAGCCGGGGGAAGAGATAGCCGCTCACGGGACCTTCAGGAGGCCGCCCTGAACGGCGATCTCGAATTGCCCGATGTCATGCATTGCGAGGTTGGCCGCCTCCTCGAGCGAAGCATCCGGGAACAGGAGCCGGACGCGTCGCCGGAGCGCATCACCGAGGGAGCCTGATGGATAAACGTGAGTTGTGTCCGTGAAGATCTCGTCCCGCAGGCCGTGCTGCACCAGTTGCCGGCCGATGTCCGCGACCAGAAAGCGGCGCAACAGGACTGCCTCTGGCGAATTCTCCTCTCTGGACAGGCGCTGGACGAGCTCAGGGTGCTGGGCGTTGAGATAGACCTGCATCCCAACGGAAGGGGGCTGATCGAGGGCCTCCGCCGTGAGCTGGAGTGCCCAGGCCGCATCCTGGCTTGGGAACTGGATCGGGAAGTCGGCAAAGTCTACGACGCACACGGGGAGCCGGGACCCGGGACTCTCAAGCACCCTCTTCTCCGACGACTCGAAGAGGATGCTCCCCGGCAGTCGTGGTCCACCGGGTCTCGGGTCAGGTTCCTCCAGGAGGATCATCTGGGTGTGCAGTTCGATTGTTCCGCCCGCCTCCGTGCCCCTGATGGAGACATCGATTTCGACCTCGGTCGTCTGGTCTCGCCCAAGGGAGACCTCTACCTCGGGGCCCCGTCCCAGCACGTAGGTGGAGAGGCTCGTGCTCCATTGTCCCATGACCACAACCGTGGCCGAGGGCGACAGTGCGAGCCGCTCCCGCAGTCGCGCGGGGTCAAGCAACACGGAACGCTTCGCCCGGATATCAACCTGATAGTCCCAGCTCTCTGGTCTCGTCCCCTCGCTCGTTGAGATCGTCCAAGGTGAAGAGAAGAATGCACCAGAATGATCCTCCGCTTCCAATTGGGGGAATGGAGCCAGTCGGATCCGGCCCGCCAAATCAGGCCCCCTCCAGCTGGGCCGCGGAGACATTGATGTCCACCGTGCAGTCTTCCGGCTGGAGGATCCTGACCACTCCCTCCGAGAGCTCCTGCGGAACGTCGATCTCCGCGATCTGGAGGCTCCCGTCAACCGGTGTCACCTCGCTCCCTCCGGTGGTCCATCCCATGATGCACGGTCGGCCGCGGCCCTCGGGCGGCTCCTTCTCCTTCGCTCCTCCAGCGATCCGGACGGATACCTCAACCGTTACCCGCGAGCCGGAGGTGTCGGGCACATGGCTCACAGAGAAGGGGATTTCCAGTTCAACCGCCTCATCGCGCGGAACGCGGATTACCGGTCTCAGGTTGACCGAAGGGCTTCTGCCGCCACCTCCACTTCCGCCCCCACTCCCCCCACTCCTCTCCATGCTGGCACCTCTCGCGTCCTCTGTCAGTCCGGGCAGGAGAGTGCCCAGGCTGTCCGCCACTCCCGCCAACGACCCCTGCCATGACGATCCCGGAAGCCGGACCGCGGGCGAGATGAACTCTGCAGTCTTCTCCTTGATCCTCCGGAGTCCCACGTTCACGTACTTTCGCTCCGTGGGGTCGGTGAGCCGCTCCCTCACCCAGTCGTCGTGACTCGGGGGCTCGGAGCGCGCGAACGCGTCCTCGACACGCCGGTCGCTGATGAAGATTCCGGAGTACTGTTCCCCATCACGCGGCGGCACCCCCGGGGGCTCAAAGTATTTGAGGACGAGAAGCGTGTTGCGCATCAGGGCGACATGCCGCAGGGGCGAATCCTTATCAACCGGGGAGGCCGGATCCGGCTCGTTGCCGCCTTTGATGAAGGGAGACCGGGCAATACCCAGTTTCCCCAGATGCGTGATGGGGTTGAGAAGCTCGATGTCGAAGGTTCTCGCCATCTGCGTTGGCGTTCGGGTGCCCCGAAGCACGTCGAAGGCCCGGACGAAGCTCTTGATACGCGGGTGGTCTGCCGGATCCGGTACGTGAATGGGGCTTCCATCCCACTCAACCCGGAAGGACAGCCCTCCGGCGACCATCCTCGGCCAGCAGTTCCAGAGCAGCGTCGAGACCACCTGCTCCCTCGCTTCCACGAGGGGCGATGCGTCATCGTCGCTCTCAGTGGCGGGCAGGACGGGCTCTAGAACCATGATGGTGGTCCCGGTCTCGCCAGGGGGGGGCAGGGGGAATCCGAGGGACTCCGCAACTTCATCGGCCTGGGATCCCGTTACGGGCCCGAGCCAATCTCCCCTGAGCCTTCCCCACCAATGACGCCCGGTGCGGAGGATGCCATCCCCTCCGCCGTACTTCTGGATCCAGGAAATGCCGATGAACCGGGATTCCAGGCCGGTCGGCTCGGCCACGCGGGAATGGACAAGCACCGTCCGGATCTTACTGGCACGGAAGAAGGCGGAGCGACCGTACCCGTACGTACCGCCCGCATGGGTGTTTGTGTGGTCCCGTTGGTCCTTCGTCTCTCCGATCATGTAGACGAAGTTTACAAAGTCCCGCCGCTCTCCTGGCTCGTTGGTCCGGATCGGACCGGCGAGGCCCCTGGTTCCCCGATCCCAGACGTAGAGCGCGGAGACGCGGTCCTGATCGGCCAGATAGGCGAGGCGTGGCGGGGTCGAGTGCAGGACCTGTTGGAACAGGGCCGACCGCTGATGAGGACGAAGCGCTTTGTACCGCAACCCAAACTCTACAGTCTCCGCGCCCTCCAACCGCGCGTCCCAGCTGTTCTGCACGGCTTCACGAACCAGAAGTTCAAGGGGTTCGAGTCTAGGCGCCCCCAGCAGGTTTCCCAGCCCATCGCCGGTGATCCCCCCGTATTCGCTTACCTCCTCTGCGTGGAAGTCGAGGGTCATCCGGACGCCATCTGCTTGACCACCCGATCGGTCTCCCCCGGAGGCAGGGGATCCACGTCAGCGGCATCGAGATCGATTTCATAGTTGATCCGTCGGATTCCCCGAGGGATCTCCTGGGCAAAGGAGCGCTTCGTGAGGCGAGGGAATGTTTTCGGGTCCACCAAATAGATGGATTCCTCCACCAGCTCGAAGCGTTGATCGAGGTAATGCTGCTTATCGGCCACCGAGTATCCGACCTCCGCCAACAGTTCATGGAGCGCAGAAGACGATACCCCCTCTATGAGTAGCTCAGTGACGACAGATGGGAGCGTGAGGCCGTTGCCTACCGGCTCACGGAGCCGTACGAAGAACAGGTAGAGTTGAGAGGATTCTGCGATCTCAAGTTGTTCGAGGGACTGGACGTGCACTTGACGGCTCTCCTGCGCAAGGGAGGCCTTCACCTCGACATCGACCTCGGCGGATACGAAGTCGTGCCGTCCGCCTCGGGGGCCCACCCATAGATCGACAAGGTGGGGGACAACACCGCAAGCTTCCTCAGGAACAAGAGCTCAGCGATGATGCCAGCCTGGGCATTCCGCGAGAGCAGGCGCGTGGGCAAGCGCTCGATCAGGCGTCGCCACCGCTCCAGTACCTTCAGGCACAAAGGGAAAGGGGAAGCCGCGGGGGTCGCACCCTCCAATTCCTTGATCATGTCCGACGCGACGGCGGAGAACATTTCATTCAGTTCCTCCACCCGGCAGGAGACGTCGCAGTACATCCGCTCGCCCAACTCCGAAACGTAGGGCTTGACCTCGATCCGGATTCCTCGGCTCGCCTCCTCCTGGCGCCTCTGGGGCTCCTCCGGCATCGGGATCACAAGGTGTCGCCGTTGGTGGGAGTCCAGCCCGAAGAGGATGTCGCCCCAGGGCGAGTGGATGCTGGACAACATCAGCTTCATGTCGCCGACGAGAAGGCCGGTGGTGGAGATCTCGGATGCGATCTCGGACCAGATCTGGTCGATGTCCATCAGCCTTCCCGCTCGTAGTCTTCGTCCATCCCAGCCGACAGGTCGTGCTCCTCGGGGCGATCCTCCTCCAGATCCTCCCCCTTGAACACCCGATCGAGGTTGTTGTGGACGTACTCCTTCATGGGCCGTTTCGGTGAAGGGAAGGAGATCCCGATGCCGATGATGTGCTCCGCCGCCCTGAGATTATGGCGCTCATCAGAAGGCCGCGAGGGGGAGGAGTCCTTGTCGATTGGGTAGATCAGAAGCAGACCCGACTCTGGGCGATGTTCGTTCCTGAGGGCAGAGATCGTTTCGATCTTCAGGTTGTCGACCGACCCTTCCCAGGGCAGGTCGATCACACGATCTGCCCGACTGGTGAGCGCCTTGATGTTGGCTGGCTTGATCTGCTTGAAGCGGGAGCGGCGCACGCGCCGGGTTGGCACGGGGGCGCCGAGGTCAAGCTCGGGCATCTTTTCGCTTCCGATCAGACCCACAGCCCAGCTCTGCAGGCCTCCCGCGCTCTCCTCCGACTCGATGTAGTCGAGCAGGAGACGGGGGGTAAAATCATCCCCCAGTGCCTGATATCCTCTGAGAAAGGCCTTGATGAGCCCCGGCTCGACCTCTTCATACAACCAGCGTGCTCCCGACTTCGGCCGAGGCTTCCCACCGATTGCGCCGAGCAGATTGCGCGTCGCATCCAGGTTCTGTTGGAGCCAATGGACATCATCGTGCCGGAACCGGAAGGTCTGGATGTGGGTGTCGCCGTACGAGGCCGACGCGAGCGAAACGTTCTGCATCTTCAGACGGGAGGTCACCGCGAGCTTTGGATGGGTCTGCACCCTCACCGAGAAATCGCGGGGGGTACGGCCTTCACGCTCATAGCGCCGGATGTCATTGCGGATCTCGGCTTCGACGGTCGCCAGATGGAGGAAGTGGTCCTGCAGCTCCGACGTCATCCAGACACGTGGCAGGTCCTCATACCCCCGCCGATATCCGAACCAACGACCCATCTGGAGCAGGGTGTCATAGGCCGACGCCGTGCGGATGAAGTAGCTCACCATCAGTCCCTCCAGCGTCACGCCACGGGAGAGGGTGTTGCCTCCGATGGCGACATAGACGGAAGGATCATCCGCCGCATAATCCAGCCCGGTCGCCCGCTGACCGTTATCTACTATAACCTTGCAGCGGGCGAATACTTCGGAAACGTGGGGCCTGAGCTGTTCGAAGCTCTTCAGGTCGAGTTCCAGATTGAGATCCTTCGGAGTCACCCGGCCCTGTTCTTCGGCCCAGAGTGACTTCAGGCGATTGGCGAGTTCAGGCTTCGAGATACGCCATTCGGATTCGAGGCGGTCGAGATACCCCTTGATGAGACTCTGCAGCTGCCCATGGGTATAGGTGTAGAGGGTTGTGTGGAGGAGCATACTGGAGTGCTCTCCTCCTGGCCCCGGGCCAACCTACACGCGCTCGCAAGAAGGAAGTACAGGATTGCGTCCTGGAGGGATCTCGGGATGTTCGGTTCGAAATCGAACCGCTCACTCGGGCCGGGCGGCTGCAGGAGACCCACCTCCCCCTCGGAAACGTCCCGGATCATGTCCAGCCCGTCGGTTTCGACCTCATCCTCATCTGACCGGATCATGTCTCGGCCAAAGATCCTCTCGGCACCGAAGTAGTCGTCGGGGGCCGACAGGCTGAAGATGAAGTCCCGCGGGTAGAGATCCTCTGGAAGGCTCGGATCGATGAAGATGTTGGCGAATGGGGTCGCTGTGTACCCGATGTAGACGGTCTTCGGAAGGGTCCTCAGGAGCCTGACCATCCTATCATTGATGGCACTCCGCTCGTTTGCTTTGCGGCTGGTATTGATGCTCGCCTGGTCGGCTTCGTCATCGATGATGAGGACCGGGCAGCCGCTCTTTACGTCTTCATTCGCCTCGGATAGGAACCGGATGAGCCGGTCGAGGATGAAGACGTTCTTCTTGACGACGCAGAGGATTCGCGCTTTCGGATTCTGGGGCGTGAGCATTGCATCCGGGAGGCCCACACCGCGGAAATCCTCCTTCTCGGACGTCAGCAGGTTCCAGTTCTCTGTATTCGGTCGAGCCAGCTCTCGGTGGAGCCGCCTTTGCGTCTGCTGGCGGAGGGAGCTGGTTAGACCCGCCATGACAATGACGAGCTTGTATCCGACATCAGCGGCCTTGCTGATCAGCGCGGTGTAATTGGCTGTACTTCCCACTCTGGACATATCCAACTACAAGCCCTCGCGTATGGACCTTTCCCTCCCCCGGGTGAGGCAGGTGCGCCATGATCTTAGTGGAGGCTACGTCCACCCCTTTGATGTCGACGCGCGCCAACCCTTGTTCTCAAGGATTTCCTTATAGCCGGGCCAAACCATGCGCCTGGAAAGTCCGGTCCGGGTACCATGTTTCGATGTGTTCATTCCCGGTCAGCACGCCGGGGTCCCTGAAATCGATGAAACGCCGGGTCCGTCGGCGATACTCCGCGACCACCTGCTCGACCAGGTCCTCGTTGCCGCTCATCTTGAGCAAGGATGTCCTCGCCTTTCCCGGAGCGCGACCGCCTTGGATCAGGGCCTGGTAATCCTCAAGAAGTTCCTCCGCCTCGGGCGTCAGGTCGCTCACCTACCCGTCCTCCTGGGTGATCATCAAGTCGGTGCGGTCGAGTTCTTGGGCTACGGAGTTGAAGACGGCAGCATCGTCAGCGAATCCGCCCTCCGACCAGTCAGGCGCCGCATCTTCGGCCGTGGTGAAACAGCGAATGGCGGCCTGTACCCACCGTCGCTGCTGCTCTCCCGCTCCGTTCCTTTCCACGTGATCGAGCAATCGGAGCGCGCCTGATGCGATTTGCTCGGCGAGTGAGAGGTCCGTCGGCGATAGTCGATTCGCTCCGGCCCGAAGCAGGGCCATGTAGCGGAGATCTCATAGCGCAGGCTGCGGTGGCGCTCGAGCGGGCACTCCAGCAGCTCTTCGAAGACCCGCTTAGCCCCCGGGTCCAGGATGACGTTTCCTGGCTCCTTCGATTGCCTCCGATGAGCCCCTGCCCCCGAGGCATCCGGCATATCATCCGTCTGCCCGGCACCGACCTCCTCCGTGTTGCTGCCCGTCGGTGTCTGGGATCTCGCTGTTTCGCCGGACTTCAGAGCTTCGAACGCGTCGGCGCACATTTCATAGAAGGCCTTCCAGGATCTAGCACTGCCGACGCCCAGCGAGGCCACCTGATACCGGGTGCGCCATTCCTGCGGAAGGTGCCCGAAGTTAGGCCTTCCGTATTCCTCTGGCATGTACCGTCGATGATAAGCAGGTGGGTCCGAGCGTCCGTGGGCTCTTTGTCCTCGACGGTTCCAGTGAACTCGATGATTTCTATCTGACCGTGTGGCATTCAACCTAGAGTGGCGTCAGGGTGGGGAGGGTTGGAGATGCTTCTGGAGTGCCCCCCCGAAACTGAACCAGGTAGAATGAGAGTCCAACGAACCTGAAGGTGGGGGTGGGCTCAATGAAGGGGAAGAAGCATACGCCGGAGCAGATCATCCGGAAGCTGCGGCAGGCGGAGACGCGGATGGCGGGTGGGGCGTCGGTGAGCGAGGTGTGCCGCGAGCTCGAGGTGAGCGAAGCGACGTATCATCGGTGGCGTCGGGAGTATGGGTCGATGCGCGAGGATCAGCTGAAGCGGCTGAAGGCCCTGGAGAAGGAGAACGCTCGGCTGAAGCGCATCGTGGCCGATCAGGCGGTGGACATCAGCGTCCTGAAGGAAGCGGCCGAGGGAAACTTCTGAGCCCGGCCCGGAGACGACGTGCGGTAGAGCACGTGCAGAAGGTGGTGGGGGTCTCCGAACGCCGGGCGTGCCAGGTGCTCGGGCAGGCGCGTTCAAGCCAGCGCTACAGGAGCGTGAAGCGGGAGGGCGAGGCCGCCTTGGTGGCGGCCATGGACGAGCTCAGGAAGCGCTACAAGCGCGCCGGCTACCGGGGCGTGTGGATCCGGCTGAGACGTCAGAACTGGCGGGTGAACAAGAAGCGGGTGCATCGGATCTGGAAGGCGGAGGGCTGGCAGATCCGGAAGCGGAAGGCGAAGCGGCGGGGCAAGGGCACCAGCGAGAACAGCTGCGCCGTGCGGCGTGCCGAATATCGCGGGCACGTCTGGACCTACGACTTCATTCACGATCGAACGGAGCATGGCGGACAGCTGAAGTTCCTGGTCGTGCTGGACGAGTACACGCGGGAGTGCCTCGCCATCGCGGTGGGGCGGACGTTCAAGGGGAAGGACGTCGTGGCCGTGCTGCTGGAGCTGTTCCGGATCCATGGCGAGCCGGTCTACATTCGTTCGGACAACGGCTCGGAGTTCATCGCGCGGGTCGTGCAGGAGGGGCTGGCGCAGGCGGGCGTGGAGACGCTCTACATCGCGCCCGGCAGCCCGTGGGAGAACGGCTACAGCGAGTCGTTCAACAGCCGGTTCCGGGACGAGTTCCTGGATCGGGAGGTGTTCTCGGGGGTCCGCGAGGCGCGGGTGCTGGCCGAGCAGCACCGGGTGGAGTACAACCTGGAGCGGCCGCACATGTCGCTGGGCTACCTGACGCCGGCGGAATTCGCAGCTCGCTGCGTGCCTCCGGCTCTACTCCCCCGCGCTGCGGGGGAAGCTCTTGACTCCCCGGGGGTCGGGGAGATGGTGCTCACACTCTCATAGACCCTGGTACTGAAAACGGGGGCACGCCACTTCCCCGTAGCCGATAAAGAGCTAACACCCTTGCGGCACCAGGTACGCTAAGATGGCAGTGTTGGCGCAGGTGGCGTGCAAAGCAAGGCCATGTACCACAGGACTCTCAGGATTGCCGCGTTGATCTTCTCACCAGGCACTGCCTGGCTCAAAGGTCGAACGGTAAGCGGATCTTTCCACTCACGCCTCGATCGACATGCAAGCCGGGCGTCTCGACCCTCGCCCCATCAATCACCACGCCGGCCTCCGTACTCTCCAGCCGGTGCCGCTGAAACTCCCCAATATCAATCTGCTCAGGATCTGCCGCCCCGCCTGAGCCTGCGGCCCCCCCTGACCCCCCCCCACCCGCGTCCCCGCCTCCGCCCCCGGAGCCAGCACGAGCCCCAGCGTCCCCTCGTCCGACTCCGCCGCCAGCATCATCCCCTCGCTCACCTCCCCCCTGAGCTTCGCCGGCTTCAGGTTCGCCACGATCACGATGTGCTTCCCCGGCAGCTCGTCCGGCTCGTACTTCCCCGCGATCCCCGCCACGATCTGACGCTGCTCGCTGCCCAGGTCGACCTGGAGCAGGAGGAGCCGGTCGGCGTTGGGGTGCTCGCTCGCCTCGAGGATGCGCGCCACCCGGAGGTCCAGGGGCTTGAGGGGCGCGGGGGCCTCGGCCGCGTCGCCGGCCTCGGTGTCGGTCGCCGTCGTCTCGTCCGCCATTCTACGCCTCGCCTCTGACAGGAGGGGTTGGTCGTCCGGTGCGTGCCCAAAGTGGGAAGCGGAGGCCGATCCGTCGAGGCAGGGGGGCTGACGGTTTGAGCGCCGGGCGGGATTGCCCTGTCACGCAAGGGGCTCCACCGGATCGACCAGAGCTTCGGCATGGCCGGTCCCTCCGCCGACGCCCAGGAGATGGTGGCGGCCCACGGGCGTCAGTACCTCCTCTCCAACGCGTTGATGGAGGAGGCCATCCGCTCCAGCCAGCTCGAGGGGGCCTCCACGACCCGCGCAGCGGCCAAGGAGATGATCCGGGAGGGGCGTCGTCCCAGGACCCGGGGAGAGCGGATGATCCTCAACAACCTCCAGGCGATGGAGCGCATCGAGGACCTGGCGACGGAGCCGCTCTCCCTGGAGGTGGTGTTGGAGCTGCACAGGATCCTGGTGGACGGCACCCTGGACGATCCGGCCAAGGCGGGGGCGTTCCGCACCGACGACGACAACGGGGTCGTCGAGCTCCTCCATTCGGTGGAGTCGGCCCACGTGCCTCCTCCCGCGGGCCAGCTCCCGGAGCGTCTCGAGGCCCTCCTGGAGTTCGCCAACGGCTCGAGCCCCGACGACTGGCTCCATCCGGTCATCCGCTCGATCGTGCTGCACTTCATGATCGGGTACGACCACCCCTTCGTGGATGGGAACGGGCGCGTGGCCCGGGCCCTCTTCTACTGGTCCATGCTCCACCACGGCTACCCGCTCACGACGTACCTCTCCATCTCCCGGGTGCTGCGGGCGGCGCCCGCTCGCTACGCCCGGGCGTACCTCTACACGGAGACGGACGCGGGCGACCTGACCTACTTCGTGGACCACCAGATCGGCGTCATCCTGGACAGCATCGAGGCGCTGAAGGAGTACGTGGACCGGAAGGCCACCGCCACGCTGGAGGTGGAGGAGCTGCTCCAGGCCGCCGCCGACCTCAACCACCGCCAGCTCAGGCTCATGTCCCACGCGCTCCGCCACCCTGGCTTCCAGTACACCGTCCAGTCGCACCAGAAGAGCCACCGCGTGGTCAACAACACGGCCCGGGCGGACCTGGTGGACCTGGCGGACAAGGGCCTCCTGATCCGGACGAAGGTCGGGAGGAAGCACGTGTTCATCGCGCCCCGGGACCTGGAGAAGCGCATCGAGGGGCGGGGCCGGTGAGGGATCGTTGCTTCACGCGGAGTCAGCCGGTGCCTGGAATAAGGATGGCATAATTTGATGCCACATGGCATAATGTTATGCCACATGGCACTATTCCATGCCACCCTCCGTCGCGACCCCTCCAATGCTCATCGACCCTCTGGACGTACTCCTCGGCACCACCAACAAGGTGAAATTGCTGAGGGCGCTCGTTCCCCTGGAACGTCCGGTGTCCGGGCGGGAGGCGGCGCGACTCGCCGGCGTGTCGCGGATTGCGCAGCGTTCGCTGGATGAGCTGGCGGAGTGCGGCATCCTCACCGGAGTTGAAGCCGCTGGGCAGCACCTGTTCACCTTCAACCACGACCATGCGCTCTCGGCTGCCCTGGAGGCCTTGTTCGAGCGAGAGGCGGGCTACACCAGGGCGGTATTCCAGCGGCTGGCAGGAATTGTGGATGGGGAGCGGAGGGGTGTGGTGAGCGCCGTCGTCTTCGGCAGCGCCGCCAGGGGTGAGGCCGGTCCGGAAAGCGACCTCGATGTCCTGGTCGTGGTAGAGGATGCCCGTGCGAAGCCCGCGGTCTACGACGGTCTCGTCTCGGCGTCGGGTGCGATCAAGGCCGAGTTCGGTCTCAGGATCTCGCCGGTGGTGCTGACGGTGGAGCAGGTGCGCAAGCAGAGCGCGGAAGGGGACCCGTTCATCAGCGGAGTCGTGCGCGACGCGCGCATCATCGCGGGCGACGCGCTCGACAAGGTTCTCCGTGGTTAGGGGCGGTCGCCGCAAGACGGTCGATCGATCGGCAGCCAGGAAGTACATGCAGGTTGCCCGCGCCCTGAGGGAAAGCGTCTCGGCTCTGGAGCTGGTGGCGGAGGAAGGGGATCAGTACGGCAATGCCATCGCGATTGTGGCGATCCACGGCGCCATCGCCTACGCGGATGCCCTATCCATCACCTATGGTGGCTTCAAGTCCACGGCGGGTGATCACGAGAAGGCGGCCGATGCGCTTGAGGCCGCGCTCGGCCGCAGGGCAGATCCGGCGGCGCTTCATGGGCTTCTCAAGGTGCTCAAGCAGAAGGACACCGCGTCGTACCAGGGCGTCTATTTCACCCTGCAGGAGGCTCGTGCCTTGGCAGCGGACTTCCAGGAGTTCGCCCGCTGGGCGGAAGAGCTGTTCGAGCAGCGGCCGGCGGGCGCCTGATTCTTGCCCTCCGCCTGCCGGGCGCGGCGTCAGCCCTCGTACGCGAAGTCCGGCCACGGCAGCCCCAGGTCCATTTCCTCAAAGGTCCACCCCTCCGGGAGCGCGCACAGGTCCCGGGCCAGCCACGCCTCCACCTCGGGGTCCTCCGGGTCGTGCCGCAGCGTGGCGCCGCTCGCGGGGTCGCGCCACTCGACGTAGGGATTTCCGCCCTTCTCGGGGATCTCGAACGCGTCGGCGTGCCGCTGGAAGAAGGGGACGAGGAGGTGGAGGGAGCGCGTGAGCCGCCGGATCATGGCGGGGCTCGCCCCTCCGCCGGGGGTGTTGACCGTGGACAGGACGGGGTAGGCGGACGTCCCGGCGACGGGCCAGCGGGCGGCGAGGACCTCGTCCCGCATCTCCGGGGTCAGGTCGGCGGCGTCCGCATACGTGAGCAGCGCCGCCGGGCCTTCGACAAGCGTGTGCCACCACCGCACCGGCTCGTCCGACATGGCCAGGAAGTCCTGCTTCACCCGTCCGATGCCGAGGCCGGGCCGCCCGCGTCCGTAGCCCCGGATCGACGTCGTCCACGACGCACCCTCCGGCACGTCCACGTCCACGAACTGGAAGTCGGCCGCGAAGCGCCAGGGGGCGGCCCGGTGGAAGGCGGCCGCGGCCTGGAACAGGTCGCGCACGGCCCCTTCGGGGAGCTCCCGGGTGACGGAGCCGTGGCGCACCCGCAGGGTCCGCGGCGGTCGGCCGGCCCGGCGCACCGCCCCGGCCAGGGCGGCCGCCACGTCCGCGGGCTCCGAGGGGCTGCTGGGGAGGAGGGCGTCTCCGAGGAGGGTGTCGCCTTCCGCCACCATCACCACCGCGGGGCGCGCGCGGGGATCGTCGTGGCGGGCGGTGGCGAGGGGGACGATGCCGGCTTCCCAGCAGGACTGCGACGGGGCGCTGGACAGCATGGGGCGTCTCCGGTCTGCAAGTTCTGGCTCGATCCTCTCATCGTGGCCGGAAACCACGGCTTCGCCCCTCACGAGCTCCGGCGGATCCGGGACGTGATCGAACATCAGAGCGCGAGGATCTCCGATGCCTGGGACCAACACTGCGGCCAAGCCTGAGCCAACCGCCCTCGACGTCGCCGTCACGGACGACGAGATCATCGCCCACCTTGCCGACGGGCGGACGATCAGCGTCCCCCTGGCCTGGTCCTGGCGACTCAGCGAGGCTACGCCCGACCAGCGCCAGAACTTCCGACTGATCGGCTCGGGGCAAGGCGTCCATTGGCCTGACGTCGACGAAGACATCAGCATTCAGGGGATGCTCGACGGGCGACCCTCGCCCCGGGCGACGCGCGGTCCTTCGTAACCGCCCGTCCGGATCATCTCGGTGCGGCGCTCCCGGCCAGAGGGGCGCGGCCCCGCTACCGCCCGGACCCCTCTTCTCCGGCCGGCGCCAGCCCGAGCCGCTCCCGCAGCCTGCGGACGAGGCCCGGATCCAGGGGAGGGTTCATGCGCACCCCGTCCCGCTCGATCTGCGCGACGAGGGCCTCGACCTTCTCGCGCCCGCCCCGCTCCTCGACGGCCTCGAGGGGGGTGAGCCCGCCGAGGGCGGGGATCGCCTCGTCCAGCCAGCGCTCGTAGTGGCTCGCCATCACGGCCGCGAGGTGCTCCCGCACCTCCGGTAGGTCGCTCAGGGGGTCGGGATCGGCCTCCCCGGGGAGGCCCGGCTCAAGCCCCTCGCGGGCCATCGCTTCCTCCACACTCTCCACCTCGGTCCCGGTGTGCCGGGCCGCAGGATACAGCGACGCCACAAGATGCTTGAACCGGGCCGCGCGTCCGGCCGAGTTCACGGTGGCGACGAGGCGCTCCCCGTCGATCTCGATCTGGCCGAGGATGGTGTGCCCCTCGGGGTGCATGGGATTTCCAGCCGCGATCCAGGGGAACGCCGCGCGCCGCAGCCGCCCCTCCGCGTCCAGCTCCCCGGGCTCGAGGTCGGGGTCGTCGCCCGCCAGCGCTTTCAGCGCGTCGAAGGCGGCCTGCGCCGAGGGCACCTCGAAGGTGAGGCGGTGGAAGGCGATGGGCTCGCCGTCGGTGTTCTGCAGGCGCGGAAGCCGGGGATTGCGCAGCGCCTCCATGAGCTCCAGGTACTCCAGCCGGAGCTCCGACTCCCACGCGTCGAGGTCGTCGGCGGTGAGCGGCGCCGGCCGGCCGCCGCCGATCCGCTCCCTCAGGTCCACCAGGTGGATCTTGTTGGCAGGCGGAAAGGTGTGCACCGAGCACGCTTCCATGATCGTGACGCCGTCCGACGTGACCATCTGGCCGAAGAAGACGTCCCCGGGCCGCATGAAGCGGGACGCCGAGCGCTCCATGACGTCGCGCTCGTCGCCGCTGAAGACGTCCCGGGTGCGGACCCCCCGTCCGGCGTCCACGCTCAGGACCTGGTGGAAGCTGAAGGGCGCCTCAAGGCAGGCCGACAGGTACCGGATGAGCACGGGGTCGAGGCGCCGGCCCCGGCGTTCCAGCAGCACTTCCGTGGGACTCCGGCCGTGGAGCGCGGCGTCGGCGACCAGGGTGTCGTCCGGGTCGGGCGTCCACCGGTGGAAGAACCAGGGGAGGAAGACCTGGAGGTGCGGCGATTCGGGATCGAACGCCTCCTCGTCCCACAGCGTGAACTCGGCCCACGCCTCGTCGATGGCTCCGGGCCCGTAGACCTCGTCCACGAAGCGCGCCATGCGGGCGGGGAGCCCTTCGTTCGCGGCGCGCAGCCTCCGCCATGCGGCCTCCTCGGGCGAGGCCTGCTCCCTCGCCGCCCTGCCGTGGCACTGCTTGTACTTCCTGCCGCTGCCACAGGGGCAGGGGTCATTGCGGCCGGTGGGCATGGTCGAGTCCTCCACGTCCCGTCGTGCGCAAGGGTGGGTGGGGTGCGGGGGCGTGGTGGAGGATGGCGCCGCGTTTCGGGCTGCGCCACTCTTGGAGTCACGAGCCCGATGAGCCTGCGCACGTTCACGCGGATCGGGACGAGGCCACGGCCAAGCTGTGGTTGAACCCGGTGGGCATCGCGAGCAGTGTGGGATCCGCCCCTCACGAGCTCAACCGCGTCCTGTGCATCGTGCGAGAGCACCGGAAGGAGTTGGTCGATGCCGGGGGTGGAGCGGCAATGAGCCGCTCGCCCGAAGGTGACTCCCTCGAAGCGGAGGTGGCGTGGCCACGCCGCTCGTCCTCCCCCCGACCCCACCCCCGCCGAGGCCCGCGAGCTCCAGCTCGCCCTCCGCTCCCGCCGCATCGACCACCCGTCGCGCGGCTTCGCCCCCCGCTACGTAGCCGGCGCCGACGTCTCCGTCGTGCGGGGCCGGGATACCGGCCACGCGGCCCTCGTGGTGGTGGACCTGGACACCATGGAGACGGTGGAGGAGGCGACGGCGGTGGTGGAGGTGACGTACCCCTACGTCCCGGGCCTCCTGACCTTCCGCGAGCTTCCGCCCCTCCTGGAGGCGTGGTCCAAGCTCGAGCTCGTCCCGGACGCAGTGCTCTTCGACGCCCACGGCGTGGCGCACCCGCGGCGCTTCGGGCTGGCGTCGTGCGGCGGGGTGTTCATGGACGTGCCCTCGGTGGGCGTCGCCAAGTCGATCCTGGTGGGCAAGGTCGCGGGAGCGCTGGCGTCGGAGCGGGGCGCCACCGCCCCGCTCGTGCACGAGGGCGAGAGGGTGGGCGTGGCGCTCCGCACCCGCTCGGGCATCAGCCCCGTCTACGTCTCCATCGGGCACCGGATGGACCTGGAGACGGCGGTGGCGCTGGTGCTCCGGGCGAGCCCGCGCTTCCGGATCCCGGAGCCGATCCGCCGGGCGCACCGGCTGTCCAAGGGCATGCGGGGGTGAGACGAGGCCCCGTCAGTCCCGCCGCGTCGAGGCCACGGCCGGGACCTCCCGCGGGCGCGACACGCACTGCCAGGACACGAAGGCGTCCGGCAGCCTGGTCTCGAACCCGACGGACCTGAGCTCCAGCACCTCCAGCGAAGGCTCGATCGCGCCGACCACGTCACGGGCGCTCCTGCGCGGCGGACCCGTGTCGCGCTCGCCCCCTTCGGTGCTCCCGATCAGGCTGAGCCAGCGGCCGCCGGGGGCGAGGAGCGACGCGACGCGCTCGGCGGACCGGCTTTGGTCCCGGGGGTCGTCGAACACGTGGAAGCACCCGCGGTCGAAGACGAAGTCGAAGGGGCCGCCGCGCACCGCGTCGTTCAGGAAGTCCAGCGTCTCGAAGCGGCACTCCCCCCCGGCCCCCGCCGCCTTCGCGCGCGCCTGCTCGATGGCGAGGCGCGCGACGTCCACCCCGAGCACCGAGAATCCCTGCCCGGCCAGCCACAGCGCGTTGGTGCCGGTGCCGCAACCGACCTCCAGCGCCCGGCCCGGGGCGACGCCACCCGCGCGTATGAACTCCATCAGTCGGGGGTCCGGCTCTCCCGTGTCCCACGGCATGCCGCCGGCCGCGTAGCTGTCGTTCCAATCGGGATGGGGCATGGGCTACGCCCCCCCTTCCGCCGCCAGCGCCCCGGGCGTCAGCCGTCCGCCCCCCTCCGCGAAGATGCGCGGCCGCGCCATCCCCCAGCGGGCGAGGCGGAAGCCGGCGGCGGTGGCGAGGCAGCCGAGGCCGTAGCGCACGCTGCGGCGGAAGTTGATGGAGCTGGCGTCGGGGTTGTAGCGCGTGGGGCAGCTCAGCTCGGCCAGGGAGAAGCCGAACCACACGGTCTGCACCAGCATCTGGTTGTCGAAGACGAAGTCGTCGGAGTTCTCGGCCAGGGGCAGCGTCTCCAGCACCGCGCGGGAGAAGGCCCGGTAGCCGGTGTGGTACTCGCTCAGCTTGGCGCCCACGAGGACGTTCTCGACCAGGGTGAGGGCGCGGTTGCTGACGTACTTCCACACGGGCATCCCCCCGGCGAGGGCGCCGCCCCCGAGGATGCGCGACGCGATCACGGCGTCGTAGATGCCCTCGGCCACCATGCTCGCCATTGCCCGCACCAGGCGGGGGTCGTACTGGTAGTCGGGGTGGAGCATGACCACCACGTCGGCCCCCGCGTCGAGCGCCGCGCGGTAGCACGTCTTCTGGTTGCCGCCGTAGCCCCGGTTGCTGTCGTGGACCAGGGTTGTGATCCCCAGCTCGCGGGACAGCGCCGCGGTGGCGTCCAGGCTCGCGTCGTCGGTCAGGATCACGTGGTCCACCACGTCGTGGGGGATCTCGCTCCAGGTGCGCCGGAGGGTCCGCTCGGCGTTGTAGGCGGGCAGCACGACCGCCACCTTCTTCCCGGAAATCATGGACGATTCCTCCGACGGTGCGGGGACGCTCGCGGTCCGGGCTCCTTCGAGCCGAGGCCCGGCCTGGGGCCTGTTCGTGCTGTTCCTGGTCGCGTACGGCTGGTTCTTCCAGGGCGGGGGCTGGAATCAGAATAGCCGCTTCGACGTGGTGCGCGCCCTGGTGGAATCCCGCACGTTGGAGATCACGGCCCTCGCGGACAACACCGGCGACGTGGCGACGGCCGAGGGGCGCGTCTACTCGAACAAGCCCCCGGGGCTCTCCATCCTCGCCGCGCCGGCCTACGCCGGGGCGCTCCTGGTGGAGCGCGCCCTGGGCCTCTCCCCCGACGCGCCCTACGTCCAGACAGCGAACGCCCACCTGGTCACGTGGGCCGTGGCGGGAGTGCCCGGGGCGGCCCTGGTGGCCCTCGTGTTCCTCTACCTGGTGGGGGTGACGGGGGACCGGCGACGGGCGCTCCTCATGGCCGCCGCGTTCGGCGCCGGCTCACTCGTGCTGCCCTACGCCGGCGTCCTGATGAACCACCTCCTGGTGGCGGCGGGGCTCTTCGGCGCGTGGCTGGCCCTGGAGACGGAGCGGCCATCCCGGGCGACGCTGGCCGCGGGCGGCGTGGCCCTGGGCCTGGCGGTGTTCACCGAGTACCTGGTGGGCCCCCTCGTGCTCCTCTACGCCGCGCTGTGGTGGCGGCGCCGGGAACGCCTCGGCCCCGGCGCCCCCCTCTTCTGGGCCGGCCCCGTCGCCGCCGCCGTGGCGGTCCTGGCCCTCAACACCGTGATGTTCGGGAGCCCCCTCCGCCTGAGCTACCAGGGGCAGGACCCCCTCTTCCAGAGCACCGGCCTCTTCCTGGGCGTCTTCGGCGTGCCCGACCCCCGCCGGCTGTGGTGGCTGAGCTTCCACCCGTACCGGGGCCTCTTCTGGTGCACGCCCATGTTCCTGCTCCCGCTCCTGGGTCCGGGGAAGGTGCACGGCCCCCGCAGGGTCGCGTTCTGCCTCGCCGTCGCCGCCTACTTCCTGCTCTTCAACCTGGCGTTCAACGGCTGGACCGGCGGATGGGGGATCGGCCCCCGCTACATCATCCCCGCCCTCCCCTTCGTCTTCGTGCTGGCCGCGGAGCCGTGGCGGCGCCACCCCGTGGTCCGCACCCTGACCGTGGCCCTCTCGGTGGTGTTCATGACGGCGGCGACCGCCACGCTGGTGATGGTCCCCGGACCCAACGACGGCCCGCCGCCCCCCGGCCGGGATCCGGTGCTCGAGACGCTGGCCCTGGCCGCGGCCGGCGACGTGTCCATGAGCGAGGGGGCCGTCTTCGAGCGCTTCCCCGGCCCCTCCAGGGACCCCGGCGTGGACGACCGCTGGGACAGCTACAACGTGGGCGAGCTCCTGGGGCTCCGGGGGCTGTGGAGCGTGCTGCCGGTGGCGCTGCTGGTGGCGGTGGGGGTGGGGGTGCTGGCGGAGTGGGCGGGGGCGGGGGCGGGGGAGACGACGGAGGACCCGCTCGTGGGAGAGGGGGCGCCGGCGGTGGGGAGATAGAGAAACCGGTTCCTGCTCGTGGCCGAGAGCAGCCGGTCCCGGTGGGGTTGGACCGGCGTCGCGCTCCCCACCGGCGGCGCATACATTGCGCGCGCTCCGAAACCCGTCCCCGCGACCTTCCCGCATGGCCCACCCCCTCCGCGCCGGCCTCTACGACGTCGTCATCGACGGGCGCCTCCAGCGTCTGATCGACGAGCTGGGTGCCGACTTCCGGGCGGATGTGAAGCAGCTGGACCCCGCGGACGTTCCCGATCGCGTGAGTCGGCTCTTCAGGGATGCGCTTCGGGCCGGGCTCACGACTGTGCAGCAGCCCGGGGCCCGGGCTGCTCTCCTACGCCAGGTGCGGAACGTCCTGGCCGCCGCCTCCGCGGACCTCCTCGAGGAAGGGGAGCTGCAGATGGGTGGCTCCCCCTCCCACCTGCTGGAAGTGCGCCCCGCCCGCGTCGGGCTCGGAGAGACCGAGCCCACTCGCCGCCCGGTGACTCCGTTGGCCGACAGCGCCCTCCTCATGAACGCCCCGGGGGAGCCGGCGCTGGCGCAGGAGCTCCAGGCGGAGCTGTCGTCGGCAGACCGCGTCGACTTGCTCATCGCCTTCGTCAAGTGGAGCGGGATTCGCTTGGTGCGCGAGCCCATCGAGGCGCTCATCGCGCGCGGCGGCCGCCTCCGTGTGCTCACGACCACCTACACCGGCGCGAGCGACGCCAATGCCCTGGCTGCCCTCGCCCGCTGGGGCGCTGAGGTCAGGATCTCGTTCGACAACCGACGCACGCGGCTCCACGCCAAATCCTGGATCTTCCACAGGGATTCCGGCGCGACGACCGCCTACATCGGCTCGTCCAACCTGAGCAGCTCGGCCATGCTCGATGGTCTGGAGTGGAACGTCCGGCTGGCTGCGCTGGAGTCGCCCACGTTGCTGGAGAAGATCTCCGCCGCCTTCGAAGCGTATTGGGAGAGTGAGGAGTTTCGCCGCTTCGATCCCGACGATGCGGATGAGATGGACGTGGTGCGGCGCGCCCTGGAGAGTGCCCGCGGCGGAAGCCGACTCGATCCGGTCGCCGACTTCTTCGACCTGAAGCCGTATCCCTTCCAGCAGGCCATCCTCGACACCTTGGCGAGCGAGCGGGAACGGGGTCACCGCAAGACGCTGGTCGTGGCGCCCACGGGCGTGGGCAAGACAATGGTCGCCGCCTTCGATTATGCTCGCATGGAGCCTCGTCCGAGGCTCCTCTTCGTAGCCCACCGTGAGCGGCTGCTGGACCAGAGTCTCACCACCTTCCGACACGTCCTTCGGGAGGGAGATTTCGGCGAGAAGCTCGTCGGCGGCCACGTTCCCCATCGCGGGGATCACGTCTTCGCCTCGATCCAGTCCCTCCACTCCAGGGGATGGCTCGAGGCGCTGGACCCCGAGCACTACGACTTCGTCATCATCGACGAATTCCATCACGCCGAGGCTCCAACCTACGAGCGGCTGCTGGAGCACGTCACGCCCCGGTATCTCGTGGGACTCACCGCCACTCCGGAGCGCCACGACGGCCGAGACGTGCGTCGCTGGTTCGATGGCCGTACGTCCTACGAGATGCGTCTGGGAGAGGCCTTGGAGCTCGGGCTCCTGGCGCCCTTCCACTACTTCGGCATCCATGACGATGTGGACCTGGATCATGTCCGCTTCAGCCGCGGCCGCTACCATGAGGCCGAGCTGAGCCAGCTCTACACGGGCAATGATGCCCGCGCTCGCTTGGTCCTGGAGCAAGTCCACCGCATCGTCGGCGATGCGGATGCCATGCGCGCGCTGGGATTCTGCGTCTCCGTCGAGCACGCGCGATTCATGGCCCGGCGCTTCAGCGAGGCGGGCCTCGCGAGTGTGGCGGTCACGGGGGAGGCAACGCGCGAGGAGCGCCGGGACGCGATCCGACGACTCGAGCGGGGCGACCTCAAGGTCCTGTTCACCGTCGATCTGTTCAACGAGGGCGTGGATATCCCCAGCGTGGACACGGTGCTGTTCCTGCGACCTACCGAGTCGGCCACGGTCTTCCTGCAGCAGCTCGGGCGAGGGCTTCGAATCCACCCGGACAAGAGCTGCCTCACGGTGCTCGATTTCATCGGCAACGCCCACGCGGACGTTCCGGTTCGACCTGCGCTACCGCGCGCTCGCTGGGGGGAACCACGAAGCAGATACGCGAACAAGTGGAGGAAGACTTCCCCTTCCTGCCTCCAGGCTGCGCCATGCGCCTGGACCGGGTGGCCCGGAAGGTCGTTCTGGACAACATCCGGGCGATCACCAGACAGGGGGTCCGCTGGCTCGAGCAGGAACTGCGCGCCCTGGGGCCGGATACGGGGCTTAGGCGAGTTCCTGGAGAAGACCGGGACGGAGCTGGTGGAGCTCTACACCGGCCGGGACCGGAGCTTCACCACGCTCAAGCACCGGGCGTTCGGAGGTCCGGAGATTGGGATGACGAACGGACGCGGCGCTTCGGCCGGTTGGCCGCGCTGCTCCACACCACGACGACGAGCGGCTCCAGGCGTATCGGGATGCGCTGGACGGGCCGGCCGCCGCCGGTATCCGCGCGCGCGCCGACTGCAGCGTCATGCTGGCCACGGCCTTCTTCGATCGGGAGCCCGTGGAGACCCTCGAGCGGCAGCTCGAGGTGCTGCGAGGGGACGAGCCACTCCGCGCCGAGATCCTCGAGCTGCTCGACTACCTGGACGAGCAACGCCGAGACGCGCCGCGCCCCTGGATCAACGACCTGGGCGCTCCCCTGGCGCTACATGCGCGCTACCGTCGCGAAGAGGTTCTGGCGGCGCTGGAGGTCGTGCGGAACGGCGATGATCCCCAGGGTCCAGGCCGGCGTCTTCTACGCCGAGGAGCGCAACGCCGACCTGCTCTTCGTCACCCTGCAGAAGACCGAGAGGGCTTCTCACCGAAGACCATGTACCGCGACCACGCCATCTCGCCCGACCGTCTTCCACTGGGAGTCCCAGCACACGGCGCACCCGGAGACCCCCACGGGCAAGCGCTACATCGAGGGCACGTCGCAGGTACTTGCTGTTCGTGCGTGAGCGGCAGAAGCTGGCCAACGGGCTGGCCGAGCCGTTCGTGTTCCTGGGGCCCGCGAAGCTGCGGTCGTGGAAGGGAGCGAGACCGATGCAGATCGAGTGGGAGCTGGACGACGCGATGCCGGCGTGGTTGTTTCGTCACGCGGCCGTCCTGGCGCGGTAAGGAAGTCGCGAGACGTGGACGTGAACATGCGGCGCATGACGGAAGACGCGCTCGCGCACCTGGTGCCGCCTGGGGCGGTCCTGGAGATCGCCGACCCGGGCGCACCCCTCCCGCCCCTCTACCCGGAGGAGGAGGCCGCCGTCGCCCGGGCCGTCGACAAGCGGAGGAGGGAGTTCGCCCACGGGAGGGCCGCCGCGCGGGCGGCCCTCGTCCGCCTGGGCGCCGTCGCCGGCCCCATCCCCGTGGCGGGGAACCGGGCCCCGGTGTGGCCCCGGGGGGTGGTGGGGAGCATCACCCACTGCGACGGCCTCGTCGCGGCCCTCGTCGCGTGGTGCCGTGACCTGGCCGGCATCGGGATCGACGCGGAGCCGGCGGAGCGATCCACCCGGGACATCGGACGGCGGGTCCTCACCGACGCCGAGCGGCGCCGCCTCGACGGGGCGCCTCCGCCCCCGGGCGGCGACTGGACCCGGCTGGCCTTCTGCGCCAAGGAGGCCGTCTACAAGGCCGCCGCCCCGGCGGCCGCCGCCTGGATCGCCTTCCACGACGTCGAGATCGACTTCGACGTCGACCGGCGCCGCTTCACGCCCCGCTTCACGGGCTCTCCTCCCGGCGCCCTGGGTCCCTCCCACCGGCTGGAGGGGCGCTTCTCAGCGGACGGCGGCCTCGTGGTGGCGGTGGCGACGCTCGCGCTTCCGCCGGGGTGAGGGATCGCCACCTCCTCGCCGGCGATTCCCGCTAGGCGACGCCCTCTCCCACCTCCGCCGTCCCGAACGCTTCCGCCAGCAGCTCGTACGACCGCAGCCGGTCCGCCGGGTCGTAGGTCTGGGTGAACACCATCACCTCGTCGGCCTCGGTCTCCGCCGCCCGCCGCTCGAGCTCGGCGCGGACGGACGCGGGGTCGCCGGCCACGTGCATGGCCCGGTAGGCCTCCGCCACCGCGCGCTCCTCCGGACTCCACGGATACTCGGCGGCCTCCTCCGGCGAGGGCATCCGCTTCCGCTCGCCCCGGTGCAGCCGCACCCGCACCAGCTCCAGCGGGGTCGAGAGCCAGCGGGCCCGCTCCTCCGTCTCCGCCACCACCACGGACAGGGCCAGGATGGCGTGGGGCTCGGGGAACGCGTCGGAGGGCTGGAACGCCTCCCGGTACGCCAGCATGGGCATGACCGGCGAGGTGAGGCTGAAGTGGGCGGCGAAGCCGTAGCCCATCCCCTGGGCGCCGGCGTAGTGGGCGCTGGCACCGCTGGAGCCCAGGATCCAGATGGGCGGAAGGGGCACGTCGGTGGGCACCACCCGCACCTTGTGGAAGGGGTGGTCCTCGGGGAGCGTGCCCTCCGACAGCGCGATCATCTCCTGGAGCATCTCGGGGAAGCGCTGGGGGTCGAAGGAGCGGAGCGCCCGGCTGGTGGTGGGGTCGGTGCCGGGGGCGCGGCCGATGCCCAGGTCGATGCGGCCCGGGTGGAGGGCGGCCAGCGTCTTGTAGCGCTCGGCCACCTGGAGGGGGACGTGGTTGGGGAGCATGACGCCCCCCGAGCCCACCCGGATGCGCTCCGTGGCGGCTGCGGCGTGGGCGATGAGGACCTCCGTCGCCGAGCACGCCAGGCTCGCCATGTTGTGGTGCTCGGCCAGCCAGTAGCGGGCGTAGCCCAGACGGTCGGCCAGGCGCGCCAGGTCGGTCATGCGCCGGATGGCGTCCGAGCCTTCGTCGTCGCCGGTGGCGGGGACGAGGTCGAGGACGGAGAGGGGGAGGGTCATCCTACCAGGGCCATGAGCTCGGGGAAGGTCCACACCGTCGGTCTCCTGCCCCGGCCGCGCCGGGTCACCTGGAGGACGCCCAATTCCTCGAGCTGCTTGAGGAGTCGGCCTGCGCTCGCGGGGGGGATGCCGGAGGCGGCGGCGAAGCGGGGGGTGGTGAAGACGGGGCTCGCGAAGAGCGCGTCGAGCGCCCGGAGGGCGTACGCGGATCGGGTGCCCTCCACGACCCCCTTCAAGCGTTCGTAGAGCTCGAGCATCGTCCGGACCCGGCGCGTGTCCTCTTCGGCCTGCCCAGCCACGGCGGTGAGAAAGAACGTCACCCACCCCTGGTAATCGCCCGCCTCCGAGACGGCGCCCAACCGGTCGTAGTATTCCCTGCGGTGCGCTTCCAGGTACGCGCTCAGATAGAAGGCGGGGCGGGCGATGAGGCCCCGCGTGTACAGGAACAGGGGAATGAGGATGCGGCCGACGCGGCCGTTCCCGTCCAGGAACGGGTGGATCAGCTCGAACTGGGCGTGAACCAGCGCGATCTGGACCAGGGGGTCGTCCTCGTCCCGGTGGATGTACTTCTCCAGCCGGTCGAGGAGAGGAAGCACGTCCTGGGGAGGCGGAGGGACGTAGAGCGCAGCCTCCATCCCAGCCCCTTCGACGCCGATGTAGTTCTGGACGCGGCGGAACTCCCCCGGAGCCTTCGTGCCTCCTCGTACGCCCGTCATGAGGGTGCGGTGGGTGTCCCGGATGAGGTTGAGGGAGAGGGGCCGCGTCTTCAGCTTGTCCACCGCCTGGTTAACGGCAGCGCGGTAGTTGAGGATCTCCCGGATGTCCGACCGGCGCGGGGGGGAGGCTGCGCCGGGATCGGCTTCCTCCTCCAGCACTTCCGCGAGGGTGGCTTCCGTGCCTTCGATGCGGGACGAGAGCACCGCCTCCCGGGTGGAGAGTGGAGCCAGCAGGACGTCCGGGTGGGTGAGGCCCTGGATCAGACCGTCATAGCGCGCCAGCGAGGCGTTGGCGCGGCCCACCAGCGCCACCAGGGTCTCCCAGCGGAGCGGGGGAGGCAGAGCCGCAGGCTGGAAGGACCCCCTGGGCTGATCCATCGTTGTGCCTCATGGGCGGAGGATTCGGGAGTTTGTAAATCAAATCATCCACCCCGTGAGAAGCAAGCCCGTTTGCTCCTCACCAATGGTGGATAGTCTGCTACGCCATCCCGAACCCCTCCGCCAGCAGCTCGTACGACCGCATCCGGTCCTTCGCCCCGTACGTCTGCGTGAACACCATCACCTCGTCGGCCTCCGTCTCCGCCGCCCGCCGCTCGATCTCCTCGCGCACCGCGGCGGGGAGGGATCACCCCCACGTCCACTCGTCGTCGTCGAAGGCGGTGAGCGTGGGCTCGTCCAGCAGCCCGTCCTCTCCCCGCTCGCGGACGAGGGGGGCCGCTGCTCCCCAGCCCTCCCGGGGCTTCGAGGCCGGCTCGATGACGATGGCGTCGTCTTCCCAGCGCCACGCCGGGGAGGACGAGGCGGGCGGGCTCACGGCGGCCTACGGCGCCGACAGCCGCAACACCGGCCACCACCTCGGCGCCCGGAACCCTTCCTCCTGGCCCGGCGGCACCGGCATCTTCTCACCGCCAAAGACCCCGGTGACAGCCGCGACGACCGCGGTCGTGGCTGCCGCGACCACCGCCGCGCTCAGGAGGGCCGTCCGGGTCCGGGACAGCTCCTGCACGTCCACGCCCAGGACATCGTCCACGGGTACGGTGACCCGCTGACGGAGGTCACGGTCCACCATGCCCGCCTGGGGTGGGACGGGGACGGAGAGCACCACCTCGTCCGACCATTCCACGAGCCGTCCGATGATCGCGTCTCCCCGGAGAACCAGAGCGGGATCGAGGCGGTCCAGCGCCTCCTGTGAGAGCCTCATGCGGACCTCCGTGCCTTCCGGGACCGTTCCGATCCGGGCGGGCGCGTAGCGATGGCAGCCGGCCAGGAGCAGCGTGGCCGCGAGCAGCGAGAAAGCGCGAGACATGGATCCGGGGGCGGTGGGGAAGGGGGCGGGGGAGTGTCGGTTGACAGTCCCGGATCGGCGATCTATTACAGACAGGTAGTCCCCCCCCGGAGGCAGTGTCAAATCCCTGCCCAGGCCCTTTCGGGCATGCCGATAGATGCGTGGGCCGCCAGGCCCGCCACGCTCTCACGGCGCGGTAGGATCTCTCCCCTTTTCCTGTGTGGATCGGGGCCGCGCCGCAGCCATCGCGCAATCCAAAGGGGGCTTCATGTCATCGGATCCGTCCAGCTTCACCCGGAGGTCACGTCACCGGCGTGATCGACGCCTCCCGTGGCCGGCATTCCTCCTCGCGGTGCTCGTTTCCGTCGTCCTCCCTGGATCCGCGAGCGCCCAGGCCGGGGGCCGCATCACCGGCCGGATCGTTGCGGCCACCAGCGGCGCGCCCATCGAGTCGGCACAGGTCTACATCGTCGGCACGAACATGGGAACCCTCACCTCGGCGAACGGCCGATACCTGCTGCTCGGGGTCCCGGCTGGAAGTCACGAGCTCCGGGTCGAGCGCCTCGGCTACTCCACCGCGAGCCAGCAGGTAAGTCTCACAGCGGGCGAGACCGCAGCCGTGGACTTCGAGCTCCGGGAGGAAGCCGTCGGGCTCGACGAGATCGTGGTGACGGGGGAAGCCGGCGCCGCCCGTCGAAGGGAGGTCGGTCACTCGGTGTCGCAGGTGAACATGGGCCAGATCGCGGAGCCGCCCCGGGATGTCGAGGAGATGATGGACGGGCGCATCGCGGGCGCCGTGATCACCGAGGCGTCGGGTGAGGCCGGGTCGGGCAACATGATCCGGCTGCGGGGCATCAACAGCATCGCCATGAGCAACACGCCCCTGCTGTACGTGGACGGCGTCCGGGTCCGCAGCGAAGCCTACCCGAAGAACTACCCGCCGGTGGGTTACTCGGGACGCAGCGGCAACGTGGAGGCCAGCCCTCTCGCGGACATCAACCCCGAGGACATCGACCGCATCGAGGTCATCAAGGGGTCGGCCGCAACGTCGCTGTACGGCACCGAGGCGTCGGCGGGGGTGATCCAGATCTTCACGAAGCGGGGCTCGGAGCGGGGCGGAGCCCAGTGGACGGTGGGGACCACCCAGTCGCTCCGCCACATGTGGAAGTTCGGCGCCGAGAGCTACGACTACATCGACACCGACGGGACGATCCTCGGCAACTCCGACTACATGTACATGGACCGCAACTGGCTCAGGAACGCGCTGGGCCAGAGCTACTTCGTGAACGTCCGGGGTGGCCTGCAGGACGTCACCTACTTCCTGTCGGGCAACCTCGACCACGAGGACTACCCGATGCCGAAGGACTACCAGAAGTCCTTCAATCTGCGGGGCAACCTGGGCTTCACCGCCACCGAGGGCGTGACGCTGGAGTGGAACACGTCGTTCACCAAGACCCACATCTCCAACACCCCGGCGGGGGACAATGCGCAGGGGGTGCCCCTCAACGCCTGGCGGCCGACGACGAGCTACACGGGGACGGTGCCGAGCCTGCGGGAGAACATCAACGACCTCCTGAACTTCGACATCGACACCTACATCGATCACTTCACCACCGGCCTGACGGTGCGTCACCACGTCACCGACCGGCTGGACCACCGCCTCACCATCGGCTTCGATCGCGCGTTCGAGGAAGGCCGAAACGTTCGGCGCTTCGGATTCAAACTGCAGCCGAAAGGCGTGGTCGCCGACTCGCGTTGGACCGCCGAGATCATCACGGCCGACTACGCGGCGAACTACACCCAGCCCATCGGCGACGACTTCGGCATGACCCTGTCGGCCGGCGGGCAGATCGTCGAGAACGAGGAGACGACCCTCATCGGGCACTCCGAGAACTTCCCGAGCCCCGGCGACCCGACCATCTCCTCGGGGGCGTTGAGCCTCGCGTTCGAGAACCGGATCCGCGTCGTGAACGCGGGCTTCTTCGTGCAGGATCGCCTGGGCTTCCGCGATCGCTTCTTCGTCACGGCCGGGCTGCGGGTCGACGGGAACAGCGCCTTTGGAGAGGGCCTGGGCCTGCAGCCGTATCCCAAGGTGAGCCTCTCCTGGGTGACGTCGGACGAGTCCTTCTGGCCCGAAGGACTCGGTACGCTGAAGGTGCGCGCGGCGTACGGCCAGGCGGGCCGCGCCCCGGGCGCGTTCGACGCGGTGCGCACGTGGGAGCCGGTGAAGATCTCGGGTAGCTCGGCCTTCCTGCCCCAGAACCTGGGCAACCCCGACCTGGGGCCGGAGAGGACGTCGGAGATCGAGCTGGGGTTCACCGGGAGCTTCCTGAGCGATCGGCTCGCGGTCGACTTCACCTACTACGACCAGACGACCAGCGACGCGCTCTTCCCCGTGCGAAACGTGCCGTCGGCGGGCGGCTGGAACTCCCAGCTCGAGAACGTCGGCAAGCTGAGCAACAAGGGTATCGAGCTCACCCTCGACGGGACGGTGCTCGATCGCACGAGCTACGGGCTGGACCTGGGACTCATCGTCTATACCAACCACAGCGAGCTCCTGGACCTGGGAGCCGCCCCCGAGTTCTCGGTGAGCGGCGCCGGCTACCTCAAGGTGGGGCAGCCCGCCCCGGTCATCTGTGGTCCCAGGATCACGAATCCCGACGCGTTCGCCGATCCGGTCTACGACGACAACTACTGCTGGGGCTCGAGCCAGCCCACGCTGACGTTGACGCCCAGCCTGACCCTGCGCCTCCCCGCCGGCATCACCGTGAGCGGGCGCGGCGAGTACCGGGGCGGCTACTACCTCTACGAGGCCAACACCAACGGCAAGATCCGGCGGGGCGAGGCGTTCTGGCCCGGATGCATCCAGATCCGGAAGAAATTCGACGACGGCCAGCTCGACCAGATCAACGCCTACGACAGGAACCGCTGTCTGCAGCAGTACATCAAGAGCGACACGCCCATCGTGCGCGGCGACTTCTTCAAGCTCCGCGACCTCACCGTCCGGGTCCCGCTCTCGTTCTGGACCAACGTCACCAACCCGACCCTCACCGTCTCGGGCCGCAACATCTTCCGGTGGGTCAACAGCGACTGGTGGGTGCTGGATCCCGAGCTCGGCTGCAACACGGGCCACGACTGCCTGATCTACTCGCCCCAGGAGCACCTCCCTCCGCCGTGGACCTTCACGGCAGCCCTCCGCTTCGGCCTCTGATGGGGCCCGCGAGGAATGGAGCGACGTCCACGAGCGCAGAAACGAACGGAGGGAGCATGAGCACGAAGCGAAGCACCAGGACCGGCCCGAAGGGCTGGGGTCGCCGTGCCCGGGCGTGGATGGCCCTGGGCGGGGTGGTCACGGTGGTGGGTATCACAGGATGCGACTTCAAAGTGTCGAACCCCGGACCCGTTGCCGACCACATCCTGAACGATTCCGAGTCCCACCCGGCGGTGGTGGCGGGAGTGGAGCGGGCCATGTCGGACGCCTGGAACCAGGTGTGGCTGGAGACGTCGGCCGCGAGCCGCGAGATCATGGCGTCGGGCAACCTGAACATCAGCGTCCTCCAGGGGGAGGGCATCTTCACCCCCGAGGAGTCGAACGGGATGTGGTCCGACATCATGAACGCGCGCTGGCTGGGGGACGACGCGGTGCGTCGCCTGGAGGAGAACGGGGGCGAACCCGACCTCCTGGCCGCGGCGCACGTCTGGGCCGGCTTCGCCTACCGGCTGGCGGGCGAGACCCTGTGCAACGCCGTGTTCGACGGCGGCCCTGCGCAGCCGAACAGCGTGTACTTCGACGGCGCCATCGACCACTTCACGGCCGCCCTCGGCATGACCTCCGACCCGACGCTGTTGAACGCGGCCAGGGCGGGACGGGCGAGCGTCTACGTGTCCAAGGGCGACTGGGCGAACGCGGCGGCCGACGCGCACCCGATTCCCGACGACTTCACCTTCAAGGTGCTCTTCTCCGGGCGAGGAGCCGCCGCAGTACAACAACGTGGTCTTCTACTCGGACAACTCGCCCTACCGCGTGCACTCGGTGTGGCACACCCCGAACGAGCAGTACTACCTCGACACGGGAGACCCCCGTGCCCGGTGGGGCCAGGACCCCAACTACCCCTACGGCGAGGTCCAGCGGCCGGGCATCGGGAACGTGCCGTGGTACTTCCAGCTCAAGTTCACGAACTACGGCGACGACGTGGACCTGGTGAGCGGCCGTGAGATGCGGCTGATCGAAGCGGAGGCCCTGCTCCACGACGGCAAGTGGCAGGAGGCGATGACGCTGATCAACGCGCTCAGGACGAGCCAGATCAGCGATCTCACCGGAGAGCCCCTGGAGCCCTGGCCGGCATCCAGCCTGGAAGAGGCCTGGACGAGACTCAAGCGGGAACGGGGCATCGAGCTGTGGCTGGAGGCCCGCCGCCTGCACGACCTGCGGCGGTGGCGGGACAACAACACGCCCGGAGCGCTGGATCCCCTCGAGGACGAGAACTCCGGGGTGGAGACCTACCTCGACCCGAACCGGCAGCTGTGCGTGCCCATCGCGAAGAACGAGGTGGACACCAACCCCAACATCGGCGGCTGAGGCTGAGGAGGGGCGGCTGGGCGCGGGTCTGCGCTCAGCCGCCCCGCTTCAGCTCCTTCAGCTTCGACCGCAGCTCGCCGGCAAGCCGCGTGCTGTCGGCCTCGACCGCCAGGCGCACGGCGCGCTCGAGGGCATCCGCCGCCTCCTCCCGCCGCCCCTCGGCGGCCCGGGCCCGGCTCAGGACCTCCAGCGGGCCGACGTCACGAGAGCCGGACATCCTCACCGCCCGTTCCGCGATCATCGACGCCGTCGCGGGGTCGCCCTTCGCCAGCACCACGTCGGCGAGGGCCGAGACCACCCGTACGTCGTCGCGCGCCCGCAGGGAGGCCTGGAAGTGCCGGAGCGCCCCATCCAGGTCGCCCCCCGCGCGCGCCTCGATCCCGGCCGTGTACTCCGTCCAGGCGGCGTAGGCGGCGGCCGCCCGCTCGTACTTGCGGGCCAGGTCGTGCTCGAGGCGCTCCGCGTCGTCCCGGCTCGCCGGCACCGCCTGGAGGATGAGGTCGGCCATCTCGTCGCTGGACAGCGATCCGTAGCGCACGCGCTCGGGCGGATCGTGGGGGTTCTGGGGGTTGTCCGCCGAGTTGTCGTAGGTGAAGCGCATGCGGAGCTCAGTGCCCGCGGGAAGGGCGAGAGGCTCCACGAAGCGGTACTGGTCCTGCCAGTTGAAGTCCCAGTCGGGGATGTGGAGGAACGTCTCGGTCCGCCCGTCGGGAAGGCGCGCGGTGGCGTCCATGGTCTTCCCCAGGTAGTGGGCGTGGGGGTAGACGCTCAGGAGCTCCACCGGGACGGGCAGGACGTAGCTGTCCTCCACGACGTACTCCGGGTCGGCGGCCGGGATGTCCAGCATCTCGCTGCCGAGCATGATGAGCGTGGACGCCTTTGCCGGTGGCCGGTCGGTGAAGTAGAGCCCCACCTCCGCCCGGACGGTCTCGGGGTGGCCGGTGGGTCTCAGGTGGAGCTGGACCACGAGGTCGGTGCCCGGGAGGAGCGTCCACGCCAGGTCGGCGCTTTCGGCCCAGGGCGTGCGCCCCGGCGTCCATCCGACGAAGTGGCCCCGGGGATTCGCGGCACGGCTCACGAACGTCATGCCGTCGAAGCCCGGCTCGGCGTCCTCCGCGTCGAGCTCCCGCGAGGAGCGGGTGGTGTCGACCATCATGCGCGCGTGGTGCACCACGCGCGGATTGCTCGGCCGCAGGTCCACCGTGGTCACGAAGCGGGGAGCGGAGCCCGGCACGGGGAGGACGAAGTTGCGGTAGATGTCCCGCCCCTCGGCGGGGACGCGGAAGGGGGGCGTCTGGAGGACGAGATCCGGCTCGCCGAGTTGCCAGCCGGAGTCGTGGCGGGGAAGGGGCGGGAGGGCCGCCGGATCGCCCTCCGGGGCGCCGGCCTCGGCCCAGCGCTCGAGCGTACGGATCTGGGCGTCCGCGAGCCGCCGCGATCCCTGGAGCGCCCGGTAGCCGGGGCTCGGCAGCCAGGGAGGCATGGAGCGCCGCCGCGTGGCTTCGACGATCCGGTCCACGTGGGACCTCACGTCGTCGTAGGAGAGCACGCTGAATGGCGCCGTCCCCCCTGGTCGGTGACACGAGGCGCAGTGGTCGAACAGGATGGGCGCCACGTCGCCGGTGAACGTAGGGGGCCCATCGCGGGGCCCTCCGGCCACGCCCCGGGGCTGGCGGAGGCAGATCGTCGCCACGAGGAGGGCCAGCCCCGCGGGCCACGCGCCCACGGGTCGGGTCACGCCCTTCAGGGGAGGGGCTCCTTCCGGATCAGCACCCGGTCGAAGAAGTCGTCCACGGCGTGGAACGCCTTCGTCCACCGCGAGAACCGCTGGTAGTAGTGGGTGTCGTTGGGGTAGACGATGAGCTCGTAGGGGACGTCGTGGGCCCGCAGGAGCTGGATCAGGCCCACGGTCTGGGAGAACTCCACGTTCCGGTCGTCGTCGCCGTGGATGACGAGGACGGGCGACGTCCATCGGTCGATGTTGTAGGCGGGCGACGACTGGTAGGCGAGGTCGTTGGGATCGAGAGAGGCGCTCCGCATCTGGACCCCGGCGAAGATCATCCCCGCCTTGAAGACGTCCGAGTTGCGGGAGAGCGCCTGGCCGACGAGCCACCCGCCGTACGAGAGGCCCCACACGCCCAACCGCTCGGCGTCCACGTCGTCCCGGTCCCGCAGCCAAAGCCCCGCCGCGAGGATGTCCCGGTATTCGGAGTCTCCCTTGTCGCGTCTCTCCGGTGCCAGACGGTAGGCCCGGCCGTAGCCGGTGCCCGCCCGGTAGTTCACAGAGAGGACGATGTAGCCCTTGTTCGCGAAGTACTGCGACATCCCGTACGTCATCTGATAGAAGCCGCGGGAGCCGTCGTGATAGTGGTAGCCGAGGAGCGTCTGCATGCTCGGGCCGCCGTGGATGAACACGAGGGCGGGGTGGCGCTCCCCCGCGCGGCCGCCCGGCGGCATGAAGAGGATTCCGTGGGTCTGGACGCCGTCCGCGGCCGTGAACGTGACGCTCTTCGGCTGGACGTGCTCAGCGGTGGGGAAGTCGGCCGGGAGCTTCGGAGCGATGACCCTGGCGGTCCCGCCCGGGGCGGGCACCAGGGCCACCGAGAGGGGTTGGCGAGGACCCGCCTGCAGCACGGCGACCTGCCGTTCCGAGGCGAGGACCGCCGGGAAGGTCTCGATCCCAGGGGCGCCCGTCAGCTTCTCGCCCCGGCCCCCGCCTACGGGGACGCGCCACAGGTTCCTGCGGTCGGGATCGCCCACGTTGGAGGTGTAGTAGAGCCAGCGGCCGTCGGGTGAGAGGGCTGAGTGGTCCACCTCCCCCTCCCCAGGGGTGAGGAGCACGGCGTCCGAGCCGACGTGGTCGGCGGAGACCGAGAACCAGTGGTTCCAGTTGTGCGGCTCGGCCTCGAAGAGGATGCGGTCGCCGGACCAATGGATGGTTCGCGCCTCGGCAAACAGGGAATCGCCCGGCGCGTTATGCCACATCTCGCGCGCTTCGCCGGTCGCGGCGTCGGCCACCCAGATGCCCATCGTGTAGCCACCCCTGAAGCGCGCCTCCAGGAACCCGGCCGGGATCTGGTCCCGGGGGAGGTCCTTCGGAGGGTGGGCGAAGGCGCCGAACGGAGCACCGGGCCGGCGGATGAACGCGATGCGGGTGCCGTCCGGCGACCATACCGGGCTCGAATCGAAGTCGACCCCGGGTGCCAGGTAGGTGATTTCCCGGCTGGGGATGTCGTAGACCGTGATGAACGAGTGCGTCGGAGCCTTGCCCTGGTCCGGGAACGGCCGCCGCTCGTCGTAGCGCTCGCTCACGAAGGCGACCCGGGTTCCGTCGGGCGACCACACCGGGTCACTGTGCACGCCGAAATCCCGGAGCAGCGGGGGCGTGTCGTCCATATCGGGGGCAGCGGCCAGGCCAGGGTCCACCGGCGCCCGATAGATCATCCCGTCCCGCGTGTAGAGGACCCAGCGCCCGTCGGGCGACAGGTGCATGTCCGCTGCTGCGACCACGCGCCAGGGGGGACGCGCCCCGTCCGTGCCCACGGCCCAGATTTCCCTCCGCCCGCCCAGGGGGTCGCTGGAAGGGTTGGCCACGAAGCCGTCCAGGTTCGGGGTGTGGCCCCGGATGTAGACGAGGACGGAGCCGTCGTCCGAGAGCTGGAGCGGCCCGATGTCGACGCCGTCGTCCGTGCTGGCGTGGGTGAGAGGCACGGGCGTGAAGTCGGGCGCGGCCGCCGTGTAGATGTTCCGGACGCCCCGCTCGATCTCGATCCACGCGATCCGGTCGGCCCGCCGGGCGGCCACCAGGGAATAGGGGAAGGCCGGGCTCAGGACCTGGTCGATGGTGAACCCGGGGTCGTGGACCTGGGCGCTGAGGGGTACGGCGGATCCCAGGAGCAGAAGCGCCAACAACCGGCCTACCTTCCCAGCCGCCGCCCGCAAGCCAGGTGTGGCGTCATCCGCGGAGAGCCCGAGTGTGCTGCCGTGATCGGCCATGGAAGCCTCCCAGTGGTGGGGTCGTGGCTCCATACCACTGTCGCACGATGCTCCGCCGAAAGTACGGGCTTGTCGCCTGCGGGAAAACTGAGGACGGGGGCGTCTCGCCGGTGGGATCTGCGCCTACTCCGCCGCCAGCGTCCTCGCCGGATCCACCCGGGTCGCCCTCCTGGCCGGCCCCCACCCCGCCGCGAGCCCCACCAGCGCGAACACCGCCACCGCCGCCCCGTACACCCATGGGTCCCGGGGCGCCACCTGGAAGAGGAGCGCCTGCACCCAGCGGGCGGACAGCCACGCGCCCCCGATCCCCAGCGCCACGCCGGGGAGGACGAGGCGGGCGGCGTAGCCGAGCACCATGGAGCGCACCGACCCCCGGTCCGCGCCCAGCGCCATGCGGATGCCGAACTCCCTTCTGCGCCCGGCCACCGCGCCGGCCAGCACGCCGTACGTCCCCACCGTGGCCAGCACCAGGGCCAGGAGGGCGAACGCCGCCATGAGGGCGGTGGCGAAGCGGTTCTCGGCCCGGGCGGACGCCACCACGTCGGCGAAGGGCATGGGGTGGTAGAGGACGAGCTGGGGGTCCAGCGACGCCAGCACGCCCCGGACCCGCTCCCGGGCGGCGGCCATGTCGCCCCGCACCTTCACGGTCTCGGTGAGCGTCCAGTCCCGGTCGTCGGCGAACTGGGCGTGGGGAACGTAGATGACGGGGGCGACGTCACCCTGGGCGTCGTAGGGCGCGTCCTCCACCACGCCCACCACGCGCCGGATTCCGTTGGCGGCGTACATGCGCTTCCCCACGGGGTCCGCGCCGTGGAAGAGGGTCTCCACGGCGCGCCGGCTCACCCACACCACGGGCTCGCCCGCCATGTCCACGTCGGCGGGGCGGGGACCCCGCACCACGGGGGTGCCCACGGCGCGGAACCAGTCGCCGGAGATGACCCGGACGTCGCTGCTCGTCCAGTCCTCGTCCCGCCAGCCGTCCTCGCTCGCGTAGCTCATGTCGGGCTGCCAGTAGACGCCCCAGATGTGGAAGCGCCCGCGCAGCGGCAGCCACGAGATGGCGCCGTCCGCCTCCACCTCGGGGAGCGCCAGGAGGCGCTCGTGGAGCGTCCGGTGGAGGGCCTCCCGGGCGGCGCCGTCGGGGTAGCGGCTCCCGGGCAGGTTCAGCTCGAAGGTGAGGACGCCCGCGGGGTCGACGTTCAGGGGCACGTCGCCCAGCGCGGCGAGGCTCCGGACCAATAGGCCGGCGCCGGTGACGAGCATGAGGGCGGCGGCCACCTGCGCCACGGCCAGCCCGTCCCGGACGCGGCGCGCGCGGCGCCCGCCGGTGGTGGCCCGGGAGTCGGAGCGGAGGGCGTCGGCCGGGGCCACCCGGGACAGGCGCAGCGCGGGGGCCAGGCCCGACAGGACGAGGGCGGCGAGCGTCGCGGCCAGGGCGAACGCGAACACGCGGGCGTCGGGGGTGGGGTCGGCCACCGGCGGGAGCGCGTCGGGGGCCAGGGAGAGGAGGGCGTGCACGCCCGTCCACCCCAGGGCGAGCCCGGCGGCGCCGCCCGCCAGCGCCAGGAGCCCGGCCTCCACCAGCAGCCCGGCCACGATGCGGCCCCGGCCCGAGCCCAGGGCGGTGCGCACGGCCACGTCCCGGTCCCGGCCGAGGCCCCGGGCGAAGAGGAGGTTGGCCAGGTTCACGCACGCGGTGAGGAGCACCAGGGCCGCGGCGCCGGCCAGGAGGAGGAGCATGGTGCGCCGGGTGGGGCCCACGAGGTCGTCGTGGAGGGGCACCAGGGTGGGCACCCAGCGCCCCTTGGCCTCGGGGTGGGCCTCGACGAGGCGGGCGTACAGGGCGTCGACCCGCTTCTGGGCCGCCTCCACGGTGAGGCCGGGTTTCAGGCGCGCCACGGCCGACAGGTAGTAGTTGCCCCAACTGTTGGAGCCGCCGGGGCGCAGGTCCTGGGGCGTCCACAGGTCGGCGGTGGGGCCGAACGGGTCCCGGAAGCCCTCGGGCATGACGCCCACCACCTGCCAGGGGCGGTCGTCGAGGCGGATGGTGCGGCCCACCACGCCCGGGTCGCCGCCGAAGTGGTCGGCCCACAGGTGGTGGCTCAGCACCACGGTGCGGGCCAGGGGGTGGTCTTTGTCGCCGCCCTCGCCGGGGGCCACGCTCTCGTCCTCCCGGAACGTACGTCCGCGCTCGGGCGCCACGCCCAGCGTCTCGAAGTAGCCGGCGGTGACGGGCACCGTGGTGACGCGCACGGTGCGCTCCCCGTCCGTGAGGTCGGCGCCGGTCTCCTGGTACACGTAGAGGGCGCCGAAGCCGTCGAACACGTCGCTCCACGTGCGGTACTCGGCCACCGTGCGCCCGCGCAGGTAGTTGGTGTTGTCGGGCTGGTGCTCCGCCGCCTCGTACACGCGCACAAGGCGCCCGGGGTGGGCGTAGGGGAGGGGCTGGAGCAGCACCGCGTCCAGCACGGAGAACGTGGCCGTGTTGGCCCCCACCCCCAGGGCCAGCGTGAGCACCACCACGGCCGCGAAGCCGGGGGTGCGGGCCAGGCGGCGGGCGGCCCGCCGGGTCTCGGTCCACCATTCCCCGGCCGACGCCCACCACCGGCTGTCCCCGGCGCCGCCCCGGCGGCCGGCCGCGCGCCGGGCCCGGGCGACCTTCCGCCCCGCCTCCGCCGGGTCGCCGAAGCGGTCCCGGAGCGTGGGCCACGGCACGCCCGCCGCCAGCCCGTCCTCGAAGTGGGCGCGCAGGTCGGCCTCCACGTCGGCCCGGGCGGCGGGGTCCAGGTCGGCGGCGGCCAGCACGCGGGCGATGAGCGCCTCGAGCTCCGGCGGCAGCGGGGCGTCGCCTCCGTCCCTCGGCTCGCCCGGCCTCGCGGGGCTCACGTCGCCTCCCCGGGCGTCGGCCCCGCCAGCCCCAGCCGGCCCATGGCCTCCACCAGCGTATGCCACTGGCCGCGCTGCTCCGCGAGCCACGCGCGCCCCCCGGGGGTGAGGCGGTAGTACTTCCGCTTCCGGCCGGAGGGGGCCGTGCGCAGGGTGGGCTCCACGTGACCCCGGGCCTCCAGGTTGTAGAGGAGGGGGTAGACGGTGGACTGGCCCATGGCCAGCAGTCCGCCGGTGTCCCGCTCCAGCGCCTCCACCAGCTCGTAGCCGTACATCTCCCGGCGCTCCAGCAGCACCAGCACGGCCAGGGGGGCGGCGCCCCGCATCCATTCGCGCTCGAGGGTCATGCCATTCCCGGGGTGGAAGTCACGTCGCACATGCTATGTACAACATAGTAGACGGGCTCCCTCCTCCGGGGGTTGCAACGCCGCCCCGCGCCCCGCCGGACTGGACACCGCACCCCCCCGGGTTGCATCGTGCCCTTCTTCTCAGGAGCGGCCCCCATCCGGGCCCTCGCTCGATGTGGTTCCACGCTCTCCCAGGAGTCGTACCATGAGGTACACGACGTCGTGTCTCGCCGCGGGGCTCGCCCTACTCACCCTTTCGCTCCCGGCGCCGGTGTTCGCCCAGATGGGCGGCGGCGGCGGCCCCGTCACCATGGCTGCCAGCATCAAGAGCGGCTATGCGGGGGTGAAGCGGAACCTCATCGAGGCGGCCCAGGCCATGCCGGAGGCGGACTACGGCTTCAAGCCGAACCCCGACATCCGCGCCTTCGGCCAGCTCTTCGGCCACGTGGCCAACGCCCAGTTCATGTACTGCTCGGCGGCCCGGGGCGAGGAGAACCCGAACATGGGCCACAACCTGGAGGAGCTCACCTCCAAGGCCGACATCGTGAAGGCGCTCCAGGACTCCTTCACGTACTGCGATGCGGCCTACGATGCCCTCACGGATGACAACCTCCAGCAGATGACCACCAACCCCATGGGTCGGGGGCAGATCGCCCGGGGCGCCATACTGGCCAACAACGTGGTTCACAACAACGAGATGTACGGCACCACGGCGGTCTACATGCGGGCCCACGGCATGGTCCCGCCGTCCACGGCGCGCCGGGGTCAGCGGGGCGGCTGAGCCCGTCCCTCGCGTCGCTTCGTCACGGCCGGTGACCCGGGCTTCGGCCCGGGCCCGGCCGGGGCGGAGGGGCTCGCGGGGGTTCCGTCGTCTGGACAACCCTCCATTGCCCCGGGAACCCCTCGCACGACATCGGTTGCGCCTGCCACGTCGACGCTGGGGCCGGGTTCTGGCCTGACCCGCCTTCGGCGCAGGTACTCCGCCCAGGGGTGCTGACGCGGCCTCCGCAGGTCCCCGGTCCTTCTCCACTGGAGGCGTTGATGAGGAGCTGCAGCGCACGGTTCATCCTGCTTTCGCTTCCCCTGATCGTGCTGGCTGCGTGCCAGGATCCGGCCCCGGCGCCCACGTCGCCCCCCGAGGATTCCGGCGGCGATCCGCCGCCCCCCCACCCCCGGTACCGGCGGTCAGCGGGGTGGAGGGCTACACCACCCAGGGCCCGCGCCGTACCGGCTACATCTTCGCGCCGGGCGGTGAGCCCACGGAGATCACCTACGAAGTCCAGGGAGGCCTCGCCATCTGGGAGGGGGACATCGTCCTGGGGCGCGCCGACCAGGTGCCGGCGACCCGCGCCGAACTCATGGCGCGGCCGCAGCGGGGCTCGTACATCAGCGGCTCGGGCTACCGCTGGCCCGGCGGCGTGATGCCGTACCAGATCGACGCCGGGCTTACCACCCCTTCCCGCGTCACCCAGGCCATCCAGTGGATCGAGACGCAGACGCCCGGCGTGACCGTGGTTCCCTTCTCGGGCCAGTCCGACTACGTCAAGTTCGTGGACGGCAGCGGCTGCTCCTCGCCGGTGGGACGGCAGGGAGGAGAGCAGGACATCACGCTGGGCAGCGGCTGCGGGGTGGGCAACGCCGCCCACGAGATGCTCCATTCCCTGGGGATGAACCACGAGCAGTCGCGCTGCGACCGTGACGACTACGTCATCATCCACATGGAGAACGTCCAGAGCGGCTACGAGGGCAACTTCGACAAGCTGTGCCCCCCGGACAATCTGACCTACGACACGTACGATCCGGGCTCGATCATGCATTACCCGCCCACCGCGTTCTCCAAGAACGGGCTGAACACCATCGAGGCCAAGCCCGGCGTGGATGCGTCCCAGATGGGGCAGCGGGGCGCCCTCGGCCCCACCGACGTGAGCACCATCGCCTACCTGTACGGCTCCAACAACGTGGCGCCCACGGCCGTGATCGGGAGCCTGGCCTCCAGCTACGACGAGGGCTCCCCCGTGCCCTTCGACGGCACCGGGTCGTCGGACCCCGACGACCCCACCATCACATGGTCGTGGCTCTTCGGTGACGGCGCCTGCGCGGTGCCCACGCCGCCGGCCGCGTGCTCCATGGCGGCGCCGTCCCATACCTACGCCGACAACGGAAGCTTCTCGGTGAGCCTCACCGTGAGCGACGGCTTCCTGGACAACACCGCCGCCACCTCCGTCACCATCGATAACGTGGCGCCGGCGGTGAGCGCCGGCTCCGACGGGACGGTGGACGAGGGGAGCCCCTTCCACCGTTCGGGCTCGTTCACCGATCCGGGCGCCGACACCTGGGGCGCCACTGTGGACTACGGCGAGGGTGGGGGTAGCGAAAACCTCCCCCTCGCGGGCAAGACGTTCTCGCTCTCCCACAGCTACGTGGACAACGGCAGCTACACCATCGCCGTGTCGGTGAGCGACGACGACGGGGGGACGGGAACCGACGACGTGCAGGTGACGGTGGAGAACGTGGCGCCCACGGTCGACGCCGGCCCGGACGCCAGCCTGACGTCGGGCGAGACCTTCGACTTCTCGGGCTCGTTCAGCGACCCCGGCGTGGACGACGACCCGTGGGACTGGGTGATCACGTGGGGCGACGGAGAGCCGAACGCGACGGGGAGCACGAACGACCAGTCGGCGGCCATCGAGGCGAGCCACCAGGTGTGCGCGGCCGGCGCCTACACCGTGACCCTGGCCGTGACGGACAAGGACGGGGGCACGGGCTCCGACGGCTTGACGGTGACGGTGCCGTACCTGGCCATCGGGATCGACATCTCGCCCACCGACCTTCCCAACCCGGTGAACCTGAACAAGAAGGGAGTCCTGGCGGTGGCCGTGCTGGGCAGCGCCACCTTCGACGCGACGGCCATCGACCCGGCGAGCCTCACGCTGGGTGACGAGGCCCTGACCGACACCCACGTGGTGCTCAAGAACAACGGCACCTACCAGACGTCGCTGGAGGACGTGAACGGCGACGGGATCATGGACATGGTCGCGAAGTTCGACATCCCGACGCTCGTGGCGAACGGCGACCTGACCTCGGCGAGCACGAGCCTGGTGCTGCGGGGCTTCCTCGCCGACGGTTGCACCAACTTCCGGGGCGAGGACGTGGTCACGGTGGTGCCCTGAACGACGCGGGGCCCATGCTTCGGAGGGGCCGGGGGCGTGCGCCTCCGGCCCCTCCGTCGCAAGGTGCGGGTATGCATCCGCGGGCCGCTGCGGCACGGCGCCCGCGTGAGGGGATCCTGGAGACCGACAGTGGAGGTGCTCGCATGTTCCGATTCAGCCTGGCGTTCGTCCTGCTCATGCTTCCGCTGCCCGCTTCGGCGTGCGCCCAGCAGACGCCGGGAACGGAGGAGGTGGTGGTGTTGGAGGTCGCCCCGGAGCGGGCGCCCTGCCGGGGGGAGGCGGAGCAGCAATGTCTCATGGTGCGCACCTCCCCGGACGAGCCCTGGCAGTACTTCTACGGCGCGATCGAGGGCTTCACGTGGGAGAAGGGCTACCAGTACCGCCTGCGGGTCGGGCGTCGCGCCACCGGCGAGACCATCGCCGACGCCAGCACCTGGGCCTACCGTCTCCTGGAGGTGCTCTCGAAGGAGGCGGCCCAGGGAAGCTCCGCCGCCCGCTCGACCGGCTACGTCGACGACCCCTCCCTCCCCGGGACCTTCTCCATCGTCGGCCGCGACCCGGCCACCGGGGAGCTGGGCGTCGCCGTTCACTCCAAGACCGTGGCGGTGGCGAGCCGGGTGCGGGGCGGGAAGGGGGGCGTGGCGGTGTTCGCCCACCAGGCAGCGTCCGACCCCATGTACAGCGAGGTCGGCGTCCAGCTCATCGAGCGGGGGTGGACGCCCCAGGAGGCGCTGGACTTCATGGTGCGGGGTGACGCGGGGCGCGACCGGCGCCAGGTGGGCATCGTGGACATCCAGGGGCGCACGGCCTCGTACACGGGCTCGGCGGCCAGCGACTGGAAGGGCGACCACTGCGGCGTGGACTACTGCGCCCAGGGCAACACCCTCACGGGCCCCGAGGTGGTGGACTCCATGGCCGCGTCCTTCGAGGCGTCGGCGGGCTCGGGGCGGCCCCTGGCCGAGCGTCTCCTGGACGCGCTGGAGGCGGGGCAGCGCCAGGGCGGCGACCGCCGGGGCGTGGAGTCGGCGGGGCTGCTGATCCTGAAGCCCCGCTCCATCAGCGACTTCGGCGACCGGGAGCTGGACCTGCGGGTGGACGAGAGCAAGACGCCCTTCAAGGAGCTCCGGCGCATCCTGAACGTCGTGCGCACCCAGCAGATGCTCCCCCAGGCGACGTCGAAGCTCGAGCAGGGCGACCTGGCCGGCGCCCTCGCGGTGGCCCAGGCGGCGGTGGAGAAGTCGCCCGAGTACGACAACGCGTGGGTCACGCTGGCGCGCGTCCACCTGGAGGCGGGGCGCAAGGACGAGGCGCTGGCGGCGCTGCGCAAGGCCGTGGAGCTGAACCCGGCGAACCGGCGCCAGCTCCCCGCGAATCCGGCGTTCGCGTCGCTCCAGGACGACCCGGCCTTCCGGGCCGTGATCTCGGGGGGATGATCCCCGCGCTTCGGGGGGGAGCCTGTCGCCGCGCGCCCCGTCCCCCCATTTTTCACTCCTTCGGTTCCACGCTGTTCCCACCCGAGCGGAGGTTCGATCCATGAGCAGGGCACCCACCATCCGACGCCGCCGTGGCCCGGTCAGGGTCCCGGCTCTCCTGGCCGCGGGACTCCTCGCCGCTCTTGCTGCGCCCGTGGCGGCCCAGCACCCGGGCGGGGGCGGGGTCTACATCCTGAAGGACACGCTGGGCGACGTGGTCACCACCCGGCCGGCCACCGCCCTCCCGGGCAAGACCTTCAAGTTCGAGCCTGCCCGTCTGCCGGCCAACACCACCGTCCAGCTCATGATGGGCGCCGTGGGCGAGGGCTTCGAGGTGGTGAAGACCGTCACCACCGACAAGGACGGCCTCGTGAAGGGGAGCACCGCCTTCGACCTCACGGTCCCCGCCTGGATCAAGCGCGACCGGAGCTACCTCGTGATGGCCGAAGACATGGACTTCAAGCCGCTGGCGCCCGCGGTGGTGTTCAACGCCACCGACCCCCAGGGGGGCCTCAAGCGCCGGGGCAAGGTCGTGGTGGGCTCGCGCTGCGTCATCCTCTTCGACGAGCTGGGTGCCCGCTACCCCCTTTCCGGCGACCTGGAGGGGCTCAAGACCGGTGACGAGATCATCGTCGACGGCGCCATCGACCGGGCCTTCAGCGAGAACTGCGGGTCGGGCATCCCCATCCGCATCGAGAAGCGGGAGACGGTCGGCAGCAAATGAGGCGCAGCCCCGAACGGGGCATGATTCTTGACCTTTCCCTGGGTGGAGGACATTTCCTACTCCAGGGGAGGGAACCATCATGCGCGCCTTCAGACGCAGCACACGACCGGCTTCGTCCGCTCCGTCGGCGGCCCTCGCGGTTCCCCTCGCGCTGGTGGCCCTCCTCGGGGTCGGCGCGCAGGGGGTGGCGGCCCAGCACCCCAAGGAGCGGGGGCTCCGCCTCGAGCGCGACGCCTCGGGCGCCGTGCAGACCACGGAGCCCATGAGTGGCGGGCCCGGCACCCTGGTTCGCTACCGTGCGCCCCGCCTCCCCGCCAACACCGAGGTCCAGGTGATGATGGGGGGCATGGGGGCCGGCTTCGAGGTGGTCCTGACCGGGACCACCGACGCCGAGGGGCACCTGGGCGAAGACAGCCTCCCCGGCTTCATCGTCCCCAAGTGGGTGAAGCCGGACCGGAGCTACCTGGTCATGGTGTCCCGTCCGAGCTACGAGCTGCTGGGCCCGGCGGAGGCGTTCCAGCCCACCGACGCCGACGGGGTCGCGGAGCGCCGGGGCGAGGTGCAGGCGGCGGGGCGCTGCATGGTCCTCACCGACGACACGCGTCTGCGCTACGCCCTCACCGGCAACACCTCGGGCATCGGGGACGGGGACCACGTGGTGGTGGAGGGGACCCTCGAGCCGGCCGGCGGAGGCTGCCAGGCCGACGTGGGGCTGGCGGTGCGGGCGCACCACGCGCCCTGACCCCTGACGCCACCGGCTAGAACGCCACCAGCCGGGTCACCTTCAGGGTGAGCCCGCGCTGGCGCAGGGGGCTCCATCCGAGGAGGTCGTCCGGCCGCGTCCGGGCGACCTCCTCGTCGCTCAGGAGGCTCCGCCGCTCCGTCCACACCAGGAACACGTCCGACAGGGGGGCGTGGATGAAGTTGAAGCGGACGTTGCCCACCAGCTCCCGGGTGGCCTGGTTGTACTGGACGAACCCCATGAGGAAGGTGCGGGTGTCCCGGGCCAGGTCCGCCTTCAGCGAGTAGAGGTTGGCGTCGATGGCCTCCCCGCCGATCACCAACGCGTTCCTCTGGGCGCCCAGCTCCAGCGACAGCCGCGGGTCGGGGCGCCAGCGCAGCGCGCCGCCCACCGACGTGCGCGTGCCGTCGTAGAAGCCGCCCCGGCTCACGCTGACGTTTCCCGACAGGGGGCGGCCTCCGTTCGCCTTGTACGAGAGGGTGGTCTCGGCGAAGCGGTACGTGCCAGCGGGTACCCGTCCTCCCGCCACCGACAGGGGCTCGAAGAGGCGCTCGTAGCGGGTCGAGCGCTCGACGCTGAGGACCCCCGTGTCGTCGAAGGTGACGCCGATGCCCGGGCTCACCTGCCGGGTCTCCATGACGCCGTCCAGGTTGGTGAACCAGTCCAGATCCACGTAGGGGTTCACCTCGGCCACGCCCGGGAGGCGTGGCTGGGGGTGGGCGCCCACAGTGGCGAAGAGGCGGCGCACGCCCCGGCGGGCCACGAAGCCGGCGCCGGGGTCGAAGGCGTCGCCCACGTGCTTGAGGAGCACCGAGGTGTCCCACAGGTCGTTCCGCCACGCCGCCTGGAGCATGGCGGCGCCCCGGTCGCCGTGGGCGGCACTGGCGGGGAGGCGGGCGTCCCATCCGCCGCCGTAGTCGGCACGGGCCGCGTACGCGCTCACGAGGAGGGGCGGCAGCGGACTCCAGTTGGCGTCCACCCCCCAGGAGCGGTTCCAGGCCTGGCTGCCGGCCGTGGCCTGGCGGTTCACCACCAGCCCGCCCAGCACGAGGCCGCCCCCCAGGTCTCGCTTGAGGCGCGCCACGCCGAAGTTCTCCGCCGGCCCCAGGTCGCTCTGTCGGGTCTGCATCTCCAGCACCCCCACCTCGAAGCCCGCCGCCCGCCCCGTCAGGCGGGCGCCCCCCAAAATGGGGACGGGCTGGCGGTCGGCCGACAGGCCGATCCGGCGGCTGTGGAAGAGGCGGAAGGTGCTGGGGCCGCTCCCCGTGCGGTAGTTGCGGATCTGCACGTCCTGGAAGGCGAAGGTGCCCTGGTTCTCCAGGAAGAAGTCCCGCTTCTCGGGAAAGAAGAGGCTGAAGCGGGTGAGGTTCACCTGCTGCTGGTCCACCTCCACCTGGCTGAAGTCGGTGTTCACGGTGGCGTCCAGCGTGAGGCGGGGCGTGATGCCCCACTTGGCGTCCACCCCCACGGCGCCGGTGGTGGCGCCGTCCACCTCGGCGCCGGCGGTGGTGTTCGCCAGGACGTACGGCTTCACGCCCAGGTTGCGGGCGGGCCGGGTGACCCGCACCCCCTCGAGCGTGCCGGCCAGGCTGAACTTGTAGGGGCGGAACTGGCGGGGGAGCGCCGCCCACATGGCATCCTCGTTCTCGTGCTTGAGGCGCCGCATGAGGTTGAGCCCCCAGGTCTGGGGCTCCGCCGAGGGGCGGTAGCGAAGGGTGGTGAAGGGGATCCTGAGCTCCACCGACCAGCCGCCGGCGAAGCGGGCCGTGCGGGCCTCGGTGACCCCCTCCCAGGCCGTCTCCACGTCCCGGGAGTCGTTGAAGGACTGGGCGTCGAAGATGGCTCCCGCCGGGTTCACGCCGAAGACGAAGCCGTTGGTCCTGTCGTGGTACGTGTCCAGCATCACGGCGAACATGTCGCCGTCCACGGGGGGATAGTCCTGCTGGAGCCCCGAGGAGACGATGGCGTCCGGGCGGGCATCGTAGAGGACGGCGCCGAAGTAGAGGGCGTCGGCGTCCTGGAGCACCCGCACCACGGTGCGGTTGGACTGGGGCACCCCCTGGACGGGGACGTTCAGCCAGAAGGGGCCCACCGTGCTGTCGGCGCTCTGCCACGCGGGCTCGTCCAGGCGGCCGTCCACGGTGATCGCGCCGGTGGTGGCGCGTACCGCCAGGGAGGGGCGGGGGAGCGCCATGGGGTCCACGGGTGCGGCGGCCCCGGCGGCGTCCGCGCCCGGCGGGGCGTTGCCACCCTGCCCGGTGTCCTGGGCCCGGGCGGCGCCGGGGAGCGCCAGGACGAGGAGGAGCCCGGCGGCGGAGAAGGGGGTGCCGAAGGGAGAGGGCATGGCTGCAATGGAGGGGGTCGGGCGCCCGGAGGCAACGGGGGGTGACGAACCCGGCCATCCCGCCGTCCCCTCCCGCCATGTCCCGGCGCCGGCGCCGGCGGCATGCTGTCGTCCCCCCCCCGCTCCCACCATCCGAGGAGGTCCTCCCATGACCGAGCTCCTGCACCGTGCCTTCCTCCTGGCGTCCACCCGCCCCGAGGAGGAGCAGAACGCCATCGCCCTGGTGCTGCTGGACGGCCTCGAGGAGGGACTCGTGCCGGAGCCGTTCGACGGAGGGGTCGTGGAGGAGGGGTTTCCGGGGCGGGCCGGCGCGTCCCCGCGGCGGTCGCCTGCCGGGAATTGAACGGCGCGGCGGCGCGCCCGTCGGCCTGCGGGAATCATTATGGTTCTGGGATGATGCCACGAGGAGACCTCCCCGTCACCGACGTTCTCCCGGCGCTCGAGGCCGCCCTGGAGGATGCCACCTCGGCCGTGCTGGTGGCGCCCCCCGGGGCGGGGAAGACCACCCTCGTGCCCCTGGCCCTCCTGGACGCCCCCTGGGTGGAGGGGCGCCGCATCGTGGTGCTGGAGCCCCGGCGGCTGGCGGCACGGGCGGCCGCCCGGCGCATGGCGTCGCTCCTGGGCGAGGGGGACGCCGGCGGCACGGTGGGCTACCGGGTGCGGGGCGACACCCGGGTGGGGCGGAGCACGCGCATCGAGGTGGTCACCGAGGGCGTGCTCACCCGCATGCTCCAGTCGGATCCGGCGCTGGACGGGGTGGCCGCCCTGGTGTTCGACGAGTTCCACGAGCGCTCCCTCCACGCCGACCTGGGCCTGGCCCTGGCGCTCCAGGCCCGGACGCTGCTGCGCCCCGACCTGCGGGTGCTGGTCATGTCGGCCACGCTGGACGCGGCGCCCGTGGCGGCGCTCCTCGCGGGGGGCGCCCCGGGAGGCGGCGGCGGGGCGGCCGACGGCCCCGCCGACGGCCCCGTCCCGGGACCCGCCCCGGTCATCGAGAGCCAGGGCCGCCTCCACCCGGTGGAGACCCGCTGGCGCGAGCGTCCCGTGGAGGGGTGGGTGGAGCCGGCGGTGGCGGCCACGGTGCTCCGGGCCCTGGACGAGGAGGAGGGTGACGTCCTGGTCTTCCTCCCGGGGGCGGGGGAGATCCGCCGCACCGCCGAGCGGCTGGAGGAGGCGGGGCTTCCCCGGGGCGTGTCGCTCCACCCCCTCTTCGGCGACCTGTCCCCGGCGGACCAGGACCGTGCCATCGCCCCGAGCCCGCCGGGGCTCAGGAAGGTGGTGCTGGCCACCTCCATCGCCGAGACGTCCCTCACCATCGAGGGGGTCCGGGTGGTGGTGGACGCCGGCCTCATGCGGGTGCCCCGCTTCGACCCCGGCAGCGGCATGAGCCGCCTGGAGACCGTCCGGGTCACCCGGGACGCGGCCGACCAGCGGCGCGGCCGGGCGGGGCGGGTGGCGCCGGGCGTGTGCTACCGCCTGTGGACCGAGGCCGAGGAGCGGGGGCTCGTTCCCCACCGGCGCCCGGAGATCCTGGAGGCCGACCTGGCGCCGCTGGCGCTGGAGCTGGCGGCGTGGGGCGCCGCGCCCGGCGAGCTCCGCTGGCTGGAGCCGCCGCCGGCCGCGGCGTACGCCCAGGCGCTGGAGCTGCTCCGGGAGCTCGAGGCGGTGGACGGCGCCGGCGCCGTCACCGGGCACGGCCGGGACCTGGCGGCCCTGGGCACCCATCCCCGCCTGGCCCACCTCCTGGTGCGGGGGAAGGCCCTGGGGCTGGGGGCGCTGGCGTGCGACCTGGCGGCTCTCCTGGACGAGCGGGATCCCTTCCGGGCCGAGGGGCGGGCCCCGGACGCCGACCTGCGCCTCAGGGTGGAGGCCCTTGCGTCGCTGCGGGGCGGAGGACGGGCCGACGTGGCCACCGTGCGGGGGCAGCGGGTGAGCCGGGGCGCCCTCTACCGCATCGGCCAGGAGGCGGAGCGCTGGCGCCGCGAGCTGGGGGTGAAGGGGCGCACGGCACCGGAAGACGTGGCCCGCGCGGGCGAGCTCGCCGCCCTGGCCTACCCCGACCGCATCGCCCGCCGCCGGGAGGGGGAGCGGGGCCGCTACCTGCTCCGGAACGGCCGGGGCGCGGCGTTCTTCGAGCCCCAGCCCCTGGCGGGGGAGGACTGGCTGGCGCCCGTGGCGCTGGACGCCCGGGGTCGGGAGGCCAGGATCTTCCTGGCGGCCCCCCTGGACCAGGCCACCGTGGAGGCCCTCTTCGCGGGCCAGGTGGAGGAGGTGGAGGAGGTGGCGTGGGACGCCGGTGCGGGCCGGGTGCGGGCCCGGCGGGTGCGCCGCCTCGGCGCCCTCACCCTGGCCGAGGCGCCGCTGCGGGAGCCCGACCCCGCCCGGGTGGCCGCCGCCCTCCTGGAGGGGGTGCGGGCCCGGGGCCTCGCCGCGCTGCCCTGGACCCGGGAGACCACCCAGCTCCGCGAGCGCCTCGCGTTCCTGCACCGGCTGGAGCCCGGCGCGTGGCCCGACGCCTCGGAGGCCGCGCTGGAGGGCGACATGGAGCGCTGGCTCCTCCCCTTCCTGGCCGGCATGCGGAGCCTGGACGACGTGGCCCGGGTCGACCTGGCCGAGGCGCTCCTGTCCGGGGTGGAATGGGAGTGGCGGGGCCGGCTGGACGCCCTGGCGCCCACCCACCTGGAGGTGCCGTCGGGCTCGAGGATCGCCCTGGACTACTCGGACCCCGGGGCGCCGGCGCTGGCGGTGCGCATCCAGGAGGTGTTCGGTCTCGCCGAGACCCCCACCATCGCCGGCGGCCGGGTGCCCCTCACGCTGAAGCTCCTCTCCCCGGCCCGCCGTCCGGTGCAGGTCACCACCGACCTGGCCTCCTTCTGGCGGGACGCCTACTTCGAGGTGCGGAAGGACCTCAGGGGGCGCTACCCCAAACACCCGTGGCCGGAGAACCCCCTGGAGGCCGAGGCGACCCGCCGGACCAGGAGGAGGGGATGAGGCCGGCGCGCGGCCTGGATGCGGCCGGAGGGCGGCGCGGGGCCGGCGCGGCCCGGGCCGATGGGCGGCAGGACGTCGTGCCGCCGGGCCAGGTGCGGCGCCCCGGCCTCAGCCCACCGGCACCGCCGGCTCCGCCATCTCCCCCGCCCGCTCCCGCCGGAAGTAGCTCTTCGTCTCCCGCAGCACCACGCCCGACAGGAGCAGCAGCCCCACCAGGTTGGGGAAGGCCATGAGGCCGTTCATGATGTCGGACAGGAGCCACACCACCTGGAGCTGCACGGTGGCGCTCACCGCCACCACCACCACGAAGAGGAGGCGGTAGGGCATCACGGCCCTCCGCCCCAGGAAGTACTCGAGGTTGCGCTCGCCGTAGTAGGACCAGCCCAGCATGGTGCTGAACGCGAAGAACGACAGCGAGATGGCCACCACGTAGCCGCCCCACTCGCCGGGAAGCCCGGTGCGGAAGGCGAGCTGGGTCATGTTGGCGCCGTCGTGCTCGCCCAGCCACGCCCCCGTGCAGATGAGGGCGATGCCGGTGAAGGTGCACACAACCAGGGTGTCGATGAACGTCTGGGTCATGGACACCATGGCCTGGCGCACGGGCTCCTCGGTCTGGGCGGCGGCCGCGGCGATGCCGCCGGTGCCGAGGCCCGACTCGTTGGAGAACACCCCCCGGGCCACGCCGAAGCGGATGCCCTGCATCACCGTGTAGCCCAGCGCGCCCCCCGCCATGGCGGTGCCGCTGAAGGCGCCCTTGAACACCAGTCCGAACGCCTCGGGCACCTTGGACAGGTTGAGGAGGATGACGGCGCCGGCGCCTCCCATGTACGTGACGATCATGATGGGCACGAACACGCCGGTGAAGCGGCCGATGGAGCGGATGCCGCCCAGGATCACCGAGGCCACCAGCACCGCCACCACCACGCCGGTGATCCAGTGGGGCACGCCGAACGACTGGTTGATGGCGTCGGCCACGGCCTGGCTCTGGACGCCGTTGCCGATGCCGAAGGCGGCCACCGAGGCGAACAGGGCGAAGAGCACCGCCAGCACCTTGCCCAGCCCCTTCCAGGGGACCTGCTCCAGGTAGTGCATGGGGCCGCCCACCTTCTCCCCCGCCGAGTCGGTCTGGCGGTAGCGCACGCCCAGCACGGCCTCCGAGTACTTGGTGGCCATGCCCACCAGCCCCGTGACCCACATCCAGAAGAGGGCGCCGGGGCCGCCCGAGCCGATGGCGGTGGCGACGCCCACGATGTTGCCCGTCCCCACCGTGGCGGCCAGGGCGGTCATGAGGGCCTGGAAGTGGGAGATGTCGCCTTCGGCCCCCTCTTCCTTCCGCTTCACCAGGGCGAGCCACAGCGAGTGGGTGAGCTTGCGGAACTGGATGCCCCGGAGCAGCACCGTGAGGTAGAGCCCGGTCCCCACCAGGAGGACGAGGAGGGGTACGCCCCACACCCACCCCGAGACGGCGTTCAGCGTGTCGATCACCGCGGTTCTCCGAAGAGGACGCTGGGTCCCTGCTCGTAGACGATGTCCACCGGGATGCCCCGCTGGGACAGGCGGTCCAGGTCTTCCTGGAGTTGGGGCGGGACGACGCCCTTCTCGGCCAGGAAGCGGCCGGCGCCTTCGTAGTCGCCCTCCCCCTGCATGGTGAGGATGAGGGCGCTCAGGGAGTCCACCGCCTGCCCCATGCGGTCGAAGTCCACCCGGTAGGTGCCGGTGGCGGGGTCCCGGGCGAAGGCGCCCCGCTCGGCGAAGTAGTTGAAGCGGGCCATGTTCGCCTTGCCGTGGGCGCTGGAGGCCCCGAAGCGGACGGAGCGGAAGATGGACGCCAGGAAGGTGACGTAGTTGTCCTCCAGGGTGCCGTCGGGGACCTCACCCTTCTTCCGGAGCTGGGTCACCATGTACAGGCCCAGGACGTCGGCCTTCCCCTCCTCCATGGCGCTGTAGTGCTCCTTGAGCGCCTCCCGCGCCGTGCCCCGACCGTTGATGGTGTTCTTCACGCCCAGCCCGTGGGCCACCTCGTGGAACATGGTGTTGCCGAAGAACGCGTCGAAGGTGACGTGCTGGCGCTGGTCGGGGGCGATGAGGACGTCGGCGATGGGCACCAGGATCTTGTCGAACTTGGCGCGCATGGCGTTCTCGAGCTGGAGCCGTCGGGTGCCCTTGGTGAGCTGCACCTCCTCGTCGTTGGGGAGGTTGATGGCGATGGTCTTGGAGCCGGCGTCGGCGTCGCCCGCCACGTACACCACGTCGTAGGCCGCCAGGTCGGCCGCCGAGCCGGGTTGCTCCCGCTTGAGGGCGTCGGGCACCGGGAGCCCCCGCTGGAGCTCGGGCAGGAAGCGGGCGTAGCGCTGCAGCCTGCGGCTCCAGTCCAGGTCCTTGATGAGGACGAACGCCTCGTGGGACGCCTTGTAGCCGAAGAGCCGGTCCTCGTAGGTCTCGATGGGTCCGATGACCACGTCCACCACGTTGTCCTTCATGTCCATCCACGCCATGTCGCTCTCACGGTACTGGTCCGTGAGGAGCGCGTCGGCCCTGAGCGACAGGTAGCGCTTCAGCCCGGGATCGGTGGCCGCCTGGGCGGCTTCCTTCAGCCGGTCGGCCGCCTCCTGGTGCTGGGCGGCGAAGGCCTCGTGGTACATCGAAGCCACCAGGTCGCCGTCCTCGTTCCTCCGCACCAGGGTGTACTCGCCCCGGAGCGCCGGGTTGGCCGTGGCGGCGGCCTCGAACTCCTCCTTCGTCATGTCCCGGGGGTAGAAGTTGGCCCCCGGCGGCTTCGGTCCCACGCCGTCCACGAAGGGCTCGTTGCCGTGGAGCCGGTCCCAGGGCCCCACGTTGATCTCCGCGTAGCGGCGGGTCGCGGCGTCGGGGATCATGGCCATGAGAGAGTCCTCGGGACCCCACGCCTCCCGCCAGAAGACGTCCTGCATGGGCCGGGCGGCCTCCATGAGGATGCGCACCACCTCCCGGTCGGCGTCGGAGAGGCGGCTGACGTCGGCGGTCAGGCGGACGGTGGCGTACTGGCTCAAACGGGCTTCCATGGAATCCTGGGAGGTGGACGGGGGGGCGCCCCTGCCGCCGCACGCGGCGGCCAGCACGGCGGCGGGGAGCGCGGCGCGGCGGAGTCTGCGGAGGGTGTTCATGCCAGAACCTACGGCCGTTCCTCCTGGAACGCCTCGTCCTCGTAGCACCATAGCCAGCGCTCGCCGGGCTCCATCGGCTGGACGACCGGATGGCCGGTGGCGTGGTAGTGCTTGGTGGCGTGACGGTTCTTCGAGGCGTCGCAGCATCCCACGTGCCCGCAGGTCAGGCACAGGCGCAAATGGACCCAACGGTCGCCCAGTGCCACGCACTCGGGGCATTCGTAGGGCGGGAGGTCGTCTCTCGGTGTGGCTGAGGCAAGGTGCTCGCAGGGGGCCGCCATGGCTTCTCCGGGTGAAAGGGGAAGGGTCTACCCCCCGACGTCCTCCCCGTGATCCGGGTCCACCACGCCCAGCGTGTCGTCCAGGCGCACGGTGGGACCGGAGAGGCCGCCTTCCCGGCCGCCGTAGCGGGCGTCGCCGAAGCGCACCCGCCAGCCGCCGCCGTCCCGGGCCACGCGCACCCAGGGGAAGCGGGACCAGGTGAGGTACCAGCGGGCGTCCCGCGCCCCCCGGGCCGCCGCCACCACCCGGCCGGCGGTGGCGGCGTCCACGCCGGCCGGGACGTCCAGGCGGGGCACCACGTCGCCGGGGCGGAGGCGCACCCGGGGCGGCCCGTCCCAGCGGTGCTCTCCCGGCACGTAGCCGGCGGCGGTGGCCACCACCACCTCCCCCTCCAGGGGATTCGCCGCCACGGGCGCTACCATCACCGCCTCCACGGGGCCAATGCCCCCCCGGGCGGCCGCCGCGCGCACGTCGGCCTCGGCGGCCCGGGCGCTCACCGCCATGGCCGCCACGTAGGCGGCGGCGGTGCCGGTGAGGATGCTCGCCATGCGCCGGCGCCCTCCCACGTTCCCCGGCGGGTCCAGCGTGGCCAGGACGGCCACGGTGGCCGCCAGCACCACCCACACCGCCCGGGCAGCGGGGGGCACCGGCCCCAGCAGCACAACGGCCGACGCCAGGAGCGCCAGGAGCGACCAGCCGACGGCCGAGCGGCGGCCGTGACGGGAGCCCAGCGCCGCGGCGGCGCCCAGGAGCAGCCACAGCCAGGGATCCACGATGAAGAGGGCGTCGCCGTAGCTCCAGCCGCCCCTCAGGGGCAGCCACCAGCGCATCCCGTACGTGTTCATCCAGTCCAGGACCGGATGGGTCGCGGCGCCCAGGTAGGCCAGGGCCAGCACCGCGGCGGGGTGGGCGGGAGGCAGCCCGGGGCGGCGCCTGCGCCGGACGCCCCGGTCCCAGGCCAGGACGGCCCCGGCCACCAGCAGGGGGAGGAGCGCCAGGGCCGGGATCCCGTGGGTCACGCCCCGGCGGAAGGCCAGGGCGAAGTACGGTCCCCGGGCGTACGACACCACGTCCACGTCGGGGGCGTTGGCGGCCAGTATCAGCGTGGCGGTGGCCAGGGGCGTGGTCCGGTCCAGCCCCGTGCGCGCGAGGGCCGCCCCCGCCAGGCTGTGGGTGAGGTTGTCCAGGCGCGCTCAGCCGCCGGCGCCAGCGGAGCCTCCGGCGGGGGCCGCGCTCCCCGGGGTCTCCAGGTCCTTGAAGAGGATCCGGTCGTCCATCATCTGGGGCACCAGCACCCGGTTCCGCCTGGCGTCGTAGCCGATGTCGGCCGGCGACTCGACGTCCTGGATGATGCGGCGCACCGAGCCGTCGGCGCCCACCTGGGTGACCGACTTGTCGGCCCAGTTGGAGAAGACGAAGCCGCCGTCGGAGGTGAAGACGATGCCGTCGAGCTGCCGGCCCTCCCGGGGCGGGAGCACCGTCTTCTTGGAGCCGTCGGGCTGGATCTGGTAGATCTCGCCCGAGCCCATGGCCACCACGAAGCCGCCTCGGGGGCCGAAGGCGATGCCGTTGGGGTTGCCCAGCTCGTCGCCCTTCGCGAAAGGCGCCTGCCCCTTGGCCGAGAAGCGGTAGATGGCGCCGCCGTCGGCCTTGGTGGAGTCGTTGCCCTGCCCCTTCTGTACCCCCGTGTCGGTGACGTACAGGACGTGGTTCTTGTCCACCCCGATGTCGTTCAGGAACTCGGCGCCCCGGATGCACACCTCGCCCGCCGGCGCCCCGCTGGTGCGCACGAACATGCGCACGCAGTCGATGTCGGCCACGTACAGCGTGTCGCCCAGGATGGCCATCCCCTTGGGGGCGTTCAGGGTGACCCCCTCGGTGGCGCCGTCGATCCAGCGGGCGTTCAGCACCTGCCCCTCGGGCGACACCTGGGAGATGTAGCCGTTGCCGTCCTTGTCGGCGGGCTGGCCGTTGACGTTGCTCACCAGGTAGACGTCGGCCACGCTGTCGTCGAGCACCGACTCGGGGTCGGCGAAGTCGCCGGTCACCGCCGTCACGCCCTCGGGAACGCTTTCGGCTGCGCTCTCGCCCGCCGGGGGGCCGCCTTCCGAGCCGCCGCAGGCGGCCAGGGTGGCGGCGAGGGCGAGGGCGACGGCGACGGTGGAGCGGGCGACGGTCATGGCGCTTTCTCCCGGCGAGGGTGCACGGACCAACACGGCGTCCAACATCCGGGGCGCCGCTCTGGCGTGCAAGCGGCCGTGCACCCTTCGGCGCCCGGGGGAGCCGGCCGTGTTCGCTACTCCGTCTTCAGCGCGCCCACCGGGTCCACGGCCGCCGCCCTCCGGGCGGGGATCCACACGGCCAGCGCCGCCACCGCCACGAGCAGCAGCGGCACCCCCACGAAGGCCATCGGGTCCAGGGCGCTCACCCCGTACAGGAGGCCCTGCACGGCCCGGGACGCGAGGGCCGCGGCGGCCACGCCCAGCACCGCGCCGAGCACCGCCAGGCGCAGGCCCTCCCTCAGCACCATGCCCACCACGGCGTGGCGGTCGGCGCCCAGCGCCACCCGGATGCCCAGCTCCCGGCGCCGCCGGGAGACCGAGTAGGCCATGACGCCGTAGATGCCGATGGCGGCGAGGAACAGGCCGATGACCCCGAACAGCCCCAGCACCGAGGCCCCCAGGGCGGCGGGGAGCAGGGCGAAGCCCAGGTGGTTGTCCATGGTGGTGACGTCGAAGACGGGCATCTGGGGGTCCAGACCCGCGACCACGCCCCGCACCCGCTCCGCCATGGCGGCGGGGTCCCCCGTCGTGCGCACGTGGATCGTCATGCCCGACTTGAAGTAGCGGGGCCAGCCGTACCACATGTAGCGCAGGGGGTCTTCGCCCAGCGTGTTGTATTTTCCGTCCGCCGCCACCCCCACCACCGTCCAGTCGATCCCGCCGCTGGAGACGGTCTTGCCCACCGCGCTCTCCCCCGGCCAGAAGTGCTCCGCGAAGCGCTGGTTCACCACCATCACGGGGCGGTCCCGGTCCTCCTCCCGGAAGCCCCGCCCCTGGAGGAGCTCCACCCCCATGGTCTGGAAGTAGCCGGGCCCCACCACGTTGTAGTCGATGGCCCGGCGCTCGTTCTCGCCGTAGGTGTAGCCCGGCACCGTGACCCCGTTCTGCTGGTTGGCGAGCCCCAGGGGAACGGCCTCGCCCAGGGCCGCGTCCCGCACGCCGGGGAGGGCGCGCACCCGGCCGAGGAGGTCGGCGTAGAAAGCCTCCGTCCGCTCCCGGCCGTACCCCTGGAGCCCCGGGTCCATCGACGCCAGCAGGAGGTGGTCGGCCCGGAAGCCTTTGTCGATCCTGGTGGCGCCCTGGAGGCTCCGCAGGAAGAGCCCCGAGCTCACCAGCAGGAGGAGGGAAAGGGCCATCTGGGCCACCACCAGGCCGTCCACCAGCCGGGAGCGGTGGCCACCCCGGCCCGCGCCCTTGATGACCCCCGCCATGTCGGCGCGGGACGCCTGGAGCGCCGGCGCCAGCCCGAACACCAGCCCCGTGACCAGCGACACGCCCGCGGTGAAGAGGAGCACCCCGCCGTCGGGGTGGAAGTCGAAGGCCCAGGGGCCCTCCATCGGCGGCCGAAGGCCCGACAGCAGGGCGGTGGCGCCGTAGGCCAGCGCCATCCCCGCGGCCCCCGCCACGGCGCTGAACACCAGGCTCTCGGTGAGGAGCTGGCGCACGATGCGGCCCCGGCGGGCGCCGAGGCTCAGGCGGATGCCCATCTCCCGCCTCCGCTCCCGGGCCCGGGCCAGGAAGAGGTTGGCCACGTTCACGCACGCGATGAGGAGGAGGAGGGCGACCACCGCCATCATCACCGCGCTCATGCCCACTTCCGCGCCCTTGAAGGTGGGGCTCAGCCCCGCCTCGCTCTGGGGCACGAGCGTGATGCCGCCGTTCTCCGAGTAGCTGTCCGGGTAGCGTTCCCGGAGCTCCTGGTAGTAGGCGGCCACGCGCTGGCGCGCACCCTCCACGGTCACCCCGGGGGCGAGGCGGGCCACCACCTGGAGGAAGCTGCTCCCCCGGGCCTCGATCTTGTCCGATCCGGGCTGCACCACCGGCTGCATCATGAGGGGCACGTAGACGGGCGGAGCTGCGACGCCGATGGGGCTCCGGAAGTCGGGAGGCGCCACGCCCACCACCTCGAAGGGGTGGCCGTTCAGCGTGATGGTGCGTCCGATCACCCCCGGGTCGCCGCCGAAGCGGTCCTGCCAGAAGCCGTCGCCCAGCACCGCCACAGCGTGGGCGCCCGGATCCCGGTCTTCCTCGCCGGGGATGAACGCCCGCCCCAGCTCGGGCCGCACCCCCAGCGTCTGGAAGAAGTCGGCGCTCACCATCATCCCCATGAGGCGCTCGCTCCGCCCGTCGTCGGAGAAGGCCAGGGGGGCGAACGCCCAGGCCGCCACGTCCTGGAAGACGTCGCCGGTGAGGTCGTCCCGCACGTCCTGGAAGTGGGGGATGGAGTTGGAGCCGTAGAGGAAGTCGCCCTGGAAGCGCTCGTAGAGCTGCACCAGGCGGTCGGGCTGCTCCACTCCCGGAAGGGGACGCAGGAGGAGGGAGCGGACCACGCTGAATGTGGCCGCGTTCAGGCCGATCCCCACGGCCAGGGTGAGGACCGCCGCCGCCGTGAACGCCCGGTTCTTCACCAGCATGCGGAGCGCGTACCTGAGGTCCTGCGCGAGCTCGCCCATCACGTCCCCTCCTCCCGTTCTGGTCCATGTCCGCCGCCACGGCCGGGGCCGGGACGGGCGCCTCCATTCCAGCGCGGCGCTGGCCAGGGCGTCCATCGTGGCCCGGGTCCACACCGCCCACAGTCGCGGGCGCCCGCCCCGGTCCAGGGCGGCCCGGCAGCGCTCCTCGAAATCCCGGCCCATGGGCCCGCCCACGTCGTCGCGGAAGTCCGCCGGGTAGAGGCGGAGCAGCAGACGGTGGAGGCGGGCCGACCAGCGGAGCGCCGGGCGCACGACGTCACGCCTCCCGGGGGCCGTCGGCCAGGCCCCGCCGATGCGCGCTCGCCACCAGGGCCTCCATGCGCCGGGTCTCGGCGGCGGCGACCGCCCGGCCCAGGGCGGTGAGGGCGTAGTAGCGGCGCCGCTCGTCCGCGTCCTCCTCCCCGGCGGGGGGAGGCGTGCGCTCGATGAGCCCGGCCGCCTCCATGCGCCGCAGCGCCCGGTACAACGTGCCCAGCTCGAGGTGGACGCCGCCGCCCGTGCGCGCCTCCGTCTCCTGGATGATCCCGTAGCCGTGCCGGTCCTCCCCTCCCAGGGAGAGGAGGACGTGGAACTCCACCGGCCGCAGCGGCAGGAAGGTGTCGGGGTCGCGCATGATGGGGCCTCGGTGGGTCGACTGCATGCGTCACGCAAGTAGACCTACCTACGGCCCCCCGCCCGGGGAGGTTTCAGCCGAGCTGGGAGGGGTGCTCGTCGGGCATGGCGAGGTAGTCCAGCAGATCGACGATGCATTCGAGCTGCCGCTGCTCTTCGGGAGGGAGCTCCGCCACGTCCCGGGCCAGGGCCATCACCCGTCGCCGGCGCCCCTCCTCCAGCAGGCGGCGGCCCGCCTCAGTGGGCTCCACGAGTTGCACGCGCCCGTCGTCGGGGTCGGAGCGGCGGCGGACCAGTCCGTCCCGCTCCAGCCCCGCCACCAGGCGGGACATGCTGGGGGGGGCCACGCGCTCGGCGGCGGCCAGGTCCCCCAGGCGGATCCCCGGGGTGAAGACCACCACGGACAGGGCCGACAGGCGGGCGGCGGTGAGGCCGCTGGCGTCGTCCTCCTTGCGCAGACGACGCAGGATGTGGATGGCCGCCGAGTGGAGGCGATCGGCCACGGCGACGGCGGCGGCGGGCGCGTCCGGGGGCGGGAAGGCGCCGTCGTCGGGGTACCACGGCTCGCCCAGGGGGCGTTTCCGCGAAGGGGGTTGCGGTTTCTTGCGTGCCATGCAAGATAGTTAGCTTAGCTAAGCTAAATGTTCAACCAGTGCGCTGTGACCCCCTTCCCGGAGCCAGACGAGCCATGACGCCTTCCGCCGAACGCCCCCAGCCCGCCGAGCCCGCGGTCCGTCTCTCCAGCATCGGCCAGATCGCCGTCCGGGCCACCGACGTCGCCCGGGCCGAGGCGTTCTACCGGGACGTCCTGGGCATGGAGCACCTCTTCTCGGCGCCGCCGGGGCTCGCCTTCTTTCGCTGCGGCGCCGTCCGCCTCATGCTGTCGGCTCCCGAGGGGCCCGACCTGGACCATCCGGGCTCCCTCCTCTACTACCGCGTGGACGACGTGCCGGCGGCCCACGAGGCGCTGAAGGCGAAGGGCGTACGCTTCGAGGGCGAGCCCCACGTGGTGCACCGCACGGACGATCACGAGCTGTGGATGGCCTTCTTCCGGGACAGCGAGGACAATCTGCTGGCGCTCATGGCGGAGGTACCCACGGCGTGAGGGGTCGGGCGTGAGCCGGGTCTTCGTCACGCGCCGCATCCCCGAGGCCGGCCTCGCCGTGCTGCGGGACGGCGGCGCCGAGGTGGAGGTGGGGCAGACCGACGAAGAGCGCTTCGTCGACCCGGACGTGCTCCGGGAGGGCACCGCCCGGGCGGACGTGCTCCTCTCCCTCCTCACCGAGCCGGTGGACCGGGGCCTCCTGGAGGCGAGCCCCGGCCTCCTGGGCGTGGCCAACTACGCGGTGGGCTTCGACAACGTGGACGTGGCCGCCGCCACCGAGCTGGGCGTGCCGGTGACCAACACGCCGGGGGTCCTCACCGAGACCACCGCCGACCTCACGTGGGCCCTTCTCCTGGCGGCCGCCCGCAGGATCCCCGAGGCCGACGCGTACATGCGGGGCGGGCGCTACCGCCTGTGGGGCCCGAACCTGCTCCTGGGGGGTGACGTGAGCCCGGGAGGCACGGGGCGGCGCAAGGTGCTGGGCGTCGTGGGTTTCGGGCGCATCGGCCAGGCGGTGGCCCGCCGCTCCCTGGGCTTCGACATGGACGTGCTGGCCCACGACCCCCGCCACCGCGACCGGGTGGAGGCGTTCGGCCCCCCCGTCGCGTGGGCCGAGCTGGACGAGCTCCTGGAGCGGAGCGACTTCGTCACCCTCCACCCGCGCCTGACCCCCGCCACCCGCCACCTCATCGACCGGGCGGCGCTGGAGCGCATGAAGCCCACGGCCTACCTGGTGAACGTGGCCCGGGGCGAGGTGGTGGACGAGGCGGCCCTGGTCGGGGCGCTCCGGGAAGGGATCATCGCCGGCGCCGCCCTGGACGTGTTCGAGGAGGAGCCGGCCATGGCCCGGGGGCTGGCCGAGCTCCCCAACGTGGTGCTGGCGCCCCACGTGGGGAGCGCCAGCCGCGACACCCGCGACCGCATGGCCGTCATCGCCGCCACCAATGCCCTGCACCACCTCCGGGGGGAGCGGGCGCCCAACCCGGTGAACCCCGAGGTCTACGAGGGGAGCGCCTGGCGGGAGAGGGTGGACAGGGCCGGGGCGGGTGCCGGGGCCGGTGAGGGTTGAGCGACGTCGAGGCGGGGCTCCGCCGGGACACCCGGGCCATGGTAGACGCCGCGTTGGCCGCGGTGGATCCCCACCGCCTCGTGGTGGAGGCCCTCGGCGAGGAGGCGCCCGAGCCTCCCGAGGGGGGGCGCATCGTCCTGGTGTCGGTGGGCAAGGCGGCCATGGCCATGGCCAGCGGGGCCCGCCGGGCCCTGGGCGGCCGCATCGCCGAGGGCTGGGTGCTGGCGCCCGACGGGGGCAGCGCGCCCGACGAAGGCTTCCACGTCCTCAGGGGAGGCCACCCCCTCCCCGACAGCCGCAACACCCAGGCGTCCCGCACCATCCTGGAAGCGCTGTGGCGCGCGGGGCCGTCGGACTGGGTGCTGTTCCTCGTGTCGGGCGGCGCTTCCGCCCTTCTCACCCTGCCCGACGGCGACGTGTCCCTGGACGACGTGCGCTGGGTGACGGCGCTGCTGCTGCGGGCCGGCGCCCCCATCGGGGAGCTGAACACGGTGCGCAAGCACCTGGACCGCCTCAAGGGCGGCGGCTTCGCCCGGGAGGCCGAGCCGAGCCGGGTCATGGCCCTCGTCCTCTCCGACGTGGTGGGGGACCCCCTGGACGTCATCGCCTCGGGGCCGGTGAGCCCCGACTCCACCACCTTCGCCGACGCGGTCGCGATGCTCCAGTCCCGGGGCGTGTGGGGCGACGTCCCCCCAGCGGTGCGGGAGCACCTCCTGCTGGGGTGTCAGGGGGAGCTCCCCGAGACCCCCAAGCCGGGCGACCCGGTGTTCGGCGGCGTGCATGCCCGCGTGATCGGGAGCGCCGCGCGCGCGGCGGCCGCCGCCGCCGAGAAGGCTCGTGCCCTGGGCTACCGCGCCCGCGTGGTGGATACGGCGGTGACGGGGGAGGCCCGGGAGGTGGGGCGGCGCCTGGCGGCCCTGGCCCGGGAGGTGGCCGACGTGGGCGCCCCCGAGGCACCCCCGGCCGCGCTGGTGCTGGCGGGGGAGACCACCGTCACCGTGCGGGGCGACGGGACGGGAGGGAGGAACCAGGAGGTTGCGCTGGGGGCCGCCCTGGACCTGGACGGGCGGGAGCGCTGCCTGGTGATGGCCGTGGGGACGGACGGGATCGACGGCCCCACCGACGCCGCCGGGGCGCTGGCCGTGGGGTCGACGCTGCGCCGGGCCCGGGCCGCCGGGCTGGACCCGGCCGACGCCCTGGAGCGCAACGACGCCTATCCCTTCTTCCGGACCCTGGACGACCTGGTCGTCACCGGACCCACCGGCACCAACGTCATGGACCTGCTGCTGGTGCTCGTCGCCGAGGCCGGGTGACGGCGCGCCGGGTGCAACGGAGCGTTGGGGTGTGGCGTCAGTGCTTGAAGGGGGGGTAGCACACCGACGAGTTGGCCATCTCCTGCTGGATCTGGAGCATGATCACGTCCCCGGGATCCACGGAGAGCTGCTGGGTGATGCAGTGGTCGCTGGCCAGGAGGTCGACCTCGATCTGGAGCGGCTGGGTGGTGTGCCACTCCATGGTGTAGTCGGCGCTCCCCTTGCCGGTGACGATGCCCAGCCGGCGGCGTCCCCCGGTGCTGACCGCGTGGAGGGTGGCGTCCATGAAGTTGAGGTTCTGGACCTCGATGCGGATGCTCCCCGGTGCCCCCCGGTCGAACGGATTCGAGGTCATGGTGGCGCATCCAGCCAGCACGGCCGGCGCGGCCAGGAGGGCTGCGAAGGTGGCGTGGCGGCGGATCGGGCTCATGGCTCCCCTCCTCCAGGGGTAATCCCAGCAGTTGCAGAGTCTACCCGCGGGCTCGGCCCGGGGGTCCGTCCTCCTCCCCTCGTACGCCCGGTGGAACCGTCCATGTCAGCCCCCCTGCCGCGCCGCCTCCGTTCCGGCTGCTTCGCCCTCCTGGTGGCCCTCGCCGCCTGCCACGGGGACGACACCACCACCCCGCCCCCCTCCGCCGGCGCCCTCGTGGCCACCCTCCAATCGCCCGCGGCGGCCGAGGGCGCGGCGGTGTTCGAGCTCCCCGACGGCCGGGTCCAGGGCGTGGCGCCGCCGCCGGGCGGCGTGGCGTGGGTGGTCCGTGACGGCGGGCGGGCGCGGGTGGTGGTCGTCCTGGGGACGCCCGGCGCGGTGACGTTCACCCTCCTCACCGACGACGTGGGGGCGCCCCCCGACGCCACGGTGGTCCAGGTGTCCGGCCCCGACGACGCGGCCCGCCTCGACCTGTCCGGCTACGCGGTGACCTTCGCGGAGCCGACGCCGTGAGGGGCGTGCCGGCGGTCGGGGCCTTCGTGGTGCTGGCGTCGGCGCTCCTCGTGGGGGTGCCCGCGCCCGTCCGGGCCCAGTACCCCGAGCCGGCGGCCCGCCCCGGGCTCCGGCGCCCCGGCACCCCCGCCTCCCGGGCCGCGGCGGCGGCGGCGCTGGGCATCCCCGGGCCCGACGCCTTCGTGCGCGGGCCGGCCCGCGTCGCCCGTATCGGCACCCTTTCCGTCCTGGTGATCCCGGCGCTCTTCTCCGACTCCCCCGAGCCGACGCTGACGCCCGCCGACGTCCAGCGGGCGCTCTTCGACGGCCCCGCCCGCCGGGGCACCGTCACGGACTTCTACCGGGAGGCGTCGCTGGGGAGGCTCGAGGTCGTGGGGACGGTGGCGCCGTGGGTGCGCACGTCGGTGCCACGGGCCGCGGCCGCCGGCGACGACGGCTTCGGCCCCCGCCTGGACGAGTACATCCGGGACGCCCTGAGCCAGGCAGACGCCGAGGTGGACTTCGGCCGCTTCGACGACGACGGACCCGACGGCGTTCCCGACAGCGGCGACGACGACGGGGTGGTGGACGCGGTGGTGATCGAGTTCCCGGACGTGGCTGCGAGCTGCGGCGGCCCGGGCATCTGGCCCCACCTGTGGGGCGTGTTCGACGACGCCGGGCACCCGTACGCCACCCAGGACCTGGGGGCGTCGGGGGAGCCGGTCCAGGTGGCCCTCTACGTGTCCGAGAGCGTCCTGGACTGCGACGGCGTCCGCGTGGAGGGGCCCGAGGTGATGGCCCACGAGCTGGGCCACGTCCTGGGGCTCCCGGACTACTACCAGCAGGTGGAGGGCATCCTCCCCGACCAGCGGGCGTGGGCGGTGGGCTGCTTCGACATCATGGGCGCCGGCGCGTGGGGGTGTGGCTCGGGCCCCCTTCCCGCCGACTTCGGCCCCACCCTCCCCTCCGCCCTCTCCAGGGCGACGCTGGGATGGCTCCGCCTGGACACGGTGGGCGCCGTCACCGATCGGACGTACGAGCTGGAGCCGGTGCAGACCTCGGGGCGGGCGCTGTTCATCCCCCTCACCGAGGACGCCGGCGAGGCGCTGCTGGTGGAGTACCGCACCCGGGAGGGCTTCGACCGCGACCTCCCCATGGAGGAAGGGGTCGTGGTCTACCACTACGACCGGTGGCGCGGGCCCCGCTGGATCCCCCCGGGCTGCCCCCGGCGTACGGCTACCACGTGGTGGAGGCCGACGGCGACGACGCCCTGTTGAAGGTGGCGGCGGAGGGGGGCGACCGGGGCGACGCGGGTGACGTCTTCGGCGTCCCCGGCGCGCCCACCGTCCTGGACGACGCCACCACCCCGTCGACCCGGGACCACCTGGGACGCCGCACCCCCGTCGTGATCCACGAGATCTCCCTCCAGGACGGGGTGGCGCGCATCCGCATCTCCACGCGCGTGGGCTTCGCGGTGGTGGAGCGCTCCCAGCCGAACCTCGCCTTCGCCGCATCTCCCTACGAGGCTCGCATGCGCCTCACGGGGGCGACGCTGCCCCTGGCGGTGGAGGCGAGCCCCGACGTTCCCCTTCCCGAGGGTCTCTCCGCCCGGGTCGCGGGCGACACGGTCATCGTGGAGGGCATTCCCCTGCGGGTGGGGCCGCTGGCCGGAGAGGTGATCATCGGAGACGCGGCCGGCCACCAGGTGGTGGAGCGCCTCTCCCTCGACCCACGGGACCCCTCCATCGACGACGCCGTGCTGGCCCGGGCAGCCGCCGGGGTGGACGTGCCGGAGCTGCCTCCCGAAGCGAAGCTGTACCTGGACCGGGCGGGGAACGACGACGGCCACCTCGACGTGGGCGACGTGCGGGCGTACCTCGTGCGCACCCGGCGGCTGCCCGGGGGGTGAGCGGGGATCGGCGCAGGCACCGATTGCGGCGGCAGGAGGGCGGGACCATCATCCGGTCCATGAGCGACGGCCGCAGACCCGTGCTGGACCCCGTCGGCGGCGACCCCGAGCGCCCCTGGACCCACCACGAGGCCGACCTGGGGGAGGTGCGCCTCCACTACGTGGCCCGGGGAGAGGGGCCGCTGGTGCTCCTCCTCCACGGCTTCCCCGAGTTCTGGTACTCGTGGCGCTACCAGATCGTCCCGCTGGCCGAGGCCGGCTTCCGCGTGGTGGCGCCCAGCATGCGGGGGTACGGCCGCTCCTCCAAGCCGAAGGGGGTGGCCTCCTACCGCCTGCGCCACCTGGTGGACGACGCCGACGCCCTCATCCGTCACCTGGGCGAGGAATCGGCGGCGGTGGTGGGGCACGACTGGGGGGGCGTGGTGGGGTTCGCCCTGGCCTCCAGGCGCCCCGAGCGGGTGCGCCGCCTGGCGGTCGTGAACGCCCCCCATCCAGCGCTCTACCGCAAGATCCTCCGCCACCCCGGCCAGCTCCTCCGCTCCTGGTACGCCCTGGCCTTCCAGCTCCCATGGCTTCCGGAGCGGGCCTTCCGCATCTACGACTACGAGCTGGTGGAGCGGGTGCTGCGCCGCGACATCCGCCGCCCCGACGTGCTGGAGGAGACGGACTTCTCCGCCTACGCGGAGGCCCTGGGCGAGCCCGGCGCCGTCCCGGCCATGATCCACTACTACCGGGCCGCGTTCCGGGACGCCTTGCGCCACCTGGGGCGCACCCCCCGGGCCGACTCGGCCGGTCGCATCGAGCAGGAGACCCTGGTGGTGTGGGGCGAGAAGGACCGCTACCTGTCGCGCCGGCTCCTGTACGGTCTGGAGCGCCTGATCCCCCGGCTGTGGATGGAGCTCCTGGGCGACGCCGGCCACTTCGTGCACCAGGAGGCCCACGAGCGTGTGAACCAGACGCTCCTCTGGTTCCTAGGCCGGGAGGAGTAGTGGGGGAAGGCCCCCTGGAGCGCCTCGGCCTGGGCCTGGAGCGCACGGTGGACGCTCTTCGGCGGCGCCTCTCGGGTCGCGCCGGCGGCCACGGCCCCCTGGAGGTGGTGGGCTTCCGGGGCCACGGCACCCCCGAAGAGCTCCGGGTGGGGGGGAGGGTGCTGGAGGACCGCATGCTCCCCGAGTCCAGGGACGAGGACTCCGCCATGGACAACCTCGTGGCGGCGTGGCGGCGCTTCGGCACCGCCGCGGCCCCGGGGGTGGAGGTGCGGGTGGCCGCCCGGGGCGTGGAGGTCCGGGTCACCAGCGACGGCGACGGCTACTTCCGCGCCCGGCTCCGGGGCGGGACGCCGCCCTCCCGCCACCGGGACTGGGAGGACGTGGAGGTGGTGGTGCCCGACGACCGGGAGCGGGGGATCCTGGGGGCCAGGATGCGGGTGCCGGTGCGGGTGCCGTCTCCGGCCGCCGCCTTCGGCGTGGTGAGCGACATCGACGACACGGTTCTCCGCACCGGCGCCACCGACCTGCTGCGGGCGGCCAGGAACACCCTCCTGGAGAACGCCCGCACCCGCCTCCCCTTCCCGGGGGTGGCGGCATTCTACCGGGCCCTGGTGGCGGGGCCGGAGGGCGCCTCGGGTGGGCCCCCCAACCCCCTCTTCTACGTGTCCGCGAGCCCGTGGAACCTCTACGAGCTCCTGGTCGAGTTCCTGGAGCGGCACGGCATACCCGACGGGCCCCTCTTCCTCCGGGACGCCGGGCTGGCGCCCGGCCAGCTCGGGCTGGAGTCCCACCGGGAGCACAAGCTCGCCCGCATCGGGGAGATCCTGGAGCTGCACCGGCACCTCCCCGTGGTGCTCCTCGGGGACAGCGGCCAGCACGACGTGGAGATCTACCGGGACGTGGTGGGGCGCTGGCCCGGGCGGGTGCGGGCCATCTACATCCGGGACGTGTCGGTGGACGCCCCGGACCGGGTGGTGGTGGAGGTCGCCGAAGCGCTCCGGGACGAGGTGGACCTGGTGCTGGTACGGAGCACGCTCGAGGCGGCCGAACACGCCGTGGGGCTGGGGTTGGTGGCGCCGGCCTCGGTTGACGCGGTGGCGCGGGCGGTGAAGGAGGACGAGGCGCCCTGAACGACGAAGCGCCCGGAGGGTTTCCCCCCGGGCGCCGTCGGGTTCCTGGCGTGGCCGCGTCAGCCGCCCTGGCCGCCGCCCTGGTGCTCCTCGTGCTCGTGCTTGCGCCCCCGCTCCTTGATCACCGGCGTGAACAGAACGCCCCTGATGCCCGCCGGGGTGGCTGGGTTCCCCTGGATCCTGAAGTTGTCGTCCACCGCGAAGTCCAGGAGGATGGTGGTCTGGTCGCCCTCCTGGGCCACCACGGGCGACTGCAGGGTCACCTTCACACCGGCGCTGTGGCCGCCGGGGATCTTGAGCCGCGCCGTCGAGGAGCCGTCGCTGAAGGTGTATGGATCCTTGAGGGTCACCCACGCGCTGTCGACGACGATGCGGAGCTGGTGGTACGCCCCCGGCGCCACCGGCATGGCGCCGGTGAGGTCGGCCACCAGCCCGTCCCGCAGGACCAGGAGGTCCACGTGGAAGGGGTGGTCCGGGTCGTCGAAGAGGACCTGGGGCCCTCCGCCGGCGTCGGAGAGGGAGTCATCCTCCTCGTGGAGCGAATCGCCGGGCTCCTCGTGGAGGGAATCGCCAGGCTCCTCGTGGAGGGAGTCGTCTTCCGCCTGGAGGGTGTCGCCCGCCTGGCCGCTGTCGGCGTCCTCCCGGAACACCGGGACGGCCTGGACGCCGGCGGACTCGGGGGCGCCGATCAGGTAGACCTTCGAGATCCACACCTCCGCGCTCTCGATGTAGTCCGACGGCGCGTCGGTGACGGTCACCTGGACCAGCGCGTCGGCGCGGGGGGCCGTGCCGGCCGAGTCGCAGCCGACGAGGGCGAGGAGGGCCATGGTGGCCACGGTCAGTGTGGGGGTCAGCCAACGCCGACCCGATACTTCATTCCCGTGACAGGGATTTCGTTCCGGTTCCATTCCCGCATCTCCCGGTAGGATTGGTGCCGCGAAGGCGCCCGGCCGCGTAACACGATCCTGGCGTTCAGGACCCGGTCGCTGCCGAGGGATGCCGTGGGTCGAGCGGGGGTAGCTGCAGGGGTGGTGCCAGAACGAACGCCTCGAAACGAGGCAGTGCAAAGGGCGCGGACCGGGGGGGTGCCTAGCGCTCGAGCCCGATGGTGCGCAGGCGCTGGTGGTAGCGGGGGTCGCCCCGGAGGGGCTCCCACTCGGGGTCGACCTGCAGCCACACCACCGAGGGGCTGCGGTTGGCGATGGCCCGGTCCAGGTAGGTGAAGGCCTGGGCATCCTGACCGGCCGCCGCCAGGATCACCGCCAGGAGATAGTCGCCCTCGGGGAGCGTGCGGGCGGCCCGCACCAGCTCGGGGATGCCGGCCCGGGCCTGTCGCGCCCGGTCGCCCTTGTCGTGCATGCGGGCGTAGGCGCTCCACAGGGCTCCGGGAATGCCGGGCGTGCCGTCGGACAGGACGTCCACCGCGTCGTCCGGCTTGCCCCGGGCCACCAGGGTACGGGCGAGGAGGATGCGAGGTGCCATGGCAGCGGGTTGGGAGCGCATGGCCCGCCGGAGCTCGCTTTCGGCGTCGTCCAGGCGGCCCATGCGCAAGAGGGTCGCGCCCCGCTGCGCCCGGAGGGCGCCCTCGTCCATGCCGGCCTTCGCCGCCCGCTCGAGCTGGAAGAGGGCCTCCCCGAAGCGTCCTTCGGCCGAGAGGAGCTGGGCGTAGAAGCGGCGGCCGGAGATGGAGGCCGGGTCCTTGGCCAGGGCTGCCAGGAACGACTGGTCGGCGCCCTCGAAGTCCCACCGCTCCAGGAACAGGAGGACGCCCCGCAGCGCCAGGAGCTGGGCCCCCTTGGCGTGTCCGGCCACGGCCTCGTCCACGGCGTGCCGGTAGACGGGCACCGTCTCGTCCCACCCCATCTGCCCCACCGGGAAGGCCGCCAGCCGGCGACTGGCAGCGGCCGCCATCGTCCGCAGCGCCTCGGTGGGCGTCGGGGGCGGCGGGGCGGGGGCCGGCGCGGCCGTGTCCGCCGGTACCGTGGCCGGCCAGCGGGGAAGGGGCCCTTCACCGGGGGCGGAGTCGACGACGGCCACCATGACCGCCCCGTCCACGACCGCCGGGGCCGCATCGAGGGAGGGGACCGCCGTGACCACGGACGTGGTGCCGGACGCGGCGCTCCGGCCCGAGCTCTCGGGGAAGCCGCCCATGGCGGTCCACACGCCCAGGCCCACGAAGGCAAGCACGCCCGCGACGATGCCCGTGGCGATGGCCCCGGCGTGGCGGCGCCGGAGGGGCTTGACCCCGGGCGCGGGGCCCTGGCCCACCGTCACCGGCTGGGTGCTGCGCTCCACGGCCTCCAGGCGGTCGGACAGGTTCCCCCGGGCCTTCGCCTCGAACACATGGACCGGGTCGTCCAGCCCCTTTGCGGTCCGCTTGCCCAGCGAGGTGAACACCAGCTCCGGCCGCTGCCGGAGCAGCTCCCGCACGGCCTGGCTCACCAGGACCTGGCCCGGCTCCGCCATGGCCTGCAGGCGGGCAGCCCGGTTCACGCCGTCGCCGAAGAGGTCGCCGTCGGGGCCCACCGAGACCTCGCCCAGGTGGACGCCCACCCGCAGGGCGGGGTGCTCCGGGAGGAGCCGGGTGGCGGCGCGGAAGCGGCGGTGCACCTGGAGCGCCGCCTCCACCGCCGCCTCGGCGCTGGGGAAGTGGGACAGGGCGCCGTCGCCGAGGAACTTGACCAGGGTGCCGCCGTTGGCCTCCACGGAGTCGCGCACCGACGCGCGCATGGCCTCCATGACCCGGTAGGCCAGGGGCTCATCGGCGGCGGAAAGCCGCGTGAATCCGGCGATGTCGGCGAACCAGACGGCTGCCAGACGTCGCTCGAGGGACGGCGTGATCATACTCAAAGATTCCACCGAGGCGATCGAAAGGCCAGCGTGGGAGGTGCCCGCCGGTGCTTTCCGCCCGGGGGCCGCGGTCCCATCATGGGTCGGACCATCGTACCCCGCAGGAGTTGAGCCATGCACCTCCGACTCCGTGCCAGCCTGGCCGCCGTCCTGGTGGCCGGGCTGCCGGCCGCCGGCGCCGCCCAGGCTCCCCAGCCGTACCTGGAGAGCGGCGCCCGGCGCCCCATGACCGTGGTGGACCTCATCGAGGTGCCGTCCCTGTCCGACCCCCGGCTGTCGCCGGACGGGCAGAGCGTCGTCTTCGTGAGGAGCGACGCCGACTGGGACCAGAACCGCGCCGTGCCCCACCTGTGGCGGGTCGACGCCGACGGGGGCCACCTGGTCCAGCTCACCCGGGGCAAGGAAGGGCAGCGGAGCCCCCGCTGGTCGCCCGACGGCCGCTACGTCGCCTTCCTGGCCGACCGCCCAGACGAGCAGGACGGGGCGGCGTCGGCCACGGAGATCTACCTCCTGCCCAGCACGGGCGGGGAGGCCCACCCCCTCACCGGCCACGGCGCGTCCGTGTCCGATCCCCAGTGGTCGCCCGACGGCCGCTGGATCTACTTCATCGCGCCCGAGGCCGAGGCCCCGGAGGCCCGGCGCAAGGCGCGGGAGAAGGACGACGTCTTCGCCTTCGACGAGGATTTCCGGCAGCACCACCTGTGGCGGGTGGAGGTGGCCACCGGCGACGAGGAGCGCATCACCTCTGGGGACTGGTCCGTCCTGGACTACCGCCTCTCCCGGGACGGCACCCGGGTTGCCCACCACCGGGCTCCCACCCCCCTCCTGGACGACGCCGACGAGGGGGAGGTGTGGGTCATGGACGCCACGGGCGGCGACGCCCGCCGCCTCACCGACAATGCCGTGCCCGAGGACGGGGCGGAGCTGTCCCCCGACGGGCGCTGGGTCCTCTTCCGGGCCTTCGCCGACGGCGACTTCGAGTTCTACCACAACGACAACGTGTTCGTGGTGCCGGCCGGGGGCGGGCAGCCCCGGAACCTCACCGCGGAGCAGGGCTTCGCGGTCAACGACGCCACCTGGTCGGCGGACGGAAAAGCCATCTACCTGGAGGCCAGCACCGGCGTGCGCCGGGAGCTCTTCCGCCTCGATCCCGCCAGCGGCCAGGTCGTGCGTCTCACCCGGGGCGAGCACGCCGTGCGCGCCTGGAGCTATGCGCCCGGGCTGGAGCGGCACGTGATGACCGTCGCCGCCGCCGACGACCCCGGCGAGGTCTACACCCTGCCCGCGAACGGGGGGAGCCCGGTCCGCGTGAGCCGGGTGTTCGAGGGCATCGCCGACCGCTTCCAGCTCCCCCGGCAGGAGGCGGTCACGTGGTCTGGCGACGATGGCGTGGAGGTGGAGGGACTCCTCTTCTATCCCGTGGACTACCGGGAGGGCACCCGCTACCCCCTCGTGGTGCAGACCCACGGAGGGCCGGCGTCCAGCGACGCCTTCGGCTTCGGCGGCGCCGGCGACTACGTGCAGAAGCTCACCGCCATGGGCTACATGGTCCTCCACCCCAACTACAGGGGGAGCACCGGCTACGGCGACGCCTTCCTGCGCGACATGGTGCCGGGCTACTTCAACGAGGCCCACAAGGACGTCATGGCCGGGGTGGACGCCCTCATCCGCCGGGGGCTGGTCGACGGGGACCACATGGTCGCCATGGGGTGGAGCGCCGGGGGCCACATGACCAACAAGCTCATCACGTACACGGACCGCTTCCGGGCGGCGGCATCGGGTGCGGGGGCCGCGGACTGGATCTCCATGTACGCCCAGAGCGACATCCGCACCTACCGCACGCCCTGGTTCGGGGGCACGCCCTGGGGCGAGGACGCCCCCATCGACCGCTACCTGAAGGACTCCCCCGTGTTCGACGCCTGGCGGGTGAAGACGCCCACGATCTTCCTGGTGGGCCAGGCCGACGAGCGGGTGCCCATGCCCCAGTCGGTGGAGATGTACCGGGCCCTCGCGTACAACGACGTCCCCACCCACCTCTACGTGGCGCCCCGGGAGGGGCACGGCTGGCAGGAGCTGCGGCACCGGCTGTTCAAGGCCAACGTGGAGCTGGACTGGTTCGAGCGCTGGGTGCGGGGGCGCGGCTACACGTGGGAGGTGGCGCCTCCCGACCGGAGCGGGTGGAAGCACAAGGGCCTCCGGTGAGCGGCGGCGACGCCCCCTCGGTTCCCCTGGTGCTGGCGGCGCTCCGCTTCGCGGCGGCCAAGCACCGCGACCAGCGCCGGAAGGGCGAGGAGGGCTCGCCCTACATCAACCACCCCATCGAGGTGGCCCACGTCCTCTCGGCCGTGGGAGGGGTGGACGACGCCGAGGTGCTGGCGGCGGCCATCCTCCACGACACGGTGGAGGATACCGAGACCCTGCCCGACGAGATCGAGCGCCTCTTCGGCCCCCGCGTGCGGAGCATCGTGGAGGAGGTCACCGACGATCCCGCCCTGGCCAGGCAGGAGCGCAAGGCCCGGCAGGTGGAGCGGGCGCCCGGGCTCTCGCCCGGCGCCAAGCTGGTGAAGCTGGGCGACAAGATCTGCAATGCGTTCGACGTGACCTGGCACCCCCCCGCCGGCTGGTCGGTGGAGCGGCGGCGGGAGTACCTGGAGTGGACGGAGCGGGTGGTGGCGGGGTGCCGGGGCGTGAGCCCGCGCCTGGAGGCCCACTACGACCGCCTCCTGGAGGAAGGGCTCCGCAGGCTCGACGCCCTGTCTCGCGCCGGTTGACGCCGCCCCTTCGGCCCCGTCAGGTTCGGGCGCCATGGACACCAAGCGCCCCACCAACCCCGCCGCCGAGGAGATCCTGGGCGGCTACTTTCCCGTCCTGGACCACGGCTTCGTCGCCCTGGTGGACTACATGGGCTCCGACGAGGACGTGGAGCGGGCCGCCCGGGTGAGCTACGGCTACGGCACCCGCCGCACCTCCCAGACCCGGGGCCTGGTGCGCTACCTCCGCCGACACCGCCACACCACCCCCTCCGAGATGGTGGAGCTCAAGTTCCACGTGGCCATGCCCATGTTCGTGGCGCGCCAGTGGATCCGGCACCGGACGGCCTCGGTGAACGAGTACAGCGCCCGCTATTCGGTCCTCCCCCTCCTGTTCTACACGCCCGGAAGAGACGACTTCGCGCTCCAGAGCGACGCCAACCGCCAGGGTAGGGGGGAGGGCGCTCCCGAGGAGGTGTACCGGGAGGCGGTGCGGCGCTGGGGGGCGATCCGCCGGGACGCCGGCGACGGCTACGCCTGGATGCTGGAGGAGGACGTGGCCCGGGAGCTGGCGAGGATCGACCTGCCCCTGTCCACGTATACCCAGTGGTACTGGAAGATCGACCTCCACAACCTGCTCCACTTCCTGAGCCTGCGCGTCGATCCCCACGCCCAGTGGGAGATCCGGGCGTTCGGCCAGGTGATGGCGGGGATCGTGAAGCGGGTGGCGCCCCTCTCCTACGAGGCGTGGGTGGACTACGACCTGGTGGGCCGGCCGCTCAGCCGGGGCGAGCTCGACGTCCTCTCCCGTCTCCTGGAGCCGACGCCGGAAGGGGGGGTACGGGCCCGGGAGGGGGCGGCCCTGGACCCCGGGGCCCTGGCGGAGGCGGGCCTCTCCAAGCGGGAGGTGCGGGAGCTGCTGGAGAAGCTCCGGCCGCCCCCCCGGCCAGACTTCGACCTCGACCTGGAATCCATGCGGAACGCAGAAGACGTGGCGGCGGAGATGGAGAAGGCGGTGCCCTCCGTGGAGCGGACGGCCGCGGAGCGGGCGTCGGCGGAGCGGTCCTCGTGAGCGCGCCGGTCCCGGCCCGGGAATACGAGGAGCTCCTGTCCAACAACCGCACCTGGGTGGAGGAGCGCCTGGCCGAGGAGCCGGGCTTCTTCCGCCGGCTGGCGGCGGGGCAGGAGCCGGGCTTCCTCCTGGTGGGTTGCTCCGACAGCCGCAAGGCGCTGAACGTCCTCACCGGGACCAACCCGGGGGAGCTGTTCATCCACCGCAACATCGCCAACCAGGTGCCCCCCGACGACCTCAACGTCCAGGCGGTGCTGGACTTCGCCCTGGGGGTGCTGAAGGTGCGCCACGCCATCGTGTGCGGCCACACCCACTGCGGCGGCGTGGGCGCGGTGCTGGAGGGGACCGCCCGGGGCGCGGTGCGCCGCTGGCTCTCCCGCCTCCACGACCTGCGCGACGCCATGCACGGCGAGCTGGAGGCGGTGCACGACCCCGTGCGGCGCTCGGAGCTCCTGTCCGTGGCCAACGTGGTGGCCCAGGCCGAGTCGCTGGTGTCGTCCCGGGCCTACCAGGCGGCCCGGGCCGAGGGGAGCGCGCCGGCCGTCCACGGCTGGCTCTTCCGCGTGGAGACCGGGCTCATCGAAGAGGTGGAGCTGCCGCTGGAGCGGTGGCGCGCCGAGGGGCTGGTGGACTGAAGGGTCAGTCCACCCACACCGTCTTCACGTTCACGAACTCCCGGATGCCCAGGGGCGACAGCTCCCGCCCGTAGCCGCTCTCCTTGATGCCGCCGAAGGGGAGGCGGGGGTCCGACTTCACGAACGCGTTCACGAAGCAGCACCCCGCCTCCAGCCGATCCCGGGCGATGCGCTCGCCGCGCTCCGCGTCCCCCGTGAACACCGCGGCCCCCAGCCCGAAGGACGTGTCGTTGGCGATGCGCACGGCGTCGTCCTCGTCGGCCGCCCGGATGACCGCGGCCACGGGGCCGAACAGCTCCTCGTCGTACGCCGGCATGCCGGGCGCCACGTCCACGAGCACCGTGGGCGGATACCAGGCGCCCTCGCGGTCGGGCACCTCGCCCCCGAGCACGCAGCGGGCGCCGGCGTCGACGCTCCGCCGCACCTGCTCGTGGAGGTCGTCCCGCAGGTCCTCCCGGGCCTGGGGGCCGACCTCGGTGGCCTCGTCCATGGGGTCGCCCATCTTCGCCTTCTTCATGCGGGCCACGAAGTGCTCCACGAAGGCGTCGTGGACCGCGTCCACGACGACGAAGCGCTTGGCGGCGATGCAGCTCTGCCCCGAGTTGATGAGGCGGCTGGTGGCGCACGTCTCGGCGGCGGCGGCCAGGTCGGCGTCCTCCAGCACCACGTACGGGTCGCTCCCGCCGAGCTCCAGCACGGTCTTCTTCACCAGGGAGCCCGCCTTCTCCGCCACCGCCTTGCCCGCGGCGACGCTTCCCGTCACCGACACGCCCCGCACCCGGGGATCCTCGATCACGCCCGCCACCGCGCCGCTCCCGATCATGAGGGTGCGGAAGAGGTGCTCGGGGAAGCCCGCCTTCCGGAAGACGTCTTCGATGGCCAGGGCGCAGCCCGGCACGTTGGAGGCGTGCTTGAGCACCCCGGCGTTGCCCGCCATGAGGGCCGGAGCGGCGAAGCGGAAGACCTGCCAGAAGGGGAAGTTCCAGGGCATCACCGCCAGGATCACCCCCAGGGGGCGGAAGGCCCAGTAGCTCCGGGCGGCGTCGGTGTCCGCCTCCACCGGGGCCAGGAAGGCCTCGGCGTGCTCGGCGTAGTAATCACACACCCACGCGCACTTCTCCGCCTCGCCCACCCCCGACGCCACCGGCTTGCCCATCTCCCGGGTCATGAGCTCGCCGAGCTCCCGGGAGCGGTCGCGCAGGACTCGGCCGGCCGCGCGCATGCACTCGGACCGGTGGGCGAAGGGGGTGTCGCGCCACGCCAGGTAGGCCTCGTGGGCGCGGGCCAGGACGTCCTCCACCGCCCCCTCCTCCATCTCGGGGTACGTCCGGATGACGTTGCCGGTGGCGGGGTTCACGGCGTCGAGGCTCATGCGGGGCTCCTCCCTGGGTGGTGCGTCGGCGGGCGCCGGACGAGTACCGGCCGGCGGCGGCGTCGTTCCGGGACCGGCACGCTTCGTGCCCGCGTCGGAACGGTCGGGAGAGGGAGGCGGCGGAGGCGAAGGCACTCACCGAGCAGGGAGCGAGGAGAGCGCGTGGTCTACCCCACCAACACCGTCAGCGTGATCCACGTGGTGCCCGAGCGCGGGCGCTGGGCCGTGCGGGAGGAGAGCCACGGCGGCAGCGTCACCACCTGCTCCGAGAAGGAGTCGGCCATGCGCCTGGGGCGGGAGCTGGCGCGCTCGCGCCACGCCGCCCTGGTCATCCACCGGGACGACGGCAGCGTGTTCGCGGAGCACCGCTACTAGCGGGACGCCGGCCGAACCTCACCGCCGCCGCAGCGCCTCCACGGGGTCGAGGCGGCTGGCCCTCCAGGCCGGGACGAGGCTCGCCACCGCGGCCACCCCCACCAGGAGCGCGGCCACCGACGCCAACGTCAGGGGGTCCGTCGCGCTGACCTGGAAGAGGACGTGCCGGAGCACCGTCCCCATCGAGAGGGCCAGGAGCAGGCCCACGCCGGCGCCCGCCAGCACGGGGAGGAGCGCCTGGCGCACCACCAGACCTCGGACGCGTCCGGCGTCGGCGCCCAGAGCCAGGCGCAGCCCGATCTCCCGGGTCCGCTCGCTCACTGCGTGGGACACCACTGCGTACACCCCCACCGCCGCCAGCATCAGGGCGAACGCGGCGAACAGGGCCAGGGCCACGGTCGTGGCCCGGCGGCTGGCTCCCGCCCGTGCCAGGGCCTCCTCCCCGGTCTGGATGGCGTAGACGGGCTGGTCGGGGTCGAGGCCCCGGACCACCTGGCGCACGGCGGGGAGCAGGGCACGGGGCTCTCCCTCGGTGCGCACCAGGAGGAAGAGCTGGTTCACCAGCCCCCCGAGCTGGTCCTCGAGCCCGAACACCTCGGGCTGGGGGGGGCGGTCCAGCCCCAGGTTGCGGGTGGAGCCCACCACACCCACCACCTGGAACCAGGGCCCGCCCTCCCCGCCCCCGAGCTTCAGCCGCCGCCCCACCGGGTCCTCCCCGGCGAACCAGCGCCGGGCCGCGGCCTGGTTGATGACCGCCACCGGGAGCGACTCCGCCCCGTCCCGGACGTCGAAGACCCTTCCCTCCAGCACCGGAACGCCCAGCGTCCGGAAGTAGCCATGGCTCACCACGGTGGTGAGGGCCCGGGGGAGCGAGGCGTCCGCCGCCGCGGGCGGTGCGTCCTCCACCTGGAGCTCCTGGAAGGAGAACGCCACCGTCGGGAACTGGCTTCCCGCCGCCGCCGAGCCCACGCCGGGCACCGCCTCCACCCGCCGCACCAGCTCCCGGAAGAAGGCCTCCACCTCGGCGCCACGGTACCGCTCCCGGGGGAGGGTGAGGCGCATGGTGAGGAGGTTCTCCGGACGGAACCCGGGGTCCACGCGGCTCACCCTGGCCAGGCTGTTCAGGAGGAGCCCGCCCCCCGCAAGCAGGACGAAAGCCAGCGCCACCTCCACCCCCACGAACACGCGCTGGAGGCGCTGGTGTCCGGCGGCGGGGGTGGCGCTCGCCCCCCCGGTCTCGAGCGTTCCGGCGACCCGGATGCGGGAGGCCTGGAAGGCGGGCGCCGCGCCGAAGAGGAGCCCCGAGCCCGTCGCCACGGCGGCCGTGAAGGCCAGCACCGGCCCCTGGAGGGCGACCGTGCCGGCGATGGGGAGGGAGAGGGCCGCCAGCAGGGAGCGCACCCCCGCCATCCCCAGCCACGCCAGGGCCACCCCTCCGGCGCCCCCCAGGAGGGCCAGGACCAGGCTCTCGGTGAGGACCTGGGCCAGGAGACGGCCCCGTCCCGCCCCCAGGGCCGTGCGCACGGCCATCTCCCGGCTCCGGCTCCGGGCCCGCGCCAGGAGGAGGTTGGCCGTGTTGGCGCACACCAGGAGGAGGATGAAGCCCACCGCGCCCAGCGTCACGAAGGCGGCGGCCCGGAAGCTCCGGGACACGACCTGGCTCAAGGGGAGGGCCCGCAGCGACCACCCCCGGTACTCCTCCATCGCCCGGCCGTGGGCCTCCTCCGTGCGCCGGGCCACCGCCGCCAGGTCGGCGTTCACGTCGTCGAGCCCGAAGCCCTCCTTGACCCGGGCGAGGATCTGGAACTGCCGCCGGTCCCGGGGGAAGCGGTCGGGCGACAGGGTCATGGGGATCCACAGATCCATCCCGTAGAGCTCCGCGCCCTCGGGCAGGACGCCCACCACCGTGTGAGGGGCGTCGTTGACCAGGATGGTGCGCCCCACCAGGGAGGAGTCGGCCCCGAAGCGGCTCCTCCAGATGCGGTGGCTCACCAGCGCCACCGCCGCCCCCGTGCGGGTCTCGTCGGCGGTGAAGCCCCGGCCCAGGTAGGCCTTCATGTCCAGGGTGCGGAGGGCGTCGCCCCACCAGAAGCCGCTGAAGACGTTCTGCGGAGGCCCTTCGCCGGCGATCTGGCGGTTGCCCATGTCCCACGCCACCACGTCCTGGAGGGTGCGGGAGCCGTCCCTCACGTCCTCCCACTCGGCCGGGGAGAGGCTCTCGACGAAGTCCAGGTCGGCGCCCACCCGGGGGAAGGCGGTGCCCACGCCCACGATCCGGTCGGGGTGGGGGAAGGGGAAGGGGGCCAGGACGAGCCCCCACACGGCGCCGAAGATGGTGGTGGTGGCGCCGATGCCCAGGGCGAGGCTCAGGACGACGACGGCGCTGAACGCCGGGTTCCTGCGGGTGCTGCGCAGGGCGAAGCGCAGGTCCTGGAGCAGCGTTCCCATCCTCCCCTCCCCTCTCCGGTGCGGGCCCGGCCGCCCCTTGCGGCCCAGGCGGTACGCCAGGTTCGGCACCACCGACCCCAGCGCCTGCTTCCAGTACCAGCGGCGGGCGCCGCCCCCCGGCGCCGCGGCCCGCTCCTCGAGCTCCTCCTGGAGGTCGCCGAGCTGGGCCGCCCGCCACGAAGGGGGGGCCGTGAGCCGGATGAGCAGCCGGGCCAGCCGAGGAGGGCGTGTCACGCCCGGTCCGCCTCGCCCAGCTCCAGCCCGTCCCACAGGCGCTCCAGGGCGCCGCGCGTGGACGCCAGCGCCTCCACCCCGGCCGGCTCCACCCGGAAGTGCTTCCGCGCCCTCCCGCCCCGCACGGGGGTCGGCTCGCCCTCGCGGCTCGTCACGAGGCCCTTCTCTTCCAGCCGGGCGAGGGTGGCGTAGACGGAGCCCACGGCCACGTCCCTCCCGGTACGCCGTTCGATCTCCCGGCGCAGGGTGACGCCGTAGCCCTCGCCACCCAGCCGCGCCACGGCCAGGAGCACCACCAGCTCGAAGGTCCCGAGAAGCTCATGGCTCGTCATGTCCCACAATGTTCTACAATCACGAAGAAATAGCCAGCTTCTTCCCGGAAGGTGGCATGGAATCTGCGAATTTGCCCCCCGAGCGTCCGGCGTCGGCCGGGCGTGGCAAGCGAGCGAAATCCCCGGGGCGATGCGCCCAGGAGAGGAGATAATGGACATGAGCAGAGCACGAACGGCTGCGATCGTGGTCGCGTTGGCCACGGGCGCCGCGGCCTTCACGACCCAAACCGCCCACGCCCAGATGCTTCCCCTGGGCGTGGAGGTTCGAGGCGGATTCAACTTCGCCATCAATGACCTGAGGAACGGCCTGGGCGACAAGCCCGCCGTGGTGCCCTTCAAGGCCAAGGAGGGGGGCATCTCCGGAGGAGGCGACCTCTACTGGACCTTCCACAGGAATGCCGCCGTCTACCTGGGGTACAGCGCTTCCCACTTCGAGTGCACCAAGGGCGAGTGCGGGGTGGCCGGGCACGTGGACAGCATGGGCCCCGAGGCCGGCTTCAAGTTCTCCCTCTCGAAGGACTGGAGCTTCACGCCCTGGGGCCGCGTGGGTGTCATCGCCCACCAGGCGTCCTTCCAGGAAGGTGACGCGGTCGACCAGGAATCCAACCGCACCATCGGCCTCGAGGCGGCCGTGGGGACCGAGATCCACCTGAGCGACGTGGTGAGCCTCTCCCCCGCCGTCCGCTTCTACCGGTACAACGCCCCCTGGGACATCGGCAGCATCGAACAGGGCCGGGTGAATCGGAACCTGGGCTGGTTCCAGGCCGACCTGGGGCTGATCCTGGACTTCTCACGGCGTCGCGCCCGCCTGGGCGGCTGATCGCCCGCGACGGCGAAGACACGAAGCAGAGGGGGCGCCGGCTCGGCCGGCGCCCCCCCTCGCTCGTGAGGGCGTCGGACCCCCGGGTCCGCGCCGCTCTCCACGCTCGCTACGGCGCGCTGGCGTCGTCGCGTTTGGTGTTGGTGGCGCCCATGGCCACGCCGATGCCCACCAGGATCAGCACCGTCACGCCGATCCACAGGCCCGGCACGTTGAGGAGGCTGAGGGCCAGCGCGACCCCCGCCACGAAGATCACGTATCCAATGAGGAACAGTGAGAACTTCGACACGCTTCCCCCCTTGTCGAGGTGCGGCGGTGCGGGGATTTTCGCTCCGCTCGGGTACGGAAGGGGCAGCAACCGTGCCGTCACGTTCGGAGAGCCTCGAGAGACGTCACGGCAGGGCGAGGCCGGCGCTCCTCCGACGCAGCACGGCCTGGATGCGGAGCATGAAGCGGGGTGGGTCGATGGGCTTCACCACGAAGTCGTCGGCGCCGGCCTGGAAGAGCTCCACCTCCGCCGCCGGGTCGTCCTTGGCGGTGGCCACGATGACGGGCAGCCCGGCGGTGCGCACCCGGGAGCGGATCCTGCGCAGCACCTCGATGCCGTCCATCTCGGGCATCATGAGGTCGAGGGTCACCAGGTGGACGGCGTCGCTCTCCAGCACCCGAAGCGCGTCGGGGCCGTCGTGCGCTTCCGTCACCCGGAAGCCACGGTCCTCGAGCACGTGGCGCAGGAGCACGCGCGTCTCGACGTCGTCGTCGACCACCAGCACGTGGGGGCCTCCCCGCTGCTCGGGGGGCAGGCGGGGCACGTGCCGAGGCGCGTCCTCTTCGGGGTAGGTGGCGTGCAGCGCCGCCTCGATGGCGTCGGGGGGCGCGACCTCGAAGTGCACCGTGCGGCTGGACACATGGGCGATCTCCCCCTCGGCCTCCATGCTCACCGGGTCGGCCGTGGCCACCTCGAGCGCACGGTCCGTGTAGCGCAGGGGCAGCACGTGGAGCCGGCGGGCCATGGAGCCGGGCAGGAGCCGGTGGGCGTGGGCGTCCCGGTGGTCGAGATTCGCCCGGTGCAGGCGGAAGTGGTGGGCGACGTGGTCGGCGAGCACGTCCTGGTCGATCCCCGCGGCCTGGGCCACCCGGCTCCAGGCCGCGGCGGTGGGGGTGTCCGCCGGCACCTGGAGGCCCTCCAGGTGGCCGAGCCCGGCGGCCCGGGCGATGGACACCAGCCAGTGCTGGATGACGGGGGTGCTGCTCACCATCGCTCCCGGTCGCGGTGAGGGGTCTCCCTGGCAGGAGACAACAATAGGCGCGGCACCGGATGGGGGCGAGAGGCCGCCGGTTTGCGGGCGCCGGCGCCCTCTCCGACATTGCGGCCCATGGCTTCCTCCCCGGGTTACGCCGTCCCTCCGCCGCGGCGGGGCATCGGGTACGTGGACGGCCCACGCCTCAAACGATCCCTCCTGGCGGCGTGCGAGTACGCCCAGCGCCAGCGGGGGAGCTCAACCGCATCAACGTCTTCCCCGTGCCCGACGGCGACACGGGTACCAACCTGTCCCTCACCCTGCGGACGGTAGCGGACCACCTGCGCGCGAACCATGATCCGGCCGTGGGGGGCGTGGCCCGGGAGGCTGCCCGGGCCGCCGTGCTGGGAGCCCGGGGCAACTGCGGCATGATCCTGTCCCACTTCCTCCTGGGCTTCGCCGACCGGCTGGGGGAGCGGGAGCGCATGGATCCCCCCGCCTTCGCCGACGCCATGGAGGCCGCCGTAGACGGCATCTACCAGGCCCTGGAGCATCCAGTGGAGGGGACCATCCTCACCGTCATGCGGGCGGCGGCGGAGGCTGCACGGGAGGCACCTTGCGGTGACTTCACCGCCGTTGTGGAGCGCCTGGTGGAGCGGGCGAGGGCCGCCCTGGCCCGCACCCCCGACCTTCTCCCGGCGCTCCGCCGGGCCGGCGTGGTGGACGCCGGCGCCAAGGGCTTCGTGGCGCTCCTGGAAGGCGTGCTCCTCCTGGTGCGGGGCGACCCCCTGGTGGCCGAGGCCCCGCCCGAGGAGGAGGCCCGCGGCCCCGCCGCGGCCGCGGCCGCCTACGCCCCCGACGACCCCTTCCGCTTCTGCACCGAGGCCCTGGTGCGGGGACAGGCCCTCCCCGGCGCGGCCGAGGTGAAGGCGCGGCTCCGGGAGAGCGGCGGCTCCCTGGTGGTGGTGCGCTCGGGAGACGCCCTCAAGGTTCACATCCACACCGACGACCCCGCCCGGGTGTTCGCGTACCTGCGGGAGCTGGGGGAGCTGGCGACCCACAAGGCCGAGGACATGCACGTCCAGCACGAGGCGGTGGTGCGCTCGGCGGAGTCCCGCGTGCGTCTGGCCCGCCGCCCGGTCACGGTGGTGACCGACAGCGCCTGCGACCTCCCGGAGGCCGTGGTGCGGGCCCACGGCATCCAGGTCACGCCCCTGCTCCTGGTGGACGGCGACGACGTCTACCGGGACGGCGTGGACGTCACCGCGGGCGCCTTCCACCGGCGCCTCCGTGACGAGGCCGCCGTGCTCCCCACCACCTCCCAGCCCGCACCCGCCGACTTCCTGGAGACCTACGCCCGGGCTGCCGAGGACGGCGAGGAGGTGCTGGGCGTGCTGCTGGGCTCCTCCCTGTCCGGCACCTTCGGCGCCGCCCAGGCCGCCGCCGCCCGCTTCCAGGACGCGCCCGTCTACCTGGTCGATACCCTGGGCGCCTCGCTCCTCCAGGGGCTGCTGGTCCTGAAGGCCGCGGAGCTGGCGGAGCTGGGCACCCCGCCGGAGAGCATCGTGGCCGAGCTGGGGCGCATCCGGGCCCGCTCCGGAATCCTCTTCACGGTGGACGTCTTCGACCGCCTGCTGGCGTCGGGAAGGGTGGGGAAGGCCCGGGCGTGGCTGGGGACCCTGCTCCGGGTGAAGCCCATCCTGGAGCTCACCCCCGCCGGGGAGGTCGAGGCCGCCGGCCGGGTGCTGGGCCGGGCCCACCTCCTGGAGGGTGTCCTGGACCTCCTGGAGGCGCGCATCCCCGACCCCTCCATCGTCCGCTTCGGCGTGGTGCACGTGGCGGCCCCGGAGGTGGTGGCGCGGGTGACGGCGGCGCTCCGGGCGCGCTTCGGCGACGTGGAGGTGCTGTCGGGACCCGCGACCCCCGTCATCGCCACCCACCTGGGGGTGGGGGCGTGGGCGGTGGCGTACCTGGTGGAGGAGGCGTAGCATGTCGCGGATGCGCCCCACCCCCGTGCTCCCGCTCCTCCTCGTCGCCCTGGCCCTCCCCCCCGCGCTCCGGGGGCAGAGCGCCGACGAGGGACCCCGCTCCGCCGTGGCGACCCGCACCGCGGCGCCGCCGGTGCTGGACGGCGTCCTGGACGACGCGGCGTGGGCCGCGGCGACGCCCCTGGACGGCTTCGTCCAGAAGCAGCCCGACGACGGCCGCCCGGCCAGCGAGCGCACCGAGGTGCGGGTCGTGTACGACGACCAGGCCCTCTACGTGGGCGCGTGGCTCTACGACCGCGACCCCTCCGCCATCGTGGACGGGGAGGGGATCCGGGACGCGGACCTGGAGCAGTCCGACGCCGTGTTCTTCGTCCTGGACACCTTCCGGGATCAGCAGAACGGCTTCGTGTTCGGGACGAACCCCGCCGGCGTGGAGTACGACGGGCAGGTGGCCAACGAGGCGGGCGGCGGCGGAGGTGGGGGCGGCGGCGGTGGTGGTGGGGCCGGCGGCGGCGCCGGAGGTGGAGGCCTCAACCGCCAGCAGGGCGGCGCCGGAGGAGGCTTCAACAAGAACTGGGACGGGAGCTGGCGCGTGGCCACCTCCCGGGACGCCCACGGCTGGTACGCCGAGTTCCGCATCCCCTTCACGACGCTGCGCTACGGGGCGTCCGAGGACGCACGCTGGGGCCTCAACGTGGCCCGCCGCATCCGCCGTCGGAACGAGGAGGCGGACTGGTCCCCGGTGCCCCGGCAGTTCTCCCTCTACCGCCTCACCTACGAAGGCGAGCTCGCCGGCCTCGCCCCCCCGAGCCAGCGCCTGGCCCAGGTGACCCCCTACCTCCTGGGGAGCACGTCCCGGGACTGGGCGGCGGGGCAGGACGCCTTCGGCACCCGGGGGGACTGGGGCGCCGACGGCAAGGTGCAGGTCACCGGGGGCCTCACCCTGGACGCCACCTACAACACCGACTTCGCCCAGGTGGAGGTGGACGAGGCCCAGGTGAACCTCACCCGCTTCTCCCTCTTCTTCCCCGAGAAGCGGCCGTTCTTCCTGGAGAACGCCGGCTTCTTCAACGTGGGCAGCGGCGGCCCCGAGCTCTTCTTCAGCCGGCGCATCGGCATCACCGACGAGGGGTCGCCGGTCCCCATCCAGGGCGGTGGGCGGCTGTCGGGCCGCGTGGCCGGCCTGAACCTGGGCCTCCTGCAGATCCGCACCGACGGGGTGGACGGACGCCCCGGCGACGACTACTCGGTGGCCCGGGTGGCGAAGGAGCTGCCCAACCGCTCCAAGGTGGGGGTGCTGGCGGTGCGCCGGGGCGCGGTGGGCGTCGACGGCGACTGGAACCACACCCTGGCGGTGGACGGTCAGGTGGGGCTGGGCGAGGCGCTCACGGTGACGTCGTGGGCCGCCCTCACCCGCACCCCCGGGCTGGACGGGAACGACCGGGCGTGGAGCGTGGACGGCGTCTGGCAGAGCCGGGCGTGGCGCGTCATGGCTGACGCCCAGGAGGTGGGTGAGGATTTCAACCCCGAGGTGGGCTACCTCCAGCGCGCGGGCTACCGCTACTACAACCTCCACGTCATGCGCTACGTGCGCCCCGAGCGCGTGTCCTGGCTCCGGGAGATCCGCCCCCACGCCGCCTACAACGTGTACCAGGACGCCCGCAGCGGCTTCGTGGAGACGAGTCGGCTGCACCTGGACTCCCACTTCGAGTCGCCCACCGGGTGGTTCTTCAGCCCGGCCTTCAACCTGAACCGGGAGGGGCTCGAGGAGCCGTTCGAGATCGCCGAGGGCGTGGTGGTGCCGCCCGGCACCTACCAGGGGTGGGAGGCGGCGTGGCGCTTCAACACCGACCTGAGCGCCCCCTTCTCCCTGAACGCGACGCTCAACTGGGGGAACCTGCTCTCGGGCACCCGCCACGGCGCGGGCGCCACCCTGGCCTGGCGGAGCGGCGCCCGCGTGTCCGCGGCGGTGCGGCTGGACTACAACGACGTGAGCCTGCCCGAGGGGAGCTTCACGGCGCGGCTGGCCAGCTTCCGCCTGGGCTGGTTCTTCACGCCCCGGGTCTACCTCCAGTCGCTGGTCCAGTACAGCGACCAGCTCGACACCTGGTCCGCCAACGTGCGCTTCGGCTGGCTCAACACCGCCGGCACCGGGCTCTTCCTGGTGTTCAACGAGGTGCGGGGCTTCGACGCGCTGGCGGGGCCCCAGTCCCGGGGCCTCATCGTGAAGTTCACGCGGCAGTTCGACGTGCTGCGCTGGTAGCGGCCCCCCGGACCCCGCCCTCCCCCTCCGGGTAGGGCCGTGCCGTGGGCGACGCGAGTCCGAGGAAGAGGAGCGACCATGCGAGCGAGGGCAGCGGTGGGGCGGGGGATCGGGGTGGGGGCGCTGGCGCTGGCGGCGCTCCTGCCGGCCGGAGGGGCGCGGGCGGAGGGGCCCGCCGCCGTGGGGGCCGCGGCGGCGCCGGCCACCGTGGCGCCGTGGGCCCAGGGGGTGGCGTACCGCATCGAGGCCCGCCTCGACGAGGCCGAGCAGACGCTCCACGCCCGGGCGCGGCTCCGCTACGTGAACCACTCCCCGGACACCCTCACCGAGGTCCACCTCCAGCTCAACCTGAACGCCTTCCGCCCCAACTCGCTGTGGGCGCGCCACGACCTGGCGGTGGGCATCCACACCTACCAGGACCTGGGGCCGGACGACATCGCGTTCGAGCGCATCCGGGACATGAAGGTCGACGGGCGCGACGCGCGCCTGACGTGGCCGTTCGCGCCGGACTCCACCATCCTCCACGTCCACCTGCCGTCGCCGCTCCCGCCGGGCGGCGAGGTGACCCTGGACTACACCTGGGACGCCCGCCCCTCCACGGTGCCGCGGCGCCAGGGCCGGCGGGGGCGCCACTACGACTTCGCCCAGTGGTATCCCCGGGTCGTGGTCTACGACCTGGAGGGGTGGCGCGACCACCCCCTCTTCCGCCAGGGGGAGTTCTACGGGGAGTTCGCGACCTACGACGTCACCATGGAGGTGCGGAGCGACCAGGTGATCGGGGCCACCGGCGTGCCGGTGGCGGGCGACCCGGGCTGGGAGGGTGCCGCCGCGCCGGGGACGGGCCCCATCACCTACCAGCGGGACTGGTACCAGACCCACCGTACCCCGCCGTGCGCGGGGCCCGTCCAGGCCCGGGTGTGCGGCATGCCGCCGCCGCCCCGGGTGCCCGCCGCCGACAGCCTGGGCTTCCTGGCGCCCACCGCCCCCGCCGGCTTCAAGCGGGTGCGCTGGCACGCCGAGAACGTGCACCACTTCGCCTGGTCCACCAGCCCCGACTACATCTACGAGCAGGGCGCCTTCCAGGACGTGGCCGTCCACGTCCTCTACCAGCCGGGCGACACCGCCACCTGGGGCCACGGCGTCGCGGTGCAGCGCACCGAGGTGGCCCTGGCGTGGCTCGACCACACCTACGGCGACTTCGCCTACCCCCAGCTCACCAACCTCCACAGGATCGAGGGCGGCGGCACCGAGTTCCCCATGATGGTCATGAACGGGGGCGACTCCCAGGGCCTCATCCTCCACGAGGGCGGGCACAACTACACGTACGCCATCCTGCACAACAACCAGTGGTACGAGGGGTGGCTCGACGAGGGCATGACGTCCTTCCAGACCGACTGGTTCTACCAGGACACGGGGCAGGGCGAGGCGGTGTGGCGGGGCCCCCGCTTCAGCACCCTCCAGCTCGACCTCCTGGGGGCGTCCATGCCCGTGGTGATGCCGGCCCAGGACTACCCGGAGTACAACGTCTACGCCTCCATGATCTACACGAAGGGCGAGACCGTGCTGTGGATGCTGAAGGAGCTGGTGGGCGACGACACCATGCGCCGCATCATGCACACGTACTACGAACGCTACAAGCTCTCCCACGTGGACTCGGACGCCTTCCAGCGGGTCGCCGAGGAGGTGTCGCGCAGGGATCTGGACTGGTTCTTCGGCCAGTGGCTCCACACCACCGGGCTGGTGGACTACGCCCTCCACGACGTGGACGTGGACCCCGGGGCGGGCGGGGGGTGGACCACCGAGCTCACCCTGAAGCGGGAGGGCGACCTCATCATGCCCGTCCCCGTCCGCCTCACCGGCGCCGACGGAGAGCGCATGGACACCACGCTGGACGGCTGGGCCCTGGAGCGGGAGGTGAGCCTCACCACGCCGTTCCGGCCCCGGCGGGTGGAGCTCGACCCCGACGGCACCATCCTGGACTGGAACGTCCTGAACAACGCGTGGTCGGCGGGCTTCCTTTCCAGCCCCAGCGTCGCCCAGGGGCTGGACAACCCCCTGGGAGGGATGCCCACCACCATGGACCGGGCGGTGGAGCGCTTCTTCCCCTTGGTGTGGGAGAACGGCCCCGGCGGCGTGACGGTGGGGGTCCAGGCCCGCACCCGCTACATGGGGTTCCTGGAGGACGGCCTGGCCCGCGTGGGGGTGGAGACGGGAGACCACCCCGGCAGGCCCACCCTGTATGCCCGCCTGGCCAACCCGGTGCGCCCGGGCCGCCCGGCGCTGGGTCGCAGGGGCGTGCTCTTCCTGGGCGAGGGGCGCGAGGCAGGGGTGCTCACGGTGGACAAGGACGTGAGCCGGCTGCCCCTGTCGGGGCCCCGGCGCCACGTGCGGGCGACCGTGCGGCTGTGGAACGTGTCCGACAGCGCCTACCTGATCCCGTACCGGTGGGCGGCGACCACGGCGGGGGGAGAGACCCGGCCCGACCGGGGCATCGAGGCGGCCATCGGCGGGTCCCTCGAACAGGCCGCCGGAGGCGCAACCCTCACCGCCGACGGGGAGCTCGGCGGGGGCGCCGCGTCGGCCACCGACCTGTGGACCCGGGGGAGCCTCACGCTGGGCGCCGAGCTTCCCGCCGGGCCGTTCACGCTGCGGGCACGGGCGTTCGGGGGGGCGGCGTGGGGGCGCCGCGCGACGACTGCTGCGACGGGCACCCGCAGCGAGGGCAGCGACTGGGGCTACGCGCCGCGGGAGCGGCTCTTCTTCCTGGCCGGCGCCGACCCGCTGGCCGAGGGGGCGCTCGCCGACCCCTGGGGAAGGAGCCGGGACGGCTGGCTCGACCAGGAGCTCTTCGTGCCGGGCGGCGGCGACGTGCGGGGCTACGCCCGCTCGGCCGCCTACGGCCGCCTGGCCTCCCTCGGCGCCGAGGTGGGGACGCCGAACGCCACCCTGGGACCGCTGGAGGCACGGATGTGGGGCTTCGGCGCGGGCGCCCTCACCTGGAACGAGGATGGCTCCCACGACTTCGCGTCGGCGGGTGCCGGGGTGGAGGCGGGGCTGAAGGGGAGCCCGGTGCGGCTGCGCTTCGACGTGCCGTTCTGGCTGTCGAACCCGCGCATCGGCTCCCGGGCGACGGATCGGAACGTGGGCTTCCGCTGGACGCTGCAGATCCTGGGTTACTGACAGTGGGGGCGGCTGCGCGCCCCGGGCCTCAGGGCAGGGCGTCCCCCACGGCCACCACCGCCTGCTCCGGGACCAGGTGGAGGTCGTCCTCCACCAGGCGGGCCGCCTCGGCCAGGATGATGACCATCGTGCCCGGATCGAGCCCGTCCTCCTGACCCGGGATGTTGTCGTAGTCGTCCCCCGGGTTGTGGAGCACCACCTGCCCGCGGCGCAGCGTGCGGTCGGCGCAGGTGCCCACCAGGCGCACCGTGGCCCATCCGGGGCGGGGCGTCCACACCATGTTGGTCGGCGTCCTCATGCGGCGGTCGGTGGGGGTCATGCGTACTCCTCCCTGAGCTTCTGTCGTCGCTCGACGAGCAGGTCGTAGGTGGCGAGCTGGGCAGGCGTGGGCTCGGCGGGGAGCGCCACCAGCAGCGCCCGCTCCCGCCGGGCGTCGGGCAGGTGGAGCACCAGCCGGTCGGGAGGCGCGGAAGCGTCGCAGCTCTCCGCCCTGCCCTCGGCGTCCACGCTCACGGGGCGGCCCGGAGCGCTGAGCTCCGCCAGGCGGAGCCCGTACTCCGTCCACGCCTGCAGAGGGTCGCCCTCGCCCGCAGCCACCCGGGGCACCAGCGTGTCCGTATAGTACGCCACGGCCTGCTCGTAGGCTCCCGGGTCGGCCTGGCGCAGCTCGCGCAGCCGGGTTCGGTAGAACTCCCGGGGGTCGCGGGCGCCCGAGGCGGCCAGGGCCGCCTCCAGCTTCTCGTTGGCCTGGTCGTGGAGGTCGGCCATGATCGGCGGTCGGGGAGGGGGCGGACGGGGGACCCTCCAGGGTGGCGACGGCGGCCGGACCACGTCAACGGCGGCCGTCGCCGGCACGCCCCGTGCGGCTCGCTTGTGGCCGTCCCTCGGAAGGATCTACCTTCCGGCTCGCCCCGAAGGCCCCGCCCCCGGAGGTACCATGCGCCCGCCGACGAGCTCCGTCCCGGCAGGACCCGAGCAGTTCCTCGACCTCTCGTGGGAGATGTTCGGCGAGCTGTGCCGCGCCCTCGCCCTGCGGGTGGCCCGGGAGTACGCCCCCGAGATGGTCATCGGCATCGCCCGGGCGGGGGTCATCCCCGGGGCGATCATCGCGTCCATCCTCCGGCTCGACTTCTACTCCATGAAGATCTCCCGCAAGGAGGGGGGCGAGCAGGTCCGGGACCGCCCCGAGGTCCTCTCGGCCGCGCCCATCCAGGCCGCCGGCCGCCGCGTCCTGGTCGTGGACGAGATCGCCACCTCGGGCGACACGCTGCGCCTGGCGCTGGCCGCCACCCGGGGCGTGGGGCCCACCGAGGTGCGCACCGCCACCAGCTTCGCCCGGCCGGGCGGCTACAAGCCCGACTATTTCGCCCTCGAGACCGACGCCACGGTCATCTTCCCGTGGGACCGGAAGATCTTCGAGGGGGACGACCTGGTGGTGAACCCCCGCTACGAGGGCGTGGTGGAGGAGTAGGAGGCGCGCCTCGCATGGTTCCTGCGGCTTTTCGTGGTGAGCCGTCGACCCAGGACACGTGGAGGTGAGTCCCATCCGCCCGAGCCCATCCAGCCGTCCGACCTCGCCCGCTCCGGGCCGCCGCACCGCACCCCTCCTCGCCGTCCTCGCCGCGTCCGCCCTGCTGGCGGCCGCCGCCTGTGGAGGCGGGGAGGCCGAGGCCGCCCCGCCCCTGGCCTCCACGCCCGACTCGGGCCTGGTGGCGCCCCCGGCGCCCGTGACCCGCAAGGTCCTGGAGACGGAGAAGGGGGAGGCGACCTTCTACGCCGATCTCCTGGACCGGAAGCGCACGACCAGCGGCGAGCTCCTCGACCAGAACACCATGGTGGCCGCCCACAAGCGCTACCCCTTCGGCACCGTCCTGCGCGTCACCGCCCCGAAGACGGGCAAGAGCGTCCAGGTCCGGGTCATCGACCGCGGTCCCTACGCCCACGGCCAGCGCTACCCCGCCATCCTCGACCTCTCCCGGGCGGCCGCCCGCCGCCTCGGCATCCTGGAGATGGGGCGGGCGCTGGTGGTGGTGGACGTGCTGGAGTGGGGCAAGGGCCTCCCCGGGACCGTCGGATGAGGAGGCGTCCCGCGACGCATTCCATGGAGTGGATCCACCTCTTCGGGGGCGACGCCGACGAGGGCGGAGCGCGGCCCGACAAGCGCCTCCTGGGCGGGAAGGGCGCCAACCTCGCCGTCATGAGCGGCCTCGGGCTGCCCGTGCCCCCCGGCTTCACCATCACCACCGAGGTGTGCCGGGCCTACCTGGAGGAGGGGCGCCTGCCCGACGGGCTGGACGAGGCCCTGGACGAGCAGATGGCGCGCCTCGAGCGGCTCACCGGCCGCGCCTTCGGCTCCGGGGAGGGCACGCCCCTGCTGGTGTCGGTGCGGAGCGGCGGCGCCGTCTCCATGCCGGGCATGATGGACACCATCCTGAACCTGGGCCTCGACGACGACACCGTCGAGGCGCTGGCCGAGGCCACCGGCGACGCCCGCTTCGCCTTCGACTGCTACCGCCGCTTCATCCAGATGTACGGCGACGTGGTGCTGGGCGTGGATCCGCACCGCTTCGAGGCGCTCCTCACCCGGAAGAAGGAGGCGCGGGGCGTCGAGGTGGACGCCGAGCTCGACGCCGACGCCCTGCGCGAGCTGGTGGCCGAGTTCCGGGGACTGCTGGAGGAGGCCTCGCCCACCCCCCTCCCCGCCGATCCCCGGGAGCAGCTCCGGGGCGCCGTGGAGGCGGTGTTCCGCTCCTGGAACAACCCCCGGGCCCGGGCCTACCGCCGGGTCCACGCCATCCCCGACGACGCCGGCACCGCCGTGAACGTCATGGTCATGGTGTTCGGCAACCTGGGGGACGACTCGGGCACCGGCGTGGCGTTCACCCGCAACCCCGCCACCGGAGAGCCGGGCCTCTACGGCGAGCTCCTGGTCAACGCCCAGGGCGAGGACGTGGTGGCGGGCATCCGCGATCCCCTGGGCATCGACGCCATGGACGAGCACTTCCCGGAGCCCGCCCGGCGCCTCAGGGACGTGGCGAAGACGCTGGAGGCCCACTACCGGGACATGCAGGACCTGGAGTTCACGGTGGAGGAGGGCGCGCTGTGGATGCTCCAGACCCGCACCGGCAAGCGCACCGCCGACGCGGCCGTGCGCATGGCCACCGACATGGTGGACGAGGGGCTCATCCAGCCCCGGGAGGCGGTGCTCCGGGTCGAGCCCTCCATGATCGACCAGCTCCTCCACCCCCGCATCGACCCCGACGCCGAGGTCCAGGAGCTGGTGCGGGGGCTGCCCGCCTCACCCGGGGCCGCCGTGGGGAGGGCCGTGCTCACCCCCGCCCGGGCCCGGGAGTGGAAGGACCGGGGCGAGGCGGTGGTCCTGGTCCGGGAGGAGACCTCCCCCGACGACTTCGACGGCATGGTGGCGGCGGAGGGGATCCTCACCGCCCGGGGGGGCATGACCTCCCACGCCGCGGTGGTGGCCCGGGGGATGGGGAAGTGCGCCGTGGTGGGCGCCGCCGAGCTGGTGGTGCACGAAGACGAGGGGCGCTTCACCGCCGGCGAGCGCACCCTCGCCGAGGGCGACTGGATCACGCTGGACGGCACCACCGGACGGGTGCTGCTGGGGCAGGTGCCCACCGTGGAGCCGGAGCCCGGGGAGACCTTCCGACGCCTCATGGGCTGGGCCGACGAGGCCCGGCGCCTGAAGGTGCGGGCCAACGCCGACACCCCCGCCGACGCCCGGCGCGCCCGGGAGAACGGCGCCGAGGGGATCGGCCTGTGCCGCACCGAGCACATGTTCTTCGAGGGGGAGCGCCTCCACGCCATGCGCCGCATGATCCTGGCGGACGGCGAGCAAGGGCGCAGGGCCGCCCTCGAGGAGCTGCTCCCCATGCAGCGGGGCGACTTCGAGGGGCTGTTCGAGGCCATGGACGGCCTCCCCGTCACCGTCCGCCTGCTGGATCCGCCGCTCCACGAGTTCCTCCCGAGGAGCCGTCGCGAGGTGCGGGCGCTGGCCCGGCGCACGGGCATGGACGAGGAGGCGCTGAGGGAGGCCGTCGCCGCCCACCGGGAGGCGAACCCCATGCTGGGCCACCGGGGCGTGCGCCTGGCCATCACCTTCCCCGAGATCACCGAGATGCAGGCCCGGGCCGTCTTCGAGGCCGCCGTGGCCGTGGCCGGCCGCGGCGTGGACGTGCACCCCGAGGTGATGGTGCCCGTCGTGGCCACGGCCGAGGAGGTACGCCGCCAGCGGGAGGTGGTGGAGCGGGTGGCCGAGGAAGTGTTCGAGGCCGCCGGCCGGGCGGTGCCCTACCAGGTGGGCACCATGATCGAGCTACCCCGGGCGGCGCTCACCGCCGAGGGCATCGCCGAACACGCCGACTTCTTCTCCTTCGGCACCAACGACCTCACCCAGACCACCCTGGGCCTGTCGAGGGACGACAGCGGCACCTTCCTCCCCTTCTACGTGGAGCACGGCCTCCTCCCCGCCGATCCCTTCCGCACCATCGACCGCGAGGGCGTGGGCCGCCTCGTCCGGATCGCCGTGGAGGAAGGGAGGGAGGCGAAGCCGGAGCTGCACCTGGGGATCTGCGGCGAGCACGGCGGCGACCCCGCGTCCGTGGGGTTCTTCCACGAAGTGGGGCTGGACTACGTGAGCTGCTCCCCGTTCAGGGTGCCCGTGGCCAGGCTGGCCGCCGCCCACGCAGCGCTGGCAGAAGAGCGAAGGGAGACGGAGGGGGAGTAGGCGAGGGGCGCTGAAGCGGGCGCCACGTTGCGGTGCCCCAGCGGCGCCGATCGGACCCCACGCCCCCACGCCGCCCGCCCCCACGCATCACCGAGAACGCAACACGAACGGCGAGGCCGCGGCGACGTTGCTGCGTTGTCGTGAATAATCGACGAGAACGCAACACGAATTGCCTGGCCGCGCCGAGTGTGCTGCGTTCCCCACCCCCTTCCCGACACGAAAGGAGGAGGGGCTCCGAGCCCCTCCTCCTTTCAGCCGTTGGGTCCCGCAACAAGGGGGGGAGCGGTAAACCCCCGGCTACCCGGACAGGGGCCCGGGCACGGCGCCCCTCGTAGGGGGCTCTGGGGACCGACGAAGGTGAAAGCGTGCAGCGGCCAACCGAAGGAAGCGGGCCCCACGCCGCCCCCGTAGAGGGGTGCCGTGTCCGGGCCCCGCGCCCGAGAAGGAAGAGGGAAGAGGAGGGAGCAGCCGACCTACACCCCGCCCTGCGCCATCGCCTCCAGGAACTCCGCGTTCGACTCCGTCCTCTTCATCCGGTCCAGCAGGAACTCGATGGCCTCGGTGGGCGGCATGTCCGACAGGAAGTTCCTGAGCAGGTAGACCCGGTTCAGCTCCACCTCCGAGAGCAGGAGCTCCTCCTTGCGGGTGCTGGAGCGGTTGATGTCGATGGCCGGGAAGATGCGCTTGTCCGAGATGTGGCGGTCGAGCACCAGCTCCATGTTGCCGGTGCCCTTGAACTCCTCGAAGATCACCTCGTCCATGCGGCTCCCGGTCTCGATGAGGGCCGTGGCGATGATCGTCAGGCTGCCGCCCTCGTCGATGTTCCGGGCCGCGCCGAAGAAGCGCTTCGGCTTGTGGAGCGCGTTGGCGTCCACGCCCCCGGACAGGATCTTCCCCGAATGGGGCACGGTGGTGTTGTAGGCCCGGGCCAGCCGGGTGATCGAGTCCAGGAGGATCACCACGTCCCGCCCGTGCTCCACCAGCCGCTTCGCCTTCTCCAGCACCATCTCCGCCACCTGCGTGTGGCGCTCGGCCGGCTCGTCGAACGTGGAGGAGATGACCTCGGCGGGCACGTGCTCCTCCATGTCCGTCACCTCCTCCGGACGCTCGTCGATGAGGAGCACGATGAGGTGCACCTCGGGGTGGTTCTCGACGATGGAGTTGGCAACCTGCTGGAGCAGCATGGTCTTGCCCGCCTTGGGAGGCGACACGATGAGACCGCGCTGGCCCTTCCCGATGGGGGACATGAGATCCATGACCCGGGTCGAGAGGTTGTGGTCGCTGGTCTCGAGGCTGAGGCGGTGCTCGGGGTAGCGGGGCCGCAGGTTGTCGAAGGCGATGCGGTGCTTCGCCTTGTCAGGCTCGTCGAGGTTCACGTTCTCGACCTTGAGGAGCGCCAGGTAGCGCTCCCCCTCCTTCGGCGGCCGCACCTGTCCCAGCACCGTGTCGCCCGTGCGCAGGTCGAAGCGCTTGATCTGCGAGGGGCTCACGTAGATGTCGTCGGGGCCGTACAGGTAGTTCCAGTCCTGGGAGCGCAGGAACCCGTAGCCTTCGGGGAGGATCTCCAGCACGCCCTCGCCCCGGAGCACCACGTCCGAATCCAGCAGATTCTGTTCGATCCGGAAGATGAGATCCTGCTTGCGGAGGCCGCTGTAGTTGGAGATGTTCAGCTCTTCCGCCATGTCATGCAGCTCGCCGACGCTCTTGCTCTTCAACTCCGTGATGTCCACGTAGGGCTCCGATCAGCCGGCTGAAATCGAGGGGGGGTAGGGTGGGGGGTCCTGCGGCGGGGAAGGATCGACCCACTCGTGGCGCCGGAGGACGGTCGGGGAAAGGCCCGCGAGGGACGCAAGGCCTGGATCCGTTCGGGCGAGAAAAGCAGGCAATTTCTGAGGAATTCCGGTCAAGGATAATGACCCACCCCGAAGGGGTCAACCCTGTTTCCGAGGCGTGGTTCGCTCTGGTGGGCGAGTACCGCGTGGGCGTCTATCGGGGCGAGGAAGTCGTGCAGGGAAGGCTCCTTCCCGGGCTCGGCCCAGACAGCCCGGAAGTGCGCTCCCTCCTGGACGCGTGGTCGGGCCCCGCCTACCTGCACCGGGACGGGGAGTACACCGAGATCGTCCTGGTCCGCTCCACCGCGCCCCCGGAGCCCATGCGCTGGCTCCTCCACGGCCTCCTCTTCCTCCTGACCCTGTTCACCACCCACATGGCCGGCGCCCTCCTGGAGGGGGTCGATCCCATGCGCACCCGTTTCCTCCAGGGCTTCGGCATGTACTGGCCCTATCCCACGGGGGTGGACTGGAGCGCCCTCGCGGGCGGAGCGGTGTTCGCGGTGCCCTTCCTGGGCATCCTGCTGGCCCACGAGTCCGGCCACTACCTTGCGGCCCGGCGCCACGGCGTGCGGGTGACCCTCCCCTTCTTCATCCCGTTCCCGGCGTACTACTCCATCGTCGGGACGCTGGGCGCGTTCATCCGCATCAAGGGTCCCACCGTACGCCGCTCCATCCTCTTCGACATCGGCGCCGCGGGTCCGTACGCGGGCTTCATCGTGGCCCTTCCCGTGTTGGTGGCCGGGCTCGCCCTCTCCCACCCGGTGCCGGGGCACGCCGACCTGGCGAGCCCGTTCCTTCTCCACTTCGGCGGCGAAGCGGTGCGGATCGGCAACACCCCCCTCACCCACGTCCTGGGACGCCTGTTCTTCCCGGGTGCCATGGAACGGGTGCCCATCGCCCTCCACCCCCTGGCCTTCGCCGGGTGGCTCGGGCTCTTCCTCACGGCCCTCAACCTCCTCCCCCTGGGTCAGCTGGACGGCGGCCACGTCCTCTACGCCCTCCTGGGGGAGCGGCAGGAGACGGCGGCCCGCCTCTTTCTGCTGGCCCTGGTTCCCCTGGGTCTCCTGTGGTGGGGATGGTGGTTCTGGGGGGCCGCCGCCTATGTGGTGAACCGCGGCCGCCTCGAGCACCCTCCGGTGGTCCAGCCCCAGGTGCCCCTCGACCGGCGGCGCCGGGGCCTGGCCTGGCTGGCCATCCTCATTTTTTTCCTCGCCCTCGCCCCGGTGCCTCTGAACCTCTGACTCGCGCGAATTCCGGGGAGACAGATCACAGCTAAACTGCGCCCGGCCTTGAAAAACAGGGGATCGTCGAGCGACGAAACTTGACAAATCTACTCGGCGGATAAACATTCGTTTGGTCTGCGTTTTCCCTGAAATTCCCCCCCGCCCGTCCGGAGGATCGATGGCGCGGCACAACCGGGACGGTCACGGGGCCGACCAGCGCGGCTTCCAGTACTCTGTGGGCTACCAGCCCGACTGGCTCCGGCTGGTGAAGGTCACCCGGACCCTGGAGACGGGGCGTCAGTCCACCAAGACGCTGTTCAAGAACCCGGCCGAGCGGCAGGAGGCCGAGCCGGGCGACCGGGTGCGGACCCAGGTCACGTGCCGTGACCAGGGACTGGACTTCGAGGTGGCCGTCACCGACCCTCATCACCGGGTCACGCGCGTGCGTGTGGCGTACGTGGTCACCAACGAGGGCGGGGAGAAGGAAGAGGTAGAGTTCACCCTGGAGAACGAGCTGCCCCCGGCCGGCTGAGCCGGCCGTCCCGGGTGCCGGGCCTGACAGGCGGGCCCCCGGACACGCTCCGGGGGCCCGCTTCCTGCATCCGGCGGCAGCCGCTCCACCCTGTGCGCGGCGGAGACCGCTCCCTATCTTCCGCGGGACCATGGCCAAGTTCCAGTATGGCGTCGAGGATCCGGGCTTCAAGCTCCGGGACCTGCTCTCTCCGGTCCGTGTGGTGGGGAGGGGGGCCCTGGAGGGGGTCGCTACGGTTGGGCGGGGGGGCTACCTCGCCGTGGGCGCGGTACGCGCCCTCCGCAAGACGGACATCTGGGGGCAGCGCTTCATCCCCCAGCTCGCCAGCATCGGCGTGGCGTCCATCCCCATCGCCCTCTTCATCCTGACGTTCACCGGGATCGTGCTGGCCATCCAGGCCTCCTACACGTTCACGGGGACCGTCCCCCTCTACTTCGTGGGCGCGCTCACGGGGAAGACCATCATCCTGGAGCTGGGCCCCGTCCTGGCGGGCCTGGCCCTGGCGGGGCGGGTGGGGGCGAGCATCGCGTCGGAGATCGGCTCCATGCGGGTCACCGAGCAGATCGACGCCCTGGAGGCGCTGGCGTACGATCCCGTGGCGTACCTGGTGGTGCCCCGGGTGCTGTCGGGCATGATCATGTTCCCCGTGGTGACGGCCTTCGGCATCACCGTGGGGATCGTCGCCGGGTGGATCACCTCCCTCATCATGCTGCACCTGACGACGCCCGAGTTCGTCAAGGGGCTCCGCCTGTTCTTCGACCCCTACGACGTGCAGTTCGCCCTCATCAAGGCCACCACCTTCGGCATCACCGTCACGGGCGTGGGCTGCTTCTACGGGTTCCACACGTCGGGCGGCGCGGAAGGGGTGGGACGGGCCACCACGCGGGCGGTGGTCGTCTCCAGCATGATCCTCCTGGTGCTGGACGCCTTCTGGGCGGCTACGCTCCTGTAGGCCCGGGCCCACGACCCTGTGAGCATCGAGCTCCGCAACGTGCACAAGAGCTTCGGGGACAAAGAGGTCCTCCGGGGCTTCACCCTCGAGGTGGAGGAGGGGGAGACCCTCTCCATCATCGGGCCGTCGGGTGCGGGCAAGTCGGTCACCCTCAAGCACATCATCGGGCTCATCCAGCCCGACGAGGGGGACATCTTCGTCGACGGGGAGAACGTGAACCGGCTGACCCAGGAGGAGCTCTACCTCCTGCGCCGCAAGGTGGGCTACGTCTTCCAGTTCGCCGCCCTGTTCGACTCCATGACGGTGCGTGAGAACGTCGCCATGGGTCTGCGGCGCATCAAAGGGCTGGACGAGGGGGAGATCCAGCACCGGGTATCGGCCTCCCTCTACATGGTGGACCTGGAGGGCGTGGAGGACGTGTCCCCCTCGGAGCTGTCGGGCGGCATGCAGAAGCGGGTGGGCTTCGCCAGGGCCATCGCGACCCAGCCCAAGTACCTCCTGTACGACGAGCCCACCACCGGCCTCGACCCGGTGACGGTCACGGTCATGGATCGGCTCATGATCCGCATGGCAGAGGATCTGGGGGTGACGGGGATCTGCATCACCCACGACATCGAGAGCGCCTACCGCATCAGCGACAGGATCGCCATGCTGCACCGGGGCCGTATCAGGACCATCGGAACGCCGGACGACATACGCACGAGCGACGATCCGGTGGTGAAGGGCTTCGTCGAGGGCAAACCGGAACTGCTGGAGAAGGCCAAGTGAGCCACGGAAAGGAGCTGCTCGTCGGAGCCGTGATCATCCTCGCCGTCCTGGTGACGGCGGGGGGGATCCTCTTCCTCCAGGGCACCAACTGGGGCCACGAGACCACGTACGTGGAGGTGCTGGTGCGGGACGTGGGCCAGCTCACCAACGGCAACGCGGTCAAGTTCAGGGGCGTCCAGATCGGCCGGGTGGCGTCGGTGAAGGTGGAGCCCGGGGGAGACGCCGTGCGGGTGGGGCTCGAGCTGGAGGGACAGGTCACCATCGCCAGCGACGCGGGGGTGGTCATCGCCCCCGAGTCCCTTTTCGGCGATTGGCAGGCCGAGATCGTGACCCGGAGCCGCTACCCCCGCTACGACTACTTCCAGGTCCCGGCCGCCGAGGCGCAGCGTGACACCACGGTGCTCGGCGGCTACTCCCTGCCCGACCTCACCCGCCTCACCGCCGCCGCCGACGCCATCTCGGAGAACGTGGAGGCCCTCACCGAGCGCTTCGACCGCGCCTTCAACGAGGAGACGGCCCAGAACCTCCGCCTCACGGTGAGCAACCTCCAGGAGATCTCCACCGAGATGGCCAGCCTGGTCAACCGGGCGTCGGGCAGCTTCGACCGCATGAGCGGCGACGTGGAGACCACGGCCTCCGACATCAGCGCCGCCTCGGCCCAGGCCAAGCAGACGTTGGCCAGGATCGACCAGATCTTCCAGAGCGGGCAGATCGACTCGATCCTGGGCCACGTGCAGGGTGCCACCGGCGACATCGAGAAGATCGCCGCCAACGTCTCGGGCAGCACCGAGGACTTCAACCGGACCCTGGCCCGCATGGACACGAGCTTCGCCCGCATCGACCGCATCACCGCCAAGGTGGAGAACGGGCAGGGCAACCTGGGGCGGCTGATGATGGACACCACGCTGATCCACCAGGCGTCCCTGGTCCTGTCCCAGCTCAACGTCCTCCTGCTGGACTTCCAGGCCAACCCGGGTAAGTACATCCGGCTCTCGATCTTCTGAGCCGCATGGCGGCGGAACGGACGGGACGGACCCTGCGGCCGGCGACGGACGTGGCCGGCGGCGGGTGCGGCCGCCCCCGGAGGAGGCGGTGAGCGCCCGGCGCCGCGCCCGGGAGGAGCGGAGCGCCGGGGGGGTCGTGGTGCGCCGCGTCGAGGGCTCGCTCCACGTCCTTCTCATCCGCGACCCGTACCACAACTGGGGGCTCCCCAAGGGGCACGTGGAGGCGGGGGAGGACGACCTGGCCGCCGCCGTGCGGGAGGTCAGGGAGGAGACCGGCCTCTCGGGGCTCGCCGTGGGGCCGGCCGTGGGGACCATCGACTGGTACTTCCGCCAGGGAAGCAGGCTCATTCACAAGACCTGCGCCTTCTTCCTCATGGGCTCCGCCGAGGGCGAGCCCATGCCGGCCCTGGCCGAGGGCATCACGGAGTGTGTGTGGATTCCGGCGGAGCAGGCGCCCGAGCGCATCGCCTACGACAATGCACGGGACGTCGTGCGCTCGGCCCTCGAGCGGCTGGAGGAGGGCCTGCCCGCGCTGGGGCTGGAGTGAGCGGGGACCGGCGCGGCCGCTAGCGGGCGTCGGAGCCGCAGGGGGGGCGGGGTTCAACCGGCCGGACCGGTCCGTTAGAATATCCCGTTTGGCCGGCCCGCTCGGCGGCCCGACGAACGACCACCCCCCGGACCGACCCTGAAGATGCCCGACGACATCAAGGACATCACCATCATCGGCGGCGGGCCCACGGGCCTGTTCGGTGCTTTCTACGCCGGCATGCGCGGCCTGTCCTGCCGCATCATCGATTCCCTCCCTGAGCTCGGCGGGCAGCTCGCCGCCCTCTACCCCGAGAAGTACGTGTACGACGTGGGCGGCTTCCCCAAGATCCTGGCCAAGGACCTGGCCCGTCAGCTCGAGGAGCAGGGAACCCAGTTCGGCGCCGACGTCGTCCTGGACGAGGAGGTGCGCAAGCTGGAGCGCGACGGCGACCACTTCCGCCTGGTGGCCCGGGGCGGCGAGTACTTCACCAAGACCCTCCTGGTGGCGGGCGGCAAGGGCGCCTTCGAGCCCAAGGCCCTGGACGTGCCCGGCTACGCCGAGCTCCTCAACCGGGGCGTGCACTACGCGGTGAAGAACCCGGAGGCCTTCAAGGGCAAGCGGGTGCTCATCGTGGGCGGCGGCGACTCGGCCCTGGACTGGGCGCTCATCCTCAAGGAGCACTGCGCCCAGCTCGTCCTCATCCACCGACGCGAGGGCTTCCGGGCCCACGAGACGTCGGTGGCGCAGATGACCGAGGCGTGCGCCGAGGGGAGCATGGAGCTGCGCACGTACCACGAGGTGCGGGAGATCCACGGCAACGGCCACGTGGAGGCCGTGACCATCTTCGACAACCGCACCGACGAGGACACGCGCCTCGAGGTGGACGCGGTGCTCACCTTCCTGGGGTTCAAGCCCGACCTGGGGCCCATCAAGGAGTGGGGGCTCCACGTGGAGAAGAACCGCATCCAGGTGAGCCAGCTCATGGAGACGAACATCTCCGGTGTGTACGCGGCGGGCGACGTGGTCGACTACGAGGGGAAGCTGGACCTCATCGCCACCGGATTCGCCGAAGCGGCCATCGCGGTGAACAACGCGGTGCACAACGTGAACCCGGACGCACGGGTGAACCCGGGGCACTCCACCAGCATGGCCGTCTTCAAGTAAGCGGGAGGGCGTCATGGAGAACGTCGTGATCATCGGCTCGGGACCCGCGGCATGGACCGCCGCGGTGTACGCGGCCCGGGCCGACCTGGATCCGCTGGTCTTCGAGGGGCAGGGCAGCCGGGACATGATCCCCGGCGGACAGCTCATGTGGACCACCGACGTGGAGAACTACCCGGGCTTTCCGGAGAGCATCGGCGGCCAGGACCTGATGATGCGCATGAAGGACCAGGCGCTGCGCTTCCACACCCGGGTGCGCACCGAGGACGTGGTGGCCGTCGACTTCTCCACCCCGCCCTTCAAGCTCACGGCCAGCGGCGGCGACACGGTGGAGGCGGCCACGGTCATCGTGGCCACGGGCGCCCGGGCCAACTGGCTCGGCCTCTCCAACGAGGAGCGCCTCGCCCGCTCGGGCGGCGGCGTGTCGGCGTGCGCGGTGTGTGACGGCGCGCTGCCCTTCTTCCGGAACAAGCGGCTGGCGGTGGTGGGCGGCGGCGACAGCGCCATGGAAGAGGCCCTCTACCTGTCCAAGTACGCCAGCGAGGTGGTCATCCTGCACCGCCGTGACGCGCTGCGGGCGTCGGCCATCATGGCCGACCGGGTGCTGGCCCACGAGAAGATCCGGGTGGAGTGGAACACCGTGGTCACCGATGTCCTGGGCGACGAGGAGATCACCGGGCTGCGGCTCCAGGACACCGAGACGGGGGAGGAGCGCACCCTGGACGTGGGGGGGCTGTTCGTGGCCATCGGCCACACGCCCAACACGGAGTTCCTCCAGGGGCACCTCGACCTGACCCACCACGGCTACGTCATGACGACCCAAGCGTGGCGCACGGGTACCAGCGTGGAGGGGGTCTTCGCCGCCGGCGACGTCATGGACGACTACTACCGGCAGGCCATCACCGCCGCCGGGACCGGGTGCATGGCGGCCCTGGACGCCGAGCGCTGGCTGGCGCACCAGGGCGTCCCCCACGCCGAGTCGCCGGTGCTGGAGACCGCCGAGGCTCCCGCCGTCGAGGAGCGGGCCTCGAGCTGACGCGCCGGGGGCGTCAGCCGCCCCGAGTCGTATCGCGCGGCAGCGCCGTGTCGGGGATCGACGGCTGCGTCACCCGTGGCATGGCCGGCGGGGGCGGCTGGGACGCGGGCGCCGTATCCTGCTTCGTCGGGGGGCGGCGCGAGCGGGCCGAGTCGACCGCGGCGGGCGGCGGCGCCGTCGGCTCCGGATCGGCCCCGGTCTCCGGACCCACCCGGGCCTCCGGCTCCGCCGGGTGGATGCGCCCACGGTTCCTGCGGGCCGCGTCCAGGTCCCGCCCCCGCTCGGGGGCGCGTCGGTCGGCGTCCGGGTCCCGGGTCTCGGGCGGGGTGGTCCCGTCGGTCCGGTCGCGGCCGAGGACGTCGGACGGCCGCGGCGACGCCTCGGCAGGCATCCCGGCGCTGTCCACCCCATAACCCCGGTCTCCTCCATGTCCCCAGGACGGGCGATCGGGCTGGTGCTCCTGCCCGTCCCACCCATATCCGTCCCGCCCGCTCTCCCCCGGCCAGCTCCACGCCGCGGCGGCGCTGTCGTACGACCAGCCGCCGTCGGCGCTCCGGTACCAGTAGGGCTCGTCGGGACGGCATTCCCCGATGGGATCGGTGCCGCTCAGGAAGTACTCGTCGACCGGGTCGCCCTGGCAGAAGCGGTTCCACAGGAGTCCGCTTTCGCTGTCCACCTGCTCCTGGACCACGCCCGGCGGCGGGGACCAGGGGCGCATGGGCGCACGGTCCGCGTTGGCCGTCTCCATGAATGCCGCGAAGGCGGGCGCGGCTAGCGTCCCGCCGCTGCCGCCGGAGACCACCGTCTTCGGGTCGTCGAACCCGATCCATACGCCCGCCGCCAGCTTGGGCGTCATGCCCACGAACCAGGCGTCCTTGGAGTCGTTGGTGGTGCCGGTCTTCCCGGCCACGGGATAGGAGACCGTCCGGCCCACGCGCCAACCCGTGCCCCGGCGTGCGACGTCCCGGAGGACGTCCAGCACCAGGAAGGCCACGCGGGGGTCCAGCGCCCGCCCCCCCTCCGTCGCCTGGTAGCGCCAAACCTCCTGGCCCTGGGCGTCCTCGATGCGCTGGATGAGGTGGGGCTCCACCCTGCGGCCACCGTTCTCCAGCGACGCGTACGCGGCCACGAGCTGGGCGGGAATCACCGACGCCGCCCCCAGGTAGATGGACGGGTAGTGGGGGATGTCGGTGGTGATGCCCATGGCCCGGGCCTGGTGGATGACGGCGTCCACCCCCACCCGCTGGCCCACCCGCACCGCGGCCGTGTTGGACGAGAACACCAGGGCGTCCCTCACCGTCAGCTCCTTCCCACTCACGTGGTCGTGGGGCTCCCAGTCGGGGGAGCCCTGGGACGCGTAGCGGACCGGGTCGGTGGAGACGGTCTGGTTCAGGCGGAGCCCACGGGAGAGGGCGGCGGCGTACACGATGGGCTTGAAGGCCGAGCCGGGCTGACGCCGCGCCTGGAATGCCCGGTCGAACTCGGAGTGGTGATAGTCGCGCCCCCCCACCAGGGTGGTGACCAGCCCGGTGGACGGCTCCATGGCCACCACCATCCCCTGGAGGTACGGCGAGGTCCCCTCGGCCGGCGCCAGGGAGTCCCCGGGGGTCTTGTGGCGGAACGTGCCCCAGCGCCCCGCCTCGATGGCGTGGATCTGGGAGTCCAGGTCCTTCACCGCGGCCTTCTGGGCGTCCTGGTCGAGGCCGGTGTAGACCCGCAGCCCTCGCCGTTCCACGGGGTCGGGGTAGAGCGCCCTGAGCTCCCGGCGCACCCCCGCAATGAAGTAGGCGTTGGCGCCCCATGCCGAGGTGTCGCCGTCGTCCTTCAGCCCCAGCTTGGCGTTTCGCGCCTCGTCGGCCTCGGCCGCGGACACCACGCCCTGTTTCCGAAGGAGGTCCAGCACCACGCCGATGCGCTCCCTGGCCTGGTCCGGGTTGCGCCGGGGGTTATAGCCCTCGGGGTTCTTGGCCAGCCCGATGAGGAGCGCCGCCTGGGTGAGGCTCAGGTCGCTGGCCGGCACACCGAAGTAGTGCTGGGCCGCCGTCTCGACGCCGTACACGCCGTCGCCCAGGTAGATCTGGTTCAGGTACAACTCCAGGATGCGCTGCTTGGAGAGCTGGCTCTCGATCTCCCTGGCCAGGCGGATCTCGGTGGCCTTGCGGTGCCACCGGTTGTAGCTCAGCACCTCGTCACCGAAGACGTTGCGGGCGAGCTGCATGGTGATGGTGCTGGCCCCCTCCTCCACGCCGCCCGATCCCAGGTTCGCGAAGAACGCCCGCACGGCTCCCTGGAGGTCGACGCCGCCGTGCTCGTAGAAGCGGCGGTCCTCGACGGCCACGTAGCCCTTCTGAAGGATGGGGGGGATGGAGTCCAGGGGGACCACGATGCGCCGGGGGCCCGAGAGCTGTCCGGCGAGCTGCCCATCCGCGTCATAGACCCGGGCGGGCTCCGGGGGCCGGTAGCTCTGCAGCCGGTCCACCGCCGGGCAACCCTCCCGCTGGCAGTTCGGGGTGAGGTAGTTCCCCACCAGGACGGCGGCGGCCACCGCCACGGCCACCGACACGGCCATGACGATGCCCCAGCGGCGCTTCCCCCTCCTGCGTGATTGCCCCATCGGCGCGGTTCCTCCCGGCGTGGAATGCGGCGGAGGGACCCGCCCCCGGCGAGCCCTCGCTCCACGTCTACAGGAACAAGTCCCGTGCCACGGCGCGGCCCCGGAAAGAGGGGCTCAAACCATTGACCTGCAGGGGGTTACGGAGCCGCTCAGAACGCCAGGTGGCGCCCTCCGTCCACCCTCACCACCTCGCCGGTGACGAAGGGTGCCCGGGCCAGGAAAAGCACGGCGTCCACCACGTCCTGGGGGGAGCCGGTGTGGCCGAGAGGGGTGCGGGCGCGCTCCCGGGCCTCGTCCTCGGGGGAGAAGCCCTCGGGGGGGAGCACGGTGCCGGGGGCGACGGCGTTCACCCGCACCCGGGGCGCCAGCTCCTTCGCCAGGATGCGGGTGAGGTGGAGGAGTCCTGCCTTGGAGACAGCGTGGTGGGGCCGGCCCGTCCAGGGCTGGAAGGCCGACAGGTCCAGGACGTTCACCACCGACCCCTGGGAGGCGTCGAGGAGGTCGGCCGTGGCCTTCACCAGGAGGAAGGGGCCTTTGAGGTTCACCCCCATCACCCGGTCCCAGGCAGCCTCGTCCAGCTCCAGGAGGGGCGCCGCCTCGAAGGTCGAGGCGCTGTTCACCAGGAGGTCCAGCCGCCCGAAGCCGTCCCGCAGGCCGCCGGCCACCGCGTCCACGCCCGGGCCCGAGCCGAGGTCGCCCGGCAGCGCGAGCCCCCGCTGTCCCAGCGCTTCCACCTCACCGACCACCTCCCGGGCGGCGGCGTCGGACGTGTGGTAGTGCACCGCCACGTCCCACCCCGCCTCGGCGAGCCCCAGGGACAGGGCCCGCCCCACGCGCACCGCCCCCCCGGTGACCAGGGCGACCTTGGACATGGGCAGGGCTCCGGATGGAAGGGCGAGGGGTGGTCGGCGGCGGCGCGACCGCTAACGGTGGCGGAGGGCCGGAGGCGCCGCAACGGCGGCCGGCCGGATCCCGAGCGGGGGCCCCGGGGGTAGGAGGCCCCCCCGGGGAGCGGGGGCGGAGCACGAGACGCCCGACGGGCCAACCAGTCGAGGAGGAAGCGATGCCGGAGTTGAACGGCAAGGCGGCGGTGGTGACGGGAAGCACCAAGGGGATCGGGCTCGCGGTGGCCCGGGCGCTGGCCCGGGCCGGTGCCGACGTGGTGGTGTCGAGCCGGACCGCGTCCGACGTGGAGCGCGTGGCGGAGGAGCTCGGCCGGGACGCCCCCGGGCAGGTGCTGGGGATCCCCTGCGACGTGCGGGACCCCGACGCGTGCCGCCGGCTGGTGGAGGGCGCGGTGGATCGCCTCGGTCGCCTGGACGTCCTGGTCAACAACGCCGGCCTCGGCATCTTCGAATCCATCCTGGACATGAGCGTGGAGGACTGGCGGCGGCAGATCGACACGAACCTGGGCGGCGTCTTCTATTGCTCCAAGGCCGCCGCGCCCCACCTGTCCGCCACCGGTGACGGCTGGATCGTCAACGTGGGCTCCCTCGCCGGGAAGAACACGTTCGCGGGGGGCACCGGCTACAACGCCAGCAAGTTCGGCCTGGTGGGGATGAGCGAGGCCATGATGCTGGACCTCCGCTACCAGGGGGTGCGCGTCAGCGTGGTCATGCCCGGGAGCGTGAACACCCACTTCGGCGGCCGGGACGAGGGCGCCGAGCGGGGCTGGCGCCTCGAGGCCGAGGACGTGGCCCGGGCGGTCCTGGACCTCCTGGCGTATCCCTCGGGGGCGCTGGTTTCCCGGGTGGAGATGCGCCCCACGCGGCCGCCGAGGAAGTAGGGAGGGGGGCTACGAGGCCAGCGGCAGGAGCTGGCTCACCACCGCGGCGGACACCGAGGCCAGCGCCCACCCGGCCGCCACGTCACCCGGGTAGTGGACGCCCAGGTAGCAGCGGGACGTCCCCACGAGCAGGCCCAGCAGGAGCACCGGCACCCCCAGGGGCAGCCCCAGCGCCAGGGCCAGGGGGAGGGCCAGGGACAGCCCAGCGGCCGCGTGCCCGGAGGGGAAGCTGAAGCGGTCGGGGGCGGCCACCAGGCTCCCGGCGCCCACGGGCAGGGACGGCCGGGGCCGGCCGATCCAGCGCTTCAGGAGCTCCACCAGGATGTGGCTCAGGGTGAGGGTGGCGGCCATGCGGAGCCCGGCCGCGGCCAGGGTGGGCGCCAGCCCCACCGCGAGGCCGCCGGCCAGGGCGATGGCCGCCACGGGGTCCGCGAGGTGGGTCAGCGCGCGCATGAGCAGGTCCAGCCGCGGCCGCCGGCGGGTCACCACCGCCAGCAGGAGCCGCTCGTCCATCGTGCCCAGCAGGAAGATCCAGGCGCTCATCTCAGCTCTCCTCCTCGTTGGAGGGCCCTGCCCGGGCCGCCTCCGCATCGAAGCTCGCGGGGGCGGCGCTGCGGGCCGGCAACGGACGCGTAACGGAAGCGTCACTGCGTCCCGGCCGAGGCCCGTGGCTCCGGCTGCGCGAAGGCGGGCCGGAACCGGGGAGGGGCGCCGATCTGTACAGTGAAGGGAGCCGGAGCCGCCCTTCCTCACGCTACCATGGAGTCAATGGAGTCGATGACGCCCCTCCCCCGTCACCCCCCTCCGGGGGGACCGCTGGAGAAGACCCCCGGCGACCTCCCCGCCCTGGTGGAGCGCACCGGGGGTCTCCAGCCATGGCGGCGCGTGTTCCACGCGTGCGTGGGCATGGTGCTGGCCTGGCTGCCCCTGGCGCTGGGGCTCCCCAGGGGGCCGCTGCTGGGCGCCCTCGCCACGCTCCTGGCGCTGCTCCTGGCGGCCGACCTGGTGCGGCTGACGGCGCCGGGGCTGAACGCCCTCTTCTTCGCCTCCTTCCCCTCCCTGGCCTCGCCCCGGGAGGCGGAGCGCCTGGCGTCCTCCACCTGGTACGTGCTGGGGGTGCTGCTGGCCTACGCCCTCTTTCCCCTGCGGGTGGCGGTGCCGGCGATCCTGGTGCTGGCCCTGGCCGACCCGGCGGCGAGCGTCCTGGGGCGGCTGGTGGGGCGCCGCAGGGTGGGGAACGGGACGCTGGAGGGGAGCCTGGCGTTCCTCGCGGTCACATTTGCGGTGCTGGGGCCGTCGGTGGGGTGGGGTCCGGCGGCCGCGGTGGCGCTGGGGGTGACGCTGGTGGAGGTGGTGCCGTGGCCGCTGGACGACAACCTCACCGTCCCGCTGGCGGCCGCGGCGCTCCTGTGGATCGTGGGCGCGTAGGCTCCCTGAACGCGCCCGCTCCCCTTCCATCCCCCGGCCCCTTCGGGCATGTTCACCACGCCGTCCACCCGGGACGGCCGGCGGGGCCGTGGCGGCGCCCGCCCGCGCGCTCGTGACGAACCGTGGACGAGGACATCCCATGGCCGACGGATACCGGATCGAGAAGGACTCGCTGGGCGAGGTGAAGGTCCCGGAGAGCGCCCTCTACGGCGCCCAGACCCAGCGGGCCTTCGAGAACTTTCCCATCAGCGGCCAGCGCTTCGGACGACGCTTCATCCAGGCCCTGGGCCTCATCAAGCGCTCGGCGGCCCGCACCAACGCGGCGCTGGGCAACCTGGACGGCGCCCTTGCCGACGCCATCGCGGAGGCCGCGGGGGAGGTGGCCGACGGCCGCTGGGACGACCAGTTCGTGCTGGACGTCTACCAGACGGGCTCGGGGACCTCGACCAACATGAACGCCAACGAGGTCATCGCCCACCGTGCCACCGAGATCCTGGGCGGCGAGCCCCGGGTGCACCCCAACGACCACGTCAACTTCGGCCAGTCGTCCAACGACGTGATCCCTACCGCCATCCACGTGTCGGCCCGCCTGGCCATCGAGCACGAGCTGGTGCCGGCGCTGGAGCACCTGGAGGGGGCGCTGGCGGAGAAGGCGGAGGCCTTCGACGGCATCGTCAAGTCGGGGCGCACCCACCTCATGGACGCCACCCCGGTGCGGCTGGGGCAGGAGTTCGGCGGCTACGCCACCCAGGTGCGGCGGGGCATCGAGCGGGCGCGGCGGGCCTCGGAGGAGCTGTCGGAGCTGGCCCTGGGCGGCACCGCCACGGGGACGGGCATCAACACCCACCCCGACTTCGCTTCCCGCACCATCGCCGGCGTGGCGGACGACACGGGGCTGTCGTTCCACGAGGCCGAGAACCACTTCGAGGCCCAGGGCGCCAAGGACGCCGTGGTGAGCGCGTCGGGCGCCCTGAACGCGGTGGCCACGGGGCTCCTCAAGATCGCCGACGACGTGCGCTGGCTCTCCAGCGGGCCCACGTCGGGGATCCACGAGATCAGCCTGCCGGCCATCCAGCCGGGAAGCTCCATCATGCCGGGGAAGGTGAACCCGGTCATGAGCGAGGCGCTCATGATGGTGGCGGCCCGGGTCACGGGGAACCACACGACCATCACGCTGGCGGGGGGGCGGGGCAACTTCGAGCTCAACGTGATGATGCCCGTCATGGCCGCCGCGCTCCTCGAGTCCATCACGCTGCTGGCCAACGCGGCGCGGGCCTTCGCCGACAAGTGCGTGGTGGGCATCCGGGCCAACGAAGCCCGCTGCCGGGAGCTCCTGGAGCGGAACCCCTCCATCGCCACCGCGCTGAACCCCTACATCGGCTACGACAAGGCGTCCGAGGTGGCCAAGCAGGCCGCCAAGGAGGGACGCTCGGTGCGGGACGTGGTGCAGGAGCGGGGGCTCCTCCCCGAGGACCAGCTGGAGGACGCCCTGGACGTGCGGGGGATGACCGAGCCGGGGCTGCCCGGGTAGGGAGCCAGGCGGGAGCGCTGCTTGGAAGCGAGTCGTGGCGGAGGGCGGGCGCGACCGCGTCCCGCCCTCCGCCATCCGTCCCGGGGAGGAGGGCTCACCCCGGGCGAGAGAAGCGCCTCAGGCGCTCTTCAGGTCCAGCGCGGTGGCCCTCTTCTTCGCGGGCAGCTCACCCGCGGGGACGCCGCCCTCCGGGATCACACGGGTCTGGGTGCCGTGGAGGTAGAGGGGATACGCCCACACGTCCCCGTAGTGCACCACCTGGACGAGCTCGGGCTTGCCGTTCGCCGGCGGGGGCACGGGCTCGGTGACGTCGCGCCACACGCGGTCCACCAGGGCCATGCGCTCGTTCACCGAGTCGGCCCACATGGCGAGCCGGAGGCGGCGGCGGTGCTGCACGGAGAGGGGCCGCACGATGCGCCGGTGGCCCGGGAAGGCGTGGGAGAGGAGGAAGGTCAGGGCCTCACGCTCCCCCACGGGGTCCAGGTCCGCCGTGTCGACGCCGGGGGTCTTCACCCGGCGGCGGTCGCTCAGGTCCAGGTAGCCGTCTGCACTGATGCGGAGCCTGCGTCGCATGGAGGTCCTCGTCTCATCTCGGGAGATCGTCGTCTCGCCGGCGCTGACCGCCCGGCGGAGCGTCCCTTCTCTCAAGGGCCGTGCCCCGGAACGACGGAGCCCTGCCTGGACGTGTAACGCCAATTGCGGCATCGTCTTGCGGTCGCTTTCGCCTGCGGCTGCACGAAGCGGGGGTGGCCCCGTTTTCCGGAAGCGGCGGCACAGCGCCGGCAAACTTTTCCGCAGGAGGTGGGATGGCGGGGGGAAAGGAGAAGGACGAGCTGGGGGCCCACGTGTCGGCGGCCGGAGGGGTGGACAAGGCGCCCGCCCGGGCCGCCGAGCTGGACAGCGTGGTGCTCCAGCTCTTCACCAAGCAGCCCAGCCGCTGGCGGGAGCCCACCGTGGACGGGGCGCTGGCCGAGGCGTTCAAGGGGGCCCGGGAAGCGCACGCCATCGAGGTGGCGGGGAGCCACGACTCCTACCTCATCAACCTGGCCTCCCCCGACGAGGCGCTGTGGCGCCGCTCCCTGGCGTGCTTCCAGGGCGAGCTGGAGCGCTGCACGGCCCTGGGGCTGGACTTCCTGGTGACCCACCCGGGCAACGCCACCGACGGCGACCTGGCCGCCGGCGTCCGCCGCAACGCCGAGGGGTTGGGGCGGGCCCTGGCGGCCGTGGACGGGCCCACCCGGGTGCTCCTGGAGCTCACCGCCGGCGCCGGCACCTCGGTGGGCGGGGACTTCGAGCTCCTGGCCCGCATCCTGGAGGCCGTCCCGGAGGCGGAGCGCTCCCGGGTGGGGGTGTGCGTGGACACCTGCCACGCGTGGGCGGCGGGCTACGACCTGGCGTCGGAGTACGAGGAGGTATGGAGCCGCTTCCAGGAGGTGCTGGACCTGGAGCGGCTGGGGCTCTTCCACCTCAACGACTCCAAGACCCCCTTCGACTCCCGCCGAGACCGCCACGAGGACATCGGCGAGGGCACCCTCGGTGACGCTCCCTTCCGCACCCTCCTGGCCGACGCCCGCTTCCGGGACGTGCCCAAGGTCATCGAGACGCCGAAGGAGCCCGATCCCCTCACCGCCGACCGCCGCAACCTGGGGAGGCTGCGCTCCCTCCGGGGAGGGCGCTGACCCGCGCCCGTCAGTCCGCCGTGAGGCCCTCCACCGTGGGCGCGGGGGCGGCGACCGCCTCCGTCACGGGCTCCAGCCCCCGCACCCGGACGTGCTCGCTGGTCTTCACGCCCAGCGCCGCCCGCAGGGCGAATGCGGCCACCAGGACGGCGCCGAAGGAGCACACCAGCAGCGGCCCCGTGGCCAGGTCCCACACGAACGACGCCACGGTGCCGGCCACGATGGCCACGGTTCCCGCCGCCCAGGCGATGGGCAGGGCCTTGCCGAAGCGGTCGGTGAAGAGGAACGCGATCACCGCCGGGATCACCAGCGTGCTGAACACCATGAGCACCCCGGCGATCTCCACCGAGAAGCTGATCACCACCCCGAACGACACGTAGAACAGGAAGTCCCACACGTGGGGGTGGCGCATGCGCTCCGGGGCGAACGACATGGCCAGGAAGCGCTTCCTGAACACGACGTGGACGAGGCCCATGGTGGCGTACACGGCGCCCATCTTCGCGATGGTGGGCCAGTCCACCCACAGCAGGGTGCCCGTGAGGGTCTCCTTGATGTGCTCGGCCCCCTCCGCGGTGAGCCCGGCCACCAGGATCACGGCCGCCGACGCCACCACGTAGGTGATGCCGATGATGGCCTCCTGGGGCACGGGCGAGTTCTTCATGCGGCTGAAGCTGAAGAGGAGCGCCCCCAGCACCGTGAAGGCGAACGCCCCCAGGATCGAGAGGGGCGAGCCCACCTCGAGCCCCAGGAGCATGCCCACCGTGGTGCCGAGGGCGGCGATCTGGGCGAAGGCCAGGTCCACGAAGATCACCTCCCGGGCGATGACGTGGAGCCCCAGGTAGGCGTGGAGGGACAGGATCACGAGGGCCGCCACGATGGGCGGGATCATGAGGTCGATCATGCTGCGCTCCCGGAGGGGTTCGGGGTGGGACGGGGGGCGGGGCTCACTCGGTCCCCTGGAAGGCGGCCGCCAGGCCGTTCACCCACGTGTCGACCACGTCGAAGTAGGTGTTCACGCCCGGCTGCCCGCCCGGCTCCATGGGCACCCGCACCATGGTGGCGCCGCTCCGGCGGGCCATGGACTCCACCTTGCTCTTGTCGAAGTAGTCGGCCACGAAGAGCACGTGGATGTGCTGGTTCTTGATCTCGTCGATGAGCTCGGCCACGTGGCCCGGCGTGGGGGGGATGCCCGGCTTGGGCTCCACGTAGTCGGCGCAGGTCACGCCGAAGCGGTCCTGGAAGTACGCCCAGTTCTTGTGGTAGCAGATGACCTTCTTCCCCCGGAACACCTCGCCCTTCGCCAGCCAGCCCCCCAGGTACGTGCGCAGCTTCTTGCCCTGGAACTCCTGCGCGTCCAGGAAGGTGAAGAGCTGCCCCTGGAGGGCGAGCTGCTCCAGGGCGGGGCCGCCCACCATGGAGACGAGCTGGTCGCCGAAGAGCCGGCTCCAGATCTTGTCCTGGAACGCCTTGAGGCCGGCGTCCCACGTGGCGGCCTGGTCGGGGGCGGCCTGCTTGAGGCCCGCCGTGATGTTGCGGGCCACCTGCAGGGTGCGCAGCGGGTCGGTGGTGAGGTGCGGATTGCCGTAGATGTGGACGTCGCCGGCGCTCCGGTCCGTGGAGGTGGGCACCTGGAGGAGCTTGATGCCCGGGTACGTGGTGATGTAGCCCTTCCCCCCTTCGATGACCTTGGTGTTGCCCGCCTTGTCCAGGAGGGTCGGCACCCACATCTCCAGGTCGAGGCCGGTGGTGACGAAGGCGTCGGCCCGGCGGATCTCCAGGGCGAAGCTCGGCTTGGGCCGCACGAAGTGGGGGTCTTCGTTGGGGTCGGCGATGGCGGTGACGATGACCTGATCGCCTCCGATCTCCTTCACCAGCTCGCGGTAGACCGGCAGCGTGGTGACCACCCGGATGGGGTCGGCTGGGACGGGGGCGGGACGGGGGGCACCGGTGCCCAGCGTCAGGGCGGCGGCGAGGGCGAGTACGTTGATCATGGTGCGGCTCTCCTGCTCAGTAGGTCTCGTGCTTGTGGGGGCCCATGGCGAAGGTGGCCTGCAGCCACAGCTTGCCCAGGCGGTCGCTGATGTAGTTCCGGCCGACGAGGTCGTACTCGAGGCGGAGCCGGACGAACTCGCTCTGCCACCACGTGAGGGTGGGCGACACCATCCACGCCGTCTGGTCGGTGTTCAGGGGGTTCTCGGTCCAGTCGACCCGGGCGCCCACCAGGGTGCGCTCGGTGAGGCGCGCCTCGGTCATGGACCAAGCGCCCCACGCCGAGCCCTCGCCCGGGGCGAAGGTGGCGCCGTCCGGGGGCACCAGCCCGTCCAGGCGCATGGCGCCGGCCCGCACCACCACCCCCTGGGTCTTGGAGTGGGCCGGCGGCCGCCAGGTGAAGGCCGCCTCGGCCCCCTGGAAGTTGCGGTCGAAGTAGTACTGGTCGTCCTGGTAGCTCCCGTTCACCCACGATACCCCGAGGTCCAGGTCCGTGGCGTCGCTGAGCTGCCAGAAGGCGTTCAGGTGCCCCAGCACCGAGGGGCGGTGCGAGACGCCCCAGAGCTGGTCGTTGTTGCTCCGGGTGAGCTCGCCCGTGAGCTCCCAGGTGCCCACCCCGTGGACGGGCACCAGCCACGTGGCCGATACGCCCGTTGCGCTCAGGGGCTCCTGTCCGATGAAGGCGATGTGGGGGAGCTGGCGGCTCTGGAAGTAGAAGGCGTGGGAGTGCCAGCGGTTCAGCGTGCCGAAGCGCTGGTAGAAGCGCCCCACCTTGAGCCCGATGCCCCCGGGGAGCCCCACCCACTCGGCGTAGCCTTCCTCCACGGCGAACTCCGGGGAGCCCTCCACGGCGCCGTCCCCCACCTGGAACGGCGTGATCTCGGGCCCGGGCTCGTGCAGGCTCATGATGACCTTGGCCCGTGAGTACGGGTCGAGGGTCGACTGGATGGCCAGCTCGAACTCCCTGGGGAGGAAGTTCTGCTGGTCGGTGTGGTCCTTGTCCACGTGGGCCAACAGGTCGCCCGTGACGCTGATCTCGGGGTTCAGCGCCTGGAGCGAGCGCTGGCGTCCGGCGAACACGGGGGTCTCACCCTCGCCGCCGGGGGTGGTGTCGGGGGGCGCGCCGCCGGCCTTGGCCGCGGCGGCCTGGGCGGCGGCCCGCAGCGCGGCCAGGGGGTCGGCCGCTTCGGGAGCGGCGGGTGCCGCCCCGCCTTCCTGGAGCTGCTGCACCAGCGACTGAAGGCTGTCGACCCGGGCCTGGAGGCGGTCCAGGCGGGCCGCGACGGTGTCGGGCGCCTGCTGGGCCGCGCCGGCCGCCGGGAAGGCCGCCAGGCAAAGAGCGGCCAGGGCCACGGCGGCCGCGGCGCGGGGGTGTACGGGTGTCTTGGTATGGAAAACCACGCTTCCCTCTCCCGTGACGGAGAATGGGAACGAGCCGCGGCCGGGGCTTTTCCGGACGCGGCGGGTCACCGAGCGGGGGACCGCTCAGGCGTGGGGTGGCGCTCTGGGGCTGTAGCCGGTGGAGGTGGCGAGGCCGTGGAGCCCGTCGGCGACGTCGCCGAGGCGCTCCGCCAGGAGGATCTCCGCCAGCGGGGGGCGAGCCTCGTGGGTGGGGTGGGCCCGGGACGCGCTCGTCTGGACGCAGATCGTGTGGTCGTGCCCCGGGACGCACGACGCCACGTGGTGGCTCTCCAGCACCGGCGTGGCCGAGCGGTCCCGGTCCAGCATGGGCACGGCGACGCTCATGACGAGCATCACCGCGGCCAGGACCGGGGAGACGGTGCGCCTCAGGGCTCGGCGGGTGGGAGACATGGCAACGTGAGGCTAGAGCCCGCCCCGGGGGGTGTCAACCTCGCCGTGGGCGGGCAGGACGGAAGGGAAGGGGGGGCGGCCGTGCCACCCCGAGCGTGGGATTGTTGCCGCGGAGGGCGGCCCCGGTATATTGCGGGTGCGTGTCCGACGGTGCCTTGTACTTGAGCCAACGCTAGCGAAGCCGGGACCGCCTCCCGGGCCCCACGCCACGCCTCCCAGGGAGGACGGCGGACGTTCCGGGGAGGTCACCAGAGATACCACCCGGGCTTCAAGACATTCCCGCGGGCACGCAGCGGGGCCGGTGCCTCTCCCCGGAGGCGTCGGCCCTTTTCCATCCCCCGCTGGGAGCGCTTTGTTGATCCACGTGTGGATCTGGACGCTGGGCAGCTCGGTGGTCGTGACCCTGATGTCGCTGGTGGGCCTCGCCTTCCTGGCGTGGGGGCGCGACCACCTGGACCGGCTCCTCCTCTACCTCGTCAGCCTGGCCGCCGGCGTCCTCCTGGGGGCCGCGGTGTTCCACCTCATCCCCCAGGCCATCGCGGCCCTGGGCGGCGAGGGGCTCGATCTCCCCCTCCTGTTCCTGGCGGGCTTCCTGGGGTTCTTCTTCCTGGAGCGCTTCCTGTGGGCCCACCACCACGGCCACGGCATGGTGCCGGCGAGCCGGGAGGCGACCGCCCAGGGCTACCACGGGGGCGAGGGCCACGGCGCCCTCCCCGCCGCACGCCCCCACCCGGTGGTGTTCATGAACCTCCTGGGGAGCGGGCTGCACCACCTCATGGACGGCATGATCATCGCCGCCGCCTACCTGGCCGGGCCCGGGATCTCGCTGGGGCTCGTCACCACCGGCGCCGTTCTCCTCCACGCCATCCCCCACGAGGCGGGCGACTTCGGCATCCTGGTCCGGGGGGGGCTTGAGGTGCGCCGGGCCATCCTGCTGAACCTCCTGTCCACCTCCGCCACCCTGGTGGGGGCGGTGGCCGTGCTGGCGGCGGGGAGCTTCGCCCTCGGCTTGTCCGCCGCCATCCTGCCCATCACCGCGGGGAACTTCATCTACATCGCGGCGGCCGACCTCATCCCGGAGCTCCGCCACCACCACGACCGGAGAGAGTCGGCGGGACACGCGGCGCTCCTGGTCGTGGGGGTGGTCCTCATGCTGGCGTTGCGCCTGGCCGGCTTCGAGTAGCCTCCTCCGGGACCCCGCCCCGGGGGTCGGGGTAGCCGTGCCCCGGTGCGCCGGAGCCGCTCCGGCCGCCGCCGTCGGCCTCCCTCGACGCGCAACCACAGGAGCCGCCATGGCCAGGGTCAGGGTGACCCGCCGCCTCCACTTCAGTGCCGCCCACCGCCTCTTCCGACCCGAGTGGTCGCAGGAGCGGAATCGGGACGTGTTCGGGGATTGTTCGAACCCCAACTGGCACGGGCACAACTACGAGCTCGACGTGACCGTGGAGGGGCCGGTGGACGGCGAGACGGGCTTCGTGGTGGACCTCAAGACCCTCCGGGACCTGGTCCAGGAGCGGGTGGTGGCCGACGTGGACCACCGCAACCTCAACGTCGAGGTGCCGTGGCTCCGGGAGGTCATCCCCACCACCGAAAACCTGGTGGTGGCCATCTGGCGGCGCCTGGCCGGCGCCCTCCCGGAAGGCGTGGCGCTGGCGCGCCTGGTCCTGTGGGAGACCCCCCGCAACTACGCGGAGTACATGGGCGAATGAGCAAGCGAGGGGGACGGGGGCCGGATCCGGACTCCCCGGAGGCGCTGGACGAGGAGGGCGCGGCCCTGGTGGAGGAGAGCATCTACGCCGCCGAGGGCGGCGGCCCCAGGGCCGACCTCTCGGACGTGGCGTTCCGGGACCTGGTGGCGGAGATGATCCGCCGCCTCGGGGAGGACCCGGAGCGGGAGGGGATGCGCCAGACCCCGGAGCGGGTGGAGAAGGCCATGCGCTTCCTCACCCAGGGCTACCAGATGAAGCCCGAGGCGGCCATCGGCGATGCCCTCTTCACCGAGCGCCACAACAACATGGTGCTGGTGAAGGACATCGAGATGTACTCCATGTGCGAGCACCACCTCCTGCCGTTCTTCGGCAAGGTGCACGTGGCCTACATCCCCGACGGCAAGATCATGGGTCTGTCCAAGACGGCACGCCTGGTGGACGTCTTCTCGCGCCGCTTCCAGGTGCAGGAGCGCATGACCGAGCAGATCGCCCAGGCCCTGTGGGACATCGTCCAGCCCCAGGGGGTGGCCGTCGTGGTGGAGGCGTACCACCTGTGCATGATGATGCGCGGGGTGCAGAAGCAGAACTCCAAGACCCTCACGTCCGCGATGCGGGGCACGTTCCTGGAGGACAGCCGCACCCGGGACGAGTTCCTGCGCCTAACCACCAGCGCCCACAACCCCCTGTGAGCGCCTGCCCGATGGCGCGCCACGGCGCGGGGCGCGGCGCGTGAGCGTCTCCCTGGCGGGGCGGGCCGCCCTGGTTACCGGCGCCAGCCGGGGTATCGGGGAGGCGGTGGCGCGGCGGCTGGCGGAGGCCGGCGCCGCCGTCCACCTCCTGGCCAGGAGCGTCGGCCCCCTGGAGCGGCTCGCCGCCGAGCTGGGGGGGAGGGCGTGGCCCGCCGACCTGGCCGACGAGGCCGAGGTGTGGGACGCCCTCGACGGCCTCCAGGACGCCCTGGGCGGCCCCCCGGACGTGGTGGTGAACGCCGCCGGCGTATTCGGCCTGGCGCCGTTCGCCGACACCGACGTGGCCACCTTCGACCGGAACCTGGCCGCGAACCTGCGGGGGCCCTTCCTGGTCATCCGGGCCCTCCTGCCGGCGCTCCTCGACAAGGGGAGCGGCACGGTGGTGACCGTGGGGTCGGTGGCCGGCCGGCGCGCCCTCGCCGGCAACGCGGCCTACGCCGCCTCCAAGTTCGGGGTTCGTGGCATGCATGAGGTGCTGGTGGAAGAGCTCCGTGGCACCGGCGTGCGGGCCACCCTGGTGGAGCCGGCGGCCACCGACACCACCCTGTGGGACCCCCTGGGCGTGGACGGGCGGGACGACCTCCCCTCCCGGAGCGCCATGCTGGCGCCGGACGACGTGGCCGAGGCCGTCCTCTTCGCCGCCACGCGCCCCCCCGGGGTGCAGGTGCCGCTCCTCCTCATCGAGCGGAGCGCATGACCGAGAGACAAGGAGCGGGACCGATGTATACGGTGAGCGTGCAGGCCCACTACGACGCGGCCCACTTCCTCCGGAAGTACAAGGGGAAGTGCGAGCGTCTCCACGGCCACCGCTACGTGGTGGAGGCCGCGCTGCAGACCTCGGAGCTGAACGAAGCGGGCATCGCCTTCGACTTCGTCGACCTCAAGCGGGAGCTCCGCGCCCTGGCCGGGGAGCTGGATCACACCAACCTCAACGACCTCCCCGACTTCCTCGAGGTGGAGACCAGCGCCGAGAACCAGGCCCGCTGGTTCTACGAGCACCTGAAGGCGCGGCTCCCCGCCGGCCAGGCCGAGGGGCTCCTCTACGTGCGGGTGTGGGAGACGCCCAACCAGTGGGCCCTGTACGGCGCCCTGCCCGCCGGCGGGCCTCCGCCCATGCGGGCGTCGTCCCAGGCCTGACGCGCCGACCGGACGAGCCGTGCACGTCCTCCTCACCGACCGCCTGAGCTGCCCCCGCTGCGGCCCGGAGTTCGGCCTCATCCTCCTGGCCGACCGGGTGGAGGAGCGCCGCGTCCTCGAGGGTCTCCTGGGGTGCTCGAACTGCCGGGACCGGTTCCCGGTGTCGGGGGGCTTCGCCGACCTGAGGACGCCGCCCCGGGAGCCGCTGGAGGGGGAGGCGGCGCCTGCCCCCCCCGACGACGCGGTGGCGGAGCGCCTCCAAGCGCTGCTGGGGGTGGCGGAGGGGCCCGGCCAGATCGTGGTGGTGGGGCCCGCGGCGGTCCACGCCCCGGCCCTGGCCCGGCGCACGCCCGACGTGGAGGTGGTGGCGGTGAGCCCGGCGCTGGCGGGCGCCGAGGAGGCTCCCCGGGTGAGCCGCCTGGCGGCGCGGCCCGGGCTGCCTTTCTTCCCCCGCACGTTCCGTGGGGTGGTCCTCTCGGGCGACGCGTCGCCGCGCCTCCTGGACGAGGCGGTCCGGGTGCTGGCGCCGGGCGCCCGGGTGGTCGTGCTGGACGCCGGCGAGGAGGTCCGGGCCCGGCTGGAGGCCGCCGGGGTGACGCCCCTCCTGGACGACCGGGACGAGCGGGTGGCCGTCGGGCTTCGCGAGAAGGCGTAACTCCGCGCCGTTGCGCGCTTTTCGGCCCGTTCTTACGTTTGTTTTGCGCAGGTCCATGCTGGTCCCCCGCCGCCCCACCACCCCATCGCCACGCACCGAATGCCCTGGTGGAAGACGCTCTTCGGCTCCGATGACGCGAGGCGCCCGGACTATTACGAGGAGGGGCTGGCCCTCGTGGCCGACGGGAAGTTCCACGAGGCCCTCACGTCGTTCCGCCTGGCGCTGAAGGAGTCCCCGGGCGATCCAGTGGTGCTCCAGCAGATCGCCATCGCCTACACGCGCATCGGGATGACGGACGAGGCGGCCAAGACGTACCGGCACGTGCTCCAGAAGGACCCGGGCGCCGCGGGCGCCCACTACGGTCTCGCCTTCCTCCTCCTCCGGGCCGGCCAGCCCGGCGACGCGGCCGACCACCTGCGGGCGTTCCTGGCCAACCCTCCCGAGGGCCCTGACGCGGGGCAGCACATCTCCCACGCCCGCTCGGCCCTCGAGGAGATCGAGGGCGGTGCCGAGGAGGCGGCCGGGCAGCCGTGAAGCCGGCGGTGAAGCGGGTGCGGCTGCGGTGGATGGGCGAAGGGCTCGTCTTCCGGGGAGGACCGGTGTCTCCCGAGGGCGGCGCGACCCCGGAGGTCGTCGTGGACGGGAGCTCCGCCGAGGGCCCTTCCCCCATGGACCACGTCCTCCTGGGGCTGGCGGGGTGCATGGGCGTGGATGTGGTGGACATCCTGAAGAAGTCCCGCGTTCCCGTGGAGGCGCTGGAGGTGGAGGTGGAGGGAGAGCGGGCCCCGGACCCGCCACGCCGCTACGTGCGCATCCATCTGGTGTACAGGGTGAAGGGCCCGGGGGAGGAGGACCAGGCCAAGCTCGAGCGGGCCGTGGCCCTGTCCCGGGACAAGTACTGCAGCGTCCTCCACTCCCTGCGCCCCGACCTCGACCTCTCCATCGACATCCGCCGCGTCTGATCTTCCCCAGCACCTGGAAGACCCATGGGTAGCCGCACCTACGTGGCCAACGAGGCCGTCGTCCCCCGGGGGACGCTGAGCGGGCTCTTCCTGGATGCCGTCGACCGCTTCGGTGACGCGGCCGCGTTCCGCCACTTCACCGGCCCCGGGAACGCCCTCGCCGACATCTCCTACGGGGAGGCGCTCGACGTCGTCACCGCGGTGGTGGGGGGCTTCAAGGAGCTGGGGGTGGAGCCCGGCGAGCGGGTGGCGCTCCTCTCGGAGAACCGGCCGGAGTGGGCCCTCACCGACTATGGGGCCCTGTGCGCCGGCGTCATCGACGTCCCCGTCTACGCCACCCTGGTGCCCCGGGAGGTGGCCTACATCCTGGAGAACTCGGGGGCGAAGGTCGTGTTCTGCTCCACCCGGGAGCAGATGGAGAAGGCCCGGGAGGCGCTGGGGCGCTGTGGCTCCGACGCGTGCATCGTCGTCTTCGACGACGTCGGGGGCACCCCGGACGGGGTGGTCACCTGGCGCCACTTCCTGGCCCGGGGCCGGGAGCGCATGGCGTCGGTGAGCGAGGACGAGCTCCGGAGCGCGGCCCGGCGGATCCGCCCCGAGGATCTGGCCACCATCCTCTACACGTCGGGCACGACGGGCGTCCCCAAGGGCGTCATGCTCACCCACGACAACGTCTTCTCCAACGTGGAGGCGTGTGCCCTCGCCCTCCCCATCGAGCCCGACGACACCAGCCTCTCGTTCCTCCCCCTCTCCCACGTCTTCCAGCGCACGGTGGACTACCTCCTCCTGTCCCGGGGGTGCACCATCGCGTACGCCCACGACATCCGCACCGTGGCCGAAGACCTGAAGGTGGTGCGGCCCTCCGTGGTGGTGTCGGTGCCCCGCCTGTACGAGAAGGTCTACAACCGGGTGATGGAGCAGCCGGGGCTCAAGGGCCGCCTCGTGCAGTGGGGGCGGGAGGTGGGGGCGGGGTGGGCCGAGGAGAAGCTCCACGGCCGGGAGCCCAGCGTCCTCACCCGGGCGGCCCACGCCCTGGCCGACCGCCTGGTGTACCGCAAGATCCGGGAGGGGGTAGGGGGGCGCGTGCGCTTCTTCGTGAGCGGCGGAGCGCCCCTCGAGCCGGACATCAACCGGTTCTTCTACTCCACCGGGCTCATGATCCTGGAAGGCTACGGCCTCACCGAGACCAGCCCGGTCACCAACGTGAACACCCCCGACGACCTGCGCATCGGCACGGTGGGGCGTCCGGTGGCCGGCACGGAGATCAAGATCGCCGAAGACGGCGAGATCCTGGTCCGGGGGCGGCAGGTCATGAAGGGCTACTACGAGCTTCCCGAGGAGACGACCCGGGCCATCGACGCCGAGGGGTGGTTCCACACCGGCGACGTGGGCGAGCTGGACGCCGACGGCTTCCTCTCCATCACCGACCGCAAGAAGGACCTCATCGTGACGGCCGGGGGGAAGAACGTGGCGCCCCAGCCCATCGAGAACCGCCTCAAGACCCACCCGCTGGTCGACCAGGTGGTCATGGTGGGGGACAAGCGGAAGTTCGTGGCCCTCCTCCTGGTGCCCGCGTTCTCGGTGCTGGAGGCGTGGGCCACCTCCCAGGGCATCGCGTTCTCCGACCGCCGCTCCCTCCTCCGGGACGCCCGGGTGCAGGAGCACGTGGCCAAGGAGATCTTCGGCGCCCTGGGCGAGCTGGCGTCGTACGAGACGCCCAAGAAGATCGGCCTCCTGGAGAAGGAGTTCTCCATCGAGGACGGCACGCTGACGCCCACCGAGAAGGTGAAGCGCCGGGTGGTGCAGGAGCGCTACGACCACCTCATCGACCGCTTCTACGAAGAGGCCAACGTGGACCAGGACGTGTTCGTGGACGACGAGGGCAGGCCCAACGCCCCTGACCGCGGAGCGAGGGGCGGGTGAGCACGGGTGTCCGGGTGGTCCTGGTGAGTGCCCCCGACCGGGAGACCGGAGAGCGCCTGGGACGCACCCTGGTGGAGGAGGGGCGCGCCGCGTGCGCCAACGTCCTCCCCGGGGCCACCTCGATCTTCCGCTGGCGGGGTGCGGTGGAGCAGACCGAGGAGGCCCTGGTGATCCTGAAGGCGCCGGTGACCGCGGTGCCGGGGCTCGTGGCCCGGACGGCGGAGCTCCACCCCTACGAGGTGCCGGAGGTGCTGGCGGTCCCGGTCGAGGAGGGCTACGGGCCCTACCTCTCCTGGGTGATGACCATGGGGCTGGCAGAAGGAGAGGCGGCATCGTGAGCCAGGGCAACGAGAGGGCCGCGGACGACGGGAGCCCCGGACCCCACGGTGACGGCATGGGAGAACAGGGGGAGCTCATGGAGGTCCCTCCACTCCCCTCCTCCCCGGTGGAGTTCGAGCTGGTGGGCCACGAGGAGGTGGCGCCGGAGCCCCGGAACGCCGAGCCCGGGAACGCCGAGCCGGTGAACGCCGAGGCCGCGAACCCCGAGCCCCCGAACCCCGAGCCCGCAGGCGCCGGCGCGGACGCCGCTGCGCCGGAGAGGCCCGTCTCGTCCGAGCCTCCGCCCCCCGGGGATCCGCACCGACACGGTCCCCTCGGGCAGAAGCTCGCCCGGGCCCGGGAGCTGGCCACGGCCTCCCGGGTGAAGGAGGCCATCGACCTCTACCGGGAGGTCGTCTACGAGGACCCCTCCAACCTCAGGGCCCACAACAACCTGGGCGTGCTCCTGGACGAGACGGGCTCCCACGAGCTGGCCTTCGAGCAGTTCGATGCCGCCCGGCAGCTGGAACCGGAGAACGTGGAGGTCCTCACCAACCTGGGGGCGGCCCTGGGGTCGCTGGGCCGTTACGAGGAGGCGGAGCGGGAGCTGCGCCGGGCCCAACGGCTGGCCCCCGATGACGCGGAGGTCCGGGCCAACCTGGGCATCCTCTACTTCCGCCGGGGGCTCTATGCCCAGGCCGAGGCGGAGCTCCGCTGGGTGTGCGGCCGCGACCCGGAGCACGGCCCCGCCCACTTCTACCGGGGCGAGGCGTTGAACCGCCTGGGCCAGGTGGACGAGGCCCTGGCGGTGCTGGAGCACGCGGTGCGGCTGCAGCCCTCCAACGGCCGGGCCTACTACACCCTGGGCATCCTCTACGACAGGAAGCACCTTTCCGAGGAGGCCCGCGTCATGTACCGGAAGGCCCGGGAGCTGTCGGCCCGGTGAGGGCGGAGGAGGGGTGATCCGGGTCCGCCGTGGCCGCCTGGAGACGTCGGAGGTGGAGGCGGTGCTGCGGCCGGTGGCCTCGGACCTGGCCCCCGTCACGGCGTCGGGGCGCCAGGTCGGGCTGGAGGCGGGGGAGGACGTGACCGCCCGTCTGGACGGCCTGGGCGAGGTGCCGGTGGGCGGCGCCGTGGTCACCCCCGGGGGCGCGCTGGCGGCGTCGTTCCTCATCCACGCCGTGGTGCAGGCGCCGGACCAGCCCATGACCGAGCTCACGGTGCGGCGGGCCCTCGTCAACGGCCTGCGCCGCGCCCGGGAGTGGGGCATCGGCAGCCTGGCGCTGCCGCCCCTGGGCACCGGCGCCGGCAACCTCGACCCGGAGCACTGGGCGCGTCTCCTGGTAAGGGTGCTCCGGGACCACCTGGAGGGCGGAGGAGAGCCGAAGACCCTGGAGATCGTGGTGGAGACGCCGTTCGAGGAGGAGCTCTTCTCCCGGGCGGTGGCCACGACGGAGCCCGCCCCCGGCGGGTGAGGAGGACGGCCCTGGTGAAGCGCCGCGTGACGGGCACCCTGGTGGTGCTGGTATGGCTCGGGATGGTGGGATGGCAGGTCCGCCGGGAGTACTTCCAGCCCGAGCTGCAGCGGCTTGCCGAGGCGACGCTGGCGCTGAACCCGGGGGTGAGCTTCTACACGCTGCGCATGGGGCAGCGCACGGTGGGGCAGGCCACCTCCAGCCTCGACACCGTCCCGGGCGGCTTCGTCCAGGAGGACATCATGGCCCTGGAGCTCCCGGCCCTGGGGCAGACCGGCACGGCGGTGTCCCGCTCCCGGGTGGAGCTCAGCCGGTCCCTGGTCATGAAGTCGTTCTCCTTCTCCCTGGAGTCGTCCGTGGGCCGCTTCCAGGCCCGCGGCCGCCTCCGTCCCGACTCCACCCTCGAGGTCACCATCGACTCCCAGGGCGACAAGCAGACGGTGGAGTACAAGATGGCGTCGGCCCCGGTCTTCAGCCCGGTGGTCCCCGTTCGGGTGGCCATGGGCGGGGACCTGGAGGTGGGCCGCGCCGTGCGGCTCCCGGTCTTCGACCCCTCGGTGCTGGCCACCCGCACCATGGAGGTGCGGGTGCTGGAGCGGGATACGCTGGTGCTCCCCGACAGCGCCGCGCTGGACCCGGTGACCCAGCGCTGGGCCCCCGCCCACTACGACTCCATCCCGGCGTGGAAGATCGCCGAGGTGTACGGCGGAGTGTCGGTGGAGAGCTGGGTGGACGACGACGGGCGCATGCTCACGTCGTCCTCTCCCCTGGGGTTCTCCATGGAGAAGACGGAGTACGAGCTGGCCCGGCAGTCGGTAGAGGAGGAGCGGGTGGCCGCCCGCTCCGGGCAGGCCCCGGTGGACGAGGACGTCATCCTCTCCACCGCCATCCAGAGCGACGTCGACCTGGGCGCCACCACCGAGTACAAGGAGATCCGCTTTCTCCTGTCGGGGGTGGACCTGTCCGGCTTCGCCCTGGACGGCGGCCGCCAGTCGCTCCGGGGCGACACGCTGGTGGTGCGCCGGGAGGCCTGGGACGCCCTGGATCCCGGCTACACCTTGCCCTACAAGCGCATGGACCTGGCCGAGGACCTCCAGCCCGAGCCCCTCATCCAGAGCGACGATCCCCGCATCGTGCGCCAGGCCCGGGAGATGACCGCGGCCCGGGCCGACTGGCACCCCGACCCCAAGGCGGTGGCGGCGCGCCTCACCCGCTCCGTGTACGGCATGTTGGACAAGAAGATCACCTTCTCCGTGCCCAGCGCCGTCCAGGTTCTGGAGAGCCGCCAGGGCGACTGCAACGAGCACACGGTACTGTACGTGGCGCTGGCCCGCGCCCTCGGGCTACCGGCCCGCACCGCGGTGGGCCTCGTCTACCTCAGGGGCTCCTTCTACTACCACGCCTGGCCCGAGGTATGGCTCGGCCGCTGGGTGGCGGTGGACCCGACCTTCGGGCAGTGGCCGGCCGACGCGGCCCACATCCGCTTCGTGGTCGGGGGACTCGCCGAACAGGTAGAGATCGTGCGACTCATCGGACGGCTGCGCATCAGCGTGCTCCAGGCCATCCCCGCCGCGGCCGCCCGGTGAGGGGCGCGCCCGCGGGCGGGGCTCCCTCCCGGGACGCCGACCCCGCCACCGCTCCCTTCCGGGACGCCGGCCCCGCCACCCCCATGCTGCGCCTGGAGTCGGTGGTGAAGAAGTACGGCCGCTTCGAGGCCGTGAAGGGGCTGGACCTGGAGGTGCCCCGGGGGGAGATCTTCGGGTTCCTGGGACCCAACGGGGCCGGCAAGACGACCACGATCCGCATGGTGGCGGGGGTGCTCCGACCCTCCGGGGGCCGCATCCTCGTGGGGGGGCGCGACCTGGCCGCCGACCCGGGCGGGGCCAAGAGCCTCATCGGCTACATCCCCGACCGGCCGTACCTGTACGAGAAGCTCACGGGCGGCGAGTTCCTCCGCTTCGTGGCGGGGCTGTGGGGGCACGACGGCGCCGAGGCCGAGGCCCGGGCCGACCGCCTCCTGGAGCTCTTCAACCTGGCCGCCTGGAAGGACGAGCTGGTGGAGAGCTACTCCCACGGCATGCGCCAGAAGCTCCTCATCAGCTCGGCCCTGGTGCACCACCCCGAGCTGGTGGTCGTGGACGAGCCCATGGTGGGACTGGACCCCCGCTCCGCCCGTCTCCTCAAGGACCTGCTCCGCACGTTCGTCGACGGCGGGGGCACCGTGTTCCTCTCCACCCACACCCTGGAGGTGGCCGAGGCCCTGTGCGACCGCATAGCCATCATGCACGAGGGGCGCGTGATCGCGAAGGGCACCATAGACGAGCTGCGGGCCCAGGCGGGGGACCCCGCGGCGTCCGACCACGGCGCCCACCTCGAGGAGATCTTCCTCAAGGTCACGGGAGGCGACGAGATGGCCGACGTCGTGGCGGCCCTGAGGGAGACGCTGGAGTGAGCGGAGAGGCCCGGGCGCCCTTCCGGGAGGCTTCCTTCCTCTGGCTGCTGGGGCCGAAGCTGCGCACCAGGATCAACCGCGCCCGCACCGACGAGGGCCGGCTCTTCAAGGGCCTCCTCCTGGGCTTCGTGGGGCTGTTTTTCTGGGCCCTGGTGTTCGGCGTCATCTTCCGCATGCTGCTGTACTTCCGGGGCACCCAGGGCATCGGCGACATCCTGTCGGCCAAGCTCCTGGGGCTCGCCTTCGTCACCTTCCTGATGCTGCTCCTGCTGTCCAACGTCATCACGGCCCTGTCGACGTTCTTCCTGGCCGAGGACCTGGAGCTCCTGGTGGCGGCGCCCGTGGACACCGTGAAGGTGTACGGGGCCCGGCTGGTGGAGACCATCGTGGACTCGTCCTGGATGGTGGCCCTCATGGCCGTGCCCATCCTGGTGGCGTACGGCGTGGTGTACGCGGGCGGACCCCTCTACTACCTCTTGGCGCTGGCCACCGTGCTTCCCTTCCTGGTGGTGCCGGCCGTGCTGGGCTCGGCGTTCACGCTGGCGCTGGTGAACCTGTTCCCGGCCCGGCGCACCCGGGACCTCCTGGCCCTGGTGGGGCTCTTCTCGGCGGCGGGCGTGGTGGCCCTCTTCCGCTTCCTCCGGCCCGAGCGGCTCATGCGGCCCGAGGAGTTCCGGAGCCTGGTGGACTTCGTGGCGGTGCTCCGCACCCCGACCTCGCCATGGCTGCCCTCGGAGTGGGCGGCCGGCGCTCTGATGAGCCAGCTCCGGGGGGCCTTCCAGCCCTTCCCCTTCCTCTTCCTGTGGAGCACGGCGGCGGCGTTCGTGGTGCTGGGGGCGTGGGTCCACGCCCGCTGGTATCCCGGGGGCTTCACCCGGGCCCAGGAAGGGGCGGAGCGGCGGGAGGGGCGCCGCCGCTCCCGGCTGGTCGAGCGGCTGCTGGCGGGGGCGTCGGTGCGCACCCGTGAGCTGGTGTCGAAGGAGGTGCGCCTCTTCTTCCGGGACGCCACCCAGTGGTCCCAGCTCATCCTGCTGGCGGTGCTGGTGGTGGTGTACGTCTACAACATCAAGGTCCTGCCCCTCTACACCGGCGAGCGGGTGTCCTTCTTCCTCATCAACGTGGTGTCGTTCCTGAACCTGGGGCTGGCGGGCTTCGTGGTGGCCGCCATCGCGGCCCGCTTCGTCTTTCCGGCCATGTCCCTGGAGGGGCGCATGATGTGGCTCCTCCGCTCCTCGCCGCTGGACGTGCGCTCCCTCTTCTGGTCCAAGTACTGGGTGGGGACCCTCCCCCTCCTCCTGGTGGCCGTGCCCCTCATCGTGGGGACCAACCTCATCCTCTCGGCCACGCCGTTCATCCTCACCCTCACCACGGTGACCATGGTGGGGGTGACGCTGGCCCTCACCGCCCTGGCCCTGGGCTTCGGCGCCCTGTTCCCGAACTACGAGACGGAGAACCCCGCCGAGATCCCCACCTCCTTCGGGGGGCTGGTGTTCATGATGGTGGCCACCGGCTACCTAGCGGGGATCGTCATCCTCGAGGCGTGGCCGGTCTACCTGTTCCTGAGCGCCCGCTTCCGGGGGGAGGAGCAGGGGCTGGCTCCCGTCGTGCCGCTGGTCCTGGGGCTCGTGGGCGCCCTCGTGCTCACCGCGCTGGCGGTGTGGCTGCCCCTCCGGGCCGGCGTGCGCAAGACCCGGGCGCTGGAGGCGTGAGCGGCGTGCTCGCCCTGGCCACCGGCGCCGGCAAGGACGCCACGCTGGCCCTCCACCGGGCCCGGGCGGCGGGCCACACCGTGACGGTGGGGGTGAACCTCTACGACGCCGCCAGCGGGCGGGTGGCGTTCCACGGCACGCGGCGGGCGCTGGTGGAGGCCCACTGCCGCGAGCTGGGGCTCGACCCCTTCCTGGTCCCCGTGGGAGCGGGCGCCTTCGAGCCCACCTTCCTGGAGACCCTGCAGGCGCTGGGGGCCAGGGGCGTGGCGGGGATGGTGTTCGGGAACATCCACCTCGCCGACGTGCGCGCCTGGTACGAGGAGCGGGTGCGGGCCGCCGGGCTCGAGCACCTGGAGCCCCTGTGGGGCGAGGCGCCGGCGGCGCTGGCGGCGGAGGTGGTCGGGCTGGGCTACCGGGCCACGGTGGTGAGCGTGGACCTGGAGCTGGGGGAGCCCGCATGGCTCGGGCGCGCGTTGGACCGGGACTTCCTGGAGGCGGTGGAGGCCCACGGCGCGGACCCGTGCGGGGAGCGCGGTGAATACCATACATTCGTCCACGACGGTCCCGCCTTCGCCCACCCGCTGCCGGTGGTGCCGGGCGAGGAGGTGGAGATGAAGGGCCACCGCCTTCTGGACCTCACCCTCGGGAGCACGGCCCCCTGACCGGCGGCCCGGCTGCGCTGGAGACGCACATGCTCGACGCCATCCGCTCGTTCTTCAACACGGCCATGAACCCGCCGGAGGAGGCTGCGCCCGCCGTACGGGAGCGAGACATCCGTCTGGCCGCCTGCGCCCTCCTCCTGGAGCTGGCCCACGCCGACGACGAGTTCACGGAGGAGGAGCGAACGCACCTGACCAACGCGGTCCGGCGCCAGTACGGCCTCGACGCCGAGCAGGCCGAACAGCTCCTGCGCATGGCCGAGCGGCAGCGCGCCCAGGCGGTGGACCTGTGGCAGTTCACCAGCCTCATCAAGGAGAACTACTCCCTGGGGCAGAAGATGGTGCTGGCCGAGATCATGTGGGGGTTGGTCTACGCCGACGGCGAGTTGGCCCGCCGGGAGGACTGGCTCATGCGCAAGATCTCCCACCTCCTGGACCTCAAGGCCGGCTACCTCACCGCCGCCCGGCGGCGGGTGGAGGGGGGCGAATCGGACGTGGCCGAGGTGCCGCCCATCGACTAGCGGGCTCCCAGCGCGGCGGGCACTTTCCACGACCCCCGGACTCGCCCATATTGGGGCGGCAACGACGGCATCCGAACCCACGAGCGAACCGAGCCATGCGCGACCTCGTCCCCGGCGGCTACATCTTCACCCACATCGTCTTCTGGTCCGTGGCCGCGTGTGTCGCGGTGGGCACCCAGGTGGTCGCCATCATCCTGGTGGTGGGGCTGTCGCTGCTGGTGCTGGAGTCCCTCGGCAAGGCCTGATTGCGGCCCGCCTGGCGGCTCCCGCGCGGGGGCGCTTCCGGGAACCCCGGGGGCGCCCCCGTTTTACATGCTCTGGGGCCGTCCGGAGGGGCGGCCCGCGATCCCCGCAGGAGCAGGTCCCGCCATGCTCGTCCTCAAGATCCTCGGAGCCCTCCTCGCCCTCGGCCTGGGCGTCTGGCTCGGCCGGCCCGGCCGGTACGAGCAGAGCCAGGAGGAGATCGACCGACTCCTGTCGCTGCCCTTGAGCCAGCACCGCCGGGTGCGGCGCTCGTTCACGCCCCTGGACTGGCTCCGGAAGGACGCGAGGGCATCGGAGCGGCGCCACGCGATGGAGCGCCGCCCCTTCCGGACCGCGGCGCCGAAGCCCAGCGAGGAGGAGTAGGGGGGCGTCCCAGTCGGCCACCGGGGTGGCTCAGCGGGCGATGACCCAGTTGACCGCCACGAGCCCGGCGCCGATGACGGCCCCCAGGACGTAGCCCAGCCGCACGATGAGACGGAGCTCCCGCTCCGTGACCCGCCGCACCAGCTCCTCCAGCTTGGGCGTCGGGTAGTCCAGCACCTTCTCCTCCACGCGGCGCGCCACGTCGATGCGCTCCACCACCGTGGGCACCTGCTCCTGGAGCCATGCCCACAGCGGGTCGGCCAGCCCCTCCTCGAGGCGGCGGGGGGCCTCCTCCGGGAGGAAGCGGGCGGGCACGCCGATGGGCCGGTCCAGCAGACCCGCCGCGAGCCGCTCCCCCACCTCCCGGTAGAGGCGGCCGGCGGCGTCGCTCCGGGCCGCCTTCACCAATCCCGCCGCCACCTTCTCGGTGGGGACCTTCTCCAGCACGTCGCCCCAGGTGCGGGCGCCGGCCTTGGCCAGGGCGGCGTCCAGCTTCTCCACCAGGAACGCCCGGGTCTGGGCGTCCCGGGCGGCGCCCACGGCCCACCCGACCAGGGTGGCCCGGGCGTCCAGCACGCTGTCCGCCTCCGGCCCCCCCAGCACGGAGCGCACGGGGCGCCGGAGGAAGTCCACCACGGCGTCGTTGATGCTCCGGGACATGGCTTCCTGCACCGGAGGGTCCTGCAGGAGCTCGGCGAGGCGCTGGGCCCCTTCCTTCTCGATGGTGTCCAGCACCCGGTCCACCGTGTCCTCGGTCACCACCAGCCGCGCCACGACGCGCTGGTGGAACTTGAGGTCCCTGAGGAAGCGGTGGAACAGCTCGTGGAGGGTGGTCTCGAAGCGGGCCCGGGTCTCGGGGTCCTCCAGCAGGGAGCCCAGCCGCTCGATGGCCAGGGGGAGGTAGGCCTGGATGGCCCGCTCCATGGAGCCCACCAGCCCCAGGGGTAGGATCTCCTCGAAGGTGCGCTCGGGCTCCAGCAGACGCTGGCTCGCCCGCTCCAGGTAGTCCTCCACCGTGCGGCGGAAGTCGTCGCTGGCCACGGCCCCCTCCAGCCACTCGTCCACGGCGCCGGTGATGGCCGCCTCCCGGGCCGGGGTGAGGAGGCCGCCGATGGGCTCGTCGGCCACCGCCCCCACGACCTCGCTGGCCCGCCGTGCCACCGCGCCCTCGAAGCGCTCGGAGGCGAGGTAGTCCTGGAGGCGGGCGAGCCCGTGCTCCAGGAGGTCGGCCACGAACGCCTCGGCCGCGGGTCGCACGGGCTCGGGGAGGAGCTCTCGCAGCGAGCCCCGCTCCCGGTGGAGGATCTGGTCCAGGAAGGCCGAGAGCCGCTCGTCGAAGGCGCTCCGGAACGACGGCTCGGCGAAGACGCTGGCCAGGTCCGTGTCCGTCAGGAGCCGGCCCCCGACCGTGCGCCCGATGGCCGAGGCCAGGCGCGCCTGGTTCTTGGGCACCGCGCCCTGGAGGAAGCCGATGCGCCAGCGCCCCAGCCGTGGGGGCTCGTAGGGGTGGAACAGCATCCAGATGGCGATGCTGTTGGTCACGCCTCCGGCCACGGCGCCGAAGGCGATGGTGACCAGGGCGCTCAGCAGCTCCTGGGACATGGCCCCGCTACGGCTGCACGTGGCGGAAGAGGCCACGGACGGGGTAGACGCTCTCGCCGATCTGCACGGTGCCCGACACCTCGAAGAGGGCGTCCACGGGCAGGAGCGGGCCCTCCCCCTCGCCGGCCTGGACCTGGGCCGACTCGACCGAGAGCGTGCCCTGGAGCTCGCCGTCCGACGAGCGCAGGCTCCACGCCACGGGGACGTCCCGGCGGGCCTTCTCGAAGGCCCGGGTCTCGGTCCAGCGCACCTCCACGGCGGGCCACTGGATCTCCCGGAAATCCACCCGGGCCCATGCCTGGTAGGGTGCCCCCTCGGTGCCGCCCTCGCCCGGGTCGCTCACCACCACCTGGAGCGAGTCGCCCGAGGCCAGCACCGTCCAGTCGCCAGGGGGCGGATCTTCCGGGCGGCGCACCCGGGAGAGGTCGAGCACCAGCCCCTGCACCCGCTCCCCCGAGAGGAGCGCCGTGCCGTCCAGGAGTCGGAACGATTCGCCCCTGCGGCCGCTCCACTCCACCAGGGTGGAGCCCATGGCCAGCTCGAGCTGTCGGGGGCCTTCCTCGAAGACCAGGCGCTCCAGCGCGTCGGCCTCCCCCACCACGAGGTGCATGGCGCCCCGGGGGAGGAGCCGCCACGGCACCCGGCTGGGCGGCGTCTCCCAGGTGTCGGCCAGGAAGGACTCCCACGTGCCCCCCCGGACCAGCCAGGCCCGGGCCTGACGCTCCACCGCGCCCGGTCGGGAGCGGGCGCTGAACATCCACGGAACCAGCAGGGTGCTGTCGGAGCGGGTGGTCATGAACGCCACCACCCGGTCGTAGATGCGGCCGGGCGCCGCGGCGGGGGCCACGGAGTCGGGGGCCTGGGCTTTGCCGACGCCGCCCTGGTCCCCCGGCTCGCTCACGCACGACGTCAACGCCACCGCGAGGAGGACGAGGAGGAGGGGGAGCCAGCGCGTTCGGGGCATGGGCCTGGACGGTGGGGGGGGGGCGGACCGTCACCACTCTAGCGGAGGCCGTCCGGGGCGTCGAGGCGGGAGCGGGGGGGCCCGCCGGGGCGAGCACGGTGCGTGCATCGATCTTGTAACCGATGTATCGCGATCGTACGATGGGCCCGTAACGTACGCTCCGGACCCCGCGTCCCGGAGGCCTCCATGAGCAAGCATCCCCGCGTGACCACGGCCACCCTCCTCGCTGCCCTCGCCGCCCTGGCCTGTCTGGCGGCGCCCCGGCCCGTCCTCGCCCAGAGGCCGATCGCCGACGTGCCCGGGCTCCGGGTCATCGACCCCCGCCTGGCCGCCGCTCTGGATCGGCTGGCGGAAGCCTCGCCCAGCGCGGCCGCCGTGCTCCGCGACCTGGCCGCCAGCGGGCTGTCCGTGGCCATCGGCACCCCCGCGGAGCTGGCCGCCCTCCCCGACTCGGAGGGTGGGCCCACCCCCGACGAGGAGGACGCGCTGCTGGCCCAGGCGGGGAGCGACCCCGGGGCCGGCGCGGAGCCGTCGGTGGCGTGGATGGTCTTCCGGGTCGCGGGTCCCTCGCCCGACGGCGGCCTGGAGGCCATGGGGCGGGTGGAGCGGGCGTGGGTGGCGGTGCGGGTGGACAGCGTCGCCGGGTGGATCCACCGGGCGGGGCTCGCCGACGCGGACCGCCTCATCGAGGACGACCTCCTGGTCATCCTGGCCCACGAGTTCGTGGCCCACGTGGGCAGCATCGCCCGCTCCCGCCGCCTGGAGGATTTCTGCGACGACCCCGTGCTGGGCGAGGGGACGGGAGAGCTCGCCTGCTCGCTCCGGGTGGAGAACCGGGTGCGGCGGGAGCTCAACCGGGGGCTCGGCCTCACGGGAGATCGACGCCTCCCGCAGCGCCGCAGCTACGCCCTGGACGTCATGAACTTCGCCCGGGCCCGGGAGAAGCGCTGACCGGCCTCAGAAGTCGTTGTGGTAGCTCAGGATCTCGAAGACCCCGCCCCGCTCCACGATCGCGCCGAAGAGGCCGAGGGTGACGGGGTCCGCGCCGTCCCGGGACAGGGTCACCCGACACCCGCTCCAGAGCCGGTTCTCCCCCTGGATCGTGGGCTCCGGGTCACACGTGTAGCCCTTCAGATCAACGCGGTGCCCGCCCAGCTCCCGGAGCGCCCGCAGGACACCCTTGCGATTGGCTTCCTGGAGCTGGTACCAGGCCAGCTGGGGAGGCAGCTCGTAGGGCGGCTTGAAGAGGGTCGTGGTGGGATAGTAGAGCCAGGCCCACTCGGCCCGGTTGACCGCGAGGTCCCCGAAGGCGGTCGTGTCGCTGTCCTGCAGGGCCTGGATCACCCGGGCGACGAGGTCGTCCCGGCTCTTCACGTCGCCGTGGAATCCGGCCGGCTCGGAAAGGCCCACGCGGAAGCGCTCCATGGCCACGTCCATGGGGATGACGCTGTCCACCACGTGCTTCACGTCGTCGGGCTGGGGTGCCGCCTCGGCGTTGTCCGTGGCGGGGGTGCCGCGGCACCCGGCGAAAACGGCGGCCAGGGCCGCTACAGCGAGCAGGGGAAGACTCTGCTTCATGGTTCGGATGGGTCCCGTAGGTACGTGAGGGGGATGACGAGGGCGGCCGGGGCACACCTTCACCCCGGCCGCCCGTTCCGTCAGCTCGGGTCGCCTAGTTGTTGGCGAAGTACGTCCAGCCCTCCCACCAACCCGTCGCCGCCGACGGGTCGGCCGCACCGATGTACGATGTGGCCGGCATCGGGGCGCCGAAGAAGTCCTGCACGCGAGCCTCGAACTTGGTGCCCGCGAAGCTCGAGAGACCGCCGGTCGCCGCCTCCGACCCCGCCTTCAGCTGGACGCCGAGCGTGGCATCGGTAGGCACGGTGGTCCCCAGGGGCAGGGGGCCCTGGAACAGGTCCGCCAGCGACGACTCCGTGATGTTCCACGCGGCCGCGCTGTCCTTGACCATCGAGCCGTAGTTCTTGCCGACGGGCTCGAAGTTCGAGCCGTTCTCGGCCAGGACCACGTTGTGGATGAAGGTCGAGTCCTTGCTGGTCAGGTCCACGACCTCCGGGTCGCGGAGGCTGATGCCCACGCCCGGCCAGCGGGCGATGATGCCGTTGACCATCTCGACCGTGGAGCCGCGGCGGATGACCGCGCCGTTGCCGTCGGTGGTGGAGAAGACGCCGGGACCGGGGCCGATGACCGTGAAGTTGGCCAGCACGGGCATGGAGAAGGGCGGGTTCGTGTACGCGCACCCGGGCTTCTCGATCTCGCAGCCATCGCCCTCGAAGCCGCGGGGGTCGCTGGACACCGTGCCCGTGCCGGGCCGGGGCTGGAGGACCTGGGTCACGATGGCGATGAAGTACTGGAGGCGGGCCTGGACGCCGTCGCCCCAGTCGAACTGGTCGTCGGCGCTGTTCCAGGAGACGATGTGTCGGTACTCGGCCTCGCCACCGAAGTTCTCGATGCCGTCGTCGAGGCCGGCCATCACCTCGATGTAGTCGAAGTGGGTGCCGCGGCCCACAGCGTAGTTCGAGATCGAGTTGAGTTCCTGGCCGCCGCCGTTGGAGACGTCGTATCCGGCGAACTCGACCCGCACGTACTTGAGCGAGCCCGAGTTGTCCATGGGGTCGGTGCCGCCGCCGAAGTTCTCCGCCGCGCCCACCGGACCCTCGGTGAAGATGGTGCTCACGGTGCGGTCGGTGAGGGCGTTGCCGATGATGATGAGGCCGCCCCAGTCGCCAGGGGCCCGGTGCCCGGGCGAACGCTGCGATGTGAAGACGATGGGGGCGTCCTTCGTCCCCTCGGCCATGATCTTCGAACCCCGGAGGATCCACAGGGAGCTCCCGGGCACCAGGGTGTCACCCACGATCTTCGTCCCGGGCTGGATGGTGAGCGTCGCGCCGTTGCTCACCTTCACGTAGCCGCTGAGGACGTAGGTGGTGTCGGAGAAGAAGGTCCGGTCCAGCGTGACGCCGTTGACCGTGGCGACCTTGGGCCCCTCCTCGGGGGGCGCCGGCGTGGTGACGGAGGCCGCCGAGCTGTTGTCGCTCTTCGCGCTTCCCGACGTGGCCCGCACCTGGTACCGGTACTGGGTGGAGGCCTTGAGGCCCGTGTCCTCTAGGAACGTCGAGGTCAGCCCCGACTGCACGTTGGTGAAGGTGCCGCTCCCCTCGGCCCGGTCGACCTCGTAGCTGCTGGCGTCCGAAACCTGGTTCCAGGTCACGCGCACCGTGGTGGAGGAGGTGGCCGTGGCCGCCACTCCTGTAGGGGCGGACACCGCGGGGGTGGGCTCGGGGGTGGTGCTGTCGCTGCTGCACGCCGACGCCGAGCCTACAATCAGGGCGGCGGCGGTCGTGAGGAGCAGGAACCTGCGAGACTCGAGTCGCATGGGGGACGCTCTCCAGGTGTACGTGTGCGGGATCTCGGGTCGAGTGAACACCCGACGATAGGGGGCTCGTGTAGCGACGCTCTCGACGGAGCGGTAACGAAGGGGTCACGCGGGCCCGGGGGGCTTCAGCGCAGCGTCCAGCTCAGGCCGAGGCTCATCGACCGCCCCGTGCGGTAACGGTTGCGGATCACGGTGCCCTGGCGCTCCTCGTAGGGCGAATCGAGCAGGTTCGTGGCGTCGAGCTTGCCGGTGAGGCCGTCGTGGATCCCGAAGCGGAGGGACACGTCGAGCTGCTTCCGGGGCTGCTCGTAGGTGTCCACCTTGATGGGCTCCAGCGCGGCCGCGGTGATGCGCTTCCCCACCACGTTGTAGAGCACCGTGGCGCTGGTGCCGCCGGAGGGGCTCGTGTACGCCACTCCCGCGTTCACCACGTAGGGGGCCTGCCCCACCATGGGGCGCTCGGGGTTGGTCTGGGCGGAGAGCGTGCTGTTGCTGGTGTTGATGGTGCTCTTCATGAGCGTGAGGTTGGAGAAGATCCCGAAGGGATCGAGCGCCTCTCCCAGGAAGCCGAGGCTCTTCCTCACCTCGAGCTCCACGCCGTAGTTGGACGCCGACGCGGCGTTGATGAAGCTGAGCTGCGACACCCCCGAGGTGGCCACGTCGATCTGCTCGATAGGGTTGTCGAAGCGCTTGGCGAAGAAGCCGACGCTGACCACCTCGTCCAGCCCGGGATACCACTCCCAGCGCGCGTCGTAGTTCTGCACCAGCGTGCGCACCAGGCTGGAGTCGCCGAACACCTCCCGCTCGCCCAGCATGTCCCGGTAGCTGATGGGGGCCAGCTCCCGGTACTCGGGGCGGGCCAGCGTCCGGGACGCCGAGAAGCGCAGCGTCTGGCCTTCGGCCAGCCTCACGTTCAGCGCCAGAGAGGGGAGGACGTCCGTGTTGGTCCGGTCGATGGTGATGGTGCCCCGGCTCACGGGCTCCGCGTCCATGCTCAGGTCCCACTTCTCCACGCGGGCGCCGCCGATGACCCGCACCCGCGGCCCGAGGGGCACCTCCGCCATGGCGTAGCCCGCCGTCACGTCGTCCGTGGCGTTGTACGAACCTCCGGCGGCGTTGGGCTCCAGGAGGATCTTGGCCGCGTCCCCCTGGGTGTAGGAGCCGTAGAAGAGCTGGTCGGGGGCGGCCGCCCGGGCGGAGGCGTCCAGGCCCAGCGCCCGGAGGTTGTACGACGCGGTGTGGGAGTCCCGGGTGGTGTGGCGCAAGGCGCCGCCCACCTTCAGGGTGGTGAGGCTCTCCGCCGGCCCGAACGAGAAGGCGTAGCCCAGGTCCCCCGAGAGCACGTCCTCCTTGAGGTCGCCGGCGGTGCGTTTGGCCGCCTCGGGGATGAAGCCCAGCCAGGCCAGGGGCAACCGCTCTCCCGTGGGCGCGAATTCGTATCCGTACGCCATGTCGGAGCGGTCGGGCTCCACGCGGGTCACCCCCGACGACGTCGCCGACCAGCTCACGTGGTTGTGGTCGCCGATCTGGTGCTCGCCCCGGAGCTGGTTCGAGCGCACCACCCGCTCCACGTAGTCCAGGGAGGTGCGCCGCACGCTGTCCACCTGCAGGAACTCCTCCAGGGTGCCCCAGTCCATGTGGGCCGAGTTGTCGGCGGAGCGGTCGTAGGTGTTGTTGAGCTCGATCTTCGTGCCCGAGCCGAGGTAGGTGCTGAGGTTGAGGAGCCCACCCCACAGCACGCTGGTCCTGCCGGTGCTCCCGGTGAACGTGTTGTACGGCTTCGGGGTGCCCGCGGCGTCGCCGGCCACGGCCCGTGCCCGCACCTCGTCGGCGAGGACGCTCTGGCTCCGGCGGTACGTGAAGGAGCCGATGTAGCCCACGCGCTGACCCAGCACCGGGTCCTCGCCCCCGAAGGAGAGGCTCCCCGACACGTTGGGGGGTGCGCTGGCCTGCTTGAAGCTCCAGTCGTTCGGAAGCGCCCGGATGATCTGGTTGATGTCGCCGTGGGACAGGGTCGTGAAGTCCTGCACGCTGGTGAGGCGCTGGGGCAGCGTCCGGTTCCCGGCCGCCATGCCCAGCCACTCGCCCCCGATGGTCACGGGCATGGGGATGTCCTTGCCCGTGGCGAGCTGGTTGTAGCCGCCGGAGACCGACAGGTGCACCATCCGGCGGGCGGGGAAGGAGCGGGTCTTGAGGTTCACCTGGGCGCCGCTGAAGTCGCCGGGCTGATCCGGGGTGAAGGTCTTGTAGGTGGTGATCCCCTCCAGGAGGTCGGAGGGGAAGAGGTCCAGGGGCACCTCCTTCTTCTCCGGCTCGGGGCTGGGCACGCGGGCGCCGTTCAGCGACGTGGTCGTGTACCGCTCGCCGAGGCCCCGGACGAAGACGTACTTCCCGTCGCGCACCGTGACGCCGCTCACCCGCTGCACGGCCTCCGCGGCGTCGCTGTCCGGGCTCTTCGCGATCTGATCGGCGGTGGTGGCGCTCGTCACGGCCACCGCCGTCTTCTGGGCGTTCAGGGCCGAGGTCACCGTGCCCTGCTCCCGGGTCGCGGACACCGTGATGGGGGCGATGGCGATGGCCGACGACACGAGGGCGACGTCCTGGACCACGGCCTGGTCCGCCTGCACCCCGATGCCCTGCACGGTCTTGTCGGCGTAGCCGATGTAGGTCACGTGGAGGGTCCGGGTGCCCGCGGGGATCCGTAGAAGGATGTAGCGGCCGTCGACGTTGGTGAGGGCGCCCTGGCGGGTGCCCTCCACGCTGATCTGGGCGCCGGAGATGGGTTGCCCCGTCTCCTGGTCCACCACGCGACCCACGATGCGGCCGGGCGCCTCCTGGCCGGCGGCGGGGGCCGTGGCGAGGAGCGCCGCCAGCCACGCGATGAGAAGGGAGCGACCGTGCCTGGGCATTCCTGGATCCTCCTCCGGGAGGTTCGTGCTCGTTGCGGACGCCGCCGGGGATCCGGTGGGTCGACCTGAACGTGGCGCACGAACGAATCAATCCGGGAAGCGCACGGCTACCGTCTGGTAACGGAATGGTCGGCAACGGAAGCGGCCCCACGGCGGAGCGCCGTGGGGCCGCGAAGGCGGGGCCGGGCTGAACCGGGCGGAGCAGGTCCCCCCGGGGCCGCCGCCCTCAGGCCGATCCGATGGCCACCTTGTGGTCCACCGGACGTCGGATGAGGGCCTCGCCCTCGCTGCGGGCGATGACCGCGCTGGCGGCGAGGTCGCCCGTGACGTTCACCGACGTCCTCAGCATGTCCAGGATCCGGTCCACCCCCAGGATGAGGGCGATGCCCGCCTGGACTTCGCCCTGGAGCCCCACCGAGTTCAGCACGATGATGAGGGTGATGATGCCGGCGCTGGGCACCCCGGCGGCGCCGATGGAGGCCAGGGTGGCGGTGAGGACCACCACCGCCTGCTGGGAGATGGACAGGTCGATGCCGTAGATCTGGGCGATGAACATGACGGCCACCGCCTGGTAGAGGGCGGTGCCGTCCATGTTGATGGTGGCGCCCGAGGGGGAGGACGAAGCTCGCCACCTCGTTCGACACCCCCAGCTCCTCCTCGGCGGTCTCCATGGTCACGGGCAGCGTGGCGTTGGACGAGGAGGTTGAGAAGGCCACCAGCGGCGCCTTGGCGATGCGCCGGTAGAAGTCGGCGGGGCTCAGCTTCGCCAGGAACTTCGCCACCAGGGCGTACGTCCCGAAGGCGTGGAGCAGGAGTCCCGCCACCACCGTCAGCGCGTAGATGAGCAGGCTCCTCAGGAGGTCCAGCCCGAAGTTGGACACCACCGACGCGATCAGGGCGAACACCGCGTAGGGCGCCAGCAGCATCACCCAGTCGATGATGACCATGGACGCCTCGTTCACCCCGTGGAACACGTTCAGCACGGGGTCCCGGTATTCGGGCTTGATGGTGCTGATGGCGGCGCCGAAGATGATCGTGAAGACGATCAGGGGCAGCAGGTCCATGTTCGCCGCGGCCGCGATGGGGTTGCGCGGGATCATGTTGAGGAGCGTCTCCACCGTGGACGGCGCGTGGGCGGCCAGGTCGATGCTCGCCTGGGCCTCGCCGCCGTAGCGGGTGGAGAGGGCGTCCCGGGTGGCGGGGTCGATGCGGCCGCCGGGCCGCACCAGGTTGGACGCCACCAGCCCGATGATCACCGCCACCGCGGTGGTGCACATGTAGTAGGCCAGCGTCTTGCCGCCGATGCGGCCCAGCTTGCGCAGGTCGCCCAGGGAGGCGGTTCCCACCAGCAGGCTCGCCACCACCAGGGGCACCACGATCATGGTGATGAGGCGGATGAATGCCGTCCCCAGCGGCTCGATGCCGCTGAAGAGGTGCTGGAGGAAGACGATGCCGAAGACGTTGGCCACCAGCCCGGCGACGGCGCCGGCGACCAGTCCTATGAGGATCTTGGTGTAGAGCTGCATGGGGTGTCGGCCTCGGGGGCGGGGGGCCGTGCCGGCTCGGCGTTCCGGAACGGACGGATCGTCGGGTGGCCCGAACTATAGACCGGGGCCCGGAACGCCAGCAACAAGTGACGGGCGGCGGGCGGCGTCCCTCAGGACGTGAAGTTGGGCTGGCGCGTCGCGTCCAGGATCTGGGCGTGGGTGGCTTCGAGGCGCTTGTCCAGCTCCCGGACGAAGCGGCCGATCCTGCGGCCGTTGGCGCCCAGGTCACCCTTCCCCTTGCGGGACGCCGACGCGAGGTCCACCCGGGTCTGCCCGTTCGCGTCCAGCGTCACGTCGATGCGCACGTCGCCCACGCGCCGCAGCACCAGCGTCTTCGATTCGGCCCGGATGAAGCCCGCCTCGTCGTCCGCCTCCACCACCTTCCACCGCTTGAGCCCGCCGTCCGCCAGCGCCAGGGCGGCGTTCCACACCCGGTCGAAGCTGATGGCGTACGTGCGCCCCCGGAGGTACGGGTCCTCCGCCAGGGGATCGGTCGCCGCCCTGTTGCGGGTGAGGGCCGTCGCCAGGCTCAAGGAGCGCGCGACCCGATCCGGTACTTCACGCTCACGTTGGCGCTCACGGTCTGCTGGCCGGGCTCGATGGGCGTGGGGGCCCGGGCCTGGGACGCCTCCATGGCCACGGCCCGGTACTGGGGGACCGGCGATGGCTCCTGCGTGCCGCCGTTCACCTCCAGGGGAGGCCCCAGCGCCACGCCCATGGCCTGGGCGATGGCCGCCGCCTCGCCCCGGGCCCGGGCCACCGCCTGCTTCATGGCCTCCTCCCGGGCCGCCTGGGTGTCCTTCGCCTGGAAGTCCAGGCTGGCCACCCGGTTGGCTCCGGCGGCGATGCCGGCGTCGATGACGGCCCCCACCCGGGTCACGTCGTCCAGCGTGACGCGCACGTTGTTGACCACCGTGTAGCCCTCGATGACCGGCGCGCCCCCCTGGGGATAGCGGTAGCGGGGCTGCAGCGTGTAGCCCCACGTCTCCACCCGGCCGGTGTCCGACACCAGGGGCTTGAGGGCCCGCACCACGGCGTCCATGCGGCGGGCGTTCTCCTGGGACGCGGCCCGTGCGTTGTCCGCCTGGGTCTCCACGGCCAGGCTCAGGACGGCCCGGTCGGACGGCACCTGGACCTGGGCCGACCCGCTCACCTGGATGTAGGGGGCAGGCTCGGGCGGCGCGGCCGGCCCGGCCTGGGCGGCCAGGGGCGCGCACCCCCCGAGGAGGGTGGCGAGCGTCCATCCGGCGATGCGGGCATGTGTGGGCACGGCTGCCTCCTTCGGCACTCCCGGCGGGGCCGGGGATGGGGTGCAACAAGATGGCGATGTCGGGGCGCCGGTGCAGCCCCCGCCTCTCGCCGTTACGACGCGGCAGGGTCCGGCCTTTGCACGGACCGGGCCGGCGGACCATCATTCGGCTCCGCCGTCCCAGGCAGCCCACGAACGCACGAAGGAGCATCCATTGAAGGCCATCATCCCCCTGGCGGGGAAAGGTACCCGCCTCCGCCCCCACACCCACATCACCCCCAAGCCCCTGGTGCGGGTGGGGGGCCGTCCGGTCATGAGCTACATCCTCGACGACCTCCTGGCGCTGGGCATCGAGGAGATCGTGTTCGTGGTGGGCTACCTGGGCGACGTGATCCGGCGCTACATCGAGGAGGAGTACCCCCGGATCCGGGCCCACTACGTGGTGCAGGAGGAACAGGACGGCACCGCCGGCGCGATCAAGCTCACCGAGCCGTACGCCGACGAGGACCTGCTGATCCTCTTCGTCGACACCCTCTTCGACGCCGACCTGTCCCTGGTGAAGCACCTGGACGACGCGTACGCCGGGGTGATCTGGGCCAAGGAAGTGGAGGACTACCAGCGCTTCGGAGTCATCATCACCCGGGACGACGGCACCATGGAGCGCATCGTGGAGAAGCCGAAGGAGCCGGTCTCGAAGCTGGCCAACATCGGCCTCTACTACATCCGCGACTACGGGCTCCTCTTCGAAGGCATCAACGCCACCCTGCGCAAGGACCCGGGGCCGGGCGGGGAGTACTTCCTCACCGACGCCTTCCAGTACATGGTCGACCACGGTGCCAGGATCCTCACCGCGCCGGTGGAGGGGTGGTACGACTGCGGCAAGCCCGAGACGCTCCTCGAGACCAACCGCCACCTTCTCGAGACCACCCGGGGCGGCGTGCAGGAGGGTGCCGTCGTGGACGGGGCCGAGCTGGTGGAGCCCGTCCGGGTGGAGGCGGGGGCGAAGGTCCGGGGCGGGCGCATCGGCCCCAACGTCACCGTGGGCCGGGGGAGCGAGGTCACCGATTCGACCCTGGAGGACGTCATCGTGGGGGAGGAGGCCGTCATCGAGGGAGCCACCCTCCACGACTCCCTGGTGGGGAGCTTTTCCCACGTGCGGGGCTTCCGCGGGTCGCTGAGCGTGGCCGACGACTCGGAGGTGCTGGTGTGAGCGGGCCGCGGCCTGGCTCCTAGCCTTCGCCGGCGGCCAGGAGGGTGAGGAGGGCCCGGAGGATGCCCTCCGGGCCCGCTTCGTTCCGGTACCATTCGTCGGGCGTGTGGGCCTGCCCGGCCTCACCCCCCGCGCCCATGGTGATGGCGGGGATGCCCAGGGCCATGGGCACGTTGGCGTCGGTGGAGGAGATGGCGAGCTGGGGGTCCACCCCCACCGAGCGGGTGGCCGCCTGGGCCGCCCGCACCAGGCCGGCGTCGTCGGGGGTGCTTCCGGGCGGGCGGTCGCCGATCACCTCGACCTCCACCGTCAGCCCGGCGGCCGCCGAGGTGTCGCCTCCCTCCCGCTCCACCGCCGCCGACACCCGACTGCGCACCCCCTCCTCGAGGGCGGCCAGGTCACCGGGAGAGGGGCTGCGCACGTCGATTTCCACCCACGCCTCCCGGGGGATGGCGTTCACGCTGGTGCCTCCGCCCCAGCGCGCCACGGTGAGGGTGGAGGGGGGCTGGGTGGGCCGCTCCATGTCCGCGAGGGCTGCCACGGCCCGCCCCACCGCGTGGATGGGATTCGGCGTGCCGAAATCCACCCAGGAGTGGCCGCCGGGTCCCCGCACGGTCACGCGGAAGCGCCGGGAGCCCAGGCCCGCGTTCACGATGCGGGCCAGCCCCGCCCCGTCCAGGGAGAGGAAGCCGTGGGCCGAGCGGCCGGGGCCGCCCTCCCGGAAGAGGTGGCGGACGCCCCGCAGGTCGCCCCGCCCCTCCTCGCCCACCGTGGCCACGAAGAGGAGGGGCCGGGAGAGCTCCAGCTCCGCCCCCACGATGGCCCGGGCCAGGGCGGTGAGGGCCGCCAGGCCGCGGCCGTCGTCGGAGATGCCGGGCGCCACGAGCCGGTCGCCCACGTCCCTCACCCGCACGTCGGTGTCGGGGGGGAAGACCGTGTCCAGGTGGGCGGCGATCACCATGGGGGGACGGCCGTTCCCCCCGAGGCGGCCCAGGACGTTCCCCTCGCCGTCGGTCTCCACGCCCGACAGCCCGGCCTCCTCCAGCAGGGAGGCCATGCGCTGAGCGCGCTGCGCCTCTCCGAAGGGGGGAGCGGGAATCTCGGTGAGCTCGCGCTGGTCGCGGAGCGTACGCTCGTCGTCGTCGAAGAGGCGGGTGCGGGCCTTCTGCACGTCCGGCCGTGCCAGGAGGCTCCGCACCCGGCCTACCATGGGGTCGTCCATGGCCGCGAAGGTCGGACGGCACCGGGGGAGGTGTCAATCGGCGAGGGGCGGCGGGCGTTACCCCGTCGTTACCGTGGCCGGCGGATCCCGTTACCGGCCGCCTCTATCGTCCATCGTGTCCCCGGGTTCCCGATCGACGCCTTCGTCGCGTACTTTCATCCACGGAGATCCGGAGGGCGGTGGCCCCCGGCGCCTTGGATCCAGCGACGGCGGACGTCATGGACGAGCAGGACCTGATCTACGACTGGAACGCGGTGGAAGGGACCTTCGATTGGTCCTCGGTAGGGCGGGTGGAGCTGGACGACGAGACCTTGAGGGACGGGCTCCAGAACCCTTCGGTCACGGACCCTCCCACGGAGGACAAGATCCGGCTCCTGCACCTGATGGACCGGCTGGGAATCCACACCGCCGACGTGGGGCTGCCCGGGGCGGGCCCACGGGCGGTGGACGCGGTGAAGGCGCTGACGCGGGAGATCGTGGACGCGGGGCTTTCCATCACGCCCAACTGCGCGGCGCGCACGGTGGTGGCGGACGTGGAGCCCATCGCCCGCATCTCCCAGGAGGTGGGCATCCCCATCGAAGCGTGCACGTTCATCGGGAGCTCCCCGATCCGGCAGTACGCCGAGGGGTGGACGCTGGAGCGGATGCTCGAGACGTCGGAGAAGACGCTGACCTTCGCGGCCAGGGAGAACATCCCTGTGATGTTCGTGACGGAGGACACCACCCGGGCGCGCCCGGAGACGTTGAAGGCGCTCTACGGCAACGCCATCCGCTGGGGCGCGAAGCGGATCTGCCTGGCCGACACGGTGGGGCACGCCACGCCGGAGGGCGCCTACGCCCTGACCCGCTTCGTGATCGAGGAGATCGTGGAGCCGTCGGGGGAAGACGTGGGGGTGGACTGGCACGGGCACCGTGACCGGGGCGTCGGCGTCGCCAACGCCCTGGCGGCGATCCGGGCCGGCGCCCGCAGGGTCCACGGCACGGCCCTGGGCATCGGCGAGCGGGCGGGCAACGCGGAGATGGAGCTTCTCCTGGTGAACCTGGCGCTCCTGGGCATCCACCACGCCGACCTGACGGGGCTGCAGGAGTACTGCGAGCTCACCGCCCGGGCGTGCCGGGTGCCGGTGCCCCACTCCCACCCCGTTGTGGGGCGGGACGCCTTCCGCACCGGGACCGGCGTCCACGCCGCCGCCATCATGAAGGCGGAGAAGAAGGGAGACGCCTGGTTGGCCGACCGGGTCTACTCCTCCATCCCCGCCTCCATGGTGGGGCGGAAGCAGGAGATCGAGATCAGCCCCATGTCGGGGCTGTCGAACGTGAAGCACTGGCTCCGGGAGCACGGCCACGACCCGGAGGACGATGCGCTCTGCCGCAGGCTGTTCGACGCGGCGAAGCAGACGGACCACACCCTCTCGAGAGACGAGCTCGAGGCCCTGGTCGATTCGACATGACGACGAACGCAGTGCCGAGGAGCACCATGGAAAGCGCCCCGAGGTCCGGATCCAACCCCAGGGTCCTGGTGGTGGAGGACGAGCCCGACATCGCGGCCCTCATCGCCTACCAGCTCACCCGGGAGGGTTTCCGCGTGGAGACCTCCTCCAACGGCTCCGACGCCCTCACCGCGGTGAACCGTGAGATCCCCGACCTGGTCGTCCTCGACCGCATGCTCCCAGGCATGTCGGGCGACGAGGTCCTCCAGAGCCTCAAGCGGGAGGCGTCCACCCGCACCATCCCCATCCTGGTGCTCACGGCGCGGCGGGAGCAGGAGGACCGCATCGAGGGCTTCGAGCTGGGGGCCGACGACTACCTCGCCAAGCCCTTCTCCCCCGGGAGCTGGTGCTGAGGGTCCAGGCCATCCTGCGCCGCATCCAGGAGCCCGCGCTGTCGACGGGGGGGCGCATCCTGAAGGTCGGCCCCATCCGCATGGACCTGTCGGCCCACCAGGCCTCGGTCGACGGGCAGGAGCTGAATCTGACCCCCACCGAGTTCCGCCTCCTCGCGGCCCTCATGGAGCGCCGCGGCCGCACCCAGAGCCGCCGCCAGCTCCTGGAGAAGGCGTGGGACGTGGAATCGGACGTCTCCGACCGCATCCAGACGCGCACCGTGGACATGCACGTGCGCCGGCTGCGCGCCAAGCTCGGCGAGCTGGGCGACTGGATCGAGACCATCCGGGGCTTCGGGTACCGGCTGAGGGTCCCCGGGGAGTAGTGCGCCTGCGCCTCCACCACCCCCTGGTCGCGGGGGCGGCCGCCCTGGTCGGTCTCCTCGTGGTGCTGGTCGTCCTCCTGGTGGGGAGCGGCCTGCGCCGGGAGATGCTGACCGTGCGCTCCGCCGAGCTGGGGCGGGAGCTGGCGCTGGCCGGGCGCCTCCTGGACGAGCTGGGCGGAAGCGATCCCGACGCCGTGGCCGACCTCGTGGGGGAGCGGCTGGGCTACCGGGTGACCCTCATCGCCCCCGACGGAACCGTCCTGGGCGACTCCGAGGTGCCCGCGGCAGACGTCCCCCGCATGGAGAGCCACGCCACCCGCCCCGAGGTGGTGGGCGCCCTCCGGGGCGACGGCAGCGGTCCCTCCTACGCCCGCCGGGTGAGCGCCACCCTGGGGGTCGACCTGCTGTACGCGGCCATCCCCACCACCTTCCAGGACCGGCCGGTGGTGCTCCGGCTGGCGGCCCCCCTCCGGGAGCTGGAGGCGTCGGTGGCCCGCATCCAGCAGAGGGTGGCGCTGGCCGGCGTCCTCACCTTCCTGCTGGCGCTGGCCGCCATCTACCTCCTCGCCCGGGGCTACGTCCAGCCGCTGGTGACGCTGGCCGACCGGGCGGGGGCGCTGGCGGCGGGCGACTTCTCCCGCCGGGTGCCGCGCCACCGCATCGTCGAGCTGGACGAGCTCGCCTCCGCCTTCAACCGCCTCGCCGACGAGCTCCAGGCCCGCCTGGCCGAGCTGGGGCGGGAGCGGGACGAGATGCAGGCCTTGATCGACGCCATGGCGGAGGGCGTCATCGCCCTCACAGAAGACGCCCGGGTGCTGCGCACCAACGCGTCGGCGCGGGAGCTCCTGGGCATCCCCGCCGGCACGTGGTTCGGTCCCGTGGGCACCGTGGTACGCCACCCGGAGCTCCGGGACCTCCTGGAGGAGGCGGTGGTGGGGGAGGTGGCGGCCCGGGAGGTGAACGTGGGCGAGCGCCACCTCATCGTCTCGGCCCGCCTCCTCCCCCTGGGTGGCGCGGTGGTGACGTTCCTGGACGTGAGCGAGATCCGGCGCCTGGAGCAGGTACGACGGGACTTCGTGGCCAACGTGTCCCACGAGATCAAGACGCCGCTCACCACCGTGCGGGGCTTCGCGGAGGCCCTCCTGGAGGAGGAGCCGCCTCCGGAGCTCCGGGCCCGCTTCCTGGAGGCCATCCGCTCCAACACGCTCCGCCTGCAGCACCTGGTGGACGATCTCCTGGACCTGTCCCGCCTGGAGTCGGGTGGGTGGCGCTCCGAGACCCTCCCGGTGGCGGTGTCGGCGGCGGCCCGGGACGCCTGGAGCGACTTCGCCGCGGCGGCGGCCGAGAAGGGCGTGGCGTTCGTCGTGGAGGGCGACGCGGTGGCGGAGGCCGACGAGCGCGGGCTCGCCCAGGTGTTTCAGAACCTCTTCGACAACGCCCTGCGCTACACCCCCGCCGGTGGGCGCATCCGGGTGTCGGTGAGGGAGGCGGGGGAGCGGGTGGAGGTGGCCGTGTCCGACACCGGCGCGGGCATCCCGAGCCGGGCGCTGCCCCGCATCTTCGAGCGCTTCTACCGGGCCGACCCCGCCCGCTCCCGGGAGGCCGGAGGCACCGGGCTGGGACTGGCCATCGTCCGGCACCTGCTCCACTCCATGGACGGCGAGGTGTGGGCCGAGAGCGAGCTGGGGCGGGGAACCACCATCCGCTTCACCCTTCCCACCGCCGCCCGGCCCGGGGCCGGGGGTTGAGCGCCGGCGCGGCTCCCGGACGCCTCCGGACGCGCCGACGCCCCTCCGTTACGTCGCTGTTACAGAAACGAGCCCGTTCGGTCACATTCGTGCGGTTCCGTCATAGACGATGATGGAAGCCCAGCGAAAGCCGGAAGAGGCCGCCCCGGAGCGCCCCGCCTCGTCCCCCCGCACGCCCCCGGCCATCCACGGCCACCAGCGGGGCGACCGAATCTATTCCGTGCTGGTCACGGCGGCGGCCGTGTCCGTGCCCCTCCTGCTGCTGCTCATCGCCGCGGTGGTGACCGAAGCGGCCTGGCCGGCCCTGCGGACGTTCGGCTTCGGCTTTCTCACCTCCTCGGTGTGGGACCCGGTGGCAGGGGAGTTCGGCGCCGCGCCCGCCATCTACGGCACGCTGGTGACGTCGTTCCTGGCCCTGGCCCTGGCCACCCCCCTGGCCGTGGGGGCCGCCATCTTCCTCTCCGAGTTCGCCCCCCGCTGGCTGCGGCAGCCGGTGGGCTTCCTCATCGACCTCCTGGCGGCCATCCCCAGCGTGGTGTTCGGGCTGTGGGGCATCTTCGTGCTCCTCCCGTTCCTGCGGAACCCGGTGATGCCGTTCCTGCGCGACACCCTGCACCTGGGTGCGACGCCCTTCTTCCGGGGGCCGGCGTACGGACCCAGCTTGCTGGCGGCGAGCCTCATCCTGGCGGTCATGATCCTCCCCTACATCTCGGCGGTGTCCCGGGAGGTGTTCATGGCGGTGCCCCGCTCCCAGCGGGAGGCGGCGCTGGCCCTCGGGGCGACGCGCTGGGAGATGATCCGGGGGGCCCTGGTGCCCTACGCCCGCTCGGGCATCATCGGGGGGATGATCCTGGGGCTGGGGCGGGCGCTGGGGGAGACCATGGCGGTCACCATGGTCATCGGGAACCGGCAGGAGATCTCGGCGTCCCTGTTCCAGCCGGGATACACCATGGCCTCCCTCATCGCCAACCAGTTCACCGAGGCCACCAGCGACATCCAGCTCTCGGCCCTCATGGCGGTAGGCTTCGTCCTGTTCGTCATCACGCTCCTGGTGAACGCGGGCGCCCGCTGGCTCGTGTGGCGCACCACCCGGGAGTTCGCCCCGTGAGCGTATCCAGGCGTCGGCGGGTGACGAACGTGGTGATGGGGGCCCTCACGTACGGGGCGGCCATCGTGGCCACCCTCCCCCTGCTGTTCATCTTCGTCTACCTCATCGTGAAGGGGGCGGCGTCCCTCAACGCCGACTTCTTCCTCCACACGCCCCGTCCCGTGGACGTGCCCGGCGGCGGCATGGCCAACGCCATCGTGGGCACGCTCATCCTGGTGGCGATCGCCGGGGCGGTGGGGGTGCCCGTCGGCGTGGGGGCGGGGATCTACCTGGCCGAGCGGCGGGGGGCGCCGCTGGCCCTGGTGGTGCGCTTCCTGGCCGACGTGCTGAACGGGCTCCCCTCCATCGTCATCGGCATCTTCGCGTGGCAGCTCCTGGTGAGGCCCATCGGCCACTTCTCCGCCATGGCCGGGGGCGTCGCCCTGGGGCTCATGATGATCCCCACCGTGACCCGCACCACCGAGGAGATGATCCGGGTGGTCCCAGGCCAGCTCCGGGACGCGTCGCTGGCCCTGGGCTACGCCCGCTGGCGCACGTCGCTCCGGGTGATCCTGCCCGCGGCGCTGGGGGGGGTCGTGACGGGCGTGCTCATCGCCGTGGCCCGGGTGGCGGGAGAGACGGCGCCCCTGCTGTTCACCGCCTTCGGCAACCAGTTCTGGTCGCTGTCGCCGGGGCAGCCCATCGCCGCCGTGCCCCTGCAGGTGTTCAACTACGCCATCAGCCCCTACGACGAGTGGCACGCCCAGGCGTGGGCCGGGGCCCTGGTGCTCATCGCCCTCGTGCTGATCATCAGCCTCCTCGCCCGCTGGGTCACCGGCGGAGGATTCGGCCGTGGCGTGGACTGACGTGGTCGCCGCCCGCGCCTCCGTGGCGGGGGGGGTGCGCATGGAGGTGCAGGGGCTGAACGCCGGCTTCGGCGGCAAGCAGGCGCTCCGGGACCTCTCCCTGTCCGTGCGCGACCGGGAGGTCCTGGCCCTCATCGGGCCCTCCGGGTGCGGGAAGTCCACCTTCCTGCGCTGCCTCAACCGCATGCACGAGACCGTCGCCACCGCCTGGATCGAGGGTGCGGTGCGCCTCGACGGCCGCGACATCTACGGTCCGGGGGTGGACGCGGTGCGCATCCGCCAGCTCATCGGCATGGTGCTCCAGCGGCCGACACCGTTCCCCACCATGTCCATCCGGGACAACGTGGCGGCGGGGCTCAAGGTGCTGGGACGCCAGGCGAAGGCCCGGGCCGACGAGGTGGTGGAGCACGCCCTGAGGCGGGCGGCGCTGTGGGACGAGGTGAGGGACCGCCTGCACCAGAGCGCCCTGGGCCTCTCGGGGGGGCAGCAGCAGCGGCTGTGCGTGGCCCGGGCCCTGGCCATGGAGCCCGAGGTGCTGCTCCTGGACGAGCCCACGGCCGCGCTGGACCCCATCGCCTCGGAGAAGATCGAGCAGCTGGTGCACCAGCTCCGCGAGGAGATCTCGGTGGTCATCGTGACCCACAACCTCCAGCAGGCCGCCCGCGTCTCCGACCGGAGCGCCTTCCTGCTGAGCGGCGAGCTGGTGGAGGTGGGCGCCACCGAGCAGATCTTCACGACGCCCCGGGACGAGCGCACCGAGGCCTACGTCACCGGACGCTTCGGCTGATGGCCACCGTCTACGACGTCCCCACCGGGGGACGGAGCCCGGCCCTGGAGGCACGGGCGCTCTCGGTGTTCTACGGGCGCTCCCAGGCCGTGACGTCCGTCGACCTGGTCGTCCCGGCCAAGAAGGTGGTGGCGCTCATCGGCCCCTCCGGGTGCGGAAAGAGCACCCTGCTGCGCTGCTTCAACCGCATGAACGACCTCATCCCGGGAGCCCGGGTGAGCGGTCAGGTGTTCTTCGAGGGGAGGGACCTCTACGACCCCGGCGTGGACCCCGTGGAGGTGCGCCAGAAGATCGGGATGGTGTTCCAGAGGCCGAACCCCTTCCCCAAGTCCATCTTCGACAACACCGCCTTCGGCCCCCGCATCCAGGGGTACCGGGGCGATCTGGGGGACCTGGTGGAGACCTCGCTCAGGCAGGCGGCGCTGTGGGACGAGGTGCGCGAACGCCTCTCCGAGTCGGCCTACGCCCTCTCGGGAGGCCAGCAGCAGCGCCTGTGCATCGCCCGCACCCTGGCCGTGAAGCCCGACATCGTCCTCATGGACGAGCCCGCGTCGGCCCTGGACCCCATCGCCACGCAGAAGATCGAGGAGCTCATCTTCGAGTTGAAGAAGGACTACACCATCGTCATCGTGACCCATAACATGCAGCAGGCGGCGCGCGTATCCGACTACACGGCCTTCCTGTACATGGGCGAGCTCGTCGAGTACGGCCCCACCGACGCGATCTTCACGAATCCGCGTGAGGAGCGCACGGAAGCCTACGTCACCGGGAGGTTCGGCTGATGCTGCCCGAGGCCAATCCCCAGCCCCGACGCCACTTCCACCAGGAACTGGACGCCCTCCAGGACCGCCTCGTCGAGATGGCGGGCATCGTGGAGGAGCAGCTCCGCCTGGCGTGCGAGGCCGTGGAGAAGAAGGACGCCGAGGCCGCCGTCCGCATCATGCGGGAAGACGACCGGGTCGACGAGATCGAGATCGAGATCGACGAGCGGGTCATGGAGCTGTTGGCGCTCCACCAGCCCATGGCCAAGGACCTGCGCCAGATCATCGCCACCCTGAAGGTGGCCAACGACCTGGAGCGGGTGGGCGACCACGCCGTGAACATCGGGAAGGCCGCTCGCCGGCTGAGCCAGGTCCAGTCGCTCCCCGACGTGCCCGAGATCCCCGAGATGGCGGAGATCACCCGCGGCATGGTGGGCGACGCGCTGGCTGCGTTCGTGTCCCGCAACCCGGGCACGGCCCGCATGGTGTGCATCCGCGACGACCGGGTGGACAACCTGCGCCGCTCCCTCTTCCGCATCCTGGTCACCCACATGCTGGAGGAGCCCCGGCGCATCACCCCGGCGCTGGAGCTCCTCCTGGTGTCCCAGAACCTGGAGCGCATCGCGGACCTGTCCACCAACATCGCCGAGGACGTGGTCTTCCTGGTCGAGGGCCAGACCATCAAGCACCACGCCGAGGCCAAGGCGCCGGGGGCGGAGGACGACGAGGAGGCCTGAGGCCCCTCCCGCACAGCCGTCCGCGTTGCGGCCCCCCCGCCGGGCGCGCTACCCTTTCGGGATGCATTCCCCGTCCGATCCCCCGGCGGAAGCCCGCTACGACGACCCCGGGCCGGAGCCGGGCCGTCCCTCGTCTCCCCGGCCGACCACCACCGCCGAGGACACCATGGAGGAGGCGGTCGAGCAGCTCATCGAGGAGTCGGGCACCCATACCCAGCCCCAGCCCCTCTTCCACTCCAGCGACCTGCGGGGTCGGGTGGCCATCGTCACCGGCGCCTCCACCGGGCTGGGAAAGGCCATCGCCCTGGAGCTGGCCCGCTGCGGTGTCCACGTCGCCTTCAACTTCCTGGACGACGGGGCCCAATCCCGCCGCGACGCCCAACAGGTGCTACGGGAGCTCCGGGAGCTGGAGGTGCGGGTCTTCTGCCAGGCGTGCGACGTGCGGGACGCCTCCGAGGTGCGGGCCTTCGTCGCCGGTGCCCGGGAGGAGCTGGGCGGCATCCACATCCTGGTCAACAACGCCGGCATCGGCCGCGACCGGGCGCTGTGGCGCATGGAAGACCACGAGTGGGAGGCGGTGCTGCGCACCAACCTCGACGGCACCTTCCACTTCATCCGCTCGGTGTCGCCCTGGCTGCGGGAGCAGGAGTGGGGGAAGATCATCAACGTCACTTCGGTCCACGGCATCCGCAGCGAGTTCGGCCTGGCCAACTACTGCTCCTCCAAGGCGGGCATCATCGGCCTCACCCGGAGCGCCGCCGTGGAGCTGGGGCCCCGCAACATCAACGTCAACGCCGTGGCCCCCGGCTACATTCGCACCACCCGCCTCACCCAGCGCGTCCCCCTGGAGATCCTCGACCGGGCACGGGAGCGGAGCGCCCTCGGACGCCTCGGGGATCCCCAGGACGTCGCCGGCGTAGTCCTGTTCCTCTGCTCGGAGGCCGCCCGCCACATCACGGGCGCCGTGATCCCCGTAGACGGCGGATACCTCCTCTAGACGCCCCCTCACCGCCCCCCGGCGCACGACGCTCCCAGCCGGGCGTTGCGCCGCGGCACCCTCCCCCTCATCATGGGCCCCCATGCGTCCATTCCTAGCCTTCGCACGGGCCGTGGATCGGATGAACGACGGCATCGGGAAGCTGACCCGGTGGCTGGCGCTCATCATGATCCTCATCGGGGCGTACAACGCCCTCGCCCGTTACGCGACACGATATCTGGAGATCACCCTCAGCTCGAACGCGCTGAACGAGCTGCAATGGTACATGTTCAGCGTCATCTTCCTGCTGGGTGCGGCCTACGGGCTCCGGCACGACGTCCACGTCCGCGTGGACGTGATGTACGCCAAGCTGTCGGACAAGGGCCGCGCCTGGATCGACCTGCTGGGCACGGTCCTCTTCCTCATCCCGTTCAGCCTCCTGATGCTGTGGGTGTCCTACCCCTCGGTGATGCGCTCGTGGAAGATCCGCGAGGTGTCCCCGGACCCGGGTGGGCTGCCCCGCTACCCCATCAAGGCGCTGGTGCTGGTGTCCTTCACCCTCCTGGTCCTCCAGGGGCTCTCCCGCATCGTCTACCTCGTGAACTTCCTCAAGAACGGCGCCCCCGAGGGCGTGATCGTGTCGCCCTCCCCGGGCCAGAACGAGCCGGGCTACGGTGACAAGCACGCCCCCGGCACGCCCGACGGCCCCGACGAGTTCGACACGCGCCACGGTGAGGGTCTCTGATGCACGGCAATCTGTGGGGACCCTCGATGTTCATCGGGGCACTGGCGCTCATCTTCACCGGATACCCGGTGGCCTTCGCCCTGGGAGGCACCGCGCTGACGTTCGCGCTGGTGGCCTCGGCGGTGGGGCACTTCGACCTCATCCTCTTCACCGCCATGCCGGAGCGGGCGTTCGGCACCATGTCGAACTACACGCTCCTGGCGGTCCCCTTCTTCATCTTCATGGGGACCGTGCTGGAGAAGTCCAAGCTGGCGGAGCAGCTTCTGGAGACCATCGGGATCCTGTTCGGCCGCTTCCGGGGCGGGCTCGCCCTGGGCGTCATCTTCGTGGGCGCTCTGCTGGCCGCCGCCACCGGCGTGGTGGGTGCGTCGGTCACGGCCATGGGACTCATCTCCCTGCCGGTGATGCTCCGCAACGGCTACAAGGACTCCTTCTCCCTGGGCGTCATCGCCGCCTCGGGGACGCTGGGGCAGATCATCCCGCCCAGCATCGTCCTCATCGTCCTGGGCGACCAGCTCGGCGTGTCCGTGGGCTCCCTGTTCGCCGCCGCCCTCATCCCCGGGCTCATCCTCACGGGGGCCTATGCCCTCTACGCGGTGACCGTGGCGTTTTTCAGCCCCACCACCGCGCCGGCGCTCCCGCCGGAGGCCCGGGCGTCGAGCTGGGGCGAGCTGGGCAAGAAGGTGGTCCTTTCCCTGATGCCCCCCCTGACGCTCATCGTGGTGGTGCTGGGGAGCATCTTCGCCGGCATCGCCACCCCCACCGAGGCGGGCGCCCTGGGCGCCGTGGGCGCCATGGGGCTGGCGGCGCTGAACAAGCAGCTCACCATGGACACCCTCAAGGCGGCCATGGAGGAGACGAGCCGCCTCACCATCATGGTGGTGTTCCTGCTCATCGGCTCCACGTCCTTCTCCCTGGTGTTCCGGGGCCTCTCCGGCGACCTGTGGATCGCGGGCATCCTGCAGAACCTGCCCGGCGGCACCATCGGCTTCCTGCTGGTGGTGAACCTCATCGTGTTCGTGCTGGGCTTCTTCATCGACTTCTTCGAGATCGCCTTCATCATCATCCCCCTCATTGTGGCTCCCGCCCAGGCGCTGGGGATCAACCTGGTGTGGCTGGGGATCGTGCTTTCGGTGAACCTCCAGACGTCGTTCCTCACGCCGCCGTTCGGCTTCTCCCTCTTCTACCTGCGAGGGGTGACGCCGTCGAACATCTCCACGCTGCGCATCTACAGGGGCGCGGTGCCGTTCATCGCCATCCAGATGCTCATCCTGCTGGCCATCATCGTGTTCGCCGACCCGCACCTCGGCCCCACGCCGGCGAACTTCGGCTTCTGATGGCGCGCTGAGCGGGGCCCCATGAGCGAGGCCGAAGGCGAGGTGCTCTGGCGGGAGGCGTACGAGCGCCTCCGCGGGGACCCCGCCTTCGGCCCCCTGGTGGAGGAGGTGGGTCCCGTCCGCCACCTCGCCGCCACGCCGGACATGTTCGCCTTCCTCGTGCGAGCGGTGACTTTCCAGCAGCTCGCCGGGAAGGCCGCCTCCACCATCCACGGACGGCTCGTGGAGGCCCTGGGTGGGGATGTCACCCCCGGGGCCGTCCTGGCCGCCTCCGAGGACGCCCTGAGGGGTGCGGGGCTGTCCCGGGGCAAGCTGGCCTCCATCCGCGACCTGGCCGGAAAGGTGGAGGACGGCACGGTAGCGCTCCACGACCTGGACGGGATGACGGACGACGCCGTGGTCGAGCGCCTGGTGAAGGTTCGGGGCATCGGCCGCTGGACCGCCGAGATGGCGCTCCTCTTCCACCTGCGCCGGCCCGACGTGTGGCCCGTGACCGACCTGGGCGTGCGCAGCGGCGCCGCCAGGGTGTTCGGCATGGCCGAGGCGCTCTCGCCGAAGGAGCTGGAGCTGGTGGGGCTGGGCTACCGCCCCTGGCGGAGCGCGGTGGCGTGGTACTGCTGGAGGGCGGTGGAGGTGCTGCCGCCGGCGTAGCCCGTGCCCCCGGACGTGACGAGGCCCCGGCCGCAGGTTCGCGGCCGGGGCCTCGCGTGCGCCGGGGTCGTGCCTCGGCGGAGGTCCGTCAGGACTTCAACTCGGGCATGTTCGGGATCTTGTTGAACGCGAACTTGGCGTATTCCAGCTCGTTGCCGCCGAAGAAGGGGAACGACAGGCTCCGGTACTCCGAGAACGAGTCGTACAGCTTCTTGAAGTCCGCGTTGGCGGCGGCCTGCTCCTGGAGGTAGTCGTTGGACTCTTTCCAGGCGGCCTCCAGGAACGCGTCGGGGAAGGTCCTGAGCTTTACGCCGTTGCTCACCAGGCGCTGCAGCGCCTTGGGGTTCTCGGCGTCGTAGCGGGCGACCATGTCCACCATCACCTCCCGCGTGACCTCCTGCAGGATCTGCTGGTAGGTCGGCGGGAGCTGGTCGTAGGCCTCCTTGTTCACCTGGAGCGTCGTGTTCGCTCCGGGCTCCCACCACCCCGGCATGTAGTAGTTCGGGGCCACCTGGTAGAAGCCGAGCTTCTCGTCGTCGTACGGCCCCACCCACTCGGTGGCGTCGATGGCGCCCCGCTCCAGGGCCGGGTAGATGTCACCCGCGGCCAGTACCTGCACGGTCACGCCCAGGCGGCTCATGATTTCGCCGCCGATGGCGGGAATGCGCATGCGCAGCCCGCTGAGGTCGGACATGGAGCCCAGGGGATGGCGGAACCAGCCGCCCATCTGGGCGCCTGTGTTCCCGCAGGGGAACGCCACGATGCCGAAGTCGTCGTACACGCTCTGGACCAGCTCCAGGCCGCCCCCGTGGAGCAGCCACGAGATCTGCTGGCGCGCGTTGAGCCCGAAGGGGACGCACGTGTCGAAGGCGAGGGCCGGGTTCTTCCCGATGTAGTAGTAGCTGGACGTCAGGCCGGCCTGGGCCGTGCCCGCCTGTACCGCGTCCATGACCTGGAGCGCCGGCACCAGCTCGCCCGCGGCGAACACCCGCATGGTGAACTTGTTCTCGGTGAGCTTGGCCACGCGCTCGGCCACGCGCACGGCGCCGCCGTGGATGATGTCCAGCGAAGGGGGGTAGCTCGACACCACCCGCCATTGGATCTCGGGGCCGTCGATTACGCCGCCCTCGGTCTGGGCGGAGGCCGCCGAAGGCCCCTCCGCGCCACACGCTGCGAGGGCGCCCGCGCCGACGGCGCCGGCGACGGCCTTGGTGAGGAAATCGCGTCGCTTGATGGAGCTCATGGGGATGGCTGTCTCCCGCGGCCTCCCGGCCGCCCACCCGGATGGTTCAGGGCGGCGCGTTTGCGCCGCGCGTCCGGGCAATGAAGTAATGTGGGCTGTCCGCCAGGGCAAATCGGCGGGGCCGGGCGCGAACGGTGGGATCCGGCGTGCGCCCGACAATAACGAACACCAGGGGACCGGAGAATGTTCATGAGCCAGGAAGGGTACAGGTGACCCCGTCGTCGGAGCTTCCCCCCACCGTGGACGCCCTCGAGGCACGCGCCCGGGAGGTGCTGCCCCACCCGGTCTACGACTACTACGCCGGGGGCGCCGGGGACGAGCTCACGCTGGTCGCGAACCGGGACGCGTACCGGCGCGTCTTCTTCCGGCCCCGGGTCCTGGCCGACGTGGCCCGGGTGGACACCTCCCTCACCCTGCTGGGGCTGGATCTGGAGCACCCCGTGGTCCTGGCCCCGACCGCGTTCCAGCGCCTGGCCCACCCGGACGGCGAGGCCGCCACGGCCCGGGCCGCCGCTGCGACGGGGGCCCTCCTGGTGGCCAGCAGCCTCTCCACCCTCACCGTGGAGGACATCGCGGCCGCGGCACCGGGGGCGCCCCGCTGGCTCCAGCTCTACGTGTTCAAGGACCGGGGTCTCAGCGAGGCGCTGGTGCGCCGGGGCGAGGAGGCGCGGTGCTCGGCCGTGTGCCTCACGGTGACCGTGCCGGTGGAGGGGAACCGGGAGCGGGACGCCAGGAACCGGTTCACCCTTCCCACCGGCGTGGAGATGGCCAACTTCACGGGCCACGCCCAGGCCCGCTTCCCCGACGGCGGGGGCGGCTCCGGCCTGGGCGCCTTCATCCACCAGCAGTTCGACCCCTCCCTCACGTGGGAGGCCCTGGAGTGGCTCCGCTCCCTCACCGATCTTCCCATCGTGGTGAAGGGTGTGGTCACCCCCGAGGACGCCCGCCTGGCGGTGCAGCATGGGGCCGCCGCGGTGGCGGTGTCCAACCACGGCGGGCGCCAGCTCGACGGAGCCGAGCCTACCCTCATGGCTCTCCCCCGGGTGGCGGACGCCGTGGACGGACGGGTGCCCGTGCTGGTGGACGGGGGCGTACGGCGGGGCGGGGACGTGGCCCGGGCGCTCGCCCTGGGGGCCCGAGCGGTCATGATCGGGCGCCCCTACCTGTGGGGCCTGGCGGTGGGGGGGCAGGCGGGGGTGGAGCACGTGGTGCGCCTCCTGGTGGCGGAGCTCCGCCGGACCATGGCGCTGCTCGGCCGCCCGAGCCTCGAGGCCCTGGACCGCTCGGCGGTGGTGGTGCCCTGACCCGCCGGGTGGCACCCGGGCGTCCGCTCCCCTAGGGTGCGGGAGCCTGCTCCCTCCTCCCCTGCATACCACGCCATGACCCGCTCCGCGGCCCTCCTTCCCGACCCCTTCAGGCGGACGCTGACGGCGCTGGCCCTCGCCCTGCTGGCCGGGTGCGGGGCACCCCCCGCGCGCCGCCGCCACCCGCCCCCGCGGCCCCGGCCCCGGCGGCGATCCACGCCTCCGACGTGGGGGGGCACCGGGACGTGCGCGCGCCCCGGGGCATGGTCGTGTCGGAGAGCCGCCTCGCCAGCGAGGTGGGCCGGGACGTCCTGGACGCGGGCGGGAACGCCGTGGACGCGGCCGTCGCCACGGGCTTCGCCCTGGCCGTGACCCACCCGGGCGCCGGCAACATCGGCGGGGGCGGCTTCATGGTCATCCGCTTCCCCGACGGCACCTCCACCGCCATCGACTTCCGCGAGAAGGCCCCCCTGGCGGCCGGCCCGGACATGTGGCTGGGACCCGACGGCCAGTACTCCCGGGACCTCCACCACCTGAGCTACCTCTCCGTGGGGGTGCCGGGCACGGTGGCCGGCCTGGACAAGGCGCACCGGCTGTACGGGAGCCTCAACTGGGAGCGGCTGGTGTACCCGGCCGTGGCCCTGGCCCAGGACGGCTTCACCCTGAGCGAGCGGGAGGCCAACGGGCTCAAGGGCGTGCTGAAGCGGGCGTCCGACAAGGGCTACGACGCCACCGTGGGGACGTTCTCCCGGGGAGGCACCCCGTACGAGGCGGGGGACGTGCTCCGCCAGCCGGAGCTGGCCCGCACCCTCGAGCGCATCATGCAACAGGGCGCCGACGGCTTCTACCGGGGCGAGACCGCCCGCCTCATCGCCGCCGAGATGCACTTCGGGGGCGGCCTCATCACGGTGGCCGACCTGGCCCGCTACCGGGCCGAGGAGCGCACCCCGGTCCACGCCTCGTTCCGGGGCTACGACATCGTCTCCATGCCGCCGCCGTCCTCCGGCGGGGTGGCCATCGCCGAGATGCTCAACGTGCTCGCGGGCTTCGACCTGAAGGCCATGGGACACAACACGCCCCGCTACCTCCACTACCTCACGGAGGCCATGCGCAGGGCGTACCGGGACCGGGCCGTCTACCTGGCGGACCAGGACCACGTGGACGTGCCCCTCCACTGGCTCACCAGCGACGCCCACGCCGCGGCTCTGCGCGGCACCATCGACCCCCGGCGGGCGTCCGTGTCCCGGGCCGCGGACACCACCGCCGAGCGCTACGAGAGCCCCGAGACCACCCAGTACTCGGTCGTGGACAAGGACGGCATGGCGGTCTCGGTGACCTACACGCTGGAGTACCAGTACGGCTCGGCCATCACGGTGCACGGGGGGGGCTTCCTGCTCAACAACGAGATGGGGGACTTCAACGCGGCTCCGGGTCTCACCGACGACACCGGCCTCATCGGCACGCCGCCGAACCTGACCCGGCCGGAGCAGCGCCCCCTGTCCAGCATGAGCCCCACCATCGTGACCCGGGACGGCGAGCTGGTGGCGGTGGTGGGGAGCCCCGGGGGGCGGACCATCATCAACACCGTCCTCCAGGTGATCCTGAACGTCACCGAGCTCGGCATGGGCATCCAGGACGCGGTGGACGCCCCCCGCATGCACCACCAGTGGCTCCCGGACGTGGTGCGCCTGGAGGAGGACGGATTCCCCTACGCCACCGTGCGCGCCCTGGAGGACATGGGCCACACGGTGCGGGTGCAGGGCCACCAGGGCATCGCAAACTCCATCATGGTGGACCCCGTCACCGGGGAGCGCGTCGGGGCCCCGGACCCCCGGAGCCCCGACACGTGGGCGGCAGGCGGGTAGGCGCCGCTACGCCACCCGGGTGAGCCAGCCCCGGGTGTCCTCCGCCTCGCCCCGGGCGATGGCCCAGAAGCGCTTCTGGACCTGGCGGGTGACCGGGCCCATCCGCCCCTCGCCCACCTGGATGCGGTCGACGCTCCGGATGGGCGTGATCTCGGTGGCCGTGCCGGTATAGAACACCTCGTCGGCCGAGTAGAGGGCCTCCCGGGGCACGAACGTCTCCAGCACCTCCAGCCCCAGGTCTTCCCGGGCGAGGGTGATCACGGCGTCCCGGGTGATGCCCACCAGGGAGCTGCCGTCCAGGAACGGCGTGATGAGGCGGCCGTCCCGCACCAGGAAGACGTTCATGCCGCTCCCCTCGCTCACCAGCCCGCCCGTCCCCACGGCGATGGCGTCGTCGTACCCGTCGGCCTGGGCTTCCAGCTTCATGAGGAGGGCGCTGTTGTAGTGCCCCGCCGCCTTGGAGGTCATGGGGAAGGTGTTGGGCTGGGCCCTCCACCACGAGCTCACCGTCACGTCCACGCCCCGCTCCAGGGCGTCGTCGCCCAGGTAGGTGCCCCAGGGCCAGGCGGCGATCCACGTCTCCACCGGGCTTCCCCGGGGATCGAGCCCCGGGGCGCCGTAGCCCCGCAGCACCATGGGGCGCACGTAGCCGCTCTCCAGGTCGTTCCTGCGGGCCGTCTCGACGGCGGCCTCCACCAGCTCGTCCTGGCTCCACTCGGGGACCATGCGGTAGGTGGCGCAGGAGTCCCTGAGGCGGCGCATGTGCTCCCGGAGCCGGAAGATCGCCGGCCCGTCGGGGGTGGGATAGCAGCGGATGCCCTCGAAGATGGAGCTTCCGAACTGCACGGCGGTGGACAGGAGGTGCAGGGTGGCGTCCTTCCACGCCACGAACTCCCCGTCCCTCCAGATCCACTGTCCTTCGGGGAATGTCGCCATCGGATCGTCTCGTCCTTGTCTCAGAGGAGGTAGCCGGCGCGCCCGCCGTCCACGGCGATGGACTGGCCGGTGACGAAGCTGGCGCGCTCGGAGGCGAGGAACGCCGCCACGGCGGCGAACTCCCGGGGCTCACCCACGCGCCCCACGGGGGTGCCCTCCTCCCAGGAGCGGAACACCTCCTCCTCCGTCACGTCGCCGCCCTCCGCCCGCTTGGCCGCCAGCTCGTCCAGGCGCTCGGTGCGGGTGTAGCCGGGCATGAGGTTGTTCACGGTGATGCCGTGGCGGCCCACCTCGTTGGCCAGCGTGCGGGCCAGGCCGGTCACGGCCGCCCGGATGCTGTTGGAGAGGATGAGCCCGTCCACCGGCTCCTTCACGGCGATGGAGGTCACGTTCAGGATGCGCCCCCATCCCCGCTCCTTCATCCCGGGGAGCACCCCCCGGATGAGGTGGATCACGCTGAACAGGTTCTGGCGCACGGCCTTCTCCCAGGCCGCGTCGTCGTGGGCCTCGAAGGGTCCGGGGGCGGGCCCCCGGTGTTGGTGAGCAGGACGTCGACCCGCCCGTGCTCCTTCTCGGCCGCGTCCAGCACGGTGCCGCACCCCCGCGGGGTCGGTGAGGTCCGCGGCCACGGCGCTCACCTTCCCGGACGCGCCGGCCGCGACGGCGTCCCGGGCCTCGTTGAGGGGGCCCTCGCTGCGGGCGCACATCACCAGGTGGCAGCCCTCCGCCGCCAGCTCCTCGGCCACCGCTCTCCCCAGCCCGCGGCTGGACGCCGCCACCAGGGCCACCTTGCCCTTCAGTCCCAGGTCCACGTCAGCGCTCCTCCCCGGTGTGGAAGTAGGTGTCGCTGCCATCCAGCCAGTCCTGCCGGGGGGGGCTGAACACGTCCACGTCCAGCGTGTCCTCCAGCGCCTCGGCCTTGTGGGAGACGCCGCCGGGGATGTGGAGGACCTCGCCGGCGGCCACCACCAGCTCCTCCGACTCGTCCTCGCCGATCCAGAAGCGCAGCGCGCCCTCGAGGATGTAGGTGAGCTGCTCGTTCTCGTGGCTGTGCCTGGGGACGATGCAGCCCTTCTTCAGGTAGACGTGGGCGAGCATCATGCGCTCCCCGGTGACCAGCTTGCGGGAGAGCTGGTCGGTGACCGGCTCCATGGGGAGGGCTTCCCAGTTGTAATGCGTCACCTTCGAGCTCATGTCGCGTCTCCGTCGGGTCGGGTGTCGGGAGGGGCCAATGGGCGGTGACGGGGCAGGCGTGTCAATGCCAGGGGGGCTCCGTCGGCCGGCCGACGGCCCGGCCATTGCACCGGAGCCCGTGTGCCGGGGCGGGGTAGGAGAAAGGAGACCGGCGGCGGTGCCGGGAGGAGGGAGGGCGAGCCCAGCAGCGACGGGAGAGCGGCCATGACGAAGCGGGTGGAGAAGAGCGAGGGCGACTGGCGGGAGAAGCTCACGCCGGAGGAGTACCGGATCACCCGGCAGAAGGGGACCGAGCGGGCCTTCACGGGCGCCTACTGGGACACCAAGGTCCCCGGCGTCTACCGCTGCCGCTGCTGCGGTGAGCCCCTGTTCGACTCCCGTACCAAGTACGACTCCGGATCGGGGTGGCCGAGCTTCTACGAGCCGGTGGAGGGGGCCCCCATCGAGGAGGAGGAGGACCGGAGCTTCGCCATGCGCCGCACGGAGGTCACGTGCGGGGCGTGCGGCGCCCACCTGGGCCACGTCTTTCCCGACGGTCCCGACCCCACAGGGCTGCGCTACTGCATCAACTCGGCGTCCCTCGACCTGGAGCCCAGGGAGGCGGCCCCCGCGCCCGTCGAGAGGGACGCCCGGGACGAGGGCGGCGAGGGGTAGCGGCCCCGTCCGGGCCCGGTGCTTTCAGCGCCGGGGCCCCGCTGTACGCCTCCGGCCGGGGAGGGTACCTTTCGACCTTCTCCGGTCCGGGAAGGCCCCGGACCGGGACGCGTACACCAGCGGACGTTCCCGAGGCGGGCGTTCCGCGCCGCCGGACGGGAGGGCCATGATTGGGGGGAATGTGCGCCGTTCCTCGGGAGCGGCGCGACTCCGGCTCGGCGCCCCGGGCGCCCTCCTGACCTCCTTCGTCCTGGGGGGCTGCGCCTTCGGCAGGTCCGCGCCGCCTTCACCGGGATGGACGTCGGGGACGGCGCCCGCCCTCGAGGGCGTGCGGGTGCTGCTCCTCCCGGTCCAGGCGGCCCCCGGCATCCAGGGCGACGTGGACGCCGAGCTTGCGTTCGGCCTCCAGGACCGTGGCCCCGGGGTGGACTGGGTGCTCCCGGACGAGGTCCGGAAGATCCTGGCCCGCTCCCCGGGACTCCGGGTCCCCCTGGACGCCCTCCCGGTGGGCGTGTTCCTGCGGGCCCAGGTGCGGCGCGTGGGCGATCCCCTCTACGGTGACCTGCGGCGCCTGGGCGCCCTCACCGACGCCACGGCGGCGTTCCTGCCGGTGCAGGCCCGGGGCCGCGCCGCCACCGACTCCGTCGGCGCCGGGGTAGAGATCACCGCGGCGCTGGTGGAGATCGACTCGGGGGTGGTGCTGTGGGAGGGCGTGGTGGAGGGCCTCGGTGGCCCCGGGAGCCCCCGGGCGCTGGCCGAGGCGGTGGATGCCCTGGGCCGGGCGTTGCTCGGCACCCCGGAGGAGCGATGAGGACGATCCCGGCCGCGGCGCGCGCCCTGGTGGCCGCGTTCCTGGCGACCGCGGCGGCGGGCTGCCACAAGCAGGAGTTGGCCACGCCCACGGCGGAGGAGGTGGCCTCGTACTACACGTACGCGGGCGACCTCGACGTCGCCATGAACGGCAACGTCGCCGAGATCACCGCTCAGCAGCCGGCCCGCCAGCTCCGCAGGGGCGGGAAGCTGTGGGCCAAGGTCGGCCCCTACGTGCTCCTGTTCAACGTGGGCACCGAGGGCCTGTTCACCGACTATCCGGGGCTCGCCGCGGTGAAGGTCACCACCGTCACCACGGGCAAGAAGGAGGTGGCCAGCGCTACGCTGCGGCGCACCGACCTGAACGGCCTCACGTGGAAGCGCGCCCTCAACATCTCCGGCAAGGCCCGCCTCAACGGCACCAAGCAGGTCACCCTCCTGGAGGACCTGGTGCGCTGGGGAGAGGACCACACGGAGCGGCACTGGTACAACCCCACCTATACAGGGGGCTGAACCGGGCACCCCCGGCGCGGCCCCGTGCTCGAAAGGAAGGACGATGGCGACCACGATCACGGTGATCCCCGGGGACGGGATCGGACCCGAGGTGACGGCCGCGACCCTGCGGGTGCTGGAGGCGGCGGGAGCCGAGCTCGCGTACGAGGAGCGGCTCGCCGGCGTGTCCGCCCTCGAGAAGGAGGGTGATCCGCTCCCCGCGGAGACGCTGGCCTCGGTGAAGCGGAACCGGGTGGCGCTGAAGGGCCCGCTCACGACGCCCTCGGGAACCGGCTTCCGCTCGGTGAACGTGGCGCTGCGGAAGGAGCTGGACCTCTACGCCAACGTGCGGCCCGCCCGCACCCTGGTGCCCGGCGGCCGCTACGAGGACATCGACCTGGTCCTCATCCGGGAGAACACCGAAGGGCTCTACGTGGGGGTCGAGCACTACATCGGCATGGACAAGGACCCCCGGGCCGCGGCCGAGTCGGTGATGATCGTCACCCGCTTCGGCGCCGAGCGCATCGTGCGCTACGCCTTCGAATACGCCCGGGCCCACGGCAGGAAGAAGGTGACCCTGGCCCACAAGGCCAACATCCTCAAGTACACCCAGGGCCTCTTCCTCGAGGTGGGGCGCGCGGTTTGCGAGGAGTATCCCGACGTGGAGTGGGAGGACCGCATCATCGACGCCACGGCCATGTGGCTGGTGCTGGACCCCTACCGGTTCGACGTGCTGGTGATGGAGAACATGTTCGGCGACATCCTCTCGGATCAGATGGCGGGCCTCGTGGGCGGGCTGGGCTTCGCGCCGGCCGGCAACATCGGCGAGGATGCGGCCATCTTCGAGGCGGTCCACGGATCGGCGCCGGACATCGCGGGGCAGGGGGTGGCGAACCCCACGGGGCTGCTCCTGTCCGCGTGCATGATGCTCGACCACCTGGGCCAGGACGAGGTGGCCACCCGCATCCGGCACGCCCTGGACGCCGTGGTGCGGGACCAGGGCGTCCGCACCCGGGACATGGGGGGCGACGTCGGCACCGACGCATTCACGGATGCCCTCATCGGCGCCCTGGCCCTTGAGGAGGTCTGAGGGTCGTGGGCTTCTTCGCCCAGGGCGAGCCGAGGGACCGGCGCCGGCCCACCTGGCGGGACCGCTACCCCGAGGAGAGCCTCACCTGCGTGCGCTGTCTGCAGGTGCGTCCCAAGGCCGAGCTCGACCGGCTGCTCTGGTGCGAGACCTGCCGGGCGGCGGCCCGGGCCCGGGCCACACGCCGGGGGTGGGTCGCCGGCGTGGGGGTGGCGCTCCTGTTGGCGCTGTGGATCTGGCTGGTGGTCCAGCCCTCCCGGCTGGTGATCGGCGGCTGGATCGCCTGCGTGGTGGCGTCCCTGTGGGTAGGCGCGAAGATCGGCCGTGAGGTGGCGTACGGCGTGGAGCGCTTCAAGAACCGTCGGGCCGTCGAGGCCGTTCCCCCAACCCGGGAGTCCAAGTGATCGTCGCCCTGGTCATGATCCGCTGCGAGCGCGAGGCCATTCCCCAGGCCGCCCGCACCATCGCCGGCTTCGAAGGCGTCTCCGAGGTCTACTCCGTCACCGGACCCTGGGACCTGGTGGCCATGGTGCGCGTCCCCGAGTGGGAGCGCATCGCCGAGGTGGTCAGCGAGCGGATCGCCCGGGTCCCCGGCCTCGAGAGGACCGAGACCCTCATGGCGTTCCGGGTTCTCTCCAAGGAGGATCTGGACGCCGCCTACGAGGGGTTCGAGTAGGTCTGCACCCCGCCGCTCCCGGGCCGGTGTCCCGGGCTTTCCCGACCGTGTACATTGCGGTCCCTCGATCCCCGTGCGACGAACGGACGAACCGATGGCCGGCACCTTCCAGGGCGTGGACTTCTACGACATCGACTCCCTCCTCGACGACGAGGAGCGGATGATCCGCGACACGGTCCGCCAGTGGGTGGAGGACCGGGTCATGCCCCTCATCGGGGAGGCCTACGTGGAGCGGCGCTTCCCGAAGGAGCTCATCCCCGAGCTCGGGGAGCTGGGGATGCTGGGCGCCAACCTCCCGGAGGAATACGGCTGCGCCGGGCTCAACAACGTCGCCTACGGCCTCATCATGCAGGAGCTCGAGCGGGGCGATTCCGGGTTGCGCTCCTTCGCGTCGGTGCAGGGCGCCCTGGTCATGTACCCCATCTACGCCTTCGGCTCGGAGGAGCAGAAGCGGACGTGGCTGCCCAGGCTGGCCAGCGGCGAAGCCATCGGCTGCTTCGGTCTGACCGAGCCCGACTTCGGCTCCAACCCCGGGGGGATGATCACCACGGCCCGCCGCACGGGCGACGGCTGGGTGCTGAACGGCACCAAGATGTGGATCACCAACGGGTCCATGGCCGACGTGGCCGTGGTGTGGGCCCAGACCGGCGAGATCGGCGACGTGAAGGGCATCCGGGGCTTCGTGGTGCCCACCGACACGCCCGGCTTCCAGGGCCGGGACCAGAAGGGCAAGCTCTCGCTGCTGGCCTCGGACACCAGCGAGCTCCACATGCAGGACGTGGAGCTGTCGGAAGACGCCATGCTCCCCGAGAGCACCGGGGGGCTCAAGCACCCCCTCATGTGCCTCACCCAGGCCCGCTACGGCATCGCGTGGGGCGCGGTGGGGGCCGCCATGGCCTGCTTCGACGAGGCGCGGAGCTATGCCAAGGAGCGGGTCATGTTCGACGGGCCCATCGGCGGCAAGCAGATCCAGCAGGTCCGCCTCGCCGAGATGCTCACCAGGATCACCCAGGCCCAGCTCGTGTCGTGGCGACTTGGACGCCTCAAGGACGCCGGCACCATGACGCCCCAGCAGGTGTCCTTGGCCAAGCGCGCCAACGTGGACATGGCCACGGACGTGGCCCGGGAGGCCCGGCGGCTCCTGGGCGCCAACGGCATCCTGGTCGAGTACCACTCGATGCGCCACATGGCCAACCTGGAGTCGGTCTACACCTACGAGGGAACGCACGACATCCACTCCCTCGTGCTGGGGCAGGCGGTCACGGGTATCGCGGCGTACTAGCTTCCACCGCCGGAGAGGGAGAGGAAAACTCCCCACAGCGTGGCGGGATTGCGCCCCTCTTGAGAGCCCGGGCGCCTGACCCGTACACTATTTGGCAGCCCCCCCCGTGTGTGTGTGGCAGGACGAGTGCGGTTGAGAATAGACCCGCAGGCCCCGCCCCACCGGGCGGACCGGAGGCTTTATGGCGTCGCGTGTGAGGCTTCTTCTCCTGGCCCTTCCCGCCCTCGCGCTGGTCGCGTCGACCGCGTGCGTGGACGAGCAGGTCGTCTACCGGGACAGACAGCTCTTCGAGCAGCCGGACTCGTCCGCCATGGGCTTCCTCGGGTACACGGACGTGTCGAGCAAGCTCACCGTCTGCGGCAACTGCCACGTGGATCACCAGGCCAACTGGGAGGGCACCGCCCACGCCCACGCCTGGGAAAACCTCCAGGCCAGCGGCCACGCCAACGCGAGCTGCGAGGGCTGCCACACGGTGGGCCAGAACGGCAACACGGTCGACAAGCCTGCGGGCTTCGCCGTCGTGCCGGACGAGCGCTACCACGACGTCCAGTGTGAGAGCTGCCACGGCCCGGGCCTGAAGCACGTCCAGGCGCCCGACGCCTCCACCCCGCCGCTGGCGCCCATCTCGGTGGGGGCCGACCTGACGTACGGCTGCGGCGAGTGCCACCAGGGAACCCACGAGCCCTTCGTGGAGGAGTGGTCCCAGTCCCTCCATGCCCAGCTCCAGCCCGTCGCGGCACCCCGGCCGGAATGCCAGTCCTGCCATGAGGGACATGGAGCGCTCAAGGCGTTCGGGGTCACCTCCAACTACCTGGAGAAGGACGACCCCACGCTGATTCCCATCACCTGTGCCGTGTGCCACGACCCCCACGACGCCACGTACGAGAAGCAGCTCCGCTTCCCGGTGGAGGAGGCGTCCATCGAGACGCACCTGTGCGCGCGCTGCCACAACCGCACCACCGCCCCGAACGCCACGTCGACCCACGGCCTGGAGCCCCACGCCCCCGAGGCGGCGCTCCTGGGCGGTGACGCGGGCTGGTTCCCTCCGGGTCTGAACATCGACCCGGGGCAGATCATCGCCACCCACGGCTCCAGCGCGAATCCGGGGCTGTGCGCCACCTGCCACGTGAACCGGTTCGAGGTGACTGACGCGGAGACCGGCGCCTTCAAGTTCCAGGTCACCGGCCACCTCTTCGAGGCCATCCCCTGCCTGGGCCCCGACGGCATCCCCACCGCGGGCGACTGCGCCCTCAGCACGGACGCCCGCTCCTTCAAGGGGTGCACCGGGTCCGGCTGTCACGGCACGGAGCAGGTGGCGCGATCGGCGCTGGTCACGGCCACGAACACGCTGCAGCAGCGCGCCGACGAGCTCATGAAGCTCCTGGTGAAGGTCGACCCGAACCTGGACGCGGCGGGCGGGGCCCTCGACCCCACGGACGGCAAGTTCTCGGTGGCCGACGGCGCCTGGTTCAACCTGAAGCTGGCCCAGATCGGGGGGCGGGAAGACCGCGTGGATCCCCTGCTGGTCTACGCGGGGTCCGCAGCCCACAACCCCTTCCTCACCGAAGCGCTGCTGGTCGCGTCGATCCAGGCGGTGGAGAAAGAGTACGGGGTTTCGGCCTCGCCGGGCTTCGTGCGGACGCTGCAGCTCCAGCCGCCGCCCCGGCTCCATGCCGACCGGTAAGACAGGATCAGCGGCACCGTGACACAGGACCGCTCCACGCGGCGCGGGCCGTCCGGGAGACTCTCCCGGGCGGCCCTTCCTGTGAACCTCCTGCTGGGGGCCGCGCTGCTGGCGGCCGCGCGGATATCGGCGTTCGCGTCGCCCGCGCCTGCGGCGGGTCCCGCCCCCATCGACACGGCCTTCCACCACGCCCAGCACACCAGCGTCCCGTGCACGAGCTGCCACGCCACCGACACGAGCCACGGCCGCATCGAGGTCACCACGCGGCGTGACTGCCGGACGTGCCACCACCAGGCCCCGCTGGCCGCGAATTGCGCCGCGTGCCACGACGACGGGGGCCCGGCCGGCGCGTACCGGGAGACCCGGACCATGACGCTCTCGGTCCGGCCCTCGCCCGTGCAGCGCGAGTTCACCTTCCAGCACGCGCCCCACAAGGACGTGGCCTGCGCCACGTGCCACACCTCGGGGCTGGCCCTGTCCGCCGATTCGGTGGCCTGCAACCAATGTCACCAGGAGCACCACCGGGCCGACGCCTCGTGCATGAGCTGCCACCGGCAGCCCCCCACGAGCGCCCACCCCGTGGCGGAAGCCCACCTGGGGTGCGGCGGATCGGGATGCCACGATCCGGTGCCCTTCCAGGGGGTGCCCCGGACCCGGTCCCTCTGCCTCGTCTGCCATCAGGACAAGGTCGACCACAAGCCCGGGGGCAACTGCGCGGACTGCCACCAGCTCCCCCACGCCGGAGGGCGGCTGTGACGGCCCGCACCGCCGTCCTGGCCGCGGCCCTCCTGGGGCTGGCGTCGCCCGGCGGGGTGCGTGCCCAGGACGTCCGGGGGTGGAGCCTCACCCGCTTTCAGATGGTCCAGCTGCGCCCGCTGGTGCAGGCCACCTTCCCCGTCGATCAGGCCACCCGGCTCCCCGACGGCTCCTTCGTGGTAGACGGGGTGCCGGTGACCTGCTCCTCGACCACGTGCGTGCGGTACGCGGCCGGCGACGTGGCGCGCTCGATGGTGGGGACCGAGGACGTGGGGCTCACGGCGTGGGGCCTGGGCGTGCGGGGGCTCAGCGGCACCGTGCTCCTCCGGGGGAGGGGCGACCTGGGAGGCGCGGTGACGTGGCCCCGGAGCGGCGACGCCTTCGACGTGCTCACCGGCTACGCCCAGCTCGACCGCAGCGCCTTCCGGCTCCGGCTGGGGCGCCAGCAGACCTTCTCGAGCCTGGGCTTCTCCGGCTTCGACGGGGCCGACGTGCGCTGGGCCCCCTCCCGCTGGCTGGCCGCCGAAGCCTACGGGGGGCGGAGCCTCTCCCGGGGGCTGAACGAGCCGGTCAACGAGGCACTCCAGGGGCTGCAGGACTGGGTGCCCGACAAGGACGCGTACCTGGTCGGCGGCTCGCTGGAGGCCCGGACCCGGTCCGGCACCTCCGGGTCGGTGCGCTACGAGCGCTCCATCTTCGCCGACCGGGGAGGCCTGGTGTCGGAGCGGGCTTCCCTGGCGCTGCGCACGAACCTGCTCCAGCCGGTGGTCCTGGACGGCTCCGTCGACTGGGACGTGGCGTTCAACCGTGTCGGAAAGGCCCACCTCACGGCACGCTGGGCGGCGCCTTCCTTCCCCCTCCTCCTGGAGCTCACGGGCCGGCGCTACCTGCCGTACTTCGAGCTCTCCACGATCTGGGGGTTCTTCAGCCCGGTCCCCTACAGCGAGGTGGGGCTGCGGGCCACCTGGGCGCCCCTGCCCACCTGGCAGGTATGGGGCTCCGGCGCCTGGCGGTCGTACGGCGACACCCACACGGCCACCATCTTCGAGCCCCTGAAGGACACGGGGTACCGCGTCTCGCTGGGGGCCGGAGGGCCGGTGGGTCACGACCTGGCCCTGGAGGCCCACTACGACCTGGACGGCGCGGCCGGCGCGTTCCTGAGCTCGGGTGAGGCCACCCTGGCGTGGAGCCCCGACCCCCGGCTGCGGGTGAGCGTCGGCGCCCAGTCCTTCCAGCAGTTCGAGGAGTTCAGGCTGGGGGAGGGACGGGCGTGGGGCGGCCTGGCGGGGGCGCGGGCGGGCCTCACCGACCGCATCACCCTGGACGGGGGCCTGAGCGTGCTGCACCAGAGTCCCTCCGGCGGGCAGGTCGACTCCCCCTGGAACCAGGCCCGGGCCTGGACGGGGCTCCGCATCACGGTGGGGCGGGACCCGGGCCTCAGCGCCGGCGCCCTCCGGGGAGGAACGCCGTGAGCGCCCCCGGCGTGCGCACCCTGGTCGTGGCCCTGGCGGTGGCGGCGTCGGTCCTGGTGGCGGGGGGCGTCGGGAGCGCCCGCGTCGCCGACCGTGCCCCCCGGCCGGCCCAGCAGTTCCCCCACGAGGCCCACGCGGGGCTCTTCCCCGTGTGCACCGGCTGCCACGCGGGGGTCCCCCAGGGCGACACGGCCGCGTTCTATCCCGCGTCGGGGGTGTGCGCCGCCTGCCACGACGGCGTGGATCTGGACCGGGTTCCCTACACGCCGCCCTCGTCCCGGGTGACCAACCTGAAATTCACCCACCCGGCCCACGGCGGGGCGGTGGGCGCGGCCGGCGATTCGGCCCTGGCGTGCGGCACCTGCCACGTGCGGCCGGACGGGCCGCTCATGGCGGTGGACTCGCTGGACGCCGGCGTATACTGCCTCACGTGCCACGGGCACCAGGCCAGCAGCCACTTCGACAACGCCCCGTGTGCCACCTGCCATGTGCCCCTGGCCGAAACGTCGTTCTCCGCGGAGCGCGTCGCGTCGCTTCCCGCCCCCGGGACCCATGGGGAGCCGGATTTCGTCCTTCGGCTCCACGGCTCCGAGGCCCAGGCCGGGACGGCGGCCTGCGCCACCTGCCACGTGCGGCAGCGTTGCCTGAGCTGCCACGTGGCCGGGACGGAGGCGGAGATCGCCGCCATCCCCGCGGCGCCGCCGTCCATGGAGCTGCCCCGCTTCGCGGCGTTCTATCCCACGCCGCCGAGCCACCTCGAGTCCGGCTTCGAGTCCAGCCACGGGGAGCTGGCCTCGGCGGGCGACTGCGCCACGTGCCACACCCGGGAGGACTGCGCCTCCTGCCACACGGAGCCGCTCCCCGACCGGGCCGCCGCGCTGCCGTCCAGGACCCGGGCGGCCGCGCCGGGCGTCGGCCTCCAGGCGCACCTCCCCGCCAGCCACCGCTCGCCCTTCTTCCTCCGCTCCCATCAGACGCTGGCGGCGTCGAAGCCCGACGCGTGCGCCACCTGCCACACCCAGGCGTACTGCGCCGAGTGCCACGATGGGACGGCGCCCGCGTCCTTCCACCCCGACGGCTTCGTCGACACCCATCCCGCGGCCGCCTACGGCCGGGAGATGGAGTGCGCCAACTGCCACGACGCCGAGGCCTTCTGCCGGGCGTGCCACGTGCAGGTGGGATTCGGGTCCCAGGGGCGCCTGGGGGGCGGCTTCCACGATGCCCAGCCCCTCTGGCTCCTCCGCCACGGCCAGGCCGCCCGTCAGAACCTGGAGAGCTGCGCGAGCTGCCACCGCCAGACCGAGTGCCTCCAGTGCCACAGCCAGAGGGGGTCCTTCCAGGTGAGCCCCCACGGTCCCGGCTTCGATGCCCAGCGGGCCTGGGAGCGGGCGCCCAACACCTGCTTCGCCTGTCACCTGGGGCGTCCGCCCGGCGTGGGGGAGTGAGCCGACGCCGGGGTTGACCCCCTCCCCCCGCCCGATAGGTTTATGGGCTCCGGCCGCCCATGGCGCCGGACGCTGCGCCGCTAGCTCAATTGGCAGAGCAACTGACTCTTAATCAGTAGGTTCTAGGTTCGATTCCTAGGCGGCGCACTGAGCGCGAAGAGCCCCCCCACCGAGGGATCGGCGGGGGGGCTTCTCGTTTGGTGGTGGGACGAGAGTCCGGACCTCCAGGGGCCTGACGGCCTCCTGCGATCGACCGGCTTCCGGAGGCCCGGCGCCCCTTTCGGCGTCCCGGTCCCCGATCTATCATTCGGCGGGCGGATACCTCCGCCCCGGGAGCGCCCCAGCGGCTCCACCGTTCGGCTCCGCCCGCCCTACCCGGCGGGTGAGAGCGTAGGGGAGGTCCTCTCCCTAGCCGAACTTCACCTCGACGGTCGAGGTGAGAACGATGGTCTGCCTGTCCGGCACCCCCCGCCGACGCTCGGGCACATATACCCGTCGATCGTCACGCGCCGTCACCACACCCCCGTCCTCCGTGGCCCCGGGGCGCTCCCCCCGTTCGTACGTGCACCTGGAAGCATCGCGGCCGCTCCGCGGCTTCCCCACACCGACCGCATGACCTCAGGGAGACCATCCAATGTGGAAGAAGGACGAGACGAACCCTGCCGCACCCCAGCCGACCGACGATCGGACCGTTCCAGAGCGGGAGCCCCGGCCCGCCGCTCCACCCGCACGCCCGGCCCCGTCCGCGGCCCAGCCGGTGCCGGCCCCTGCTCCCAGGCCGGCCGCCATCGGGCCGTCCATCACCATCAAGGGCGAGGTCAGCGGAGAGGAGGACCTGCTGATCCAGGGCGCGGTGGAGGGCTCCGTGGACCTTGGACAGCACGCCGTGGTGGTGGGCAAGGAGGGGCGCGTGAAGGCGAACATCAACGGGCGCCTCGTCACCGTGGAGGGTGAGGTGGAGGGAGACCTCCGGGCCCAGGAGCAGATCGTGCTGCGGCCCTCGGCCAAGGTGAAGGGAGACCTCGCCGCCCCGCGCGTCGTGCTGGAGGACGGCGCCCGGTTCCGCGGCATGGTCGAGATGGGCGAGGCGGCCGCCCCCCAGAAGGGCGCCTCGAAGGGCCCTGCCGCCCCCGCGGCGGTCGGCGGGAGCGGATCCGGCAGCACCGGGCCCTCCTCGTCCGGCGCCCGCACCGGTGATTCCGCCAGGGAAGAGGTGAAGGGAAGCGCCGGGTCCGAGAAGGACGAGAAGAAGGACAAGGACAAGGAGAAGGAGAAGGTCGGCGGAGGGGCCCGCTGACCTCCTGGACGCCCATGCGGTGGCTGCGCCGTCTCCGTCGTCCGTCCCTCTCCGCCACCGGGGCGGAGGAGGCGGACGGCGGGGGCGGGACGCCGGAGCACCGGCTGCCGGGGCTGGCCGCCCTCTTCGGCCGCATGAGGGCGGACGGGAGCCACGTCATCCTGGACCTCGGGCCCGCGTCCGAGGCCCACCTCCGCCTCTTCGGTCCGTACGCCCGAAGGGTCCGCTTCGCCGGGCTCCTCCCGGTCCCCCCCCGCGGGCCCGAACTGCGCGAGGTTCTCGCGGCGCTGCCGCCCAACCCCGAGCAGCCGTACGACACCGTCCTGGCGTGGAACGTCCTCGATCTCCTGGAGGAGCAGGAGCGGACGGCGCTGGTGGGCCGCCTCGACGAGATCACCGCCCCGGGGGCCGTGCTCCACGCGTTGACCGAAGGCTCGGAAGAGGCAACGCCTCGGGCGGTCCGGTTCGTCCTGAAGGACCTGGAGACCGTGTCCAGCCGCGACATGGGACCCGCGGGTCCCGTGGGGAGGCGCCTGCTCCCCGCCCACGTCCAGCGCGTCCTCTCCCCCTTCGACGTGCTCCGGGGCTTCACGCTGCGCCACGGTCTCAGGGAGTACGTGGCGGTGAAGCCGGGAAGGTCGCGCTGAGCTCGAGGTCTCTCCCGTTCTCAACACTCGCCGGGGCTCGACTGTCTCACTCAACGAAGGCGAGACCGGCAGGTCACGGCCCCGCAACGGTCCCGTCCCGGGGGTGATTCCGGGAAAAGGGAGCGAAAGCGCCGGAATGGCGGTCTCCGGGCTCCCCGCCCTATGTTTCCCGCGCGGCGGGAGGGTGGAACCCCGGTGACCCTTCGGCGCCTCGGGTGTAGACGTGTTGGACTCCATTCCGATTCGAGATTGGTTCGACCTCCTGCTTGACTGAGGGTGATGATGAAGACAATCGCCGCTGCGATGACGGGAGCGGTGCTGGTTCTCCTCGGTTCTTCCGTGAATCAAGGGAGAACCCACAGTGGACCGGCTCCGGCGGCGACGCCCGTCACGGCCAGCCCCTTCTCCCCCGTCCCCCACGACGGTGGCCCGAAGGTGGCCGATCTATCGGCGGAGGACCTCACCGGCGTGGTGCAGCAATACTGCACCGGCTGCCACAACGACCGCCGGCTGCGGGGGAACCTCTCCCTCGAGACCTTCAAGGCCAGCGACGCGGTCCAGGAGGCGCCCACGGCCGAGAAGATGATCCACAAGCTGCGGGCCGGCATGATGCCGCCCCCCGGCGCCCGGCGCCCCTCTCCCGACACGCTGCAGGCGGTCGCCCAGTACCTCGAGACCACCATCGACGCGGCCGCCGCCAAGGCCCCCGACCCGGGTCGGCGCACCTTCCAGCGGCTTAACCGGGACGAGTACGCCCGCTCCGTCTCGGACATCCTCCACGTCGACGCTGACGTGAGTGCGTACCTGCCCTCCGAGACCATCAGCGAGAACTTCGACAACATCGCCGACGTGCAGGACCTCTCGGCCTCGCTCCTCGACGGGTACCTGCGGGCCGCGGCCGCCATCAGCCGGATGGCGGTGGGTGATCCGAATGCTTCCGCCAGCACGACCACCTACAAGGTGGCCAAGACCCAGTCCCAGATGGTCCACATCGAGGGGACGCCCATGGGGACGCGGGGCGGCATCGGCGTCACCAACAACTTCCTGGCGGACGGCGACTACGTCTTCAAGGTCCAGCTCCAGCCCGGCCCCACCGGCTTCCTGTACGGCATGGCCACCCCGAGCGACGGCAAGATCGAGGTGTCCATCGACGGGGCGCGGGTGGCGCTGCTGGACGTGGACCGCTTCCTCTCCGAGTCCGATCCGGGCGGCCTGAAGATCGAGACCGATCCCATCCACGTGACCGCGGGCCCCCACCTGGTGGCGGCCGCCTTCCTGAAGCGGTTCGAGGATCCGGGTGCGGTCGACGACCTGATCGAGCCCGTGGACTACACGCTGGCCGACACCCAGATCGGGGACGCCTACGGCGTGACCACGCTCCCGCACCTGCGGGACGTGGCCATCACCGGTCCGTTCAACGTGACGGGCGTGTCCGACACGCCGAGCCGGCGCGCCATCTTCACCTGCCGGCCCACGTCTTCGGACGAGGCCCGGCCCTGCGCGACGTCCATCATCTCGCGCATCGCGAAGGAGGCCTACCGGCGTCCGGTGACGGACGACGACATGGCCGACCTCATGAACTTCTTCGACCAGGGCGCGAAGGACGGCGGCTTCGAGGTCGGGATCCGGACGGCCATCCAGGCGATCCTGGCGAGCCCCCAGTTCATCTTCCGTGTCGAGACGCCGCCCTCGGGCGTGAAGCCCGGCCAGGCCTACGCGCTGAGCGACCTGGACCTGGCGTCGCGGCTGTCCTTCTTCCTGTGGTCGCTGCCGCCGGACGATCAGCTTCTCGATCTGGCCAAGCAGGGCAAGCTCCACGACTCCTCGGTCATGGACGAGCAGGTGCAGCGGATGCTGGACGATCCCCGCTCCGAGGCGCTGGCCACCCGCTTCGCCTCGCTGTGGCTGCACCTCCAGGACCTGGACAAGATCCACCCCGACGCCCAGCTCTTCCCGTACTGGGACCACAGCCTCTCCGAGGCGATGAAGCGTGAGACCCAGCTCGACTTCTACGACCTGGTGAAGCACGACGGCAGCCTGCTGAAGCTGCTGGACGCCGATTCCAGCTTCGTGAACGAGCGCCTCGCCGAGCACTACGGCATCCGGGGCGTCACGGGCGACGAGTTCCAGAAGGTGGAGCTCCCCGCCAACCGCAGGGGCCTGGGCCTCCTGGGCCAGGGCAGCATCCTGACCCTCACCTCCCACGCCAACCGCACGTCGCCGACGGTGCGGGGCAAGTGGATCATGGAGGTGCTCCTCGGCAGCCCGCCGCCGCCGCCGCCGCCGGCCGTGCCGGCGCTGGAGCAGACCGCGGGCGCCAAGAACACCCGTGAGCTGACCACGCGGGAGCGGATGGAGATGCACCGGGCCAATCCCATGTGCGCCTCCTGCCACAACACCATCGACCCGCTGGGCTTCGCCCTGGACAACTTCGACGTGACGGGCGGATGGAGGATCAAGGAGAACGGGACGCCCCTGGATCCCACGGGGGAGCTCTACGACGGGACGCAGCTCAAGGGCCCGAAAGACCTCCGCGACGCGATCCTGGACCGCAAGACGGTGTTCGTCAGGACGTTCACGAAGAACCTCCTGGCCTACGCCCTGGGTCGCCGAGCCGAGTACTTCGACATGCCGACGGTGCGCTCCATCGAGCGCCAGGCGGCCAAGAACGACTACGACATGCGGTCGTTCTTCCTGGGCGTGGTCAACAGCCCGGCCTTCCGGATGAACAAGGCCGAGACCGTCGCCCAGGACAACGACAACCAGCAGTAAGACTTCAAGCCGAGGAGATAGAACAAATGGACTTCATCACCGGAAAGCACCTCCCGCGCCGTACGTTCCTGCGCGGAATGGGAGCCACGGTGGCGCTGCCGTTCCTGGATGCCATGGTCCCGGCTGGAAGTCTCTGGTCGAACACGGCCAAGGAGATCGACAAGCCGCGCCTCATCGCCATCGAGATGGTGCATGGCGCCGCAGGCAGCAACGACTGGGGCCGTGAGCAACACCTGTGGTCGCCCGCCCAGGTCGGCCGGAACTTCGACCTCGCGGGAACGAGCCTCGACTCGCTCGAGCCCTTCCGCGACTACCTCACGATCGTGAGCAACACGAACGTGAAGATGGCCGAAGCGTTCCAGCCCAAGGAGATCGGCGGCGACCACTTCCGCTCCAGCGCCGTCTACCTCACGCAGATGCACCCCAAGCAGACCGAGGGCTCGGACGTCTTCGTGGGCAAGTCGCTGGACCAGTACTTCGCCGACAAGGCCGGCGCCGAGACCGCCATCCCCTCCATGCAGCTCTGCATCGAGCCGGTGGACCAGTCGGGCGGCTGCGCCTACGGCTACGCCTGCGTCTACACGGACACGATCAGCTGGAAGACCTCCACCGAGCCGCTGCCCATGATCCGTGACCCCCGGGTCGCGTTCGATCAGATCTTCGGGGCCGGCGGCACGCCCGCGGACCGGGCGCAGCGGCGGCGGACCAACAAGAGCATCCTGGACTGGGTCGCCGGCGAGGTCGCCGACCTGCAGCGGCAGCTCGGTCCCTCGGACCGGCAGCGGATGGACCGCTACCTCCAGAACGTCCGGGAGGTGGAGCAGCGCATCCAGAGGATCGAGGCGAAGAACAGCAGCGGCGCTCCCCGGGAGCTCCCCGGAGCGCCGGCCGGCGTGCCCGACGATTTCGGTGAGCACGTCCACCTCATGATGGACATCCAGGTCCTCGCCTTCCAGAGCGACATGACCCGGGTCTTCTCGTTCAAGATGAGCCGCGACGGCACCGCCCGGGTCTACCCCGAGAGCGGCGTCGACAAGGCCTTCCACCCCGCCTCGCACCACGGCGGGAACGAGCAGAACATCATGGACTTCGCCCAGATCAACCGGTACCACGTGAGCATGGTGCCGTACCTGCTGGGCAAGCTGAAGGAGTCGGAGGAGGGCGACGCCAACCTCCTGGACAAGACGCTGGTCATGTACGGCTCGCCCATGGGCGACCCGAACATCCACAACCACAACAAGTGCCCGCTGTTCCTGGCCGGACGGGCCAACGGGCAGCTCCAGGGCGGCATGCACCTCAAGGCCCCCGAGGGCACGCCCATGGCCAACGTCCAGCTGAGCCTGCTCCACAAGCTCGGCCGCGACGACCTGGACAGCTTCGGCGACAGCACGGCCGAATTCTCGTTCGGCGCGCCGTCGGTGGCCGAGACCGCCCAGGCGGGCGCCTGATTCAGGACCGGGAGAGACACACCATGTGGAAGAGAACGAGAGTCACCGGCCTGAGGGTCAGCGTCCTGGCCGCGCTGGGCCTGGCGGGCCTCATGTCCGCCGGTCCCGCCGACGCGCCCGTGGCCGACGCCGCCATGCGGGGCCAGCTCGACGCCGTGCGCTCCCTGGTGAAGCAGGGCGCCGACGTGAACGCCGCCCAGGGTGACGGCATGACGGCCCTCCACTGGGCCGCCGTGAACGGCAACGCCCAGATCGCGGACATCCTCCTCTACGCCGGCGCCGACTACAAGGCGACCACGCGTCTGGGGGGGTACACGCCGCTGCACCTGGCCAGCCGGAACGGCAGCGCCGCCGTGGTCCACGAGCTGCTGGAGGCGGGCGCCGACCCGGCCCAGCTCACCGACACGGGCGTGCAGCCCATCCACTTCGCCGCGGCCGCCGGCAGCGACGAGGCGGTGCGTGACCTGGTGAAGCACGGAGCCGACGTGAACGCGAAAGACACCGTGCAGGAGCGTACGCCGCTCATGTTCGCGGTGGCCAACAACCGCCTCACGACCGTGGACGCCCTCGTGCAGCTGGGGGCCGACGTGTCCCTCACCACCCGCGTGGTGGACTTCGCCAAGCGGGAGGAGCGGGAGAGCGCCGATCGCCGCATCCGGCAGAAGAAGGTCCAGGCGCTGGAGGAGATCGCCAAGGCGAAGGCCGACGCCGACAGGCCCGACGAGGTGAAGAAGGCCGACGAGGCGAAGAAGGCCGAGGCTGCGAAGAAGGCTGAAGCCGCGAAGAAGGCCGACGAGGCGAAGAAGGCCGACGAGGCGAAGAAGCCCGAGGCGGGCAAGCCGGCGGCCCAGACGGCCCAGGCCAAGAAGCCCGCAGCGGCCAACCCGGAGCCCGGTCAGGACGACGAGCAGCCGGATTCGGCCGGAGCGAAGCAGGCGGCCGGGAAGCTCGCCCAGGGCCGGCAGGCGGCGGGCCGCGGCGGACCTCCCGGACGGGGCGGCCAGCCGGCCGAGTCCCTCACCCGCGAGGAGAAGAACAAGAAGCTGGAGAGCCTCTCCTTCGGAGAGCGGGTGGGTAAGGAAGGTGGCTTCACCGCCCTCGACTACGCCGTGCGCGACGGCCACATGGACGAGGTGAAGGCGCTCATCGCAGCCGGCGCGGACGTCAACCAGCCCACGGCCGGTGACAACACCTCGCCGCTGCAGGTGGCCACCATCAACGGCCAGTACGACATCGCCATGTACCTGCTGGACAAGGGCGCCGACCCGAACATCGCCAACGAGGACGGCGCGACGCCCTTGTTCACCACCATCAACAACCGGTGGGCGCCCAAGGCGCTGTACCCGCAACCCACGGCGTTCCAGCAGCAGCAGACGGACTACCTGGAGCTGATGAAGGCCCTGCTCGAGCACGGCGCCAACCCGAACGTCCGCCTGGCGGACGACCTCTGGTACACGTCCTACAACTTCGAGCTGCTCGGTGTGGACATGACGGGCGCGACGCCGTTCTGGCGCGCCGCCTACGCCACCGACGTGGACGCCATGAAGCTCCTGGTGAAGTACGGTGCCGATCCGAACATCCCCACCATGAAGCGGGCCGAGCGGAGCTTCTTCCGCCGCCGCGGCAACGACGACGACAAGTCCGGCCTCCCCGAGGTCGAGACCGGTGGGCCGGGCGTGTACCCGATCCACGCCGCGTCGGGGGTGGGCTACGGCGAGGGCTTCGCCGGCAACTCGCACCGCCACGTTCCCAACGGCTGGATTCCGGCGGTCAAGTACCTGGTGGAGGAGCTGGGCGCCGACGTGAACGCCCGGGACATGAACGGCTACACGCCCCTCCACGATGCCGCCGCCCGGGGTGACAACGACCTCATCAAGTACCTGGTGTCGGTGGGCGCCGACGTCTCGGTGGTGAGCCGCAGGGGCCAGACGGTGGTGGACATGGCCAACGGTCCGGTCCAGCGCGTGTCGCCCTTCCCCGAGACCATCTCGCTCCTCGAGAGCCTGGGTGGCAAGAACAACCACAACTGCGTGTCCTGCTGAGGGAGCGTCGTGGCCATCTACGAATACGAGTGCCGGGAGTGCGGTGAGCAGTTCGAGGCCCTGATCCGGGGCGACGAGAAGGCCGTGTGCCCGGCCTGCCAGAGCGAAGAGCTGGAGCGTCTGATCTCCATGCCTACGGTGCATTCGGAAAGCACCCACGACCTGGCCATGAGGGCCGCCAAGAAGCGCGAGAAGTCGCGGCAGATGGAGCAGGTGTACACCCAGCGCGAGTACGAGAAGAACCACGACGACTGATCCGTGGTCCCGCGCAGCGGGGGGGACGTCCTCTCCGCTGCGCGGGGACATTTGCGGTTTCGAAGGCGATGGAATTAGATAAGTAGGTTTACGGACCCCGGAACCGGGGCCTGTTGCCAGAATTGCAGCCGGTCGGGTCGTAACCCGCCAGAAGAGGAGGGCAGGGATGAAGGTCCTTTCCGCCACCGCCGCCATCTCGGGCGTCCTGTTCGTGCTCGCGGGTCCCGCCATGGATTCCGGGGCCCCCGTGGACGGGGCGGCCGCGCCGCAGCTCCAGGCGTCGGCAGCCGGGCCTGGAACCAGGACCGCCGCCGACCTCTCGCCCGACCAGCTCAGCGACGTCGTGCAGCACTACTGCCAGACGTGCCACAACGATCGGCGTCTCCGGGGCAACATGTCCCTGGAGGGCTTCGAGGTGGCGCAGGCGCCGGACAAGGCCCAACTGGCGGAGAAGATGATCGTGAAGCTCCGGGCCGGCATGATGCCGCCGCCCGGGGCACGCCGGCCGAGCGAGGACACGCTGCAAGCGCTGGTGGAGACCCTCGAGACCACCATCGACAAGGCGGCCCGGGGCCACGAGAACCCCGGCGCCCGCACCTTCCAGCGGCTCAACCAGGCCGAGTACGCCGCGGCGATCAAGGATCTCCTGGGAATGGAGATCGACGCCAGCGACTACCTGCCGCTGGACACCAAGAGCGCCAACTTCGACAACATCGCCGACGTCCAGCTCATGTCGCCCACGCTGCTCGACGCCTATTTGAGCGCCGCGGCCGACATCAGCTACCTGGCCGTGGGCAATCCGGAGGCCGCGCCGGCCGAGACCACGTACCAGAAGGAAGGGTACTACTCCCAGTGGGACCACGTCGAAGGCGCCCCCGTGGGCACCCGGGGCGGCATCGTGGCGCACCACATCTTCCCGGCTGACGGCAAGTACGTCTTCAAGATGGCGTTCGACCACACCACCACCGGAGGCTTCTTCGGTAGCGTCGAGCGCGGTCAGAAGATCGATATCTCCATCGACGGCAAGCGCATCGCCCTGGTGGACGTCGACCAGTTCATGGACGTGTCCGATCCCAACAGCGTGACCCTGCAGACCGATCCCATTCCGGTGCGCGCCGGCCCCCACGTGGTGTCGGCGGCGTTCCTGAAGACGTTCGAGGGTCCGGTGGAGGACCTCACGTCGCCCCACGCGTGGTCCCTGGCCGACCGCCAGATCGGCGCCGGCGGCTACGGCATCACGGCCCTCCCCCACATGAAGCAGCTCATCGTGGGTGGGCCCTACGACGCCACGGGTGTGTCCGAGACGCCCATCCGCGACAGGATCTTCACCTGCAGGCCGGCCACCTCCGCCGAGGAGCGGCCCTGCGCCCAGAAGATCCTCACCCGGCTGGCCACCGAGGCGTACCGCCGCCCGGTCACCGACGAGGACATCCAGCCCCTCATGGGCTTCTATGACAAGGGCTCGGCCACCAAGGGCTTCGAGGAGGGCGTGCGGCTCGGGCTGCAGGCCATCCTCGCCAGCCCGGACTTCGTCTTCCGCTTCGAGCCGCCGGCGGGGAAGATCAAGCCCGGCCAGCCCTACCAGATCGACGGCGTGGCGCTGGCGTCGCGGCTGTCGTTCTTCCTGTGGGGCCAGCCGCCGGACGACGCGCTGCTGAAGGACGCCGAGGCCGGCAAGCTGTCGACCCCCGAGGGGATCGAGGCCGAGACGCGCCAGATGCTGAAGGACCCCCGGGCGTCGGCGCTGGGAACCCGCTTCGCGGCCCAGTGGCTCCGCCTCCAGGACCTGGACAAGGTCCATCCGGTGCCCAACTGGTACCCGGACTACGACCAGCAGCTCGCCAACGCCATGAAGAGCGAGGTGGAGCTGTTCTTCGACTACCTGGTCCAGGCCGACCGTCCCTTCCTCGACCTCTTCACGTCCCGCACCACGTTCGTGAACGAGCGGCTGGCGAAGCACTACGGGATCCCGGGGATCGTGGGCGACGAGTTCCAGAAGGTGGAGCTCACCGACCCGGCCCGTCAGGGCATCCTGGGGAAGGGGGCGATCCTCACCCTCACGTCCCACGCGAACCGGACCTCTCCGGTGCTGCGGGGCAAGTGGGTGATGGAGGTGCTCATGGGCACGCCGCCGCCGCCGCCCCCGCCGGGCGTGCCTGCGCTGGAGCAGACGGCCGGGGCCAAGGACGGCCACGAGCTCACCACCCGCGAGCGCATGGAGATGCACCGCGCCTCGCCGGTGTGCGCCTCGTGCCACAGCCTGATCGACCCCATCGGCCTGGCGCTGGACAACTTCGACGTGACGGGGAGCTGGCGCATCCGTGAGAACGGCGTGCCCCTGGACACCCGGGGCCAGTTCTACGACGGGACCCAGATCACGAGCCCGGCGGACCTGCGGGCGGCGCTGCTGAAGCGGCCCATCCCGCTGATCCGGACGTTCACGGAGAACCTGATGGCGTACGCGCTGGGTCGGCGGGTCGAGTACTACGACATGCCGACGATCCGGCAGATCACGAAGCAGGCGAAGGCGAACGACTACCGCATGTCGTCGTTCATCCTGGGCGTCGTGAAGAGCGACGCCTTCCGGATGCAGATGGCGCCGGCGGTGGCTCAGGACCGACAGGACCACGACTAGAAGGCAGACGACCCTCTCAGGGCGAGGAGATCCCGATGGACTTCATCACTGGCAAGCACCTGCCGCGCCGCACCTTCCTGAAGGGGATGGGGGCAACGGTGGCCCTGCCGTTCCTGGACGCCATGGTTCCGGCGGGCCGGCTGTGGTCGGGCGACGAGATCGACAAGACCCGGCTGGTGTGCATCGAGATGGTGCACGGGGCCGCGGGCTGCAACGACTGGGGTGCGAGCCAGAACCTCTGGTCGCCCGCCAAGACGGGGAAGAACTTCGACCTGAGCGGGACGGCCCTGAAGACCCTCGAGCCGTTCCGTGACTACGTCACCGTGGTGAGCAACACGGACGTGCGCATGGCGGAGGCCTTCGCGCCGCCGGAGATCGGAGGCGACCACTTCCGCTCGAGCGCCGTGTTCCTCACCCAGGAGCACCCCAAGCAGACCGAAGGCTCCGACGTCTACGTCGGGACGTCCATGGACCAGCTCTACGCCAACCGCTTCGGGCAGGACAACCCGATCCCCTCGATGCAGCTCTGCATCGAGAACGTGGACCAGTCCGGCGGCTGCGCCTACGGCTACACCTGCGTCTACACGGACTCCATCAGTTGGGCCTCGCCCACCGAGCCCCTGCCGGTCATCCGCGACCCCCGGGTGGTGTTCGACATGCTCTTCGGCGCCGGCGGCACGCCCGAGGCGCGCTCGTACCGTCGCAAGACCACCGGGAGCATCCTGGACTGGGTGACCGACCGCGTGGCCCAGCTCAAGACGGAGCTGAGCCCCCTGGACCGGGACCGCCTGGACCACTATCTGGACAACATCCGGGAGATCGAGCGGCGCATCCAGGGCATCGAGGCGAGGAACACCAGCGGAGAGCCGCGGGAGCTGCCCGGCGCCCCGGCGGGCGTCCCGGATTCGTTCTCCGAGCACGTCCACCTCATGTTCGACCTCCAGGTGCTGGCCTTCCAGAGCGACCTGACCCGGGTGTTCTCCTTCAAGATGGGCCGGGACTCCTCGGCCCGGGTGTACCCGGAGAGCGGCTCGGACAAGCCGTTCCACCCGGCGTCGCACCACGGTGGCAACCAGGAGGCCATCCTGGAGTTCAACAAGATCAACACGTACCACGTGAGCATGATCCCGTACTTCCTGGACAAGCTCAAGAACACCATGGAGGGCGACAGCAACCTCCTGGACAAGAGCCTGGTCATGTACGGCTCGCCCATGGGCGACCCGAACATCCACAACCACCGGCGCTGCCCCCTCTTCCTTGCGGGCAAGGCGAACGGAGGGTTCGAGGGCGGCGTGCACGTGAAGGCACCCGACGGCACGCCCATGGCCAACGTCCAGCTGAGCATGATGCACAAGCTGGGCTTCGACGATATGGAGAGCTTCGGCAACAGCTCGGGCGAGTTCTACTTCGCCACGGCCGCCGAGTAACCCGAGTCACGACCGAGGAATCCCTATGAAGACGAGACCCGGCTTGAGGCTGCACGCGCTGGGCGCCCTGGCCCTCACGAGCCTCCTGGCCGTGGCCGTGCCCGACACCCCGGTGGCCGACGCGGCCATGCGGGGCGATGTCGACGCGGTGCAGGCCCTGGTGCGTAGCGGAGCCGACGTGAACGATGCCCAGGCGGACGGGATGACCGCCCTGCACTGGGCCGCCGAGCTGGGCGAGCCCCGCATCGCGAAGGTCGTCCTCGAGGCCGGGGCCAACGCGGACGCGGTCACGCGCCTGGGGAACTATACGCCGCTGCACCTGGCGGCCCGGAGCGCCCACGGCGACGTGGCGGCCATCCTCCTGGACGCGGGCGCCGACGCCATGGCGCGCACCAACACCGGCGCCACGCCGCTCCACTTTGCCGCGGGCGCGGGCGACGCGGTGGCCGTGAAGGCGCTGCTGGCCCACGGCGCCAAGGTGGACGCCCGGGAGAGCTCCTGGGAGCAGACGCCTCTCATGTGGGCGGCGGATTACGGGCGGCTCGACGCCGTGAAGGCGCTGCTCGCCGCCGGGGCCGATCCCTCGCTCACCAGCAAGGTGATCCACCTCCCCACGGAGGACGCCGTCGACCGGGAGGCCAAGAAGGCCCGGGACAAGGTCCTGGCCGAGTTCAAGAAGGAAGCCGGAGACCCCACCGAGTGGCACCCCACGCCGGAGCAGGTGCAGGCCGCCGTGGAGGCCGCCGAGGCCGTGCAGAAGGCCGGCATCCCCGACAAGGGACCGGCGCAGCAGGAAGAGGGCAGGGCCCAGGGTGAGCCCGGCTACTCGGGGCTGGTGGGCGACCAGGGAGGGCTGACGGCGCTCCTCCACGCCGTACGGGAGGGCCGTGAGGCCACCGCCCTGGCGCTGCTGGACGGGGGCGCCGACGTGAACGAGGTGAGCGCGGGCGACCACACCAGCCCCCTCCTCATGGCCATGATCAACGGGAACTTCGACCTCGGCCTGGAGCTGCTCCAGCGGGGCGCCGATCCCAACCTCCAGAGCGACGCGGGCGCCACCCCGCTGTACGCGGCCATCGAGACCCAGTGGGCGCCCAAGTCCCGCTACCCCCAGCAGCAAGCGTACACGGTGCAGAAGGCCACGTACCTGGACGTCATGGAGTCGCTGCTCAAGGCGGGGGCCGACCCCAACGTCCGGCTGAAGAAGCACCTGTGGTACATGTCCTACACGTTCGACCTCCTGGGCGTGAACACCGCCGGGTCGACGGCGTTCTGGCGGGCGGCCTACGCCACCGACGTGGACGCCATGAAGCTCCTGGTGAAGTACGGGGCCGACCCGAACATTCCCACGGAGAAGGAGCCCGCGCGGCGTTACGGACGGGGCGGCAAGAAGGAAGGCCCGGACCCGTCGGGGCTGCCCCCGGTGCCGGACGGTGGCCCGGGCGTCTATCCCATCCACGCCGCGTCGGGGGTCGGCTACGGCGAGGGCTTCGCCGGAAACTCCCACCGGCACGTGCCGGACGGGTGGCTGCCCGCCGTGAAGTACCTGGTGGAGGAGCTGGGCGCCGACGTGAACGCCCGTGACTTCAACGGCTATACGGCGCTCCACCACGCCGCCGCCCGGGGCGACAACGAGCTCATCAAGTACCTGGTGGCCCACGGAGCCGACGTCACGGTGGTGAGCCGGAAGGGTCAGACCACCGTGGACATGGCCAACGGGCCGGTCCAGCGCATCCAGCCCTTCCCGGAGACGATTCAGCTCCTGGAGAGCCTGGGCGCCAAGAACAACCACAACTGCCTGTCCTGCTGACGGTCGATCCGGACGCCCGGCGCGCCTCCTGAGGGCCGCCGGGCGCTCCAGCGGGAGAAGACCTCGAGCGGGGGAGTCCGGAGCCTACCGGGCTCTCCCGCTTTCGTTTACCCTCCGCCCAGCGAGCCCGTCATGGCCGAGACCATCCTCGAGGGGAAGGTCGCCGCTCCGCCCCCTGTCCGTCCCACCCCGCCGCCGGCCACCCGCCTCTCTCCCCTGGTCCGCTGGGCCGCCGTGGGCGTGGCCGCCGGGGCGGTGCTCCTGGCTCCGGTTCCCGGGGGCATCGAGCCGACGTCCTGGCACTTCCTGGCCGTGTTCGTGGCCACCATGGTGGGGCTGGTGCTCCAGCCCCTCCCGGGAGGCGCCGTGGTGTTCCTGGGGGTCACGGCCACCATGGCCTTCGGGCTCGTGCCGCCGGGCACCGCCCTGGCGGGATACGCCCAGCCGGCCGTGTGGCTGGTCCTGTCGGCGTTCATGATCGCCCGGGGGATGATCAAGACGGGGCTGGGGCGCCGCATCGCCCTCCTGTTCGTGCGCCACCTGGGCCACACGTCGCTGGGGCTGGGCTACTCCCTGGCCCTCACCGACGGGGTCATGGCCAGCGTCATCCCCTCGAATAGCGCCCGGGCTGGGGGCATCCTCTTCCCCCTCACCAGCAGCATCGCCGAGAGCTACGACTCCCGTCCCGGACCCACGGCCGACCGCCTGGGGGCGTTCCTCATGCCCCTCATCTACCAGGCCGACGTCATCGTGTGCGCCATGTTCCTCACGGGGCAGGCCTCCAACCCCCTCATCGCCGGCTTCGCGGAGCAGGTGACGGGGCAGCCCATCTCGTACGTGCGCTGGATCGTGGGGGCCATCGTCCCGGGCCTGGCCTCCCTGGCCCTCATGCCCCTCATCCTCTACCGCCTGTGGCCCCCCCTGGTGACCCGCACCCCCGGCGCGGCCGAGTACGCCAGGAAGGAGCTGGCGTCCATGGGGCCCCTGGGCCGCCGGGAGTGGCTCATGCTCGGGACGTTCCTCCTCATCCTGGTGCTGTGGATGACCCCGGGCATCAACCACCTCCACTACGCGGTGGTGGCCCTCATCGGGCTGGGCGTCCTCCTGGTGAGCGGCGTGCTCACCTGGACCGACGTGATCTCCGAGAAGCCGGCGTGGGACGTGTTCATCTGGTACGGAGGGCTGTACGGCCTGGCCGCCATCCTGGCCGACAGCGGCGTCACCCGCTGGTTCGCCGAGGCTACCGGGGGAATGATGGGAGGGTGGTCGTGGCCCATGGCGCTGCTGGTGCTGGGGCTCGTCTACTTCTACGCCCACTACGGCTTCGCCAGCATCACCGCCCACGCCACGGCCATGTACATCCCCTTCCTCACGGTGGCGCTGGCGGCGGGGGCGCCGCCTCTCCTGGCGGCCCTGGTCCTCATGTACCTCTCCAACCTGTGCGCCAGCCTCACCCACTTCGGGACCACCCCGGCGCCCATCCTGTTCGGCGCGGGCTACGTGTCCCAGGGACGCTGGTGGAAGATCGGGCTGGTCATGTCCGTGGCCTACCTGGGGCTGTGGGGCGGGCTGGGCGTGCTGTGGTGGAAGGCGCTGGGCTGGTGGTGAGTCCCAGGGGCTGAGCGCCTCCCGAACGTGAAACGGCCTCCGGGGCGGAAAGCCCCGGAGGCCGTTTCGTTCCTGCGGCTCCGGCGCGGCCGCGGGCCCGAAGGCCCACGGCCGGCCAGGAGCCTGCCCGTCAGCCGTTCGCCGGCGGGACGTTGGGGTTGGTGTTCCGCTCCGAGTCGGGAATGTCGAAGCAGGGGGAGCGGGGGGTGTCCGAGAACAGGGGCGACTGGGCCTCGAAGTTCGGGATGCCGGGGTCGCCGGGCGTCACCGCGCTGGTCCACATACGCGGATCGTTGGGATCGGGCACGTTGCCCCACCGGCGCAGGTCGCCGAAGCGGCGGTCCTCCAGCCACAACTCGATGGCGCGCTCCTGCTTGAGCGCCGTCCAGGTCTCCTCGGCCGAGTTGGCCGTCCACGGCTGAAGGGGCTGCCCGGTCTTGTCGCTGATGACCGAGGTGCGCACCTGGTTGATGAGGTCCAGCGCGGCCGGCCAGTCGCCGCTGTTCTGCTGCAGCATGGCCTCGGCCTCGATGAGCTTCATCTCCCGGCCCGTGGCCAGGTTGATGTCGTCGTTGTACGTCTTGTACTTGGTCTGGAACGTCCACGGCACCTGGCCGCCCGGGAAGCCGGACAGCGACGCGTTGGCCACCGGCACGGCCGGGTCCGAGGACCACGGCGTGCGGGGGTCTCCCGTGTCCGTGTAGTACTGGTCGAAGTACGTGAACCGGATCGTGTACGCCCGGTACGGCTGGTTCGCGTTGGCCCAGAAGAGCTGCATCCGGGTCGAGGTGTCGCCGTCGTACTGGAAGTTCAGCTTGTAGGCGAAGTCCGCCGGCACCTTGGCCGCGTCGGCGGCGGCACCGGCGAAGTCACCCAGCCACAGGCGCACCTGCGCCCGGCCGGCGTAGGCGGCGTTGATCTGCGTCGCCGTGGCGCCCGCCACGCCCAGGGCGCTGGTGAAGCGCTCCTCGGCGTTCTGGAAGTACACGGAGCCGGGCTGGATGGCGCTGCCGTCGATGACGGCCTGGCACCAGTTCTCTCCCAGCACGCGGTAGGCGTAGCCTGCCCAGATGTAGGCCTGGGCCAGCGTCTCGCCGGGGACGTCGGTCTCCACCTCCGTGAAGCGCCGGATGGCGTCCTCGGCGATGAAGCGCGCCTGCTGGGCGTTGTTCCAGTGCCCGTTGAAGCCTCCCGGCGCCAGGTAGCCGGCCTGGACGAGCACGTCGTGACCCAGCGAGCCCGTCTGGCCCCCCGGGAAGATCTCCCGGGACACCAGGGCCGCCGTGTAGCTCAGGTCGTTGACGGCCTCGACGAGCTTCTTGCCGGCGCCGCTGACCAGGGCGTCCTGGGACTGGGGCAGGTCCAGGAACGTGTCCTGGACGGGCCCGGGGTTCGTCACATTGCAGCCGGTGGCCGCGGTGAGGACAACGAGCGCCCCCACCGTGGCCCGGAGCGTCTTCTTGCGATGGGTCATGGATCCTCTGTTCGCAGCATTCATGGTCGTCTCCCCCCTCAGAACGTGACGCGGAGGGAGAGCCGCAACTGGATCGGCGAGGGGACGCGCTCGGTGGCGTGTCCGATACTCGTCGCGTTCGCGGCCTGGTTGCCCAGGATCTCGGGGTCCATCCAGGGGATGTCCTTCATCCACAGGAAGGAGTTGTCCAGCGACAGCGTGAGGGTGCTGCTCGTGAAGCGGTCGGGGAACGCGAAGTCCATGGGGATCGTCGCGCTCACGCTCCGCAGCTTGAAGTAGTCGGCGTTGTACCAGTACCCGGCGCCACCGTGGGACGACTGGTCCTTGGGGGTGCAGCGCGCCTGCCAGACGGCAGGGATGCCATCCTTCAGCGTGATGGAGTTCTGGGGGTCGACGTAGTACGGGAAGCACAGCGGCGAGCGCACCGAGCGGCTGACGGAGATGGGGTTCACCTCCATCACGTTGCCGCCCCGGTACTCGCCCGTGGCCGCCAGCCGGATGCCCCCAGGCACGCGCACGCTGGTGTTCAGCGACACGGTCCGGGTCGGAAGCTGTGCGCCCACGATCGAGTCGAGGGCGAACTCGGGGGCTGCGATGGCGTCGGGGTTGCGGACCAGGTCAGCCCGCTCCACCGGGACCGGGTACCCCTCGATCACCCAGCCGCCGTCGTTGAGCTGGAAGGGCGCGGCTCCGCCCAGATCCAGCACCTCGGAGTGGTTGGTGCTGATGTTCACGCCCACGTCCCAGCCCCACTCCGCGCCCCGGACGGGCGACGCATTGATGCCCAGCTCGATGCCGGAGTTCTTCAGCTTGCCCACGTTCTGGAGCTGGCTGCCCGTGAAGCCCAGGGACGGGATCTGGCCCACGTCCATGAGGGCGTCCTGGGTGATCTGGTGGTAGTACGTGAACGTCGACGACAGCCTGTCGTCGAACCAGGACGCGTCGAAGCCCGCCTCGAACTCGCCTGTGACCTCGGGGCCCAGGTCGGCATTGCCCACGTTCTGGGGCACGAAGGCCGGGTCGCCGGCCCACCCCTGGGGATCCCACGTGCGCACGGCGTCGAACGCGCCGGGAGCGCGGCCCGACTGGCCGTAGGCGGTACGCAGCTTCACCTGCCCGAAGGACGGGCTCCACCACGACTCGTCGGAGATGACCCAGGACGCGCTGGCCTTCGGGTAGAACTGCAGCCCGAAGCCCGAGCCGAAGGCGCTGTTGCCGTCCACCCGGGCGCCCAGGGTCAGGAAGTAGCGGTTGTCGACGTCGAACACGTTCTGCAGGAAGAAGCCGGCGTTCCACACGCGCGAGCGGTCCTCGAAGCCCAGCGTCGTGGCTGCGGCGCTCACCGTGGGCTCGGCGTTGCCGGGGAAGCCCTCACCCCACGCCTGCACGTCCCGGGTGTCCTGGCCGATGGCCTGGCCGCCCCACGAGAAGTTGGAGTGGAGCGCCTCGGTGATGCCGAAGTTGTAGCTCCCCACGTAGTCGAACGTGAGGATCCGCTTCTGCCACGTGTCGTTCAGCAGGCCGCCCTGGGGGAACTGCTCGAAGCCGTAGGGGCGGAGGTTCCGGTTCTCCTGCTGGGAGAAGTCGTAGCCGATGGTGAGGCGGTTGGTGAGGTTCGCCAGGGGCGAGTACGTGGCCGTTCCGCCCGTGGTGAAGCGCTCGATGCGCTGCTGGATGTCGAAGCCCAGCACCGCGTTGATCGCCTCCGGGTCACCCGTGCCGAAGTAGTTCCGCTCCTGCCGGAACACGTTCAGCGTGAGCCCCTGGGCGTTGTTCCCGGTGGGCGTGTTCTTCTGGTACTGGTTGGTGTAGGCGGTATTCCACTGGAACTGCAGGTCCTCGATGGGCGTGAACGTGAAGTTCCCGCGCACCACGTACTTCTTCAGACGGTCCAGCGGCAGGATGCCGGCCTGCTGGTCCAGCTCGCCGCTGGAGAAGTACTGGAGGTTCTGCCCGCCGCCGCGCACCGACGCGCTGTAGGTCGAGTTGTACGACTGCTGCGCGTAGGTGCCGCAGGAGAAGGGGCCCGTGCAGGTCCAGGGCTCCATGTTCAGGTAGTCGACGCCGTTGACGCCGAACTTCCGCTCCCACGACGTCCCCTGCTGCGTCTCCATGGTCCACACGGGGGCGCCCTGCGAGCCCTTCTTGGTGAAGATCTGGATCACGCCGGCCGATGCCTCGGTGCCGTATAGCGTCGTGGCCGCCGAGCCCTTGATCACCTCGATGCGCTCGATGTCGTTCGGGTTGATGTCGTCCAGCGGGCTGGACGTCACGTTGGCGCCCCGTCCCGACCGGTAGTCCGGCGTGGCGACCTGGGGGAACGCCTCGCTCATCATCCGAACGCCGTCGATGTAGATGATGGGCTGGTTGCTCATGCTCACGGAGGAGTTGCCCCGGAGCCGGATCTGCTTGCCCTGACCGGTCTCGCCGCCGCCGGCCGTGACGCTGATGCCCGGCGCGGAGGCCGTGAGCAGGTCGGTCACCGCCACCGGCTTGTCGGGGACGTCCGTGGTGTTGATCTGGGCGATGCTGTTGCCCACCTCGCGCCGCCGCGCCGCGCCGGCCGTGCCCGTCACCACGATCTCGTCTAGGCCCAGGGCCTGGGTCTCCATCGAGAGGTTCACCTCGACGGTCTGGTCGGCGGCCACGTCGATCTGCTGCGTGACCGTCTTCTGGCCCACACGCTCCGCCTTCAGCGTGTAGCTGCCCGCGGGCACGTTCAGGATCAGGAAGCGGCCGTCCTGGCGGCTCAGCGTGCCGAGCCCCGTGCCGTCCAGGTACACCTGTACCTGCGCCAGCGGCGCTCCGGACGTGCCGTCCACCACCTGGCCGGTCACTCGGCCGTTCTGCTGCGCCTGGACTCCCGGCGCAGCCAGCGCCAGCGCTACGGCGACCGTGAGCCACGGCGGCCGTGCGCTGAACCAGTTTCTCGCGGTTCGAATCAATTGAGGAACCATAGTGCCTCCTGGGCGATGCGGTTGGAATGGAACCGAGTGCCGGCAGAGACGCGGCGCCGGACGGGCCGCCAGGGCCTGCGAACCGGGTCCCGCCCCCGCGCGTGGCGAAGGAAGAGGGATCGGCCGCGACCCTGGGATTCGGGCTTCTGGAAGAGCGTTGTACCTCCGACCAGGGAATGAGCATCGGCGACGACGCTCGCGCCACCTGTCGGTGCGGCGAACCTCCTACGGGTAAGCACGGGGTGGGCGGGACGGATGCGTGTGGAGCCGCAAGCCAGCGGCTCACAGACGCCGGGAGACCCTCCGCTCTTCGGGGGCTCCGACCCGAGTTCCCGCGACAACATGACAGAATGGGGCCCGGAGCCTGGTCAGGCAACCTCTCCCGGCCGGCGGCGTCGCAAAAATAGTAGACAGGAAGGACCCCGGGTGGGAGCCCTGCGCGGGGACGCGGCTGTGCTGCGGGGCGTTCGGATCAGGGGATGGGGATGGAGAAGATGGGGAGCCGGATCTCCTGCGGGCCCGGAGGCGTCGGGTTGTTCTCCCCCCGGGACCCGCTGAGGATCAGGAACACCACGCCGGCAGCCAGGGCTGCGGTGCCCGCGATGAGCAGCCCGGTGCCGGCCTTGTCGAGCTGGCGGCGCTCCAACTGCACGACGTTCTTCGTCGCGATCTCGATGTCCTGTCCGATGGGGCGGGAATAGAATCCTTCGTGCACCACGCTCTGGGGTACGCGCACCACGAGCTTGTCGCTGTCCTGCCGCACCATCACCCCGTTCAGGTACGTGCTCTCCGGGATCTCGATCTCCTCGGGAAGGGCTCCCAGGCCCTGGCGGGTGAGGTACACCCGCACCCCCTCTCCCGGGGGAACCGCGGCCGTCTCGGTCGGGACGTAGTCGAAGCAGCCCGAGATCATCACCACCGTCAGCACCGTCGTGACGATCCGGCAACCCGCCTTGGCCATCTTCACCAGGACACCTCGCGCATCTCGGGACCACGTTCCGGGGAGCCGCTCGCGCCCCCTTCGACGTGAAGGTAGGCGCCCCAGGCGAAAGCGCCAGATCGAAGGCGGCTCGCGCATGACCCCTGTTGCCTCCGGACGGTGAAGAAACCACCTTGACGGTACGGTGGAAGCGGTCTTGCAGCGACGAGGCCGCCGTCAGGACGACCGTACACGGCCGGGCCGGCTCCGGGCTCGCCCGTTGACCATAGATGCAGCGATACGTCCATGGTGGACCCGGCGCCCCTCGGCGTCCGGGGTGACGACGGGAGTCCTGGAATGAAGCTTCTGGCCGCCACGGCCGCCCTCTCGGGCGTTCTCTTCGTGCTCGCGGGCCCCGACACGAGCCCGCCGGCCCTTCCCCTGGCCGCCACCGACGTGGCCGCCACCGGGACGCCCCGGCCCAGCCCCGCCGACCTCGACGGCGTGGTGGAGCACTACTGCCAGACCTGCCACAACGACCGGCGCCTCCGGGGCAACATGTCCCTGGAGGGCTTCCAGGTCGGCGACGCGCCGGGCCACGCCGAGCTCGCCGAGAAGATGATCGTGAAGCTCCGGGCCGGCATGATGCCGCCTCCCGGCGCCCGCCGTCCTGGTGAGGACACCCTCCAGGCGCTGGTGGAGACGCTGGAGCGGACCATCGACGACGCGGCCCGGGGGCACGAGAACCCCGGCGGCCGCACCTTCCAGCGGCTCAACCAGGCCGAGTACGCGGCGTCCATCCACGACCTCCTGGGCATGGACATCAACGCGGGCGACTACCTGCCGCCCGACACCAAGAGCGCCAACTTCGACAACATCGCCGACGTCCAGATGCTGTCGCCGACGCTCCTGGACGCCTACCTGAACGCCGCGGCCGAGATCAGCCGCCTGGCGGTGGGCGACCCCCACGCCACCCCCCGGGAGGTGACGTTCTCCGTCTCGGGCTACGCCTCCCAGGTGGACCGGGTGGAAGGCGCGCCCTTCGGGAGCCGCGGTGGCATCTCGGCGGTCAACGTCTTTCCGGCCGACGGGCGCTACAGGTTCAAGATCGGCTTCGAGTACACCACCACCGGCGACGGCTTCTTCGGCGCCATCGCCCGCAACCAGAGGCTCGAGTTCTCCATCGACGGGGAGCCGGCCGTGGTGCTGAGGGTGGACCAGTGGCTCCAGATCTCGGACCCCGACGGGATCACCATGGAGACGGAGCCGGTGTTCGTGCGGGCGGGACCCCACCGGGTCACCGCGGCGTTCATCCGGACGTCGGACGGCCCGGTGGAGGACCTCATGTCCCCCTTCGAATGGTCCATCGCCGACCGCCACACCGGCATCAACGGGTACGGGCTCACGGCGCTGCCCCACCTGAGCCACCTGACCATCGACGGTCCCCGGGACGTCACCGGCGTCTCCGAGACCCCCATCCGCGACCGCATCTTCGTCTGCCGACCCACCACCCCCGCGGAGGAGCGTCCCTGCGCCCGGCGCATCGTCTCTCGGCTGGCCTCGGAGGCCTACCGCCGGCCCCTGGAGGCCCGGGACGTCGACGGGCTCATGGCCTTCTACGAGCAGGGGGCGGCCGAGTCCGGTTTCGAGGAAGGCATCCGCAAGGCGCTCCAGGCCGTCCTGTCGAGCCCGTGGTTCGTCTTCCGGCTCGAGACGCCGCCGCCGGACGCGGTGCCGGGGAAGCCGTACCGGCTGGGCGACGTGGCGCTGGCGTCCCGGCTGTCGTTCTTCCTGTGGGGCGCGCCGCCGGACGACGCGCTGCTGAAGGACGCGGAGGCCGGCAAGCTGTCGACCGCCGAGGGAATCGAGGCCGAGACCCGCACGATGCTGAAGGACCCCCGGGCGTCGGCGCTGGGGACGCGCTTCGCGGCCCAGTGGCTCCGGCTCCAGGACCTGGACAAGGTCCACCCGGACTCCTACTGGTATCCCGACTACGACCAGCAGCTCGCCGACGCCATGAAGAGCGAGGTGGAGCTGTTCTTCGACCACCTGGTCCAGGCCGACCGTCCGTTCCCCGAGTTCTTCACGGCGGACTATACGTTCGTGAACGAGCGGCTGGCGAAGCATTACGGGATCCCGGGGATCGTGGGCGAGGACTTCCAGAAGGTCCAGCTCAGCGATCCGGCCCGTCAGGGCATCCTGGGGAAGGGGGCGGTGCTCACCCTCACGTCCCACGCGAACCGGACGTCTCCGGTGCTGCGGGGCAAGTGGGTGATGGAGGTGCTCATGGGCACGCCGCCGCCGCCGCCCCCGCCGGGCGTGCCGGCGCTGGAGGAGACGAAGGGCGCCAAGGACGGCCGGCAGCTCACCACCCGGGAGCGGATGGAGATGCACCGGGCGTCGCCGACCTGCAGCTCGTGCCACAGCCTCATCGACCCCATCGGCCTGGCGCTGGACAACTTCGACGTCACGGGGAGCTGGCGCATCCGTGAGAACAACGTGCCCCTGGACACCCGGGGCGAGTTCTACGACGGGACGCCCATCGCCAGCCCGGCGGACCTGCGCACGGTGCTGCTGAAGCGGCCCATCCCGCTGATCCGGACATTCACGGAGAACCTGATGGCGTACGCGCTGGGTCGGCGGGTGGAGTACTACGACATGCCGACGATCCGGCAGATCACGAAGCAGGCCAAAGCGAACGACTACCGCATGTCGTCCTTCATCCTGGGTGTCGTGACGAGCGACGCCTTCCGGATGCAGACGGCGCCGGCGGTGGCCCAGGACGACAACGACCAGAGCCGCTAGGAGACCCCATGGACTTCATCACCGGAAAGCACCTGCCACGCCGCACGTTCCTGAAGGGGATGGGCGCCACCGTGGGGCTCCCCTTCCTGGATGCCATGATTCCGGCGGGGCACCTGTGGTCGGGGGACGAGATCGACAGGACCCGCCTGGTGGCCATCGAGATGGTGCACGGAGCGGCCGGCTGCAACGACTGGGGGGTCACCCAGAACCTGTGGTCGCCGGCCCAGACGGGGCGGAACTTCGACCTCACCGGCACGGCCATGGAGAGCCTGGAGCCGTTCCGGGACTACCTCACCATCGTGAGCAACACGGACGTGCGCATGGCGGAGGCCTTCGCGCCGCCGGAGATCGGGGGCGACCACTTCCGCTCCAGCGCCACGTTTCTGACCCAGGAGCACCCCAAGCAGACCCGGGGCTCGGACGTCCTGGTGGGGACGTCGATGGACCAGCTCTACGCCCAACGGTTCGGGCAGGACAACCCGTTCCCCTCCATGCAGCTCTGCATCGAGCCGGTGGACCAGTCGGGCGGCTGCGCCTACGGGTACGCCTGCGTGTACACGGACACCATCAGCTGGGCGTCGCCCAGCGAGCCGCTCCCGATGATCCGGGACCCCCGGGTGGCCTTCGAGATGCTCTTCGGCGCCGGCGCCACCCCCGAGCAGCGGGCCGCCCGCCGCAGGGACAAGCAGAGCATCCTGGACTGGATCGCCGGAGAGGCGACCTACATGAAGCGCTCCCTCGGGCAGGCCGACCAGCAGCGCCTGGACCGCTACCTGGACAACATCCGTGAGATCGAGCGGCGCATCCAGAAGGTGGAGGCCCAGAACGGCACCGGCGAGCCCAGGGAGCTGCCCGGGGCCCCGGCGGGGGTGCCCGACTCCTTCTCCGAGCACGTGAAGCTCATGATGGACCTGCAGGTGCTCGCCTTCGAGTCGGACATGACCCGGGTGTTCTCCTTCAAGACCAGCCGGGACGCCTCCAGCCGGGTGTATCCGGAGAGCGGCACGGACAAGCCGTTCCACCCGGCGTCCCACCACGGGGGCAACCACGAGGCCATCCTCGAGTTCAACAAGATCAACCGCTACCAGGTGAGCCTGGTGCCCTACCTCCTCGAGAAGCTGCAGAGCACCATGGAGGGCGACCGGAGCCTCCTGGACAAGACCATGGTGATCTACGGCTCGCCCATGGCCGACGGGAACATCCACAACCACCGGCGCTGTCCCCTCTTCGTGGCGGGCGGCGCGAACGGTGGGCTCCAAGGCGGTGTGCACGTGAAGGCTCCCGACGGCACCCCAATGGCCAACGTCATGCTCAGCCTCATGCACAAGCTGGGGCTCGACGACATGGAGAGCTTCGGGAACAGCTCGGGCGAGTTCGCCTTCGGCGCCGCCACGGATTGATCCGCGGCATCCTGAAGAAGACAGTCCCGGAAGAAAATAGGTAGGCGGATTGACAGGGGTGTCGGACGGGCCTAGTCTGACCCCCGATCCGAATTCCTGCGGTGCCCGAACCCCTCCCGGGGCAGTGGCGCCTTTGACCATATATCTCCCGGCCGGTCCCCCCTCCCGGCCCCGTTTCGGCCCGCGAGCTTCGAGAGGACGCTCCAAGAGCTATTTCGCCCAGCCGAGCGGATCACCCCAGCCCTGCTAGCTGTGGGGCTCCCTCCGGAGCTCCGCCCGATATCCAGATCCAGCGTGCGCCTGCCCGCAGGCGCCGCACGTCGCGTGGGGACGCGGAGCACGCTCCCCGGACACCCATCCAGGAGGACCTGTGGTCTCATCGAATTCGGAACAACGGAGCACACCCCCATCCGTCCGCCGGCGGTTTCGAGCGGCATGGGCCGGCGCGGCGCTTCTCATGGCCGCCGCCTTCGCATCCCTCGCCACCTCCGCCAGCGCCCAGGAGACCGGACGCATCACGGGTCGGGTCGTGGACGGCACGTCGGGGGCGCCCCTCGGCGAGGTCCAGGTCTTCCTGGACGGGACCGGGCTGGGGACGCTCAGCCGCCAGGACGGCCGCTTCCTCATCCTCAACGTCCCGGCCGGGAGCTACACGCTCAAGGCCGAGCGCGTGGGTCAGAAGACCATCTCCCAGCAGGTCGACGTGGCCGGCGGCCAGACGGCCGAGGTGGACCTGGCCATGGAGACGGAGGCCCTGGGCCTCGACGAGATCGTCGTCACGGGGACGGCGGGCGCCGCCCGCCGCCGTGAGGTGGGCAACAGCATCGCCCAGATCAACACGAACACGATCCAGGAGAGCCGCCCCACCGCGGTCACGGACATCCTCACCGGGGCGGCCCCGGGGATCGAGGTGAGCGGGGTGGGTGGCGAGATCGGCCAGGGCTCCCAGATCCGGCTCCGGGGCAACTCCTCGGTGTCCATGAGCAACCAGCCCATCATCTACATCGATGGCGTCCGGGTGCAGAGCAAGCCCTACCCCCAGACCAGCTCGCCCGACTACCCCTACCGGGGCGCCAACATCACGGCGAACCCCTTGAACGACATCAACCCCAACGACATCGACCGCATCGAGGTCATCAAGGGGTCGGCCGCCACGACGTTGTACGGCACCGAGGCGTCGGCGGGCGTGATCCAGATCTTCACCAAGAAGGGCGCCTCGGGCGCGCCGGTGTGGACCGCGGAGATCCAGCAGGGCACCTCGTGGGAGCGGAACTTCGGCACGCCCGAGTTCCCGAAGATCCGCATGGAGCCCTACCTGAACAACGGCTACCTGGGCCAGTACTCGGCCTCCGTGCGCGGGGGCGGGCAGAACCTCCAGTACTTCGCCTCGGGCCAGTTCAACAACGAGCGGGGCGTCCTTCCCCAGGACTCGCTGAACAAGTACGTCGTGCGGGGGAACTTCACGTTCACGCCCAGCACCGACCTTCAGCTCCAGTGGAACACGACCTACTCCAACCAGTGGCAGCGGAACACCCCGGTGGGCGGAAACGCCCAGGGCATCATCCTGAACGCCATGCGGGGCAAGGCCAACTACTTCAGCTCCGAAGACCCGGCGGTCCTGCGCCAGCTCTTCAACGAGGACATCGAGCAGCGCATCGAGCGGTTCACCACGGGCGGGACGGCGACCTACTCGCCCCTCACCAACCTCACGAACCGGCTCACCATCGGCTACGACTTCTCCCAGCAGGAGAACCGTAACCTCCGCCCCTACGGCTTCGTGCTCTACCCCCGGGGCAGCCTGCTCAACGACACCTGGCAGAACCGCATCCTCACCTTCGACTACGTGGGGACCTACTCCTTCGACATCACCGGCGGGCTGCGCTCCAACTTCTCCTGGGGCGGCCAGGCGGTGGGCGAGGAGGAGCGGGAGCTCCAGGGCTGGGGGCAGGACTTCCCCGGCGCCGCGGAGCCGACGGTGAGCTCGGCCGCCATCCGGCTGGCCGAGGAGCACCGGCAGAAGGTGTGGAACGCGGGCTTCTTCCTCCAGAACGTGTTCGACATCAAGAACCGCTACTTCATCACCGTGGGCGGCCGGGTCGACGGCAACAGCGCCTTCGGCTCGGGCTTCGGCCTCCAGTTCTACCCGAAGGTCAGCGGCTCGTGGGTCATCTCGGACGAGGACTTCTGGCAGGACGGGTGGGGCTCGATGAAGCTCCGGGCCGCCTACGGCCAGTCCGGCCGCGCTCCCGGCGCCTTCGACGCGGTGCGCACCTGGCAGGCCTCGGGCCTGAACGGCCACGCGGCGTTCATCCCCAGCAACGTGGGGAACCCCGACCTCGGACCCGAGATCACAGCCGAGACCGAGCTGGGCTTCGATGCTTCCTGGCTGAACAACCGGCTGTCGGCCGGCTTCACCTACTACCGCCAGAAGACCACGAAGGCCCTCTTCAACGTCACCCAGATTCCCTCTGCGGGCTTCCTCAACTCCCAGCTCGAGAACGTGGGTGAGCTCCAGAACAACGGCATCGAGCTGAACGTTGACGCCACGGCGGTGAACGGCGCCACGTTCGGCTGGGACCTGGGCGTCGCCGTGACGACCAACCATTCCAAGGTCCTCTCCCTGGGCGGCGCGCCGGCCTTCAGCCTCGGCAGCGACGCCTGGATCGTGGAGGGTCAGCCGGTGCCGGTCATGCGGGGCGACTACATCGCCAACCCGGACGCCATCGCGGCGCCGGTGGTGGAGCACGACCACGTATTCGGGCCCAACCAGCCCACCCTCACGGTCATGCCTTCCACGACCATCCGCCTGCCGAAGGGGATCACGCTGTCGGCCCGGGGCGAGTACCGGGGCGGGATGTACGAGGGCGAGGAGTTGACGCAGGGCTCGGTGAGCCGCTCCTCCCAGTGGCCCATCTGCTGGCCCTACTACCAGGACCCGGGCAACAGCATCGCCCTGAAGGACAACACGCCGGCCCTGTGGCGTGCGCGCTGCACGCCCAAGCTGGTGCAGGGGTCCTACACCATCGTGAAGGCCGACTTCTTCAAGCTGCGCAACGTCAGCCTCCAGCTTCCGGTGGACTTCGCGTTCCCCGACCGGGTGAGCAACGCCACGCTCACGCTGTCGCTGGACAACTCCTACCGCTGGGTGAACAGCGACTGGCTGATCCTCGACCCCGAGATGCAGAGCAACTTCGGCGCCCTGGACCAGGTGGTTCAGGCGGGCGCCCGGGTCCCTTCGCCGATCTCGTTCCACGCGTCCCTCCGCATCCAGTTCTGAGGAGGGAGACATGAGGCTGACCTACATGAATTCCAGAACCGAAGCGCATGCCGTTCCCGGCCGCCAAGGTCGCCGGCTCGGCGTGGGGTTGTCCGCCGGGCTCCTGGCGGTCCTCACGCTGGCCGGGTGCAACGTCACGAACCCTGGTCCGGTCCAGGACGAGTTCCTGAACGACCCCCAGTCCCACGAGGCCCTGGTCACGGGCGCCGAGCGGAAGCTGGTGGAGGCCTACGGCAACATCGCCTACACGGGGGGGCTCACCTCCCGTGAGATCTTCCCCGGTGGCCAGACGGGGGCCGGAGGTCACAGCCCTCTCATCCAGGGTGGCGCCCTTCCCTACACGGACGTGAACGGGGAGTGGGACAACGCCCAGCAGGCCCGCTTCATCGCCGAGGACGCCATCCGCCGCTTCACGACGGTGGTGGATCCGGCGGACGTGGATCCCCAGATCCTGGCCCAGGCGTACGTGTACGCCGGCTACGCCAACCGGCTGCTGGGCGAGAACATGTGCCAGGCCGTGTTCGACGGGGGCGCGCCGGAGCCCAACAGCGCCTACTTCCAGAGGGCCGAAGACCAGTTCACGAGCGCCCTCCAGACGGCCACGGGTGACCTCCAGACGGCCGCGTACGCGGGCCGCGCCCAGGTGCGGGTATGGCTGGGCGACTGGGCGGGAGCGGCGGCCGACGCCCAGCAGGTGCCGATGGATTTCGCCTACACCATCGAAACCGACGGGTCCACGTCCGATACGAGGAACGAGCTGTACTGGGCGGACGCCAACCTCCCGTACCGGGGCTACACCATCCGGTTCACGTACTACGACCAGTATTACGCGAACACGGGCGATCCCCGGACGTCGTGGGGGTCCGACCCCGCTTTCCCCTACGCCAACGCTGAGCTTTCGGGCTACGGGCCGGTGGAGTGGACGTTCCAGACGAAGTACCCGACCGATCACGCCCCCTACCGGCTTTCCAGCGGCAGGGAGATGATGCTCATCCGGGCCGAGAAGCTCTTGAACGACGGGAGCTGGCAGCAGGCCCTGGACCTCATCAACCAGGTGCGCACGAGCCAGATCAGTGACAAGACGGGCGAGCCCCTGGAGCCCGTGACGGCCAGCTCCGCCACCGAGGCCTGGACGAGGCTCAAGAGGGAGCGGGGCATCGAGCTGTGGCTGGAGGCCCGGCGCCTCGGCGACATCCGCCGCTGGGAGGACAACAACACCCCCGGCGACCTGAACCTGGCGGACTTCGAGTCCGTGGCCGACCTGTTCAAGCAGACGACCCGGGCCCGTTGCTTCCCCATCCCCAAGGGTGAGGTGGACGCGAACCCGAACATCCCGTCGGGGGGCTGAACCCGGGGGACAGAAGGGTAGCAGGCGGCGGGCCGTGGCGTGTAACCGCGGGAGATCCGACGGTGGCTGTGGCGCAGAAGCGCCACAGCCACCGTGGTCTTTGAGGGTGTGAGAAAAAAGTACTTGACCTTTCGACGTGCCGCTCCCTATTCTCGGCAACCGTCGGGATTCAATTCCTGGCTCTCAACGCAGCCGATCGACGAACGAGTCCCACCGTTCGTTAGAACATACAGTCGGCCCAAAGGCGCCATCCTGCTTCTGGCGACCAAGCTTTTCCGCCCAGGCGTTGTGCACCGGTAAGCGTCGCGCTGATTTCTCCCTGACTATTTGGCTAGGGATGGCCGCGAGAGGAATAGAGGAGCCGGGGGACGTCCCTTTTCTCTGCAGCGCTAGTCGCTGTCCAGCGATTTAGGGTCTCGCTCCAACGTTGCCGGCTCCACCAAACCCGATCCATCTCTGGGTTCCCTCCTTCCGTTCGTCATTCGCCGCCTGTAATCACCTCTGCTGCGCATTCGTGGTTTCACGGCTGACCATTGATGGGTGACGCGTCTCTCTTTCGGAGAGAAGTGGAGAACACTTGCCTGGCCGGCACCCCGCTGGCCACCCAGGGGTGGCCCGAGTCCACCCCTCCGATCACGCCCGCCAGCGCAGGAGGATCCAGTGAGAACTCGCATGGCCACTGTGGGCAGTCCGACTCCCCAACCACTTCATTGGGCAGGCAGGACAATCGCCTTGGTTGTCACCATCTGCCTGATTGCTGCCGTGATGGTGACAGGACCCCTCTATGCGCAGCAGAACGGCCGCATCGTCGGGCGGGTGACCTCTGCAGAATCCGGGGCTCCCATTGCCGAAGTTCAGGTCTTCCTGCCCGGCACCGGGTTGGGAAGCCTGACGCGGCAGAACGGCGCGTTCGTCATCCTCCAAGTGCCTCCTGGCGTACACGAGGTACGAGCGGAGCAGATTGGGCTCGCCGCGGCGTCCCAGCAGGTGACAGTGGCCGCCGGTGAGTCGGTCACTGTGAACTTTCAGATGGGCACGGAAGCACTCGGCCTCGACGAGATTGTCGTAACGGGCACGGCCGGGGCCTCTCGGCGTCGCGAGGTTGGCAATTCAATTGCCCAGCTCAACGTGACGTCGGGGAGCTCCAAATCGGCAGACGCCGTGCAGCTGCTCCAAGCCGCTGCTCCAGGAATTCAGGTGACAAGGGCCGACGGCAATCTTGGCGGAGGGTACAGCATCCGTCTGCGCGGCAATAAGAGCATCTCAATGACGAACTCACCGATCGTCTACATCGACGGCGTGCGGATGCAGAGCAAGCCATTTCCGGTCGGCAATTCTGGTGTGGCTCGGCAAGCGAACGGGGGCGGCGCCAACATCGACGCGAACCCGTTGAATAACATCAACCCGGATGACATCGAGCGGATCGAGGTCATCAAGGGCTCCGCCGCCACGACACTCTATGGAACCGAAGCTTCGGCGGGAGTGATTCAGGTCTTCACCAAACGTGGATCATCAGGCGCCCCTGTATGGAATGTGAATCTTCAGGAGGGGCTGAATCGAAGCATCAAGTTCGGCACCCCGAGTCACCCCTATATGAGAATGGAGCCATACCTTAGAACAGGATGGCTTGGTGACTATTCTGTCTCCGTTCGGGGTGGCGGGCAGGCACTCCAATACTTCATGTCAGGAGGATACGAGGGCGGAACGGGAGTGCTCCCGCAGGACACGATCGCCAAGATTGTGGCGCGGGGGAATTACACCTTCTCTCCGACCCCGAACCTCCAAGTCCAGTGGAATTCCGCCTATTTCCGGCAGACGCAGCGGAACTCCCCGGTTGGTGGGAACGTGTACGGCATTCAGTTGAACGCCTATCGAGGGTACGGCAACTACTTCAACTCCGATAACCCTGACGTGATCTGGGAACTGTTCGACCAAGACCTGCGTCAACAGATTGAACGCTTCACGACAGGCGCCACGGTCACATACTCACCGCTCTCCAATCTCACAAACCGCATGACTGTAGGCTATGACTTTTCCAATGAGGAGACACGCAGCACGCTGCCTTTCGGCTTTATTTTCTTCCCCCAAGGCCAGATCTGGAATGATACTTGGCAGAACCGCATCCTGACCCTCGATTACGTAGGCACTTATTCCTTCGACCTAGCCCGTGGCATTCGCTCCAGCTTCTCATGGGGGGGACAAACCGTGGGGCAGGAAGAGCGCCGACTTAACGGATATGCAGAGAACTTCCCCGGTGCTTCCAATCCGACCGTCAATTCAGGGGCAATGCGGCTGGCAGAGGAGAATCGCTCTAAGATCTGGAACGCAGGTTTCTTCTTTCAGGATGTCTTCGACATACAGAATCGATATTTCCTCACGGCGGGAATCCGTGTGGATGGAAACAGCGCCTTTGGCTCTGGATTCGGCCTGCAAGCGTACCCCAAGGCCAGTGCCTCGTGGGTTATTTCGGATGAGGGCTTCTGGAATCAGGCTCTTGGCGTAGTGAAGTTGCGGACGGCCTATGGCAAATCCGGTCGTGCGCCAGGTGCCTTCGATGCGGTCAGGACGTGGAATTCGGCGGGCTGGGGTGCTGATCCTGCGCTCGTTCCCGGCATTCTCGGCAATGCCGACATCGGCCCCGAGGTGACGGCAGAGTTCGAGGCCGGATTCGACGCCGAGTGGCTGGATGGCCGTCTGACCGCGGCTTCACGTATTACAATGACAAGACGACTAACGCTCTGCTTGATGTCGCCCTTGTACCTTCGAACGGCTTCATCGGCACACAGCGAATGAACATCGGCAAGCTTGGCAACAACGGCATAGAGCTCGCTCTGGCGGGCTCTCCAGTTCGGAGCTGATCCTATGGGTGGGACGTCGGGATCAACATCACCACGAATCACTCCAAGGTTCTTGATCTCGGCGGGATTCGATCTTTCTCCGTTCCCGGCAGCGGCTGGGTGGAGGAAGGTGGGCCAGTGCCAGCCCTCCGTGGGCGCTACGTGCGGAACGGAGACAAGCCCGGAATGCCGCTAAGCAACTGCGCGTCAGCAGAAGCCGAGGCAGATCCGACTGCTCCCTGCATAGAGCGGGAGCATATCTATGGGCCTACGGAGCCGACGCTGACCTGGTCGCCCAATACGACCCTGCGCCTCCCCGCAGGGATTTCTCTCTCGGCAACCGGGGAGTTTCGCGGAGGATTCTGGATGCGGGAAGGGGTTACATCCGGGGGCGTGAGTCGTTCTGCATGGATGCCCATGTGCTGGCCCTATTATGTAAATCCCTACGAGGGTAAGGATCACAATTACGAGGGACCAGTCACGACCGGACCCAATCCGAACACCTTGGCGCTCAAGCCCGGGACCCCAGCTTTGTGGGTGGCTACCTGCACACCGTCTCTCGCAAATTCCGGATACACAATCCGGAAAGCGGACTGCTTCGTTCTGCGCAGCGTGAGCGCTCAGATTCCAGTAGACTTTGCGCTCCCCGATAGAGTGAGTAGCGCAGTGCTCACCCTCTCGCTGAACAACGCCTGGCGCCACCGCCGCAGCGATTGGGTGGTGATGGATCCGGACATGGCGGGTGCCGCGGATGACCTGATCCCCTATGCAAATACTCGCACAGCGCCCGTCTGGACCATGAACGCTTCTCTCCGGCTGCGGTTCTAAGGAGAAATCAACCCATGCCTACCGTGATTCATTCCAGGAGAGCGCAGGAAATGAACAAGAGAGCCGACAAGGCGCGCGTTCCAATCAGGGGAAGGCTCGTTACCTTCTTGGCCGTCACCATGCTCATCGGCGGTGTCGGGGGCTGCGATGTGACCAACCCCGGACCCGTCGCGGATAGCAATCTGGATGCCTCGGATGTCCATCAGGCCCTGGTGAATGGCTCCGGCCGGATGTTGTCTGAGGCTATCAGTTTCATTGGGTACACCGGGGCCCTGGCAGCTCGGGAGATCATTGCGGGAGGGCAGACTGGAAACGGTGGGCACGACCCGACGAGCCAAGCCGGGCACCTGCTGTCTTCATCCAATCAGGACCACTGGAATTATGCTCAGCAAGCTCGGTGGATCGCCGAAGATGCCATCCGGCGGTTCAAGGAGCTACCAGCCGAGGCCGTGGATCCGCAGGTTCTAGCGCAGGCGTACCTTTGGGCCGGTTATGCCAATCGGCTCTTGGGCGAAAACTACTGCGATGCAGTGTTCGACGGAGGACCCGCCGAACCCAATATTAAGTACTTCGAGCGGGCCGAAGGACACTTCACAGACGCAATCGCCTCCGGTTCGGGGGAAATCAAGACGGCAGCGTACGCGGGACGTGCTTCGGTTCGCGTCTGGCTGAATGACTGGGCAGGCGCCGCATCGGATGCAAAACAAGTACCGTTCGACTTCGTCTATTGGGTGAACGCAGACGGAGCCGCACAAGACACCCGCAACCAGATCTACTTCTCAAGCTCGAACACGCCGTACCGTGGCTATTCCGTATGGGACACTTGGTTTGCCGACTACTACGATGCCTCTGGCGATCCGCGAGTAGGGTATGGCACGGACCCGTCTATCCCCTACGCCAACACCCGCCTCTCGGGATATGGTCCCGTGCCGTGGTGGTTCCAGACCAAGTACAGGAGCGTGGACGACGATTTCAAAGTCTCCAGCGGCCGAGAAATGGTGCTGGTGAGGGCGGAAGCGGCGCTTCAAGGTGGCGACTGGCAGGAAGCGATGGACCTCATCAACAGCCTCCGCAGCACCGTCATCAGTGACAAGACCGGAACGCCCCTCGACGGTTGGCAGGCGAGTGGGATCACCGCCGCTTGGACGTTCCTGAAGCGGGAGCGTGGGATCGAAATGTGGCTGGAGGCGAGGCGGTTGGGGGATATCCGACGGTGGGACGAGAGCAATACTCCTGGAGCGCTAGATTGGCCGGATTTCGAATCGCTTTCACAGCTCTACCGGGATAATCCTCCGAGTAAGTGTTTCCCAATTCCAGATGCAGAAACAGAAGTGAACCCCAATCTCGGATAGAATGAATCCGCCGGCCTCCGGGGCATCCACCCTGAGGTGGGTCCCCCGGAGTCGGTGGACCGGGCGCAAGTTCGATTCCTGGTCATCTCTAAGAGGGGCCAACGGTCCGCGGAAGGTGCGCGGGAGCTTTGGCTGGAACAGGGGGCAATGATGACACGTGGATCCGTCGCGTTGATCTGGTTGCTGGCGTTCGCAGCACTTCTCCTGTGTCCGGTGGGAGGGCGTGCGCAGCAGCGCCTCCCGAAGGTGACGGTTATTGGTACCGGCGGCACCATCGCTGGGCAGTCAGAGACCCGGACGAGTTTTCAGAGCTATCGAGCCGGTCAGATGATGATAGCCGACATGGTTGACTTTCTCCGGCCACAGGTTGAAGCGGTGGCGGACGTGGTTACGGTGCAGTTCGGCAACAGTAGCTCTGGCCGGTACGATATTCCCGACTACTACGATTTGACGATGGCGATCCAGAAGGCGCTGGAGACTTCCGACGGTGTGGTCGTCACAACCGGCACATCTACGATGGATGAATTCGTCTACTGGAGCGACCTCACAGTGCAGAGCCCGAAGCCGGTGGTCTTCACGGGGGCGATGCGCCCATGGACGGTCATCGGGACTGACGCTCCCGCCAACCTATTCAATGCTATCGTGCTCGCGGCCAGCGGTGAGACCACTTGCTTCGGCTCGGTCTTGATGTTGAATGACGAATTCCACGCTGCCAAGGAGGTGTGGAAGAGTGATGGCTCACGGCTGGACACGTTCATCGATCGACAGGCGGGACCGCTCGGCTATATCGACGAACTGGACGTGCGCACGTATCGGGCGCCACCCCGCATTCAGGATTGCGGAAACCTGGAGCTTTGGCGGACGCCGTTTGATCTCCGCCGCATCGCCAAGGAAGATCTGCCTCGGGTTGAAATGCTCATGGGATACCAGGGAGCCAAGGAGGACGAGGCGGTGGCGGCCTTGGCCGATGCCGGTGTCAAGGGAATCGTGGTGGCTGGCGGGGGGGTCAGCGCAGGAGCGCGTGGAGCAGCCCAAGCCAAAGGGGTGATGTTCGTCAATACCCAGCGTTTCCGTTCTGGCGGCGACAATATCATGCCTGAGAAAGCTCGTCTGCTGTTGATTCTTGCGCTCGCGTTCTCCGACTCGCCACAGAATGCTCAAGTCCTCTACAACGACTGGGTCGCGAGGGAGTTTGGCCGGGCAGGTGCGGCGCCCTGGCGGGGCCGTCCGGGGGAGAACCGATGAGAAGAAGAGCGATTTCCTCGCTGTGGTTGGCGATGGCCAGCTTCTCGGTCTTCTGCCCGATCGGTGCACGCGCACAAGGAAGGCTTCCAAGGGTCGTTGTCGTGGGAACTGGTGGCACCATCGCTGGGCAGGCTGAGACAAGAACCAGCTTTCAGAGCTACCGGCCCGGGCAGAAGCTGATTTCTGACATGGTGGATTTCCTCCGGCCGCAGATCGATTCCGTTGCAGAGGTGAGCACCGTTCAATTTGGCAATCGGGGGTCGGGTGGATACGACATCGCCGACTACTATGATCTGACCATGGCAGTGGAGAAGGCGCTCGAGGCCGCAGATGCTGTGGTCGTGACATCGGGCACCGGCACAATGGATGAGATCGTCTATTGGCTCGATCTTACCGTGCAAAGTCCCAAGCCGGTCGTGATCACGGGCGCCATGCGCCCTTGGACCGTGATTGGCACCGACGCGCCAGCCAATCTTTTCAACGCGATCGTGCTTGCCGCGAGCGGTGAGACCGCCTGCTTCGGAACCGTGCTCATGCTCAACGATGAGTTCCACGCAGCGAAGGAGGTGTGGAAGAGCGATAGCTCGCGATTGGATACTTTCATCGACCGGCAGGCTGGGCCGTTGGGCTACATCGACGAGCTTAACGTGCGGACCTATCGCGCGCCGCCACGGGTGCAATACTGCGGGGACCTGAGCCGTTGGCGTACTCCATTCGATCTGGGGAAGATTTCCAAGAGAGACCTGCCGCGGGTGGAAGCTGTAATGGGGTACCAAGGTGCCAGACTGGATGAAGCCATCGCGGCCTGGACCAATGCTGGTGTGACGGGCATTGTGCTGGCTGGTGGAGGCGTGGGGCGGGAGGCGCGTGCCGCTGCCGAGGCCAAGGGGGTCACCTTCGTGAACACTCAGCGTTTCCGTTCGGGAGGGGACAACATGATGCCAGAGAAAGCGCGCCTCCTGTTGATTTTGTCACTGGCGTTCAGCAAAAACTCCGACCAAGCGAAAGAGATGTACTCGCGCATCGCCAACCTCGAATTTGGAAGGACAGGGACTCCAGCCAATGAGAGAGGCAGCCCGTGAGGTGCCGGATCCGGATCTGGCGGTTCGGGAGGGGGCGGTTTCTGCTCCGCATATCGATGGTTATCCTCGCGTCTTTCGTTCACGACGGTTGCTTCCGTTATGTGCCCACAGAAGTGGGTGAAGTACCTCCCGGCGCAAACGTACGGGTCTATTTCACCGTGGAGGAGAAGCGGCGCCTCGAGGATGAGGACGCGCTTGAAGGGATTGATATGGGTACGCCCCCAGCACTGACAGGCACATTGGCTAAGGAGAACGGAGATCGGTTCTTTTGCCTCCGAGTTGCAGTAGGGGCTCGTCAAACAGGATTCCATAGTGAAGAACTCGACCAGATCGTGCCTATCTCGACCACCGGGGTAGTGGAGTTCGAGCGGCGCAAATTCGACTGGTTGAGTACTGGTGCGCTTGCCGCTGGAGCGGCCGTGCTTATCGGCACCGTCGCGTACACTATTCTCAGCAGCAGCCGTCAGCCAATCAATCATACATTTCCGGAGCCCAACAATATCCGCATCCCTATCTCTTGGAGCCCCCGATGACCCCAGGTGTCCGAACGGCCTCGGAGCGAGCTGTGAACACGGTGTTGGTCGTTCTCTTTCTCATGGTGGCTTTGGCTACGCCCGTTGTCGGGCAACGCCCGCCCCGTCCAGCGCCGCATCTGATCACGTTTGGCCCACCTTCGCCTGACCTCCCGGGGGTTCGTGTCATCGGTGTGGGTGGCACAATCATCTCAAGCGCGATCGGTCGCGATCGCTGGCAGAGCTACGGCGGCGATCACGCAATCAACGACTCCATCCTGATCACCCGAGTGATGCCGGAGCTAGGTGAGGTGGCGAATATATCCAATATCGAGATAAGTGATCTTGGCTCAGGCGCCATCAAGACGGAGGACATGATCAACACGACGAAGGCAGTGGATGACGCACTGGCCGAACCGGGAGTTGATGCAGTGGTAGTCCTCGCAGGCACCAATATCATGGCCGAGATTGCCTATTGGCTGGACCTGACGGTGCGAAGTCCAAAGCCTGTGGTAATTACGGGTTCGATGCGACAGAACAATACATTTTCATTTGACGGCCTCGCGAATCTGTTTAATGCCGTGGTCCTTGCGGCGAGCGGCAAGACGACCTGCTACGGCACCGTGCTCCTATTCAATGATGAATACATGTCAGCGCGGGACGTCCGAAAGACAGACGCGGTACGGACGGACACGTTTCAGGGGGGACGTTTCGGCGTACTGGGTGCTGTGGATGAGCGCCGCGTGCGCGCCATCCAAGCTCCCGCGCGAGTTCTGAAATGCGGTACACCGGAGTGGGATACGCCCTTCGACGTCACCGCCGTGCGGCCGGAGGATTTCGCCAAGACCGAGATTGCTTTCAGCTATATGGATGCAGGGCGGGATGCTATCGATGCCATGGTAGCGGCGGGAGTGAAGGGAATCGTGACTGCCGGCCATGGCGCCGGCAACATCTCCACGGCCCAGGCTGCCGCGCGAAAGGATGCAATCGAGAGAGGTGTGTTGTTCGTGAGCGCCACGCGAACCGGATCCGGCCCTGTATGGTCGGGGGGGGCCGGGATCATTCCGGCGGGGGATCTGCTCCCGCAGAAGGCGCGGGTGCTCCTCCAACTGGGCCTCACGTTTAGCAGCGACCCCGAGCAGGTCCGGCGTTGGTTCCAGACCATCGGTCTTCCGGACTTCGACATGTCTCAACGGAAGTAGTAGTGCACGCCAAGCTGGCCTGAAAAGGGCGCCCAGAGTAGTATGACGCAGAGGACGCGCGCTTCTCCCCCTAGCGTAGGGATGGGTGGAGGGCAACGTTTTCAGCCCTCCCTCAACACGTTGCGGCAGGAAAGGGTCTGTTTTCATGCAGGGGTAGAGCGCACCAACGATTCCCTCCGGAGGGATACGATGAGGAACCGCCTTCACGTCCATGCGCTGGCGGCGCTGTGCGCCGTCCTGCTCCTTGCGTTGGGGGGACCCCGGGCTCCGGTGGCCGACGCCGCCATGCGGGGGGACGCCGACGCGGTGCGCGCCCTCATCCAGAGCGGCGCGGACGTGAACGAGTCCCAGGGCGACGGCATGACGGCCCTCCACTGGGCCGCCGAGAACGGCGATGCCGCCCTGGCGAAGCTGCTCCTGAAGGCCGGCGCCCGGGTCGACGTGGTGACCCGGCTGGGCTCCTACACGCCCCTCCACCTGGCCAGCCGCAACGGCCACGGGGACGTGGTGGTGGCGCTGCTCGACGCGGGGGCCGACGCCATGGCCCTCACCTCCACGGGGAGCGTGACGCCGCTCCACTTCGCGGCTGCGGCGGGTAACGTCGAGGCGGTGAAAGCGCTCCTGGCCCGCGGGGCCCAGGTGGACGCCCGGGAGACCCAGTGGGGCCAGACGCCCCTCATGTTCGCCGCGGCCGGTGACCGGGTAGACGCCATCCGGGTCCTCCTGGACGCCGGCGCCGACCCCTCCCTCACCGCCCGGGTGCTGGACCTCCCGAAGCGGGACAAGGCGGACCAGGCGGCCGAGCGGAAGCACAACGCCGAGGTCGCAGCCATCCGCAGAGCGGAGCAGGGCGGCGGCGAGGCGGCGGATCCGCCTCCGGCCCGGTCCGGGGGTTCCGCGGCGGCAGCCGCCCCCCGCCCGGGGGCGGCTCCCCAGAAAGACCCGGACGACGTGAAGCCCATGTCCTACGCCGACCTGGTGGGCGCGTACGGCGGGCTCACGCCCCTCCTTCTTGCGGTGCGGGAAGGCCACGAGGGGGCCACCGAGGCGCTCCTGGCCGGCGGCGCCGACATCAACCAGGTGAGCGCGGGCGACCAGACGAGCCCCCTCCTCATGGCGACCATCAACGGGTGGTTCGACCTGGGGCTGGAGCTCCTGCAACGGGGCGCCGATCCCAAGGTGGCGAGCGCGGCGGGGGCCACCCCCCTCTACGCCACCATCAACACCGAGTGGATCCCCAAGTCCAGGCACCCCCAGCCGGTCCACTACACGCAGCAGCGCACCACGCACCTCCAGCTCATGGAGGCGCTCCTGAAGGCGGGCGCCGACCCGAACGCCCGGCTCACCTACGACCTCTGGTACACCGAGTTCTCCCGCGGCTTCCTCGGCATCGACTTCACCGGCGCGACGCCGTTCCTGCGGGCGGCCCACGCCCTGGACGTGGACGCCATGAAGCTCCTGGTGCGCTACGGGGCCGACCCCACGATCCCAACGCTGAAGCCGGCGTCGCGGAGGGCCCAGGTGTACCACCCCGACGCTGCGGATCCCTCGGGCCTTCCCCCAATTCCGGTGGGCGGCCCCGGGGTCTACCCCATCGACGTGGCGACCGGGGCGGGGTACGGCGAGGGCTTCGCGGGCAACGTGCACCGCCACGTGCCCGACGGGTGGCTGCCCGCCGTGAAGTACCTGGTGGAGGAGCTCGGGGCCGACGTGAACACGGCCGACTTCAACGGCTACACCCCCCTCCACAACGCGGCAGCCCGGGGGGACAACGAGCTCATCGAGTACCTGGTGGGCAGGGGTGCCGACGTGACCGCGGTGGCCCGCACGGGCCAGACCACCGTGGACATGGCCAACGGCCCCGTCCAGCGGGTGTCGCCCTTCCCGGAGACCATCAAGCTCCTCGAAGGGCTCGGGGCCAAGAACAACCACAACTGTGTGTCCTGCTGAGGCGCCGCCGTGCACGACGCATGGACATTGCATGCGAAATGTGGGCGCGGTTAAAATGCCCGCAGGTTCCTTTACGATATGCGGAGCGCGTCCGGAAGGGCGCGCCCATACCATAGATGTCGCCGGGGTCGCCAGGCCCGGGCTGGTCGTGCTGAAGCAACAACGGGAACCGACATGCTGAAGATCTTCCCCGGCTCCGCCGCGGTCCTGGGTGCTCTCCTGGTGCTCGGCGGACCCGCTCCGGGAGCCGACGACGCCGCGCTCCAACCCCACGACGTGGCAGCAAGCCCCGCCCCGTCGGGGGTCGCCTCGGCTCCGGGCCTGTCGCCCGACGCCCTCACCGACGTGGTCCAGCGCTACTGCCAGTCGTGCCACAACGACCGGCGCCTGCGGGGCAACATGTCGCTGGAGGGCTTCCAGGTGCCCGACGCGCCCGAGAAGGCCCAGCTCGCCGAGAAGATGATCGTGAAGCTCCGGGCCGGCATGATGCCGCCTCCGGGGGCACGGCGTCCGGGCGAGGACACGCTGCAAGCGCTGGTTGAGACCCTGGAGAACACCATCGACAAGGCCGCCCAGGGGCACGTGAAGCCGGGCGGCCGTCCCTTCCAGCGTCTCAACCGGGCCGAGTATGCGGCGTCCATCAAGGACCTGCTCGACCTGGACATCGACCCTGGCGAGTACCTCCCGCCCGACACCAAGAGCGCCAACTTCGACAACATCGCCGACGTGCAGCTCATGTCGCCCACCCTGGTGGGCGCCTACCTGACCGCGGCCGCCGACATCCGCCACCTGGCCCTGGGCAACCCCCACGCCAGCGCACAGGAGGCCGACTACAAGGTCACGCGCCTGGCCTCCCAGCGGGAGCACGTCCCGGGGACGCCCTTCGGCACGCGGGGCGGGATGTCGGTGAACCACGACTTTCCCGCCGACGGGAAGTACGTGTTCCGGGTCTCCTTCTTCCACGAGACCACCGGCGCCCTGTTCGGCAACGGCCGCTCGGCCCTGGACACCCCCGACTCGCCCGAGCAGATCGAGATCTCCATCGACGGCGAGCGGAAGTCCCTGATGGACATCCCCCGCTTCATGGACGTGTCGGACCCTGACGGGGTGAACCTCACCACCGACTCCATCTTCATCACGGCCGGCCCCCACGACGTGAGTGCCGCCTTCGTGAAGAAGATGGAGGGGCCGGTCCAGGACCTCGTCTCGCCCCACGGCTGGTCGCTGGCCAGCACCGCGATCGCGGGGACGTACGGTATCCTGGCGCTGCCCCACCTGCGGGACATGGCCATCGTGGGGCCCTACGACCCCACGGGAGTGTCGGAGACACCGAGCCGGGACAAGGTCTTCAGCTGCCGGCCGTCGGCCTCGGTCGAGGCCCGGACCTGCGCCCAGCAGATCGTGACCCGCCTCGCCACCCGGGCCTTCCGCCGGCCGCTCCAGAAGGAGGAGCGGGACGGGCTCATGGCGCTCTACGACAAGGGCGCGGCCCAGGACGGCTTCGAGGAGGGGGTGGGGCTTGCGCTGGAGGGCATCCTGGCGAGCCCCCAGTTCATCTTCCGCATCGAGCCCCAGCCCGAGCGTGTGAAGCCGGGGCAGGCCTACCCGCTGAGCGGTGTGGACGTGGCGTCGCGGCTGTCGTTCTTCCTGTGGGGGCAGCCCCCGGACGACGCGCTGCTCAAGGATGCACAGGCCGGGAAGCTGTCGACCGCCGCGGGCGTCGAGGCCGAGGCGCGAGCGATGCTGAAGGATCCTCGGGCGTCGGCGCTGGGGACCCGCTTCGCGGCCCAGTGGCTCCGCCTCCAGGACCTGGACAAGGTCCACCCCGACGTGCGCATCGATCCGGACTACGACCAGCAACTCGCCGACGCCATGGGGCGGGAGGTGGAGCTGTTCTTCAACTACCTGGTGCAGGCCGACCGCCCGTTCTCCGACTTGTTCACGTCGAACGTGACGTTCGTGAACGAGCGGCTGGCGAAGCACTACGGGATTCCCGGCATCGTCGGCGAGGACTTCCAGAAGGTGGAGCTCACCGACCCGGCCCGTCAGGGCATTCTGGGGAAGGGCGCGGTGCTCACCCTCACGTCCCACGCGAACCGGACCTCTCCGGTGCTGCGGGGCAAGTGGGTCATGGAGGTGCTCATGGGCACGCCGCCGCCGCCGCCGCCGCCGGGCGTGCCGGCGCTGGAGGAGACGAAGGGCGCCAAGGACGGCCACGAGATCACGACCCGGGAGCGGATGGAGATGCACCGTGCGTCGCCCACCTGCGCCTCGTGCCACAGCCTCATCGACCCCATCGGCCTGGCGCTGGACAACTTCGGCGTCACCGGCAAGTGGCGCATCCGTGAGAACGGCGTGCAGCTCGACACCCGGGGCCAGTTCTACGACGGCACCCAGATCGAGAGCCCGGCGGACCTGCGGACGGTGCTGCTGAAGCGGCCCATCCCGCTGATCCGGACGTTCACGGAGAACCTGATGGCGTACGCGCTGGGTCGGCGGGTGGAGTACTACGACATGCCGACGATCCGGCAGATCACGAAGGAAGCGAAGGCGGACGACTACCGCCTGTCGTCGTTCATCCTGGGCGTGGTGAAGACCGACGCCTTCCGGATGCAGACGGCGCCGGTGGTGGCCCAGGACGACAACGAGCGCAGCCGCTGACATGAGCGGTCCCACGACGAGCCCGACCCAGGCGAGGAGATCCTGATGGACTTCATCACCGGAAAGCACCTGCCGCGCCGCACCTTCCTGAAGGGGATGGGCGCCACCGTGGGCTTGCCGTTCCTGGACGCCATGATCCCGGCAGGCCACTTCTGGTCGGGCGCCGAGCTCGACCGGACCCGGCTCATCTGCATCGAGATGGTGCACGGAGCGGCCGGCTGCAACGAATGGGGGGCCACGCAGAACCTGTGGTCGCCGGCCGAGACGGGGCGGAACTTCGACCTCGCCGGCACCGCCCTCGAGAGCCTGGAGTCGTTCCGCAACTACCTCACCATCGTGAGCGACACGGACGTGCGCATGGCGGAGGCCTTCGCGCCGCCGGAGATCGGGGGCGACCACTTCCGCTCCAGCGCCACGTTCCTGACCCAGGAGCACCCCAAGCAGACCGAGAGCTCCGACGTCATGGTGGGGACGTCGATGGACCAGCTCTACGCCACGCGCTACGGCCAGGACAACCCGATCCCCTCGATGCAGCTCTGCATCGAGCCGGTGGACCAGGCGGGCGGATGCGCCTACGGCTACTCCTGCGTGTACACCGACACCATCAGCTGGTCGTCGCCCACCGAGCCCCTCCCGATGATCCGGGACCCCCGGGTGGCCTTCGACATGCTCTTCGGTGCCGGCGGCTCACCCGAGCAGCGGGCCGCCCGTCGCCGGGACCAGGCCAGCGTGCTGGACTGGGTGCTCTCCGACGTCGCGCGCCTCAAGAAGGACCTCAAGGCCACGGACCGGGAGCGCATCGACCGCTACCTGGACAACATCCGGGAGATCGAGCGGCGCATCCAGAAGGTGGAGGCCCAGAACAACAGCGGTGAGGTGCGGGCGCTACCCGGCGCCCCCGCCGGCGTGCCCGACTCCTTCGACGAGCACGTGAAGCTCATGATGGACCTGCAGGTGCTGGCCTTCCAGTCCGACATGACCCGGGTGTTCTCCTTCAAGATGGGACGGGATGCGTCGGCCCGGGTGTACCCGGAGAGCGGAACGGACAAGCCGTTCCATCCGGCGTCGCACCACGGCGGCAACCACGAGGCCATCCTGGAGTTCAACAAGATCAACACGTACCACGTGAGCCTGGTGCCCTACCTGCTGGAGAAGCTCCAGAGCACCGTGGAGGGTGACAGCAACCTCCTGGAGAAGAGCCTGGTCATGTATGGCTCTCCCATGGCGGACGGAAACGTCCACAACCACCGGCGCTGCCCCCTCTTCCTGGCGGGCCACGCCAACGGACAGCTCCAGGGCAACATCCACCTGCGGGCCAACGACGGCACGCCCATGGCCAACGTGATGCTGAGCCTGCTCCACAAGCTGGGCCTGCAGGACGTGGAGAGCTTCGGCAACAGCTCGGGCGAGTTCTCTTTCACGCCTCTGGCCGACTGAGGGCGGGGCGGCGCCGCCCACCGGATACGTAAGAAGGGGCGGACGGGTCGCACGACCCGTCCGCCCCTTCTTCGTGTGCCAGGGGAGCGTCCGGGTTCAGCCGCCGCCCAGGCTCTCCAGGAGCTGCAGGACCCGGTGCACCGGAAGCTGGAGGAACGTGTTTCCGCCGTCGGGGGGCGGCGAGCCCGAATGGGTGGCCGAGAAGCCGGCCCAGGCGGCAGCACCGGCGGCCACGAAGGCGGCGGCCATCAGGGCGCTCCGGGTGGGGGAGAAGGCCTTCACCCCCACCTCCCGGACGTCCCGGCGGGCGATCTGCATGGTGTCCACGTAGTCCTCCCGGCCGAAGCCCAGCCGGTCGGCGTCCAGCACCACCGCAACCGTGAGGGATGTGTCGGCCATGGCCAGGAGCTCGCCCTGGACCTTGTCGTCGTCCAGTCCCGTGGTCTCCAGCAGGCGGTCGCGCCCGGTTCCGGTGAGCTCGACCCGGACCTGCTGACCGAGGACGGGCCCGGGGGGCTCGGCCGGCGCGTAGGTGAAGCAGCCCGCGACGGGCAGCGCCGCGAGCAGGGCGACCACGGAGGCCAGCGCCCGCGCCATGCGGGGTCGCCGGCCGGTTCGTTCCTCTTCCGAACGACGTTCGATCATCGTCATCTCCTGGACGTATCCTGACCCGGAAGCCGGGTCCTCCGAGAAGATACCCGGCACGGGCGCGAATTCTACCACCCGGGCCGGCCCCTCGAGCCGCCGCCCCGCACGAAGAAAGGGGGCCCGGCGCAGGCCGGACCCCCCCTCCTCCATCGCTTCACCCCGCCACGGGCGCCTCCGGCCCCGGCTGGAATGCCGGGACCGGAAGGCCGGGGAGGGCGTGCCTCAGCAGGTGCCGAGGATGTAGCAGTTCGAGATGCGCTCGGTCTGGCCGATGATGAACATCTGGCCCGTGTGGGTGGCGTCGGAGCCGTTCGCCCAGTTGGGGTCACGGATGCCGAAGCGGTACATGTCCCAGATGCGGCGCGTGGGTTGGAAGAACAGCGTCACCTTGCGCTCGTACTTGATCATGTCCGGCACGCTCACCCCCGAGGTGGCGGGGTCGTACGCGCTGGTGCCGTTGACGGCCCGCACGGCGTTGATGTGCTGCACGGCCGTGGCCATGTCACCCTGGGCGTACGCCGCCTCGGCCAGGATGAGGTGCAGCTCCTGGGCGCTCACCACCGTCAGGTCCGGATAGTAGAACGCCTTCACGAAGTAGTTGATGTAGTTGACCAGCGGCGGCGACGGCACGTTGTCGATGGGATCCATCAGCGTGACGTGATCCACCCGCTTGCCCGTCTCGTCGGGCGCCGCGTACTCCGGACCCACCACGAACTCCTGGCGGGAGTTGATCCAGCTTCCCTGGGGGTTGTTGCCGGCATTGTTGTCGTACGTGAAGACGTACTTCCAGTCGTCCGAAACCTTGCTCAGCACGTCCTGGGCGATCTGGTTCGCCTGGGCGTTGTCGATCCAGGGATCCGCGGGCGGCGACCCCACCGGGTGCAGCTTGTGCCACATGGACTGGCCCCAGAGCGTGCGGGCCTGGAGCGCCTCCGCCGCGATGGCGATCTCGCTGGCGCCCGACGCCTGGGCCGCCTGCTCGGCGTTCTGCAGGCGCGACATGGCGGTGTCGTACACCGACGCCATGTTGTCCTTGCCCACGGGCGGGGAGACATCGGTGCGGTTCGAGAACGTGAAGTCCTCGAAGTTGTCCGCGATGGTCATGTAGTTGATGCCCGAGTACAGGTACGCCCGGGCCAGGTCCTCCGGATGGGTGAGCTGCCCGGCGAACTGCTCTGCCGTGCGGATGGCTTCGTCCGACAGCCAGCGCGACGTGGAGAGCTGGTTCGTGAGGGCGTCGCTCCTGCCCTCGGGGTTCGTGATGCTTCCCACGTCCAGCTCGGCCGCCCAGTTCTGGGAGCCGGTGTGGGTGGTCTCGTCGCTCAGGTCCGAGGTGGACACGGCGACCTCGCCCAGGGACTGGGCGGTCTCCGACAGCGCGCCGTTCACCAGCGCGTTCACCGCGCTGGGGCTCTCCAGGTCGCTCTGGACCACGTTGTTGGGGTTCGTGACGTCCAGGAGGTTGTTGCAGCCGGCGGCGCCGGCCGCCAGGGCGAGGGCGGTGAGCCCCGCGCCCCAGCGGCCGAGCCGGCTCCGGCCGGTCGAGTCTCTATTCAACGGTTGCATCTCAGGTTCTCCCGGTGATCAGAAGCCGATGCGGACGCCGAACGTGAAGCGCCGGGGCTGGCCCGGACGCCACCCGTCGATGCCCTCCACGAAGTTCTGCGTGGGGTCGCTCGAGCGGGTGGTGGCCACGTTGTTCTCGGGGTCGATCCCCGGGTACTTCGTCCACAGCATGAGGTTTCTGGCGCCCGCCGTGATCGGTGGCGCGGTTGGCGCCGATCCGATCCGCGAAATCGCCGGGCACCGTGTACGCGAGGCTCAGCTCGCGCCACCGGATGTAGTCGGCCTTCTCGATGGAGTTCATGCCCGACCAGGGCGACAGCGACACCAGCTTGGTCCACTCCTGGGCCGCCGCCAGGCGCTCCTCCGCCGTGCTGGCCGGGTTCTCGAGCGTGGCTTCCACCTGCGCCGTGGCCAGGGTGTTGCGGCCCAGCGACCAGTGGGAGTTGCGGAAGGCGTCGCTCAGGTCCTGGTGGTAGTAGTTCCCGAACGCGTACTCGAAGTTCGAGTTCAGCCGGAAGTTGCCGAAGATGGTGAAGTCGGCGCCGAAGGAGCCCGACCAGTCCGGCGTCGGCTTCCCGCGGTAGAACTCACCGTCTGGGCCCGCGCCCTGGCCCGAGCGCACCAGCGTCAGGTCGTCGGGGGTGCGGGGCTGGGACAGGTAGGCCAGCATCTCCGCCTGGGTGTCGGGCTGACCATCACCGTTCTGGTCGAACGGGTAGGGCGTATCCGCCAGCATCTCGGTGAAGAACGCGCCGGGGGCGTACCCCTGCACGATCCACGTGCGGTAGCGGTAGTAGCCCACCTTGATGGACGGCGCGCCGCCCATGTCCGTCACGATCTGATGCAGGTACGCCGCGTTGGCGAAGATGTCCATGGAGAGGTTGCGGGCGCTGAACACGTTGCCGTTCAGCCCGAGCTCCACCCCGTGGGCGTCCATGGCGCCGATATTGAACAGCTGGGCGGCTGTTGAATCCGCCCGAGGGCGGATACTGCCGGGGCACCAGCACGTCCCGCGTGTGGCGGTTCCAGTACGTGGCGTCCAGGGAGAAGCGGTCGTTGAAGATGCCGAAGTCGCCGCCCGCCTCCCACTCGGTGGAGACCTCGGGCTTGATGTCCGGGTTCCCCAGGTTGTCGGGGCGCACGCCCGGCCCCTCGGTGGAGGCCTGGGGGCTGAAGGTGGTGAACTGGTCGAACGCGCCGGGCTGCAGCCCGGACTCGCCGATGGCGGCCCGGAGCCTGACCGAGCTGATGGGTCCGACGTTGCTCCAGCCCTGCATGTCGCTGGGAACGAAGGAGAGGCTCAGCTTCGGGTAGACCGCGGCGCCGGCCGACTGGCCGAAGGCGCTGTTCTTGTCGAAGCGCACGCCCCCCGTGACGAACAGGTAGTTCTTGATGCCCACCTGCTCCTGGGCGTACGCGCCCAGGTTCACGTTCTGCTCGATGGTCTCGCCGGCCGTGGGCTCGGCGGCCGCACCCGTGACCTCCAGGCCCGGGGCCGGGAAGGAGTTCCCGTAGCTGTAGTTCCGGTGGTAGTTGCTCTTGAGCATCTGCGCACCGGCGATGAACGACGAGTTGAAGGTCGGCGTGAGCCGGTGATCCCAGCTCGCCTTCAGGTCCAGCGTGATGTCCCGGTTGTTGTAGTCCGTCAGCCCCCGGTCACCCTGGGGGTTGTAGCGGGACACGTTATCCACGTTCCAGCCGAACGGCTTGAAGTCCACGTACTCCTGCGTAGTAGGTGTCCACGCCGAAGGTCCCGTCCAGGGTCACGCTCTGGATGGGGTTGTAGCTGGCCTCGACGCTCCCCGTGAAGCGGCGGGTGGTGGACTCGTCCAGGATGTTGAACATCTCCCTCTCGGTGGCGAAGCAGCACGTCCCCGTCACGTTGCCCTCGCTGGCGAGCTCGGGCTTGGACATGATCGCCATGGAGAAGGTGCCCGTGGTGTTGTTCCCGTTGGTGGGCGTCGAGTGGTAGCGCTCCATGTACATGGAGTTGACCCGCACCTTGACGTCCTGGATGGGGAAGAACGTCACGTTGGCCACGGCCTGCTTCTGCTTGTCCAGGTCCTTGGCCGGACCCCACTGCGTGCCGCCGTAGGGGCCGTTCTCGTCGGCGTACCGGCCCGACACGTAGTAGTTGATCTTCTCCGTGCCGCCCCGGACCGACAGCGAGTAGTTCTGGAAGTGGCCGGTCTGGAACAGGTCGTTCAGCAGCGGCACCTGGAACACCTGGTACGGCGTCAGGGAGCCGAGGCCCCAGTACTGGGCGAGCTGGTCGGCATGGGCCTGGCTGCACCCCAGGGGTGACAGGCGGCTGGCCGCGTAGCTGCAGGCGAAGCCCGCGTGCTCGGCGTAGCGGCTCATGTCCATCTTGGTGAGGCCGCCCTCGGCCGACAGCTCCCACTGGGTGTCGCCGGCCTGGCCCTGCTTGGTGAAGATCTGGATGACGCCGTTGGAGGCCTCGGTGCCGTACAGCGTGGCGGCCGCGGCGCCCTTCAGGATCTCCACGTGGTCGATGGACTCGGGGTCGATGTCGTCCAGTCGCGAGCTCGGCGCCGGTCGCTCCCTCGGTCACCGGCGTTGTATGCGGACCCCGTCCACGTAGATGATGGGGTTGTTGTTCTGGGTCAGGGAGGCGCTGCCCCGGATGCGGATCTGGGACGCCTCACCCGCCATCCCGCCGCTGGCGGAGATGTTCACCCCCGCCTCGCGGCCCTGGAGAAGCTGGGACACGTCGTTGATGGGCGCGTCCTGGAGCTTCTGGACGTCGACCGTGGCCACCGTGTTGCCCAGCTTCTTGCGGGCCGTGGCCTGCCCGGCGCCCGTCACCACGATCTGGTTCAGCTCGATGGCGCTGGTGCGGAGCGCGAGGTCCGCCGTGGCCGTCTGGCCCGCGGCGACCTGGACCTGCTGGGTGGCGGTCGCGTACCCGACGCGCTCCGCCTGGATGGTCTGCTCACCGGCCGGCACGTTCGACAGGAGATAGCGGCCGGAGCTGTTGGTGAGGGTACCGATGCCGGTGCCGGGGATGTAGACCTGCACGGCGTCGAGCGGTCGTTGGGAGCCGGCGTCACGGACCACGCCCGTGACCGTTCCCTGCTGCGCTGCGGCGGCGCCGGGGAAGCAGGCGGCGGCCGCGATCGCGAGCGCCGTGAGGAGCCATCCCCGGGACCACTTGCTTGGGGCTGACGAAGAGTGAGCCATGAATCCCTCCGGAGAGGAGTTACTCTGTGCCACGGCCGGGCCGGAGTGCCCGGCCATCTATTGATCACCCCGCGAGGAGCCGGGGACTGGGTGTAAGGCGGGTGTAAGTAGTCGTCTGGACAAGTATTGCTCGAAAGGGGACTTTCCCTTCCCGGTGCGTCGATGTGCCTCCGCCCCAGGGTAACAGCGGAACGTCACTGATCCCCGAGGCAGTGTCAAGAATTCCGTAAGACCGCCCGACGGGCCTCCCCCGGGGCGCGTCAGTGTCGCGTCGTGACGACCAGGACGCCGCGGGAGGCGCCCAACCCGAAGAGGTCTCCCGCGTCCACGGGGCGAAAGAGCTGCATCCGCTCGATGACCGTGGCCGACATGAGGAAGACGCTCTGTGGGTTGCTCACCCGGGCCCCGTCCACCAGCACCATCACCGGCTGGCACACCTTCGGGAGGAGGGCCACGGTGCCCTGGACGAACTCCACGCAGGGGAGGCCGTCTCCGGTGTCCCGGCGCACCACCAGGCCGGAGACGTGCTGGGCGTTGAGGACGTCGGACAGGGTGGTGGAGCGGGGCAGCACCTTGCGGATCTGCTCCGGACCGATCTGGATGCCCCCCATCTTCACGGCCACCGGGGAGGGGGCGATCCGCTCCACCGAGACGTCGAGGGGGGGAAGGGGGATGGGCCGGGGCGTGACGTCCACGGCCAACGACACCCGGGAGCCGTCGGGGACGTCTACCCGCCCCCGGCGCTTGCCGTAGACGAGGTGCTCCACCTGGAAGGTGTAGCGCCCCGGCGGCACCCCATCGAAGACCGCGCGCCCGCCCTGGTCGCTCAGCGCCACCCGTCCCTCTCCCGACAGGCCCAGCGTCACCACCGCGCCCTCCACGGGGCGCCCGGTCTCCGCCTGGCGTACGCTGGCGCTCACGCGCGAGGGGGTGCGGGTCGCCAGAGGCAGGTCGAGGCGGACCGCCGATCCGGCGGGGGCTTCGATCTCGCTCCGAGGGGAGCGGTGGTCGAGGAAGGTCGCGTCGACGGCCACGGGGGTGGCGGTGGGCAGCCCACAGACCTGGTACCACCCGCCGGCGCCGCTGGATGCGGAGGCGGCATGGGCCCCGCCGGCGGCGTCCGTCCAGCGGAACGTGATCGGGACGCCGGCGAGGGAAAGCTGGGAGTCCCGGTCGTAGACGCGACCGGCCGTGGCGACACCCGGCTCCCCGGTGCACTGGGCGGTCTCCAGCGTGAAGAGGGATGGAACGGCCAACTCGAGAACGATGGCCTTGCTTTCAACACGCAAGGCGTGTGCCGGCGCCGACACGCCGAGCTCGCCCAGACGGGGATGGAAGAAGGTGGCCGTATACGCGCCGGGGGGGACGTGGGGAAGGGTGAACGCCCCCGCCGAGTCCGTGAAGGCCTGATGGCTCGTGCCCCAGAGGACCACTCGGGCGCCGACCAGGGGCGCGGCTTCGGTGCTGTCGAAGACGACCCCGGAGACGGTGACGTCCGTGTCGGCGGCCTGGAGCCGGTAGGTCGGCGTGGGGCGGGCGGCCGCCGGGATCGATGTGGCGATCCCCGCGGCCAGGGAGAGTCCGGCGTGGAGGATGGGGTTCATGGTCCTGCGTCGTGCGGGCCCGCCCTGGAGCGGGCCGATTCTCTCTGACCGTTCTACTCTATACTATACCCGACCGGGGGGTGAAGCCTTACCGACGCCGACCGCCCCTCGTCTTGCCGGCACGCATCGCATCCCCTACTTCCATCCACGTCAGCTCGTCGATCCAGGCCGGGTCGAGGCCTCGATGGCGTCAAACCAGTCCAGGAGGACCCCCGTGGCGAACCGATCCATACCCACCGCGCTCCTGCTCGTCCTCGCCGCCGGCGCGTGCAAGGGACCCCCCTCCCAGCAAGCCGCCGAGGCGCCCACCGCCGACGCCATCGTGCGCACGGCCGATCCCTACAAGCGGGGCTTCACCGACGCCGACTTCCCCCGGGTGAAGCAGATCGCCGACGGCGTCTACACGTACGAGCAGCTCCGCCCGGCCGGGGACGAGAAGTTCACCACGGTGAGCATGTTCGTGGTCACCGACGACGGCGTGTTGGTGGCCGACGGGCAGGGCAGCGTGGAGGAGACCCAGCGCCTGGTCGACCACATCCACCAGGTCACCGACCAGCCCATCAAGGTGGTGGTGATCGGCTCCGACCACGGCGACCACACCAGCGGCAACAGCGCCTTTCCCGACGACGTCCAGTACTACGCCACACCCCAGTCCATCGCGGCGATGAAGGCCATGGAGGCCGGCCGCAAGGAGGGTCAGGCGGCGGTCCCGATCCCGACCCACGTGGTGCACGACAAGGAGACCCTCACCATGGGGGGCAAGGAGATCCAGCTCCTCTTCCTCGGCCGGGCCCACACGGGCGGCGACATGGAGGTCTACCTTCCCAAGGAGAAGGTCCTCTACATGAGCGAGGCCTTCCTGAATCGGGTGTTCCCGGCCATGCGCTCCGCCTATCCCTCCGAGTGGGTGCAGGTGCTCCAGAAGGCCGCTGCCATGGACGTGGACGTGTACGTCCCGGCCCACGGCTTCGTGGAGACGCCCGCCATCCTGCGCCAGGAGCTGGACACGGCCCGGGTGGCCATCCAGACCGTGATCGACACTGTGAAGAGCCTCCACGACCGGGGGCTCAGCGAGGCGGACGCGGAGCAGCAGGCGAACTTCGGTCCGCTGGAAAGCTGGTCGCTGCGCTCCAGCCAGGGGCCCGTGGCGGTGCGCCGTGTCTACATGGAGCTGGACGGGAAGCTGCCGCCTACGGTGCAGTAGCCACCAGGCGGGCGTTCTCGATGCGGTCCAGCTTCGGGAACTGGTCCAGGTACGCGTCGCCCTTGGCGAGGGCCATGGCCTGGTAGACGCCCTCCCCCCGGGGAGGGCCGTCGCCGTAGCCCGAGTAGAGGGCGTCCGCCGCGTCCATCCCCTCCACAACCTCGCCGAAGGGGGCGAAGCCCTGGGCGTCCAGGGAGGCGTTGTCCTTGAGGTCGATGAAAACCTGCGTGGTGCGGGTGTCGGGGCCGCTCTGGGCGAACGCCACCCGCCCCCGGGTGTTGTGCTCCCGGACGTGGTCGTCCTTGATGGGCGCCCGCTCCCAGGCTGCGTTCACCCAGGGGTCGCCGTGGATGCCCCAACTGGCGACGAAGCCCTTCAGCACCCGGTGGAAGCGCACCCCGTCGTACCAACCCGACGCGACCAGGTTGTAGAAGCGGTCGGCGCCCCGGGGCGCCCACGCCCGGTGGACGGCGATGACGATGGCGCCCTTGGTGGTCTCCAGGCGCACCCGGTACTCGTCGGGGGCCCGCTCCTGGAAGTCCGCGGGCTGGAGGAGGGGGTTGTCCGCCACCGAGGGGCGGCCGCTCGAGGGCGCCGCGCCTGCGCTGTCCGCCGTGGTGGCGGATCCGCTCCCGGCCCCCTCTCCGCCGCAGGCCGCCACGGTGAGCACCGACAGGGACAGGAGGAGGGCGCCCGCCCAGCGGCCGATGCGGGGCCCCGCCGGCGTCAGCTTCTCCGCCGCCATGAGGGCGGTGAGGCCCACCATCCAGGCGGGTCCGGCCGCGCCGGCCGCCAGCCCTAGCAGCATGAGGGCCCAACAGCAGCCCACGCACGTGGCCCCGTGCTCCAGCCCCAGGCGCAGGGCGCCCCCGGGGCGCAGGGGCCAGCGGGCCAGGACCGCGGACAGGGGACTCCGGCAGGCGCGCAGGCATGACGCCTTGGCGGGAGAGAGTTGGTACGCCCCGGCCGCGGCCAGCAGCGTCGCCTTGAACGCCGTCGAGGCGGCGGCGCCCGACAGGGACGGCAATGCGCCCAGGGCGAGTTGGAGGGCGGCGGCGGCCGTCCCGAAGCCCAGCCATACCGTCAGATAGCCCGCGGCGAAGGCCGGCACGAGCGCGGCCGCGAGGCGGCTGCCCTCCTCACCCCCGGCGACGCGCCGCAGGGTGCGGAGCCACGGCCAGGTGAGGGGGAGCATCATCACCGCCGTCATGGCCCACCACGCCAGGAGCAGGGGGAGGAGCGTCGTCATGCTCCCTCCTCCACCCGCCAGTCGAAGGACGACCACAGCCCGTGGGTGCCCTCGTTGTCGAAGCGGATGACGCCGTCGTCGTAGTGGCCGCCGCCCCGGGCCACCACCTGCTCGGGGGCGTGGATCTGGTTGAACATGTTCTGGAAGGTCACGGGGCGGCCCCGGTCCCGGCCCCGGATGGGCTCGACGGTGGCGGACAGCAGTCCTTCCACCGCCACCCCCTTCAGCGCCTCGGCGTCTTCGATGGCCACCGGCCGATGGCGGGTCGGCAGGCGCCGCTCGACGAAGCGGTCGAGCACCTCCCAAGGTCCCCCGGCCCGCCCCGTGAGGATCGCCTCCACGGCGTCGCGCTGGGTGGGCGTGGGGGCGTCCACGATCAGCGCCTCGGTCCAGCCGCCGTCGATCATGAGCCGCGGGGACTCGTAGGCCACCACCGCCCGGGCGCCGGCGAGGTCCGCCTCTGCGAAGCGGCCGGCGTCGAAGCGGATGGCCCAGAAGCCGACGCAGCGCTCGTGGGTGCAGCGTTGGCTGAAGTGGACGTGCCCGGGGCACACCACCTGGCAGTTGCAGTTCTCGAAGAGGAGGCCGGAGGCGTTCCAGGTGACGATGGGAGTCTCCCGCGCTGGACGTCGGACGGTCGGAAGCCGTACACTACGTATCGGGGAGGAGTTGGCAAAGGGCTCCTCTCCGGACGGCCGCAGCCGGCACAGTGGCAGGTTTGGCATCACTCGTGCAGGCGAAATGGCCACTACTACCACCGGCTCTGCAGCGACCGGGTCGCGGTCCCCCCATGGACACGATCGTGTTACGCCGGCAGGCCAGCGTTTCCCACGACCGACCGCAGGAGGGAAGCATGGTCGACGGTACTCCTACGCGCATTCGCGCGGCGTTGCTCCTCGCCCTCGTCCCGCTACTCGGGGCATGCCACTACGTGAAGAGGGACGACATGGATGACGCACTGGCGCAGATGCGCCAGCAGATGCAGGAAGGCGATCAGGGCGTCGAGACCCGCCTGAACGCCCGCATGGACACGCTTCAGGGACGGCTCACGGCCCTGCAGCGGGACCTCAACGCCCTCTCCGACAAGTTCGACGTGACGGTGGAGCGTCTCGAGACATCACTTCGAGTCACCCCCCCCGTGCACTTCGCCTTCGACGACGCGACGCTGGATGCCGCGGCCGATCCAGTGCTGGATCGCTTCGCCCAGCTCGTGAAGAAGGAAGGGGGCGGGGCCCTGGTGACGGTGGAGGGCTTCACCGATCCCGCAGGCAGCCGGAGCTACAACCAGGCCCTTGGGTTGCGCCGGGCCGAGGCCGTGCGGCACTACCTGGTGGAGAGCGCCGGGCTGAGCCCCGACGCCGTGCGTGCCGTCAGCTACGGGGAGTCTACGGATCGCCAGGTGCGTCCCGGAGCGGCCGGGCCGGGTCGGGCCGGCCGGGAGAACCGGCGCGTCGCCCTCGTGGTGGACTACGCGGGGCAGGCGGAGATGGCGCAAGCCGACGGCGACTCCCCGGGCCGATGAAGGGCGGAGGTGGCATGCAACCTGCGGTCAGAATTTTCCTAACCGAGGAGGGGGTGGCGCGCTCTCCCCCCACGCATCCGCTTACCTGGTTCAGCCCGTGGCGAAAGGAGACATCCTCGTCGTCGAGGACAACGAGGAGAACAGGGACATCTTCCGGACCATCCTGGAGTTCGGCGGCTTCCGCGTGTCGACCGCGGAAGACGGCGAGGCTGGCCTCGAAGCCATCCTGACCGGGAAGCCGGACCTGGTGGTCCTGGACATCGGTCTGCCCAGGATGGACGGATGGGAGCTCCTGCAGCGTCTCCGGGGCAAGGGGAACGGTGTGTCCCAGACCCTGGTGATGGTGGTGACGGCCGACACGTCGGCCGCGGGCGAAGAGCGGGCGCGCCGCCTGGGGTGCGTGGACTTCCTGACCAAGCCCGTGGAGCCACGCCGTCTCCTGAGCCGGGTGGAGGAGGCGCTCGGGGGCAAGGCGGTCTAGCCGAGGCGTTCCGGCCGCCGGCCCCTGCGCGCCATGCCCTCTACGGAGGCGTAGGTCAGCTCCGTCCCGGCTTCGACACAGCGCAGCAGCAGGCCGCCCCGGCTCATGTCCCCCCGTCCCACGAAGGCGGAGGGCGCCCGGAGCCTGGCGCCGAACACTTCCTGGAGGGGCTCCACGTACTTCGCGGTGGCCAGGCTCCCCAGGAGAACCACGTCACACCCCTTCCCGGTGCTCTCCTTCAACGCCCGTGCGCTGGCCTTCAGCAGGCGCACATAGCGGCCGTCCTCCGCCCCGATGGGCTGGGCCGCCATGGCCCCCAGGTCGTCCAGCGTCACGGGCGTGCCTGCGGGAAGAAGGCCCCGGGACGACGTGATGACCTGGGCGCCGGCCACGCCCTCGGGAGGGCGGGCGAAGGCCTCGGCGTAGGCCCGCTTCCCCCGGAAGTAGAGGGAGCTGATGAACTGGAAGACGTCGTGCAGCGGCACCCCCCTCCCTTCCAGGTGGGGGAGGAAGGGAGCCGAGCTGCGCCCTTCCAGGAGGGCCCGGCCCCGCACGCCGCCCAGGGAGGCAGGGGAGAGGAGGAAGACGCGGTGGGTGGGGGAGGCGCTCATGGCGGGTGATACATGCGCGGCGCGCTCCGGGTCCACCCTTCAGGCTCCGCCGTCGAGCAGGGCGAGGGCGCCGGCGCCGGTGGGGCCGAGCTGCTCCAGCGTGCACTGGCGAGGGGCCTTGTCGGGGCGGAAGCGCTGGAAGCGGGTGCCGTGGCGGAAACGGCCGGCGGTGACCTGGTCGTAGGCCACCTCCACCACCAGCTCGTGGCGGAGCGGCTCCCACGGCGAGGCCTCTCCCCCGTTCCAGCGGCTCGGCCCTCCCGGCGCCCGGCCGGTGAATCCCGGAGGGCCCACCAGGGGCTTCACCACGTCGAGGAGGCCCCGGCGCTGCTCGTCGCTGAAGCTCGACGTGAAGCCCACGTGGTGGAGGCGCCCCTCGTCGTCGTAGAGCCCCAGGAGCAGAGAGCCCACGCCCGTTCCCGAGGAGGCTCGCCGGAAGCCGCCCACCACGCAGTCGGCGGTGCGGATGCGCTTGACCTTCACCATCCCGTCCCGGCTGCCGGAGCGGTAGGGGGCGTCCAGCACCTTCGCCACCACCCCGTCCACCCCCCGGAGGCGCCGGAGCCATGCCTCGGCCTCGTCCCGGTCGCCGGTGGCCGGGGAGAGGCGCAGGTCGCCCTCCGCCTCCAGGTAGCGGTCGGCCCAGCCCTCCAGGCGGGGCCGGCGGCGCTCCAGGGGCACGTCCAGCAGGGACGTCTTCTCCCCGGTGGCCAGGAGGTCGAAGACCAGGAGGAGCGCCGGCGTCTCGGAGGCCAGGCGGCGGACGCGGCTCTCCGCCGGGTGCACCCGCTGGAGGAGGGCGTCGAAGTCGAGGCCGTCGCCCGCCGGGACGGCCAGCTCGCCGTCCAGCGCGAAGCGGCGGGGGCGGAGCGTCCTCACCGCCTCGGCCACCTCGGGGAAGTAGCGGGTGAGGGACTTCCCGGCCTTGGACTGGAGCTCCACCTCGGCGCCGTCCCGGAACGTCAGGCAGCGGAAGCCGTCCCACTTCGGCTCGTACAGCCAGTCGGGTCCCGCGGGGAGTTCGTCGACGGAGGTGGCCTCCATCGGATCCAGGGGGATGGGGAGGGGCAGGCGCATGGGCGAACGGGCGGGGACCGGGGATCAGCGCGCGTAGCGCTCCAGCGCCGCCTCCGGGTCCTTCGCCGACGCCCGCCCCGCCTCCATCCACCCGAAGCGGCTGGTGAAGGCGCCCAGGAGGAAGGCCGCGGCCGCCCACGGCACGAGGCCCACCGCCCGGAGCACGAGGGCAACGGGCCCCGCCAGGAAGCCCGCCCCCCGGAGGAGGGCCCCGGGGCGCCCCTCCCGGAGCGCCCGGTCGGCCGCCCCGTGGTTCGAGAGCTCCACGGTCATCCCCACCAGGGTCTCGACCCCGGCGGCCAGGATGCCCACGGCCCACAGGGCGGGGAGGCGGTGGCCCAGGAGTTCCAGCAGCGCCCCCGCCGAGCCCAGACCCGCCACCCCGAAGTGGATGGGGAGGGTGCCCCGGTGGAGGTTCCAGGCGGGGACGGCGGTGGCGCCGATGAGGACCCCCGTGTAGGTGGCCACCACCGAGCCCGCCAGGGCGGCACCCCAGGCGCCGCCCTGGAGGACGATGGCGGCGAAGGTGGGCGTGAGCCCCCGGGCCGATAGCTCGGCGCCGAGGACGCCCAGGGTGGCGAAGCCGCCGAAGGACGTGAGGACCCACACCCCCACCGACATGGGGGAGCGCCACTTGAACACGCGCAGCATGTAGAGGAAGCGGACGGGGCGTCCCAGGTCCATGGTGAGGAGGACCGCCGACACCAGGGCACCCCCCAGGGCGATCCAGAGCGCCTCGCGCACCAGCCCCGCCGCGCCGCCGCCGCCGAGGAGCAGGGCCGCCCACGCCAGGACGGCGGCGGCCCCGGCCAGCCCGCCGACGAAGAAGTAGAGAGGGATCTCCCACGTCCACACGGGGGGCTTCAGTAGGGGGCGGCCGTAGTAGCCGGGCCGTTCCATGAGCTCGGAGGGCATGGGGCCGCCCACGGCCTTCAGGCCGGGGCCGTCGACCCGGCCGGTGCGGGCGGCCTCGCCCCGCAGCGCGTCGAGGCGCGCCTCGGAGGGGCGGCGGGGTGTCTCGCTCATGGGCGGGGCTCCCTCACAGGAAGGCGAAGGCGAGGAGCGCCGACGCCAGCATGGCGGCCGACGTGAGGAGCGCCGAGGTCCACGCCTTGGGCTGGAAGGCCGTGGGCACTTCGGGGCGGGGCGGGAGCCCCAGCGCCGAGGGGTCGCCGGGCACCAGGAAGAAGGCGTGGATGCCCTTCACCGACGTGTCCGTGGGATCGTAGAGGGCGACGTCGTCCCACCCCTGGGTCTGGAGGACGTCCAGCCGCCGGCGGGCGCGCTTCCGCAGCTCGTCCAGCGGCCCGAACTGGATGGACTCGGTGGGGCACGCCTTGGCGCAGGCCGGGGCCAGCCCCGACTTCTGCCGGTCGTAGCAGAACGTGCACTTGAACGCGCCGCCCGCACCGGGCAGGGGGTCCGGCCTGCGGTCGATGACGCCGAAGGGGCAGCCCACCACGCAGTAGCCGCACCCGTTGCACACGTCGTCCTGCACGTACACGCCGCCCGTCTCGGTGCGGACGATGGAGCCGGTGGGGCACGCCTCCAGGCAGCCGGCCACCTCGCAGTGCTTGCACACGTCGGAGGCGAACAGCCAGCGGAACGGGTCTTCGTCCCGGCCCGTCATGGGGCCCGCCACCTGGGCCCCCATGCGCCCTTCCTGCTCCAGGAACTTCACGTGGCGCCAGGTGGAGGCGCCCAGGGCACCCGTGTTGTCGTAGGAGGTGCCCTCCCACAGGAGATCGTCGGCGGGGACGCCGTTCCACTCCTTGCACGCCACCTCGCACGCCTTGCAGCCGATGCACACGGTGGGGTCGGTGAAGAAGCCGACCGTGACGCCGTCCCGGGCGTAGTGGTGCAGACCCTGGTTGGTGCTCTTCAAGCCGTCCCCGATGGCCATCAGCCCTCCCCTCCCCGGGTGCCGTGGTGGCCGTGGCCGCCTCCCTCCTCGGGCACCCCCGAGCTTCCCTCCTCCATGTCGGCTTCGAGGGAGGCGTCGTCGCCGCCGGTGCGCTCCTCGAGCCACGCCACCAGCTCCGGACCCTTGGGCCGGCGGCCGGGCAGCACGTCGCACAGGAGCACCTTCCCCTCGTGGATGCTCACGTTGGGCTCCATGGAGAGGGGGATGAGGTCGTTGGCGCTGTCCCCGGTGATGGGCCCCGTGGTGCCCCAGTGGAAGGGCACGGCCACCTGGTGGATCACCTGCCCGTCGGCCACCCGCAGGGGGCGGATGCGCCGGGTCACCAGCGCCCGCGCTTCCACGGCGCCCCTGCGGGTGACGAGGGTGATCCAGCCGCCGTTGCCCACCCCCACCTTCTCGGCGAGCTCGGGGGAGAGCTCGGCGAAGAAGGTCGGCTGGAGCTCGGCCAGGTGGCTGAGGTAGCGGCTCATCCCCCCCGCCGTGTGGTGCTCGGTGAGGCGGTAGGTGGTGAGCACGTAGGGGAACTTCGGGTCGGGCGACGACGCGAAGGGGTTGTCCGGCCGGGGCATGCGGTTCACGGCCGGGTTGGTCTGCTGCCCGTACAGGGGGTTTCGGACGGGCGACTCCAGGGGCTCGTAGTGCGTGGGCAGGGGCCCGTCCTTGAGGCCCGGTGGGCACGAACAGCCAGCCGAGCCCGTCGTCGTGCATGATGAAGGGGGCGTCGCCCGGGTGGGCGTCCATGCCGGTGGCGCCCTCCGGGGGCTCGTAGCCGGGCTCCTTGTCGGTGGGGAAGTCGGGGACGTCGTTGCCCGTCCAGCGGCCGGCGTCTTCGTCCCACCACACCAGCTTCTTCCGCTCGCTCCAGGGTCTGCCGTCGGGGCGGGCGCTGGCCCGGTTGTAGAGGATGCGCCGGTCCTTGGGCCACGCGAAGCCCCAGCCGTGGCCGTAGGGCCCGTGGGGGTCGCGGCTCCTGGCCTTGTTGTGGCCGTCGGGGCCGTACACGCCCGAGTAGATCCAGCAGCCGCACGCGGTGGAGCCGTCGTCCTTCAGCGCCGCGAAGTCCTCCACCTGGGGGCCGTGGTGGGGGCGGCCGTCCCGCCCGACGGCGTGGACGTGGCCGGAGGGGCCGCCCCCGCCGGCGGCGGCGTCCAGGGTGGCGCCCGTGGGGGCGGTGCCCCCGCCGGGGGAGGGGGGCGGCGGGGCGCCGCCCTCCAGCGTGCGCCAGCCGTTGATCTCGGCCAGCACCGCCTCCATGTGGGGGTCGCCCGTCTCGTCGGCCGGGTACCACCAGTCCAGGGCCCTGAGCGGCTCGTCCCGGGGGTCGCCCGAGGCTTCGGCCTTCGCCTTGAGGCGCAGGGCGAGCTGGTGGATGAACCAGGCCTCGCTCCGGCAGTCGCCCGGCGGGTCCACGGCCTTCTCTCGCCACTGGAGCATGCGCTGGGTCTGGGTGAAGGCGCCTTCCTTCTCGGCGTGCCCCGCGGCGGGGAAGAGGAAGACCTCCGTGTCGATGTCCCGGGGCTTCAGCTCCCCCCGGGCGACCTCGGGCGAATCGTACCAGAAGGACGCGGTCTCGATCTCCACCAGGTCGCGCACCACCAGCCACTTGAGCCTGGAGAGGGCGGCCCGCTCGAAGCGGGAGTGCTGCCCCCCCACGGCCGGGTTCTGCCCCATGACGAAGAGGCCGTCCACCTTGCCGTCCATCATCTCGGCGAAGAAGGCGAAGTGGGAGTGGTTCCGGGTGATGCGGGGGAGGCGGCCGAAGCCGAAGTCGTTCTCCTCCGTGGCCTCCTTCCCGTAGTACGCCTTCAGGAGGCTCACGATGAACGAGGGAAGGTTGGCCCAGTACCCGGAGCGGTGGCCCGCCCGCTCGACGTAGCCGTCCAGGTCCTCTCCCGGCTGGGGCATGGTGAGGTAGCCCGGGAGGATGTCGTACAGGGTGGGGATGTCGGTGGAGCCCTGGATGGAGGCGTGGCCCCGGAGCGCCAGGATTCCGCCGCCGGGACGGCCGATGTTCCCCAGAAGGAGCTGGAGGATGGCCGCCGTGCGGATGATCTGGACGCCCTTGGAGTGCTGGGTCCACCCCACCGCGTAGCAGATGGCCGCGGTGCGCTCGGGGCCGCTGGCCGCCACCAGGGCGTCGGCCACCTTGCGGAAGAGGTCGGGGGGGACGCCCGCCACCCGCTCCACCATCTCCGGCGTGTAGCGGGCGTAGTGGCGCTGGAGCACCTGGAAGACGCAGCGCGGGTGCTGGAGCGTGGGGTCCCGGCGGGGGCGGTCCAGCTCGTCGCCCTCGTACTGCCAGGAGGCGGTGTCGTAGGCGCCCTTTTCCGGGTCCCATCCGCTGAACAGGCCGTCCAGGGCTTCGGTGTCCTCGAAGGATTCCTTCAGGATGACCGAGGCGTTGGTGAAGTGGGCCACGTACTCCCGGAAGTAGAGCTCCTTCTCCAGGACGTGGCGCACCAGCCCGCCCAGGAAGGCGATGTCGCCCCCGGCGCGGATGGGCACCCACAGGTCGGCCATGGCGCTGGTGCGGCTGAAGCGGGGGTCCACGTGGATGACGGTGGCGCCCCGCTCCTTGGCCTTCATGACCCAGCGGAAGCCCACCGGGTGGGCCTCCGCCATGCTGGATCCCTGGATGAGGATGCAGTCGGCGTTGGCCAGGTCCTGCTGGGCGGTGGTGGCGCCACCCCGCCCGAACGACGTCCCCAGACCGGGGACCGTGCTACTGTGTCATATGCGGGCCTGGTTGGAGACGGCCACCATGCCGAGCCCGCCGGTGAACAGCTTCTTGATGAGGTAGTTCTCTTCGTTGTCCAGGGTGGCGCCCCCCAGGTGGGCGATGCCGTCGGTGTGACGCACCGTCCTGCCTTCGTCGTCCTCGTCCACCCAGTGGTCCCTGCGGCTCTCCCACACCAGCTCGGCCACCCGGTCGACGGCCGCCTCCAGCTCCATCTCCTCCCAGGCGGTGCCGCCGGGCCTCCGGTGGAGGACCTTCTTCAGGCGCCGGTCGTGGGTGAGGAGCTGGAAGGAGGCCGAGCCCTTCGGGCAGAGGGTGCCCTGGTTCACGGGGCTCTCGGGGTCGCCGTCGATGGCCAGCAGCTCCCCGTCCTCGTGGTAGATCCGTTGGCCGCAGCCCACCCCGCAGTAGGGGCACACGGAGCGCGCCACCTGGGCGCCCTCGGTGCGGGCGTCCAGGTCGAGGGTGCGCCTCGACATGGACTCGGGGCCGGTTCCGTCGGAGCCGGTGAGGAGCTGTCGCAGGAGGGGCCAGCGGGGCAGGGCCATGGCTGTCGTTCGGGCCGGTGGGATCGGGGAGCGGAACGCGCGCGTCGCCGCTCTACAAGATGCGGGCCGGCGGAGGGACGCAACCCCCGCCCCGGTGCCGTCCTTGCAGGCGCTGCCCCCGGACGCACATGGTCACTCCTCGCGGCGGGGGCAGGCATGCAGAGCTGGTGGTGGGACTCCCTCTCGGGGCTGGGGAGCGCCGCGGCGAGCGCGGTGGCCCTCTACGGCGTGCTCATCGTGGCCACCCGCGTATCGGGGCTGCGGGCCTACTCCAAGATGTCGGGCTTCGACTTCCCCCTGACGGTTGCGGTGGGGTCCCTGGTGGCCTCCACCGTCCTGACGCCGGACCCGCCCCTGGTGCGCTCGGCCCTGATCCTGGGGGTGCTCCTGGCGCTGCAGGCCGCCGTGGGGTGGGTGCGCTCCCGCTGGGAGCGGGTGCGCCACTTCGTGGACAACGAGCCCCTCCTCCTGGTGCGGGACGGGCGGGTGCTGGAGGAGAACCTCCGGAGCGCACGGGTGGCGCTTCCCGAGCTCCGGGCCAAGCTGCGGGAGGCCAACGCCTTCCACCTGGAGCGGGTGCGGGCGGTGGTCCTGGAGACCACGGGCGACGTGAGCGTGCTCCACAGCGATCCCGGCGACGAGCCGGACCGGTGGGTTATGGCGGACGTGCGGGGGTGGGGCGACAGCGGGGAGTGAGGGGCGCCGGGGCAGCCTCCCGGCGCGCTGCTAGGGCAGGATCTCCCGGAGGGCCTTCTGGTCGCCCATGATGGCGTTGAAGTCGCCCTCGGCCGACTGCCACAGGAGCACGCTGCCGGCGATCATGAGGAAGCACGCGGTGGCCCGCACCAGCCGCCGCTGCCACTGGCGGGGAAGGCGCTGGCCGTGGGAGGCGCCCCAGGCGATGGTCGTGGCCGTTCCCATCATGAGCGCCAGGAACGTGACCGCCATGAGCACCGCGCCCCCCCAGCCGTCCTGGTTGTACTGGCGCACCAGGAGGGGACCCGCCACGACGAACCAGAAGAGCCACGGGGCGGGGGAGAGGAGCCCGGCCGTGGCCACGCCCAGGAACGTCCTGGCCCGGCGGAAGCGTCCCTCCTCGGCTTCGGTGGCCACCTCGTCGCCGCCCCGCACGAAGAGGCGCACCCCCAGGATCACGAAGAGCCCGCCGCCCAGGGCCCCCACCCAGCGCAGCACGGTGGGGTTGGTGTGGATGAGGGCGAACGACGCGGCCACCATCGGGGGGATCTCGGTGACCAGCGGGACGAAGGCCAGGCGTGCCCCCGCCTTGAAGCCGCGGTGCAGGGCGTTGCCGGCCACCAGCGCGGTGTAGGGGCCGGGGACGATCCCGGCCAGGAATCCCAGGATGAGCCCCGAGAGGAACGCGTCGATCAAGGACGGGGCTCCCGTGGGGCGGGCGTGCGATGGATCACGGCCTGTGTCACCTCGTGGTTCCTGTTCCCGGACGACGCCGTCCCGTGCAAGCGAGGCCCGTGCCACCCGCGAGCCCCCGGGCGGTCGCACAGGGCCCATGGTACGCCCCACGGCGGGCATCGCGCACCTGCTGCTGCCCTACCCGCGGGTGTGGGGAGGTGTGCCCCCGATTCCTTTCGGATCCGGGGTGGAAAGGTTTCAGCCGCCTTCTCCGATGCCTGCCAATCGGTTGTCGCCCAAGGCCTTATCCGCCCTCCTGGGGGGCGCCGGGGGGTACGGAAATTGATCTATGGGAGGGGTGTGAGCACCCCCTGACGAGCGCCGGGAAGACCCGGTTTCCATAGACGGAGCCCGCCTCATGAACCTGGCGATCCTCGCCCTGACGCTGACCACCTCCCTGGCGCCGCACCCCGACAGCGCCGCCGGGGACCTGTCCCTCCGGCTGAACCTCCCGGAGCGGCGCCTCGAGGTCCTGGAAGGGACCCGGGAGATCGAGAGCTACCCCGTGGCCATCGGCATGGTGGGCCACGAGACGCCCACCGGGAGCTACTCGGTGAAGGAGATCACCTGGAATCCCTGGTGGCACCCCCCGGAGAGCCCCTGGGCGAAGGACGCCCACGACACCCCTCCCGGGGCGGGCAACCCCATGGGTCGGGTGAAGCTCCGCTTCGACCGCCTCCTTTACCTCCACGGCACGCCCGATGAGAAGTCCCTCGGTCGGGCGGCGTCCCACGGCTGCGTGCGCATGGCCAACGAAGACGCCATGGCGCTGGCGCGCCTGCTGGCCGAGGGCACGGGCGCCCTGTCGGCGGCCAAGATCGACCGGCTCGAGGCGTCGCTGCGCCGCACCCGCACCGTGACGCTGCCAGGGGAGGGTGTGCCCCTGCTCATCGAGTACCGCCTGGTGGAGGAGACGGACGGCGGCGTGGAGCGCCACGAGGACGTCTACCACCTGGGGCTCGAGCCCTACGAGAAGTGGCTCTTGGACCACGCCGGACAGGGGGCCGATGGGGCCGGGGAGCGAGCCCGCCGGGACGACGGCGCCTCGGACGAGGATGGCCCCGGACTTGCGGTATCGGAGAGGTGGAGCATCTCGAAACGAAGCCACCCGGAGGACCCGATGGACCGGCGCACCTATGGACCCGAGATCTACCCCCACGCCTCCGTCCTGCGGAAGCGCTGGGCGGAGCGTCTCGACCGGCTACCCGCGCCGCCGGAGCCGATCCGGCTCGCCTCCCGGGTGGAGGAACCGAAGCCCCGGAGCAAGCGTGCCTGAGCTCTCCACGGGCGACGCCGTCGCCGAGGGTCCCTGGCCCGGCGACCCCGGGTCGGGGGCTTCCCGCGCCCGGGAGGAGCACGCTGACCAGGGCGGGCTCTCCCTGCGCGCCATCCTCGTGCGCACCCGCGTGCTGGGCGACGCCTGGGATCCCGACGGGCCACTCGAGGACGAGTGGACGCCCGAGGACGACCACCGCTACCGGATCCTCTACGAGCGCAAGGACCGCTACCTGGGGGCCCTGACCTACGAGGACGCCCGGGTGGCCTACCGCATCGGCAGGCTGGCGGCCCGCAACCCTCGTTTGAGGAGCGGCGCCTTCGAGGACGCCGAGAGCGTCCTGGCACCGGCGTGGGAGCCGGCGCGCTGGGCCCGGGTGAAGCCTTACGTACGCCTCGGCTTCGAGCGGAGGCGCTTCCACGAGCGGCTGCAGCGGAGCCGCCGTTCCGTGGAGCGCATCGAGCGCGCCTGGCGCGACCGGGAGCGGGGCCCGGCCGAGGGGTGAGCGGGGGCGTCGAGGAGGCCGCGAACGACGCGACCGCACTCACCGAGGAGGAGAGGAGGTCCCTCACCCACGGCGACTTCTGGATCCCCCCCCGGGAGAGGGCGGTGTTCGGCGAAGCCCTCCGGGCCCTGAACCTCGCGGGCGTCCCCTACGTGGTGAGCGGGCTGTACGCCCTGCACCAGTACACGGGCATCTACCGCAAGACCAAGGACCTGGATCTCCTCCTGGAGCCCGGCATGGTGGTGGACGCCGCGGCCGTCCTCCGGGACGCCGGGTTCCGCACGCGCCTGGAGGGCGCCCACTGGCTCGCGAAGGGCTTCAAGGACGAGGCGATGGTGGACCTGGTGTACGGGATGGCCAACGGCCTCCACCTCATCGACCGGGCGTGGTACCGCCACTCCCGGCCGGGCAAGGTGGCCGGTGCCTCGGTGCGGGTCGCGCCCCCGGAGGAGCTCATCCTCCACCGCCTGTTCATCTCGGAGCGCCACCGCAACGACATGGGCGACATCGTCCACCTCATGATGCTGAGGGGGAGCGAGCTGGACTGGTCGCGGCTGGTGGAGCGGGTGGGCGAGCATTGGCGCCTCCTCCTGGTCCAGCTCCACCTCTTCGACTTCTGCTATCCGGGCCGCCGCGACGAGGTGCCCTCCTGGGTGCGCGAGGAGCTGGAGCGCCGTTCGGAGGAGGAGCGGGGGCGCAGCGTGGGTGACCCCGACGTGTGCCAGGGCACCCTCCTCTCCCGCTTCTCCTTCGCCATCGACGTGAACGAGTGGGGCTTCAGGGACTTCCGCTGCGAGGCGGTGTCGGCGGCACGCACCCTTCCCATCATCGAGGAGATCCGGCGGGCCGACGTGTGGGACTCGGTGAACCCGGAGACCGAGACCGAGCCCTCGGCGCCGGTTCGCCCCCGGGAGGGACACCCGGTTCCCTCCGTGGACGGAGGTCGGGCGCGGCGCGCCGTGGAGGAGGAGGCGCGGTGAGCGAGGCGCGGGGGGTGAGGGTCGCCGCCGTGGGTGACCTCCACTTCAACGGCGACGACCGTGAGCTCCTCCAGGAGGTGGCCAGGGAGGCCGAGGAGGAGGCCGACATCCTCGCCCTGGTGGGCGACCTCACCACCCACGGGGAGCCCGCCCAGATGCGGGGCGTGGGCGAGGTGCTGGGCGCCCTCTCCATCCCCGTGGTGAGCGTGCTCGGCAACCACGACTTCGAGGCGGACCGGGCCGGGGAGGCCCGGGACATCCTGTGCGAGCACGGCGTCCACGTCCTCGACGGGGAGGAGGTGGAGCTGGAGGGGGTGGGCTTCGCCGGCGTGAAGGGCTTCGCCGGCGGCTTCGGACGGGGGGCCCTGGGCGCCTTCGGGGAGCCCCTCATCAAGGCCTTCGTGCAGGAGGCCGTGGACGAGGCCATGAAGCTGGAGAACGCACTGCGGCGCCTCTCCACCCCCATCAAGGTGGCGCTGCTCCACTACGCGCCCGTCACCGGGACGCTGAAGGGAGAGCCGGAGAGCATCCTTCCCTTCCTGGGCTCCTCGCGGCTGCTGCCCCCCATCGAGACCCTGGGCGCCGACGTGGTCTTCCACGGCCACGCCCACACCGGATGCCTGGAAGGAAGCACCCCCGGGGGGGTTCCCGTTTTCAACGTCGCCTACCCCGTTCTCCAGGCCTGCGAGGGGCGCCGCCTGTTCTTATGGACCGCCCGGGAGGCGGAGCGGAACGAGCGGGGCGAGGCCGTCGCAAGCGCCCTCCCGTAGCAGCACCGGCGGGTTCCCCGGCTCCTCCGGCGGGAACGCGACCTGGACGCTTCGAGGGGCGTGAGGCACTGCGTAACGCGAGCTGGAGGCGATCTTGCGGGTGACGACAGCGGCCGTCAGCTGACGTACGCCGCCTCCCGGAGGCGCCCCCCATGGGCGTGAACACATTCTTCCTGCTCGTGGGTGTCCTGGTGGTGGGGGCGTCGGTGGGCGTCGCCCTCTTCGAGCGCCGCTTCGGCGTCCTCTCCGAGCCCGTGGTGGCCACCCTGGCCGGCATGGTCGTGGGCCCCCACGTGCTGGGGCTGGTGGACTTCGGGGGCGTGGGCGTCTCCCTGGCGATCCTGGAGCAGGTGGCCCCTGTGGCCATCGCCCTCTCGGTCATGGGCATCGCCCTGCGCCTTCCGAAGGACTACTTCCGGGAGCACGCCCTGGACATGGCCGTGCTCATCGGCGTGGTGCTCTTCCTGTCCGCTCTCGTGAGCGGAGGGATCGCGGCCGCCACCATGCGTGCGCCCCTGTGGGTGGCGGCGGCGGTGGGGGCGGCGGTGGCTCCCACCGACCCGCTGGTGGCCAGCGCCATCGTCACCGGCGAGGTGGCCGAGCGAAACGTGCCGGCCCGCCTGAGGAACCTCATCTCCGCCGAGTCAGGGGTGAACGACGGCGCGGCCTTTCCCCTCCTCTTCCTCCCCGTGCTCTTCCTCCAGGACGGTGGGAGGGGCCCCAGGGAGACGCTGGTCCACTGGGCGCTGTTCAAGCTCCTGCTGGGGGTGGTGGGCGCCGTGGCCCTGGGCGCCGCCGCGGGCTGGGGGGTGGGCAAGGTCCAGACCTACGCCGAGAGGAAGGACGTCCTGGAGAGGATGTCGGCGGTGTCGACCATGCTGGGGCTGTCCCTCCTGGTGCTGGGCGCCGTGGCGCTCCTGGGGAGCGACGGCATCCTGGCGGTGTTCGTGGCCGGCGTGGTGTTCCAGCGGGTGGCACCCCTGGCGGAGGAGGAGCAGCAGTTCCGCTCCCAGCTCGCCCTGAACCGCTTCTTCAACGTCCCCGTCTTCCTCTTCTTCGGCATCGACCTGCCTCTGGAGTCGTGGCGGGGATGGGGGTGGCACGTGCCGGCGCTGGTGGCGGGCGTGCTCCTCCTGCGCCGCATTCCGGCGCTGCTGGCGCTCCGGCGGCTCCTGCCCTCGGTGGAGGGCGTGCGGGAGGCGCTCTTCGTGGGGTGGTTCGGCCCCATCGGCGCCGCCGCCGTCTTCTGGGCCGCCGTGGCCGTCCGGGAGACGGGGCGCCCGGAGATCTGGACCGCGGTGAGCGCCATCGTGGCCGCCTCTCTGCTGGCCCACTCCGCCACGTCTCCCTGGCTCATCCGGGCGTTCGGGGAGGCGTCGGGCTACCGGGGCCGCCCCAAGGAGGGGGAGGAGGCGCCCCGGGAGGAGGAGGACGCCGACGAGGCGGGCGGCGCGGGGGAGCATGCGGCCGACCAGGAGCCGCTGCGCCGCCGTACAGGCTCCTAGCGCAGCGCCAGCATCACGGCCAGCCCCAGCACCACCAGCATCCCCACCCACACCGCCACGTTCCAGCGCCGGGCGTGGGTGCCCGTCTCGGGCAGCGGGGGCGACGAGCCCTTCGGCGCCCGCCGGGGCTCTCCCACCAGGGGAGCCTGGCAGGACGAGCAGCGTGCCGCGCCCTGGTCCACCTCGGTGCCGCATTCCGGGCATGTGTCCATTCCGCTGCGCCTCCTTCGGGGGTGGTGGTGGGAGTGGAAGGCGCAGGATCCGTACCTCGGCGAGGCCCTGATTCTACACTCGTGGATGGAGCGAATCCTGCAACGAGGAAGGGGTGCGAACATCCCCGCAAACCCAGCAGCAACGGGAGACCACGACCATGAAAGCCGAGAACCTCCGCGACCTCCTCGTGCACGAGATCCGCGACCTCCACAGCGTGGAGAGCCAGATCATCGACGCCCTTCCCGAGATGATCGAGAAGACCAGCGACTCGGACCTGAGAAGCGCCCTCCAGGAGCACCTGGAGCAGACCCGCCACCACCGCGAGCGCATCGAGGAGGTGGCCCGCACCCTCGACACCGACGCCCGGGGCGAGAAGTGCAAGGGCATGGCGGGCATCATCAGCGAGGGCGAGGACACGGTGAAGAAGGTGGCCAAGGACGACGAGGCCCGGGACGCCGCCATCATCGCCTCCGCCCAGCGCGTGGAGCACTACGAGATGGCCGCCTACGGCACCGCCCGCACCTACGCCCGCATGCTGGGCAAGAACGACGTGGTGCGTCGCCTGGAGGAGAACCTGAACCAGGAGAAGGAGGCGGACCGGAAGCTCACCGCCATCGCCGAGGACCACGTGAACCGGAGGGCCATGTCGGCCCAGCCGGCCGACTGACCCGACACAGGGATCCCGGGAGCCACCACGCCCGTCGGCCGAGCGCCGGCGGGCGTGGTGCACGTTCGGGAGGCGTACGGTCCCTTCATGATCCTGCACCTCGGCCAGGAGGGGGATTCTCGACGAAGAGCACCTTCCGCTCGCCCTCGACCGCGTCCTGGGCGAGGGGGCAGAGGGCCTCGTAGGCGCCGGGGAGGAGCTCCACCTCCATGGTGCGGCTTTCCCCCGGCTTGAAGGCATCGTCCCACCCCGCCTCCACGTTCTGATCGACCGTGTGCCGCTCGAGCTTGAAGGCGTGGGGCTGGGTGCCGGTGTTGGTCACCCGGAACACCGTGGGCCCGGGGCGGGCGTGCTCGGGCATGCCCAGCTCCCACGTGTGGAGGGTCACGTAGATGGTGTCGGGGGTGCCTCCCGGCTGGGCGGCGGCCGGCACCGAGCCCCCATGGCCGCACCCCGCCAAAGTGGCGAGGGCGGCCAGCGAGGCCAGGGTCCGGACTGCCAGGGAGGCCAGGTGGTCCTTCACCATGCGGTCGCGGAGTGCGCTGGCGGTTTCGGCCATGGGGGTGTTCCTCCTCGTGCTCGTGCGGGCCTGGGCGTGGGTGGCCGCTCGCCGGCGCTTTCCTGCAAGCTCCACTCCTTCCCTCCGCGCACGCGTCCGCGCACGTGCGTCGCATGCCCTCGTGCACCCGTCCGGTGCACGCGTCCGGTGCACGCCTCCACGCGTCCGGCCCCGTGGGCCCGCCCGCCTCCCGGCGAGCGGCGGGAACGTGGCTTGCACGCCACGGCCCGTGGAGGCGGACGAACCCTCGGAGAAGGAGGCACGGCATGCTGGTGGAGGCGCTGGACGTGGGCGGCGGGCGCAGGAGCTGGGCGCTGGTGTTCGAAACCGACGACCGGGTGGTGGAGACGCTGGAGGCGTTCGCCCGGGAGCACGACGTCCGGGGCGGCCACCTGCGGGCCCTGGGCGGCTTCCGGGAGGCGACCCTCGCCTACTTCGACTGGGACGAGAAGGCGTACCAGGAGATCCCGATCGAGGAGCAGGTGGAGGTGGCGGCCCTGGTGGGTGATGTGGCCAGGAAAGCGGAGGACGACGCGGTGGAGGTGCACATCCACTGCGTCCTGGGGCGCAAGGGAGGCGCCGCCGTGGCGGGCCACCTCATGGAGGCCCGGGTGCGCCCCACGCTGGAGCTGTTCCTGGTGGACGAAGGGGTGACGCTCCCCAAGGAGGAGGACGAGGCCAGCGGCCTCACCCTCATCCGGCCCTGACGGGGCTGGGCCTGCTTCAGATCATGTCGTCGTCGGGGACGCCCAGGCGGATCCTCTGGCCGCACCAGACGTTCTGCAGGTAGTGGGCGGCACCCTCCGGGTCGCCCCCGTAGGCCAGGTGCCAGCCGTCCCGCGTGGGCCGCTCGATCCAGATGCGGGTGGTGCCCCGCTCGGCCTCGCGGCGGACGAACTCGAGGGCGGCCTCCAGGCCGCCGCTCTCGATGTTGCGCGCGTCTGGCCGCATCGGTGTCATCGTTTCCCTGACGCTCCGAGAGGAATTCTTCTGCTTCCTGGAAGTGCAAGCACCGTTCCGCCTCGGGGAACGCATCGTGCACCTCTTCAGCGGCGTTGTGACATGACGACGCGAAGGAGCTGCAACGATGGATAGACGGAAATCGGGAATCCTCACGCTGGCGGTCCTGGCCGCCGGGGCCCTCGCCCTGGGCGCCGCCGGCGAGGTGCTGGGCGACGTGGGCCGCCCCACGTCGGCGGCGCCGTCCATGGGGGTGGTGGTGGACCTCTCCCAGCGCCAGCTCGACATCCGCATCGACGGCAAGCTGGAAGGCACCTACCAGGTGGCGGTGGGCAAGCCCGGCCACCGCACCCCCACCGGCGAGTACCACCTGACCCGGGTGGTGTGGAACCCCGGCTGGGTGCCGCCGGACAAGAAGTGGGCGAAGGGGGCCGACACCGTGCCGCCGGGCGCGCCGGAGAGGGAGAGCCCCATGGGGAAGGTGAAGGCCTACTTCTCGGACCTCCTCTACATCCACGGCACCCCAAAGACCCAGTCCCTGGGCGAGCCCGAGTCCCACGGCTGCATCCGCATGCGGAACCAGGACGCGGTCCACCTGGCGAAGCTGGTGATGGAGCACGGAGGCGCCCACCACACCGACGCCTGGTACCGCAAGGCGGAGCAGAACGACGACAGCTCCCAGGAGGTGGACATCCCGGACCCGCCAGTGCTCAGGGTCAGCCGATAGGCCCGGACGGCCCCAGGGGGCCGTGACCGTGGGGGGGAGTGAGCGATGCGTACTCTGAAGATCGTCGCAGCCGTCGTGGGCGTGCTCCTGGTCCTGTTCCTGGCGTGGGGGGTGGGGATCGAGCCCCGCTTCCTCCTGGACGTCCAACGGGAGGAGGCCCACGTGCCCGGCCTACCCGGGCCGTGGCGGGGGGCGCGGGTCGCCGTCCTCGCCGACTGGCAGGTCGGCATGTGGTGGGACAACGTGGGGATGATCCGTCGCTCGGTGCGGCGCGCGGTGGAGGCGCACCCCGACGCCGCCTTCCTCCTGGGCGACTTCATCTACCACCCCGCCGGGCGGGACCGGGCCCTCGCCCACCGCGCCGCCGACCTCGCCCGTCCTCTGGTGGAGGCGGGCATCGCCACCTACGCGGTGCTGGGGAACCACGACTGGGGCGTCTCCCAGAAGGACGACGCGGTGCTGCCTGCGGTGGCGGACACCGTGGCTGCCGCGCTGGAGGCCGCCGGGGTCACGGTGCTGCGCAACGAGGCGGACCGGGTGGTGCGGAGGGGCGCCCCCCTGTGGATCGTGGGGGTGGGTCCCCACTGGCCCGGGGCCGACCGACCCTCCCGGGCTCTGGCCCGGGTCCCCGGGGAGGACGCGCGGGTGGTGCTCATGCACAACCCCCAGACGTTCGACGACCTCCCCGGCGAGAGTGCTCCCCTGGCGTTGGCGGGGCACACCCACGGGGGGCAGGTGCGCATCCCCTTCACGCCCGGGTGGAGCTGGCTGTCCATCCCGCGCGACGTGGAGGTGCACGCCGACGGCTGGATCGCGCCGGGCTTCGGCGCGGAGGGGAACCGCCTCTACGTGAACCGGGGCATCGGCTTCGGGGTTGTGCCGATCCGCGTGGACTGTCCGCCGGAGCTCACCCTGGTGACGCTGGAAGGTGGCCCGATCTCCGGAGACGGGGCGGAGGCACGGGCCCCCTCCTCGTCCCGCCGGAGCCCGAACCCGCCCGCCTGGGCCCGGACGGTCCGGGGGGACGACGGCATCCGACTCAACCAGGAGACGCCATGACGTGGTGGCCGAGCGACTGGGGCGGGATCCTCCTGCCCGACGCACCCATCGCGGAGCTCGTCGTGCGGGGGGTGGTGATCTATCTGTTCCTGTACCTGGCCATGCGCGTCATGGGGAGGCGGCTTCTGGGCCGCTTCGCCATGTCGGACGTGCTGGTGACGCTTCTCATCGCGGTGTCGGTACGGGACGGCGTCACGGGGAGCCACTTCACGGTGGGCGACGCCATGATCTCCGCGACCGTGATCCTGGCCTGCGACCTCCTCATCGACCACGTGGCCTACTGGGTGCGGAGCGTCCGGGGCGTGGTGCGCTTCGACGCCGTGCCGATCATCCGGGACGGCAAGCTCCTGGTGAAGAACGCCAAGCGGTACCGCCTGACCCCGGCGGAGGTGAAGGAGAAGCTCCGCCACAACGGGGTGAGCGGCTATGAGCAGGTGCGGGAGGCTTGGCTGGAGCCGGACGGCGGCTTCAGCGTGGTGAAGAAGGGCGTCTGAGCCCCGCCTCCCGTCAGCCTCCCCCGTTCGGCCGGGTCGGGACGTTCACGCGGGACGACTCCCCGGGTGGCGCCGCCGGCGGGATGCGGGGCGGGGGCGGCGGCTCCCCGACGGCGCCGCCCCCGGCCTCGATGGCGTTCAACCGGGCCTGCTCCGGGCTGGCGAGGTCGCGGGTGCGCACGTCCAGGAGCGAGATGCCGATGAAGAAGATGGCGAGGCCCACCGCCACGGCGAAGGCGAGCCGGTTGGCCACCCTGTGATTCACCAGGTGCATGAAGAAGAGGGCGATGAGGGCGCTCTTCGTGGTGGCGATCACCATGGCGATGACGATGCTCCACGCCCCCAGGTCCAGGTAGCTCAGCCCGAAGGTCAGGAACGTCAGGAGGATGAGCGCCGCGAAGGTCAGCACGTACGTCTTCACCGGCGCCCCCTCAGCGCATGAGGTAGAAGAAGGGCCACAGGAACAGCCAGATCAGGTCCACCAGGTGCCAGTACATCCCTCCCAGCTCCACGGGGACGTGGTAGGTGGGGGAGTAGGCGCCCCTGCGGGCCCGCCAGGCGATCCCCGAGAGGAGGACCACGCCGATGATGACGTGCAGGGCGTGGGCCCCCGTCATGATGTAGTAGAGGTTGAAGAAGATCTGGAGGCCGCGGGTGTGGGCGCTCGGGTGGTGGAAGTAGCGGCCCGGAAGCAGACCCTCGTGCATGTGCTTGGCCCACTCCCAGAACTTGAGCACCAGGAAGAGCACGCCCATGAGGGCCGCGCCTCCCAGCAGCCAGCTCGTCGCCTTGTGGCGGTCGTTCTTGATGGTGTACAGGGCGGACGCCACCAGGAAGCTGGCCAGGAGGAGGAGGAACGTCCCGGTCGTGCCCATCCACAGGACCGTCTCGTTCGCCCCCTCCTTGAAGGCCTCGGGGAAGCGGCCCCGGCTGCCGGCGTACAACATGAACATGGCGCTGAACAGGAGGAGCTCCCCGGCCAGGAAGATCCACATGCCGAAGTGGGCCGCGTGCTCCTGGCTCTCCAGGGTGTCGTAGTGCTCGGCAAGGTGCTCCCGGGGCGGCTTGCCCGCGGTGGTGGTGGCTCCGGAGTCAGCCATGGGCGCCTCCTTCCTCCCTCACGCCGCCCAGCTCCTCGGGCCGCCAGTAGTCGTGGGGCTCCCGTCCGTAGTAGGTGGGCGGGACCTCGAAGTTGTGCTCGGGGGGCGGCGTCGGGCCCATCCACTCGAGTCCCTTGGAGTGCCAGGGGTTGGGCTCGGAGCGCTTCCCCCTCCACAGGGAGTTCAGCAGGTAGAACAGCACCAGGCTGAGGCCGGCCGCGAAGGACCAGGAGCCCACCGTGGAGATCACGTGCAGGCTCTGGAAGCGGGCGGGATAGTTGAAGTAGCGCCGGGGCATGCCCTCGTTGCCCAGGAGGAACTGGGGCACGAAGGTGCCCAGGAAGCCCATGAAGACCAGGATGGAGGCGATCACCGCCAGCGTCTCGTCGTACATCTTCCCGGTGATCTTCGGCCACCAGTAGTGGAGCGACGCCAGGAAGCCGGTGAGGGTGCCGCCCACCATGATGAAGTGGAAGTGGGCCACCACGAAGTAGGTGTCGTGCCAGTGGACGTCGAGGGAGGTGCTGGCCAGGGCCACCCCCGTGGTCCCGCCCACGCTGAACAGGAAGAGGAACTGGAGGAAGTACAGCATGGGGGTCTTCAGGGAGATGGAGCCCTTGTACATGGTCCCCGTCCAACTGAACACCTTGATGGCGCTGAAGATGGCCACCAGCATGGACGACAGGCCGAAGAAGCCCACGTCCAGGGTGCTCATCCCGGCCACGAACATGTGGTGGCCCCAGGTGACGAAGCTCACGAAGGCGATGCCCAGCCCCGAGATGACCAGCCCCCGGTACGTGTAGTAGTTCTTCTGGCTGAACGCGCTCACCACCTCGGCCATCACCCCCATGGCCGGCAGGATCATGATGTAGACCGCCGGGTGGGAGTAGAACCAGAACATGTGCTGGTACAGGACGGGGTCGCCCCCCACGGCGGGGTCGAACAGCCCCAGGCTGAACCAGTGGTCCATGCCGATGAGGAGGAGGGTGATCCCCAGCACCGGCGTGGCCAGCACCTGGATGATGGAGGTGGCGTAGAGGGTCCACACGAAGACGGGAAGCTTGCTCCAGGTGAGCCCCTTCCCCCGCAGCGTGTGGGTCGTGACGATGAAGTTGATGCCGGTGATGATGGTGGAGACGCCCAGGATGAACACCGCGATGGCCACGGGCGTCACCGCGGTGAGCGTCTCGGCCGAGTAGGGCGGATAGAAGGTCCAGCCGGTGTCGGCCGCGTTCCACGCCGCCGACCCCAGGAGCATCAGCCCGCCCAGCAGGTAGACCCAGAAGCTGGTGAGGTTGAGGCGGGGGAAGGCCACGTCCTTCGCCCCGACCATGATGGGGAGCAGGAAGTTGCCGAACGCGGCGGGGATGGACGGGATCATGAACGCCCACACCATGATGACGCCGTGCATGGTGAAGATGCGGTCGTAGGTCTCGGCGCTCCCCATGATGGTGGGGCCGGGCGTGAGGTGCTCCAGCCGGATCATCATGGCCAGGGCGCCGCCCACGCCCAGGAAGAAGCACACCGACACCAGGTACATGATGCCGATCTTCTTGTGGTCGGTGGAGGTCATCCACGACCACAGGGTGGCGCCCGCGTAGTAGGGCTTGGCCGGCCAGGCGTCGGGGATCCCCTCCGGCGCGGGTCGGGTGAGGGTCACCTCAGCCATTGGGGCTCTCCAGGGACCGGATGTACTCGATGATGGCCGCCACCTCGGAGGGCTGCACCGCCCCGTGGAAGGACGGCATGATGGGGTCGAAGCCCTTCACGATCTTCTTCTGGGGCTCCATCATGGACTCGGTGATGTAGCCGGGCGTGACCGTGATGGTGTCCCCGTTGGACATCACCTCCCGGCGGTGCCAGAGGTTCTTCCAGGTGGGAGCCAGGTGGATGGTGCCGTCCACGGTGTGGCAGCCGAGGCAGCCCAGGTCGGCGGCCACCCGCCGGCCCCGCTCCGCCAGGGGGGCGTTGGAGGGCTCGGCCGCGTTCACCGGGGTCTCCACCCACGGCTCGCCCACCGGGCCCACCGTGGCGGGGAGCTGTCCGGTGGCCAGCCAGCGGTCGAAGTCGTAGGGCTCCAGGACCAGGACCCGGCCCCACATGCGGGAGTGGCCGTCGCCGCAGAACTCGGCGCACAGGATCTCGTGCTGCCCCACCAGGATGGGCTCGAAGCTCATGGTCTGGTAGCGGCCGGGCACGGCGTCGCGCTTCAGGCGGAAGTCGGGGACGAAGAAGGAGTGGATGACGTCCCGGGACGTGATCATGAGGCGCACGTTGCGCCCCGCCGGCAGCACGAGGGTCCCGGCCGTGCTCGCCCCCCCCGGGTAGTCGAACTTCCACACCCACTGCTTGGCGGTGACGAAGATCTCGTAGGCGTCGGGCTGCTCGCTCACCTGCGCCGTGTACTGGTTGAAGCCCACCACCCACACCCCGATGAAGAAGGCCAGGAGGGAGCCGCCCACCCCGAGCTCGAGCCACAGGGGGGCGGTGACCTTCTCCGTGGGGACCGGCCCGTCCACGTCCCGCCTGCGCCGGTAGCGGATCAGGAAGAACGCCGTGAAGGCGAAGAGGATGAGGCCCACCCCCCAGAACACCGCGAACTCTGTGTACTGCAGGGCGTCCACCCGCTTGGACCACTCGGTGCCCTGGGGAGGCAGGAAGAGGATGGCGTGGAACCAGTTCCCGATGCCGTCCAGGATGCCGCCCAGTCGGTCGGGGGGGTGGCCGATGGGGAGGAGCTGCTGCAGGAAGGCCAGGATCGTCACGCCCGGGCCTCCTTCTCACGGCGCCGGGCCCACACGAGGAGGGCCGCCAGGGAGAGGAGGATGGCCAGCCCCCCTCCCTCCACCACCGTGGCCACCAGGACGGCGTGGCGCCGGTGGGTGGGGCGGAAGCACACGGCCATGGCCCGGGCCAGGCGGGTGAAAGCGCCGTTGCCGTCCCGGGCGGCGGCCAGGGCGGCGGCGAGGGTGTCGGGGTGGGGGTCCACCCCGTAGACGTAGCGGGCGACGCGGCCGTCCGGTCCCACCGCCACGGCCACGGGCAGGTGGGCGAACTGATCGTCCCGGGCGTCCCAGCGGTAGCGGAAGCCCACGGCTTCGGCCACGGCCCGGATGGCATCCTCGCCGCCGCTCAGGAAGTGCCACCCCGCCGGCGGCCCGCCGGGGCCGAAGAGCTCCGCGCTGCGGGCCCGGGCTTCGGCGGGGCCCTCCCGGGGGTCGATGCTCACGGCCACCACGTCGAAATCGCGCCCCGGGGACCACCCGGATGCGGCCGCGCTCGAGCGGCGGATGCCGTCCAGCACCGGCCCGCACAGGGTGCGGCAGCGGTACCACCCCGGCACCAGGAGCAGCGGGCGGTGTCCCGCCAGCAGGTCCCCCAGGCGGAGCGGGCGGCCCCCGGCGTCCACGAACGAGGCATCCAGGGGAAGCCGCGCCCCGGGGCGCTCGTCCACCCGGGCGACGCTGTCCGCAAGGGGGGGCGCCGTGCGGCGCTGCACCAGCACCACCTCCTCCACCGTCAGCGTGTCCCGGCGGGGAGCGCCGCTGCGTGGTGGGGCAGCGGCCGGCGGGGAGCCCCGGGGGGAAGCGGAGGGGCGCGTCGGGGGCGTGGCGTCGGGGGCGCCGCCCGTCCCAGACGCGTTGCCCGGCCCGGACGCGCTGCCGCCCTGCATCGCCCGCTGCACCGCCGCCGGGCGTTCCGCGCCCACCGGGCTCCCGCCCGTGAAGCCCTGGGCGACGGGCGCCACCCCCATGGCCGCCCGGGCCCGGTCCCAGAGCCCGGTGTCGGCGGCCATGAGGGCCATGGCCCGGTCGACGGGGATGGTGGCCAGGCGGCGCTGCCGGTCGACCCAGAGCCAGCTGTTGAGCCGGATGCGGGCCTCGGGGTCCGGCCCCTGGGGCAGGTCTTCCCACGTGTAGGGCTGCCGCTGGGGCTTGGGCTCCAGGTAGCCCGCGTGGTGGGTCGGCTGGGGCCCCTCGGTGGGGCCACGGGAGAAGATCCGCAGGAGCCCCCACGCGATCAGGACCACCACGACGGTGGAGACCACCGTGGCGACCCAGTACACGGTCGCCGTCCGGCCGGGAAGGAGGTCCGGCTCCAGCTCGAAGTCGTTCCGGATTTCGCCGGGGTCGCCCTTGTCGCTCATCGGCTGTCGTACTTGAGGGAGGCTTCGAACTTGGGGTCCCCCCACGGCGTGGCGGCGTGCCCCGCCAGCCGCCAGGCTCCGAACGCCACCGCGAGGCCGCACACCATGAGGAGCGCGGGGGCCTGCTCCCACCCCGGCCAGGGGCCGGCCCCCGAGAGCGTCGGCATCACCAGCCAGTACATGTCCACCCAGTGCATGAGGAGGAGCCACCCCGCCACCAGGGACAGCCCCACCGGACGCCACTTGAGCCCGTAGTTGAGGAGGAGCAGGAAGGGGAGGAGGAAGTGGCCGATGGCCAGGACGGCCAGGGCCCACGACCACCCCTGGTCCCAGCGCATGAGGTAGAACGAGACGCCCGAGGGGATGTTCGCGATCCAGATGATGAAGCCCTGGGAGTAGGCCATGTAGGCCCAGAAGATCACGAACGTGAGGAGGAGGCGGCCCAGGGCGTAGAAGTGGTTCGTGGCCACCACCTCCTCCAGGAGCCCACCCCGGCGGAAGCCCGTGGAGAGGATCACCATCATGGCCAGCGCCCCCACCATGGTGCCGCCGAAGATGTAGCCTCCGAAGATCGTGGAGCTCCACTGGGGCTGCATCGACATGAGCCAGTCGAACGACGCGAAGGTGAGGGAGAGGGCGAAGAGGGGCAGCCCCACCGCGGAGAGCTGCACGGGCTTGCCCAGGTGGTGCCCCTTCTTGGGCGCCGGCTCCCGGGGGTGCTCGTCCAGCCCGACGGACCAGCGCCAGAAGAGGGCGCCCAGCACCAGCCACACGGCGAAGTACGCCCCCGTGCGCATGCGGAAGAACTCCACGTTCAGCCAGTTGTCCTTGAGGACCACGCTCTTCTGGAGCTCTTCGGAGAGCTGGCTCAGAGGCCGGGCCCAGGGATACAGCTCGGGGAGCCAGAACAGGATGGGGACGGCCCCCAGGGCGAAGAGGGGGATGGTGGCGGTCATCGCCTCGGCCAGGCGGCGCACCACGATGATCCAGCGGGCCCCCGTGATGTAGCCGATCATGACCAGGCAGAGGGCGCCGAGGGCGATGGTGAGGCCGAAGATCCACGCCACCAGGTAGGCGTGGATGGCCGCGTCCCGGTCGAAGAGGAGGAAGTCCGCCAGCCACAGCCCCAGCCCCACCACCCCCACGACGAGCCCCAGGAGGCCGGTGCGCCCCCCGTCCACCGTTCCCCGGGCCTGCTTGCGGGCCGCCTCCAGGTCGCGCCCGGGGCTCATCGGCCCGCACCGGGCGAGGGGAGCCGCTGGAGCGCCGAGTCGCGCTGGGCGGGGGGCAGCACGTCCAGGGGGGTGCGCTGGCTCAGCTCCAGCGCCCGGACGTAGGCCACCACCGCCCAGCGGTCCTCCACCGGGAGCTGGTAGTCGTAGCCCGGCATGAGCCCGTAGCCGTCCTTCACGATCTGGTAGAGCATCCCGTCGGGCATGGTGACGATGAAGTCGGCGTGGAGGGACGGGGGGGGCTTGAGGGGCATGGCCTGGGCGACGGGGGTCCCGGCCAGACCGTCGTAGCCGTGGCAGGGGGTGCAGTAGACGTCGAAGCGGTCCTGCCCCCGCTGGAGGAGCCGGGCCGTCACGGGGACGGGGATGGCGTCCACGGGCTCGCCTCCCGCCTCCCCGATGCGCACCACCTCGCTCGGGCGGCTCTCCTGGTGGGGCACCGTGCCGTCGGGGGGCTCCCGCATGACCTTCCCGTCGGGGAAGAGGGTGGTGCCCTCGTAGGCGTGGAAGTTGACCTGCTGCACCATGCGCTCGAAGTCGAAGCCGTTGCCCGTGCTGGACTTGCACCCCGCCAGGGCCAGGAGGAGGAGGGCCGGCGCCGCCGTGCGGACGGGGTGGGTCATCCCTCCCCCTCGCCCGAGCCGTCCGAGCCCCCGGACGGCTCCGCCTGCCAGTCCTCCACCAGCGACACGCGCTTGGCGCCCATCGCCTCCATGAGGGCCCGGATGCGGTCGGGGTCGTAGCCCTTCGCCCGTCGGTCGACCCCCACCCAGTAGCCGTCCACGCTGGCGCTCTCGAAGCCCTCCACGTCGAAGAGGGGGTCGGCGATGCGGGGCATCCCGCAGGCGAAGATCAGGGCGAAGAACGCCACCGTGCCCGTGGTGAGCACGCCGGTCTCGAAGGTGATGGGCACGAAGGCCGGGGCCGGGTGCAGGGGCCGCCCCCCCACGTTCAGGGGGAAGTCCACGGCCGTCATCCACCACTGGAAGACGTAGGCGAGGCCGGCCATGGTGAAGCCGATGATGCCGGCGACCCACGGGATGAGGGAGCGGCCGGGGCCCAGGGCCTCGCCCATCCCCTCCACCTGGTAGGGGGTGTAGGCGTCGATGCGGTCGAAGCCCTCCTCCCGGAGCTTCCACATGGCCGCCACCAGGGCGGCGGGCTCCTCGAACTCGGCCACGATGCCGATGTCGTCGGCCCGGCCCACCCGCCCCACCCGGTCCACGAAGCGGCTCCAGCGGCTGCTCATGCCGACGCCTCCGCCTCGAGGCCCGCGTGCTGGCGCTTCTCGTGGGCGATCTCCTTGACCTCGTGGATGGGGATGGCCGGGACGAGCTTGAGGAAGACCAGGAACAGGAAGCTGAAGGTCAGCAGCGAGGTGGTGATGAGGCCGATGTCGACCCACGACGGCGTGTACATGAACCAGCTCGAAGGAAGGAAGTCCTGGGACAGGGCCGTGACCACGATGACGAACCGCTCCACCCACATGCCCACGAACACCGCCGCCCCCACCAGGAAGCACGCGATGCCGCTCTGGCGGAAGCGCTTGAACCAGAACGCCTGCACGCAGACGCAGTTGAGGAAGATCAGCAGCCAGTAGACCCAGGAGTACGGGCCGAAGGGGCGGGCGAAGAGGGTGAGGAAGCGGTCGTAGGGGTCCCCGCTGTACCACGCGAGGAAGACCTCCACGATGTAGGCGTAGACGATGATGGAGCCCGTGGTGAGGGTGATCTTCGCCAGGGTCTCCAGGTGGCGCTTGGTGATGACGTGCTCCCATCCGAAGATCCTGCGGATGGGCACGACCAGCATGAGCACCAGGGCGAAGCCCGAGTAGATGGCGCCCACCACGAAGTAGGGCGGGTAGAACGTCTGGTGCCATCCGGGGAGCTGGGCGATGGCGAAGTCCAGGCTCACCACGCTGTGGACGCTCACCACCAGGGGGGTGGCGATGCCTCCCAGCAGCCCGTACACGACCCGGTAGCGGGACCAGTCCCGGGCCGATCCCCGCCACCCCAGGGCGAAGATGGCGTACATGCGGGCCCTGAGCTTCGTCGGCGCCCGGTCCCGGGCGGCGGCCAGGTCGGGGATCAGCCCCAGGTACCAGAACCAGAGGGAGATCACGCCGTACGTGAAGATGGCCGCGATGTCCCAGGGCAGGGAGCTCCGGAACTGGGGCCAGATCCGCATGGTTGCGGGGTAGGGCAGCAGCCAGTAGAAGAACCAGGGCCGCCCCAGGTGCAGGAGGGGGAACGTGCCCGCCATCATGATGGCGAACAGCGTCATGGCCTCGGCGATGCGGTTGATGGAGCCCCGCCACTTCTGCTCCAGGAGGAGCAGGAACGCCGAGATGAACGTCCCGGCGTGCCCCAGCCCGATCCACCACACGAAGTTGATGATGGCGAAGGCCCACGCCACGGGGATGTTGTTGCCCCAGACGCCGATGCCCTCGGCGAACGTGTAGAGGATGAGGCAGGCGAAGGCGAAGGCCCCCGCCCCGGTGAACGCGAACAGCCAGTACCAGATCTTCGGGGTGCGGTACAGCGGCGCCAGGATCGAGTCGGTGAGGGGGCGGTCTTCGGGGGCCCCGTGCAGGACCGGCGGCTCCTCCAGCGTCTCCACCGCGTAGGGGGCCGGGTCGACCCGGGCGCCGGGGCTCATGCCTTCCCCTCCCGGTGCAGCGCCTCGAGCTCCTGGTTCGGGTTCGTGATCTTGGCCAGGTAGCGGGTCCTGGGCACCGTGCCCAGCTCGTGGAGCACCTGGTAGAGCCGGGGGTTCTTGCGGCTCTCGGCCAGGGGGCTCCCCTCCTCGTTCAGGTCGCCGAAGACGATGGCGCGGGTGGGGCACGCCATCTCACACGCCGTGTGCACCTCCATGGGGGCGTCGTCGGGGAGCCCTTCCCGGATGTGGCGGTGCTCCTCGCGCCGGATGCGCTGCACGCAGTAGGTGCACTTCTCCATCACGCCCCGGTCCCGGACCGTCACGTCGGGGTTCAGGGCCAGCGTCTCCTCCGGCTCGCGCCGCTCGGCGTAGTCGAACCAGTTGAAGCGCCGGACCTTGTAGGGGCAGTTGTTGGAGCAGAAGCGGGTGCCCACGCACCGGTTGTAGATCATCTCGTTGAGGCCGTCGGCCGAGTGCACGGTGGCGTTCACCGGGCACACGTACTCGCACGGCGCCTTCTCGCAGTGCTGGCAGAGCATGGGCTGGCGCACGTGCTCCTCGGGCTCCTCCTCCGAGCCCACGATGAGCCGGTCGATGCGGATCCAGTCCATGCGCCGGCCCTTGCGGCAGTCCTGGGGGCCCACCACCGGGATGTTGTTCTCGGCCCGGCAGGCCACCACGCACGCGCCGCAGCCCGTGCACACGGACAGGTCGACGGTCATGGCCCACTGGTGCCGGGCCGTGGGCTGATCGGCGCGGGGGTGGGGCGGCGTGTACCACGTCTCCACCGGCCCCGACTCGGGGGCGGTGAAGTCGGGGTCCTTGCGGTACTCCTCCAGGGTGTGGCGCTCCACCTCCCGCCCGTGGGTGTTCCACTCGGGCTGGACGATGGGCAGGTGCTTCTCCCACACCTCCTCGCTGCCCGGGGCCACCGTGGCGGGGGCGTGGTGCGGCCGGGCCGCCGTGCGCAGGGGGTAGACGTCCACGCCCACCACCTCGTCCTGCTCCACGATGCGGCCGTAGCCCAGGTGGAGGGTGAGGGCCTCGTCGGCGTGGCCCGGCGTGGGAAGGGCGGCCATGGTGACCTTGCGGCCCTCCACCTCGATGTCCAGGGGCTCTCCCTGCTCCACGCCCAGGCGGCGCGCCGTCCTGGGGGAGAGGAGAGCGGCGTTCCCCCACACGAGCTTGGTGGTGGGGTCGGCGAGCTCGTGGAGCCAGGTGTTGGTGGCGAAGCGCCCGTCGTGCATGCGGGGGTCGGCCCGGAACGCCACCTCGACGCCGTCGGTCGCCGGCGCCACCTCGGCCAGCAGGGCGGAGGGGTCCACCGACGCCGTCTCGGTGGGCGCCGCCGTTCCCGCCACCACGCCGCTGGAGAGGACGTCCTCCCAGAACTCCTGGAACGCGTCGTCCGAAGCCGGGGCGAACGACTGGCTGCGCCAGTGGGCCCGCAGGGCGTCGTGGGGCGACGCCGTGGCGCCGCCCAGGTACGCCAGGAGGACGTCCTCGGGGCTCTTGCCGTCGTAGAGGGGGCGGATGAGGGGCTGGACGGGCGAGAGGGTGCCGTCGTACGCCCGGGCGTCGCCCCACGCCTCCAGGTAGTGGACCGAGGGGACGTAGGTGTCGCACAGCGCCCCGGTCTCGTCCCGGTGGAGCCCCAGGTACAGCGAGCGCTCCAGCCCCTTCAGGGCCTCCGCGAAGGGGACGTCGGCGGGTGCGGTGTAGGCGGCGTTCGCCTCCAGGATCACGAGCCGGCGCACCGCGCCGGAGCCCATGGCGTCGGTGAGGGACTGGAGCCCGCCGGGGACGGTCTCGGCCGAGACCAGGGACGAGGCCTGCAGCACGACGGTGCGCCCGGCGTTGCCCAGGGCCTCGTTGATCCGGTGGGCCAGGGCGTGGGCGCCGGGAGGCTGGCTCTCCCCCACCAGCACGAGCCCTTCGCCCCGGTGGTCCATGAGGTCGGCCGCGGCGTGGCGGACGAACGCCTGCACCTTGTCGCTCGCCAGGCGGTCGGGGGTGGGCGGCAGCCCGGCGGGGGCCACCCCCACGGCACGGGCCAGCTCTCCCAGGAGGAAGGGGACGTCGCCCCCCCGCACCCGCAGGTCGTGGTCGGCCACCGACGCCACCGTGGACGGGGTGGGCTCGGCCACGTACAGGCGGTTCATCTCGGCCTGGGGGGAGTCGATGCTCCGCTGGCGGGCGAAGTCGTGGGCGTAGCGCACGCCGAAGGGCAGGGCCGAGGGGAAGTCGGCGTCCAGGGCCACCACGATCCTGGCCGCGCCGAAGTCGTAGCGGGTCACGAGGGGGCGGCCCGTGAGGCGCAGGAAGGCCTCCATCCCGGGCGAGGCGAGGGGCGTGTGGAAGTGGATGCGCGCCCGGGGGAAGCGCTCCTGCACCCTGGCCAGGAGCTCGCCCCGGAGCGGCGACGAGGTGGGCTCCAGGAGGAAGGCCAGGCCCTCGCCCCCCGCACCCACGCCGTCGGTCAGCTCGCCCTTGACGGCGTCCCAGGAGCCCGGCCCCTGGGACGCCACGATGCGCCGGTCGCGGGTGGCATCGTAGAGGCCCATGAGGGACGCCTGGTGGAAGGTCCCGGTGGCCCCCAGGCTGGCGGGGTGGCGGGGGTTCCCCTCCACCTTGATGGGGCGCCCTTCCCGGGTCTGGACCAGGAGCCCCGTGGCGTAGCCGTCCACCGTCATGGAGGTGGCGTACGAGATGGGGACGCCGGGCACCACCTCGGGGGGCTGCTCCACGTAGGGGAGGATGCGCTGCTCGGGCGGCCGCCAGCAGCCGTCCAGCGCCGCCGCCCCGAGCCCCAGCCCCACCGCCCGCAGGAACGAGCGCCGGGGGATTCCGCCCCCCACCGAGGGGAGCGGCGTCCCGCCGTCGGGCGCCCCCTCGCTCACCGGTGACACGTGGTGCAGTTGGTGGGAGGGTGCACGTTCCTGAGCGACGCGGGCGTCGCACCCAGGTTGCTCTCGTCACCCATGGGGCTGGTGCGGCGCGGCGCCGCCTGCCCCGAATCGGCCGGGCTGTAGCCCATGGTGGTGATCTCGTCCAGGGGGCGCAGGTAGGGCTGGGGGTTCCTGTGGCACTGGAGGCACCAGCCCATGGTGAGGGAGACGTCCTGGGCGACCCGGGGCATGAGGTCGACGCGCCCGTGGCAGGTCTCGCACCCCACGCCCTTGGCCACGTGGACCGAGTGGTCGAAGAAGACGAAGTCGGGGAGCTTGTAGACGCGCTGCCATGGAATCGGCCGCCCCGTTTCGACACTCTCACGCACCGGGGCGAGGAGGGGGCTGTCGTTGAAGACCTGGCTGTGGCAGTTCATGCAGGTCTCGGAGGCGGGCAGCCCCGCGCTGGGGCTCCGCTCCACCGTCCAGTGGCAGTAGCGGCAGTCGATGTGGTCGTCCCGCACGTGGTGCCGGTGGTCGAAGGGGACCGGCTGCTCGGGGGCGTCGTGGAGGCCCAGGGAGTAGGGGAAGCGGGCCCAGGCCATCAGGGCCGCGGGCACCCCGACGATGAGGAGTACGAGGACGACGAGGGTCGCCCTGTAGTGGAGGTTCGCGCGTCGGCTGAAGAGTTGGGCCATCCCCCGGCCTTTCCGCGCGGGGCGCCCGCAGCCATCGGCGTGTGGGAATCCTCGCGCAACGGTAACAAGAGGATCTGCGGGTGATCGGGATCAGCAAGAAGCCTGCCGATGGAGGGACGGAAGGAAAGCTCGCGTGGCCCCTCCGGCGGCGTGGGCGGGGAGGTCAGGGCAGCTCGTCCGCTACCTGGCGCCACGAGGGGAGGAGGTCCTCCTCCAGCACGTCGTCCCACCGCGGCCACTCCCGGGCCACCCGGCGCACGGCGGCCTCGCCCAGCTTCCGGCGCAGTGCCTCGTCTTGCACCAGGGGGCGCAGCGCGGCAGCCCACACCTCGGGCTCCCCCTCCACGGCCACCCCGCCGGGGCCCACCCGCTCCTCGCAGGCGGTGCCCAGGGCGACGGCGGCCGGGAGCCCCGAGGCCATGGCCTCGATGACCACGTTCCCCGCGGTCTCGGTGAGGGAGGGGAAGACGAAGAGGTCGCCGGCGGCGTACACCTCGCCCAGCGTCTCCTGGGGGATGCGCCCCAGGAGCGTGACGTGCTCGCCCAGGCGGGCCCGGGCGTCGTCCACCCGGTCGCCCTCGCCGGCCAGGACCAGGTGGACGGGGAGCCCCTCGTCCACCAGGCGCCGGGTGGCCTCCACCACGGTCATGACCCGCTTGGTGTCGTCGACCCGGCCGGCGAAGAGGAAGGCGACCCGGTCCAGGGGGATGCCGTGGCGCCGCCGGATCCGGTCCCGCTCCCCGGGGCGGGGGTGGAAGCGCCGGGTGTCGATCCCCCGGCGCAGGCGGAGGACGCGGGCGGCGGGGTCCGCCTCCCGGGCCAGCTCCGCGTCTTCGTCGCTCGACACCAGCACCCGGTCGCTCCGCTCGATGATGCGGGCCTGGCGCCGGGCCAGGCCGGCCGCGGCGATGTCGTCCACGCCCAGGCCATCCACGAGGAGGCGGGCGAGCGTCCCGCCTCCCGTGGCCTGGTCCACGATGCGGCGGGTGTACACCCGGGCGAAGTGGTCCACGTGGGTGTGGAGGGAGAAGACCAGGGGGCGTGCCTTCCGGCGGGCGACGGCCTCGGTGGTGCGGCCGAAGGCGAACACGTCGGTGGCGTGGAGCACGTGGTGGGCCTGGAGACGGCGGGCCAGCGCGGGGTGGCGGGGCGACAGGTCCGTGTCCCCCGCGGAGGTGGACAGCCACGACGCCCGCTCGGTGCCGAAGGCCGGCGGAAGGGACACGAAGCGCACGTGCTCGGAGAGGGGGGCGGTGCCCTCGGCGTCACCCAGGACGTAGACGGTGAGGTCCAGGTTGTCCCGGTCGGCGGCGGCCTCGGCCAGACGCTCCCAGCACTTCACGTGGCCCCCGGCGTCGGGGGTGCGGTGGAGGGCGATGGTCACCGCCACCGAGAGCGGTCGGTCGTAGGCTGGCTTCATGGAGGTGCGGGCGCGGGCGAGCTCGTTCGTGCCACGTCGGGACGGCGCCGCGGTGGCGCCTCCCGCCTCCCCTCCTCCCACGGCGCGGGGGGGAGCGTGGCGGTCCAGGCGTCGCTCCACGGCTCCGTGGCGCCGGGCCACCCCTCGAGGGGCACCGGCGGCCGGGAGCGGAGGAGCGCCACGGATGTAGAATGAACGATTCGTGCCACGCGGGCGCGGCTGATCTTGGCCCCGGGCCCCCGCTCCCGGACGGCTTCCAGCGTGGCCACCGCCAGGCGGGCGGGCAGGGCCGTGAACGCCACCACCCCCCTGCGGGCCCGGGCCTCCTGGAGCGCAAGGCTGTATTCGGACGCGGCCCGCAGGTCGCGGTAGGCCAGGTGGAGGACCTCCCCCCGGTCCAGGCGCTCGTCGACCAGGATGCGCCCTTCCCGGGCGTCGTCCCGGGCGTCCCGGAGCACGTTCACGAGCTGGAGCGCCTCGCCGAAGAACGGCGCCCGCGCCCGCAGCCGTCCGGCGGCGGAGCCCACGGTACCGCCCTCCAGGAGGAAGAGGTCGGTGAGCATCTCCCCCACGATCCCCGCCACGGCGTAGCAGTAGGAGCGGAGCGCCTCCAGCCCCTCCAGGCGGAGCACCCCGGCGGCATCGGCCCGGGCCACGAAGCCGGCCATGCCCCGGGTGGTGCGCAGCGTGTGGGTGCGCACCGCCTTGCGGGCCGCCGGCTCCAGCGACGCCAGGGCGTCCAGCACCCGGGGCGTCGCCTCCAGCAGGTCCAGGTAGCCCGGGTGGTCGACGGGGCGGCCGCGCTTCCAGCGGATCCCCGCCCGGGCCGGGTCCGTCGCCCGGCCGCCCTCCAGGATGCGGGCCAGCTCGTGGAGGCCGTCCACCCGCTGGTCCCGCGTCCAGCGGGCGGCGTCCTCCAGGGTGTCGGCGATGCGGAAGAGGAGGTAGGCCACCGTGACCTCCCTGCGCCGGGGCTCCGGCAGCGTGGGGATGGCCAGGGCGAAGGTCCGGCTCGTGCGTTCCAGCAGCGCGCCCAGGGATCGGCCGTCGTCGCTCACGTTCCCACTCCTTCCACGATGGTACCAGGGACGAAATCGTCGTCCAGGAGGCGCCCCACCACGCCGGGAAGGCGCCCGTCGCCCATCCACGAGGGGACGCCCAGGGCCGCCAGCTCCAGGGCGGTCTCCAGGCGGTGGGCCATCCCCCCGGTGACGTCGGCGCCCTCGGCGGCGCCGGCCAGGGAGAGGGCGCCGTCGGCGGCCCGGGGCGACACCCGGGCCACCACGGCCCCGGCGCCGTCCAGGAGCCCCGCCACGTCGCCCAGCCACAGGGCCCGGCGCACCTGAACGCCCCGGCGCCGGAGCCCGACGGCCACCGACGTGAGGATGCGCTCGGTGCTCCGGATGAGGGCGCCACCCCCCGGCTCCAGCGCCACGTCGCCGTAGACCACCGGGAGGAGCCCGGCGGCCAGGGCGGCCTCCAGCACCTCCAGGGGGAGGGCCCCGGGGTGGCCCCGGGTGGCGGGGGCCGCGGCGGAGGGAGGGATGGAGAAGGCGGGGGCGCCGGCCTCCAGGAGCGCCTCCACCACGCGCCGGTGGAGGTCCGCGGCCGCGGCCTGCACCCGGGCCACGTCCAGGGCGGGGACGTGGCGGGCGACGCCCCCACGGAGCCCCGCCCGCCGGGCCGCTGGGTGGCCGAAGGAGCCGCTCCCGTGGCCCAGGACCAGACGGTGGCCTGCCCCCATCGCCCGGGCCACGTCGGCTGCGAGGGCGCCCAGGACCTCGGCCCGCACCGCGCCCCCCGTGCTCTTCTCGGTGATGAGGCTCCCGCCGAGCTTCACCAGCGTGACGGGCCCGCCGCCGGTGGCCGCCATCAGAAGAGGTGGCTCGGGCTCAGGGAGGGACCGGGCCCCACCCGGTCGGGGATGATCCGCTCCACCGCCTCCATCCCCTCCAGCCGTTCCACCACCGCGCGTTCGTGGGCCGGCTCGCAGATGACGTGCACGTTGGGTCCGGCGTCCAGGGTGGCGTACGCCGGCACCCCTTCCTCCCGCAGGGAGCGCACGGCGTCCAGCACCTCGACGGTGCCGGGGCGCCAGTAGAACACGGGCGGGCGCGACGACATGGCCACCAGGTGGAGGTCCACCGCCTCCTCCTCCAGGACGGGCCCCAGCCGGGACAGGTCCCGGGCGGCGAGGGCGGTGCGCACCGCGCGCAGGCGGCGGGGGATCCGGTCCAGCCGCCGCTGGAAGTAGGGGCTGGTGAAGCAGCGCCGGTGGCCCTCCCGGGACGAGACCTTCTTGGGCGCCGGGTCCACCACGGCGATGACGTCGCACAGGGTCCAGTGCCCGCAGGGCGCCAGGTGCCGGAGCTCGGTGGCCCGGGGCTCGCCGTCGTCCCGCTCCTCGGGGCCCAGGGGCCGCCACTCCACGTAACCGCCCAGGAGGGAGCGGGCCGCCGAGCCCGAGCCGCTCCGCCGGGTCTGCTCGGCCAGCCGCCCCGTGTCGGCGCCGGGGTCCAGCAGCTCGTGGGCGGCCAGGGTCACGGCGGCGAAGATGGCCGCCGAGGAGGCCAGCCCCGCCGCCACCGGGAAACCCACCTCCAGGGCGGCCCGGTAGCCGCAGCCGTTGCCGGCGTCGCGGCAGAGCCGTTCCACCTGGCGGCGCACCGGGTCCCGGAGCCCGGGGGGCGCCGGCGCCAGGCAGCCGTCACGACGCAGCAGCACCTCCACGCCGTCGCCCCCGGGGATCCGCTCCAGGGTGCACGCGGCCATGCAGCGGGACAGGGTCATGGAGATGGACGCATTCATGGGGACGCCCGCCTCCGGGTCGGTGGAGCCCCAGTACTTCACGAAGGCGATGTTGGACGGGGCCACCACCGTGGCCTTTCCCAGCCGCTGTTGCAGGCTCACGGTCGCCACTGGACCTCCAGCCCGGGGCCGCCCAGCTCCAGGGAAAGCCGGGGGAGTCCGGCCAGGGCGTCCGTGGCGGCCATGCGCCCGGGGTCCTCGTGGTAGACTAGGAGCATGCCGGCCCCGGCGCCGCTCCCGTCGTCCAGCGCGCCGGCGCCCGACACCTTCGCGGCTCCGCCCCCCGCCTCCACCCGCCGCACCAGCTCCCGCACCGGGGCGGGGACCACCCCCAGCGCCTCCAGGTGGCGCTGGTAGCCCCGGACGGCGTCGGCCACGTCGGTCGCCCCGTCCTCCCGGTCCAGGGCGTCCCGGAAGCGGCGGGTGAGGGAGGCCATGGCCTCCACGCGCCTGCCGCCGTCGCCCTGAAGGCGGCGGCGCACCGCCGCCACCACCTCGCCGGTGCCCTGGGCCGGCCGGCCCGTGTCGTAGACCCGGAAGCGGTCCAGGTGGCGGGGGAGGGCGGGGAGGGGCTCGGTGGGGGGCGGGGCGCCGTCGCCCGAGGGCTCGGCCCACAGGAGGCCCCCCCGGAGGACCGTGGCGCCGTCCACCCCCGAGGGGTGGCCGTGCTGGCGCCGCTCCACGTCCAGGGCCAGGCGCTCCACCACCCCGGCGTCCGGGGCCTCGTCCAGCCACGCCAGGAGCGCCGCCACCAGGGACACGGCCAGCGCCGCCGAGCTGCCCATCCCCCGGCCGATGGGGAGCCCGCCCGACACCTCGACCCGCAGCGCCTCGTCGGCCAGGGCGGGGCGGAGCAGGGCCGTCTCCCCCAGGGCCACCCGGGCGAGGAAGGCCGGCTCGTCCCCGTCGGACACGGCCCTGAGGGCCCGCCGGCTGGGGAGGGAGGCGTAGCGCCCCCACCGCGTGCGCGCGGCGGCGGCGAGGCCTCGCAGGTCGTTCCACGACGCCACCTCCCGGCGGCCGTACTCGCAGAGGGCGAGGTCCACCCGGCCCGGTCCGTCGCCACCGGCGGCCGCGACGCGGGTCCGCAGGCGCAGGTCGATGGCCGCCACCAGCGCGGGGGCGCCGTGCACCACCGCGTGCTCTCCCATGAGGATGAGCTTGCCGGGCGCGGAGGCGGTCACCGCGGTGGCGCCGCGGCCGGGGCTCGGCCGGGTGGCCGCCGCCGGCTCAGGCACCGGAGGCGACCCCCGACGTCCTCCCGTTCGTGGAGGGGGCAGGGGGGCGGACGCCGTTGTCCCGGGCCAGGTGGGCGTGGGCCCGGGCGAGGTCGCTCGACGCCAGCGCCGACAGGAGCGACAGCTCCCCGGCCAGCACCGCCGCGCCCAGCACCTCGGCCACCCTGCGCGCCCCCCGTCCGGGGCGGGCCGGGTCGCAGCGGGCGCCGATGAGCTCCAGCGCCTCCCGCTGGGTGTCCAGCTCGGTGCCGCCTCCCACCACCCCCACCTGCACGGTGGGGAGGTAGACGGACACGTACGCCGCGCCGCCGGCCCGGGGCTCGATGCACGTCACCCCGGTGGAGCCGCCCACCACGTGGGCGGGGTCCTGGCCGGTGGCGATGAAGAAGGCCGCCACGATGTTGGCGAAATGGGCGTTGAAGCCCATCGAGCCCGCGGCCACCGAGCCCAGGAGGTTCTTGCGGTAGTTCACCTCGGCCAGGGCGGTGGCGTTGGTGTGCAGCCGGTCCAGGAGGTCGGCGTCGAGGGTCACCTCCGCCCACACCCGCTTGCCGCGCCCCTCGATGGCGTTCACCGCGGCGGGCTTCTTGTCCACGCAGTAGTTGCCCGACAGGGCCACGCAGGGGACGCCGGTGCACGGCTCCACCAGGTCGCGCACCACCCGGTCGCACGCCAGGGTGACCATGTTCATCCCCATGGCGTCGCCGGTGCTGAAGCGGAAGCGGAGCAGCACGGTGGTGCCCATGGACTGGGGGCGGATGTCCAGGAGGCGGAGGTGCTCGCTGGTGGCCTCGGCCACGGACCGGATCCGCTCCTCGTGCTCCTCCACCCAGCGCAGGAAGCGCTCCGTCTCCCGCACGCCCCCGGTCCGGAAGACGGGGGCGCGGGTCATGCCCACGTCCTCCACCCGCACCATAGCGCCCCCGGCCTGGCTCACCGCCGAGCAGCCCCGGTTGGCACTGGCCACCAGGGCACCCTCGGTGGTGGCGAGGGGGACCCACACCCGGTCCTCCCCGTCCTCGCCGTGGAGGCGAAGCGGACCCACCACGCCCATGGGCACCTGGAGGGCGCCCACCAGGTTCTCGCAGTTCTTCGCCACCCGTGCCGGGTCCAGGCCGTGGTGCGCCAGGTGGGGGAGCGGCCGGCCCGACAGCCGCTCCAGCGCCCGGTGCCGCACGGCGGTGGCCTCCCGGGGCGAAAGGTCGGACGGCAGCCGGTGGAGCCGCCGCCGCCCGCTCACGATCTCCTCCACCAGCCTGTCCAGTCGGCTCATCGCTCCCCCTCCCGCGTCACCCGCACCCTTCGCAGGTCGGCCAGCGTCCTGGCCCCCGTGCACAGCATGGCGATGCGCAGCTCCCGCACCCTCAGCTCGATGGTGTGGGCCACCTCGTCCGCCGAGACGGTGGCGGCTTCCAGGAACGGCTTGGCCATCCCCGTGAGGTGGGCCCCCAGGGCCATGGCCTTGGCCATGTCCACGCCGCTCCGGAGCCCGCCGCTTCCGATCACCGTGAGGCCCTCCACCGCGGCGAGCTGCCGGATGGCCTCGGGGGTGGGGATGCCCCACCCGGCGAAGCGCTCGCCCAGCTCGGCGTCGCCGGCCCGGGCGGCCTCGATGCGGGCCCAGCTCGTCCCGCCCAGCCCCGCCGCGTCCACGATGCGGATGCCCCGCTCCAGGAGCTCCCGCCCCATGGCGCCGGAGACGCCGCACCCCACCTCCTTCACGATCACCGGCACGTCCAGGCCGGCCGCCACGTCGCCCATACGGTCCAGGAGGCCACGGAAGTCGGTCTGCCCTTCGGGCTGGATGGCCTCCTGGAGGACGTTCACGTGGAAGACCAGGGCGTCGGCGTCCACCATGCGCACCGCGGTCCTGCACTCCTCCAGGCCGAAGCCGTAGTTGAGCTGGACGGCGCCCAGGTTGGCGAACACCGGCACCGACGGCGCCCACTCCCGGACCTCGAACGTCCAGGCCTGGAGGGGGTCCTCGATGGCGGCGCGCTGGGAGCCCACGCCCAGGGCCACGCCGCAGCGCTCGGCGGCCACGGCCAGGTTGCGGTTGATCTCGGCGGCGGCCGGCGTGCCCCCGGTCATGCCGGAGATGAGCAGGGGGGCCCGGAGCGGGCGGCCCAGGAACGCCATGGACGTGTCCACCTCGTCCATGGAGAGCTCGGGCAGCGCCCGGTGCTCCAGGCGCCAGCCGTCGAAGTAGCGGCGCTCGAGCTGCATGTCCCTGCGCATGGCCAGGCGCAGGTGCTCGGCCTTGCGGTCGCCCGTCAGGAGGTCGGGGGCCTGCTGGGGTGCTCTCATGGCCGCCTCCGCGTCTCGTCGGCTCCGGGGGCGTCCCGGGGGGTGCGGGGCTTCGGCCGGGGGTGGATCCGCTCCCGCTCCAGGGGGGTCGGCGGAGGTCGGGGCGGCGCCCTCGACCTCGACGCGCTCCAGCGCCTCGATGTCGGCCACCAGGGGAAGGGCCACCTCGGAGAGGGCCTTGCAGCAGCGGCGCATCCGCACCGCCAGCCGCACCAGCTCGGGCAGCTCCCAGGGGCGTCGCACGGCCCGGGCGAGGACGTCCCAGCGGGCGACCGAGCCGTCCTCTCCCTGGCAGGCGCACACGGCGGGCGGCAGCGCCCCGTCGGCCTGGTCGCTCACCACCCGGAGCGCCGCCCACGGAACGCCGGCGGCCTCGGCGGCGGCGGCGAACTCGGCCGTCTCCAGGTCCACCAGGACGGGGCCCTCGGGCGCGCCCCCCTGGCGCATGGCCGCGCCCAGCGCCCGGCGCTCGTCGGGGGTGGACACCAGGTTGCGCGTGGTGAGGACGGTGCCTTCCCGGAGTCCCCGCCGCCGCCCCATCTCCATGAGGGTGGGGGAGGGGATCCAGCGGAAGCGCGAGCCGGGGCTCAGCATCACCTGGCGCACCAGCACCACCTCGCCCCGCTCGACGTCGGGGGTGAGGGCGCCGGCGGCGCCCACCACCAGGACGGCGGCCGGCTCCATCTCGGCCAGGAGGCGCTGGGCGCCCCGGGCCGCCTGCACCGAGCCGTCGCCGGTGATGCCCACCACGGAAGGCCCCTCCCGGAGCCTCCGACTCACCGGGAGCCCCTCCTCGGGGAGCGCCGCCAGGACCAGCACCGGGGCGCTCACGCCGCGTAGTCCTGCGCCCGGAACCACGCCACGGCCCGTTCCACGGCCTCCTCCACGGGCGTCTGGGGGAGGCCCAGCTCCCGCACCGCCTTGCGGCTGTCGAAGAACATGGTCTTGCGGGACATGCGCACGGCGTCGGGGGCGATGGCGGGCTCGCTTCCCCGCATGCGGGCCCACGCGGCGCTGGCCAGGGCCGCCGTCAGGGGAAGCCAGTGGGGCACCCGCAGCGACGGCGCCTTCCGTCCCGAGGCTTCGGCCAGGAGGGCGAAGAGGTCTTCGTAGGAGACGTTGCGGCAGCCCAGGATGTAGCGCTCTCCGGGGGTGCCCCGCTCGGCGGCCAGGAGGTGGCCCTGGGCCACGTCCCGCACGTCCACCACGTTCATGCCGCCGTCCACGTAGGCCGGGATCCGGCCCCGCAGGAAGTCCACCACCATGCGCCCGGTGGGGGTGGGCTTGCTGTCCTCCTCCCCCAGGGGAGAGGAGGGGTTCACGATCACCACGTGGAGCCCCCGCTCGGCCCAGCGTTCGGCCACCCGCTCCGCCAGGTACTTGCTCCGCTTGTAGTGCCCCACCAGGCCGGCCAGGTCGGGGGCGGCGTCCTCGTCGACGGGCGTGCCGTCGGCGGAGGTGGGGAGGGTGCCCACGGAGCTGGTGTGGACCACCCGCTCCACGTCGGCTGTGGCGCACGCCTCCAGCACGGCCCGGGTGCCGCCCACGTTGGTGGCGTACAGGGTCGAAGGGTCGGACGACCACAGACGGTAGTCGGCGGCCACGTGGAAGACGGTGCGGCAGCCCCGCACGGCCGGGGGGAGGGATTCGGGGGCGGTCACGTCGCCCTCCACCAGCTCCACGCGGAGCGCATCCAGGCCGGAGCGGTCGCTCCCCGGGCGCACCAGGCAGCGCACGCGCTCGCCCCGCTCCACCAGCGCGCGCACCACGTGCCCGCCGATGAATCCGGTGCCTCCGGTGACCAGGACGGGGGAGTTCATGGCCCTCTCAGCCGGTGAGCTGCCACCGGGCCATGCGTGCCATGTCCCGGGGACTGCTGGGGAGCTCGCGGACCACGGAGGCCTCGAAGCCCGAGTGCATCTTGCAGTTCTGGCAGAGGTCGTCCTGGCGCGACTCCCAGTAGTCCCAGTCCGTCCCGTTCCAGAATTCGTCCCAGTCCCACGTGTACTTCTTGCCGATGAGGTAGCAGGGACCCTTCCAGCCCCGGGGGGTGAAGGTCACCGTGCTCCACGGCGAGCAGGGGTACTCGCGCATCCCCGCCGCGAACTCGAGGAACATGGGGTTCGAGGTGAGCTTGAAGCGGTCGGAGAAGGCCAGCACCCGCTTGAACTTCTCCTCGATGTCCTCCCGGGTCAGGAAGATGTCCCGGTCCACGGATTCGTAGTGGTAGCCCGGGGCGATGAGCATGCCGTCGATGTCCAGGTCGCTCAGGAGCTCGCACAGCTCCTCCACCTCGTCGATGTCGGTCTCCTTGTAGACCGTCGTGTTCGTGATGGTGTGGTAGCCCCGGCGCTTCGACTCCCGGATCATCGCGATGGCCTTGTCGAACACCCCTTCCCGGTCGGTCACGTAGTCGTGGGTGTTCCGCATCCCGTCCAGGTGGACGTTGATGGTGAGGCGCTTGTCGGGCGGGATCACGTCGAACACCCGCTTGTCCAGCAGCAGGGCGTTGGTGCACAGGTAGATGTGCCGCTTGCGCTCGATGATCCCCTCGACGAGCTGGGGCAGCTCGGGGTAGACCGTGGGCTCCCCGCCGCAGATCGACACGGCCGGGGCGCCGCAGTCGTCCAGCGCCTGGAGACAGCGCTCCACCGGGAGCCGGTCCTTCAGCTTGCCGGTGTGGCGCTCGAGGGCGCAGCCGATGCACGCCAGGTTGCAGGTGTAGAGGGGCTCCAGCATGAGCACGTAGGGGTAACGCTCGTTCCCCGCGAACGCGTTCTTGAGCTGGTGCTTGAGGTTGTCGAGCACGATGTGCGTCGGGAATCTCATGGTCCGTCAGACCGCCTTCGGGTTGTCGGTATGCTCCCGGGGAGCGGAGCGGCCGGTTCCGTGGCCGTTCCGCCTTCCGTTGCCGTTGCCGTTGCCATGGCCGTTGCCGTTGCCGTTGCGCACGCCGTTGGCGTGGGCGGCGCCCACGGCCGCCACGTGGTGCCGGGTGGTGGCCTTGTAGCGGGACAGGGCGCGGAGCGGGAAGTAGTCGTCGTAGAGGTGGTAGGCGAGGAAGAACACCCGGGGGAAGCCGGTCCCCGTCCAGTGGGGGTCGTCCCAGGCGCCGTCCTCGCGCTGGGTCCTGAGGAGGTAGAGCACGCCCCGGCGCACGGCGATGGAGGTGTGGTCCCCCACCGCCAGGAGGCCCAGGACCGCCCACGCGGTCTGGGCCGCCGTGCTCGGTCCGATGCCCTTGCGGCCGGGGTCCCAGTAGGAGTCGGGGAGCTCACCCCACCCGCCGTCTTCGTTCTGGTGCTCGCGGATCCAGCGGGCGGCCCTGCGGCACGCCTCGTCCGCCATGTCCTCGCCCGCCGCCCTGAGGCCCCGCAGGGCCAGGGCGGTGCCGTAGAGGTAGTTGCACCCCCAGCGGCCGTACCACGTCCCGTCGTCCTCCTGCTCGTCGCGGATGTAGACGACGCCGGCGCGCACCGCCGGATGGTCCGACGGCACCCCCTCCTCGGCCAGGGTCTCGAGCACGCGGCCCGTGATGTCCGCGCAGCTCGGGTCGATCATGGCGTTGTGGTCGGCGAAGCGGATGTGGGTGAGGAACTCGGCGTCGCAGTCGCAGTCGAAGGCTCCCCAGCCGCCGTCCCGGTTCTGCATCGAGACGAGCCACTCCACGGCCCGCTTGCGGGCATCGGCGACCCGGGCGGCGAGGGCCTCGTCGCCCCGCACCACCTGAAGGGCCTGCAGCACCTGGGCGGTGTCGTCGCAGTCGGGGTAGTCCTCGTTGGCGTACTGGAAGTACCACCCCGCCACGGGCCCGCTGCGGTTGCCGTAGCGCCAGTCGCCCTCCCGCCGCACCTCCCGGTCCAGCAGCCAGCGGGCCCCCTCCAGGACGGCCGGGTGGTCGGGCTCGAGGCCCGCCTTCACCAGGGCCAGCACCACGTGGGCCGTGTCCCACACCGGGGAGAGGGTGGGCTGGACCTGGACGGTTTCCTCGTGCTCCACCGTCATCTTCTCCAGGGCCTCCCACTGGCTGCGGGGCGCCTCGTGCCCGTCGTCGTAGCCCAGCACCTTGAAGGCCAGCAGGGCGTTCAGCACCGAGGGAAAGACGGCGCCCAGCCCGTCGGTCTCGTGGATCCGGTCCAGGATCCACGATTCGGCCGCCTCGAGGGCGGCCTTCCGGAAGGGGCGCAGCCCCAGGCGCTCGGCCCCGTTGAGGGCCCGGTCGGCCCAGTCGAAGAACGCGCCCCAGAAGCGGCCGGCGTGGCTCGCGTCCTCCTCCGCGGCGCGCGCGCCTCCGGAGGTCACGTTGAGCTCGGCGATGCCCGCTCCCTCGGGGATGTCCACCACGGGGCGGTGGGCCCACACGATGGAGAGGGGCACGAAGATGGCCCGGCTCCACGAGGAGATGCGGTTGATGTTGAGCGGCGACCAGTCCGGGAGGAGCACCACCTCCGGCACCACCGCCGGACAGTCGCTCCAGTCGTACTGGCCGAAGAGCGCGAGATAGATGCGGGTGTAGGTGTTGGTGGCCTCGATGCCCCCCAGCTCCAGGATGGTGCGCCGGGCCCGCTCCATGTGGGGCGCGGCAGGGTCGTCGCCCATGAGCTTGAGGACGAAGTAGGCCTTCACGGAGGCGCTCACCTCGGGCGGCCCGCCCGGATAGATGGCCCATCCGCCGTCATCTAGCTGCAGTCGCCGGACCCGCTCGGCCGCCTTCGCCACCCTGAGCTCGTCCTGCCTTCCCATGAAGGCGTGGAGCAGCACGTACTCGGACTCCAGGCAACTGTCTCCTTCGAGGAGGCCGCACCAGTGTCCATCGAGGTGCTGCTGACGAAGCAGGTTCTGTCGCCCCCGCTCCAGGGCGGGGTCGATGAGCAGGTGGAGAGGGGGGTCGAGCAGCAGGGGCTCCAGCGACGGATCGGTCAGAACCCGCCGGTGGCGCGCCGAGATTCCGGGCGCGCCGTCCTTCCGCTCAGTGAGCAAGGCGTCCTCCTCGCCCTCGTTCGTACCTGGCCGCCCCACGACGGCCTCGACGGAGCAGGGCTCCTGCAAGTCCCGAACCCTCGTGACACGCTGTCAGGATTTTCATGACCCTTCCGGGGATTCCTCGCCGGAGCCTTCCCGCACGCGCCAGACGATCAACGCCGGCACGCCCAGGATCACGTCCCGGACGCGCTTCAGGATGGCGATGCCCACCCCCACCTGGCCCGCCAGCCCGGTCAGGCGTGCGCCCAGGTAATAGCCGCCTTCCTGGGCCCCCAGCCCGGCGGGGATGAAGAAGCCGGCGTTGCGGCCCGCCTGCCCCACGGCCTCCATCCCGAAGGCGGCCAGGGGACCGCCCGCCTCGTGGAGGGCCCGCAGCAGCACCCAGATCTCCGCGGCGCCCACCACCCACGCGAGGAAATGCCACGCGGTGCTCTCCAGGAGGGGACGGTGGTCCTTCCACAGCTCCTCGAGGCGGGGCTCCACGTCTCCCACGCTGCCCGCGAAGTCACGCCACTTCTTCGAGTCCGAGTGCTTCTGGAGGAGGCGGCCGAGCTTCACCGTCGCGCCCTTCCTCTGGGCCAGGTAGAAGAGGACGAGGACCAGGGCGAGGCCCCCTCCGGCCAGCAGCGTCTGGGTGAGGGAGCCCGTCCCTCCCTTCATGGAGACGGTGGCGATGCCCAGGGCGATGAAGAGCACCAGGGACACCACGCGCAGGGTGAGCTCCACGATGATGACGGCCGCCGAGAGCGGCCCGTCCACGCCGTCGCGCTTCGCCATGTAGCCCCGCACCGCGTCCCCACCCACCTCGGCCACCGGCAGGAGCGCCTGCATGCCGTCGGCGATCCAGCGGTAGAGGAAGAGGCGGCGGAAGGCGGGGGTGTCGTCGCCCGCGTGGGGCTCCAGGAGGGCCCGCCACCCCTCGGTGATGATGGCCATGTAGACCAGGTGCATGGCGGCCACCACGGCGATCCACCAGCTCGCTTCCACCAGGTCGCCCACGATCTTGTCGGGCCCCGTGGTCCACACGAAGACCCCGACGGCGCCCAGGCCGATCAGGAGGGTGAGGATCGCCAGGAGCTTCAACGCGGCTGCTCCGTGACGGCGGCCTTCCGCGAGCGGCGTGCCTGCTCGTTCATGCGGGCCGCCGAAGCGCGGGATTCCCGGAGGCGCCGCCGGATCTCCCGGTGCCGCCTGCGGATCTCGTCCACGCTCCCGGAGTCCCGGCCCTCCCAGGGGCGGGCGTCGTGGGCGCCGTCCAGGAGGTCGTCGGCCAGGTCCACCAGCTCCCGGGAGCGCCGCCGGGCCAGCTCCACGAGCTGGCGCCGGTTGTCGGGTCGGGGCTCCCGCCGCCCCACGCTCCAGGAGTAGAGGGTGGAGGGCGACACGCCCAGCGCCTCGGAGACCTCTTCACGGCTGGAACAGAGGCGCTCGATGAGTCTGGCGAGGACGTCGTCCTGGTCGGCCATGGGGGGGTGCCCGATGGGGGAATCGCCTGTGTGACGCGGCCCACCGCGAGCAAGAGACGTACCCTCCGCAGCCGGCCCCCATCGGAACGATCCATGCGTACCAGACGCCTGCCGCCGCAGAGCGGAGATCATCCATCAGCGACAAGAGGACGACATGGCCGACGAAGGCCTCATCACCACCGAGAGAGCCACCGCACCCCGGAGCGGATCGCGGAAGATGGTGCTCCGGAGCGCGAGCCTGATGCTCATGGGGCTCTTCACCCGCCGCGAATCCGGCCGGGCTTGATCGGCCTGGACGGAGACGGCGCCGGGCCCGCGTCCCCAGCGAGGGGCGCGGGCCCGGACGCTCCGGACCCTCCGGCCCGGGGGCGCGAGGGCAGGATGATCGCGGCCGCGGGGCTGGCGGTGGCCGTGGGCGCCGCCGGGGTCCTCGCCGTCGTGCTCCTGGCGGGGCCCGGACGGATCTGGGCCCTGATCCGCCGCGCGGGGTGGTGGGTCGTGGCCGTGGCCGCGAGCCACCTGATCTACGAGGTCTTCATCACCCTGGGCTGGCGCTCCCTCCTGGCGAGCCAGGGCGTGCGGCGGCCCTTCCTGGAGACGTTCCGATTCCGCTGGGCGGCGGACGCCGCCCAGGCCCTCTTCCCGGTCCCCGAGGTGGGGAGCGCGGCGCTCAGGGGGTGGCTCCTGGCCCGCAAGGGTGTGTCGGGCTCCCTCTCCATCGCGGTGATCATCGTGGAGCTCACCCTGCGCATGTTCGCCCTCGTGGCGTTCATCGTGGGCGGGCTCGCCCTCCTCCTCCTCGAGGGGGGCGGGGCCTCCGCCGTCGAGGTGGCGGCCCCCGCAGCCGGCCTGGCGGCGCTGATCGTCCTCTACTACGTGGCGCAGCGCCGTGGCCTGCTCCTCAAGGTGGGGCGCCGCATGGAGCGCGTGGCGGAGGGCACCCGCTGGGTGCGCTTCGCCGGCGGCATGGGCCGGGTGGACGAGCACCTCCCCGCCCTGTACGGGAGCCCCGACGCCCTCACCGCCTCGGCGGCCTGGCACCTGCTGGCCTGGATGTTCGGCGCGGTGGAGGTGTGGATCCTGCTCCATGCCACGGGCAACACGGTGGGCCTCGAGCCGGCGGTGATCATGGAGAGCATCGGCCAGGCGGGGAAGAACGCCGGGTTCTTCATCCCTGCTGGGCTGGGCGCTCAGGAGGGCGCGTACCTGCTGGGGGCCCGCGTCATCGGGCTCACCGCTGCGGTGGGGGTGTCGGTGGCTCTCCTCAAGCGGGTGCGGGACGTGCTGGTGGGCCTTCCGGCCCTGGCCCTGGTCTCGCTGGTGGACGGACGGGTGTGGCGCTGGCTGGTGCCGGGACGGAGACGCTGACATGGCGGGGCGGAAGACGAAGATCATCGGAGCGTTCCTCTTCTTGCTGGGGCTGGGGCTCACCGTGTTCTTCGTCCTCAGCACCGGACCGGGCCGCATCTGGGCCATGCTGAAGCAGGCCGGGTGGTGGCTGCCGGTGGTGGCGGTGGGGCACGTCCTCTACATCGCCGTGGAGGCCATGGCGTGGCGCACCACCCTCCGGGCCGACGGCGCCCGTCCCCCCTTCCGCCACGTGTTCCACTACCGGTGGGTGGCCGACGCCATGGCGTCGCTCGTCCCCGTGGCCGAGGTGGCCGGCGACGTGGCCCGGGGCTTCCTCCTGGCGCGCAAGACGGACGACGTGAGCGGACCCGGCTCGGCGGCGGCCATCATCGTCGAGCTCACCATGCGCACGGTGGCCCTGGTGATCTTCATCGGGCTTGGGATCGGGCTCCTGGCCCTGCGCCACGGGCAGCGCTCCCTCACCCGCACGATCGTGGCGGGCGGCATCCTGGTGGCGGTGGTGATCTTCCTCTACTTCGCCCAGCGCAAGGGGCTCCTGCGCACGCTGGCCCGCAAGCTCGAGCAGCGGGCCCAGAAGGACCACTGGCTCCGCTTCGCCGGCAACATCAGCGGCGTGGACGAGGAGATCGGGTACCTCTACCAGAACCAGGGCGCCCTGGTGAAGACCGCGGCGTGGCACTTCCTGGGCTTCCTGGTGGGGGCGGTGGAGATGTGGTTCCTCCTCTTCGCCATCTCCCGGGCCGTCGCCCCCCTGGACGCCCTCTCCCTCGAGAGCGTGGGCAAGGCGGCGAGCAACGCGGGCTTCTTCATGCCCGCCGGGCTGGGGGCGCAGGAGGGGGGCTACCTCGTGGGAGCCAAGCTCATCGGCCTGGGCGCCGCGGTGGGCGTGGCCATCTCCCTCCTCAAGCGGCTCCGGGACGCCATGGTGGGACTTCCCGCCCTGGCGGTCCTGTGGTTCGTCGACATCCGCCGCCGGGAAGACCGGGAGGCCCTGCGGGAGATGGTCGGCGAGAGGCCGATACCGTGAGCCCGCTCGAGGGGACGGAAGACCCGGGCTCCCCGGACCGGGGGGCGGTCCCCGCCGTGTTGGCCCGCGTGGGGTGGAGCGTGGTGCTCCCCCTGGCCGCCGCCCTGGCCCTGGGGCTGGGGGTGCTCCAGCTCCTGGGGCTCCTCGTCCGCCCGCTGGCGCTCCTGGTGGTCGCCGTCACCCTGGCCGAGGCCCTCGACCCGGGCGTTGACTGGCTGGAGGAGCGGATCCACCAGCGGGGGATCGCCATCGCGGTGGTCTACCTGGGGCTCGCCGCCGTCCTCGGGGGGCTGGGGTGGCTCATCGCGCCCCCCGTGATCGGCCAGACCCAGGAGCTGGTGCGCCAGGCGCCCTCCATGATCGACCAGGTGCAGTCGCGCCTGTCGGAGCTGGGGGTGCCCATGGGACAGGGGGTGGGGAGCATCCCCTCGGGGCTCACCTCCCGTATGGGCCAGTGGGTCATCGACGTCCCGACCATGGTCTTCACGGGCCTGGTGGACGTCCTGGTGGTGATCTTCCTGAGTGTCTACTGGCTCCTCGCCACCCGCTCCATGATGGGCTTCACCCTCTCCCTCTTTCCTGCAGCGAAACGGGACAGGGCCCGGGACGTCCTGCACCACATGGGGCACTCCATGGGGGGCTACGTCCGGGGCGCGGTGATCAACGCCGCCATCATGGGCGTGCTGGCGTGGATCGGGCTGCGCATCCTGGGCGTCCCGTACTCCGTGGCCCTGGGCGCCCTCACCATGGTGGGGGAGATCATCCCCATCCTGGGGCCGGTGCTGGTGGGGATCGTGGTGACCGGGGTGGCCCTCATCCAGTCCTTCACGCTGGCCCTGGCGGCGCTCTTCCTCTACACCGCGCTGGAGCAGGTAGAAGGACACATCCTCACCCCCAACATCATGCGCAGCCAGACCGACCTGCCCCAGACGCTGGTCCTCTTCGCCATCGTCGCGGGGGTGGGCACGGGGGGCGTGCTGGGGCTGCTGGTGTCGATTCCCCTGGCCGCGGTGTTCCGGGTGCTGGCGGTGGAGGTGCTGGCGCCCGCCGAGCGCAGGGCGGTGAACGGCGGCGGGAAGGGGGGCGACAGCACCGCCGCCGGGGAGGAGGGCCCGGACGCGGACGCCGCCGCGTAGCCTCCCTCCCGGCGGTCAGGCCACGTGGTAGAAGCCGCCCAGGATGGCGCCGTAGACGATGTGCCCCAGGAGGGCGGCCAAGGGGGTGCGTCGGCCGTAGTTGAGCCCCAGGAACCCGGGCGGCTGGAGCCAGCGCGTGGGTGTCGGCCCCTGGCGCTCGCTGGCCATGTTGGGGTGCACGGCGGCCACCAGCGGAAGCCCCACCGTGAGCACGATGAACGTGTGCACCACCCCGCCCAGGGCGCCCAGCCACCAGGTGGCCCTGCCCAGCGCCTCGAAGCCCATGACGTAGACGAAGGCGAAGAGCATCCCGTTGAGGAAGTGGGCGCCGAAACCGATGAGCTTGGCCTTCTGACGGTCCGTGGTCCAGGCGCTCCCCAGGATGAAGGGAATGCTCATGCGGGAGAGCCCCCGCTCCTGGGCGGTGAACATGCCGCCGGCCAGCACGAGGGTGGCGATGAAGGCCCACAGCAGGTAGCTCCCCCAGCTCACGAAGCCGCCCGTGTTCCAGCCGCCGGCCTGGAGCGCCGCGGCCACCACGGCGGAGATGCGCGCGCCGCCCGTCATGATCCCTCCAGGGCCCGCCGCCCCCGGCGGGCTTCCTCCCCCTCGGGGGCGGAGGCGTGCTCCCACGGGCTCCATTCGTCGCTCTCTCCCCCGGGGCGGCACGCCTCGATGGTCACGGCGGCGTTGATGAGCCCGATGTGGGTGAACGCCTGGGGGAAGTTCCCCAGGAACGCCCCCGTCTCGGGGTCCATTTCCTCGGAGTAGAGCCCCAGGTCGTTGGCCTGGTGGAGGAGCTGCTCGAAGTGCTCCCGGGCCTCGTCCACGCGGCCGGCCAGCGCCTTGCACTCCACGGCCCAGAAGGCGCACAGGTCGAAGGCCCCCTCCCGCCCCGGCAGGTCGTCGAACTCCTTGGAGTAGCGGTACAGGAGGCCCCGCCCGGCGTCGAGGCTGCTCAGGATATGGTCGTAGGTGCGCCGGAAGCGGTCGTCGGTGGCCTTCACGTAGCCCGTGGTGGGGATCCGGAGGAGGGAGGTGTCCACCAGCGTCTCGTCGTAGGTGCCCACGTAGCAGTCCAGCTCCGGGTCCACGCCCCGCTCCTCGATCTGGTTCCGTATCTCGTCCAGCGTCTTCCGGTAGGTTTCCAGGGGCACGTCCTCCTCGAGGACCCCCTCCTCCTTCAGGCGCACCAGGCGGTCCAGCGCCGTCCAGCACATGACCTTCGAATAGGTGTGGTTGCGCCGGGGCCCCCGTACCTCCCAGATGCCGTCGTCCCCCTCGCGCCAGCGCCGGTGGACCACCTCGCCGATGCCCGTGAGCAGCCCGCGGTCGGCGTTGTCCAGCGACCCGCCGTGCTTCACGTACTCGTACGCGGCCGCCATCACCTCGCCGTAGACGTCCAGCTGAAGCTGGTTCTGGGCGCCGTTGCCCACGTTCACGGGCCGGGAGCAGCGGTACCCCTCCAGGTGCTCGAGCTCGTGCTCGCTGAGGTTGGAGCCGCCGTGGATGTCGTACATGGTGCGCAGCTCGGGGGCGGTGATGCGGGTGGCGTAGTCGATCCACTCGTAGAAGGCGTGGGCCTCTTCCTTGTAGCCCAGCTCGTAGAGGGCCCGGAGCATCCAGGACGAGTCCCGCAGCCAGCAGTAGCGGTAGTCCCAGTTGCGCTGGCCGCCGGGCACCTCGGGCAGCGAGGTGGTGAGGGCCGCCACCACGGCGCCCGAGGGGGCGTAGGTGAGGAGCTTCAGGGTGAGGGCGCTCCGCAGCACCGCGTCCCGGTAGGGGCCGTAGTAGTCGAGCTGGGCCGACCAGTTGCCCCACCAGTCCAGCGCCTCCTGCACCAGGGCGTCGGCATACGCCCCCAGAGGGAGGAGGATGGCCGGCGCGCCCCATTGCCAGGTAAAGGAGAGCCAGCGGACGTCCCCCTCCTGCAGCGTGGCCGTACCCTGGGCGCCGTAGCCGTCCTCGCTCACCTCCAGGGGCAGGTCGGTGACCAGCGCCATGGACTGGGCGCCGGTCTGGCACCAGAAGCCCAGGGCGCCGTGTCCGGTGACCCGTGTCTTCTTGCGGCCGTACCCGGGGCGCGGCTGCCACCCCGCCTCCACCTCCACGTGGCCCCGGGTGCACTCCAGGCGGCGCAGCACGTGGTGGTCCGGCCAGGGACGGATCTTCTTGCGCTCCTCCGAGCTCACCGGCATGAGGTCGGTGAGGACCAGCTCCCCCGTCTCGGTGGTGAAGGTGGTCTCCAGCACCGCCGTGGGTCCCACGTAGCGCCGGCGCACGCCGTGCTCCTCCGTGGGGGTCACCCAGAAGCGCCCGCCCTTCCTCCGGTCGAGGATGCGGGCGAAGACCGACGGGCTGTCGAAGCGGGGAAGGCAGAGCCAGTCGAGGGAGCCCTCCTTGGAGACGAGGGCTCCCGTGCGACAGTTGCCGATGATGCCGTAGTCCTCGATGGGCGTGTAGCCCGTGTCGGGGCCCACGTCACGGCCGTATTCCCCTCCCACGCCGGCCCTCACCCTCTCCCGGTCACCGGCGCGCCAGGATGCCCGCCATGACGCCGGCGGCCAGGATGCCGGCGCCGGCCATGGCCATGCGCTTGTGCTTGTTCGCTTCGAGCTGGGGGCTCATCCCCCGGGCCCGGCTGTCGAAGTTGCCGTGGGCGCCGTGGTCGCCGGGCACGGGCTCGAAGAGGTTGCTGGGCCGGTCCGGGGACACGGGCTCGTCGGTCTGCTGGCCGCTGTACGCGTTGTTCGCCAGGTAGTGGTCCAGGAAGCCCGGCGCCACCTTCTGCCCCCAGATGGTCTTCAGGGAGGGAAGCCCCACCGTCACCTCCCGGCGCCGGTTCTTCGACGCCCACACGATGGCCTCGGCGGCCACCTCCGGCTGATAGATGGGCGGCACCGGCTGGGGGTGGTTGGGCAGCTTCGTCTTGCACCAGTTGAACTGGGGCGTGTTGAGCCCGGGGAGCTGCACCATGGTGACGTACACGTTGCTGCCGTCGTGGAGGAGCTCCGAGCGCAGCGAGTCGGTCATGGCCCGGATGGCGTGCTTGGCGCCGCAGTAGGGAGCCTGCAGGGGAATGGCCCGGTACGCCAGGGCCGAGCCCACCTGCACGAGGGCGCCCTCGTTCCTGGGGAGGAAGCGCTCCAGCGCCACCATGGTGCCGTGGACGGTGCCCAGGTAGGTGACCTCCGTGGCCCGGCGGTACTCCTCGGGGGTGATCTCCTTGAGGGGCGCGAACACCGTCGTCATGGCCCCGTTCACCCACACGTCGATCTCCCCCAGCTCCTCCTCGATGCGGCGCGCCGCGCTCGCCACCTGCTCGTAGTCGGCGACGTCGGTGGAGACGCCCAGGGCGCGCTGCCCCATGGCTTCCACCTCGCGGCAGGCGGCGGCCAGGCCGTCCTCGCCCCGGGCCAGGATGGCCACGTCGTCTCCGTTGGAGGCGAAGGCCCGCACCGTGGCCCGACCCACCCCGGCCGTGCCACCCGTGACCACCACCACCCGTCCGCTCTGCCTCAGCGCTCCGTTGTTACTGCTCATGGTCCCTGCTCCTCCGCTGTCTCGATGATCCGGGTCACGCGCGCGCCGGGGGCATCACGCCTCCCGGCCACCACTCTCCGCGGCGGCGAACCCCGTCTTCGTGTTCCGTTTCTGCTCGTACATGTCCTTCTTGTAGGCCTGCCTGGGGCGCCCCACGTCCCGGGTGGCGCCGGCGGACTGGAGCGCCCTCCACACCACCTCGGCGGAGTTGAGGGGCTCCACCCCCTCCAGGTTCTGCAGGATCTGCTCCCGGCAGCTGTAGCCGTCGGCGATGACCAGCCGCTCCGGGTCACGCGCCACCACCGCCGGCAGCAGCACCCGGTTGGCGCACGCCTGGCTCACCTCGTAGTGGTCCTTCTCGAAGCCGAAGGGCCCCGCCATGCCGCAGCAGCCGGTGGCGGGGGCCTCCACGTCGATGCCCAGCCGGTCGAGGATGCGCTTGTCGGCGTCGAAGTCCAGTACCGCCTTCTGCTGGCAGTGTCCGTGGAGGAGGGCCTTCCACCCCGTGTCGGGGAGCTCCACGTCGGCGGCGTAGTGGTGGAGGAACTCGGGGAGGAGGAACGTCTGCTTGCTGAGCTGCTGGGCCACCTTGTCGTTGGGGAGCATCTCCGTGAGCTCGTCCCGGAAGGTGGCGATGCAGCTCGGCTCCACCCCCACCACGGGCACCCCCGCGAGGATGTCGTCCCGGAGCTCGTCCACGATGCGCTGGAGGAGCTTCCGGGCCATCCCCAGGAAGCCGAAGTCGTACAGCGGTCGCCCGCAGCAGAGGCGGGGCCCCGGCACCACCACCCGGTAGCCCAGGGCCTCCAGGACGTGGGCCGCCGCCATCGAGGGGCTCGGGATGGAAGTGGTTCTTGAAGGTGTCGGCCCACAGGATGACCTTGCGGCCGTCGGGGTTCACCGGCGCCATCTCCTCCTCGAAGCGCTTGCGGAACGTCTTCGTGGCGAAGGAGGGGATGGTCCGGTCGGGGTGGACGTCCGCCGCCCACTTGGCGGCCCGGGCAAGGGGCCCCGCGTGGGTCAGGAAGTTGGCCAGCCGGGGCGCCTTCGACGCCAGGCGGGCCCACCAGTGGATCCAGCCGAAGGCGTAGGCGTTCCGGGGGCGGAGCCGTCCCTTGTAGTAGTGGGCGTAGAACTCGGCCTTGTAGGTGGCCATGTCCACGTCCACCGGGCAGTCGCCCTTGCACCCCTTGCAGCCCAGGCACAGGTCCAGGGCCTCGTGCACCTCCTTGCTGCGCCACCCGTCGGTGATGACCTCCCCTCGCATCATCTCGTAGAGCATGCGGGAGCGGCCCCGGGTCGAGTGCATCTCCTCCCGGGTGACCATGTAGCTGGGGCACATCGTGCCGCCCCCGTGGCGGCGGCACTTGCCCACCCCCACGCAGCGGTTGGCGGCGGCGGCGAAGCTCCCGCCGTCTGCGGGAAACTGGAACCAGGTCTCCTCCACCGGGGGCGTCCAGTCCGGGCCCTCGGCCAGGTTCTGGTCGGGGAGGTAGGCGTCCACCACCTTGCCCGGGTTCATGCGCCAGTCCGGGTCCCACACGCCCTTGAAGGTGCGCATGGCCTTCATCAGCCGGGGCCCGAACATCTTCGACAGGAGGGCGCCCCTGGACTGGCCGTCGCCGTGCTCCCCCGAGAAGGAGCCGTTGTACTTGAGCACCAGCTCGGCCGCTTCCCGCAGGAACTTCAGGTACTGCTCCACCCCCCGGTGGTGCTGGAGCTTGAAGTCGATGCGGGTGTGGAGCAGCCCCTGCCCGAAGTGGCCGTAGAAGGCGCAGTCGTACTCGTAGTCGTCCAGGAGCTGGCGCAGCTCCCGCAGGTAGTCCCCCAGCCGCTCCGGCTCCACCGCCGAGTCCTCCCAGCCGGGGTAGGTGTTGGGCTGGCCGGGCACGTAGGCGGTGGCGCCCAGCCCCGACTCCCGCACCTCCCAGATCTTCTGCTCCTCGTCCGGGTCGTCGTACGTGCGCATGGAGACGGGTGCGTCCTCCCGCTCCTCCATGGCGTCGCAGAACGCCTGGGCGTTCCGGTTCGCCTCGTCCTTGTCGTCGCCCCCGAACTGGACCAGCAGGAAGGCCGTGCCCTCGGGGAGGAGGCGCACGTCCTTCTCGTTCAACCCCTTCATCTTCATGTAGCGGATGAGGCGCTCGTCGATGGCCTCCAGCCCCATGGGCTTGAACTCCATGACGTCGGGGCACTTGTCCGCCGCGGTGTAGACGTCGGGGTAGCCCACCACCACCAGCGTGCTCGCCTTCGGGTTGGGGATGAGGTGGAGCTCGGCCTCCAGCCAGAGGGCGCACGTGCACTCGCTCCCCACCAGGGAGCGGGCCACGTGGAAGCCGTTCTCGGGGAGGAGGTCGTCCAGGTTGTAGCCGCTCACCCGCCGGGGGATGTCGGGGTAGCGGCGGCGGATCTCGTCGGCGTGCTCGTCCCGGATGTCGCGCAGCGCCTTGTAGATCTCGGCCTTGCGCCCGCCCTCCTGGAGGATCCGCTCGTACTCCTCGTCCGACGTGGGCCCCGTCCAGAAGCGGGCGCCGTCGTAGGTGAGGACCTCCAGACGGTGCACGTTGTCCGAGGTGCGGGGGCCCGTGTGCCACTGGGCCATGACCGAGTGGATGCCGCACGAGTTGTTGCCGATCATCCCGCCCAGCGTGCAGTGGTTGTGGGTGGCGGGGTCGGGCCCGAAGGTGAGCCCGTGCGCGCTGGCCGCCTTGCGCAGGTCGTCCAGGACGACGCCGGGCTGGACCCGGGCGATCTTCCGCTCCCCGTCCACCTCGAGCACGCTGTTCATGTGGCGGGAGAAGTCCAGCACCACCGCCACGTTGCAGCACTGGCCGGCGAGGCTGGTCCCGCCGCCCCGGGCCAGGACGGGGGCGCCGTGGCGGCGGCACGCCTCCACCGTCTTCACCACGTCGTCCTTGGTGCGGGGGGTGACCACGCCGATGGGGACCTGGCGGTAGTGGGAGCCGTCGGTGGAGTAGAGCGCCCGGTGACCCGCGTCGAAGCGCACCTCGCCCTCGAGAGCGCCCTCCAGCTCCCGGGCCAGCGCCGCCGCGTCGATGTCGCCGCCTTGGGTCGGCTTGCCGGCCTGGGGGAGGGTGAGGGGCACCCGCCCCCGTCCCGGCGGGCGGCCGTTTGCCGCCGTCCCGGGGGGGCCGGCGTGGAAGGTGAGGGGCCGGATCCGGTCCCTCAGCGCTCCCTGCTCCCGCGCCTTCCTCTCCAGCGTGTCCCGTGCCTCAGCCATCCCTGCTCCTTCCGTGGTGGTCGCCGCCCCGTCGTCGTCGGCCTCAGCCGGGCCGCACGCGGAAGGGCTCGGCGTCCTTCGCCTTCAGGGTGAGCCCGTGGCCGGGCCCGTCGGTGTTGGGGTAGAGCACGCCCTCCCGGGGGGAGGGCGCGCCGTCGAACAGCATGCCTTCGATGCGGGCGTGGTCGTGGAACCACTCCAGGTGCACGGTGCGCTCCGTGGCGCACATCACCGGTGTGTGGAGGGAGGGCGCGGTGTGTCCCGAAAGGGGCGTGTTGAAGGCCTCGCACAGGGCGGCGGCGCCCAGGAACGGGCGTGATGCCGCCGCAGCGGGTCACGTCCACCTGGAGCGTGTCCACCGCGCCGGCCTCCAGCAGCCCCTTCAGGTCGAAGAGGTCCCATCCGTACTCGCCCGCGGCGATCTCCACCCCCGGCGGCCCCTGGTCCCGCACCAGGCGTAGCCCGGCCCGGTCGTCGGACGAGACGGGCTCCTCCATCCACGCGATGCCCCACTCCTCGAAGAACGCCCACGTCCAGTAGAGGGCCTCCTTCCTGGAGTAGGCGCCGTTGGCGTCCACGAAGAGCTGGACGTCCTCGCCGATGGCGCGGCGGGCGGCGGAGACCCGCTCCATGTCCTCGTCCTGGTCGCGGCCCACCTTCATCTTCACCATCCACAGCCCCTCCTCGGCCCAGCCGCCGAGCTGCTCGGCCACCTTGTCGGGTCCGTAGGAGGTGAAGCCCCCGCTTCCGTACGCCGGCACGCCCTCGTGCACCCGCCCCAGGAGCGTCACCAGGGGCACGCCCAGGAGACGGGCCTTCAGGTCCCACAGGGCCACGTCCACCGCGGACAGGGCCGACGAGACGAGGCCGGGGCGGCCCACGTTGCGCACCTCGTGGCGCATGGCGTGCCAGGCGCCGGGGGGCGACAGGGCGTCCATCCCCCGCACCACCTCCGCCAGCTTCCCGGTCACGAAGGCGGCCGCGGCCGGGGCGGTGTAGGCGAAGCCCAGCCCCTCTTCGCCGGCGGCCTTCACGCGCACCAGGCAGAGGCTGGTCTCGCTCCACTCCAGGGTGCCGTCGGATTCGGGGGCGTCGGTGGGGACGGTGAAGGCCTCCGCCTCCACCGCCTCCACCGACGGGTCGTCCGAGCTGCCCATCTCGGCCCCCCGCCTCAGGGGATCACGCTGTCGGCGAGCTCCTTCACCGACTGCTTGATGACGCCCCGCCACCGCTTGTCGCCCTTGACCAGCGACGTGGCGAACTTCTTCGCCTGCTCGATGTTGATGTGGGGCGGCAGGGGCGGGACGTCCGGGTCGGTGAGGACGTCGAGCACCACCGGCTTCTTCGCCGACAGCGCCTCGTCCCAGGCCCCGGCCAGGGCGTCGGGCTCCTCCACCCGGATGCCCTGGAGCCCCAGCTCCTCGGCGTAGCGGGCATAGTGGAAGGGGGGCACGTCCTGGGTGGCCGGGAAGCGGGGGTCGCCCTCCATCACCCGCTCCTCCCAGGTGACCTGGTTCAGGTCGCCGTTGTTGAGGACGCACACGATGAGGCGCGGGTCCTCCCACCGCTCCCAGTACTTGGAGATGGTGATGAGGCCGTTGATGCCGTTCATCTGCATGGCGCCGTCGCCCACCATCGCGATGGCCGGCCGGTCAGGGTGGGTGAACTTGGCCGCGATCACGTAGGGCACCCCGGGGCCCATGGTGGCCAGGTTCCCCGACAGGGAGGCCATCATCCCGGGCCGCACCTTCAGGTCGCGCATGTACCAGTTGGCCGACGACCCCGAGTCCGACGCCAGGATGACGTTCCCCGGCAGCCGGGGCGACAGCTCCCAGAACACCCGCTGGGGGTTGATGGGGTCGGCCTCGTCCATGGCCCGCTCCTCCAGCAGCTTCCACCACTTCGCCACGCCCTTCTCAATCTTGTGGCGCCAGGAGCGGTCGTCCTTGCGCTGGAGCAGGGGCATGAGCGCCTTGAGCGTCTCCGCGGCGTCGCCCACCAGGTTCACCTCGGTGGGGTAGCGGATGCCCAGCATGCGGGCGCTGATGTCGATCTGGACCCCCCGGGCCTGCCCCTCCTCGGGGAGGAACTCGGAGTAGGGGAAGCTCGTCCCCACCATGAGGAGGGTGTCGCAGTTCATCATGAGGTCCCAGCTCGGCTTGGTGCCCAGCAGCCCGATGCCCCCCGTCACCCAGGGGAGGCTGTCGTCCAGCGCCGCCTTCCCCAGCATGGCCTTGGCGCAGCCGGCCCCCAGGAGGTTGGCCACGTTCATCACCTCGTCGGTGGCGCCCAGGGCGCCGGCGCCGACCAGCATAGCCACCTTCTCGCCCTCGTTCAGCACGTCGGCGGCCCGCTTCAGGTCGTCGTCCTTCGGGATCACACGGGGCAGGCACACGCCCACGCTGGAGTGGATGGTCCCGTGGCTCCTGGGCGGGGCCTCGTACTCCATCTCCTGGAGGTCGTTGGGGAAGATGAGGCACGTCACCTCGCGCTCGGCCCGGGCGATGCGCATGCCCCGGTCCACGAGGTGGCGCGTCTGCTCGGGCGTGGAGGCCTGGTGGCAGTAGTGGTGGGCCACGTCCTTGAAGAGCGTCGTGAGGTCCACCTCCTGCTGGTAGTCGCCCCCCAGGGCCGCCCGGGCCTGCTGGCCCACGATGGCCAGGACGGGCTGGTGGTCCTTCTTGGCGTCGTAGAGCCCGTTCAGCAGGTGGATGGCCCCCGGCCCCGACGTGGCCATGCACACCCCCACCTCGCCGGTGAACTTGGCGTGGGCGCAGGCCATGAACGCCGCCAGCTCCTCGTGGCGCGCCTGGATGAAGTCGATGTCGTCGCTGTGCCGCTCCAGGGCGCCCATGAGGCCATTGATGCCGTCGCCCGGGTAGCCGTAGATGCGCTTCACCCCCCACTCGGCGAGGCGCTCGACGATAAAGTCACCGACGGTCTTCTTGCTCATGGGATGCTCCGGCTCTGGCGTTCGGGTTGGCTCGGCGGACGACGAGGGGTGGGAAGGCGCATCACGGCTCCCGGTAGGCCACGGTGGACAGCAGGGCGTTCTCCTGCTGCCTCGAGTCGAGACGCGTGTGCTGTACCACGATGGGCACGTCCGACTCGATGACGCTGGCGTAGTCGGTCCCCTTCGGGACCGGCTCCGGGTCCTCCAGGTCGTTGAAGCGCACGTGGCGGGTGCGGCGGGGCGGGACGGTGACGCGGTACGGCCCGACCGGCTCCCGGTCGGAGAAATAGACCGTGATCTCCACGTGGGCGGGGGCGTCGCCGGCGTTCAGGATGCACGCTGTCTCGTGGCTGAGCATCTCCGGCTCGGGGCCGTTGCTCCAGGTGGGGATGTAGCCCTCCGCGATGGCCCAGCGGCGCGCTCCTATGTCCGTCATGCCCGCTCCTTCGGGTGATCCTCTCCTCCGCTCTCCGGCGGGGGCCGCCCCCGGTGGGAGCGGGCCTTCGCCGGGGCTTCCCATACGCAAGAGGTGTTCCCCGGGGCAGCCGGCGCGCTGCGGCCCCTTCGCCCCGGCCGGGGCCCTGGACCGATCCCTGCACCCGCCGGGCACAGGAGCGGGGGCGGGGCCCTCCCCCGGAGGTCGTGGCCCTGGAGGTCGCGGCAGGGGTATGGGCCCCCGTCCCGAAGGAAAGCCCACGAGGGAGGAGGACGCCGGTGTTCCTGGAGACGGTGAGGACGGAGGGGCTGGCCCAGCTCTCCTACGTGCTGGGGGAGGAGAAGGGGGCGTGCGTGGTGGTGGACCCCCGCCGCGACGTGGGCGTCTACCTGAACATCGCCCGGGGCCGGGAGGCCCGCATCACCCACGCCGTCGAGACCCACGCGCACGCCGACTTCGTGTCGGGGGCCCACGAGCTCGCCGCCGAGACCGGGTGCCGGGTCGCCGCCGGCGCCACGGGCTCGTACGACTTCGAGCCGCTGCGCCTCGCCGACGGAAGCGTCCTGGAGGTGGGGACGCTCCGCCTGCGCGTGCTCCACACCCCCGGCCACTCCCCCGAGCACGTGTGCCTGGTGGTCGAGGTGGAGGCGGGCCGGCCCTGGGCGGTCTTCACCGGCGACACCCTCTTCGCCGGCTCGGTGGGACGCCCCGACCTCTCGGCGGACGCAGACCCCGACGCCCTGGCCCGGGCCCTGTGGCGCTCCCTGACCGAGCGTCTCCTGCCCCTCGGCGATGGGGTGATCGTCCTTCCCGGCCACGGCTCCGGCTCGCCGTGTGGCCCCGACATCGGCGACCGGGACCTCACCACCCTGGGCTACGAGCGGGCCCACGGGCGCTTCCTGGGGCTGGGCGGGGAGGACGCCTTCGCGGAGGCGGTGCTCGCCAGCCTGGACGACGTGCCGGCGTACTACCCCCGCACCAAGGCCCTCAACGCCCGAGGCGCCATGCCCACCGGCGGGCCCCCGTGGGTGCCTCCCCTGGAGCCGGAGGCGTTCCGTCGGGCGGCCCACGACGGGGCCCAGGTGGTGGACGGACGGGAGATCGAGGCGTTCGGCGCCGCCCACGTGGACGGCGCCCTGAGCGTGGCGCTCCGGGATCTCTTCCCCGTGTGGGCGGGACGGGTCCTGGACCCGGAGCGCCCTCTCCTGCTGGTCCTCCCGCGCCACGCCGACCCGGCGGAGGCGGTGGCCCACCTCCACCGCATCGGCTACGACCGGGTGGAGGGGTGGCTGGCCGGGGGCATGCGCGCCTGGATCGAGTCGGGGCTCCCCTGGGTGCGGCGCCGGGACATGAGCGTGCAGGAGCTCCGGACGGCGCTGGACAGGGGCGAACCGGACCTCCGCGTGCTGGACGTGCGCAGCGACCGGGAGTGGGAGGAGGAGGGGCACGTCCCCGGGGCCGTGCACCGCTTCGCCGCCGCGCTGGCCGCGGAGGGGGCGGAGGGGCTGGGGCTGGATGCGGAGTGCCCGGTGGCCGTGTATTGCGGCAGCGGCTACCGCTCCTCGCTGGCGGCCAGCCTCCTGGAGCGGCGGGGCTTCGCCGACGTGAGGAACGTCCCCGGGAGCTGGTCGGCGTGGACCGGCGCCGGCTACCCGGTGGAGGGCGGGGCGGTCAACTGATTCGCGGGCGCCCCGTCCTCCTCACCCCCCCCCGGCGGCTCACCAGGAGGACCACGCCGTCGACGACGCCGTCGCCGTCGGCCTTCAGCGGCGTGCAGAAGACCTGGTGGTCCACCGGCTTCCCCTTGCGGTCGTGGCCGGGGAGGATCTGGGCTTCGCCGTCGGCCTCCCCCGCGACACACTGGCGCAGCGCGCCCTTCAGCTCGTGGACCGGAAGCCCGATGTCCAGGGCGAGGAACGCCTTCCCCTCCACCTCCTCCTGGCGCAGTCCCCACAGGGCTTCGGCCTCGGCGTTCCACATGCGCACGTTCAGCTCCCTGTCCAGCACCACCACCGCCCGGTCCAGGCTGTTCAGGACGGAGCCCACGTAGCGGTTGAGGCGGCCTAGCTCCTCGGTGCGCTCCCGGAGCTCGTCGTTGACGGTCTCCAGCTCCACGTTGGTGCTCTGGAGCTCCTCGTTCAGGGTCTCGAGCTCCTCGTTGGTGCTCTGGAGCTCCTCGTTGGTGGTCTCCAGCTCCTCCACGGTGCTCTGGAGCTCCTCGTTGGTGGTCTCGAGCTCCTCGTTGGTGCTCTGGAGCTCCTCGTACGCCACCTCCAGCTCCTTCTTGGACTGGCTGAGCTCCTCCGCGAGGGCCTCGGAGCGGGTCACGTCCACGAACGAGACCTTGACCCCCACCAGGGCGCCGGCCTGCAGTATGGGGACCAGGCGCACGTCCAGGCGCCTCTCCTCCCCTTCGGCGTCCTTCCAGGGCACGTTGCGGATCTCCGAGGGCGTGCGCCCGGAGCGGACCGCCTCGATGGGGCCCCGCAGCTCCACCGGTTTGTAGGAGAGGTCCAGGTCCTGGAAGGGCCGGCCCACGTCGGCCAGGGTGAGGCGGAAGAGGCTCCGGGCCGCGGCGTTGGCCAGGGCCAGGGTGCCCTTGCCGTCCACCACCACCTCCGCCACCGCCGAGTCGTCGAAGGCCAGCTCCCGGAGGCGCACCTCGCCCATCACCTCCTGCCGCTCCTCCTCCGCGCTGGTCTGGGCGAGGACCGACAGCCGGTCCTGGAGCGACAGGGTGGTCACCTTGCGGAACAGCCGGGCCTTCCCGTCGGCGGGGGTGAACAGGTTCCGGCTGGTGAGCAGCATCTCGGCCCGGCCCAGGAAGAGGTAGCCCGTGGGCTTGATGGCGAAGTGGAAGCGGGACAGGATGCGCCCCTGGGCCTCCCGGTTGAAGTACATGAGGGTGTTGCGGCACGCCAGGAGGTCGAGCCGGGAGATGGGCGGGTCGGCCAGGACGTCGTGGCGTCCGAAGATGACCGCCCGGCGGAGCTCCGTCTTCACCTGGAAGCGCTCTCCCGCGGGCTCGAAGTACCGCTTCCGCAGCGGGGCGGGCACGCCCTCCAGCTTGTCGGCGGTGTAGGTGGCCGCCCGGGCCGTGGCCAGGGCGTCCTCGTCCACGTCGGTGGCGAAGATCTTCACCGAAGCCGCGAAGTCCCCCGCCTCCATGGCCTCGGAGAGGAGCATGGCCAGGGAGTAGGCCTCCTCCCCGGAGGCGACCCCCGCCGACCACACCCTGAGGTCGGCCCCCTCCTCCCGGCTCTCGAGCAGCGCCGGCACCACCTCCGTCTCGATGGTCTCCCACGCCTCGGGGTCGCGGAAGAAGCCGGTGACGTTGATGAAGACCGCTTCGAGGAGGCGGTCCAGCTCGTGGGGAGTGGCCTGGAGGACGTCCAGGTAGGCGTCGTAGTCCTTCGCCCCCACCGCGTCCATGCGCTTGCCCAGGCGGCGGCGCAGGGTGGTGGGCTTGTAGCTCGCGAAGTCGACGCCCCGCACGCGCCGGACGTAGTCGAGGAGCTCGCCGTAGGCCGGGTTCCGGGAGGTCACGCTTCACGCTCCGGTGTGCAGGTCTGGATCAGCCGCAGGGCCAGCTCCGCCAGGGGCAGCTCCTCATCGGCCGCGCCCGCCCGCACCACCGCCTCGGGCATGGAGAACGCCATGGCCTCCTCCCGGTCCTGCGCCAGCACGCGCCCCCCCGCCTCCTTCACGGCCAGGGCGCCCCGGCAGCCGTCGGTGCCGCCCCCCGTGAGGATCACGGCCAGCACCCCCGGCCCGTACGTCTCGGCCACCGAGCGGAACAGGACGTCCACCGAGGGGCGGGCGAAGCGCTCCTCCGGGGTGTGGGTGAGCGCCAGCGTGCCGCCGGGCTTCACCACCAGGTGATGGTCAGGCGGGGCGATGTACACGTGTCCGGGCGAGATCGTCTCTCCCTCCTGGGCCTGGCTCACCGGCAGCCGGGCGTGGCGGCCCAGGAGCTCGGCCAGGTGGCTGGGGTGGGTAGCCGCCAGGTGCTGGACCACGACGATGGGGCAGGGGAAGTCCGGGGGGAGGTCCGCCAGGAGCTTGCCCAGGGCGGCGAGCCCGCCCGCCGACGTGCCCACCGCGATCACCGCGGGGGGGTGGGGGGCGCCGGGGTGGCGCTTCGGTTCATCGGGCATGGGGCCTCCGGCAGCGCCGCCGGGTGGCCGGCCGCTCCGGCCTGAGCGTGTGCGGATGATCCCAACCTACCGACGCGGCACACCGGAGGACAGGCGGGGCCGCCGTCCTGGCGTGCTCCCGGCAACCCTGGTGCCCGGTGCCGACCCATTCCCCAGGGGGCCCCCATGGCAGGAGGCGGTGACGACCTGGCTGCCCGCGTCGCGCGGCTGGAGCGGGACGTCGCGCAGCTCAGGCGCATGCTGGACGACGACCATGCCGGCGCCCGCGAGCGGGTGCGGCGGGAGGAGGAGAGGATGCGCCGCAGCGTCCACCAGGCCGAGGCGCTGGTGCATCGGGCGGCGGAGGAGGTGGACTGACAAGGCCATTGCCGTTGTGCTTCGCTCAGCGAGCGGCTAGCATGCGTTCCCCCCCCAATCATGTCCCGGGCCTCCCGCGCCAGCGGAGCCGGTCCGGAGCAGCCGCAGGAGCGCAGGAGCCGTATGATCACGCCGCAGGAAGTGCGTCGTTTCGCCCAGGAGGCGTCCCGCCGCGTCCAGGGCCTCCGGGAAGGATCTGTTCGTGCGCCCACCGCCCAGGTGCTCCAGGAGCTGGAGACGGTCGTGGAGGAGCTCCAGGTCTCGGGCGAGGAGATGCGCGTCCAGAACGAGGAGCTTCTGGGGCTGGTGGGGGAGCTGGACGGCCAGCGCTCCCGCACCCGGGGCCTCTTCGAGCTCGCCCCCACGCCCCTGCTGGTGACGGACCTCAAGGGGTACATCCGGGACGTCAACCTCCACGCCCTCCACATGATCGGGGTCCCGGGGCCGTGGGCCGCCCGCAAGCCCCTGGCCGTCTTCGTGGCCCCGGACGCCCGGGCCGACTTCCGGAGCTACCTGGAACGGGTGCGACGCTCCGGACCGGGCGGGAGCCCCGCCCCGGGCGACGTGGAGCTGCTCCTCCGGACCCGGGGCGGGGCCTTCATCCCGGTCCTCGCCTCCACCCGGCTGGTGCCGGGCGAGGGGTGCGGAGAGGTGCTGTGGAGCCTGCGGGACCTCCGCCCCCAGCGGGAGCGGGAGGAGGCCCGGGCCCGCCTCGAGGCGGAGCGGGCCGGGCGCGCCGCCGCCGAGGCGTCCAGCCGGCACGTCCTCTTCCTGCTGCGGGCCACGGCCGCCATGGGCCACGGCTCCGAGCCCCGGGAGGTGGCCCGCCGGGCCGCGGAGCTGGCCGCCGAGGAGTTCTGCGCACTGGCGGTGGTGGACGTGGTGGCGGGCGAGGCGGTGGAGCGGGTGGCCTCGGGGACGGGAGACGGCGCCGTGGCCGACGCGCCGGCGTCTCTGGACGCCGACCCGCTCCTGGCGTGGATGGTGGAGACGGGCTCCTCGGCGGAGCGCCGCTCCCCCGGCGAGGACGACGCCGTGCGCCGCCACGTCCTGGGAGAGGCGGGCGCGGCCTGGCCGCGGGAAGGCGAGCCGGCGGCCGTCCTCGCCGTCCCCATGATCGCGCCCCGGGGGGTGGTGGGCACCCTCACCCTGGTGGGGGAGGACGAGGGGCTGCTGGAGGCGCCGACCTCCATGTTCGTGCGGGGTTTCGCCCAGGTGGCCGCCCTCGCCCTGGCCCACGCCCTGCGCGTGCGGGACCTGGAGCGGCAGCGCGCCCACCTGGACGCCGTGAGCCAGGAGCGCACCCATGCCCTGGTGGCCCTCTCCCACGAGATGCGCACGCCCCTCCAGTCCGTCCTGGGCTACTGCGAGCTGCTCCTCGACGACGTGGCCGGCGACCTGCCGCGGCGGGCGAGGCGCATGGTCGAGGCGGTGCGGGCCAGCGCCCGGCACCAGGCCGACCTGGCCAACGGGGTGCTGGACCTGTTCCGCTCCGGTGACCGGCAGGGGATGGTGCACCCGGAGCCGGTGGACGTGGCGGCGCTGGTGGGCGAGGCGGCCACCCTGGTGGCGGAGCTCGCCCGCCGCAAGGAGCTGGAGCTCCGGGTGGACGTCGACGAGGGGGCGGCGTGCGTCACCGACCCCGCCAAGCTCCGCCAGGTGCTCGTGAACCTCCTGGGCAACGCCGTGAAGTACACCGAAGAGGGCCACGTGCGGGTCGCGGCCCGGCGGCGCGGCGGGAGCCTGGAGGTGGCGGTGGAAGACACCGGGCGGGGCATCGCCCGGGACGACCTGGCTCGGGTGTTCGAGCCCTTCTGGCGCGCCGCGGGCGACAACCGGGGCGGCAGCGGGCTGGGCCTCTCCGTCACCCGTGAGCTCGTGCAGCTCCTGGGAGGCCGGGTGGACGTGGAGAGCGAGGAGGGGAAGGGCACCGCCTTCCACGTCTCCATCCCCGCGGAGCTGACCGGGGACGCTCCGGGGGCCGGAGCGGACACCCCGCCCTGAAGGGACCCGCAGCGTGAAGCTCGTCTTCCTGGGCACCCGGGGGGAGATCGAGGCGCGCACGCCGCGCCACCGCATGCACACCTCCCTGATGGTCATCTACCGGCGCCGCCGGGTGATGGTCGACGCCGGCGCCGACTGGCTGGGGCACCTGGACGAGGTGCGCCCCCACGCCCTGGTCGTCACCCACGCCCACCCCGACCACGTGTGGGGGCTGAAGGAGGGCGCGCCGTGCCCGGTGTGGGCGCCCCGGGCCGTTTGGGACGCCATCGCCGACTACCCCATACCGGCCGGGGACCGACACGTGGTGGAGCACCGGGTGCCCGTCCAGGTGGAGGGGATCGGGTTCGAGGCGTTCGCGGTGGAGCACTCCATCCGCTCCCCCGCCGTCGGCTACCGCATCGCCGCGGGCCGCGTCGATGTGTTCTACGCCCCCGACCTGGTCTACATCCCCGAGCGCGCCGAAGCCCTCCAGGGCGTGAAGGCCTATTTGGGCGACGGCGCCACGCCCAAGCGCTCGTTCGTGCGCAGGAGCGGAGACGCGCTGGTGGGCCACGCCCCCGTGTTCACCCAACTCGGGTGGTGCGGGAAGGAGGGCGTGCCCCGGGCCGTCATCACCCACTGCGGCAGCCAGATCGTGGAGGGGGACGAGGCGGCCATCGAGGCGCGCATGCGGGCGTGGGGGCGGGAGCGGGGGGTGGAGGTGACGCTGGCCTTCGACGGGATGGAACTGGTGTTGCGGTAGCGTTTCGGCATGCCCGAGCTGCCCGACGTCGAGGTCTACCGTCGCACCGTGCGCGACCGCGCCCTCCACCGCCCGGTGGAGACGGTGTCCGTGGAGAGCCCCGGCATCCTCGCCGACGTGTCCGCCTCCACCCTCAGGAGGCACCTCCTGGGCGCCACCCTTTCCGACACCCGCCGCCACGGCAAGCACCTGTTCGTGGCCGCCGCCCGGGACGGGAAGGACCCCGAGCGCTGGCTCCGCCTCCACTTCGGCATGACCGGGGCGCCGGCGGTATGGGACGGCGACGACCCGGAGCCCGACCACACCCGCCTCCGCCTGGACCTCGAGGGGGGGCGCCACCTGGCGGTGACCAGCGTGCGCAAGCTTGGGGAGATCGGCCTGGTGGAGGACCCCGACGCCTGGGTGCCGGGGAAGGGGCTGGGGCCCGACCCCTGGCGCGGCTTCGACCTGGACGACCTCACGGAGCGTCTCCAGGGCCGGCGGGGCAGCCTCAAGGGCACCCTCATGGACCAGGAGGTGGTGGCCGGGCTGGGCAACGTCTACGTGGACGAAATCCTCTTCGACGCCCACCTGGCGCCCTCCTCGGCCACCGACGCCCTCTTCGACGCCCACCGCCGCCGACTCCACAGGAGCCTCCACCGGGTGCTGGAGATGGCCGTGGACCGCCACGCCGACCCCGGTGCCGTCCCTCGTACGTGGCTCCTCCCCCACCGGGAAGACGGGGCCGCCTGCCCCCGCTGCCGCGGCCGCATCGTGAAGACCACGCTGTCGGGGCGCTCCACCTACCACTGCGACCGGCACCAGGAGCGGATCGGGTAGCGGCCGTCCCCTGAGGGATTTTCCCCACCCGGGCACGCGGGGAGAACCCGATGGCTCCCCGCCTCCCGCCCATGAAGCTTCAAGGCACCGGTCGCAGACCGGAAGACACCAGGCGCGAACCGGCTGAACCGCTCTCCGCGGACCCGGGGCCCATCCCGGCCGCGTGACCGCATAGAATCGCAAAGGATCCGGGCGGCGCCCCGCTCCCGGGGCGCCGCCCCGACTTGGCCCGGTGGCCGCCGCCTCCCCACGCGGCCTCCTCGGGAACCTCCGGAGGAGGTGGACATGTTCTTCCCGTCGAGTCATCCCTGGGCGGAGGGGCAGACCCTGGGCGAGCACCTGCTCGAGCGGGGCGTCAGCCGTCGCGACTTCCTGAAGTTCTGCGGCGAGATGACGGCCCTCCTGGGGCTCTCCAGCGCCCTCACGCCCCAGGTGGTGGAGGCGCTCCAGAGCGTGCGCCGCCCTTCGGCCGTCTGGCTTTCGCTGCAGGAGTGCACGGGCTGCACGGAGAGTACGCTCCGCACGGCCGACCCCACCATCGGCGACCTGGTCCTCGACATCGTCTCGCTGGACTTCCAGGAAAACCTCATGGCAGCCGCCGGCACGGCGGCGGAGGACGCCCTCCACACCGCCATGCAGGACAACCACGGCAACTACCTCCTCCTCGTGACCGGCTCGGTCCCCCTGGAGGAGAACGGCATCTACACCATGATCGGGGGCCGCACCGCCCACGATATCCTGACCGAGGCGGCGGAGGGCGCCGCGGCTGTAGTGGCCATTGGCGCCTGCGCCCACTGGGGCAACATCCAGGCGGCCCGGCCGAACCCCACGGGCGCCGTGGGGGTGAGCCAGGTGGTGAAGGACAAGCCGGTGGTGAACATCGCGGGATGCCCGCCCATCGCCGACGTCATCACCGCGACGCTGGTCCACTACCTCACCTTCCAGCGGCTGCCCGCCACGGACGGCGAGGGCCGCCCCCTGTTCGCCTACGGCACCCGCATCCACGACGCGTGCAGCCGCCGCGCCCACTTCGACGCCGGGCAGTTCGTGCAGGCCTTCGACGACGAGGGCGCCCGCAAGGGCTGGTGCCTGTACGAGGTGGGGTGCAAGGGGCCGGCGGCCTTCTCGCCGTGTCCCATCTTCCAGTGGAACGACCACACCGACTGGCCCGTCGGCGCCGGCCACCCCTGCCTGGGCTGCACCGAGAGGAACTTCTGGGACGCCATGACGCCGTTCTACGGCCGGCTCCCCAACGTGGCCGGATTCGGGGTGGAGCGCACCGCCGACCTGCTGGGCGCCGCCCTGGCCCTGGGGGCCACGGCGGGCGTGGCGGCCCACGCCGCGGCCACGGGCGTCCAGCGCCTCAGGCACAGGGGCAAGGATCTCCCGGTGGTGGGCCAGGGCGGCCCTTCCGCTCCGGGCGGCTCGTCTTCCGGGGAGGTGTGACATGGCCAGGAAAGTCGTCGTCGACCCCATCACCCGCATCGAGGGGCACCTGCGCATCGAGGTGCAGGAGGATGGCGGCAAGATCACCAACGCCTGGGCCTCGTCCACCCAGTTCCGGGGCATCGAGACCATCATGAACGGGCGCGATCCCCGGGACGCCTGGGCCTTCACCCAGCGCATCTGCGGGGTGTGCACGGTGGTGCACGCCATCGCGTCGTGCCGGGCCGTGGAAGACGCCCTGGGCATCAAGGTGCCGCCGGCCGGGGGGCTCATCCGGAACCTCGTCCACGGCATGCAGACCGTGCAGGACCACGTGATCCACTTCTACCACCTGCATGCGCTCGACTGGGTGGACGTGGTGAGCGCGCTGAAGGCCGATCCGGCCAGGACGTCGGCGCTGGCGAAGTCGATGTCGCCGTGGCCCAACAACTCGGAGACGTACTTCAAGGAGGTGCAGGACCGGCTGGGGAAGTTCGTGGCGTCGGGCCAGCTCGGCATCTTCGCCAACGGCTACTGGGGCCACCCCGCGTACAAGCTGCCGCCGGAGGCGAACCTCCTTGCGGTGGCCCACTACCTGGAGGCCCTCGACTGGCAGCGGGACGTCATCAAGGTCCACACCATCTTCGGTGGCAAGAACCCCCACCCGAACTTCCTGGTGGGCGGGATGGCCTCGGCCATCAACCTGGACGAGACCGCCACCATCAACACCGAGAGCCTGACCAAGGTGCAGGACCTGGTGAAGAAGGCCCGGGTCTTCGTGGAGCAGGTGTACTGGCCCGACCTCCTGGCCATCGCCTCCTTCTACAAGGACTGGGCGGCCATCGGCGGTGGGGTGGGCAACTACCTGGCGGTGGGCGAGTTCCCCGACAACGGCGACGCCACCGACCTCGCCTCCATGTACTTCCCCCGGGGCATCATCCTGGCCAAGAACCTCAACGAGGTGCTGCCCTTCGACCAGGAGAAGGTGAAGGAGTACATCACCAGCTCCTGGTACGAGTACGAGGGCGGTGACGGCGTGGGGCTCCACCCCTTCCAGGGCGAGACGACCCCGAAGTACACCGGCCCCCAGCCGCCGTGGACGTACCTCCAGGACCAGGAGAAGTACACCTGGATGAAGGCGCCCCGCTACGACGGGATGCCCATGGAGGTGGGCCCCCTGGCCCGCATGCTCGTGGCCTACGGCTCCGGCCACCAGGACGTCCAGGAGCAGGTGAACGAGGCGCTCACGAAGCTGGGCGTGGGGCCCGAGGCCCTCTTCTCCACCCTGGGGCGCACGGCGGCCCGGGGGGTGGAGACCGTGCTGCTGGCCCGCCGCCAGGAACAGTGGCTTGACTCCCTCATCGCCCGCATCAAGGCGGGCGACACCCAGACCTTCAACGGCGAGCGCTGGGACCCCTCCTCCTGGCCCGCCTCGGCGGACGGATACGGGTTGGTGGATGCCGCCCGGGGCGCCCTGGGCCACTGGGTCCAGATCCGCGACGGGAAGATCGCCCGCTACCAGTGTGTCGTGCCCAGCACGTGGAACTGCTCGCCTCGCGACGCCCAGGGGCAGAACGGCCCCTACGAGGCGTCCCTGATGGACAACCATCCCCTGGTGGATCCCGAGCGCCCCCTGGAGATCCTCCGCACCATCCACTCCTTCGACCCGTGCATGGCCTGCGGCGTCCACGTCCTGGACGCCAGGGGGCAGGAGGTCACCCGGGTGAGGGTGCAGGGATGAGCGCCGTGGTGGTGGCCGACCGCGCCCGGGAGCGCGGGGCCGCGACGTACCGCTCCGTGTACGTGTGGCACTGGCCCATCCGGGCCATGCACTGGCTCGCCGCCCTGTCCATCCTGGTGCTGGCCGTCACCGGCCTCTACATCGGGCGGCCCTACTTCATGACGGGGGGCCAGGCCAGCGACCACTTCCTCATGGGGTGGATGCGCTTCATCCACTTCGCCGCGGCCGGCGTGCTGGTGGCGACGGCCATCGTGCGCATCTACTGGCTCTTCCGGGGCAACCGCTTCGAGCGGCTCACCGCCCTCTTCCCGGTGCGGCCCAGGGACTGGAAGCACATGCTCCAGCAGGTGCGCTTCTACCTGCTGATCCGTCCCGAGGACGCGCCCCACTACCTGGGTCACAACCCCCTCCAGCAGCTCAGTTACACGGGCATCTACCTGGTGGCCGGGATCATGGTGGTGACGGGCTTCGCCCTCTACGGGCTCCACGACCCGGGGGGCTTCTTCTACACGACGTTCGGGTGGGTGAGCGGGGTGCTGGGGGGCTGGCAGGTGGTGCGCTTCGTCCACCACGTCTTCACGTGGGTGTTCCTCATCTTCCTGCCCATCCACGTCTACCTGGCCATCCGGGCCGACGTGACCGAGCGGGAGGGGAGCCTGTCGGCCATCGTGAGCGGCTACCGCTTCGTGCGCTCCGACGTGGACTTCGTGGACGAAGACGCCGCCGAGGAGGTCATGGCCCAGCCCGAGCCGTGGCCCGAGCACCCCGGCGGGGGCGCGTGATGGACGTGATCGTGGGCCTCGGCACCCCCCTCATGGCCGACGACGGCGTGGGGCTCGTGGCGCTTGCGCGCTTGCGGGAGGCGGGCGTCGCGGCCCCCGGCCTGGAGCTGGTGGACGGGGGGACGTGGGGGATGACGCTGCTCCCGGTGCTGGACGACGCGGAGCGCATCCTGTTCATCGACGCCGTGAACGTGGGCGCCCTCCCCGGCGCGCTGGTGCGGCTGGAGCGCGCCGCCATCCCCCGCTTCGTGAGCGCCAAGCTCTCCCCCCACCAGATCGACCTCAGGGAGGTGCTGGCCCTGGCCGAGCTGCGGGGCACCCTTCCCGCCGACACCACCATCCTGGGCGTCCAGCCCGGGCGCGTGGAGCTGGACGACGCCCTGAGCGGCCCGGTGGAGGCGGCGCTCCCCGCGCTGCTGGACGCCGTGCTGGAGCACGTGCGCGGGTGGGGCCACCCGGTGCCCGGGGAGGCGGCGTGCACGAGCTGAGCATCGCCCTGGAGGTGTGCCGCATCGCCGAGTCCCAGGTGGACCCGGGCGAGGCGTCCCTCATCCGCGAGGTGGGCGTCGACGTCGGCGACGCCGCCGGGGTGGAGCCCGACCAGCTCGGCTTCTGGCTCGAGACCCTCCTGGCCGAGCCTCCCTTCGGGAAGGCGGTGCCCGTCCTCCGGCGGCTGTCCGGGGACGTCCTGAGCGTGACCTACCTGGAGGTGGACGATGGCCGTCCGGACCATCCAAGTACGTGAGCGGGTGATGGCCAAGAACGACGAGCTGGCCGCCGCCGTGCGCGCCCGCCTCGGCGAGCACGGCGTGACGGCGCTGAACCTGGTCTCGTCCCCGGGATCGGGGAAGACGCGGCTGCTGGAGCGCACCCTGGCCGACCTGGGCGAGGAGCTCGCCATGGCGGTGGTGTCGGGCGACGTGCAGACCAGCAACGACGCCGACCGGCTGGCCCGCTACACCGACCGGCTGGTGCAGGCGGTGGTCACGGGCGGGGCGTGCCATCTGGACGCCAGCCAGGTCACCGAGGCGCTGGAGGCCGTGGACCTGGACGCCACCGACCTCCTCTTCATCGAGAACGTGGGCAACCTGGTGTGCCCGGCGAGCTGGGACCTGGGCGAGGGCGCCAAGGTCGTGATCTTCTCCGTCACCGAGGGGGAGGACAAGCCGGTCAAGTATCCCAAGATGTTCCAGCAGGCCCGCTACGCCGTCATCAACAAGATCGACCTCCTCCCCTACGTGCCGTTCAGCGTGGGGAAGGCCATGGAGATGGCCCACCAGGTGAACCCCCACCTCACCTTCTTCCTCACCTCGGCCCACACCGGGGAGGGGATGGCGTCCTGGTACGGGTTCCTCAGGGAGCGGGTGGGGGCCACCCGGCGGCGGGCGGTGGGCGCCTGACCATGGCACGACCCTCCCGGAGCGCCGCCCTGCTTCCCCGCGTGTTCCCGCGGCCCGCCGCGCCCACGGGCGGGGGGGCTCGAGCCGGGACCGACCCGGCTCCCCCGCCCGCGCCGGCCGCCGCCGCGGTCCGGGTCCTGGTGCGGGGCGTGGTGCAGGGGGTGGGCTTCCGCCCCTTCGTGCACCGCCTCGCGCTGCGCCACGGGCTGGCGGGGTGGGTCAGGAACGAGGCGGGCGCGGTGCAGGTGGCGTTCGAGGGCGAGGCCGGCGAGGTGCGGGCCGCCCTGGTGGGGCTCCGGGCCGAGGCGCCGCCCCTGGCCCGGGTGGACGCCCTGGAGGTGCGGGAGGTGACCGCGTCGGGCGCCGTGGGCTTCGAGGTGCTGGTCAGCGACGTGACCCCAGAGGGCCGCCTTCCGGTGGCGCCCGACGTGGCCACGTGCCCGGCGTGCGAGGCCGAGCTGCGGGACCCCTCGGACCGGCGCCACCGCTATCCGTTCATCACGTGCACCGACTGCGGCCCCCGCTACACGGTCGTCGAGTCCATGCCGTACGACCGGGAGCGGACCAGCATGCGGGCGTTCCCCCAGTGCCCCGCGTGCGCCCGGGAGTACGGCGACCCGGCCAGCCGCCGCTACCACTCCGAGACCAACGCGTGTCCCGCGTGCGGCCCCCGCATCCGCCTCGGGCCCGGGGTGGAGGGGAGGGAGGGTGCGGAGGGGGAAGCGGCGCTCGCGGCCGCCGCCGCCGCGCTCCGGAGCGGCCGGGTGGTGGCGGTGAAGGGGGTGGGCGGCTACCACCTGGCGGTGGACGCCACCGACGGCCTGGCGGTGCGCCGCCTGCGGGCCAGGAAGCACCGGGACGCCAAGCCCCTGGCCGTGATGGTGGCGGGCGTGGACGAGGCCCGCCGCCTGGCGGAGGTGGACGCCGCCGAGGCCGCGCTCCTGGCCTCGCCCGAGCGCCCCATCGTGCTCCTGCGGCAGCGGCCGGGCTCGCCCCTGGCCCGCTCCGTGGCCCCGGGGCTGGACACCGTGGGGGTGATGCTGGCGTACGCGCCCCTCCACCACCTGCTCCTGGAGGCGACGGGCCGCCCCCTGGTCATGACCAGCGGCAACGTCAGCGACGAGCCCATCGTGGTGGACGAGGGCGAGGCGGAGCGCCTCCTCGCGGGCATCGCCGACGTCTTCCTCCACCACGACCGGGCCATCGTGGCCCGCTGCGACGACTCGGTGGTCCGCGTCACCGCCGCCGGCCCCGTGCTCCTGCGCCGGGCCCGGGGGTGGGCGCCCCTGCCGGCGCCCCTGCCCGTGCCGGCCCGCCTGCCCCTGGTGGCGGTGGGGCCCCACCTCAAGAGCACCTTCGCCCTGGCCGAGGGGCGCGAGGCGTGGGTGAGCCCCCACCTGGGCGACCTGGAGGGGCTGGAGACGCTGGAGCACTTCCGGGCGACCCTGGCCCACTACCGCCGGCTCTTCCGCATCGAGCCCCGGGCGGTGGTCCACGACCTCCACCCGGGCTACCTGTCCACCCGGCTGGCCCTGGAGCTCGCCGACGAGCTGGGCGTGGAGCGGGTGCTGCCGGTCCAGCACCACCACGCCCACGCCGCCGCCGTGCTGGCCGAGCACGGGCTGGAGGGCCCCGCCGTGGCCCTGTCCCTGGACGGGACGGGCTACGGCGCCGACGGCCGGGTGTGGGGGGGCGAGGTCCTGGTGGCCGACCTGGCGGGGTACCGCCGGGCCGCCCACCTCCGTTACGCGCCCCTTCCCGGCGGGGACCTGGCGGCCCGGCGTCCGTGGCGGGTCGTGGCGGGGTGGCTGGCCCTGGAGCCCGAAGCGTACGACGCCGTCGCCTGCGCCTTCGAGGGAGTGCCCCCCGCGGAGCTCCACGTGGCCCGGGCGCAGGCACGACGGGGCGTGAACGCGCCCCTGGCCTCGTCGGCCGGGCGCCTCTTCGACGCCGCCGCGGCCGTGCTGGGCGTGCGCCGGGTCGCCCTCTACGAGGGGCAGGCCGCCATGGAGCTGGAGTCGCTGGCGGGGCGGGGCGGGGCGGCGCCCCTGCCGGTGCCGGTGAGCCGGGAGGAGGGGGTGCGCGTCCTCGACCCCCTCCCCCTGCTGGCCGCCCTGGGCGAGGGCATGGCCCGGGGCGACGACCGGGCCGGGCTGGCGGCGGCGTTCCACGAGAGCGTGGCCGAGGCCTTCGCCGGGGTGGCCGGCGAGGTGGCCCGGGAAGAAGGGCTGGACACGGTGGTGCTGGGGGGCGGATGCTTCCAGAACCGTCGCCTGGTGGAGGGAGTCACGCGCCGGCTCGAGGCGGGGGGCCTGAGGACCCTCCTGCCCCGCCGCTTCGGGCCGAACGACGGCGCCATCAGCTACGGGCAGGCGGCCATCGCCGCCGCCCTCCTGGCAGAGGGTTGAGGAGCGAGCGGCCATGTGTCTCGGCATCCCCGGTCGGATCGTGGAGATCCGGCGCGACGAAGGCCTTCCCATGGGCATGGTGGACTTCGGCGGCGTGCGCCGCGAGGTGTGCCTCGCCTACGTGGCCGACGAGGTCGAGGTGGGCGACTACGCCATCGTCCACGTCGGCTTCGCCATCTCCCTGGTGGACGAGGAGGAGGCCCGCCGCACATATGAGGTCCTCGAGGAGATGAGCCAGCTCGACGAGCTGGAGTGGATGAAGGAGGTGGCGCGCCAGGCGGCGGCGGTCGAGGTGCCGGGCGCCCCGGCCCCGGGGAGCGCCCCGTGAAGTACCTCTCCGAGTACCGGGACCCGTCCCTGGCCCGGGCGCTGGTGGAGCGCATCAAGCACACCGCCACCCGGCGCTGGACGCTCATGGAGGTGTGCGGCGGACAGACCCACACCATCGTGCGCCAAGGCATCAACGAGGTGCTGTCCGACCAGGTGGAGATGATCCACGGGCCCGGCTGCCCGGTGTGCGTCACGCCCCTGGAGCAGATCGACCGGGCGCTCCACCTGGCGGCCCGCCCCGACGTGATCTTCACGTCGTTCGGCGACATGCTGCGGGTGCCCGGCAGCGACTGCGACCTCCAGCAGATCCGCTCGAGGGGCGGCGAGGTGAGGATCGTCTACTCGCCCCTGGACGCCCTGGAGCTGGCCCGCAAGAATCCCGACCGGGAGGTGGTCTTCTTCGCGGTGGGCTTCGAGACCACCGCCCCGGCCAACGCCATGGCCGTGTGGAGGGCGAAGGAGCTGGGCGTGGAGAACTTCTCCGTGCTGGTCAGCCACGTCACCGTGCCCCCGGCCATGACCGCCATCCTGGACGACCCCCAGAGCCGGGTGCAGGCGTTCCTGGCGGCTGGGCACGTGTGCACGATCATGGGGTGGGAGGAGTACCTGCCCCTGGCCGAGCGCTACCGGGTGCCCATCGTGGTCACCGGCTTCGAGCCCCTGGACATCCTGGAGGGCATCTGGATGGCCGTGAAGCAGCTCGAGGAGGGGCGCCACGAGGTGGAGAACCAGTACGCCCGGGCGGTGCGCCGGGAGGGGAACGCGCCGGCCCAGGAGCTGGTGGGGAAGGTGTTCCGGCTGGTGGACCGGGCGTGGCGGGGCATCGGCGTCATCCCCAGGAGCGGCCTGGGGCTCCGCCCGGAGCTGGCGGCGTGGGACGCGGAGAAGAAGTTCGACCTGGGGGGCATCACCGCCAACGAGCCCGCCGAGTGCAGGGCGGGGGACGTGCTCCGGGGTCAGCTCAAGCCCTACCAGTGTCCCGCCTTCGGCAAGGCCTGCACCCCCGAGCACCCCCTGGGCGCGCCCATGGTGTCCAGCGAGGGCGCGTGCGCCGCATACTGGCAGTACGGGCGCTTCCAGAAGGCCGCCGGGGGCGCCCCGGTGGCGGGAGACGCGGCATGAGCGACAATGCGAAGGTCCGCCTGGCCGAGGGTCCGTCCTGCCCAGTTCCGGCCCCGGCCCTCGAGCGGGTACAGCTCGGGCACGGCTCCGGCGGGAAGATGAGCGCGGCGCTCCTCTCCGAGCGCTTCCTCCCCCGCCTCGACAACCCCGTGCTCCGGGCACTGGGCGACGCCGCCGTGGTGGACGTGGAGGCCGGCCGGCTGGCCATCTCCACCGACACCTTCGTGGTGAGCCCCCTGGAGTTCCCCGGGGGCAACATCGGCTCCCTGGCCGTCCACGGCACCTTGAACGACCTGGCCATGATGGGGGCGGTGCCCCGCTGGCTCTCCACCGGATTCGTGCTGGAGGAGGGGCTCCCCTTCGACGTCCTGGACCGGGTGCTCGACGCCATGGCCGGGGCGGCCGCCGCGGCGCCCGTCCCCGTGGTGACCGGCGACACCAAGGTGGTGGAGCGGGGCAAGGCCGACGGCCTCTTCCTGAACACCACCGGCGTTGGGGTGCTGCGCCCCGACTTCCACCCCGCGGCCGACGCCGCACGGCCGGGAGACGCCGTGCTGGTGAGCGGCCCCCTCGGCCGCCACGGCATTGCCATCCTGGCGGCACGGAACCAATTGGACTTTCAGGTGGATTTGGAGAGCGATTCGGCGTACCTGGGGCCGCTGGTGGAGCTGCTCCGGGACGCCGTGGGGGGCGCCGTGCACGTGCTCCGGGATCCGACCCGGGGCGGCGCGGCCAGCGCCCTCAACGAGATCGCCCGCGCCTCGGGCGTGGGCGTGGAGCTGGAAGAGGGACGGATCCCGGTTCCGCCGGCGGTAGCCGCCGCGTGCGAGATGCTGGGGCTCGACCCGCTGTACGTGGCCAATGAGGGAGTCCTCGTGGCCATGGTGGACGCCGCCCGCGCCGAGGAGGCCGTGGCGGTGTTGAGGACCCATCCCCTCGGCCGTGACGCCGCCCTCATCGGGCACGTGCTGGAGGCCCATCCGGGGATGGTGGTGAGCCGTACCGGCCTGGGTAGCGCCCGGGTCGTCGACATGCTTCCCGGGGATCAGCTGCCCCGTATCTGCTAGACATAGGAGAGCTACATCATGAGCACGAGCGCGACGCGAGCCGCGAGTTGGGTGTCGAAGCGACGGGGGTGGAGACGTATCACCGGCGCTTGACGCGATAGAGCAGGAGAAGGTGAAGGTGGAGGGGGCGCCCGCGGGCGCCCCCTCCGTGCGTCGGGGCTACCCCTGGTCCAGCGGCCGCGGCGTGATTCCGAAGGTGCCCCGGAGCGCCGAGCGGGCGGCGTGGAAGCCGCACATCCCGTGGACGCCGCCCCCCGGGGGCGTGGACGCCGAGCACAGGTAGAGCCCCTCGGCGGGCGTGGCGTAGGGGTCCAGCACGCCGGCCGGCCGGGCGAAGAGCTGCCCGAGGTCCTGGACCCCCCCATTGATGTCGCCCCCCACCAGGTTCGGGTTGTCGGCCTCCGCCTGGGCGGGGCTCCGCTCCACGCGCAGCAGGACCCGCTCCCCGAACCCCGGGGCGAAGCGCTCGATGCGGGCCTGGATGGCGTCGGCCACGCTGCCCCGGAATCCGTGGGGGACGTGGGTGTAGGCCCACACCACGTGCCGCCCGGGGGGCGCCCGCGACGGGTCGAACGCCGACGGCTGGGCCAGCAGCACGAAGGGCCGCTCCGCCACCCTCCCGTCCCACGGCGCCTGCTCCGCCGCCGCCACCTCCTCCAGGGGCCCGCCCAGGTGGACGGTGCCCGCCCCCTCGCACGCCTGGTCGGTCCACGGCACGGGGCCGTCGAGGGCGAAGTCCACCTTGAACGCGCCCGGCCCGTAGCGGTAGCGCTCCAGCGTGCGCCGGTACCCGTCCGGGAGCCGCCCCCCAGCTACCGCCAGCGCCTGCCGGGGCGTCAGGTCCAGCAGCACCGCCCTGCTCGGAGGGAGGGCGTCCAGTCGCTCCACCTCCGCCCCCGTCACCACGGTTCCGCCCCGGGCCTCGAGCGCTCCCACCATCGCCTTTGCGAGGGCGCCGGCGCCGCCGGCGGGAAAGGGCCACCCCACCGCGTGGCCGGCGGCGCCCAGCACGATCCCCACCGCAGCGGACGGCGACGCGTCCAGGGGAAGGAAGGCGTGGGCGGCCAGCCCCGCGAACAGCGCCCTGGCCCGGGGCGTGCGGAAACGGGACGCCACGCTCGTCGCCGCCCGCAGCGCCCGTGTGCCGAAACGTGCCAGGGCCAGGGGGTGCCGGGGCACGTGGAGGGGCGCCAGGAGGTCGGGGGCCAGGGCTTCCCACCGCTCCGCCAGGGGCCCGACCAGGCCCCGCCACGCCGGGCCGTCGCGCCCCAGCCCCTCGGCCGTTGCGTCCAGGGAGCGCTCCAGCACCGCTGCGGCCGTCCCGGGCAGGGGATGGGCCAGGGGCGCCCCGGGGTGGATCCAGCGCAGCCCGTGCTCGTGGAGGGACAGGGCCGACAGGAACGGGGAGCCGGCCGCCAGGGGGTGGACGGCCGAGCACACGTCGTGGACGAAGCCCTCCAGGGGCATCGCCGCGGTGCGGGCGCCCCCGCCGGGCTCCTCCGCCCGCTCCACCACCAGCACGTCCAGGCCGTGGCGGGCGAGCTCGATGGCGGCCGCCAGGCCGTTGGGGCCGGCGCCCACCACCACCGCGTCGCGGGACTCCCCTGGAATCATGACAGGAAGGTAGTGAGCCCTCCCCCCGGGCGCTCCCCGGGTCCGCCCCGGAACGCTCCAGGGCGAGGCACGATCCCGACCCTCACCCCCCGTGAAAGGGGCGTTTCCGGGGCGTCGCCAGAATTCCTCGCGGAGCACGCAACTTGCATCCTGGGCGCCTTCGGGAGGCGGCGCGCGCGCCCTCCCACCCGGGAGCACCCTTGGACCGAACGCGGGAAACACCGATGGACCGTCACGACCCCTCCGAGCGCCACCCGGCGCCACGTCGATCCCGCCCCTGGACGCGACGCCTCACGGCGTCCTTCGGGGGCATCCTCATCGCCGCGGGGGTGTGGTGGGCGGGCGTGTCTGCCGCCGACCCGGCCCAGGGAGTTATCGCGCCGGCCGCCGCGGCCATGGACGTGGCGGCGCCCCCCTCCGGGCCCCCCGGGTTCTGGACCGGGCCGCCCTCCACTCGGCCAAGGACTTGAGCGACGCCTTCGTGAGCATCGCATCGGTGGCCACGCCGGCGGTGGTGCGCATCGAGGTGGAGGTCCCCGTGACCGCCACCGAAGGCATCCACGGGCAGATCCCGGAGCAGTTCCGGAAGTTCTTCGGCATCCCGCCGGAGGGGGGGCAGGACCAGGTGCCGCCCGGAGCGCCTCACTACGAGTTGGGCGGCGGCACGGGCTTCATCATCTCTCCCGACGGGCGCATCCTGACCAACGCCCACGTGGTGGGCGACGCCCAGCAGATCACCGTCTACCTCCAGGACAACCGCCGCTACACCGCCACCCTGGTGGGAGCCGACCGCACCACGGACGTGGCGGTGGTGAAGATCGACGCCCACGACCTGCCGACCCTCGAGATGGGCAACTCGGACGACGCCCGGGTGGGCGAGTGGGTGATGGCCATCGGCAACCCGGGGCTGGGCGGCTCGGGGAGCACCCTGGACTACACCGTCACCGCCGGCATCGTGAGCGCCATCGGCCGCCCCCTGGGGCTCATCGGCCGTGACCTCCCCCAGGACATCGCCGGCTACGCCATCGAGAACTACCTCCAGACCGACGCGGTCATCAATCCGGGCAACTCGGGCGGCCCCATGGTCGACCTGGATGGCAAGGTGGTGGGCATCAACTCCGCCATCGCGAGCCGCTCCGGCTACTACCAGGGCTACGGCTTCGCCATTCCCATCAACCTGGCCCACCGGGTGATGGAGGACCTGGTCCAATACGGCCACGTCCAGCGGCCCATGCTGGGGGTGCAGATCACCGGCGTCACCGCCGAGGACGCCCAGTACTACCACCTGCCGTCCATCGCCGGGGTGCTGGTCCAGGGCGTGACCGACGACAGCCCGGCCGGGAAGGCGGGGGTGCAGGCCGGCGACGTGATCCTGGCCGTGGACGGCCAGCAGATCTCCGGCGTGGGCGACCTACAGCAGCGCATCGCCGAGAAGCGGCCGGGGCAGACGGTGCAGCTCCAGGTCTACCACGGGGGTCGGCCCGAGACGGTCCAGGTGAAGCTGGGCGAGGCCCACATCCAGCCCCAGGAGACGCAGCCCACGCCGGCGGCCCCCGCCGCCGAGCCGGTGGGCTCGTCGCTGGGCATGTCCGTGGAGGACGTGGACCCCGCCATGGCCCAGCGCATGGGGTTGGACCAGGCCCCGAAGGGGCCCGTCATCACCGACGTGAGCCCCCTGGGGGCGGCGGCGCGCCACGGCCTCGGCCAGGGCGTCGTGATCCTGTCCGTGAACGGCCGGGCGGTGAAGACGGCGGCGGACGTGGACCACGCCCTGGCGGCCCTCCACCCGGGCGACATCGCGTCGCTCACCGTGGAGCTCCCGGGAGGCACCCGCCGCATCGTGAACATGCGCGTGGGAGGTGGTTGAGGTGGATGAGGAGGCCTGCAGAAGCGTGAGGAAGGGACCTGAACGGGGGCCGCAGAGCGGCCCGGGATGGACGACGTGATCGATCTGAGAAGGGAAGACGACGAGGAGGACCACCACGGCCGGTTGGTCATCGCGTCCAATCGGCTGCCCATCACCCTGCGCCAGGACGAGGAGGGGACGTGGAGGCGGGAGCCGGGCGCGGGCGGCCTCGTCACGGCGCTCGAGCCGGTGCTCCGGCAGCGGGGCGGCGTGTGGGTGGGATGGCCGGGGGTCCTGGACGGGCAGGTTCCCGACCTGGACGAGGTCCTCTCCAGGGAGTCGGGCGACGCCCCCTACTCGGTGGAGCCGGTGCCCCTCACCGCCGACGAGCGGCGCGACTTCTACCTGGGCTTCTCCAACGAGATCCTGTGGCCCCTGTGCCACGGACTCCACGACCGCTGCAACTTCCAGGTGCGCTACTGGGAGGCGTACCGGCGGGTGAACCGGCGCTTCGCGGAGGCGGTGGCCCGGGTGGTCCTGCCCGACGACTACGTCTGGGTCCACGACTACCACCTCATGGCGGTGGGCGAGGAGCTCCGGGCCCTGGGGGTCACCCAGAGGGTGGGCTTCTTCCTCCACATCCCCTTCCCCCCGGTGGACGTGTTCGAGCAGCTCCCCTGGGCGGAGGAGATGCTGGACTCCCTCCTCCGCTTCGACGGCCTCGGCTTCCAGACCCGCCGTGACCTCGGAAACTTCCTGCGCTGCGTCGAGGCCATGGCCGGCGAGGACGTGGTGGTGGAGGACGGGGGCGTGCGGCTCCCCGACGAGGGGCGCACGGTGCGCGTGGGTGCGCACCCCATCTCCATCGACTACCGGGCCTTCGCCGGCGGGGCGGGGGAGGAGCGGGTCGTGCGCCAGGTGGCCTCCCTCCAGGAGGACCTGAGCGCCCGCTGGGTGATCCTCGGCGTCGACCGGCTGGACTACACCAAGGGCATCCCCGAGAAGCTCCTGGGGCTGGAGCGGGCGCTGGAGAAGTATCCGTACCTCCGGGGCCGGGTGACGCTCTTCCAGCTCGTGGTCCCCAGCCGGGAGAGGATCCCGGAGTACAACCGCATGAAGCGGGAGATCGAGGGGCTGGTGGGGCGCATCAACGGCCGCTTCACCCGGGGGGGGTGGGCGCCCATCCTGTACCGCTTCGGGAGCTGGACCCAGGACGAGCTGCTCGCCTACTACCGCCTGGCCCACATCGGGCTGGTCACGCCGCTGCGCGACGGGATGAACCTGGTGAGCAAGGAGTACGTGGCGGCGTCGGTGGACGGCGAGGGCGTGCTCATCCTGTCGTCCTTCGCTGGATCGGCCGACGAGCTCAGGGACGGCGCCCTCCTGGTGAACCCCAACGACACCGAGGCGCTGGCCGACGCCATCCACCAGGCGTGCACCATGGACACCGCCGAGAAGGTGCGCCGCCTGGCGCTCCTCCAGGACCAGGTGCGGAGCCACGACGTGTACCGGTGGGTCGATGGCTTCCTGGCGGCCAACCTGCCGGCAGGGGTGCCGCCCCACCCGGGGGGCCCCGGCGGCCCTGTGGGGCCTCCCACCCCGGACCGGCGGCGTGGCCGGCGCCAGGGGCCGCTGCGCCTGCCCCTCCCCGGGGCGCCGACGGACTGACGGGAGCCACCGGGGGGGCCGCCGCGGCGGAGGGGGAAGGTTCGTTCTTTGCATGTCCGGGTGGTGGAGCGACGTCCCCCCAACCCGGAGGTCTCCATGAGAGAGCGGATCTCCCGGCCCGTCGCGGCGGCGCTGGCACTGGCCCTCTGCGTCGTCGCCTGTCGCGGGTCGGACGAGGCGGGCGAGTCCGGCCCCTCCGCCGCCGGTGGCCGACGCCGAGGGACACGCCCACGCGGAGGTGGACGTTCCCCCCATGCCGGCCCTGCGCACCCGGGCGGGCGAGTTCAGCGTGCACGTCCACCAGAAGGGAGGCGTGGACCACGGCCCCACCGTGGCGTGCGCCGACCTGCGAGGCGGCGTCGCTGAGGCCCCGGGCGGCGCCCCCCCTCGACGGATGCGCCGCCGGGCCCCATCCTCGTCGGCGTCCTCGCCCCCCCGGCTCCCGAGCATGCGCGCATCCAGGCTCCTCTTCCCCGACCTTCGCCACCGTCCCGACTCGGGCTTCGAGCACGAGCGGGAGCGGGTGCGCTCGGCCCTGGCGCTGGGGGTGGGCGGGTTCATCGTCTTCGGCGGCACGGTGGAGACGGTCGGGCCCCTCATCCGGGAGCTCCGGGAGCGGAGCCGCCACCCCATCCTGGTGGGCTCGGACCTGGAGCGGGGCGCCGGCCAGCAGATCGCCGGCCTCACGTCCCTGCCTCCCCTGGGCGCCCTGGGATGGCTGGACGAGCTCCCCGTCCTCTACGGGGCCGGCCGCCTGACGGCCGCCGAGGCGCGTTCGGTGGGCATCGACTGGATCTTCGCACCCGTGGCCGACCTCGACCTGGAGCCCGACAACCCCATCGTGGCCACCCGCTCCCTCGGCGACGACGCCGACCGGGCGGCGCGGGGGGTCATGGCCTGGATCGAGGGGTGCGCCCACGGGGGCGGGCTGGCCTGCGTGAAGCACTTCCCCGGCCACGGCCGCACGACCACCGACTCCCACCTGGAGCTTCCCGCGGTCGATGCCGGACGCCGGGAGATGGGGCGTGACCTCGTCCCCTTCGCGGCCGCGGTGAGCGCGGGGGTGCCTTCGATCATGACGGCCCATGTGGCGTATCCCGCCCTGGACCCCTCCGGAGCGCCGGCCACCCGGTCCCGCCCCATCGTCACGGGGCTTCTCCGGGAGACGCTGGAGTACGGCGGGGTGGTGGTGACCGACGCCCTGAACATGGGGGCCGTCGCCCGGAGGGAGGGGGGCGAGGCGGCGGCGGCGGTGGGGGCGGTGGCCGCGGGCGTGGACGCCCTCCTCCACCCCAGCGACCCCCGGGGCGCCGCCGAGGCGGTGGACGGGGCGGTGGCCCGGGGCGAGCTGGACCAGCAGCGCCTGGACGAGGCGGTGGACCGGATCGAGGCGCTGGCCCGGGCGGCCCAGGCGGCGGAGGTGCCATCCCCTCCCCCCCATCCCGCCCGCTGGGCCGCGGCGATGGCGCGGCGCACCGTACATCCGGTCCGTGGTGAGGTGCCCCGGCTGGCCGGGTCCGATGTGCGGGTGGTCGTGGTAGACGACGACCTGGGAGGTCCCGGCCCGGCCGTGCCCCGGGACGTCTTCCCCCGGGTGCTCGAGGGCGGCGGCGCCCGGGTGCTGCCGTGGCCCACCGACGGGCCGCACGCCCCGGGGGACGGAGCCCGGACGGTGTTGGCGGTCTATGCCGAACCCCGGGGGTGGAAGGGCCGCTCCACCCTCTCCGACGGCGCCGCGGCCGCGGTGCGCTCGACCCTGGCGGACGCCGACGATGGGGTAGTGGTGGTCCTCTTCTCCCACCCGCGCAACGCCGAGGTCCTTCCGCCGGGGGTGCCCGTGCTGTGCGCCTGGGGGGGCGAGCCCCTCATGCAGGAGGCGGCGGCCCGGGTGCTGCTGGAAGGCCTCCAGCGCGGGGCATCCTCCGCCGTGGGAGCGGCGTCGTGAGCCTCCTGGACTGGAGCGTGGTGGCCGTCTACATGGTGGCCACGCTCCTCCTGGGTCTCTACCTCTCCCGGCGGGCCTCCGGGAGCATGGTCGACTTCTTCGTGGGGGGGCGGGCGCTGCCCTGGTGGCTGGCCGGCACCTCCATGGCCGCCACCACCTTCTCGGTGGACACGCCTCTCTACGTGGCCGGGGTGGTGGGTACCCGGGGCATCGCCGGCAACTGGGAGTGGTGGAGCTTCGGCGTCGCCCACGTCATCCTCATCTACGTGTTCGCCCGCTTCTGGCGCCGGGCCGAGATCGTCACCGACAACGAGCTCTCGGAGCTGCGCTACTCGGGCCGGCCCGCCGCCGTGCTCCGGGCCACCAAGGGCTTCCTCTTCGCGGTGGTCATCGGCTCCATCTCCATCGCCCTGGCGATGCTGGCCATGGTGAAGGTGGTGGACGCCCTGGGGGTGTTCGACTCCCTGGGCCTCCAGGTGGGCGCCCAGGGGAAGCTGTGGGCCGTGGTGCTGGTCAGCATCCTGGTGCTGGCGTACGCCGGGCTGGCCGGCCTGTGGGGCGTCGTGGTGACGGACTTCTTCCAGTTCTTCCTGGGGATGCTGGGGGCGGTGATCGTGGCCTGGTCGGCGGTCAGCCACGTGGGCGGACTCGGGGAGATGGTTCGGCGTGCCCAGGCCCTCACCGACTTCGACGTCCTCTCCTTCACGCCGGTGACGGTGGGGGGGAGCCACCTCCTGGGTTGGTCCAACGCCGCGGGGATCACCGCGTCCACGTTCATGGCCTACATCGGGCTCCAGTGGTGGTCGTTCCGCCGCTCCGACGGGGGCGGCGAGTTCGTCCAGCGCCTGGCGGCGGCCCGCACCGAGGCCGAGGCCGAGAAGTCGGCGTGGTTCTTCAACATCCTCCACTACGTGCTGCGCACGTGGCCGTGGATTGTGGTGGCGGTGGTGGCGCTGGTCATCTACCCCGATCTCCAGGACCGGGAGCTGGGCTACCCCAACCTCATGCTCGACTTCCTGCCCTCGGGGATCCTGGGGCTGGTGGTGGCGTCGCTGGTGGCGGCGTTCATGAGCACGGTCTCCACCCTCATCAACTGGAGCGCCTCCTACATCACCAACGACCTCTACGCCCGCTTCCTGCGCCCCCAGGCCAGCCAGAAGGAGCTGGTGGCGGCGGGGCGTGTGGCGTCGGTGCTGGTGACGGTCATGGGGGCGGCGGCGGCGTTCTTCAGCACCAGCGTCATGGGGGTGTTCCGCCTCATCATCGCCGTGGGGACGGGCCCGGGGCTGGTCTACATCCTGCGCTGGTTCTGGTGGCGCATCAACGCGTGGGCCGAGCTGGCGGCCATGCTGGCGGGCTTCCTGGTGGGAGCGGGCACCACGCTCATCCCGGTGATCCAGATCGACGACTTCGGCACGCGGCTCCTGGTCACGTCCCTGGCCAGCGTGGCCATCTGGCTCCCGGTGATGCTCCTCACCAAGCCCGAGGGCGACGCCATCCTGGACGACTTCTACGCACGGGTCCGCCCGGGCGGACCCGGCTGGCGCCGCCAGCGCGAGCGCACCGGGCTGGAGCCCATCCAGAACCTGTGGTTCGACGTCCAGCGCATCATGGCCGGGCTGCTCCTCCTGTTCGGGCTCATGTTCACGGTGGGCTCGGCGGTGCTGGTGCGCTGGCACACCTTCGCGTTCATGGCGTTCGTCGCCGCGGCGGGTGGGGTGTGGCTCAAGGTGCTGGGCCCACCCGAGACGGCGCCGGAGGCACCGGAGCCGGCGACCCACAAGGGCTGAGCGGCCTGGGGGAACCCACCGGCCTCTTCTGCGGTTTAATCCCTTGGACGCGGGTCCGTCCGCCGCCGTCCACCGCGTTCGTCTCCTCCCCATCCCTCCGTCGCTCTCGCCGTGGCCGCACGCGCGATGCTCTGGCGCCTCGCTCCCGCCGCCCTCCTCGTCCTGGTGGGCGTGCCGCTGGTGGTGGGGGTGCGGACCTTCCACCGCTTTCGGCCGGTGGCCATGACGCTGGGCCCGGAGACGACCCTCTACCTCACCGACGCTCCGCCCCTGTCCACCCGGGTGCACGAGGCCATCCACCGGCGGCAGATGCGGGACAAGACGGTGGCGGGGCGGCTGCTGGCGGCGCTGCGCTACAACTTCGACTACGCCTTCCGGCTGGACGAGGAGGCGGAGGCCAAGGCGGGCGAGCTCTGCCTGCAGATCCACAACTTCTCGTCGGCGCTGCCCGCCTACACGACCGCCCGGAGCGCGTACCAGGCCAGGGAGTACCGGGCCTGGTTCTGGGAGCGGTCGGGGCTCGAGGTGCCGGACCGGGTGGGGGAGAAGCTCGGCAGCGGCGAGGGGTGCGCCCGCATCTTCCGCGGCGTGACCCTGGACCTGCCTCCCGACGCCCCGCTCTCGGAGAAGGACAGCCTGAGCCTGGCCACGTTCCACTTCCTCCAGTCGTACGGGAGCTCCGACACCGACGTGGCCGCCTGGAAGGCCCGCCTGGAGCTCGCCGGGTACGCCGATCCGGTGGCCTGGAGCCTCCCCGAGGGCACCCTCTCGGTGGACGGCCTGGGCCGGGCGGAGGCGGAGGCGGCGCCTTCCGACAGCACCATCTCTCCGGAGCGGGCCGGGCGGGCCCTCCACCGCCTCACGTACTACCGGGCGCTGCGCATGTACGCTCAGCTCCAGCCGCCCGTGGCCGGCTACCGGCTCCGGCCCCTCTTCCAGGGGGAAGAGCTGGAGCGGGCCGTGGGGCTGACGCCGGAGCGCTGGCCGGTTCGCCTGGTGCGGCGGGCCCTGGACGATGAGCTGCACGAGCACGCCACCGCGGCGCTGCAGGCGGTGGCCGACCACCCGGTGAACGCCGACTTCGAGACCTTCGCCCTGGCGCCCGAGGCCGACGTGGTGGGCACCCGCTACCGCCTCCCCTCCGACGGCGGCTGGAGCCGTCTGGCGACCACCGAGCGGGAGCCCGTGGCGGAGGCCTTCCAGGCCCAGAGCGGACGCATCGCCCTGGCCGCCGCCCGGGGCGACCTGGCCGGCGCCGAGGCCGTGGCCCGGGTCAAGGTCGCCGGCGCGCTCCAGTTCATCCGGAATGCACCCTTCCGCACCGACGTCCTCGACGGCATGGGCTACCTGCGGGATGCCCTGGACGAGCTTCGCCTCGTGCTGCGCGCCCGGGGGGAGGACGACCCCCTGGCGTGGCTGGACGACGACGGGGGCTTCCGCCTGGACGGATGGCGCGAGGTGCTCTTCAGCGGGGACGCCACGCTGGTGTACCGGGCGCTGCCGGCGCTGGCGGGAGACGTCTCGATTCCCCATGCCCTGCGGCGCTTCGCCTTCCGGCAGATCGTGCTGTTCGACGTGTGCCTGTCCCTCTCTCCCGACCCCGGCGTGCGCAGGGAGCACCAACGCTGGACCGACGCCGTGGAGGCCGGGCTGGTGCGCCGGGAGAGCGACCGCCAGGTGCTGGAGCTCATGCGCTCGCGGGTGCGGGGTCTCCTGGGCCGAGCCGACGTCGATCCTCGTCGTATCTGCGCCCCAGACGCCGTGGCCCGCCCCGGCGCCCGCATGGCCATCATCAGCTCCCCGCCCCGCTTCGCCCTGGGCGGCCGTGCGGCCGCCGCGGACGACTAGGGTCTCCTCCCCACCCTCCCGGGGGAATCCCCCCGACAGCGTTCCGGAGCCTGTGGCGCCATCCTTGGATCAGCGCGGGGGAAGCCATCCTCCGCGTCCATGGAGGTACGGGAGGAGACGCCATGACACGGGCATCGCGGAGCGGTCTCCTGCTCCTGTCGGCCGCCGGGCTGGTGGGGTGCGCCGTGAACCCGCCGCCGGTGCGGGTGGAGGGTGAGCCGGCCGCCATCCAGGGGCTGGCGGGCGAGTGGGTGGGCGAGTACATGAGCCCCGAGACGGGGCGCACGGGCTCCATCCTGTTCCGCCTCGAGGCGGGAAAGGACACGGCCTACGGCGACGTGGTGATGATCCCCCGGCAGCGACCCTCGTCGGCCGGCGACCTGGAGGACTCGGGCGACGTCGGTCCCAGGGTGCAGGGCGTGGACATCCAGTTCGTGCACTGCGCCGGCGTGCAGGTGAAAGGGCTCCTGGCGCCGTACACCGACCCCGACTGCGGCTGCGTGGTGGTCACGGAGTTCACGGGCACCGTGCAGGGCGATCGCATCGAGGGGACGTTCACCGCGTGGCGCACCGGCGGGGGCCAGATCGGCGGCGGCACCTGGCACGTGACCCGGAAGCCCACGGCGGCGCAGCGGCGTTAGCGCCGGAACGGCCGCCCGTAGCGGAGGAGGAGCGTGCTCGTCGTCCCGCCCGGATCCAGGGTGAGGACGTAGAGACGGTCGTACTCCTCCGCGTCCATGGGATTGCCGGGCTCGCCTCCCAGGAGCCGCACCAGGTCGAGGGTCGTGTTGCTGTGCCCCACCACCAGCACCCGCCGTCCCGGCGACGCCTTCAGCTCCGCGGCCAGCTCGGCCAGCCGCCCACCGTCGTACAGCTCCACCTCCACACCCGCGGCGGCGGCCGCGGGGGCGGCGGTGTCCCGGGTGCGCTGGTAGTCCGTGGACAGCACCCGGTCGAGGCCCGCGTCCCGGACGAGGGCCGCCAGCGCGCGCGCCCGCTCCCGTCCCGCCTCGGTGAGGGGCGGGTCGGCTTCCTCCGAGACCTTCTCGCCGTGGCGCACCAGGAGGACGACGGTGGGCGCGGCCTGGGCCGCGGCGGCGTGGGGGGTGGCCGCCAGGAGGGCGGCCAGGAGCAGGACGGTGCTGGATCGGGGGCTTCGCATGGGGTCTCCTGGCTGGAACCATGGGCCGGTGCGCCGCGTACTGTCTCGTTGGAGCGTGCGAGTGAGGATCGCCGGCGGGCCCTCCGGGGCGCCGTCGGAGGAAAGTCCGAGCTCCACAGGGCAGGGTGCCGGGTAACGCCCGGGCGCCGCAAGGCGACGGAAAGTGCCACAGAGAGCAGACCGCCGATGGCCAGGACCCGGCGCGAGCCGCGGTCGGGGCACAGGCAAGGGTGAAAGGGTGCGGTAAGAGCGCACCGGGCGTCCGGCAACGGACGTCGCACGGCAAACCACACCCGGAGCAAGGCCAAGCAGGGACGAGGGGCGGCCCGCCCCGTCCGAGTCCCGGGTAGGCCGCACGAGGCCGCCGGCGACGGCGGTCCCAGAGAAATGATCCTCCCCCGCGGTCCTTCGGGTCCGTCAGGGGACAGAACTCGGCTTATTCCGCACGCTTCGCGGCGTCCGCAGGCTCTCCTGCGGACGCCGCGCGTGCGTTCAGGGCATGGGGGTTGCGGCGACTACGGGGTGCAGGGCACCGCCGGAGACGGGAGGGAGTTCTACCGTGGCAGTGGCCCCGACGTCGAGGGCACCGGCCTCGGCCTCTCGATCGCGGCCGAAGCGGCCCGCCAGATGGGAGGCTCCCTCCAGGTCGACAGCCAGCCCGGCCGCGTGACCACCTTCTCGGCGTGGATCCCCGACGATCACACCCGTCCGGCGGGTTGACCGCCCCTGGGCGCTCCTCGATCTTTACGGACTCCTGCACATCCATGCGCCCGTAGCTCAGCTGGATAGAGCGCTGCCCTCCGGAGGCAGAGGTCAGAGGTTCGAATCCTCTCGGGCGTACTCGAGGAAGAAGGCCCCGGGGCGGCTGCCGCCCCGGGGCCTTCTCGTCGTCCGTGGCCCCTAGCCTGCGCCCATCTTCCGCCGTATTGTGAAGCAGGCGGACGATCTTCCTTTGGGGAATCGTCCGTGCGAAGCCGGAGACGCCGGTGTCTTCGGATGATCGCGACACACCCGGCCAGGGGCCGGGCCCGCCAGCAGTGACCCGTCCGTCGACGTCCCTCTCCGTCCGTCTGGGCGCGCGTCCTCGCGTGGTTCCCCCCCAGAGGAGGCAGGCGATGCCTGAGCGCAGACTCCCCCGATCGGTGGGGGAGGAGATCCGGATGTCCTTCCGCAGCCGCGGTCACGAGGCCGTGGTGGCCCTCCTGCGCACGGCCGACGATGTCCGCCGGTACTACGGGGAGGTGCTCCGGGAGGAGGGGGTCACCCTTCAGCAATACAACGTCCTGCGCATCCTGCGGCGGGCCGGCCGCCACGGCCTCCCCACCCTGGACATCGCCCACCGCATGGTGGAGCGGACCCCCGGCGTGACCCGCATCGTGGACCGCCTGGAGGCCAAGGGCTGGGTGAAGCGCACCCGGGGCAAGAAGGATCGCCGCCAGGTCTTCTGCGCCCTGACGCCCCGGGGCTCCGAGCTCCTGGACCGGCTGGAACAGCCCATCCTGGAGGCGGAGCGCCAGCTCCTGGGCGGGCTCGAGGACAGCGAGGTGACCCCGCTCGTCGATCTCCTGGACAGCCTACGGGCCGCCCTGCCCCTGGACCAGGACGGCGTCCCGGGCGGCTGAGGCGGCCCTCCGCGCCAGGGCGTCTCCCCTCCGTACGAATCTTGCTCCACCCCCTCGGAGCGGGCCTTCAACGGGTCCCTTGACTGAGCGAAGGGGTGAGCATGGCCGACGGGGAGCGGACTGGACGGGAGGGGGATGCGATCCGGCTTCAGGTGGCCGGAGCCAAGTCCGAAGACGTGGGCAAGGGCGTGGCCCGTCTGGGGCGGGGTGCCATGAAGCGCCTGGGGGTGGGCGAGGGCGACGCCGTCGAGATCGTCGGTAAGCGCGCCACCGCCGCCATCGCCCTGGGGCCCTTCCCCGAGGACGAGGGGCTGGAGCTCATCCGGCTGGACGGCTTCCAGCGCGCCAACGCCGACGTAGGGATGGGCGACCACGTGGACGTGCGGGCGGTGGAGGTGCGGCCGGCCCAGCGGCTCCAGCTCGCCCCCGCCCAGGAGAATCTCCGCCTGTCGGGCTCCGGGGAGATGCTGGGGCGCACCCTGGCCGGCCGTCCCCTGGTTGCGGGCGACGTCATCTCCACGTCCAGCTACCGGCGCACCGCGCCCCGCCACGTGAACGACCCCGAGGAGCTGTTCCGCACGTTCCTGGGGCAGCAGGGGTCCTTCGCCCTCCAGGAGATCCGGCTGGTGGTGGTCTCCACCAAGCCCCGGGGCGTGGTGCGGGTCACCCCCGAGACGGAGATCGAGCTCCTCCCCGAGTACCGGGAGCCTGAGACCCGGCGCGCCGACGTGACCTACGACGACGTGGGGGGCATCGGCGCCACCATCGAGCAGGTCCGGGAGATGGTGGAGCTGCCGCTGAAGCACCCCGAGCTCTTCCAGCGCCTGGGCATCTCGCCCCCCAAGGGCGTGCTCCTGCACGGGCCGCCGGGGACGGGGAAGACGCTCCTGGCCCGGGCCGTGGCCAACGAGGCCGACGCCCGCTTCTTCGCCATCGCCGGGCCCGAGATCATGGGGCGCTACTACGGCGAATCGGAAGAGCGCCTCCGGGAGCTCTTCCAGGAAGCCGAGGCGAACGCGCCCTCCATCGTCTTCATCGACGAGCTGGACTCCATCGCCTCCAAGCGCTCCGAGACCACTGGGGAGATGGAGCGGCGCATCGTCGCCCAGCTCCTCACCCTCATGGACGGGCTCGAGCCCCGGCAGAACGTGGTGGTCATCGCCACCACGAACCGCCTGGAGGCCATCGACGAGGCGCTGCGCCGGCCTGGGCGCTTCGACCGGGAGATCGTGGTGGGCGTCCCCGACGCGGAGGGGCGCAAGGAGATCCTGGACATCCACACCCGGGGTATGCCCCTGGCGCAGGACGTGGACCTCCCCGAGCTGGCCCGCACCACCCACGGCTTCGTGGGCGCGGACCTGTCGGCCCTGGCCCGGGAGGCGGCCATGGACGCGCTGCGCAGGAACCTCCCGGACATGGACCTGGAGGCCCAGGAGGTGCCCCGGGAGGTGCTGGAGCGGCTGGTGGTCACCCGGGACGACTTCCAATGCGCCCTGCGGCGGGTGCAGCCCTCGGCCATGAGGGAGATCATGATCCAGGTCCCCGACGTGCGCTGGGACGACGTGGGCGGGCTGGACAGCGCCAAGCGCACCCTCACGGAGGGGGTGGAGCTGCCGCTCCGCCACCCCGACGCCTTCCGCCGGCTGGGCATCCGCCCGGCCCGGGGCTTCCTCCTCTTCGGGCCTCCGGGGACCGGGAAGACGCTCCTGGCGAAGGCGGTGGCCCGGGAGGCCGAGGCCAACTTCATCGCCTCCAAGGCGTCGGACCTCCTCAGCAAGTGGTACGGCGAGTCGGAGCAGCAGATCAGCCGCCTGTTCCAGCGGGCGAGGCAGGTGGCGCCCACCGTCATCTTCATCGACGAGATCGATTCCCTGGCCCCCCAGCGGGGGCGGGGGCAGGGCGAGCCCGCGGTGACCGAGCGAGTGGTGAATACGCTCCTGGCCGAGATGGATGGGCTGGAGGACCAGGAGGGCGTGGTGGTGATCGGCGCCACCAACCGCCCCACCCTGCTGGACCCCGCGTTCCTGCGCCCCGGGCGCTTCGACGAGCTCGTCTACGTCCCGGTGCCCTCCGAGGAGGGGCGCCTGCGCATCCTGCAGATCCACACCCGGGACATGCCCCTGGGCGACGACGTGGACCTGGTGGAGCTGGCCGAGCGGGCGGGCCGCTTCACCGGCGCCGACCTGGCGGACCTGGTGCGCCGGGCCGGCATGCAGGCCCTCCGGGAGGACATGGCCGCCGAGCGGGTGCCCATGCGCTTCTTCGAGAAGGCGCTGGAGGAGACCCGGGCCTCGGTCACGGCCGAGATGGAGCGGGAGTACGAGGAGCTGGAGCGCCACCTGAAGCAAGACAGCTCGGCGCCCGGGATCCGGCCCATCGGCTTCGACGGGCGCCCGGCGCGGCGGCCCGCGGAGGAGGAGCGCGCCCCGGCGGCGGCCCGCTTCCAGGGTGGGGGCTGACGCTCCGGGGCCTTGGTGCCGGCCCCGGTCGCACCGAAGTTCCTGCCATGCCGTTCCACGCCACGCCCCGCATGCCCCGGGGCTTCCGCTGCGCCGCGGGCCACTGCGGCCTCAAGGCGGTGGGTCCTGACCTCGCCCTCTTCACGGCCGACGCGCCCTGCGCGGCCGCCGCCGTCTTCACCCGGAGCCACGTCGCCGGCGCCCCGGTGCTCCTGGGCCGGGAGCTCATCCGCTCCAGGCGCCTGCAGGCGGTGGTGGTCAACAGCCGGGTGAGCAACGTGGGCACCGGGGAGGAAGGGGTGCGCAGGGCCCGGCGCATGGGCGCCGCCGCAGCAGCGGCCCTCGGGATCGACCCGTCCCTGGTGCTGGTGGGCTCCACCGGCGTCATCGGCGTGCCCCTGCCGGTGGAGCGCATCGAGGCGGCCCTCCCCGGACTGGCCGCCCGGCTCCAGGACGACCCCCTGGAGGGGGCCCGGGGGATCATGACCACCGACACCCACCCCAAGGCCCTGTCGCTGGACGTCCCCGGCAGCGACGCCGTCCTCACCCTGGTGGCCAAGGGCTCGGGGATGATCGAACCCGACATGGCGACCATGCTGGCCTACGCGTTCACCGACGCCGAGGTGAGCCCGGCCGCGCTGGACGCCCTCCTGCGCCGGGTGGTGGACGACACCTTCAACATGCTCTCGGTGGACGGCGACACGAGCACCTCCGACACGTGCGCCATGCTGGCCGGGGGTCGGGCCGGCCCTGCTCCTCCGGGCGCCCTGGAGGAGGCCCTCCTGGAGGCGTGCACCCGCATGGCCGAGACGCTGGCCCGGGACGGGGAGGGGGCGACCCGCCTCCTGCGCGTGACGGTGCGGGGGGCGGCGAGCCGCTTCGACGCCCGGCGCGTGGCGAAGTCGCTCGTGAACTCGGCGCTGGTCAAGACCATGGTCCACGGGGCCGACCCCAACGTGGGACGCATTCTCATGGCGGTGGGGAAGTGCTTCGAGTGCCGGGTCGAGACGGGGCGCATCGGGGCCTGCATCGGAGGGGTGGCGGTGGTGGAGGGTGGGGCCCGGGCCGACTTCGACGAGGAGGCCGTGCGGAGCCTCCTCCGGGGCGAGGCGGTGGACGTGGAGGTGGACCTCGGCCTGGGCGAGGGATACGCCCGGGCGTGGGGGTGCGACCTGGGCCCCGGCTACATCGAGGAGAACGGGGCGTACTACTCGTCGTGACAGGGGGGCCACCCGTTGCGCTCCCCTGCGTCCGCCCCATCTTTGGATGGCTGTGGCACCACCGGAAGATTCCCGGGTAGGGCTGCCCCGGAGCACGCTGTTCCGTAGGGAGACACGTCCACATCCGGTCCCTTGAACACCAGGATCAAGACATGAAGCGCACCCAGATCACCACCTCCCTCCTCGTAGCGATGGCCCTCGCCGCGTGCGGGGGCGGCGAGAACAACGGCGGCCAGCAGGCTCCCGCCGAGCAGGGCCCGTCGGGCGCCGCCGCGACGGCTCCCACCGGCGAGATCGCCATGCCGTCGTGGATGCAGACCGACGACGCGGCGAAGACCGTCACTATCGACCTGGTGGCGGGCAAGACCCCCACCCTGAACTACTGGAACTACAACGGCGCCACCCAGGGCCAGGGCGTGATCCAGGTGCCCACGGGCTACTCGGTGACGATCGACTTCAGCAACAAGGATCCGAACATGGCCCACAGCTTCGGCGTCGAGGAGCTCCAGACGCCGTGGCCGGCCGCCCTGACGCCCAACCCGGTGTTCGCGGGTGCGGTGTCGGACAACCCGGGCTCCATGACCGACGGCACCATGCCCGGCGACAACGAGGTCCACACCTTCACGGCGGACAAGGCGGGCCAGTACGGGCTCGTCTGCTACATCCCGGGCCACGCGGCCACGGGCATGTGGGTCCACTTCAACGTCGTGGACGGGGGTCCCGCCGGCGCCGCCGGCTTCCCGTGATGCGGGAAGGCTGACCCCGGCGCCCGGGCCGTTTCCGGAGCCGACCCGAGCCGCCCGGCCCCAGGTGGGGTCGGGCGGCTTCGTTCGTGGGGGTGCCAACCGTCGGCCCGGGCGCCGCATCCCATAGGGAGCACCCCGGCGACGCCCCAACCAGGAGTGGACTCCCGTGGACGAGCTCCGTCAGGACCTCCGATTCGCACTCCGCCAACTCGTGCGTCGGCCCGGCATCACCGCCGTCCTGGTGCTGACCGTGGGCCTCGCGGTGGGTGCCTGTACCGCCGTGTTCAGCGTGGTCGACGCGGTCCTCCTGCGGCCCCTCCCGTACCCGGACCAGGACCAGCTCGCCGTGGTGTGGAGCCAGTTCCCCTCCATGAACCTCATGGAGTTCCCCGCGTCGGCCCCGGAGTACCTGGACTACCGGGACCAGAACCGCTCCTTCCAGAGCCTGGCGGCCTTCGCGTCGCGGGAGCGGACCCTCACCGGCGAGGAGGGGCCCGAGCGGGTGCAGGCCGTCTTCGCCACGTGGCAGCTCTTCCCGGCGCTGGGGGTGGAGGCGCTGGCCGGGCGCGTGTTCGGCGAGGAGGAGGACGTGGCCGACGGGCCGCCGGTGGTGGTGGTGTCCCAGCGGCTCTGGGAGCGGCGCTGGGGTGGCGATCCCGCGCTGATCGGGCGGGACGTCCAGATCAACGGGAAGCCCTACACGGTGCTGGGCGTGCTCCCCCGGGACGTGCGCTTCCCCGACGAGAGCACCGACCTGTGGCTGCCCCTGGGGCTGGACCCGGCCAACCCGGGCGGGCGGGCCAGCCACTACCTGTCCATGGTGGGGCGGCTCCGCCCCGGCGTGGACGTGGAGGGTGCCAACGCCGAGCTTCAGGGGCTCATGGCCCGCTGGGCCGCCGAGAACCCGCAGCAGCACCAGTGGAGGACTGCGTCGGCGGGGGCCCAATCTGGGCACCCCGCCTTCGTCCGCTCCCTCACCGAGCAGATGGTGGGGAACGTGCGACGCTCCCTGCTCGTGCTCATGGGCGCCGTGGGCGTGGTGCTCCTCATCGCGTGCGCGAACGTGGCCAACCTGCTCCTGGCGAGGGGCGAGGGGCGTCAGCGGGAGGTGTCGGTGCGCACCGCCCTGGGGGCGGGCCGCCGCCGCATCGTGCGCCAGCTCGTGACCGAGAGCCTGGTGACGGCCCTCGCCGGGGGCGCGCTGGGCCTCGGGCTCGGATGGGCCGGCGTCGTGTGGCTGCGGCGCCTGGCGCCCGGAGGGCTGCCCCGGGTGGACGAGATCGGGCTCCACCCCTCGGTGCTCCTCTTCTGCCTGGGCGTGACGCTGGTGGCCGGCCTCATCTTCGGCCTGGCCCCCGCCCTCCAGGCGGGACGGCTGGACGTGCAGGCATCCCTCCGGGAGGAGGGGCGGGGCACGGTGGGGAAGGGGCGCGCCCGGGCACGCAACCTCCTGGTGATCTCGGAGACGGCCATGGCGGTGGTGCTCCTGGTGGCGGCCGGCCTCCTCATCCAGAGCTTCTTCCACCTGCGGGCCGTGGACCCGGGCTTCCATGCCGAGGGCGTGCTCGCCGCCCAGGTGGACCTGCCGGCGGCCACCTACCCCGAGGACGCCGACGCCGTGGGCTTCTACCGGGACCTCCTCCCCCGGCTCGCGGCCATCCCCGGCGTCACGGCGGCCGCCGCGGTGCGGACCGCGCCCCTCGCGGGCTCCCTGCCGCCCAACGACATCGAGATCGAGAACCTCCCGCCCCGGGGCGACGACGCGCCGCCCCTGAACGCCGACATCCAGGTGGTGACCCCGGGCTACTTCGACGTCATGGGGATTCCCGTCCTCCAGGGTCGTGCCTTCGCCCGCTCGGACGACGACCAGGCGCCCGTCGTGGCGGTCATCGACCGGACGCTGGCCGAGCGCTTCTTCCCCGGGAAGAACCCCCTGGGCGAGCATATCCGCCAGCCCGGGAACGACTTCGCCTACGCGGAGATCGTGGGCGTGGTGGGCGACGTCCACCAGGAGGGGCTCGACGTGGCGCCCCGGGCCATGCTGTACTTCGCCCAGGCCCAGTCGCCACGGACCTGGTACGCCGTGACGGCCATGACCCTCACGCTGCGCACCGCCGTGGATCCGATGTCCGTCGTTCCCGCCGTGCGGCGGGAGGTGGCGGCCATGGACCCGAACCTTCCCGTCTACGCCGTGCGCACACTGGAGCAGGATCTGAGCACGTCGACGGCGACGCAGCGCTTCTCCATGCTCCTCCAGCTCGTCTTCGCCGCGGTGGCCCTCACGCTGGCCGCCGTGGGGCTCTACGGCGTGATCGCGTACGGCGTGGCCCAGCGTACCCGGGAGATCGGGATCCGCATGGCCCTGGGGGCCGGGCGGGGCGACGTGGTACGGATGGTGGTGGGGCAGGGGATGGGCATGGTGGCGGTGGCGGTGGTGGTGGGCCTCGGCGTGGCGCTCCTCGCCGGGAGGGTGATGGCGAGCCTACTCTACGGCGTCGAGCCCGACGACCCGCTCACCTTCGGAGCCGTCACCATGGTCCTGGTGCTGGTGGCCTTCCTGGCCTGCCTGCTCCCCGCCCGCCGGGCCACGGGAATCCAGCCCCGCTCGGCGCTGGAGGGCTGAGCCTGGCCGCCGGCTACTCGGGCACGCCCCTGGCCCGCAAGCTGGGCATCCGGGAGGGGCACCGGGTGGCGACGCTGGGCGCGCCGCCCCGCTTCGCCGGCCTCCTGGATCTCTCCCCTTCGGTCACGCTCGAGGCCGAGCCGGAGGCAGGCCCCTGGGACGTGGTGGTGGCCTTCGCGCCCCACCTGGACGTCCTGGAGACGCGCTTCGCCCACGGCCGGGCGCTCATGGCCGTGGACGGCGGCCTGTGGATCGCGTGGCCCAAGCAGTCGTCGCCGCTGGCGACCGCGATGCGGGAGTCGGACGTGCGCTCCCTGGGGCTGTCCGCGGGGCTGGTGGACAACAAGATCTGCGCGGTGGACGAGGACTGGTCGGGGCTCCGCTTCGTGGTCCGTTTGGAAGACCGCCCCGGCCGCGCCTGACGTCCCCTGCAACGTTCCGGCCCCTCGGCCCATCCAAGGCTACGAGGCTCCCCTCGACCCACCCCACAGGAGACGCGCCCCATGGAGACGAGTCAGCCGCTGCTGCAGCTGGACGGGCTGAGCAAGGTGTTCTACACGGAGGAGGTGGAGACGCACGCGCTGTCGGGGATCACGCTGGACGTGCAGAGCGGGGAGTTCGTGTCGATCGCGGGCCCGTCGGGGTGCGGGAAGACGACGCTGCTGTCGATCCTGGGGCTTCTGGACTCGCCGACGTCGGGGAAGTACCTGCTGGAGGGTGAGCCGGTGGAGAGCCTGACGGCGGGTCAGCGGGCGAAGATCAGGAACCAGGCGATCGGGTTCATCTTCCAGGCGTTCAACCTGATCGGGGACCTGACGGTGTACGAGAACGTGGAGCTACCGCTGACGTACCGGGGGATGGGGGGAGCGAGCGGAAGGAGCGTGTGCAGGCGGCGCTGGAGCGGGTGGGGATGGCGCACCGGACGGGCCACTATCCGAGCCAGCTCAGCGGCGGCCAGCAGCAGCGCGTGGCGGTGGCGCGTGCGATCGTGGGGCGGCCGCTGATCCTGCTGGCGGACGAGCCGACGGGAAACCTGGACTCGAAGAACGGCAACGCGGTGATGGAGCTGCTGCACGAGCTGCACGCGGAGGGGGCGACGATCTGCATGGTGACCCACGATCCGCGCTACGCCCACGTGGCGGAGCGGCAGATCCACCTCTTCGACGGCCAGGTGGTGAGCGAGGACGACGTGAAGAAGGCCCACGAGCTGGAAGAGGCCGGCTTCGACATGGAGTGACGCCGGCGGCGCGGGCGCTCCCGGCGCTCAGCGCTCCCTGGTCAGCACCCCCTTGGGGATCATCACGTGGACGCCCACGTTCCCGTCCACCAGCTCGGTGACCCTCACGTCGCACGCCATGGACACCACCGAGTAGGCCTCGCCCGAGGAGAGTCCCGTCCGATCCGAGATGAGGCCCACGGCTTCCCGGATGGCGATCTCCGTGGCCTTGGCCAGGTCGGGGTCGAAGCCCATGGTGATCCAGTGGGTGCGGGTCTCGGCCCGGGGCCATGCCAGCGGCTCCCCCTTCCGCACCACGAGCTGGAGGTCCCCCTCCAGCGACGTCTCCAACGCCGTCTGGTCGACCTCCCCGTCGCCCTGGACGGCGTGCCCGTCGCCCACCTCGAACAGCGCCCCCGGCACGTGGACGGGGATGTACACGGTCGTGCCGGCCACCAGCTCCCGGTTGTCCATGTTGCCCGCATTGCGGCCGGGAGGGTTGCTGCTCACCCGCCCCGAATCGGGGGGCGGCGCCACCCCCATGCTTCCGAAGAAGGGGTGGAGGTCCACCGTCACGCCGGGGGCGATCTCGGCCCGCATGCGGCGCCGGTCGATGCGGATCAGCCGTGAGCGCCGGTCGGCGTCACAAAGGGCGCGCACGAAGCCGCTGCACCCGTTGTAGCCGTAGTCGATGGCGGGGGTGATGGACAGGATCCGGACCTCCAGCACGTCGCCCGGCTGGGCGCCCTCCACGTAGATGGGACCGGTGAGGATGTGCCCCCCCGGCCCCCGGTCCGTCACCGAGTCGTAGATGGCCCGGAGCTCCGGCTGGACCTCGCCCGCAGGGAGCCCCATGCGCTGGAGTCCGGTGGGGCTGTTGGTGAGCATGGTGGTGACATGGACGATGGCGCCCGACGGCACCCGGAGGACGGGCGGCGTGGCAGGGTCGTAGTGGCCGAAGGCGACCGTGGCCGGCGTGGCGCGCAGGGTGTCCACCACCGGAACCTGGGCGGCTGCGGGGGCGGCGGCCATCGCTGCGGCTACGCCGGCCGCCACCCCGATGCCGGCCAGGGCGCCGCGGGGGCGGACGAGGGAGGGGCGTCGTGGAGCGTTCATGGTCGTTCCGGGTGGAGGGGGAGGAAGCAAGGTAGGCCCCCGGCCCCGGGGAAGGGCAAGGGCCGCGGCCGTTGCTCCGTTGCCGTCCCCCGCCGTCGGCGGATTCACCTCGCCCGCGCCGGGTGTGCATCTCCGCCATCCTCGCGCGTCTCCCCCACGTGAACCGGGGACCCCGGGCACCCGGCTCCTCCACCTCCTGGACGGGGTAGGAGGAGACGGACGTCCCCCCCCCCGCGAGCGAGGCACGTGAGCACCGACTGGAGCGCCCTCTACCGCAGCGTCTTCCCGGACCTGGTCCGTTTCCTCCACCGGAAGGTGTGGGATGCGGAGCGGGCCCGGGACCTGGCCCAGGAGGTATTCGTGCGCGCCCTCCGGGAGGACCCGGAGAAGCCCCGGGCCTTCCTGTTCGCGGTGGCCTCCAACCTGGCCCGGGACGAGGCGCGCATGGTGGTGCGCCGCAAGCGGCACCTGGCGCTTCTGCGGAGCGACGCGGAGGGTCTGAGCTCCCGGGTGGGCGATCCCGACCGGGACCTCGCCGACCGGGAGCGAGAGCAGGCGGTGCGGGAGGCGCTGGAGGCGCTGGGCGACCGGGACAGGGAGGTCCTCCTGCTGTGGGACGCGGGCCTCGGGTACCCCGAGATCGCCGAGCGCACGGGGCTGGCGAAGGGGGCCGTGGGCACGACGCTCGCCCGGGCGCGCAAGCGCCTGGTGGCGGCACATGAAGCGCGGGCGAAGGACGCCCTGGAGGGACGAGGATGACCGGACACGTTGGCGAAGGCGAGATGCATGCGTACCTGGACGGCGAGCTGGACGCCGTCCTGGGCGACGCCGCCTGCGCCGTGCGCGAGCACCTCGCGGACTGCCCCCTCTGCCGGGTGCGCCTCGACGAGGAGGCCGGGCTGAGGGCCGCGGCCGACGCCGTCCTCGCGGCGGCGCTCCCCGCCGCCGCGCCCCCGCCGCCCCTGGAGAGCCTGAAGGTCCGGGCCCAGGGGGGGGATGGCCCGACGTCGTGGGCGTCGGCCGGCCCCCGGACCGGCCGCCGACGGGTGGCGTCGTTGGCGTGGGCGGCGTCGGTGGCGGTCGCCCTGGGGCTCGGATGGTCGGTGCGGGACCGGATCGGGTCGGCGCCGGCCACGGACGCGTCGTACGCCCAGACGGCCGAGAGCGACCGCACGACCGTGGCGAGCGCCCCGGCCCAGCCGGAGGCCGCCGGGGAGCCCGGGACGGGAGCGGCGACCGCCGCGGGCAGGGCCGCCGTGGCGGTTGGCCCGGGCCCGGACAGGGCCCCGGAGCGGCGGGGTCCGGCGGGAACGCCGGAACCGTCGCCCGATGCATCCTCGCCTGCCCCGCGGCTGGCCTCGGCCTCGCCGGAGGCCCCGACCCTGCCGGACGCGCCGACCCTGCCCGACGCTGCCCTCCCGGACGCGGTGGGCAAGCGGATCGCCGTGACCCTTCCGGCCCTGTCCTCCCGGGACGCCTCACCGGAGGACCGTACCCGACGCGATGACGCCCCTGCGACCACGGCCGCCACCGCCCTCCCGCAGGTGGCCTTCCGGGCCGCCACGAGCGCGATGGCCGGCCCCGGCCATGGCCCCCAGGGGCTCCTCCCGGCCGGGCTCGAACCGGTGCACCACGGGCGCCCGGCACCGCCGGTATCCGTCGCCGGCCCGGCCCAGCCCCTCACCGTGCCGGGGCTCCCGCTCCTGACGGTCGTGGGCGGCGACGTGGCCCCGGGGGTGAAGGGCGTCCGGGTCCTCCAGCGGCTCCCCTCATCCGATACGCTGGAGCTGGTGGTCGTGCCCGGGGGCCCCGACGCCCGGGGCGGGGAAGACGCCCTCGCCGCCGTCCTGGCCGAGCCCCTCCCTTCGGGATGGAGCCGGGTGGTGCGGGTCCGCAGCACCGGCTGGGTCATCGCCCTGGCACCCATCCCGGCGGCCGAGCTGTCGGGGCTCGTGGAGGGCGTAGGAGGGCCCTGAGCCGCCCGCCGGTGGTGGCATATCAGTTGCTTGCAACGTACGCGGGAGATCGTCTCCCGCCGCCCGGGCAGGGGCCCGGCGGCTCACCCCCGCCGGAGGCATCCCATGGCCCTGCTCTCCCTTTCACGCGAAGGCGCGCCGCTTCCACCCGATGCGTTCGACGTGCGGGGGTGGGAAGCCCGCACGGAGCTCGATGACGAACCCGTCGGCCGCATCGAGGATCTCCTCCTGGGCACCGATGGGACCCCCCGGCACGTGGTCGTGGAGCTGCGGGGTGTCGGCAGTGGCCAGGTCGTCGTGCCCCTCGCCTACGCCCGGGCCGATGCTGGGCGCAACATCGTATGGGTGCGGGGGCTCACCGCCCCCATGCCACGCTATGCGGGGAAGCCGGCGGAAATCACCCCGGAGGCCGAGGCCCGCGTGGTGGAGGAGTACCGGCGGGGAGGCCCCGCTGCACCCGTGGGGACTACCCCCGAAGGGCGCCGCCTCGTCCGCTTCTCGGACGTGAAGGAGTACCGCGTCGCCAAGGAGAGCGTGGATCCCCGGGGATGGACGCTGGTCGGGGGCGACGGGCAGAAGATCGGCGAGGTCGTGGACCTGCTGGTGGACCGCGCGGAGATGAACGCCCGCTACCTGGACTGCGACGTGGACGAGAAACGCCTCGAGCTGGAGCGGGTGGATCGCCACATCCTGGTACCGGTCGAGCGCGTGCGGCTGGACGGGGACGATAAGCGGGTGGTGGTGGCCGGGCTGTTCGGCCGGGACGTGCAGCGCTACCCGGTCTATGGGGGGCTGCCCATCCCTCCCGAGGGGGAGCGGTCCCTCGCCGCGTGGTACGAGGGCGCCGGCGACGTGGACCCGGAGTGGGCGGCTCGCTCGGCGCGGCGCTTCTTCGGCTCCGCGGCCCGGCCCCGTCGCGCGGGCGCGCCGCAGGCCGTCGAAGCGTCCCGGCCCGCGACCGGAGCCCCCGGGAGGGGGCGGGCTACGGTGCACCTCTCCGACGACGCCGACGTGCGCATCCGGGTGGAAGGTGACGACATCGTCATCGAGAGGGGGCCGGCGGGGGAGGACGACCATGGCCGAGATTGACATCGAGCGCCGCCCACCCCGGCGCACCGGACTCTGGCTGGCCGTGATCCTGCTGCTCCTGGTGGCCGCGGCCGCCGCGTGGTATTGGTGGGCCGGCCCCGGCATGGCCAGCCGGGAGTCCGCGCCCGACACCGCGCGCTACGTGCCGGCGCTGCCTCCCGCGGGGATGGTCCCGGTGGTCCCCGCCGACACGGGGAGGACGGGCGACACCCTGGGCGGTCGCGTCCCCGGGGCGGGAGGCTAGGCGCCGCCACCCGTCTGGTGCAGCGCGAACATGGCGCCCTGGGGGTCCGAGCACTGGGCGATCCAGTCCCCCCCGGGCACCTCCATCGGGCCGTTCATCACCGTTCCCCCCGAGGCCCGCACCCGCTCGGCGGCCCCGTTCACGTCGGGTACCCTCACGTAGAACAGCCACGCCGGCGGGCCGTGCAGCTCCGGCGGCTTGCGGAAGATGCCGCCCAGGGTGGGGCCACCCGGCCGCCCGTACATGCGGTAGACGCCCATGTCGCCCATGTCCATGACGTCCGTCTCCCGCCAGCCACAGAGCGCCGTGTAGAAGCGCCAGGCGTCGTCGGGGTCGGGGGTGGCCAGCTCGTGCCAGCTGAATTCCCCCAGGCGGGCGGGGCCGTCGTGACCGGGGGCGCCGCCGTCGGCCTGGAAGAGGGCCACGGCGGCGCCCTGGGGATCCTCGATGATGGCGTACCGCCCCACCGACGGGACGTCCTGGGGCTCCAACATGACCGCGCCGCCCGCCTCCCGGACGCTTTGCACCGTGGCGTCCATGTCGTCGGTCCCAAGGTGGCCCAGCCAGCGGGGCGGCCCCTCCGCGGGCTCCATCTCCATGAGGCCGCCCAGGGGGGTGCCCTCGCGGGTCCACATGAGGTAGGTGCCATCCTGCCACCGCTCCGTGCTCCACCCGACGACGTCGGAGTAGAAGGCGACCGCTCCCTCCGCGTCCGATGTCATGAGGTCGAACCACACAAAGCGTCCCCGTCCCTTGTCGCTCATCATGGCCTCCTCCCGGCTCGATGGGTGAGGACGAAGGGTGGGACGGGCGGCCCGATTCTCGCAATGAAAGGGTCGGGCCGGCCGACGTCGTCGGCGCCTATTCCGACCACCCCAGGCAGGGCGAACCCATGGCGATCGAGAGCGTGACGAAGTGGCTGAAGGAGAGGAAGCCGTCGGCGACGGTGCGCTACCACGGTCCCGATGACGACGGCATCCACCGCTTCGACCTGATCTTCCCCGGCGATGCACCCCCCTTCCACCTGGGTGTGCCCGACGATGTTCTGGAGGACGAGGCCCTCCTGGCGGAGCGCCTCATGGAGCTGGACACGCAGGGATGGCTGGACCAGGCCGGTGAGCAGGAGCACCTGGTCTATCTGTATCCCCTGGAGGTGGCGAAGGGGCCCAGCGCCTGGGAGTGAGGCCGGCTACCCGCCGCTGGCCAGCTCTCCCAGCTCACGGAGGGTACGGCGGAGGGCGCGGAAGCGGGCGCGGCCGAGGCGGTCGGCCCAGCGGGACTCGAGGGCCTCGAGGGCGGTCCTGCCCTCCCGGACCAGTTCCTTGCCGCTGGACGTGAGTCGTACCCGGCGGGCGCGGCCGTCGCGGGGGTCCTGACGCCGCTCCACGTAGCCGGCGCGCTCCAACTCGGCCACGAGCTGCCCCGATGCCTGACGGCTCATGCCGAGCTCACGGGCCAGGGAAGCCGCCCTGGCGCCGTCGGGGCCGAGGCGCACCAGCAGCCGCCAGGCGGCCGGAGTGACGTCGGGGCCGCCGGCGAAGCGTAACGCCTCTCCCGCGGCCGATCCCACCGCCCGGTAGGTCTCGAGCAGGAGCCTGCTCAAGGGGTCGAAATGCTCGCTGCGCGTAGGACCTACGGCGGTGGGGTGGGTACAGGGAGAAGGCGCCCGGGACGCTTCCATTGACAGCCTCCGGCGAGGGGGGGGTGGCGGGAAGGTGTGGCAGATTACGCTCAGCGAGCGGACCTGTCCAGCCCTCGCCGAGGTAAGAACCGACCATCGCATCCCCTGTTCCGCGGCCGGAGCTCCGCGTGCACCCCACGAGATTCCCTTCGAAGAGCCCTCCCACGGGGAGGGGCGGCCCATGAGTGCCGCCGCTCCCCCCGACGCCCTGGAGCTGGTCCGCCGCTGGGACGGCATCGGGGTGGTGAGCCACCACGACGAACCCACGGGAGCCTGGATGTTCGTGGCGCTCCACGACGACACCCTTGGCCGTCCCACCGGCGGGTGCCGCATGAAAGTCTACGACGCTCCCGAGGACGGACTCCGGGACGCCCAGCGCCTGTCGGAGGGGATGACCCGCAAGTGGGCCGCCGTGGACCTCCCCTTCGGGGGCGGTAAGGCGGTCCTGGCGGTGCCCCGCGTGCCCACGGGCGAGGTGCGGGAGGGGCTCCTGCGCCGCTTCGGCGCGCTGCTGAACTCCCTTCGGGGGGCCTTCAGCACCGGCGAGGACCTGGGGACCACGCCGGCGGACATGCTCGTGCTCTCCGGCGTCACCCCCTGGGTCACCGCCACCGATCCGGCCACGGGGGAGCTCCTGGACCCGGGGCCCTGGACCGCCCTCGGCGTGCACCACGGCATCCTGGCGGCGCTGGCCGACCGAACCGGCAGCGCGACGCTCCGGGGTCGCGGCGTCCTGGTCCAGTCCTGGTCCAGGGGGTGGGGGACGTCGGGGCACCCCTGGCCCGCTCCCTGGCCGCCGCCGGCGCCACGCTCCTGCTGTCGGACCTGGACGGAGCCCGGGCCGCCGCCCTGGCGGAGGAGCTGGGCGCCTCGGTCGTCGCCCCCGGCGACGTGTACGACAGCGAGTGCGACGTCTACGCCCCCTGCGCCGTGGGCGCCACGCTGAGCAGGGCGACCATCCCCGCCTTCGCTGCCGCATCGTGGCGGGCTCGGCCAACAACCAGCTCGAGCGGGCCGAAGACGCCGAGCGCTTGAAGGAGCAGGGCGTCCTGTACGCACCGGACTACGTCATCAACGTGGGCGGCGCCATGGCGCTGGGACTCAAGATGAACGGGCTGGACGACGAGGCGGAGGTACGCCGGCGGGTGGAGGGGATCGGCGCGATCCTGTCGGAGATCTTCGAGGAGGCCCGGGAGCGCGGAGAGTCGCCCGTGGCGTCGGCGGATCGGCGGGTGGAGCGGACGCTGGCGCGGGGCGGCTGAGGCCCTCGTGCCGGCACCTTCTGCCGCGAGGGAGAAAAGAATGCCCGGGCCGCGACCGCGGCCCGGGCATGGCAATTTCCCCTCCCGGGGGGGTAGCACCCCGTCGAGCCGTCAATTCATCGGGTCGCCCCCCGAGGGGAACAACTCGAAACATCCTTCGAGTCCCAGCGCGTGGAGGATCTGCCACGTGCGGTCGGGCAGGGCCCGGAGCCACAGGCGACGATGGTCTTCCTCGGCCAATTGCTGAGCCGTCAGGAGGAGCGAGAGGCCTCCCAGGTCTACGGGAGCCCTGCCGGTGAAGTCGATGACCACGTCCGTGGCCGGATCGACGACCGGTTCGCCGCTGCCCAGGTCCTTGTGCCTCATGTGATCTCCTCGTCCCGTCGAAGATGTCTTCCGTCCGAGACTTCGCCCGCTATGAGGATCAAGAGTTGTGCCACGTGACGCTGGCGCAAACCAGGCTCATGGCACGAACGTTCCTGAGGCGGTGACGGGCCGAACGGAGGACCCTCCCGAAGGCAGGTGCACAATGCGAAACGTCCCCATTCTCGCCACACTCTGCGTCATGGCCGCGGCCCTGGCGCCGTCCGGGCTGCGGGCGCAGACGGAGCGTGACGCCATCGAGGCGTACTTCCACGCCGTGGGCGACTATTTCAAGGTGTCCCCCAGGGAGGTCGGCATCCTGTCGGAGTGGCAGATCGCTCCCGACGAGGTGCCGGTGGTCCTCTTCCTCGCCCAGAAGGGCGGGATCGCCTCCGACGCGGTGGTGGCGCTGCGCCGTTCGGGGCGAAGCTGGGCCGACCTGGCCCGGCGCTACGGGGTGGGTCCCGGCGACTTCCACGTGGCCCTGGCCGAGGGCGCTTCGGCGGGGTCCCTCGCTCACGCCTACGACCTCTACCGCTCCACCCCGTCCAGCGGATGGGGGCGGCTGGAGCTGAGCGACGCCGACATCGTGGGGCTCGTCAACGTGAAGGTCCTCTCGGAGAGCACGGGGGTCGCCCCCGCCCAGGTCGTCGCCACCTGCGACCGGGCCGGCTCGTGGGTGGCCGGCTTCCGAACGCTCCTCCGTGGCCGCTGATCCCAAAGCGCCGCCCCGGGCGCGCTTCGTTCCCCTCCCCCACCGCCCCGACCTCCCCCCGGAGGAGATGCTCGCCCGGGCGCAGGCGTTCCTCGACGTCGCGCGGCGGCGCCGGACGGTGCGGGACTTCTCCACGCGCCCGGTCCCCCGGGAGGTCGTGGAGCGCTGCCTGCTGGCGGCGGGCACCGCTCCCAGCGGCGCCAACCGGCAGCCCTGGCACTTCGTGGCGGTGGGGCCGGACCCGGACCTCCGGCGCCGCCTGAGGGAGGCCGCCGAAGAGGAGGAGCGCCGCTTCTACCGGGAGCGGGCGCCCCGGGACTGGCTCGACGCCCTGGCCCCCCTGGGCACGAATGAGGACAAGCCCTTCCTGGAGGCCGCGCCGTGGCTCATCGCCGTGTTCGCGGAGAGCTACGCCGTGGGCCCCGGCGGCGAGAGGTCCAAGAACTACTACGTCACGGAGTCGGTGGGCATCGCCACCGGAATCCTCCTCATGGCCCTCCACGACGCCGGGCTGGCCTGTCTGACCCACACCCCCTCCCCCATGGCGTTCTTGAACGAGGTCCTGGGGCGCCCGGACAACGAGCGCCCCTTCCTCCTGCTGGTCACCGGATATCCGGCGGAGAACGCCTCCGTCCCCGACATCGGCAAGAAGCCCCTGGACGCCATCGCCACCTTCCTGCCATAGCCCCGCCGTGTGCGGACGCTACACCCTGACCCTTCCCCTGTCCGAGATCGAGGACGCTTTGGGCGTTCCGCCGGTGGAGGGGCTGGAGCACCACCCCCGCTACAACGTGGCGCCCACCCAGGTGGCGCCGGTGGTGGCAGTGGGGCGGGAGGGCGTGCCCCGCCTGGTGCCCATGCGCTGGGGGCTGGTTCCGTTCTGGGCGGAGGACTCCTCGATCGGCTCCCGCATGATCAACGCCCGGGCCGAGTCGGTGGAGGCGAAGCCCGCCTTCCGGGAGGCGTGGCGTCGGCGGCGCTGCCTGGTGCCCGCCGACGGCTTCTTCGAATGGTTGGCGCAGGGACGTGGCCGCCCCAAGCGCCCCTTCTGGATCTACCCGGCGGCGGGCGGCCTCCTCACGCTGGGGGGGCTGTGGGAGCGGTGGCGCCCCCCCGGCGAGGACGACTTCCTCCTCACGTTCACGATCCTGACCACCGAGCCCAACGCGGTGGTGCGTCCCCTCCACGACCGCATGCCCCTGGTGGTGCCGCCCCGGGCGCGAGAGCGTTGGCTGGACCCCGCCGCCGGATCCGACGACCTGAACGGGCTCCTGGGGCCGGCGCCCGACGCCCTCCTGGAGGCGGTGGAGGTGACCTCCCGGGTGAGCGATCCCGCCCACGACGACCCCGCGTGCCTGGAGCCCGCCGGAGGCTGAGGGGTCGGGGGAGCCGAGGGCGAGGATCCTGGCGGCGTCCGGCGGGTTCCAGACAGACCCTCCCTTCCAGTGACCTCCGGACCGACCCGACGTGCACCCCGCCAAGGCAAGCCCCGACCTCGAGGAGTCCACGATCCTCGTCGTGGACGACGAGGATGCCAACGTCCACGCGCTGGAGCAGCTCCTGCGCTGGGCCGGCTACTCCGACGTGGTGAGCACCACGGACTCGCGTCGGGCCGAGCCCCTCTTCGAGGCGTGTAACCCCGACCTGATCCTCCTGGATCTCCACATGCCGGAGATGGACGGCTTCGCCGTGATGGAGCGCATCGTCCCCCGCATCGATCCGGAGGTGTACCTCCCCATCCTCATCCTCACCGGCGACCGCAACGGCGATGTCGAGGAGCGGGCGCTTTCGGCGGGCGCCAAGGACTTCGTCCTGAAGCCCTTCGAGGCCACCGAGGTCCTGCTCCGCATCAAGAACCTCCTGGAGACTCGCCGACTGCACCGGCGGCTCCGGGCCCACGCCCAGGAGCTGGAGCAGAAGGTGCGCGAGCGTACCCGGGAACTGGCCGAGGCCCAGGTGGAGATCCTGAGGCGCCTCGCGCTGGCCGCAGAGTACCGGGACGACGTCACCGGCCATCACGCCGAGCGGGTGGGCGTCCTCTCGGCGCTGCTGGCTTCGGAGCTGGGCTTCCCTCCGGAGGTGGTGCGGCTGATCCGGCGCGCCGCGCCGCTCCACGACGTGGGCAAGATCGGCATCCCCGACGCGATCCTGCTCAAGCCCGCCCGGCTGAGCGCGGCCGAATACGAGGTCATGAAGTCCCACACCGAGATTGGCGCCCGCATCCTGGGGGGCGGCCGCTTCCACCTCCTCGAGCTCGCCCAGGAGATCGCCCGCTCCCACCACGAGCGTTGGGACGGGGGGGGCTACATGGGGCTCCGAGGGCAGGAAATCCCCCTGGTGGGGCGGCTCGTGGCGGTGGCGGACGTCTTCGATTCCCTCACCAACGAGCGCCCCTACAAGGTGCCCATGCCCTTCACCGAGGCGGTGGCCGTGGTGGAGTCGGAGCGGGGCCGCCACTTCGATCCCGACGTGGTGGACGCCTTCCACCGGGTGGTGGCGAGCGGCCGCATCCGCGAGCTGGACCCCTTTCGCCCCGACGCCGTCCCGGAGGGCAGCGAAGCCTGAGTGGGGGGGATGGGCGCCGCCCCCGCGCCGCCCATGTCTCAATGGCTCGCCCCCACCGTCTAGTTCGCCTGCACCGTCCGGTCCCGGGCCCACACCCGCAGCGCCTGGATCTCCTCGGCCCGGGTCACCGAAAGGGGGCGGGTGCGGCGCACCTCTCCCTCCAGCACGTCCTGGGTGAGGGTGCCGCCGTCGGAGAACACCGTGTAGAGGGCCGACACCACCGCCTCTTCGATCTCCGAGCCGCTGAACCCGTCGGCCGCATCTGCCAGGAGCGGCAGGTCGAAGGCGGCGGGGTCCTGCTCCCGGGACGTGAGATGGATCCGGAAGATCTCGGCCCGGGTCCCGGGGTCGGGCAGGTCCACGAAGAAGATCTCGTCGAAGCGGCCCTTCCTCAGGAATTCGGGGGGGAGGCGCTGCACCTCGTTGGCGGTGGCCACCACGAACACGTCGCCCCGGCGGTCCTGGAGCCAGGTGAGGAAGCTCCCCAGGATACGCTGGGACACGCCGCCGTCGCCCTCGCCACCCTGGGCGAACGCCTTCTCCAGCTCGTCGATCCAGAGCACCACGGGGGCCATGCGCTCGGCGGCCCGCATGGCGCGCTTGAAGTTCCGCTCGCTCTCGCCGATGTACTTGTTGTAGAGGTTGGAGGGGTCCAGCTTGAGCAGCGGCAGCCCCCACTCCGACGCCACCGCTTTGGCCGACAGGCTCTTGCCGCACCCGGGCACCCCGAGCAGCAGCATCCCCTTGGGGAAGGTGAGGCCGTACTCCGCCGCACGCTCCGGGCTCTTCACCACCACCGCCCGCTTGGCCAGCCACGCCTTGAGCGTGGCCAGGTCCGCCACCTCGGCCCAGCTCTCCTCCACCGCAGAGTACTCCAGCAGCCCCTCCCGCTCCACCACCTGCTTCTTGGCCTCGATGACGTAGCGGATGTCTTCGGCCTTCAGGCAGCCGTCCTCCACCAGCGCCTTGGTGAGGACCTTGCGCGCCTCCATGAGCGTGAGCCCCGAGAGGTGCTTGAGGAGGCGCGCGGTCTCCTCCCGGGAGAGGTCCACCTCCACGTCCCGGGTGCGCCCCATGTCCCGCACCAGGTGGCCCAGCATCTCCCGGTACTCGTTGGCTCCCGGGGAGGGCAGGGTCACCTCGGCCGCCCGGTGCTCCAGCGCCGGCGGCAGCGCCAGGTCGCTCCCGGTGAGGGCCACCGCGCCGTCCCGCTCCTCCATGCGCTCGGTGGCGTCCTTCAGGTGGGCCTGCAGGGTGGCGTCCGCCAGGTCCGCCTCGGTGAGGCCCGGCAGGAAATAGAGGGCCCCGATGTCCGCGGCGCTCACGTGGCGGAGCGCCTTCACCGGCAGGAGCGTGTCGTACACCGCCCCGCCGCCGCCCTCCCGGGCGAGCCCCCGGGCCCGGCTCCACGTGAAGAAGGGGATGGCCAGGGCGTCGGCCAGGTGGCGGAGCAGCCCCTCCACCCGGTCTTCCTCGTCGCTCCGGATGAGCAGCAGCCCATAGCGGGAGCGGAGCAGCAGCTCCATGTCCTTGACCACGTCCCGGGGGCCGGTGGGCACGTGCGCGTCTCCGTCAGGACGCCCGGGGGATGCGCTGGAGCGCCTCGTCCACGGGGGCGTCGAAGTGGACGTCCACCTGGGGGAAGGCGATGACGATGTCGGCTTCCTTGAGCGCCCACCAGATGGCCTCGTTGAGGTCGGAGCGGGAGCGGGGCGACATCCACGGGTCGCTCATCCACACCGACACCTCGAACACCACCGCTGAGTCGGCGAAGTCGGTGAGGAACACCACCGGATCCTTCCCCTTGAAGCGCCACTCCAGCCCCTGGGCGGCCGCCGACAGCACCTCCATGGTGCGGCGCATGTCCGAGCCGTACTCCACCCCCACCGACGCCCGCAGCCGGTAGAGGCTGTCCCGGAGCGTGTAGTTCTTCACGCTGTCCTGCACCAGCTTGGCGTTGGGGATGATGACCTCCTCCTCGTCCCGGGTGCGGGCCACCGTGCTCCGGATCCCCATCTTCTCCACCTGTACGATCATCCCGTCCACCTCCACCACGTCCCCGGGCTTGATGGTGCGCTCCACCAGCAGGATGAGCCCGGACACGAAGTTCTGGGCGATGTTCTGCATGGCGAAGCCGATGCCCACCGCCAGGAAGGCGCCGGCGGCGAACAGGGCCCCCAGGTCCACCCCCAGGTTCTGCAGGGCGATGGCCAGCCCGAGCGCCATGACCACGTAGTGGAGGAGGCGTTGGGTGACGCCGATGGTGCCCCGGTCCTGCACGCCCTGGGCGCGCATGGCACGGCCCACCGTGCGGCGGAGGAGGCGGGACGAGCCCCAGGTGAGGCCCACGATGATGAGGGCGGTGATGAGGGTGGAGAGGGTCACCCCGTGGCCGGAGATGGTGAAGAAGGGCTCGTTCAGCAGCGCCCGGATGACGGTCCACCCCAGCCCCAGGGCTTCCAGCGCCATGATGAAGCCCACCGCCATCACGGTCCAGAAGGCGACCGTCTCGGCGACCACCGCGGCGCCCGCTTCCTCCTCGGCCTCGGCGGTGAAGAAGCGGCCCACCAGCTTCCTGATCAGCCGGGCCAGTAGCCATGCCCCCAGGAGGACGCCTGCGAAGGCGAGGACGTCCTGGACCCTCAGGGTGCGGCCGGCCGCGGTGAGAAGAGGCCGCCTCAGGAGGGCTTCCAGGGCCTGGGTCACGGTGTCCATGTCGGGTCGCTCCGGGCGTGGGATCGAGGATGGCGGGCAGGATGGGCATCCCCCTGGCGGGGGGCAAGCGGAGGCTCGGTCGGGAGGCCGCCCTCGGCGGCACGGGGCTGGCTGGGCAGGGTAGGGGGGACGAGCCCCATCGACGACGCCCAACCCCCGGAGGCGAGCCGTGGCCGACGAGTCGGTCCTGACCGTGTACGAGAAGCCCACCTGCACCACCTGCCGCAAGCTGGTGGCGCTCCTGGAGGAGGAGGGGGTGCCCTTCGACCGGGTGAACTACATGGTGGAGCCCCTCCCGGAGGCGACCCTCCGGGACCTGCTGCGAAAGGCCGGGCTGCGGCCCCGGGACGTCCTGCGCTCCCGGGAGGCGAAGGCCGCGGGCATCGCCCCCGACGACGGGCGCTCCGACGACGAGATCCTGGCCCTGCTGGTGGAGCACCCCGAGCTCCTCCAGCGGCCCATCGTGGAGAAGGGCGAGCGGGCGGTGCTGGCCCGCCCGGTGGAGAAGGTGCGGGAGCTGTTCTGAGGGGCGGGTTCAGCGCGCCGCCACGGCCTCCTCCAGGGCGTCGGAGACCCGCTCCAGCCCCTCCAGGAGCTCCTCCCGGGGGGGGCCGAAGCCGATCCTCAGGTAGTGGTCCATCCCGAAGTGGTCGCCCGGCACGACCAGGACGTCCTTCTCCACGCGGAGCGTCTCGGCCAGGGCGGAGGAGCTCACGGGCTGGCTGTAGCGCAGGTACGCGATGGCGCCGGCGTCCGGCGGGTGCACCGCGAAGCCGTGCTCCCGGCACCACTGGACGGTGAGGTCCCGGTTGGCCCGCACGATTCCCCGGGTCCGCTCCAGGATGCGCTCCCGCGTCCCCGGCTCCAGGGCCAGGAGGGCCAGGCGGTCCGACAGGGTGGCCACCGCGATGGTCGTGTAGTCGGTGCGGGCCCACAGGCGCGCCACCACGTCCGCTGGCCCCACCACCCACCCCACCCGGAGCCCCGGCAGGGCGTACGCCTTGGACAGGGAGTGGGTGGCCAGCACCCGCTCCCCCTTCCCCCAGAAGCTGGGCGTCTCCTCCCCCTCGGCCTCGGCGCCCCGGTAGACCTCGTCGGCCAGGATCCAGGCGCCGTGGGCGTCGGCAAGGGCCACGATGCGGTCCATGGCCTCGGGCGTGAGGGCCCGGCCCGTGGGGTTGTTGGGGTTGGTCACGAGGATGAAGCGGGCGCCGGCGTCCAGCGCCGCCTCCAGCTCGCCCAGGTCGGGAGCCCACGCCTCCTCCTCCCGCAGGTGGAAGGGAAGGGGCTTCACCCCGAACGTCTCCAGCACGCCGGGCACCTGTCCGTAGTTGGGGACCATCACGGCCGCCGACTGGCCGGGCTCCATGAGGTGCCACGCCGACACGAAGTTGGCCTCGGCGCCGCCCACGGTGACCAGGACGTTGGCCTCGGTGGCGCCCGGGTAGAGGGACGCGATGCGGGCCCTGAGGGCGTCGGAGCCGTTGGACTGCCCGTAGCCGAGGCGCACGTCCGCCAGGCTCTCTCCAGGCTCGCGCCCCGACAGCTCCAGGAGCTCGCCCACCGTGAGGGGGTGTACGCCGCTCTCGGAGAGGTTGTAGCGCACGCGGTGCTCGTACGTCGACTGCCACCGCTCCATGCGGAAGGGGAGAAAGTCCACGGGTCGAATCCTCGTATCGGGTCGGGTGGTGCGGCGGCCGGACGGGAACGTCCCCGGCCGGGGCGTGGCAGATTGGGCCGCCGCCCCGAAGGGCGCAACGGGCGGCCTCCCGGGAGCGGGAACGCCAGCGCGCCGGCGGGGTCCCTCTGCTCCCCACACCACTACCCCCGACGAGGGCCCATGAGCGAGGTCATCCTCCCCGAGCAGCAGGTCGATCCCACCGGCGGCGGCACCATCGTCCTCATCGTCATGGACGGTCTGGGGGGGCTCCCCCGGCCGGAGACCGGAAAGACGGAGCTGGAGACCGCCCGTACCCCCAACCTGGATGCCCTGGCGGGCCGCTCCTCCCTGGGGATGATCCGCCCGGTCTCGGCCGGCATCACGCCGGGGAGCGGCCCCGGGCACCTCTCCCTCTTCGGCTACGATCCCACCGAGTGGGTCATCGGCCGGGGGGCGCTGTCGGCCCTGGGCGTCGGACTCGAGCTGGAGCAGGGCGACGTGGCGGCCCGCCTGAACCTGGCCACCTTCGACGAGGAGGGGCGGGTGAGCGACCGCCGCGCCGGCCGTCCCTCGGACGAGGAGGCGCGCCGGGTGGTGGCCAAGGTGAACGAGAGGCTGGATCCGCCCGCCGACACCACCATCACGCTCATCCCCGAGAAGGAGCACCGGGTGGTGCTCCACATGCGGGGGGCGAGCCTGGGAGGCGCCGACCTGGGGGACACCGACCCGCTGGAGACCGGGCGGGAGCCCCTCCCTGTGGAGGCGAGGGACCGCCTCTCGGAGCCCACCGCCACGGTGGTGCGGGACTTCCTGGACCAGGTCCGGGAGATCCTCTCCGACGAGCCGGTCATGAACGGCTTCCTGGCCCGGGGCTTCGCCGCCTTCGAGAGCTTCCCCACGCTGAAGGAGCGCTTCGGGCTGCGGGGCACGGCCATCGCCAAGTACCCCATGTACCGGGGGGTCGCACGCCTGGTGGGGATGACGGTGGAGCGGGTGCCCTCCGACGTGGAGGGCACGGTGGCCGCGCTGGAGGCCCTGTGGGGGGAGGACCACGACCTCTACTTCCTCCACTTCAAGGACACCGACACCCGGGGCCACGACGGCGACTTCGAGGGCAAGGCGGCGGCCGTGGAGGCCGTGGACGCCCTCGTCCCGCGCATCCTGGACCTGGGGCCCGACGTGGTCATCGTCACCGGCGACCACTCCACCCCCGCCCTCTACAAGGAGCACTCCTGGCACCACGTGCCGGTGCTCCTCCACTCCCCCTGGCCCCGCCCCACCGGCGAGGCCTTCGGGGAGTCGGCCTGCAGGGCCGGTGACCTGGGCGTCATCCACGGTCCCGAGCTCATGCCGCTGGCCCTGGCCCACGCCGGCCGGCTCGTCAAGTTCGGAGCGTAGGAGGGTGGCATGAGCGGCGACGGTGACGCGCCGCCCCCGGACGGACGGGGGCGGGACGAGCTGGGGGGCGGACCCCCCGGGGCCGGGGAACGCCCGCCCGAGCGGGTGGCGCCCGACGCGGAGCTGGACCGGGTGCTGCGCCGGGCCCACGGCTTCGGCGACGAGGGCGACTTCGAGGGGATGGCCGCCACGCTCCAGGATGCGCTGGAGTCGTGGCCCGAGGACCCCTACATCCTGTGCTGGCTCGCGGTGGCGGAGCGGGAGATGGGGCTGGGCGGCATCGCCTACGAGCACTTCAAGGCGTGCCTCGCCCAGGAGCCCCAGGACGCCCACCTGCTGGCCACCGCCGGCACGGCCCTGGCCGAGGTCGACGATCCGGAGGCGGAGCCGGCGCTCCGCTCGGCGGCGCTGCTGGCCCCGGACCTGCCCCTGGCCCGCTGGATGTACGGCGCCTGGCTCACCCGGGAGGGGATGGTGGAGGAGGGGCTCAAGGAGCTGGACGCAGCCGTCGAGCTGGACCCCGAGGACGCGGTCATCCACTACGAGCGGGGCGTGGCCCTGGCCCTGTCGGAGCGCCTCCCCGAGGCGGTGGACGCCCTCTTCCAGGCGACCGAGCTGGACCCGGACGACGGGTGGGTTCGCGTGGTGCTGGGCCTCCTCCTGGTGGAGGACGACCGGGTGGAGGAGGCGGCCGGCGAGCTCGAGCGGGGCGCCCGGGACCGCCCCGCCGACGTGGAGGCCCAGGTCCTGGCCGCCCTGGCCGTGAGCGCGGCGGGCTACGAGGACCGGGCGTGGGAGCTCCTGGAGCGGGGCCGCCTCGATGCGGCCGGCGCAGACGCCGCCTTCGTGGTGGCGGCCGAGGAGCGCCTGGAGGAGGGCCCGGAGCCGTCGGCCGACTTCCTGGAGGAGCTCCTGCCGGGGGCGCTCCGGGAGCGGCTCATGACCCGTCCGTGACGCCGGTGGACGTGGCCATCCCCAGCACCCGCTTCCGCCTGGACAACGGCCTCGGCGTCATCGTCCACGAGGACCACGCCCTCCCCCTGGTGAGCGTGAACGTGTGGTACCACGTGGGCTCCAAGAACGAGCGCCCGGGCCGCACCGGCTTCGCCCACCTCTTCGAGCACGTGATGTTCGAGGGCTCCGGCCACGTCCCCGGGGGCGACTTCGACCACCTGCTGGAGGCGGTCGGCGGCACGAACAACGGCTCCACCAGCCAGGACCGGACGAACTACTGGGAGAACGTGCCCTCGGGCGCGCTGGAGCTGGCCCTGTGGCTGGAGTCGGACCGCATGGGCTTCCTCCTGGACGCCATGACCCAGGAGAAGCTGGACGTGCAGCGGGACGTGGTGAAGAACGAGCGCCGCCAGAGCTACGAGAACCGTCCCTACGGCCTGGCCTACGAGACGGCGCTGGCCGCCCTCTACCCCCCCGACCACCCGTACCACTGGCCCGTCATCGGCTCCATGGCCGACCTGGAGGCCGCCACCCTGGACGACGTGCGGGCGTTCTTCCGCACGTACTACGCGCCCAACAACGCGAGCCTGGCCATCGCCGGCGACGTGGACACGGAGGCGGCCAGGGCGCTGGCGGAACGCTGGTTCGGAGGCCTCCCCGCCGGACCCCGGGTGCCGGAGGTGGTGGTGCCGGGAGAGGGGCTCGCCCGAAGCGCCGCCCTGACCCTCGAAGACGACGTGGGGCTGGCCCGGCTCTACCTGGTGTGGCGGGGGCCGCCCCAGTACACCGGCGCCGACGCCACCATGGAGCTGCTGGCGGCGGTCCTCACGGAGGGAAAGGCCTCCCGGCTGCACCGCCGCCTCGTCTACGAGGAGCGGGTCGCCCAGGACGTGAGCGCGTTCCAGCACGGCGGTGAGGTGGACGGCTCGTTCTTCGTGGTGGTCACGGCGAAGCCGGACGGCGCCCTGGGCCCCCTGGAGGACGCGGTGGACGAGGAGCTGCGCCGGGTGGCGGAGGAGGGGGCACGCCCGGAGGAGCTGGAGCGGGCCCTCGCCCAGGTGGAGGCGGCCTTCGTGGAGTCGCTGGAGCGGGTGGGGGGCTTCGGCGGCAAGGCCGACCGGCTGAACGAGTACGCCGTGTTCACTGGAGACCCCGCCTACCTGGGACGGGACCTGGCCCGCTACCGGGCGGTGGACCTGGACGACCTCCGGGACGCCGCCCGTCGCTGGCTGGTGGAGCCCTTCCGGGTGACGCTCAGCGTGGTGCCCCGGCGCCGCCCGGAGCTGGCGGCCGAGGGTCGGGCGTGACGGGCGAGGCTCCCGGGGGCGCTCCGCCGGCGGCCAGGAACGGAGAGGGGCCGGCGGCCCCCGACCGCACCCACCCGCCCGCGGTGGGGGCGCCGCCGGCACTGACCCATCCACGGGTGGAGCGCTTCCGCCTCTCCAACGGCCTCCCCGTGGCCCTCGTGGAGCGCCACGAGCTTCCTCTGGTGGGCCTCCAGCTCCTCTTCCCGGGCGGGGCGTCGTCGGTGGCCGCCAGGCGCGCGGGGCTGGCGGGCCTCAGCGCCGACATGCTCGAGGAGGGAACGGCGAGCCGCTCCTCTCTCGACATCGCCGCGGAGCTGGAACGGCTGGGTGCCTCGTTCTTCTCCACCGCCGGGGCCGACGCCAGCGAGGTGGAGCTCACGGTGCTCCGCAACCGCCTGGAGCCCGCCCTGGACCTCCTGGCCGACGTGGTCACCGCCCCGACCTTCCCCGCCTCCGAGCTGGAGCGGGTGCGGGACGAGCGGGTGACCCGGGTGGTCCAGGAGCTGGACGAGCCCCGGGTGCTGGCCAACAACGCCTTCGCCCGGGCCCTGTACGGGGACGAGCACCCCTGGGGAACGCCCCTCCTGGGCACCCGGGCCTCCCTGGCCTCCCTGGGCCGGGACGACGTGGTGGCGTTCTACCGGCGCCACTACCACGCGGGCAACGCCACCCTGCTGGTGGCGGGCGACGTGGAGCCCGACACCCTCCTCGCGCTGCTGGAGCCCCGCTTCGGCGGCTGGGAGGGGGGTGAGCCCGCGCCGGCCTCGGCACCCCCTGCGCCGCCCGCGCCGGGCCCGAACGTTGTCCTGGTCGATCGCCCCGGCGCCGCCCAGTCCGAGATCCGGGTGGGGCGGGTGGCGGTGGCCCGCTCCACGGAGGACTACTTTCCCCTCACCGTGCTCAACACGGTGCTGGGGGGCTCCTTCACCAGCCGCCTGAACGCCCGCCTCCGGGAGGAGAAGGGCTACACCTACGGCGCCGGCTCGGGCTTCGCGATGCGCCGCTCGCCCGGGCCCTTCGTGGCCCAGGCGGCCGTCCACACCCCCGTCACCGACGACGCGGTGGCGGTGTTCCTCGAAGAGATCGCCCGCATGCGCGACGAGGACGTCCCCGCCCAGGAGCTGGACCGGGCCCGTCGTTACGTGGCGCTCCGCCTCCCGCAGCGCTTCGAGACCGCCGGTGACCTTACCCGCCGGCTCTCCGAGGCCACCCTCTACGACCTGCCCGCCGACTACTGGTCCACCTACGTGCCCCGCGTGATGTCCGTGGACGCTGCCGACGTGCGGCGCGCCGCACGGGAGCACCTGGACCCGGAGCGCATGGCCGTGGTGGTGGTCGGCGACCGGGCCGCCGTGGAGGCGCCCCTGCGGGCCCTCGGCCGCCCCCTCGTCCACGTTCCCTCCGACCTCGAGACCCGCTGATGCTCAGGATTCCCGTGGAGCGCCATCGGCTGGACAACGGCCTCCGGATCGTTCTCTCCCCCGACGCCTCGGCCCCCATCGTGGGGGTGAACCTCTGGTACGGGGTGGGCTCCCGAAACGAGCCTCCGGGGCGCACGGGCTTCGCCCACCTGTTCGAACACATGATGTTCCAGGGCTCGGCCCACGTCCCCAAGAACCGCCACTTCGAGCTGGTGGAGCGGGCGGGCGGCTCCCTCAACGCCACCACGTGGTTCGACCGCACGAACTACTTCGAGACGCTGCCGTCGCACCACCTGGAGCTGGCCCTGTGGCTGGAGTCGGACCGCATGGGCTTCATGCTTCCGGCCCTGGACCAGGAGAAGCTCGACAACCAGCGGGACGTGGTGAAGAACGAGAAGCGGCAGCGCTACGACAACCAGCCGTACGGCGACTGGGACCAGCGCCTCCAGGCCCTGGTCTACCCCGAGACCCACCCCTATCACCACCCCGTCATCGGCTCCATGGAGGACCTGGACGCCGCCACGCTGGGCGACGTGGAGACGTTCTTCCGCACCTACTACGTCCCCAACAACGCGGTGCTCACCGTGGCGGGGGACTTCGTCCCCGAGACCGCCCTGGCGATGATCGAGCGCTGGTTCGGCGACATCCCCGTGGGGCGCCCGGTGCCGCCGATTCCCGGCGTGGCGGAGCTGCCGGACACCATCGGGCAGAGCGTGCGGGAGCGGGTGGTGGGGGACGTGCCCCTGCCCCGGGTGTTCGTGGCGTGCCGCATCCCCTCGTACAAGGATCCGGCGTTCTACGCGGCCGAGGTGGCGGCCTCCGTCCTCGGGACGGGGCGGGCGTCGCGCCTCTACCGTACGCTGGTGCGCGAGCGGCGCGTGGCCAGGAACGCCTCGGCGGTCGCGTTTCCCCTGGTGAGCGGGGCGGCCATGCTCCTGGTGCGGGCCACCGGCTACCCCGAAGTGGGGCCGGACGCCCTCGAGGAGGCGGTCCTGGAGCAGCTCGACGGCCTCACGGACGTCGACGACGGCGAGGTGGACCGGGCGGTGGCTGTGACCGAGACCCACCTGGTGCGCACGCTGGAACAGGTGGGCGAGCGGGCCGACCTCCTCTCCATGTTCACCCAGTTCTTCGACGACCCGGAGCGGCTGAACGGCGAGATGGAGCGGGTGCGCGCCGTCACGGCCGGGGAGGTGCGCTCCTTCGCGGCGGCGCGCCTGGGCTCCGACAACCGGGCCGTCCTCACCTACGTGCCCCGGGAGGCGGCATGAGCGGCGACGCGAGGGAGCGGCCTCCGGCCCCCGGCGTGCTCCGGCCCTTCGACTTTCCCGAGGTGATCGCCGAGACGGTGGGGGATGGGCTCGAGCTCCGGGTGGCCCGCCTGCCCCGCCTTCCGGTGGTGACCATGAGCCTGGTGCTCCTCGCCGGGGAGGACGTCCTGGCGCCCGGCGATGCGGGGCTGGCCGTGCTTGCGGGGGACGCCCTGGAGGGAGGCACCGCGTCCCGCTCCGGGAGCGAGCTGGCCGAGGCGCTGGAGGGGATCGGCGCCACCCTGAGCATCGGCACCGGGTGGGACGCCACCACCGTGTCCGTCACCTGCCTGGCCGACCACAAGGACGACGCGGCGGCGCTGCTCGCCGAGGTGGTGCTGCGTCCGGGCTTCCCCGCGGACGAGGTGGAGCGGGTCCGGAGCCAGGCCCTTGCAGCCATCCGGCAGCGGGCCATGGACCCGGGCGCCCTCGCCTCGGACAACGTCATCCGCCTCATCTACGGGGAGGGGAGCCGCTACGGCGCCCCCCTGAGCGGCACGCCGGCGTCGGTGCCGTCCCTCGACCGGGGCAGGATCGAGGCCTTCCACGCCGCCCGCTACCGGCCCCGGGGAACCGGCTTCGTGGTCACGGGCGACGTGGACCCCGGGGAGGCGGCGACGCTGGCCCGGCGCCACTTCGGCGACTGGGAGGGGGCGGCGGCGCCCTCCTCGCCCCCCTCCGGCGAGCCCCGGGTACGGGAGCGCACCGTCCACGTGGTGGACCGGCCCGGCGCCGTCCAGTCGGAGATCCGGGTGGGCCATCCCGGCGTCCCCCGCAAGCACCCCGACCACTTCGCCCTGGTGGTGGTGAACACGGTGCTGGGGGGCGCCTTCACCAGCCGCCTCAACCTCAACCTGCGGGAGCGTCACGGCTTCACGTACGGGGTGCGCTCCCGCTTCGGCTACCGTCGCGGCCCCGGGCCCTTCCAGGTGTCGACCGCGGTGGGGACCGAGGTCACCTCCCCGGCGGTCCGGGAGATCGTGGCCGAGCTGGAGGGGATCGTCGGCCCCGGCCCCTCCGAGGCCGAGGTGGAGGCCGCCCGGGACTACGTGGCGGGGGTGTTCCCCCTGAGGCTGGAGACCACCGAGCAGGTGGCGGCCCACCTGGCCGAGCAGATCGTCTACGGCCTGCCCGACGACTACCACGCCCGCTACCGGGAGCGGGTGCGGGCCGTCGATCTGCCTGCGGCGGCGGAGGCGGCCCGGCGCCACGTGCGGCCGGACGAGGCCACGGTGCTGGTGGTGGGCGACGCCGAGCGCGTGAAGGGACCGCTGGAGGAGCTGGGCCTGGGGGCGGTGGAGGTCCACGCCGCCGCCGCGCCGTGAGCGCCCGGCCTCCGGAGGGAGGCGGGGCCCCCGGGCCCAGGGACGCGGTGGGCGAGGGGCCCGGGCGCCTGGCCCGGGAGCCCGTCTGGAAGGGCCGGCTCCTGGAGCTGTCGCTGGACACGGTGCGCTTCCCCGACGGCTCCACGGGGGAGATGGAGATGGTCCACCACGCCGGGGCGGCGGCGGTGCTTCCCCTGGCGGGGGACCCCGAGGACGACGACCCCGACGTCCTCCTCCTGCGCCAGTACCGCTACGCCTCCGGAGGCTACCTCTACGAGGTCCCCGCCGGCATGCCCGACCGGCCCGGCGAGCCGTGGGAGGAATGCGCCGCCCGGGAGCTGGAGGAGGAGACCGGCTGGCGCGCCGGGCGCCTCCTCCCCCTCACCCGCATCTACACCACCCCCGGCTTCTGCGACGAGGTCATCCACCTCTTCCTGGCAACAGAGTTGACGCCTGGGGAGTCCCAGTTGGATGAGGACGAGTTCCTGGAGGTGGTGAGGCTTCCCCTGTCCCGGGCCCTGGAGTGGGTCCGGGACGGCACCGTGGTGGATTGCAAGAGCGTGGCGACGCTCCTCTACGCCGCCCTCTTCCTGCGGCGCTGACGCCCCGCCCCTTGCGGGAACCCCCCGGGCACCGAAAGTATTCCGAAGACGGGGGCAGGATGGATTTCCGGTGACGTGTGTCCTTTCTCGCCGGAAAAACGTCTCCTCCATAGGACGCCTGCGAAGCCTCGATGGCGCAGTTCCGCCCCTGTCGGGTGGTATGGAACCTGCGACCTGAAGGGGCAGGAACACACGGTACACCCGCCCGCTCTGGGTGGGGGACCGGACGATGAGCGAGGTGACCAGCGATGGCCGCCAGACCGATGAAGAAGCGTACGGACCGGCCCCTGGGGACCGGCGAGGCCCGCGAGCACCGCGAGCACCTGGGGGAGCTGTCCGACAACGACGTGGTGCGGGCGTTCCTCGACGGAGACCAGCGTGCCTTCGGAGAGCTGGTCCGACGCTACGACAACCGTCTGCTCAACTTCGTCTACCGGACCGTGGGCGACCGCGAGCGCGCCCAGGATCTGGTCCAGGAGACGTTCGTCAGGGTGTACCGCCACATCGAGCGGTTCGACCTCACGAAGAAGTTCTCGACGTGGATCTACACCATCGCCGGGAACCTGGCGAAGAACGAGCTCCGGAACCGCTCCAGGAACCCGCTGGTGCTGTTCCAGACCATCAAGAAGAACTGGGACGCCGACCACCGGCCGCTGGAGTGGGAGGACACCCAGTACAAGCCCGACGACCTCTTCCGGAAGCGGCACCTGAAGGAGAAGGTGGAGGAGGCGGTGGCCCAGCTTCCCGAGCACCACCGCATCGTCTTCGTCCTCCGGGAGCTGGAGGGGAAGAGCTACGAGGAGATCGCCGACATCACCGGCGTGAACCTGGGCACGGTGAAGAGCCGTCTGAATCGGGCCAGGAACAACTTCGCCCAGATCATCGCGCCCCTCATCGACTGACGCGGCGGCGCGGCCCATGGCCCGAGGCGGGAGGCCTCCGGGGGCACCGTCCCCCGGGGGCCTCTTCGCGTAGGGGCGCCCCGTGGGGAGGGGCACGCCGGAACCCCGCGCCTCGGCACCTGTACAATTTCATGCGAGCGGGAGAGCCCCGCATCCGTGGGAACCCGCCGCGGAGTGACGCTGTACCACGAGCACTCCGTCCCGGACACGAGGTCCGAAGGCGGAGGGACCGAGAGGGCCACCTGAGACCATGAACTGTCCCGAATTCCTGGAACGGTTCTCCGACTTCTACGACGGGTCGGGTGACGACGCCTTCCGGGCGGCGGCGGAGGCGCATGTACGCGCGTGCAGCACGTGCAGCCGCTACGTGGAGGTCGTGGACAGGGGCACCGACCTGCTCCAGGCAGCTCCCCGGGTGAAGGTCTCCCACGACTTCCGCCCGCGACTCCAGCACCGCATCTACCACATCGAGGACAGCGAGGCCCTGGCCTCGTCCACCATGGGCTCCGGGACCACCGCCATCACGGCGCTGGTCATGGCGGTCCTGGTGGCGGCGGCGGCCTGGTCGCCGGCGCTGCGGGGGACGCCTCCCGAGGTCGAGCTTTCGCCCATCGTGGTGAGCCGCCCGGCGGCCCGCTCCCTGGGGCTGGGCATCCGCATGACCCACGGGCTGATGCTCACCTCGTCGCCTCAGCTCCCCGTGCCCCACCACCTGTGGGACGGGTCCCACGCGTTGCTCTACCGCTACAGCCCCCTGGCGGGCCAGCTCGACGGCGCCACCGCGGTTCGACGGGCTGGACTTGATTAGGCGCCTCTCCGCGCACATCCTCGCGGGCATGCCCTGCCCGCATCTCCACCTTCGACGCTCCTGATGGCCGACCCCGCCCGCCCGTTCCTCGAGAAGGGCGGCTACGGCGGCGTGTTCTTCCTCCACGGCGAGGACGAGTTCCGGAAGGAGGAGCTCGCCCGCGCCCTGGTGGAGGCCCACCTGGACCCCGGCACCCGGGACTTCAACTACGACCTCCTGCGGGGCTCGGAGGTGGACGTGGAGACGTTGGCGTCGGTGCTGGGCACGCCGCCCATGATGGCGGAGTGGCGGGTGGTGCTGGTGCGGGAGGCCGAGGCCCTCTCCTCCAGCCCCCGCACCCGGGACATCCTCCTGGCCACCGCCGAGAAGCCGCCGCCAGGGCTGGCGCTCATCCTCCTGGTCACCACCGAGTCCAAGGCCCGCTTCTGGAAGGACCTGCGGGCCCACGCCCGGGACGTGGCGTTCGCGGCCATCTCCCCGGTGGACGCCCCCCTGTGGCTCGTGGAGCGGGCCCGGGAGGTCCACGGGCTGGACATGGAGGAGGCGGCGGCCCGGGCCCTGGCCACGGCCGTGGGCGCGGACCTGGGCGTCCTGGCCCGGGAGCTGGAGAAGCTGGCCGACTACGTGGCCGGGGACGGCGTCATCACGCTGGAGGCGGTGGCCGCGGCGGGCACGCGTCTCCCCAAGCAGGACCGCTGGGCGTGGCTGGACCTGGTGGGGGAGAAGAAGTTCGAGGAGGCCTTGGCAGCGCTCCCGGTGCTGCTGGGCCAGGGGGAGAGCGGCGTGGGGCTCACCATCGGCCTGGGCACCCAGCTCCTCCGCATCGGCGTGGCCGCGGCGGGGGGAAAGGCGGCCCTGGAAGCCGCCCTCCCTTCCCATCAGCGCTGGCTGTCCCGACGCATCCTCCCCCAGGCGCGGCTGTGGCGCCCCGAAGACGTGGAGGCGGCGGTGCGGGGGCTCCTCAGGGTGGACCGGCTCCTCAAGTCCAGCGGCGTCTCCGACGAGGCGCTCCTGGAGGAGTGGCTCCTGGGGCTCCTGGCCCGGGAGCGGGGGGTGGCGGCGTGAGGGCCGTGGCCTGGACGCTGGCGGTCGTTACGGCCACGGCGCTGGCGCCCCGGGGGCTGCAGGGGCAGTCCACCCTCCTGGAGCAGACCGACTCCCTGGCGGCCGCCGGGGAGGCAGACCAGGCCAGGGCGGCGCTGTCGGAGTGGTGGAGCGCCCGGGCTGACAGCGCCTCCCGGAGCGACCTCCAGCGGGGCCTCTGGCTGAGGGGGCTCCTGACGGTGGACCCCCGCCAGGCGGAGCTCGACTACCAGCGGCTGGTGGTGGAGTACCCCGGGGGGCCCTTCACCGACGCGGCACTCCTGAGGCTCGCCCAGGCGGAGCGCGCCGAAGGGCGGCCCGAACGGGCCCTGGCCCATCTGCGGACCCTCGTGCGGGACTATCCGGCGAGCCCCCGCCGGCTCCGGGCCCAGGAGCTCCTCCCCGACGTGGAGAAGGAAGCCGCCGCGGCTGCGGCTGGTGACACGGCTGCCGCCACCCCGGCCGCTCCCGTGCAGGCCGCTCCTCCGGAGGTGGCTTCTCCTGCCGCCCCGGGGGCGCCGTCCCGGGGCGAGAAGGGTGCGCCGCCGAAGCCCCCGGAGCGGCCGTCTGCGGCCGCCGGGCGCTACGCCGTGCAGCTCGGGGCTTTCTCGACACCCGACCGGGCGCGTACCCTTCTGCAACGAGCCACGGACGCCGGGCTCGACCCGCGGCTGGTGCGCATCCCGGGGAGTGGCCTGGTGCGCGTGCGGGTCGGCAGGTTCACGAGCCAGGACGCGGCCGACGGCCGCGTCGCCGAGATCCGGGCGCAGGGCTTCGACGCGCTGCTGGTTTCCGACGCCGACCAGGAGGAGGTGGTGCCATGACGCCGAGGCCGGGACGGGACGCCAAAGGCCACCGCCGCTGGGCGGTGCTCCTCGCGGAGGACAACGACGACCACGCGCTGCTCATCGAGATGGCGCTGGAGAAGGCGTCTCGCATCCCCGTGGAGTTGCGTCGGGCCCGGGACGGCGATGAAGCCCTGCGCATGCTCGAGGAGCAGTCTCCGGACCTCCTGCTCCTCGACCTGAAGATGCCGGGCCGCTCCGGGCACGAGGTGCTGGAGAGGGTGAAGGGCGACGGTCGCCTCAAGCGCATCCCGGTGGCAGTCCTCACCTCCTCGGACCGGGACGAGGACGTGGCCCGGAGCTACGGCCTCGGCGGCAACCACTTCATCACCAAGCCCGACGACCCCGCGGTGCTGGAGGAGCGGCTGCGCCGCCTCCTGGACAACCTGGCCGAGCTGTCCTCCATCCGGCGGGGCTCGGGGGGCATCGAGGCCACCGCCGCCGCGGCGGCCGGCCCCGACAGCGCCCGCAACCGGAAGCTCCTCGTGTGGGGGGTGCTGGGGCTCTTGCTGGCAATGCTGGCCATCTACGCCGTCAGCTCGGGCGTGTTCTAGCCTCCCGCCCTCTCAGCCCAGGGCGTCCAGCACCCGCTGCATGCGCGCCTTCACCTGGCGGGCCAGGGGAGCCAGGTCGTCCCGCCCCGCCACCGAGAGCTGGACCTCCGGGTCCAGGATGGCCACCACCGACGTCTCCGGCCTCTCTCCCTCGTACACCACCACGTTGCAGGGCAGCAGGAGCCCGATGTCGGTCTCGGCGGTGAGGGCCTGGTGGGCCAGGGGCGGGTTGCAGGCGCCCAGGATGCGGTAGGGGCGGAAGTCCGCGTCCAGCTTCTTCTTGAGCGTCTCCTTCACGTCGATCTCGGTGAGGACGCCGAAGCCCTCCTCCGCCAGGGCCTCCCGCACGCGGGCGTCGGCCTCCTCGAAGGGGACGTCGAGCGTCTTCTTCATGCTGTAGTCGTGCGCACCGTAGCTCATGCCGTGCTCCTCTCTTCGCGTCGTCCGGCCCGCTCCCCATGTCTGCGGGCGGGGCGCCGCATGCAACCGTGGACCCCTCGGGGGTATTGGATGACGGAACCCCCGAACGCACCCACGGATCCGGATATGAGCACCACCGCCACCCCTCGCAGCGAGCCCGACGCCGGGGCCGGCCAGCGCCTGGAGCTGGACGTGCGCGGCATGCACTGCGCCGCGTGCGTGAGCCGGGTGGAGCGCGTCCTCAAGGACGTGCCCGGGGTGCTGGACGCCCAGGTGGGGCTGGCCACCGAGTCGGCCCGGGTGCGGCTGGCGCCGGGCATGGACGACGTGGAGGCGCTCCAACAGGCGGTGGCGAAGGCCGGCTACGAGGCCAGCCCCCGGGAGAGCCTGGAGGAGAGCGTCACCCGCCGGGAGCGGGAGCGGGCCGAGGAGCGCCGGGACCTCATGCGGCGCTTCTGGGTCGGGGTGGCGCTGGGCGTGCCCGTCGTTCTCATTGGCGAGATCGGCTGGCTCCCCTTCGTGCCCACCCCGGGGGCCGGCACGCTGCGGGCGCTGTGGGCCCTTTCGGGGCTCCTCACCATCCCCCACATGGCCTACGTGGGACGCCGCTTCTTCACGGGCGGGTGGGCGGCCTTCCGGCGCCACGACGCCACCATGGACACCCTGGTGGCGCTGGGCACCGGCTCGGCGTGGCTCTACTCCACCGTGGCGGTCCTCTTCCCCGGGCTCTTCCCGGCGGGCACCGCCCACCCCTTCTACGAGGCCACGGCGGTGGTCACGACCCTGGTGGTTCTGGGCCAGGCGCTGGAGGCCCGGGCCCGGGGGCGGACCTCGGCGGCGCTCCGCCGCCTCATGGACCTGCGCCCGAAGAGCGCCCGGGTCATCCGGGACGGCATCGAGGTGGAGATCCTGGCCGAGGAGGTGGAGGAGGGCGACGTGGTGGTGGTGCGGCCCGGCGAGAAGATACCCGTGGACGGGGTGGTGGTGAGCGGCCGGAGCGCGGTGGACGAGGCCATGGTCACCGGCGAGAGCCTGCCCGTGGAGAAGGGGGAGGGCGACGAGGTGGTGGGCGGCACCCTCAACCGCTCCGGCTCCTTCCGCTTCCGAGCCACCCGGGTGGGCCGCGAGACGACCCTGGCCCGCATCGTGGCCATGGTGCGGGAGGCCCAGGCGTCCAAGCCCGACATCCAGCGGGTGGTGGACGTGGTGGCGGGCTACTTCGTGCCGGTGGTGATGATGATCGCCATCCTCTCCTTCGCCCTGTGGTACACCTTCGGCCCGGAGCCCAGGATCAGCTACGCGGCGGTGGTGGGGGTCGCCGTGCTGGTCATCGCCTGCCCCTGCTCCCTGGGCCTCGCCACCCCCATCTCCATCATGGTGTCGGTGGGGAAGGCGGCCGAGCTCGGCGTGCTGGTGCGGAACGGCGAGGCCCTCCAGGAGGCGCGCCGGGTGGACGTGGTGGTGCTGGACAAGACGGGCACGGTCACGGAGGGCCGCCCCGCCGTGACCGACCTGGTGCCGCTGGGGGGGATGGACGAAACGGCGCTCCTGCGGCTGGCCGCCGCCGCCGAGGCCGGCTCCGAGCACCCTCTGGGGGAGGCCGTGGTGGAGGCTGCGGCGGCGCGGGGGCTGGACGTGCCCGCCGCCACCGCGTTCGAGGCCGTGGCCGGCCGGGGGGTGCGGGCCACCGTGGAGGGCCGCAGCGTGCTGGCGGGCAGCGAGGCGTTCCTGGAGGAGGAGGGCGTCCCCGACGACGCGGAGGCCCACGTGGAGCGCCTGTCCGGGGAGGGGAAGACGCCCCTCCTGGTGGCTGTGGACGGCCGCCTCGCCGGCGTGCTGGCGGTGGCCGACCCGGTGAAGGCCGATTCGGCGGCCGCCGTGGCGCGCCTCCAGGAGCTGGGCGTCGAGGTGGTGCTCCTCACCGGCGACCACGAGCGCACCGCCCGGGCCGTGGCCGATCAGGTGGGCATCGACCAGGTCCTGGCCCGGGTGCTCCCCGACCAGAAGGCCGACCGCGTGGCCGAGCTCCAGGCCGCCGGCAAGCGCGTCATGATGGTGGGCGACGGCATCAACGACGCCCCGGCCCTGGCCCGGGCCGACGTGGGGGTCGCCATGGGCACCGGCACCGACGTCGCCATGGAGACCGCCGACGTCACCCTCATGCGGGCGTCGCTGGAGGGCGTGGTCCACACCATCGAGGTGTCCCGTGCCACCTTCAAGAACATCCGCCAGAACCTGGTGGGGGCGTTCCTCTACAACGTCCTGGGCATCCCCGTGGCCGCGGGCGCCCTCTACCCGGTGTTCGGCATCCTCCTCTCCCCCATGATCGCGGGCACGGCCATGGCGTTCAGCTCCGTGACCGTGGTGACCAACGCCAACCGGCTGCGCTTCTTCCGGCCGAGGGGACTCGCCTCCGCTCCCACCCCCCGCGCGGAGGCCTGACGTGTCCTGGGACGTGCTGCTGGTGGACGCCCTGGCCGTGCTGGCCATCGTCTGGGTGGTGGTCTGGTTCCGGCTGCTGGAGAAGCGGTAGGAGCTCACGCGCCGGCCGCCACGCCGGTTGATCGCGCCCCCGCCGCGGGTCAGATTCTCCCCGGTCGCCCCGACCTCCTCCCCACGGCGTTCCCCCGATGGCCTCCACGGACGACACTCCGCTCATGCAGCAGTGGCGCGACGTCAAGGCGCGCCACCGGGACGCCCTGGTGTTCTTCCGGGTGGGGGACTTCTACGAGCTCTTCTTCGGCGACGCCGAGGAGGGCTCCCGCCTGCTGGGGCTGACCCTCACCTCCCGGAACAACGGCGGCGCCTCCCGCGTGCCCCTGGCCGGCGTGCCGGTGAAGGCGCTGGACGAGTACCTGGGGCGGCTGGTGGAGGTGGGGCGGCGGGTCGCCATCTGCGAGCAGGTGGAGGACCCCTCCGAGGCCAAGGGCATCGTGCGCCGGGAGGTGGTGGAGACCGTCACCCCGGGCACCGTCCTCGCCGACAACCTGCTGCGCTCGCGCCGCAACAACTTCCTGGCGGCCCTGTCACCGGCGGTGGAGGGGCGGCGGGGCCTGGCGGCGCTGGACCTCTCCACGGGCGAGCTCACCCTCCAGGAGGTAGCGGCCGCGGAGCTGGCGGACGAGCTGGGGCGGCTGGAGCCCTCCGAGCTCCTCCTCCCCCGCCCGTGCGAGGAGGACCCGGACCTGGCCGCCCTCCCGCTCCCCGCCTCGGGCGGCCCCATGCGCACCCTCCGGGAGGGGTGGGTGTTCGACGCCGAGATGGCCGGCGACGAGGTGCTCTGCCGCTACGGCGTCCAGTCGCTGGAGGCGTTCGGGCTGGGCGAGGGCGACGCGCTGCTGGTGCGGGCGGGGGGGGCGCTCCTCGCCTACGTGGGCGAGATCCGCCCCGGCGGCGCCGACCACGTCCAGCCGCCCCGGGTGCTCCGCCCCGGCGCGGTCATGCCCCTGGACGAGATGACCCGCAGGAACCTCGAGCTGGTGGAGCCGCTCCGGGCCGGCGAGGAGGGAGGCACCCTGCTGGCCGTCCTGGACGACGCCGTCACGGCCATGGGAGGGCGGCTGCTGCGCCGCTGGATCCTGAACCCCCTCACCGCCGCCGATGCCATCTGGCGCAGGCAGGACGCGGTGCGGGAGCTGGTGGAGCGGCCCAACCTGCGCCGGGGGCTCCGGGAGCGCCTGGCCGAGGTGTCGGACCTGGAGCGGCTGGCGGGGAAGGTGGGGACGGGGCGGGTCACCCCCCGGGAGCTCCTGGGGCTCCGCCGCTCCCTGGAGCAGCTCCCCGCCGTGAAGGGTGCGGTGGACGGCGCCGAGGCCGAGCTCCTGCGGGAGCGTGGGGGCGAGCTGGACGTCCTAGGCGACGTCCTGGACCTGCTCCGGCGGGCGCTCTCGGACGACCCTCCCGCCACCCTTCAGGAGGGGGGCGTCATCCGCCGGGGCTGGTCCGACGAGCTGGACGAGCTCCGGGACGTGCGCGACGGCGCCCGGGACTTCATCGCCTCGCTGCAGGCCCGGGAGCGGGAGGCGACCGGCATCGGCTCCCTCAAGGTCGGCTTCAACAAGGTGTTCGGGTACTATCTGGAGGTCACCCGGGCCAACCTGGAGCGGGTCCCCGACGCGTGGGTGCGCAAGCAGACCCTGGCCAACGCCGAGCGCTACTTCACGCCCGAGCTGAAGGAGTGGGAGGAGAAGGTGCTGGGCGCCGAGGACGGGATCGCCTCCCTCGAGTCCGAGCTGTTCGGCGAGGTGCGCCGCGCGGTCGCCGCCCAGGTCGCGCGCCTCCAGGACGCCGGCGGGCGCGTCGCCGCCCTGGACGTCCTCGCCGCCCTGGCCGACGTGGCCGAGCGGCGCCGCTACGTGCGCCCCGAGGTGCACACGGGCTTCGACCTGGCGCTGGTGGCGAGCCGCCACCCGGTGGTCGAGACCATGATGCGCGCCGAGGACTTCATCCCCAACGACCTGGTGCTGGACGAGGACGGCAGGATCGTCATCCTCACCGGCCCCAACATGGCGGGAAAGAGCACGGTGCTCCGCCAGGTGGGGCTCATCCAGCTCCTGGCCCAGATGGGCGGCTTCGTCCCGGCCGACCGGGCGCGGCTCCCCGTGGTGGACAGGATCTTCACCCGGGTGGGGGCGTCGGACAACCTGGCCCGGGGCCAGTCCACGTTCATGGTGGAGATGAACGAGACCGCGGCCATCGTCCACGGCGCCACCCCCGCGAGCCTGGTGCTCCTGGACGAGATCGGACGGGGCACGTCCACCTACGACGGCGTCTCCATCGCGTGGGCGGTCACCGAGCACCTCCACGAGGTCCTCGGCTGCAAGACCGTGTTCGCCACCCACTACCACGAGCTCACCCAGCTCGGCGACCTGCTCCCCGCCGCCAAGAACATGAACGTGGCGGTGAAGGAGTCGGGCGACGACATCGTCTTCCTGCGGCGGCTGGAGGCGGGCGGCGCCGACCGCTCCTACGGCATCCAGGTGGCGCGCCTGGCCGGGCTCCCCGCAGGCGTCATCGCCCGGGCGAAGGAGCTTCTCCACGAGCTCGAGGGTACACACTCCCACGGAGGGGAGGGTCTGGGGCGCCACGGCCGGCTGCGTCCGGCGTCGGAGCCCCCGCCGGACCAGCTTTCGTTCTTCGCCGCCGAGCACCCCGTGCTCGAACGCCTGCGGGCGCTGGACCCGGAGCGCATGACCCCCCTGGATGCGCTGACCCTGCTCACCGAGCTCACGAGGGAGCTCGGGGACGGGACCACGGAGTGACCGAGTGAAGCCAGCCGTTTCCCGCCGGGCGTTCCTGCCCGTCCTCGCCCTGCCCGCCGCGCTCCTCGTCGCCGCGTGCGGCGGCGACCGCAAGATCGAGCAGCCGACCCCGCTCTACGGCGAGGTCCCCATCGAGTACCCCATCGACCTGTGGGACCAGGACGTGGAGGGCTCCACGCTCCTCAAGGTCCGGGTCAACGACACTGGCGGCGTGGACAGCGTCGTGGTGCTGGAGGCCAGCGGCCACGCCGCCTTCGACTCCGCCGCCATCGCCGGCGCCCGCCAGCTCCGCTTCCGCCCGGCCACCCGGGGCGGCAAGCGCATCGAGGTGTGGGCCGAGGTGCCGGTGCACTTCTCCAAGAAGCCCAGGCCGGAGGGGCCGCCGGGGGGCTGAGGGTTGTTCACGGCCTCACGACGACCGCCTCGGAATACGATATTGGCGTCTTCTGCGGTCCGGTCGGGCCGCCGTAGTCGGTGACATCCCGGTGGAATATGGCCGGCGACGGGGGGCCATGGCTCTGGCCCTTGTTCCAGGATTCGAAGGCCAGGCGCACGAACCTTTCCTCATCGGGGACGCATCCTGGTCGCGATTGGAGGATGATGTCAATCGCATCATCGAGGTTCCCGTTTGCCATCGCGGCCCTGAAGCGCTCAGGGGCATTCCCGTGAAGAAGGGTGTCGAGCTCGATTCTCACGACTGTCTGTGGGTTCCTCAGGTTCTCCGCTTCGTCAATCCTCAGTTCTCGCACCTCCATGTACAGCAGGTTCGGCCAATCGATGCCCCGCGTCGTCGGGTTGTTCGCCATGATCCCCCCTCGTTGAAGACCCTCTAGCGACTATCCTGCGCCAACCTGCCGTGAGCCGACCGCAGCGTGCGAGCGTCATCGGTGGCGCCGGTGGTCGCGGCTGCCCCGGCGTTCCCCTTCCTTCCCCTCACTCCCCGCCGATGAGCTCCTCCAGCGTCCTCCTGATCCTGTCGAGGAGGCGCTCGCCCAACTCCTCGGTGCTCAGCACCAGCTCACTGTCTCTGATGGGGGAGTTCGTAGGTCCACCGGAAGCGCCATAGTCCCACGACCGACGTTCCGTCATGTGCAGCGTACCTGCCGTACCGCTGCTCTTGCCGGGCTCGTCCTCCTTCTCCCAGCCCCTGAAGGCCGCCCGCACCAGCGCCGCTTCGGGACCCTCGTCGCCCGCCTTGAGCCTCCGCGCGTCGAGGACGATCCCCAGGGCCTCGTTGAAGCGGCTGTTCCGCAGGGCGTCGTTCAGGTTCCGGGCCTGGGCCTCGTCCAGGCGGGTGTCGAGCTCGATCCGGAGGGTCCTCCGGACCTGGTCCTCCTCCCCGTTGGACGTCACCAGGAAGAAATCCTTCTCTTCGAGGAAGCGGATGTTCGGCCAGCTCACTCCCATGATGTCTCTCCGGTTCGAGACTCCCCGGTGCGCGCCTTGCCGCAACCTAGGCTCGGTCCCGGCACCGTACAACACCGATGCGTCGACGGGGGGTGTCCCCTACCTTGCGGGACAGCGTCGCCTTCGCCCTCTCGGACGTGCCGCCACCGTGACTGCTCCGCTTCCTCCTTCGATGGTCGAGGCCCTCTGGGCCCGCTACCGCGTGGAGGAGGAGATCGGTGCGGGGGGGATGGCCGCGGTCTACCGGGCTCGGGACCTGCGCCACGGTCGCGACGTGGCCCTCAAGATCCTTCTGGGCGCCCCGGGCGATTCGGCCGCCCGGGAGCGGTTCCGGCGGGAGATCCGCACGGTGGCTTCGCTCTCCCATCCCCACATCCTCCCCCTCCACGATTCGGGCGAGGTGGACGACGCCGTCTACTTCGTCATGCCCCTGGTGGAAGGGCCCACCCTCCGGGACGCGCTGGCTTCGGGCCCGCTACCGCCGGACCGGGTGCGGGAGCTGGGGCTGCAGCTCGCCGGAGCCCTCCGACATGCCCATGCCCGGGGCGTGGTGCATCGGGACGTGAAGCCGGAGAACGTCCTGCTGGTGGACGGCCAGGCGGTGCTCGCCGACTTCGGCATCGCCACGGCCCTGGCGGCCACGGCGGGGGGCCCCCGGCTCACCGCGGCCGGCCGCTCGGTGGGCACGCCCCTGTACATGAGCCCCGAGCAGGCCGCCGGCAGGCCGGACGTGGACGGCAGGAGCGACCTCTACTCCCTGGGCTGCGTCCTCTTCGAGGCGGTGAGCGGCCACGCCCCCTTCGACGCCCGCACGGTGGCCTCCCTCCTGGCGCAGAAGGGCCGCTGGAGCGGCGATTCCGGCGTGTTGGCGGAGGCTCCCTCCGACCTGCGCGACGCGATTCTCGCCTGTCTGGCGCCGTCTCCGGAACAGCGTCCCGCGGACGCCGGCGAGCTCGCGCGGCGGCTGGGGCGCGGGCGGCCTGGGCGCTCCCGGGCCGCTCGGAGCGCCCTCGTTGCCCTGGCCGTGGTGGCCGCGAGCGTCCTGGGCGTCTTGGCCTTCCAGCGGGCTCGGGGCCCCCGCCTGGTGGAGAACCGGGTCCTGGTGGCCACGCTGGAGAACCGCACGGGGGACCCGGGGTTGGACGGCCTGGCCGCGCTGGCCACCGACTGGATCGCCCAGGGCCTGGAGCGGACCGGCAAGGTGAGCGTCGTGCCCCCCGTCACCGTGCGCCAGGCCGAGGCGTGGCTCGCCGATCAGGCCCGGGAGGGGAAGGCGACGGACCCGGTGCAGATGTTGGCCCGGGAGACCGGCGCCGCCCGCATCATCCACGGATCCCTGGACGCTTCGGGCGACAGCCTCTCCATGCAGCTCCAGGTCAGCGACGGAGCGGGGGGTACGCTGCGTCTGGCACTGGACCCCATCCTGGGCTCCCGGGAGCACGCCGATGCGCTGGTCGGGGAGGCCCGCTCGCGCATCATGAGCGCCATGGCGGCGGGGGCCGACCCCGCGGCGCCGTCTCTGGGCTCCCGCCCGCCGCGCTACGACTCGTACCGGCGCTTCGACGAGGGTCTGCGCCTGTATGCGGCCAGCCGCTATTCGGAAGCGCTGCCCGAGTTCCAGGGGGCCGTCGCGCTGGATTCGACGTTCGTGCAGGCGATCCTCTACGAGGCCCTGGATGCCTCGAACCTGGGCGACTTCGCCCGGGAGGACTCCCTCCTGCAGCGGGTGGCGGGCCACCGGGAGGACCTCACCCCCTACGAGACCGCGTGGGTGGACTACCGCCGGGCCCTGGTGGCAGGCGACCCCGGCGAGGCGCTCCGCTCCATCCGGAGGGCCGCCGCCGAGGCGCCCTACTCCAAGGCGTCCTACAACCACGCCGTGGTCGCCATGGAGCAGGGGCGCTACCAGGAGGCGTTGCAGGCGCTGAAGGTTCTCGACGCCGACCGGGGGCCCATGCGCGGGGTGGTGGCCTACCTTCCCACCCTGGCCGCTGTGGAGCACCTCCGGGGCGACCACCGGGCCGAGCTCCGGGCGGCACGCGAGGCACGGACACGATACCCCGACCACCCCTGGACCGCCGTCACGTACATGGCGGCGCGGGCGGGGTCGGGCCGGAGCGACGATGCCGCCGACTCGCTGCGGGCCTTCCTCCCCCGGGCGCCCCGGGAGGGGCGCTGGAGACCCCTGGCCGCGACCCGCCAGATGGTGGACGAGATCCGGGAGCACGGAGGCACGGGTTGGCGCAGGTTGGCGGAGGAGGCCCTGGAGCGTTACGGGCCGCCGGCAGGGGCCGCTCCCGACCTCGCGTCCGCGGAGCTCCTGGTCCGGCTCGGACGGTGGGGCGAGGCGGAGCGCATCGCCGGGGCGGTGCTCCGGGCCGACTCCGGCGACGTGCGGGCCCTGACCCTGGTGGGCGCGTCCGCCGCGGCGGCGGGACGGGATGACCTGGCCCGGAGCATGGCCGGCCGGCTGGCGGGCATGGCGAACGCGGCCCCCCCGGGGATCCCCTGTACGGAGCGGCGCTCGTGTGGCTGACCCTGGGCGACACGGAGCGGGCCCTCCAGCTCCTGGAGGAGGCGTTCGCACGCGGCTGCCCCCGGGCGATGCGCACCCACCAGGAGCCGCTCTTGGACCCCCTCCGCTCCGACCCCCGCTTCCAGGCCCTCGTGGAGCCCGGCGGCTGACCCGCACCCCGCCCCGGGAACCGACCGCCCTCTCTGGACCTCCCCGGCCCTGTCGGCTTACTCTCCGGGCCCATCCCCCACCCCACCCCCGGAGCGTCCATGAGCGAGCGGCACCGTACCCCCTACGACAGCGTCCTCGACATGGTGGGCTGGACCCCCCTGGTCCGGCTGCACAAGGTCGTGGACGGCTGCCGCACGCCGGTGTACGGCAAGTGCGAGTTCATGAACCCGGGGGGCTCGGTCAAGGACCGCATCGGACCCGCCATGGTGGAGGCGGCGGAGCGGGACGGGACGCTCCGCCCGGGGGGCACCATCGTGGAGGCCACCAGCGGCAACACGGGTCTCGCCCTGGCCATGGCGGCGACCCTCAAGGGCTACCGGTGCGTCTTCACCATGCCCGACAAGATGAGCCAGGAGAAGGTGAAGCTGCTCCGCGCCTTCGGCGCCGAGGTGGTCATCACCCCCACCGCCGTCCCCCCCGACCACCCCGAGCACTACCTCCAGAAGGCCAAGGCCATCGCCAAGGACACGCCGGGCGCGGTGCTGGCCAACCAGTTCTACAACCCGGCCAACCCGGTGGCCCACTACCGCACCACGGGCCCCGAGCTGTGGGAGCAGACCGAGGGGAGGATCACCCACTTCTTCGCCGGCTCGGGCACGGGGGGCACCATCACCGGCACGGGGCGCTACCTGAAGGAGCAGAAGCCCGACGTCCGGATCGTGGGCGTAGACCCGGAGGGCTCGGTCATCGCCCCCTTCTTCAACACGGGGGAGATGCCCGAGGGGCACCCCTACAAGGTGGAGGGGCTGGGCAACGACAAGATCCCCGGCACCCTCGACCTGGACGTGGTGGACGAATACGTGACCGTCTCCGACGGCGACGCGTTCAGGATGGCCCGGCGCATCACCCGGGAGGAGGGGCTCTTCGTGGGCGGCTCCTCCGGGCTCATCACCCACGCGGCCGTGCTCAAGGCGAAGGAGCTGGACGACCCCGACGCGTGCGTGGTGACCACGCTGTGCGACTGGGGCGAGCACTACCTCACCAAGCTCTTCGACGACGAGTGGATGCGGGAGAACGGCTTCCTCGAGCGGCCCCGCCGCACGTCGGTCCTGGACATGCTCCAGGCCAAGGCGGACGACGCCCCCGCGCTCCTCACCGTGGACCCCTCCACGTCGGTGCGCATGGCCCTCTCCACCCTCTCCAGCCACGACGTGTCCCAGCTTCCCGTGGTGAAGGACGGCGAGTGCGTGGGCTCGGTGGCCGAGGGCGAGCTCATGGCCCACGTCATCGAGGAGCCGGCCCTCCTGGACCGCCCCGTGGAGGGGGTGATGGGCGCCCCCTACCCGGTGGTGGAGGCGCTGGCGCCCTCCGAGGAGGCCACCCGCCTCCTCACCCGGAGCAACGCCGCCTGCCTGGTGCGCCGGGACGGGACGCTCGCCGGGATCGTGACCCGCTACGACGTGGTGCGGGCGCTCACGGGGGCGCGCTGAGGGCTCACTAGCTCATCCGCCCGCACGTGCGTGCCTACGCCTCCGCCAGCGGGTTCTCCCACAGGAGCCCCGGGAAGCGGGCGAAGTCTCCGTCCGACGAGCACAGGGTCAGGCCGTACTCGATGGCGAGGGCGGCCATGTGGGCGTCGGGGAGGAGGTTGGCCCGGTTGCCCACTCCGGGCAGCAGAGCGGCGACGATCGCCGGGTGGCGGACCGTGGGCTCGGGGGTGAAGGTCACGTCCAGATCGAGCCACGCCTGAACCTGCTCCCACGCCTGTTCCACGGGCACGGGCTCGGCGAGCACCCGGGGGTTCGAGACGATCCGGGCGTACCCCGCCAGGCTCCACCACGGCAGCCCCACCCCGTAGACGCCGTTGAGGCGCTCTTCCAGCCAGCCCCGGGCACGCTCGTGCTGCGGGTAGACCTCGATGGTGGCGTAGACCAGCAGGTTGACGTCGACCAGGATCACCGGAACGCGTCACCCTCGGCGAGGGCGAGGACCTCGGCGACGTCGTCCAGGTTCTCCACGCGCGCGCGCGCGCCGTGCCAGGTGCGCAGGCGGAAGGGCTCCGGCCCGGGTTCGGGCTCCTCGAGCGCCCTGAGCCCCCGGCGCAGCGCCTCGTTCACCGCGGCCTTGAGCGTGAGCTCCCGGTCCTTGCGCAGCCGCTCCAGGGCGGCGGCGACGTCGGGCTCCAGCGTCAGCGTGGTCCTCATGCACCGCAACATCGTCGCCATGATATCTTGATGTCAACGGTGGCCCCACGCCCCCCACGCCAGCCCCCGTCGGAGGTGCAGGGATCTTGCATGCTTCCCTTCGCCGCCCTCCGGAAGCACGTTGCACGGAGGCGGCTCCATCGACGACCGGACAGGGGAGGCAGGGTGAAGATCGGGGTGCTGATGGGCGGCAACTCGGAGGAGCGGGACGTGTCCCTGGCGTCGGGCGCCGAGGTGGCGGCGGCGCTCCGGGAGGCTGGCCACGACGTGGTGGCGGTGGACACCACCCGGGGCGCCCTCACCCGGGACGAGGAGAGGCTCCTCCAGGAGTCGGGCGTGAAGGCCCTGCCCCCGGAGAAGGAGGCCCTGGACGTGATGGACACCGGGGACGTGGCAGCCCTCACCCGGGAGCCGCAGGTGGCCGAGGTGGAGCTCTTCTTCCTCGCCCTCCACGGCGGGGCGGGGGAGGACGGAACGCTACAGGCGGTTCTGGACCTCACCGGCATCCCCTACACCGGGAGCGGGATGCTGGGCTGCGCCCTGGCCATGGACAAGGAGGTCACGAAGCGGCTCTTCCGGGACGCCGGCATCCCTACGCCCGACTGGCTTCTGGGCCCCGGTCCCTCGGCCGCCGAGGTGGCCGATCGGCTCGGACTTCCCGTCATTGTGAAGGCCGCCCGGGGGGGGTCCTCGCTGCGCCTGACCCTGGCCCATGATATGCATGAGCTGGAGGACGCGGTGGAAGCGGCGGAGGGGTACGACGACCGGATCGTGTACGAGCGGTACGTCCGGGGTCGGGAGTTCACCGTCGGGATCCTCGGAGGCGAGGCGCTGCCCGTGGGGGAGATCATCCCCGAGCACGAGCTCTTCGACTACGAGTGCAAGTACCAGCCGGGCATGGCGCAGGAGCTGTTCCCGGCGGACATTCCCGACGAGCTCGCCAGGAGGCTGCAGGCGCTGGCCCTGGAGGTCCACGACCTGCTCCGGCTGGAGCAGGTGTCACGGGTGGACTTCCTGGTGGACGAGGGGGGCCGCCCCTGGTGCCTCGAGGCGAACGCGCTGCCCGGCATGACCGCCAACAGCCTGGTGCCCAAGGCGGCACGGGCGGCGGGCATCTCCTTCCCCGACCTGTGCGACAGGATCGCAGAGCTGGCCCTGGAGGGCCGGCGCCGGGGCGCTCGCGTAGCCCAGGAACCCGTCCCGCGCGGCGGGGGTTGAAGCTTAGAGGGAGCCACCATCGCAGGACGCGGAGGGCCCACGCGGGGCCCCCTTTTTATCGGCAGCGGTCGGGACGACGGACGATGGCCTACAGGACCAGCGGGTACGGCAGCAGCTTCGGCGGGAGCGGATTCGGCTTCGGATTCCGCATGACGCCCGTGGTGAAGCGGCTCCTCATCGCCAACGCGGCGGTCTTCCTCCTCACACTCCTGGTGGGGCAGGACGTCATCTTCCGCTGGTTCGCCTTCCACCCCCGACACTTCCTCACCCAGCCGTGGGGCGCCTTCACCTACATGTTCGTGCACGCGGGCTTCATGCACGTGTTCATGAACATGCTGGTGGTCTTCTTCTTCGGACCGCCCCTGGAGGCCCGCTGGGGGTCCAAGGAGTTCTTCCGCTACTACCTGGTGTGCGGGATGGGCGGGGTGCTCCTGAGCTTCCTGTTCGTCCCCGCCTCGGTGGTGGGCGCCTCGGCGGCGGCGTACGGGCTCATGCTGGCCTTCGCCATGACCTGGCCCGACGCTCCCATCTACGTGTGGGGCATCTTCCCGGTGAAGGCCGTGTGGCTGGTGGCGTTCCTCTTCGCCATGACGCTGATCAGCGCCTTCACCTCCCCGGGGAGCGGCATCGCCCACATGGCGCACCTGGGCGGGATCCTCACCGGCTTCCTCTATCTCAAGATGGATTGGCGGCCCGGCCAGCGGCTGGAGCGCATGAAGAAGCGGGCCACCCGGGTGCGGCGCCTGGCCATCGTCCCCCGGGACGAGGAGGAGGAGACCCAGACGTCGGCGCCGGCGCGCCCCAGCGGGTGGAAGCAGGCCGACGAGCGCCAGCTCCTGGACGCCGTGGACCGGGTCCTCGACAAGATCTCCGCGGAGGGCATGGCCGCTCTCACCGCCGACGAGCGGCGGCTGCTGGACGAGGTGTCCCGGCGGCAACGCACGAACTAGCGCTCCCCAGGGCTGCGCCGGCCGGGGGCCGGTATACGGGGGCGGGCGATGCCGTCCGCCCCCTTGACCCGGGGAATGATATATAGATATTACGATGTCACGATGACATGGCGCGGGGACGGAGGACACAGCATGAGCGCAGGGAAGACCGCGGGACTCGACACCCGGGTGGTGGAGGACACCGCCCGCATGCTGCGCTGCCTCGGCCACCCTGTCCGCCTCCGCATCCTGGACCTCCTCGAGCGGGAGGGGGAGCGCACCGTGACCGAGATCTACGAGGCCCTGGAGCTGGAGCAGGCGATCTGCTCCCAGCACCTGAACCTGATGCGGGACAAGAAGATCCTCGCCAGCCGCAAGGAGGGTGTGAACGTGTTCTACCGCCTGGGTGACCCCCGCACGCTGAAGGTGCTGGGCTGCGTTCGGGGCGGCTCCCTGTGACCCGCCGCCGCCGTCCCACGCCCAAGACATTAAAACATATGAATATATCTATGATTATGTGTGTCGGGGCCGTGACCCTCGCGTTCGCGGGCGCTGGCCCCTTCCTCGGATCCGGCCTCGCCGCCCAGGAGGGAGCCCCCTCCCGGGAGGCGCCGGCACCGGGGGAGCCGGGCGTGGCCCTCACGCAGGAGGAGGCGGCGGCCCGCGCGGTGAACGCCTCTCCCGAGCTGGCCGCGGCCGAGGCGGAGGCCCGGGCGGCCCAGGCGGGTGCCGACGGCGCCCGGGCCTTCCTGTGGCCCACCGTCGGGCTGGAGGGAGGGCTCGTCCGCAGCGACGACCCGGTCGCGGTGTTCGGCGGCAAGCTCCGCCACGGCGACTTCGGACAGGCCGACTTCGCGGTGGACCGCCTCGTCGACCCCTCCCCCCTCACCGACTGGTCCGGGGGGGCCGGCGTGCGCTGGGACGCCCTCGATCCGACCCGGTGGGCCGCGGCCTCGGCGGCGCGGGGCGACGCGGGCGCCGCGGCGCTCCAGGCCGCCCGGGCCCGGGAGGCCACGGCGTACCGCGCCCGGGTGCTCTGGGTGGCGGCGGCCGCGGCCGAGGCGCGGCGGGACGCCGCGGTGGCGGCGGAAGACGCGGCCCGGGCCACTGCCGACCTCCTCCGCCGGCGGCGGGGGGAGGGAATGCTCACCGACGCCGACGTGCTCCGGGGCGAGGCGGCCCTGTCCGGTGCCACGGTGGCCCGCCTCCGGGCCGAGCAGGCCGTGGCCGACGCACGCCTGCGGCTGGGCGCCCACCTGGGCTACGCCCCGGGCACCGAGGTGCGCCCGGCCGGACCCCTGGAGGTGCCGGCGCCGCTGGATGGGCCGCCGTCCCCGGGCGCCCGCGGGGGCGGAGACACCGACCACCCGGCCCCGGCGGTGTCGACCCGGGCGGACCTCCAGGCGGCCGGGCGTGCGGTGGACGCCGCCCGCTCCCGGGAGCGGGCCGCCGCGGCAGTCCGGCTCCCCACCGTGGGCGCCTTCGCGGGGGTGACCCGCTACGCGCCGGGGGCCTTCGACGGCGGCCGCACCCACGTCACCGCGGGCGTGGAGGTGCACGTCCCCCTGTTCACCGGCTTCGCCGCCGGCGCGGGGGTGCGCGTCGCCCGGGCCCGGCGGGAGGCCGCCGAGGCGCGGCGGGACGCCCTGGTGCTGGAGGCGTCCGCCCAGGTGGAGACGGCGCGCCGGGCCGTGTCCGCGGCGAGGGCCGCCCAGCGTGCCTCGGCCGACGGCGCCGCCTCGGCCCGGGAGGCCCTGCGGCTGGTACGCCGCCGCTTCCAGGAGGGGATGGCCACCACGGCCGATCTCCTGGAGGCCCAGGCCGCGGCTTCGGGCGCCGCGGCCGCCGAGGTGGACGCCCTGGCCGAGCTGTACCGCGCCCGGGCCACCCTGGCGTTCCTGAGCCCCGACATCCGACTCCCCGAAGAGGACTGAAGGCCATGAAGCGACTGTCGATTCCCGTGGCGGCCGTGCTGGCCGCGGCCGCGTGCGGAGGCAGCGAGGAGCCGGGACGGCTTCCGGCGCCGTCCGAGCCGGTCACCGTGACCGTGTCCGAAGCCGTCGCCACCGCCTCCTCGGAGGCGTTTCCGGCGACCCTGATGGCCCGGCGGGAGGCCCAGGTGGCCACCCGCATGAGCGGCACCGTCCGCGAGGTGCGCGTGGACGTGGGCGACCGGGTCGGGGCCGGCCAGGTCCTGGTCGTCCTGGACGCCGGCGACGTCCACGCCCGCATCGACGCGGCCGCCGGCGCCGCCGAGCTGGCGCGGCGCACCTTCCAGAGGGTGCGGAACCTGGCGGCCGACGGCGCCGCCTCCCAACAGGAGCTGGACGAGGCCCGGGCGCGCCTCGACGCCGCCGAGGGCGGCCTGGCCGACGCCCGGGCCCAGGCCGGGTACGCCACGGTGACGGCGCCCTTCACGGGCGTGGTGGTGGCCCGAAGCGCCGACCCCGGCGACCTGGCCGTTCCCGGCCGTCCGCTCCTGCGCCTGGTGGACCACGGCGCCCTCAAGGTGCAGGCCGACCTGCCGGGGGGGCGGGCCGGCACCGTGGGCGTGGGAGATCCCGTGCGGGTGACCCTCCCCGGCGGTGAGACCCATACGGCCCGCGTCACGCGGGTGGCGCCGGCGGTGACGGGGGGAGTCGCCGCTTCCGGGTGGAAGCGGCCTTCGAGCCGGCCCTGCTCCCGGGCGGGGCGCTCCTCCCCGGCGCCTGGGCCCGCCTCGAGGTGCCCGACGCGGGCACCAGCACGTGGTGGATCCCGGCCGACGCGGTGGTGCGGCGGGGCCAGCTCACCGGCGCGTACGTGGTGGAGGACGGCGAGCTCCGCCTCCGCTGGCTCCGGCTGGGCGAGCTCCGGGGCGACGCCGTCGAGGTGCTGGCGGGGCCGGCGTCCCCCGGACCCCTGAGCGTGGTCCGCCGTCCGGTGCCCGCGCTGGAGGACGGCCTGCCCGTGGCGTCCGCCACGGCCGAGCCGTGGGCGGTCCCGGGCGTTGCCGCCGTGATGACCGTCGCCGACCAGCCTTCCAGCGAGGTGCGCCCGTGAAGAGCAACGTGGCGGGTCGCCTGGCGACCCTGTTCCTGGACTCCAAGCTGACGCCGCTCCTCATGGCGGCGGCGCTGGGGGTGGGGGCGTTCACCCTCTTCACCATCCCCAGCGAGGAGGAGCCCCAGATCGTCGTGCCCCTGGCCGACCTCTACCTCCCCCTGCCGGGGGCGACGCCGAAGGAGGTGGAGAACCAGGTCCTCATCCCCCTGGAGCAGGTCCTCTCCGGCATCGAGGGCGTGGAGTACGTCTACAGCCACGCCGAGCCCGGCTTCGGGCTGGTGACGGTGCGCTACGAGGTGGGGCGGGACATGGAGCAGAGCCTGGTGCGTCTCTACAGCACCCTGGGCGAGCACATGGACCGCATGCCCGCCGGCATGGGCATGCCCCTGGTGAAGACGGTGAGCATCGACGACGTGCCCTTCTTCACCTTGACCCTCACGGGCGACGCCTACGACGGGTCGGCGCTCCGCTCCATGGCCGAGGAGCTCCGCGTGGAGCTCGAGGCCGTCCCCGACGTGCGGGGGGTGACCCTCACGGGGGGCGAGCCCCGGGAGGTGCGCGTCGAGCTCCTGCCGGAGCGGCTGGCGGCCTACGGGCTGGACCCGGCCATGGTCGCGGCGCGCCTCCAGGCCGCCAACGCCAGGGCCGACGCCGGCTCCTTCACCCGGGACGGCCGGGTGGTGAAGGTCACGGCGGGGCCGTTCCTCTCCAGCGCCGCCGACGTGGCCTCCGTGGTCCTGGACGTCCGGGACGGCGCGGTGGTGCAGGTGGGCGACGTGGCGAAGGTGGTGGACCGCCCCGGGGAGGTGAGCGGCTACGCCTTCCAGCGCGGCCCCGCCGGAGGCTGGCTGCCCCTGGTGACGCTGGCCGTGGCCAAGCGCCCCGGCGCCGACGCCACCCGGGTGGGGCGCGCCCTGGAGGCGCGGGTGCACGAGCTCCAGGGGCGCCTCCTCCCCGCCGACGTGAACGCCCAGGTGACGCGCAACTACGGCGAGACCGCCCGGGAGAAGGTGGACACCCTGAAGGAGCACCTCCTCATGGCCATCCTGGCCGTGGGGGTGGTGGTGGCCCTGGCCATGGGGTGGCGGAGCGCCCTGGTGGTGATGACGGCGGTGCCCATCACCTTCGCCCTGACGCTGTTCGTCTACCAGGTGTTCGGCTACACGCTGAACCGGGTGACGCTGTTCGCGCTCATCTTCGTGACGGGGATCGTCATCGACGACTCCATCATCGTGGCGGAGAACATGGAGCGGCACTTCGCCATGCGAGACCGGCCCCTGAGGGCCGCCGCCCGGGCCGCCGTGGACGAGGTGGGCAACCCCACCATCCTGGCCACGCTCACCGTCATCGCGGCCGTGCTCCCCATGCTCTTCGTGCGGGGCCTCATGGGCCCCTACATGAGCCCCATGCCGGTGGGCGCGACGGTGGCCATGCTCTTCAGCCTGGCCGTGGCGCTGATCATCACGCCCTGGCTGGCGTTCCGCCTCCTGAAGAACGCCCACGCCCACGGGGGTGAGGCGTACGTGCTGGAGAACACCCGGGTCTACCGGGTCTACCGGCGCATCATGGAGCCCCTCCTGGACCACCCCCGGCGCATGTGGGCCGCCCTGGGCGGCGTGGGGGTCCTCTTGCTCGGCGCGGGAAGCATGTTCCTCACCCGCACGGTGGTGGTGAAGATGCTCCCCTTCGATGACAAGGACGAGATGCAGGTGGTGGTCGACATGCCCGAGGGCACGCCGCTGGAGACCACACTGGCCCTCACCCAGGACCTGGGCCGGGCAGTGGCCCAGGTGCCCGAGGTGGCCGACCTCCAGCTCTACGCCGGCGAGGCGGCGCCGTTCAACTTCAACGGGATGATCCGCCACTACTACCTGCGCCAGGGCCCGGCGGTGGCGGACCTGCAGGTGAACCTGGTGGGGAAGGGGGAGCGGAGCGCGAAGAGCCACGACGTGGCGCTCCGGATCCGTCCCCTGGTGGACAGCATCGCCGCCCGCTCGGGCACGGGTGCCCGGGTGAAGGTGGTGGAGGTGCCGCCGGGGCCGCCGGTGCTGTCCACCCTGGTGGCCGAGGTGTACGGCCCCGACGCGGCGACCCGCGAGCAGGTGGCCCGGCAGGTCCGAGCCCGCTTCGCCGAGCACCCGTCGGTGGTGGACGTGGACTGGTCCCTGGCGGCGCCCCAGCCCGAGCTGGGGTTGGAGGTGGACCCGGAGCGCTCGGCCCTGTCCGGGGTGCCCCGGGCGTCGGTGGTGCAGGCGCTGCGGGTGGCGGTGGGCGGCGCGGTGGCCACCCACCTGTCCGATCCGGCGGCCCGGGAGCCCATCCCGGTGCTCGTGCGCTTGTCCGAGCCCGGGCGCTCCGGGCTCGACCGCCTCTCCGGCCTCCACGTGGCCTCCCTGGGCGGGAGCATGGTGCCCCTGGACGAGCTGGTGCGCCCGGTGGAGGACACCGTCCCCCAGGTGGTGGATCGGAAGAACGGGCGGCCGGTGGTCTACGTCACGGCCGACGTGGCGGGGGGCGACGAGAGCCCGGTCTACGCCATCCTGGACCTGAAGGACAGCCTGGCCGCCATCCCCGTGGCCGGCGGGGGCGGGGTGGGGCAGCTCTACACCCACCAGCCCGGCTCCGTGGAGCGGCCGGTGGTGAAGTGGGACGGGGAGTGGCAGATCACGTACGAGGTGTTCCGGGACCTGGGCCTCGCCTTCGCCGGCGCCCTGGTTCTCATCTACGTCCTCATCGTGGCCTGGTTCGGCTCCTTCAGCACGCCCCTGGTGATGATGGCCGCCATCCCCCTGACGCTGGTGGGGATCGCCCCGGGACACTGGGCGTTCGGTGCGTTCTTCACCGCCACGTCGATGATCGGGATGATCGCCCTGGCGGGGATCATGGTGAGGAACGGGATCCTCCTCATCGACTACCTGGAGGCCCGCCTGGCCCAGGGCGTCCCGCTGAAGCAGGCCATCATCGAGGCCGGCGCGGTGCGCACCCGGCCCATCGCCCTCACCGCCGGGACCGTGGTCATCGGCGCGGTGGTCATCCTCTTCGATCCCATCTTCCAGGGCCTGGCGGTGGCGCTGGTGGCGGGCGCGCTGGCGTCCACCGTCCTCACCCTCGTGGTGGTGCCCGGGATCTACTTCCTCATGCGCCGCGGGCGCGCCGAGAGGCCGGCATGAAGCTCATCCTGCTGCTGTACCTGGAAGACGACGAGGCGGTGGTGGACCGCCTCCTGGAGGCCCACCGGGTGGCGGCGTTCAGCCGCCTGCCCCTGGAGGGGCACGGGTCGGGGACGCCCACCGGCTGGTACGGGGAGGTGGCGCCGTTCCGCTCCCGCATGGTGTTCACCCTGGTCTCGGAGGAGGGGGCGGCGGACCTCCTGGAGGCCGTCCGCGCCGCCGACGGGCTCCAGGACCCGGACCACCCCGTGCGGGCGGTGCAGGTCGGGGTCGAGGCGCTGGTCCACTCCGGAGGAGACGCTTAGATGAGCATGGAAGCGAAGATCCGCTTGATCGCCGGGAGCCTGGTGCTCCTGAGCCTGGCCCTGGGCCACTGGGTGAGCCCCTGGTGGTACCTCTTCACCGCGTTCGTGGGGGTCAACCTCATCCAGTCGTCCTTCACCCGCTGGTGCCTGATGGAGGACATCCTGCGGGCGACGGGCGTCCACCGGGAGCCGCAGCGGCGCGCCGACGCGTAGGAGCCTGTCCGGGTCACGGGGCGGGGCGTGGGGGGAAACTCCGCCCCGCCCCTGGCGTACTCCTTGCGCGCCGACCTCCTGGCCGGTCCGGCGGGCCGTGGCGCCCGCCCTCATCCACGCAAGGAGACCCTGCGATGGTCCGTCTCGGGTTTTCACCCCGGCGCTCGCGCCGTTCCGTGCGACGGCTGACCCTGCCTGCGGTCCTGCTGGTCGCCGCGTGCGGTGGCAGGCCGGAGGTGCAGCAGCCCGCCCCCGTCCCCCCCAGGTCCAGCCCCAGCCGGCGCCGACGCCGGCTCCGGCGCCGGGGACCACGGTCCAGGCGCCCGACACCGGCCTCTTCGCAGGGCTGGTCACGCCGGCGCTCCTGACCGCGGACCTGGATACGGTGCAGGCCAGCCTGTTCGACCAGGGCAAGATGTGGACGTTCGAGTTCCCGCCCACGGACTACCTGGCCAGCGAGTACGGGATGCACGTGGACTCGGCGTGGTTCGCCAAGGCCCGCCTGGGGGCGCTCAGGATTCCCGGCTGCTCGGCGTCGTTCGTGTCGCCCCACGGGCTGGTGATGAGCAACCACCACTGCGCCCGGGAGACGGTGACCCACGTGCAGAAGGACGGGGAGGACCTGCTCACCAACGGCTTCTTCTCCCACAGCCTGGCCCAGGAGCGGCAGGCCGCGGAGGACTTCCACGCCGACCAGCTCATCGACCTGGTCGACGTCACCGACGAGGTGGAGAGCAAGCTCAAGGGGCTGAGCGCCGATCAGCGCTCCCAGCAGCTGGACGACGTCCTGAAGGACGTGGGCGACCGGGTCGCCGCCGGCTACGGCGGAGAGTCCAAGGGCATCAACGTGGAGGTGATCAGCCTCTGGAACGGCGGCTACTACTCCGCCTATGTGTTCAAGCGCTACACCAACATCAAGCTGGTGGCGGCGCCCGAGCTCCAGATCGGCTACTACGGGGGCGACCCGGACAACTTCACCTACCCGCGCTACAACCTGGACTTCTCGTTCTTCCGCATCTACGGGGACGACGGCAAGCCCCTGGACACACCCAACTACTTCAAGTGGGGCAACGGCGCCCAGGACGGGGAGCCGGTGTTCGTGGTGGGTAACCCGGGCTCCACGACGCGGCTTCAGACGGTGGCCGAGCTGGAGTTCCGCCGGGACGTGTCGGACCGCTACCTGGAGGATTTCATCCGGAGCCGCATCGCGGCCCTGCAGGCCTTCTCGGCGGCTCACCCCGAGGAGGCGAAGCGGCTGGACCTGGCCAACAAGACCTTCGGGCTCCAGAACTCGGAGAAGGCGTACGCCGGGCAGCTCAAGGGCCTGGACGACGTGCAGATCCTGGCCCGGCGCCTCAAGCTCCAGCAGGCGTTCCGGGACTCCATCCTGGCGCACCCGGACCTGAAGCAGAAGTACGGCGGCCTGTTCGAGGAGCTGGCCCAGCTCCAGGCCAAGAAGCGCCAGTTCGCGCCGGCCTACGGGTCGTTCCTGGCCCTCACCTCGGACGACTACGCGTCGGCCACGCTGCACCGGGCGCTGATGGCCTTCCAGATCGTGAGCGCCCGCTCCCGGGGCGCCCCGGACGAGGCCCTGCAGGATCTCATGGACCGCTTCGACAGCGTGCCCGACCAGCCACCGGCGCTGGACGCCGGGCTCATGGCGGCCCGCTTCAACGACTTCGTGCAGCGTTACGGCAGGAACACGGACTGGGTGCAGGCCATCCTCCAGGGGCGCACCCCGGAGCAGGCGGCGGAGGCCATCCGCAGCCGCTCCATCCTCTCCGACTCGGCCAAGGCGGTGGTGGCCGTGCAGGACGGCACCCTCACCATGGGCGACCCCGCCCTCCAGGTGGTGCAGGCCTACCTCCAGCCCTTCGCCCGCTTCCAGCAGGCCCTCTCCCAGTGGTCGGGGAGGGAGGACGAGATCCTCACCGATCTGGGCCGGGCGCGGCTGGCCGTGTACGGCACCGCGGTCCCCCCCGACGCCACCTTCTCCCTGCGCCTCGCCGACGGCGTGGTGAAGAGCTACGACTACAACGGGACCATCGCGCCGCCCCACACGACCCTGTACGGCATGTACGACCGCCACTTCTCCTTCAAGGGGAAGTACCAGGGCCAGGAGAGCCCGTGGGCGCTGCCCGACACCTGGCTGCCGGTGCCGAAGGACCTGGACCTCTCCACGCCCGTGGACTTCGTGTCCACCGCCGACATCATCGGCGGCAACTCGGGCTCCCCGGTGCTGGACAAGGACCTGAACATCGTGGGCCTGGTCTTCGACGGGGACATCGAGAGCCTGCCCGGCGACTACATCTACCTCCCCGAGTTCAACCGGGCGGTGGCGGTGGACGTGCGGGGTATCCTGGAAGCGCTGGACAAGGTGTACGACGAGGACCGCCTGGTGGTGGAGCTCACCACCGGGAAGCTGCCGGCTACCGAGGAGGAAGCGGACCGGATGCGGGCGGCGGGCGGATCGAACTGAGCGCTGCGCTCCACCCCTGAACGGTAGCGGGCCGGCGTCCACCTGGACGCCGGCCCTCTACGCTTTGGTCACCCTGCGGGCGGAGTGTGGCCTAAGGCTCGTACTCCACCAGGTAGCCCTGGGCGATGCCCGAGTTGTCCACGTTGTTGTTCCACGCCCCGCTGGCGAACATCTCCACCCAGCGCTCGACGCCGATGTCGGTGGGCTCGCCGGCGTCCCAGTTGGTGAAGGCGAAGGGCTCGCCGGTCACCCACCCGAAGGTGCCGGTGCCGTTGGCGTCCCACAGGCCGATCCACGGCCGCCAGTCGGATAGGCCCAGGTACGTGCGGATGCCTTCCACGAACGTCTGCTCGGCGGCCGACGTGAGGGTGGCCAGGTGGCCCGGCATGCCCTGGTAGCTCACGGCCGACGCCGCCGCCTCGGCGTCCGTCCACGTGATGCCGGCGGCGGGCACGTACTGGTAGGCGTGGCCGTTCGCCGACCAGGTGAACACGTCCTCCGTGCTCCCCACCACCGCGGCGGCGGGCGCCTGGAACGCCGAGAGCGGCTCGAAGAACGCCAGGTCGCCGCTCACGTGCCCCACCACCATCCAGATGTGCTCCGGCCAGGTCTGCTGCCGGTAGCTCTGGCCGGGCGCCAGCGTGGCGTAGAGCACCCGGTTGCCGGAGAAGTCGATCCAGTCCACGTCCACGTCCTCGCTGGTGCGGTTCACGAAGTCGACGATCGTGGCGCAGCGGATCTGACCGGTGGACGTCCGTACCGTGGCGCTCGAGGGCGGCTGGGCCGGGATGGTGTTGAGCGTCGGCTGGGCGTCGAGGGTGGCCACGTCCGGGCACGCCTCCAGCACGGCGGACACCGGCACGAAGCCCGGCGAGCCCACCGCCACGCTGTCCAGCACGCCGTCGAAGCCGGCGGCGCTGACCTGCACCGCATACGGGCCGGCCGCCAGGCCCTGGAAGGTCGCGTGACCGGCGGCGTCCGTGGTGGTCGACGCGGACTGGGTCCCGCTCAGCGTCACGGTGGCGCCCACGAACGGCCCCCCCGCGCCGTCCTGGGCGTTCACCGCGATGACGCCGAACACGGCCGAGGTGAAGGGGCTGCCGGAAACGGGCGCCTGTGCGCCCGTCTCCGGGTCTCCGATGGTGACCACCACCTGGTCGGTGCCCGCGTTCCCGGGCGTATACGTCGCCGTGTAGGTACCGTCGCCGTTGTCCACCACGCCGTTCCCCACGGTGAGGCTCGCGCTGTTGGCGCCGCTGACCGCCACCCGCACGTCGTCACCGCCGAAGCCCTGCGGCACGCCGGTGGCCACGTTGGCCTGGATGGCGATGACGGTGGGAGAGCCCGCCGCCCCCGCCGGCACCGTGGCGCCGCTGAGGGACGGGTCGGTGGCCAGCAGCGCGCCCCAGTCGCTCAGGGTCAGGGCGCCGCTGCTGGGGAGGGTGGTGAGGCCGCCGTGGGTCGCCATGAGGGGGGTGGGCAGGAGCAGCCCGGCCACCCGCCGGAGACCCCGGCGCCCCAGCGCGAGGAGGTCGCGGCCCAGGTCGGCGTTCACCCCGAGCTGGATGGGCGCGAGGGCAAGGTAGCCCTCGCAGCGCGGATCGCCCACCTGGGTGTCGTGGAGCTGGATGGCGCTCCCGTCGAGCTGGAAGATGCGCTGGGCGTTCACCTGGGCCGAGGTGAGGTGGCTGTGGATGTCGAGAGGCTGGCAGATGAGCACCTCCGCACCCACCTGGTTCCCCACGGTGGTGAACGAGACGGGCTGGCCGTCGGCCGTGGTGGCCGAGGCGGTGAAGAAGTACGGGAGCTGCTGGTCGGGGGAGACGCCTGGGATGGGGTCGTAGTCGTTCGCCCGCAACAGCAGGGTGAGGACGAAGTCGCTTACCGGGTTGCCGGAGCCGTCCACCGCCTGCCCTGGAGCGATCGTGACCTTCGCCGCCAGGGGCGCGGGAGCGTTGGGGTCCGACGTGTCGTACAGGGTGCCGCTGCCGCCCTGGTCGTTGTGGATGAGCACCACGGCGGCGTCGATGACGCCGTCCTGGCCCTCAAGCGCCTCCTCGGCGGCCGCCTCGGCGTTGGGGACGGCCTCGGTGCTCAGGAACACCTTGATGGGGAGCGTGCGGGGCGCATCCTGGATGGCCACGTTCTCGCCCGCCCGGCGGATGCGCACTGCGTCCCGTCCGTTGGCCGCCACCTCGACGTCCACGTGTCCGAGCTCGAGGGTGCCCGCGAGGGCGGTGATGCCGAAGACGTCTCCGGCCTCGGCGGAGGCCGGCACCCGCCAGAGGGCCTGGTAGTGGTTGCCCTCCACGGTGACGCTGCCGGCCGCCACCGAGAACGTCTCCACCTCGGCCGAGCCGGCTCGGGTCACCTCGAGGCGCAGCGGCACGTGGGGATCGAAGGTGCCCGCGGTCCGGGCGCGGGGGAGCAGGGGCGGCAGGAAGAAGACGCCGCCGTTCCCCCCCGTGCTCCCGTCCACGATGGCCAGGGCCGGGGCGAGGGTGGGGGGCTCGGGCTGGAGGGGACTGCCCCCGTCCTGGCAGGCGAAGAGGGACAGGCTGGCAGCCAACGCCAGCCCCGGCTTGAGCAGGGTGCCACGCATGGGGGGGCTCCGGTGGAGGAACGGGCGCATCGGCAGACGCCGGTGCGCGGTGACGACGCCATCGGGGTGCGACTATGCCTGCACGCGACCGGGCGGGCCGCGTGTCGTTCAGCCTCCTGCCACCAGCGCCTGGAACTCGGGGTTGCCCTGGAGCGGCCTCCACCACCAGTGGGTGCTCTGCGCCCACCCCTTCCGGTGCTCGGGCCGGGCCGAAAGGTACGTCTTTATGAGCCGAAGCGCCTGGTCCTGCTCGTTCATCCTCAGCCGGAAGATCGCCTCGACCGTGAGGAGCTCCCGGGCTGGGTCCACCGACGGGTCGGGCCGGTAGCGCCGGAAGACGGCGTCGGCGCTGTCCGTCTTCTGGGCCAGGGCCAGGACTCCCCCCACCAGCAGGCCGCCCCGGGCTGCGGCGTAGGCGCGCTGGTTCTCCGGCGTCAGGTCGAGGTAGCGCCGGTACAGGGCCCAGGCGCGGTCGACGTCGTGGTCCAGGGCGGGGGACGCCAGGAGCCACAGCTCGCACTCCACGAAGCGCGCCTCGTCGGGGAAGCGGCGGGCCCCTTCCCGGCAGTACTGGACGGCGTCGCTGAACTGCTCGAGGTCGTACGAGGTGGTGTAGAGCCCCCACAGCACCTCGTCGGCGGAGCGCAGGTACGCGTCCTCCTCGTAGGCGCGGCGCGCGGCGATCTTCGACTCCACCGGGTCGTCGTTCTGGGCGTGGATGATGCTCAGGATGTTCCACGCGTCGGCCCGGGACGGGTCGTTGCGCACGGCCTCCTGGAGGTCCTGCTCGGCCGAGGCCAGGAGCGCCTGGGCGGCGGCGTGGTCGTGCTCCAGCCCGGCGGCCCAGCGCACGTAACGCAGTGTGCCGCGGCTCTCCAGCGCCGCCGCGTTCCTGGGGTCCCGCGCCAGCACCCGGTCCGCCTGACCGACGCCCCGGTCCAGGAAGGCCTCGGCGTCCAGGGGCTGGCGGAGGTGGAGCTGGGCCAGCCGGCGGGAGAGGATCGATCGGAGGACGGTGGGGCGGTCCCACGCCGAGTCCAGCGCCTCGGCCTGGGCGGCGAGGGTATCGGCCTGCAGGAGGGCGGCCTCGGCGCCGTCCCGGTCACCTCCGCCGAAGAGGAGACCTTCGCCCTCCTTCCTCGAGCGCTCGCCCCGCTCCAGCAGCGCCCAGGCCGTGGGGTCGTCGGTCTCCGCGCGCCGTGCCCGCACCGTCACCTCGTCGCCGAGCCACTCCCGGAGAAGCCTCGACACCTCGTCGCCCAGCCCCTTCTCCAGCCCTTCCGGGTCGCCGGCGGGACGCTCCAGCGATCCCCTGCGGAACACCGCCCCGCTCTCCCCGTCGGCCAGGGAGAGGTCGACGTGGATCTGGCCGCCCTGGGAGCGGACCATCCCGGTCACCACGGTCCCGGCCCCCACCTCCCGGGCGATGCTGTCGGGGGAGAGGCCGGCGTCGCGGAACTGAAGGGCGCCGTTCCGGGAGAGGACATGCAGGGAGGGGACCGCCGACAGGTCGGCGATGAGGGCCTCGGTGAGGCCGTCGGCCAGGTAGGCGAGGGAGTCGGTGCCGCTGCCGTCCTCGAAGTAGAGCACGGCGATGCTGCGGGTGTCCAACGCGCCCTGGCTCGCCGCCACCGCCAGGTCCTTGGCCCGGGCCGTGGCCAGGTAGCCGGACACGGTGCGCCCGGTGACGCCCAGGGCCGCCACCGCCACCACGCCCAGGAAGGCGACCTCGGTGCGGGGAACGTCCTGGCGCCCCTTCTCACCGTGGTACCAACCGATGACGAGCGTGGCCAGGACCCCGGCGACGTACCAGACGAGGGCCAGCCGGAACGCCACCTCGGGGAGAACGCCCCGATCGACGATGTCGTTCACCACCTGGACTGCGACCCATCCCGCGGCGCCGTACGTGGCGGTGATCTGGAAGAGGCGGCGCTCGCGGATCTGGCGGAAGAAGCCCATGGGGGCGCGGCCGATAGGACGTGAAAGGCCGGAGCTGGCCGTTGAGCGGGGGGGCTCCGGGCGGGAGGTGCGAACGGTACCTATGGCCTCCTCCCTGCCGGGTGTCAACGGCGCGGCTCCAACCCCTGACCCGTCCGGGCCGTCCAACGGGGTGTCGCGACAACAGTGTCAATCGGACGGGGTATGGCGACCCCCTGGGGGACGACCATGGGCCATCACGAGGCGGACGCACGGCGGTGGGAGGCCTTCCTCCCCCTTCATCCCTTCGACTTCCGCATCCTCCTCGTCCTGGCCGCCGGACCGTCCCACGGCTACCGGATCATCCAGGCCATCGAGGCCCGGGACGGGGGGTGGAAGCGCGTCTTTCCCGCCAACCTGTACCGGCGCCTCCGGGACCTCCACGCCCGGGGCCTGGTGGAGGACGTGGCGCCGGAGGAAGGCGCCTCGGGCGAGCGGGGCCGGCGGACGTTCGCCCTCACCCCCCTCGGGCGGGAGGTGGCGCTGGCCGAGCGACGGCGCCTGGAGGCGCTGCTCCTGGACGCCCGGGACGCCATCCCGGGGGCGCGGTGACCCCCGGCGGCGCGGGCCCCGGCTCCGGAAGCGGCCCGCCACGGGCCCCCCGCGCGTACCGGCTCCTCCTCGGGCTCTTCCCTCCCGGTTTCCGGCACCGCTACGGCCGGGAGCTGGAGGGCGTGCTGGTGGAGCGGCTGCGGGACGCCCCCTCGGCCGCCGCCCGGGTCCGGGTGTGGGTGGAGGCGGTGGCGGACGTGGCGATGAGCGCGCTCCCCGAGTGGGGCCGTGCCCTGCGCGGTGACGCCGATCCGGGCCGCGGGGCGGCCCCCCGACGGACGCGAGGTGGCGGCATGGACGGACTCCGGCAGGATCTCGGGTACGCGCTGCGCTCCCTGGCCAAGGCGCCCGGGCTCACGGCCATGGCGGTGGTCACCCTGGGGCTGGGCATCGGCGCAAGCACGGCCATCTTCAGCGTGGTGGACGCCGTGCTCCTCCGGCCCCTGCCGTACCGGGACGCCGACCGGGTGGTGCGTGTCCAGGGCGGCTGGAGCGGCGGCTACGGCGACTGGCTGTCTCAGCCCGAGATCGTGGACCTCCAGGACGGGGTGGACGCCCTCGAGGCGGTGGGCTCCTGGGGGCTCACCAGCGCCAACCTCACCGGGGGCGCCGAGCCCGAGCGCGTGGGCGCCGCCCAGATCATGCCCGAGGCCTTTCGTCTCCTGGGGGTCCGGGCGGGGCGGGGCCGCCTCTTCACCGAGGAGGAGGGCACCCCGGGCGTGGCCGACGGCGTGGCCGTGGTGAGCGACGGGCTCTTCCAGCGCCGCTTCGGCGGCGACCCCGACCTCGTGGGCAGCACGATCCAGGTGGACGGGCGGGCGCGCACGGTGGTGGGCGTCCTCCCCCCCGGCTTCCGCCTTCCCACGGACTTCCAGGGGCCGGCCACGGCGGTCTACGCCCCCATGCCCCTGGACCGGGACAGCCTCCTCGGCCGTGGCAACCATTCGTACCACACCGTGGCCCGCCTGCGCCCCGGCGTCACCCTGGAGCAGGCAAACCAGCAGCTCGCCGCCCTGGGCGCCCGCCTCACGGCCGAGGGCGAGTACCCGGCGGCCCGTCCCTTCTCCTTCCGGGCCGTGCCCGTGCGCCAGGACGTGTTCGGGTCGGCGCGTCCCGCCCTCCTGGTGCTCCTGGGCGCGGTGGCCTTCGTCCTCCTCATCGCGTGCGCCAACGTGGCGAACCTCCTCCTGGTCCGGGGGGAGGAGCGCCAGCGGGAGATGGCCGTGCGCGTGGCCATGGGCGCAGCCCGGGGGCGCTTGGTCCGCCAGGTGCTCACCGAGAGCCTCGTCCTGGCCCTGGGGGGTGGTGGGGCGGGGGTGCTCCTGGCCGTGCTGGGGACCCGGGGGCTCCTGGCCCTGGACCCGGCCAGCATCCCCCGGGTGCAGCAGGTCTCGGTGGACGGTACCGTCCTCCTCTTCGCCCTCGCCGTGGCCGTCGTCACGGGCGTGGTGTTCGGCGCCGCCCCGGCGCTGCAGGCGGTGCGGCACGACCCCCAGGCCGCCCTCCGGGACGGAGGAAGGGGGGCCTCGCCGGGGCGCCGCCACCTGGCGGGAAGGCGGGCGTTGGCCCTGGGGCAGCTCGCCCTCGCCGTGGTCCTGGTCATCGGCGCGGGCCTCATGGTCCGCACCTTCCAGGCGCTCCGGGCCATCGAGCCCGGCTTCGTGCCCGACCACGTCCTGTCCATGAGGCTGTCGCTCCCCTCCTCGTCGTACGGGAGCGACGCCGACGTGGTGGCGCTCTACGACCGGCTGGTCCGGGACGTGGAGGCGCTGCCGGGGGTGCGGGGGGCCGGCCTGGCCCGGATCCTCCCCCTCACCGGCACCATCGGCGACTGGTCCATCGACATCGAGGGCTACGAGAAGCAGCCGGGGGAGAACACGAAGGGCGACTGGCAGACGGTGAGCCCGGGCTACTTCGAGGCCATGGGCATCCGCCTGGTGGAAGGCCGCTTCTTCGAGCCCTCGGACGACGGCGACGCGCCGCTCGTGGCCGTGGTGAACCGCACCATGGCGGACCTCTACTGGCCCGACGGCGCCCTGGGCCGGCGCTTCAAGGCGGGCGACAGCCGGCCGTGGGCCACCATCGTGGGCGTGGTCGACGACGTGCGCAGGAACGCCCTGGTGGAGGCGCCCCGGACGGAGATGTACCACCCCGAGGCCCAGTACCCCCGGGCGTTCGGCTTCGCCCCCCGCAGCATGACCCTGGTGGTGAAGGCGGCCGGGGATCCGCCGGGGCTCGCCGAGCCGGTCCGGGAGGTGATCCGCGGGATGGACCCTTCGCTTCCGGTGTCGGACGTGCGCACCCTGGACCAGGTCCTGTCGTCGGCGGTGGCCGAGCAGCGCTTTACCGCGTCCCTCCTGGGCGTCTTCGGGGGCGTGGCCCTGCTCCTGGCCCTGGTGGGCGTCTACGGGGTGCTTTCCTACGCCGTGAGCCGGAGGCTCCACGAGATGGGCATCCGCCAGGCGCTGGGCGCGGAGCGGGGGGCGGTGGTGCGCCTTGTGGTGGCGGACGGGATGCGCCTGGCGGGCGCCGGGATCGTCCTCGGGGTGGCGCTGTCGCTGGGGCTGACCCGCCTGATGGCATCCCTCCTCTACGGCGTGGGCACCCTGGACGCCGCCACCTTCGTCACGGTCCCCCTGCTCCTGGGGGTGGCGGCCGCCGCCGCCACCTGGCTGCCGGCGCGACGCGCCAGCGGCGTGCCACCCTCGGAGGCCCTGCGCTCGGGTTGACCCGTCCCTTCGCCGGTTCCTAGGTTCCGAACCCCTGGAGCAGGTTTGCCCTCCGCCGCGTCCCCACGAGCGGGCCGGCGGGGGCCGTCGCCACCCGCGCCGGACGGCCGTCAGCAGCGCCGCCGCCCCACCCGGAGTCGGCCCCGACCCCTGCCTTCCGCCCCTCCCGGGACGCCGCCGGAGCGCGCCCGCACCGACGCGTCACCGAATCGAGACCCGAAGGGGTAAGGAGGGGAGTCATGGCGTCCGCCAGAGAGTACACAACCGAGAGGATCCGCAACGTGGCGGTACTGGGCCACGGAGGCTCGGGCAAGACGGCCCTCGTCGACGCCCTGGCCTTCGTGGCCGGCACGTCGCAGCGGCACGGGGATCCCACCGAGGGCACCGCCCTCACCATGCACGCCCCCGAAGAGGCCGCCCACGGCATCTCCATCCAGCTCACCCCCGCCTACGCCGAGCACCTCGACACCAAGCTCAACCTCCTGGACACGCCCGGATATCTGGACTTCACCGGAGAGGCGCTGGCCGCCGTGCGCGTGGCCGATGCGGCCGTGGTGGTGGTGGGCGCCACGTCCGGCGTGGAGGTGGGCACCGAGAAGGTGTGGGAGTACTGCGAGGCCCGGGGGCTCCCCCGCATGATCTTCGTGTCCATGATGGACAAGGAGAACGCCAGCTTCGACAAGGTCTACCAGGACATCAAGAGCCGTCTCACCGCCAAGGTGCTGCCGGTGGAGATCCCCATCGGGGAGGGGGAGGACTTCCACGGCATCATCAACCTCTTCAGCGAGCGCGCCCACCTCTACAAGAAGGGCACGACCTCGGGGGAGTACGAGGAGGCCGACGTTCCCGACGAGCTGCGGGCGCGTTTCCAGGAGTGGGAGACGGAGCTCCAGGAGACCCTCGCCACCACGGACGAATCGCTCCTGGAGACGTACCTGGAGGGCGGCCACATCTCCCGGGACGAGGCCATCGAGGCCATGGCCCGCCTCATGGCCCGGGGCGAGATCGTCCCCCTCTTCTGCGGCGCGTCCAACCGCACCTACGGCATCCGGGCGCTCCTGAGGAAGATGGTGGAGCTCTTCCCCCACCCCGGGGAGGCGGGCCCCGAGACGGCGCGACGCCCCGGCCTGGACCAGACGGTGGAGCTCAAGACGGACGACGCCGGCCCCCTGGCGGCGCTGGTCTTCAAGACCACCACCGAGCCCCACGTGGGCGAGCTCTCCTTCTTCCGCATCTTCAGCGGCCGGGTGGAGAACGGCATGGAGGTGGTGAACGCCTCCAGCGGCCAGGCGGAGAAGCTCAACCACCTGAGCATCCCCCTGGGCAAGGACCGGCTGGAGGTGGGGCGCCTCCACGCCGGCGACATCGGCGTGGTGGCCAAGCTCAAGGGCACCCACACCAACGACACGCTGTGCGCCAAGGAGCGACCCCTGGAGCTGGAGAAGATTCCCTTCCCCCGCCCCGACATCGCCATCGCCATCCGTGGCGCCACCCGAAACGACGAGGACAAGCTGGGCGAGGTCCTGCCCCGGCTGCACGAGGAGGATCCCACCTTCGTGGCCGAGTTCAACGCCGAGCTGCACCAGACCATCGCCCGGGGGCTGGGCGAGCTGCACCTGGACGTGCAGATCGAGCGCATGCACCGGAAGTACCACGTGGACGTGGAGACCGAAGAGCCCAGGATCGCGTACCGTGAGACCGTGACCGCTTCGGCCGAGGGGCAGGGCCGCTACAAGAAGCAGACGGGAGGGCGGGGGCAGTTCGGCGACTGCTGGATCCGGATCCATCCGCTGCCCCGGGGCGAGGGCTACACCTTCGTCGACTCCATCAAGGGCGGCGTGATCCCCGGAAAGTTCCTCCCGTCGGTGGACCGGGGGGTGCAGGAGGCGGCCCGGAAGGGGATCCTGGCCGGCTACCCGGTGGTGGACTTCTCGGTGGAGTGCTACGACGGCTCCTACCACACCGTCGACTCCTCCGACATCGCCTTCCAGGTCGCGGCCTCCATGGCCTTCCACAAGGTGGCCAACCAGGCCCGGCCGGTGCTCCTCGAGCCCATCCTGGAGGTGGACGTCACCACCCCCGACGAGTACGTGGGCGACATCATGGGTGACATCACCCAGCGGCGCGGGCGGGTGCTGGGCATGGAGCCCCAGGACGGCCGCACCGTCATCAAGGCCCAGGTGCCGGAGGCGGAGCTCTACAAGTACGCGTCCACGCTGCGTTCCATGACCCAGGGGCGCGCCCACCACACCCGGCGCTTCCTCTCGTACGAGCCCGTACCGGAGTACGAGGCCCAGAAGATCATCGAGTCCCGGAAGCAGGAGCGGGAGCTGGCCCACGCCTGACGGGCCGGGCGCAGGCGACGGGGGTGCCGGGGGCCCGCCGGCACCCGGCCCCCCGCGCCACTCCCCCCTCAGCCGCAGCGGTCCGCGTTTCCGAACTTCGCCGAGTCGGCCAGGATCCACCCTTCGCCCGAGGTGGGGGACCGCACCCGCACCCACCAGCGCGTGGTCCGCTCGCCCACGGCCCGGGCGCGGGTGCTATCACCGGGCGAGCCGGTGCCGCCCCACGACAGGGGCACCTGCCACACCCCTCCATCGGCCCACACGTTCACGTACCCCTCGCCCACGTAGTCCAGGGGCACCAGGGTGTCACTCGCCGCCAGCAGCGTGTCGCCGCCTCCGTCCGGGTGGAAGGCCCTCAAGGAGTCCAGGAGCACCACGATCTGGGTGGGCTCGATCCTCACGTGGCCGCCCAGCGCCTCGAAGTCCTCCCCCGGGGGAAGGGTGTCCACCACCGGCGCCGACGGTTCCGGGCGCGCCCGCACGGGAATGGCCGCCTCGGCGTGCCAGGTGCGATAGACGCAGCACTCGAAGGGGCACGCCCCCTCCCGCACGAAGATCCCGGAGGGCTGGCGGGCCAGGTAGGCGGCCACGGGGTCGGCGAGGGGGGTGGAGGCGCCTCCTCCCGACGCCTGGGTGTCCGGGGCCGCCCCGGCCGCGGCCACCGAGTCGGCGGCCCCCGGGCCGCCCCGGGGGCTCTCCCCGCACGCGGCGAGGAGGACCGGGAGGAGGATGGCCGGCAAGAGCCCAGGGAGGCGTGCCCGGGTGAGGGCGTGGGGGCGGGGGAGGTGCATGGGACCCTCCCGGTGCAAGGTGCGAACCAGTGGGGCCCGCCGGCCCCCCGGCCCGGAGCATCCCCCCAGCCTCCCCCGGATCCTCGCGGCCCCTCCCCCCCCCGATTGATTCCCGGGCCCGGCGTTCCTTACCTTAGGGTCCGAACAGAAGCCAAAGACGGGACGTGCTGGCGCGTAGGCTGGGCGCCGCGTACCGTCCACCACGGGCATCCCTCGATGCCCCGGCAGCGCCCCAGGAGGACCCGTGTCCGGTCACAGCAAGTGGTCCCAGATCAAGCGCAAGAAGGCGGTGGTCGACGCCAAGCGCGGCAAGATGTTCACCAAGCTCATCCGGGAGATCACCGTCGCCGCCCGGGAGGGTGGGGGTGAGCCGGACTTCAACCCGCGTCTGCGCCTGGCGGTGGACACCGCCAAGGCCGCCAACATGCCCCAGGACAACATCGACCGGGCCATCAAGCGGGGCACCGGCGAGCTGGAGGGGGTCACCTACGAGGAGATCCCCTACGAGGGGTACGGGCCGGGGGGCGTGGCCCTCTACATCGAGACCCTGACGGACAACCAGAACCGCACGGTGGCCGAGCTGCGCCACATGCTGGAGCGCCACGGCGGGAACCTGGGCACGGCGGGGTCGGTGGCGTGGCAGTTCGACCGGAAGGGCCAGATCTACGTCGACGCCGGCCGCTACCACGAGGACGCGGTCCTGGAGGCGGCGTTGGAGGCCGGGGCCGAGGACGTGAAGCGCGACGACGCGGAGTTCGTGGTCACCACCGAGGTGACGGAGTTCCACGAGGTGCAGGAGGGGCTCAGGAAGGCGGGCCTCGAGTTCGAGGAGGCCGAGCTGGCCTGGCTCCCGAAGAACGAGGTGGCGGTGGCGGGCAAGGACGCCGAGAAGCTGGTGAAGCTCCTCGACGCCCTGGAGGAGCACGACGACGTGCAGAAGGTGCACTCCAACGCCGACATCGACGAGGCCGTGCTCGCGGAAGCGGCCGAGGCCATGTAGTGACCCTCCCCGCCGGGGAGCGGATCCTCGGGGTGGATCCCGGCACCGCCGTGACCGGGTACGGGGTGGTGGCCCGGGACGGCGACGGGCGGGTGCGGCTGGTGGAGTGTGGGGTGGTGCGCACCTCCGCCGGCGAGCCCCTTCCCCGGCGCATCCGGGAGATCTTCCAGGAGCTGTCGGCGCTCATCGAGCGCCACCGGCCCGCGGCGGTCTCGGTGGAGGACGTCTACCACGGGAAGAACGCCCGCACCGCCCTCACGCTGGGGCACGCACGGGGCGCCATCCTCCTGGCGGCGGAGCTGGCGGGCTGCCCCATCGCCGAGTACACCGCGGTGGAGATCAAGAAGGCGGTGGTGGGCACCGGACGGGCCACGAAGGACCAGGTGGCCTACATGGTCCAGCAGCAGCTCCGCCTCCGCCGGGCGCCCTCCCCCGCCGACGCCGCCGACGGCGTGGCGGCCGCCCTCTGCCACTGCATGGCGGGAGCGTTCCGACTCTGAAGCGTCCCACGAACGGCTCCGACGAAGGGAGAGTGGTCGCGTGATCAGCCGCCTCAAGGGCACCCTCCTCACCCGGGACCCGGACGGGACCGTGGAGGTGGAGACGCCGGGGGGCGTCGTCTACGAGGTGGAAGTTCCCCTCACGGTGCTCCAGCGCATGCCCTCGTCGGGGAGCCCCGTCGAGCTCCGCACCGTCCAGGTGGTGCGGGAGGACGCGGTCGCCCTCTTCGGCTTCCTGGACGCCCAGGAGCGGGACCTGTTCCGGCGCCTCATGTCGACGTCCGGCGTGGGGGCCCGCCTGGCCCTGGCCATGATGTCGGCCTACGCCGCCCACCGCCTGGCCCGGGCCCTGGTGGAGAAGGACGTGAACGCCCTGAAGCAGGTGAGCGGCGTCGGGAAGAAGACGGCCGAGCGCCTGGTGCTGGAGCTGGCCGACAAGGTCCAGGACCTGGCGGTCGGCCTCGACGAGGGTGGCGCCGGCCCCGGGCAGCAGGCCCAGGAGGCGGTGGCGGCGCTGGTGGCCCTGGGCTACTCCTTCACGGACGCCGACGCCGCCGTGCGGGCCGTCCTGGAGAACGGCGGCGCCGCCACCGCCGACGAGCTCATCCGCAAGGCGCTGAAGAAGACGTGACCCACGCCGTCCCCGAGGGCCCCCGCCGATGACGCAGCGCACCGAGGTCACCACCCCCGAGGCGCTCCAGGAAGACGAGCAGGCCGAGCCGAGCCTGCGCCCCCAGCGGCTGGCCGAGTTCATCGGCCAGGAGAAGGTGCGGGAGGCCCTCTCCATCGCCATCGAGGCGGCCAAGCAGCGGCGGGAGCCCCTGGACCACGTCCTCTTCCACGGCCCCCCAGGGCTGGGCAAGACCACCCTGGCCACGCTCATGGCCCGGGAGCTCGGGGTGAACATCAAGACCACCTCGGGCCCCGTGCTGGAGAAGCCCGCCGACCTGGTGGGCATCCTCACCAACCAGCGCCAGGGCGACATCCTCTTCATCGACGAGATCCACCGGCTCAAGCCCATCATCGAGGAGTTCCTCTATCCGGCCATGGAGGACTGGCAGGTCGAGATCCGGCTCTCCGACGGGCCCCGGGCCCAGACCATGACGATGAAGATCGAGCCCTTCACCCTCATCGGCGCCACCACCCGCTTCGGGCTCCTTACCGCGCCCATGCGGGCCCGCTTCGGCATCGTTCAGCGGCTGAACTTCTACCCGCCGGACGAGCTGTGCACGATCGTGCGCCGGAGCGCCGAGATCCTGGACGTGGAGGCCACCGCCGACGGGGCCCTGGAGATCGCCCGCCGCTCCCGGGGCACGCCCCGGGTGGCCAACCGCCTCCTCAGGCGGGTGCGCGACTACGCCCAGGTTCGGGCCGACGGCGTCATCGACGTGGACGTGGCCCACCGGGCCCTGGCCCTCCTGGACGTGGACGAGTACGGCCTGGACGAGATGGACGCCCGTGTCCTCAAGACCCTCATCGAGAAGTTCGACGGGGGTCCGGTGGGGCTGAACTCCCTGGCCGTGGCCATGGGGGAGGACGCCCAGACGCTGGAGGAGGTCTACGAGCCGTTCCTCATCATGGAGGGCTTCCTCCAGAGGACCTCCCGGGGACGACAGGCCACCCGCCGCGCCTACCGCCGCTTCGGCTACACGCTCCCCGCCGAGCGGCAGGCGGAGGGGCCCGGGCCCCAGGGCTCCTTCTTCGAGGAGTGAGCGACGCCGCCCCCGGATCCCGCCTCTCCGACTACGACTACGACCTCCCCGGGGGGAGGATCGCCCGCTACCCGGCGGCCCGGAGGGACGAGAGCCGTCTGTTGGCGCTGCCCCGGGGGGGCGGCCCACTCCGCCACCTGGTCTTCCGGGACCTGGTGGAGCTGGTGCTCCCGGGCGACGTGCTGGTGGTGAACGAGAGCCGGGTGCTGCCCGCCCGGCTCCTGGGGCACAAGCCCACGGGCGCCCCCTCCGAGGTCCTGCTCCTCCACCCCACCCCCGACGCCGACCCGGACGACCCGCGCACGTGGGAGGCGCTGGTGCGGCCCGGGGGGAAGCTCAAGCCGGGGCGCCGGGTCGTGGTGGCCGACGACCTGGCCGTGGACATCGTGGACTCCATCGAGGGGGGCGGGCGGGTGGTGCGCCTGGACACGCCGCTGCCGGCGCTGGAGGCGGTGGAGCGCCACGGGCACGTGCCCCTGCCGCCGTACCTGGGCCGGGAGGACGAGCCCCTGGACCGGGAGCGGTACCAGACGGTGTACGCCCGCACCCCGGGGTCGGTGGCGGCGCCTACGGCCGGCCTCCACTTCACCCCGGACCTCCTGGCCGCCCTGAAGGCCCGGGGCGTCACGCGGGTGGCCATCACGCTGGACGTGGGCGTGGGAACGTTCCGGCCCGTGGACGTCGACGACCCGTCCAAGCACGAGATGCACGCCGAGGTCTACCGGGTGTCCCCTCGGGCCGCCGACGCCATCAACGAGGCCCGGGCCCGGGGCGGGCGCTGCTGGGCGGTGGGCACCACGGTGGTGCGCACCCTGGAGACGGTGGCGGACCAGGAGGGGAGGGTGCGGCCGGGCGCGGGATCGACCCGCCTGTTCATCCGGCCGCCCTGGCGCTTCAAGACCGTGGACGCCCTCGTCACCAACTTCCACCTCCCCCGCTCGACCCTCCTCATGCTGGTGGCGGCGTTCGCCGGATACGGGCCCACCCTGGAGGCGTACCGGGCGGCCATCGAGGAGGGCTACCGATTCTATTCCTACGGCGACGCCATGGCCGTCACGGCGGGCCCGATGGATCCCGGGGGGCACCCCAGGTGAATCAAGGGGCCGGAGCGATGCTTTCCCCGAGCCGGAGACCTGCGTGAAGCTGGTGAAGACGATGCGCCTCGAGGTGAACAGAGGGCTGTTCCAGGTGTGCCTCTTCACGGACGGGGAGCAGGCGGCTGCGGTGAGCGTGGACCTGGAGTCGAACTCGGCCGTGGCCGTGTTCGAGCGCCTGGCGAAGGCCATCTACGACCAGGGCATCAAGCCCGCGGGGCTGCCCCCGGAGGGGTTCCGCCTGTTCGCCCGGCATCCGGGAGCCCGGGTGGAGTGGACGACCAACGACCTCCGCTGGCACCCGGGCGACGAGCGCTACTCCGAGAGCGCCCCCTTGTGGCGCCACCCCTCCGAGGAGGAGGTGCGGGAGGTGGTGGGCGACGCCCTCGACGACTGCGAGACGCCGGCCGGCGGGTGAGGGCGGCCGGCCCCCGGCGGAACGATTCCTGCTAGGGGCGCCCCGTTCACGGACCATCCCGGGCAGCTCGGAGTGGAGACGCCACGAGGCTCTCGTAATCACCGAGGGGCAGGCCTTATCTTGTCCACCCGCGGGGAGCCCACGCCGGATCCGGCGCCTCCTGGTCGCTCAGCTTCCAATTCTGCGGGAGTCGCATCGATGTTCAGCGTCCCCACGTACCTTGCCTCGAGCTCCATCCACGGCACCGGTGTGTACGCCGCCGAGCCCATCGCCGAAGGCACCGTCATCTGGGACTTCACCGAGGGCGTCGACTGGGAGTTGACCGAGGAGGAGATGCAGGCCTTCCCGGAGCGGCTGCGCGACCAGATGGAGCGGTGGTGTTTCCTCCGGCCCGACGGGATGTACGTCCTGTGCGGGGACAACGCGAAGTTCATGAACCACTCCTTCAAGCCCAACTGCGACGACCGGGGCGACGTCACCATCGCCGCCCGGGACATCGAGGCCGGCGAGGAGCTGACCTGCGACTACCGGGCCTTCGACATGAAGTCGAAGCAGACGGGCCTGGACGAGTTCCAGCGGGCCGGCTGACGCAGCGTCCGAAAGGGATCGACCAGCGGACGGGGGGCTCCGGCCCCCCGTCCGCTTCGTCGTGTCCGGCGGGACGGCCCGACGGCGCCTCCGCCCCTGGGGAGGCTCTGTTATACTTCCGCCCCATGCCATCCAGCCCCGCCTTCCGCTTCCGCCTCGAGGCCACCGACGGCGCCGCCCGGGCCGGCACCTTCACCACGCCCCACGGCGAGGTGCGCACGCCCGTGTTCATGCCCGTGGGCACCCTGGGCACCGTGAAGGGCGTCAGCCCCGAAGAGCTGGAAGGGATCGGGGCCACCATGATCCTGGCCAACACGTACCACCTCTACCTGCGCCCGGGGCACGAGCTGGTGCGGGAGCTGGGAGGGGTGCACGCCTTCATGCGCTGGCCGGGTCCCCTCCTCACCGACTCCGGAGGCTTCCAGGTGTTCTCCCTGGCGGCCATCAACGAGGTGCGGGACGACGGCGTCGTGTTCCAGAGTCACATCGACGGCTCCCGCCACGTGTTCACGCCGGAGCGGGTCATGGAGATCGAGCGGGCGCTGGGCGCCGACGTGATCATGGCCTTCGACGAGTGCCCGCCCGGCGGCTCCAGCCGGGAGGCCACCCGGGAGGCGAACGAGCGGACGCTCCGCTGGTTGGAGCGCTGCCGGAACCGCTTCCTGGAGCTGCAGGGGGAGCGGCCTACCCCCGAGCAGGCCCTGTTCCCGGTGCTCCAGGGGAACGTCTACGACGACCTGCGCCGTGGCCACGTGCGCCAGTTCAGGGAGGTGGGCGACTGGCCGGGGTGGGGGATCGGCGGGCTCTCCGTAGGGGAGCCCAAGCCCGAGATGTGGCGCACCCTGGAGGTGCTCCACGGCGAGATCCCGGAGGACCGCCCCCGTTACCTCATGGGGGTGGGCTACCCCGACGACATCCTGGAGGCGGTGGCCCGGGGGGTGGACATGTTCGACTGCGTGGCGCCCACCCGGAACGCCCGCCACGGCACGGCCTGGACCCGTGGCGAAGGACAGGTGAACCTGAAGGCCGCCCGCTTCCGGGACGACCGCCGTCCCATCGACCCGGGGTGCGACTGCTGGGCCTGCACCCGCTTCGACCGGGCCTACGTGCGCCACCTCATGGCGGCGGGCGAGCTCCTGGGGCTCCGGCTGGTGTCCATCCACAACCTCCGCTTCCTGGTGCGGCTGGCGGAAGACGCCCGGGCGCGGGTGTTGGACGGCTCGTTCACCGACTGGAGTCGGGACTGGCTGGAACGCTACCGCGGCGCTCGGGTCTAAACCTCGCTGTTCCGGGACACCCCCACCGACATCGGAGACGTCGTGCCCCACGCCATGCTCGCGCTCCTCATGGCCCCCCGCGAGGGCGGCAACTCGGGAGCCATCTTCCTCATCCAGATGCTGGCGATCTTCGCCATCTTCTATTTCCTCCTGATCCGGCCGCAGAAGAAGGAGCAGGAGAAGCACAAGGAGATGGTCGCGGCGCTGAAGAAGGGCGACGACGTGGTGACCCAGGGCGGCATCATCGGGACGGTGGTGCACGCCGAGGCGGACCGGGTGACCATCAAGACGGCGGAAAACACGCGCCTGGTGGTGGAGAAGCAGCGCATCGCCAAGGTGGGGAGCCCGGCCCCCCAGACGGAGAAGAGCTGAGGGCCCCGGGCCCCCGGCAGGCAGGGAAGCGACCGATGGCCGTACGCGAGATCATCCTGATGGGCGATCCCGTCCTCCGCACCCCCGCGGAGGAGATCGCCGACTTCGACGAGCGCCTCAAGGAGCTCGTCGACGACATGTTCGAGACCATGTACCACGCCCAGGGCGTCGGGCTGGCGGCACCCCAGGTGGGGCTGTCCGTGCGGGTGCTGGTGGTGGACGTCCGGGACGAGGACGACCCCGAGGCGGGGCGGCTGGCCCTGGTGAACCCCCGGGTGGTGGAGGAGAGCGACGTCCGGGACAAGCTCAGCGAGGGGTGCCTGTCCATCCCCGGCCTGGAGGAGATCGTGGAGCGGGCGTCGCAGGTGCGGGTCGAGGGCCATGACCTGGAGGGCAATCCGGTGAGCGTGGAGGCCGAGGAGATGCTGGCGCGGGCGCTCCAGCACGAGATCGACCACCTGGACGGCATCCTCTTCCTCGACCGGGTGAGCCCGCTCAAGCGAAAGATGCTCCTCAAGAAGTGGAAGAAGCTCCAGGAGGAGGAGAAGACCCCGTCGTGAGGGTCCTCTTCTGGGGCACGCCCCTCTTCGCCGTCCCCACCCTGCGGGCGCTGGAGGAGGAGGGGCACGACGTGGTGGGCGTGGTGACCCAGCCCGACCGCCCCGCCGGCCGGGGACGGGAGCTCCATGCCTCGCCGGTGAAGCAGGTGGCGGTGGAGGCGGGCGCCGAGATGGTGCTCTGCCCGGAGCGGCCCCGGGGCGAGGACTTCCTGACCACGATCCGCGCCCTGGAGCCCGACATCTCGGTGGTGGTGGCCTACGGCCACATCCTCCGCCGCGAGGTGCTGGACGTCCCCCGGCTCGGCTCCATCAACGTCCACGCCTCCCTCCTCCCCGAACTCCGGGGCGCGGCCCCCATCAACTGGGCCATCATCCGGGGCCATGCCACCACGGGCATCACGGTGATGCGCATGGTGGAGGCCATGGACGCCGGCCCCATCCTCCACCAGGTGGAGGAGCCCATCGGCGAGACCGAGACCGCCACCGAGCTCACGACCCGCCTCGCCGAGGTGGGGGCCCAGGCGCTCCTCCAGGCCCTTGCCCTGCTGGACGTGGGCGCCCTGGAGGAGCGGGAGCAGGACGAGTCGATGGCCACGTACGCCCCCAAGATCGACCGGAGCACGGCCCGCATCGGCTGGAGCCGGAGCGCGGTGGAGGTGGCCAACCTGATCCGGGGCATGGACGAGGTGCCGGGGGCCTGGTCGCTGCTGGAGGGCACGCCCGTGAAGCTGTTCCGTCCCCACCCCCTCACGGACCGGGAGGACGCCGCCCTTCCGGGAACGGTGATCCGGGCCGACCAGGACGAAGGCCTGGTCGTGGCGGCGGAGCAGGGAGCCGTGGCATTGGACGAGGTCCAGCCACCCGGCAAGCGGCGCATGCCCGCCGTGGACTGGATCCGGGGCCGGGGCGTGGCCGAGGGCGACCGCTTCATCTAGCTCGATGACGCCGTCTCCCCTGCCGCCCCTCCACGTGGTCACCGATGACGCCGTCGTGGGGCGCGCCGACTTTCTGGACGTGGCCAGGGCCGTGCTGGCGGCCGGGGGCGGCTCCCTCGTCCTCCACCTGCGGGGTCCCCGAACGCCGGCCGCGCGCCTGCACGCCATCGCCGGGGCCCTGGTGCCCGACGCCAGGGCCGCGGGCGCGCTCCTCCTGGCCAACGACCGGGTCGACCTGGCCCTGGCCCTCCCCCTGGACGGGGTGCACCTGGGCGACCGCTCCCTTCCCGCCGACGTGGCCCGGCGCCTCCTGGGCGCGGGCGCCTGGATCGGGCGCTCGGCCCACGGGCCCGGGGCGGCCCTCGAGGGCGTGGGGCAGGGGGCCGACTTCCTCCTCGTGGGCACGGTGTTCGCAAGCGGGTCCCATCCAGGGCGGGCGCCCGGCGGCGTCGACCTGGTGCGGCGCGTCCGGGCCGCCGCGTCCCTCCCCCTGGTGGCCATCGGCGGCGTGACCCCGGGCCGGATCCACGAGGTGCGGGCGGCGGGCGCGGACGGGGTGGCGGCCCTGTCCGGGGTGTGGGACGCGCCGGAACCCGCGGGGGCGGTGGAGGGATACCTGGAAGCGCTGGCGGCCCCCAGGGACGAGGTGAGGTGAGCGACGTGATCCGGGTGCAGGTGAACGGGAAGGAGCGGGAGGTGGAGGCCGGGCTCACCGTGAAGGGCCTCCTCGAGTCGCTGGACCTGGTGCCCGCCCTCGTGGTGGTGGAGCGCAACCGGGAGATCCTGTCCCGGAGCCGCTACGATGACGTGAAGGTGGAGGCGGGTGACACGCTCGAGCTCGTCCACTTCGTGGGCGGAGGCTGAGAGGCTGAGACTCCCATCGGCGGCCACGGGCCGTCTGGAGGCATGATGGCCGACAGGAAGGGCCAGCAGAAGGGCGAGGGGAAGCACACGCGGCGCGAGGCCACGGCCGCCACGGCGGAGCCGGAGGCCGAGGAGGCCGCGACCTCCGAGGCGGACGTCGACGAGGCCGCCACGGCAATGCCTCGGCGGGCCGCGCAGCCGGAAGACGACGAGGAGGGGCCCGCGACCGGGGAAGGGGGCGACGACCTCCTCACCGTGGGCGGGCGCACGTTCCGCTCCCGCCTCATCGTCGGCACCGGCAAGTACGAGGACAACGCCACCATGGTGGCGGCCATCCGGGCCAGCGGCGCCGAGGTGGTGACGGTGGCCGTGCGCCGGGTGGACCTGGACCGCTCCGCCGAGGAGGGCATCCTCCACCACCTGGACCCGGACGAGCACTTCCTCCTGGCCAACACCGCCGGCTGCCACACCGCCGACGAGGCGCTGCGCTACGCCCGCCTGGCCCGCTCGGCGGGCTTCAACGAGTGGGTGAAGCTGGAGGTCATCGGCGACGAGGAGACCCTGCTTCCCGACGTGCAGGCCACCATCGAGGCCGCCGGCGAGCTCGCGAAGGAGGGCTTCAAGGTCATGGCCTACACCAACGACGACCTCATCTCGGCCATGCGGCTGGAGGACGCCGGCTGCGTGGCCGTCATGCCCCTGGCCAGCCCCATCGGCAGCGGCCTCGGCATGGTGAACCCCTACTTCATCCGGGAGATCAAGCGCCGGCTGGAGGTCCCGGTCATCGTCGACGCCGGCGTGGGCACCGCCTCCGACGCGTGCCTCACCATGGAGCAGGGCGTGGACGGCGTGCTCATGAACACCGCCCTGGCCGCCGCCGACGATCCGGTGGCCATGGCCGAAGCCATGAAGCACGCGGTGCGGGCCGGGCGCCTGGCGTGGCGGGCCGGACGCATGCCCTCCCGGGAGATCGCCGTGCCCTCCTCCCCCACCCGGGGGATGCTGGACTGACGGTCAGCCCGGGACGCGCCGCCGCGCTGGCCGCCCTGGAGGGGGCCGGCCGGGGCCGCCGCCTCGACCTCGCCTTCGCCGACGCCGCCTCGGGCCTGGACGACCGGGAGCGGCGCTTCGCCCAGGAGCTGGCTTTCGGGGCGGTCCGGCTGCGGGGGCGCCTCGACCACCTCCTGGAGCACCACGTGCGCCGCGGCCTGTCGGGCGTGGAGCCCCGCATCCTGGACGTGCTGCGGCTGGGCGCCTACCAGCTCCTCCACATGGACGGCGTGCCGGCGTACGCGGCCGTGTCCCAGGCGGTGGAGCAGGCGGGCCGCCGGGGCGGCGGCTTCGTGAACGCGGTGCTCCGGGCCGTCGGCCGCTCGGGGGAGGACCCTGCACGCTTCCCGGACCCCGACGCCGACCCCGCCGGCTGGCTCGCGACATGGGGCTCCCACCCCCGCTGGTTGGTGGAGCGCTGGCTGGCGCGCTGGCCCCGGGCCGACGTGGAGGCCCTGGTGGAGGCCGACAACCAGGTGCCCCCTCTCACCCTCTTCCCCCTGGTGGACGAGACGGAGGCGCTCCGGCGCCTGGATGCCGCCGGCATCGGCGCGACGCCGGTGGGGGAGGGCACCGGTTGCCTCCGGCTGGAGCCGGGGAGCGACCCCCGGGCGGCGCTGGCGGCGGTACCGGCGGTGGTGCAGGACCCGGCGGCCGCGCTGGTGGTGCGCTACGCCCGCCCCGACCCAGGGGCGTGGGTGGCGGACCTGTGCGCCGCCCCGGGGGGGAAGGCCCTCGCCCTGTCCAGGGAGGCCCCCTATGTTCTCGCCGCCGACCGCTCGGCGACGCGCCTGGGTCTGGTGCGGGAGAACGCGGAGCGGGTGGGGGGGCGCGTGCTCCCGCTGGTGGCCCGGGCGGAGCGGCCGCCCCTCCGCGGCGCCCCCTTCGTCCTGGTGGACGTGCCCTGTACGGGCACCGGCACGCTGCGTCGCCACCCCGACGCCCGCTGGCGCCTGGGAGAGGACGACCCGGCGCTCCTGGCGGCGGTGCAGGAGGCGATCCTGGAGGGCGCGGCCGAGGTGGTGACTCCCGGGGGTCTTCTGGTGTATAGCACGTGCACCCTGGAGCCCGAGGAGAACGAGGCCCGTGTCGAGGCCTTCCTCGCCGCTCACGACGAGTTCCGGATGGAGCCCCCCGAGGGAATGGACAGCACGGTTCTGGACGCGGAGGGCCGCCTCACGGTCCTGCCCTGGCGCTCGGGCTTCGACGGCGCCTTCGCGGCCCGCATGAGGAGATCGGTATGACCGTGGAGGCGTGGTGGCGGTGACGCTGGGAGGGTCGGTGCGCCGACGCCGGCACGGTGGCTCCCGGGGACGCTCCGGGGACGAGGACGGCCGGCCCGGGTGGCTCCGCGTGCTCGGGTGGACGGTGGGGCTGGGTGTGGTGGCCTACGCCGCCGGCTATCTGGTCGCCACCCGGGTGCTGTTTCCGGCGCCCGGGCCCCCGGCGGACCTCCTCAAGGTCCCGGACCTCCAGGGCGACGCCCTGGCCCAGGCAGGCGACCGTCTGAGCGCGTTGGGGCTGACGTTGGGCGAGGTGGACTCCCTCCACCATCCCAGCGTGGACTCGGGCCGGGTGGTGGGCCAGGCGCCCCTTCCGGGCCAGCTCGCCCGCCCGGATGCCCCGGTGCGGGTCACCGTGAGCCTCGGTCCCGAGCGGCGCCCCGTCCCCGACGTGGCGCGCCTCCGGGGCGACCGGGCCCTCATGGTGCTGGAGGCGTCCGGCTTCGACGTGGCCGTGGACAGCGTGGAGGACGAAGCGCCCAAGGGGAGGGTGCTGGAGGTGGACCCCGGGCCGGGCACGGAGCTGCCCCTTCCCGGGCACGTCCAGGTGACGGTGAGCCTCGGGCCGCCCCGGGTCACCATGCCCGACCTCCTGGGGATGACCCAGGACGAGGCCCTCGACAGCCTGGACGTGCTGGGGCTCAGCGTGGCCGCCGTGGACACGGTGTTCCGCTTCGGGCGCGACCAGGGTCTGGTGGTGGAGCAGGCGCCGCCGGCGGACTCCCTCCTGGAGAGAGGCGCCGCCGTGCGCATCTCCGTGGGCCGCACGGGCGGAGGCTGACGGTCGCGCGGCCGGCCCGGGCCGAGGGAACAAAAGACCGCGCCGTCCGTAGCATTTCGACGACTTCCGTCCCCAGTGCGGACCGGCCCCGCGGCGCCGGCCCGAACCCGCGTCCAGACCGGGAACCATGCGCGCCAAGCCGTCCCGCAAGCCGTACGCTTTCGCCCTCGTCCTCATGGGCGTCCTGGTGGCCGTGGCCTGGATCGGCCGCGGGCGCTTCTCCCCCGTGAGCGTTGGGGCCCCCGCCCCCGACTTCGTCGCCAAGGCCATGGACGGCACCGACGTCCACCTCTCCGACTACCGGGGCAAGGTGGTCCTGGTGAACGTGTGGGCCACGTGGTGTCCTCCCTGCAGGGAAGAGATGCCCTCCATGGAGCGCTTCTACGAGTCCATGAAGGACAAGGGCGACTTCGAGATCCTGGCGGTGAGCGTGGACGCACCCGTGGGCCAGACCGACGTCCTGGGCAACCGGGGCGGTGACCTGAAGGCCTTCGCCAAGAAATACGGGCTCACCTTCCCCATCCTCCACGACCCCAGCGGTCACATCGAGGATCTCTACCAGACCACGGGCGTGCCGGAGTCGTTCGTCGTGGGACGGGACGGCGTGGTGTACCGCCATCTCGCCGGCGCCACCGCGTGGGACGCGCCCCAGTACCGGGAGCTGATCCTCCGCCTCCTGGGGGAGGAGAACGACGCGGCGCCGTCATGACCGTCGTCCCCCGCGCGGTGCGCCGGAACTGGCGGCTGAAGCTGGCCGCCTTCGGGCTGGCGGTGATCCTCTGGGCCGTGGTTCAGGCGGGGCCGGGAACGGCGTCGAGCCGACAGACGCTCCAGGACGTGCCGGTGGTGGCCCAGGTGAGCGACCTGGACTGGACCCTGGCCGGAGACCCCAGCCCGCCCCGGGTCCAGGTCACCCTGGGGGGCGGCCCCGACGTGGTCCTCCCCCGCACCCGTGACAACGTCGTTGTGAGGGTGCCGGTGGAGGCGGTCTACGGGGCCGACACCGTCATCCAGCTCCGCAGGGACTGGGTCCGGCTCGACGGCCAGACCGGCCTCTTCGTGCAGGACATCAATCCCGCCAGCGTTCGCCTCTCCTTCGAGCGCACCCAGTCGGCCCTCCTCCCCGTCGCGGTGCGCACCACGGGCGAGCTCCCCGAGGACGTGGCCCTGGCCGCCCCCATCGGGCTGCAGCCGCAGGTGATGCGCGTGCGCGGCCCGGCCCGGCGGGTGGAGGGGGTGGACTCGGTGGTGCTGGAGCCTCTGGACCTGTCGTCGGTGGACCAGTCGGGGATCTACAAGGTGGACGTGGACACGGCGTCCATCTCGGGACTCACCGTGACGCCCGAGGAGGCCAGCCTGGGGCTCCGCCTCGAGCCCTCCACCGAGCGCGTCCTGGCCGGCGTGCCGGTGAGCGTCGATACGGCGGCGGGCCCCGTGGCGGACTCGGTGGTGGTGACGCCCTCCACGCTCCAGGTCACGCTCCGGGGCGCCCAGACCCCGGTGGCCGCCACCGACCCCGACCGGGTGCGGGCGGTGGTGCCGGCCTCCGCCCTCCAGGGGCTGGAGCCGGGCTACCAGCGGCGGGCGCCCATCGTGCTCATGGGGGTGCCCGACCTGGTGCGGGCCTTCGCCCCGGTGGACTCGGTGACCGTGCGGCGGCCGCCCTCCCCGCGGGGCCAGGGCGGCGGAGCGGTGGTGTCCCGTGCGGGGGCGCCGGTCGATTCCGTGTCGGGGGGAGGCTTCCGGTGAGCGCGCCCCTGGTGCTGGGTCTGGAGACGAGCTGCGACGAGACGTCCGCCGCCGTGCTGCGGGGGGAGGACGAGCTCCTGGGGCACGTGATCCTCTCCCAGGACGTCCATGAGGTGTACGGGGGCGTGGTGCCCGAGCTGGCGGCCCGGGCCCACCTGCGCCGGGTGGAGCCGGTGGTGGACGCCGCCCTCCGGCAGGCCGGCGCGACCCTCGCGGACGTGGACGCCGTGGCGGTGACGGCCGGGCCGGGGCTGATCGGGGCGCTGCTGGTGGGGCTGAGCTGGGCCAAGGCGGCGGCCTTCGCGCTGGAACGGCCGCTGGTGGCGGTGCATCACATGGAGGCCCACCTCTTCGGGCCCGCCCTCGAAGACCCGGAGGCGGTGCCCCCGTTCGTGGGACTCCTGGTGTCGGGAGGGCACACGCTCCTCCTGTATGTGCCGGAGTGGGGGCGCTACGAGCTCCTGGGCGAGACCCGGGACGACGCGGCCGGCGAGGCGTACGACAAGGTGGCCAAGATGCTGGGGCTCCCGTACCCGGGGGGCCGGCCGTGGAGCGCCTGGCACGGGAGGGTGACGCGGGGCGCTTCCGTCTGCCCCGGCCCATGCTGCGCTCGAACCAGCGCCCCGGGGACGACGACTACTACGACGTGTCCTTCAGCGGCCTCAAGACCGCCGTGGCCACGCTCGTGCGCGACCTGGAGGAGGAGGCCGGGCTGGAGGGCGAGCGGGCCCACGTGGCCGCGGCCTTCCAGGAGGCGGCCGTGGACGTCCTCGCCTCCAAGACGCTGCGCGCGGTGGAGGAGACCGGCTGCCGGCGCGTGCTGGTGGGCGGCGGCGTGAGCGCCAACCGCCGCCTCCGGGAGGTTCTGGCCGAGCGGCTGGGGCCCGGGGGCCGCCTCTTCCACGCCACCCCCCGTCTGTCGCTGGACAACGGGGCCATGGTGGCCCGGGCGGGGCTCTTCCGGCTCGAGCGAGGCGGAGCCGCCCCACCCGACGTCGGCGCCGATGCCAACCTCCCCTTTCCGGGCCTGGTCCGGGCAGGGGGTCACGAACCCGCAGCACGCCGGGCGGGGCGCGCCACGCGCGCCGCCCGGGACAGGGAGCGATAGCCCGATGCACCCCATCTTCTTCCGCATTCCCCAGGGCGTTCCGATCCTGGGCGGGCAGCCCATCACGTCGTTCGGCGTGATGATGTTCTGCGCGTTCCTCACTGCGGGCTTCATCCTGCGCTCCGAGTTGGATCGGAAGGGCTACGACCCGGAGAAGGCGTGGGACTTCATCTTCATGGCGGTCATCGGCGGGATCGTGGGTGCCAAGCTGTACTACGTGATCCTGAACCTGCCCCGCACACTGGAAGACCCCCTGGGGATGATCTTCTCCCGGGGCGGCATGGTGTGGTATGGCGGCTTCCTGGGGGCCACCGCCATGGTGCTGTGGGAGGTGCGGCGCTCCAAGCTCCCGGTGGGCCCCATGGCCGACGCGTGCGCCCCGGCCCTGGCCCTGGCCTACGGAGTGGGACGCATCGGCTGCTTCCTGGTGGGCGACGACTGGGGGCGGCCAACCGACCTGCCGTGGGGGATCCGCTTCCCCCAGGGCACGCCGCCCACCCGGGTGGACGTCATCGAGCACACCTTCGGCATCCACGTGGACCCGGCGCTCATCCAGAAGTACGGGCAGGTGGTGCCGGTGCACCCCACGCAGCTCTACGAGGTGGCACTCTCGACCGTCATCTTCGCGGTGCTGTGGAAGCTGCGCGGCCGCGACCACAGCGCCGGCTGGCTGTTCATGGTGTGGCTCTTCATGGCCAGCCTCGAGCGCTTCCTGGTGGAGTTCCTGCGCGCCAAGGACGACCGCTTCCTGGGCATCATCACGGTGGCCCAGATCATCGCCCTGGCCCTGGCGGCGGTGGGCGCCGCCGGCATGCTGCGCCTGAAGCGGCCGTTGCCCAGGCCCGGCGCCCGGCCCGCCCGCACCCGGAGGAGCGCCCAGGCATGATCACCATCCTCCACGCTTCCGACCTGCACTTCGGCAAGGCCTACGACCCGGTGGCGGGGGAGGCCTTCCAGGCGGCGGCGCGGACGGTCATGCCCGACCTGCTGGTGCTCTCGGGCGACTTCACGCAGCGGGCCAAGGTGCGGGAGTTCCGCGATGCCCGGGACTTCATCGACCGCCTTCCCGACGTGCCCACGGTGGTCACCCCGGGAAACCACGACGTGCCGCTCTACCGGGTGTGGGAGCGAGCGTTCGCGCCTCACCGGAACTACCGCCGCTGGATCAGCGACGAGCTGAACACCGTCACCCGCATCCCCGGGGCGACGGTGGTGTCGCTGGACTCCACGGCGCCCCACACGGCGCTGGTGAACGGGCGCATCACCGACGACCAGCTCGCGTTCGCCCGGCTCGCCTTCGACGCGGCCGACCCGGCCGACACGCGCATCGTGGTGGCCCACCACCACTTCGCGCCGGCCCCCGACTACGAGGGCGACAAGGCCATGCCCAGGGCGCGCAAGGTGCTGGACGCCCTGAACGACATGGAGGTGGAGCTCATCCTGGGCGGCCACCTGCACCGGGCCTACATCGGCGACTCCCTGGACGTGTACCCGGGGCAGGACCGGGACCACGGCATCGTCATCGTCCAGAGCGGCACCACCACCTCCCGACGGGGCCGGGCCAGGGAGCGGGCCAAGAACAGCTTCAACATCGTCCGGGTGGCGCCGGGCTGGCTGGAGGTCACCCACACGATGTACTTCGAGGAGCTGGAGGCTTTCGCGCCCTTCAGCACCCACGCCTTTCCCCGCCGCTCCGCCCGCTGGTTCCTCGAAGACCCCTTCGGCGACTCCGGCCTCGCCTCCCCCCGCGCGCCGGCCTCCGGGTCCGGGCGCCCGGGAGAGGAGGCGTCCGAGGTCCGGCGCCGGGGCATCTCCTGAAGGAGGATTCCTTGAACGACGAGCGCGAGGGCTGGACCGTGTGGGTGCGCCACGCCCCCGATGCCCGGGAGCGCGCCCTGGTGGCGGGCGTCGCCGTGGGCGCGGCCCTGGGCGTGGGCGCGGTGACGTGGTACCTGGCCCGCATGCTCGTGGCCAGGGAGCGGATCGATCCCCTGGAACGGAAAACGCTGGACGCTGTGGGCGAAGGGCGGTCGGGACCGGGGGGCGCGTGAGGCGAGGTCGGGCCCTGCGCTCCCTCCTCCAGGCCGGAGCGGCGCTCCTGGCGCTGGCCGTGCCTCCCCTCGCGGCCCAGCGCCGGCCGGAGCTGGAGGCCATCCACTTCGAGGGGAACGAGACGTTCTCCTCCGACTCGCTGCGGCTGGCGATCGTGAACCGGGGGACCGAGTGTCGCATCCCCCTTCCCGTGTTGGACATCGTCTGCCGGACGGGGTGGGGTCCCCTCCTCCAGCGCCACGACCTGCTGCCGGCCGAGCTTCCCCGGGACGTGGCTCGGCTGAAGCTCTATTACTGGCAGCGGGGCTACCGGGAGGCGGAGGTCGACACCACCATCGCGCGCCCCGACTCCGACGACGTGGAGGTGACCTTCCACATCCAGGAGGGGCGGCCCGTGCTGGTGGACTCCCTGGCGGTGGTGGGCGCCGAGGGGGTGCCGCCGGACGTCCTCACCGACCTCCCCCTCCAGGAGGGCGACCGCCTCAGCAGCATCCTCCTGGAGGCGACCCGCGACACGCTGGACCAGCGGCTCAAGAACAGCGGCTATGCCTTCGCCGACGTCCTGCGGAGCATCTACGTTCCCGCCGATTCGTCGTACACGGCCCAGGTGACGTACGACGTCGATCCGGGCCCCCTGAGCCGCTTCGGCGACGTCGTGGTGGACTGGGGTGCGGACAGCCTGAGCCACGACCTGTCCGAGACGGTGGTGCGGCGCCAGCTTCCCTTCGGCGAGGGGGACCTCTACAGCCGCGAGGCCATCGCCCAGGCCCAGCGCAACCTGTTCGCGCTCCAGATCGTGCGGAACGTGAACATCAAGATCGACACCCTGGACCTGAACCTGGACGGACGGCCCGACAGCATCGTCCCCGTCACCGTCACGGTGGCGGAAGGGGACGTCCACCGGGTGGGCGCCGCCGCCGGGTGGAGCACGGCGGAGTGCCTGTCCACCGAGGCTCACTGGATCAACCGCAACTTCCTGGGCGGAGCCCGCCGCGTGCAGCTCCGGGGCCGCCTTTCGAACCTGCTGGCGCCCAGCCTCAACAGGAGCGCGTGCCCCCAGGCCGGTGACAGCGTCTACGCCAAGCTGAACTGGCAGGTCTCCCTCGACTTCAACCAGCCGTACCTGTTCTCTCCGCGCAACGGGCTCGCGGCGAACGTCTACGCCGAGCGCCAGAGCCTGCCCGACGTGTTCGTGCGGGAGGCGGTGGGCGTGAACGTCATCCTGAGCCGGACGGTGGGGCAGGGCGAGATCCTCCAGGCATCGTACCGGCCCCAGCTTTCCCGGCTGGATGCCGCCGAGGTGTTCTTCTGCACCAGCTTCGTGGTGTGCACGCCGGAGGACGTGAGCGTGCTCCAGGGCGCCAACTGGCTGTCGCCGCTCGGGGCCAACCTGTCGGCCAACCGGACCAACAGCCTGCTCAACCCCACCGACGGCTGGCAGGGCTTCCTGGACCTCGAGCACGCCGCCGGGTGGACGGGCTCCGACTTCGCCTATACGAGGCTGAGCGGCGAGGGGTCGTGGTACCGCTCCCTGGGGGGCGGCTCGGTGTGGGCGGCTCGGCTCAGGGCCGGGTGGATCGGCGCGGGGGCGTTCGCCAACCTCACCGGCACGGGGGCGGACGTCCACATCGTCCATCCCCAGAAGCGCTTCTACTCGGGCGGCGCCAACAGCGTGCGAGGGTATCCGCAGAACCGCCTGGGCCCCCAGGTGCTCACCGTGGACGTGGCCGAGCTCATGCCCACCGACTCCATGCCGAACGGGCCGTGCACGCCTCCCGAGGTCATGGATCGGACCTGCGACGCCGACCCCCTCCCGGACGGCAGCTTCTTCCCCCGCCCCACCGGCGGGACCCGCATGGTGGAGGGGAATCTGGAGTACCGCTTCCGGCTGGCCCCGTCGTGGGAGGGTGCCACGTTCCTGGACTTCGGCCAGGTGTGGGGGGAGCGGGACACGCCCCGCCTGGGCGACGTGGCGTGGACGCCGGGCTTCGGGGTGCGCTACTTCAGCCCGGTGGGGCCGGTCCGCCTCGACCTGGGCTACCGCACCGATCGGGGTCACCGCCTCCCGGTGGTGACCTCCCAGATCCGTCCCGCGGCCGAGGGCGAGAAGGGCGCCTTCCACGTCCCGGGCTGGGGCGACTACGTCCGCGTCGACGAGCTGGCGCTCCTGGGGCCGGCGGTGCTCTATGGGGAAGACCGCTCGTTCTTCCAGCGCCTCCAGCTCCACTTCTCCATCGGGCAGGCGTTCTGATGGGCGCCGGGGCGGGGGGGCCGTGAAGCGGGTGCTGGTGTGGGCGGTGCGGGCCCTCGCGGCGGTGGCCGTCGTCCTGGTGCTGGCCTTCTTCTTCCTGACCCGCACCGACACGGGCGCGGGTGTGGTGGTGGGGCAGATCCTGAAGCGCCTTCCCCTGAACGGCCGCATCGCAGTCGACCACGTGAAGAGCCGGCGGCTCCTGGAGGGGGTGCGCCTCTACGGGGTCCGCATCACGGGCCCCTCGGACCGGGTGTTCCTCACCGCCGACTCGGCGCTGCTGCGCTACGACTGGCGCACGCTCGTCGGGGGGCAGTTCGTCCTCGACCGCTTCGACCTGTACCACCCTGACGTGGCCCTCACCCGCTACCCCGGAGAGGACGCCTTCAACGCCCAGACCATCTTCGTGTCCCCGGCGGAGGCCGACACCCTGGCCGCGCCCCCGGCCGCGCTCGTGGAGTTCGACGACGCCCGCATCGTGGGCGGCGACGTCCACGTGCTCTACCCCCTGGACGGGGAGCCCGGGCCGGGGGTCATGACCGTCCAGGCCCCCGGGGGGCAGGGGCTGCTCCGCAGGGTGGAGGTCCACGGCCTGGACGTCGTCCTGCCCCGGGTCGTGCTGTCCTCTCCCGACGTGGCGGGCCAGCTCGTGCAGGTGGACTCCCTCGCCGCGGTGGCCCAGGTGACGGAGGAGCCCGTGACGATCCGGCAGCTCCGGGGGCGGGTGATCCAGAACGAAGGGCACGTGGAGGTGCAGGCCGACCGCCTCGCGCTGGCCGGCTCCGAGCTCCACGGAACGTTCTACGTGGACATGGCGGGAGCCGAGGGCGAGCCTCTGCGCTACGGGTTCAATGGCACCGCCGGGAGCGTGGACCTGGCCGACCTCCAGTGGCTCGACCCCCGCATCCCCGAGGGCACGGCCCGGGGCGGCTTCGCCCTGGCCGCCCGGGGCGACGAAATGACGTGGACGTTCAACGGCGCCCACCTGACGTCGGGCGGGAGCGCGGTGGCCCTGGAGGGGACGGTGGCCATGGGTGCAGAGGGAGGCCCCTCCTTCCGCGATCTCCAGGTCGAGCTGTCGCCCCTGGCCCTGGCCCGCCTGGATCCCTGGCTGGAGAAGCCGCTGCCCCTGAAGGGAACGGTGAGCGGGAAGGCCGCACTGAGCGGGACGCCGGACCAGCTCCGGGCCAAGGGGGTCCTCACCCTGCGGCGGCCGGCGCGGGGGAGCACCCCCACCACCGCGGACTTCAACGGCGTCCTCCACCTCGGGAAGAGCCTGGGCTTCACCGGGCTCAGCCTCACCCTCGACCCCCTGGACTACGGGGTCCTGTCCCTGCTGTCGGACTCCCTGAAGCTCGGCGGCACGGGGCGGATGCACGTGGAGGCCACGGGCGACCTGGCCGACGCCATCCGCTTCACCGCCGACGTGGACCACCGCGCCCCGAACCTCCCGGCCTCCCACGTGAAGGCCCAGGGGAGCGTCCGCAAGGCCGACGGCACGTACGTCCTGGACGTCCAGGGCGACCTCTCGCCGTTGTCGCTGACGGCCCTCCGCACCTGGTATCCGGACCTGCCGGTGACCGGGGAGGTGAGTGGCTCGGTGCGGGCGGCTGGGCCCCTCACCGACCTGCGCCTGCGCACCGACGTCACCACCGAGGCCGGGCGGCTGGCGGTGGACATCCGGCTCGACGCCACCCGTCCGGCCGACCACTACAGCGTGGTGGGGCAGGTGGCCGACTTCCAGGTGTCGAAGATCATGCCCTCGCTTCCCCAGCCCACGGTGTTCACCGGCGGCGTGGACGTGCGCGGGGCGGGGCTGGGCGCCGCCACCGTCAGCCTCCAGGCGCGCCTCGACCTGGGGGTGGGATCCCGGGTGGGGGGTGTGTACGTGGACACCGCCGCCGTGGCGCTGCGGGTGGCCGACAGCGTGCTCCACGTGGACACCCTGGACGCGGTGGCAGCGGGGGTCGACGTCCACGGCGCGGGGACCCTGGCCATGGAGCCGGAGGGCCCCCGCGGCGCGCTCACCGTCGCGTTCCACGCCGACTCGCTGGCCGGGCTCCGGCCGCTCCTCTTCGGCGACTCCGTGGTGGTCCGGGACGAGCTGACCCCCCTGGACCGGGAGCTCCTCATCCTCCAGGGCGTGAACCCCGACACCCTCCCCACCAGCGCCCAGGTCCGGATCGGGGGCAGCGTGGAGGGAGAGGTCACCCTCACCGGATCGGTACAGGACTTCTCGGCCGTGGGCTCGGCCACGTTCCAGCGCCTCGCCTACGGCGACGACGTGGTGCGGGGCGCCACCCTCACGTTCTCCGGGGCGGGGCTGCCAGGGATGGAGGGGGACCTCCAGGGACGGCTGCAGGCCGACTCGCTGCGCATCCGGGGGCGAGCCTTCGCAGGCGCCGACGTGGAGGTGTCCTACACCCGCCCGTCCGGCCAGGTGAGCATCGTGCTGCAGCGGGGGGGAGACGAGGACTACCGAGCCCGGGCCCGCTTCCGAACCGACAGCGCCGGGTTCGAGGTGAACCTGGACGAGATGGCGCTGCGCTTCGACAGCCTCACCTGGATGCTCCAGCAGCCCACCACGCTGACGTGGAGTCAGGCGGGGGTGCGCGTGGAGGACCTGGTCCTGATGCGGCCGGGGGAGGCGCCGCTCCGGATAGCCGCCGAAGGACTCCTCCCCACCCAGGGACGGGCCGACTTCCAGCTCCACGTGAAGAACCTCCCCCTGGCCCGGGTGGCCCGGCTGGCCCAGCGGGAAGACCTGGGGTTGGCGGGCCTGGTGGACGTGGACCTGCAGGTGCGGGGCACCGGCGCCGCTCCGCTGGTGACCGGGACCGTGGCCGCCCGGGACGTGAGCTACCAGGATTTCTCGTTGAGCCGGGTGGACGCCGATGTCGACTATGCCGACCAGCAGCTCCGCCTGGGGCTGTCGGCGTGGTCCGACTCCCTCAAGGTCCTCAGCGCGGCGGGGACCGTACCGGCGGACCTGGCGTTCCAGAGCGTGGCGAGCCGCTTTCCCGACCGCCCCATGGACCTGGAGGTGTCGGCCGACTCCCTCCCCGCGGCGTTCGTGCTGGCGCCCATCCAGAACGTGAGCCGGGTGACCGGCACGGTGTCGGGGCGCTTCCACATCGGCGGCACGGTGAGCAACCCCGACCCCGACGGAACCCTGGCGCTGAACGACGCCGGCTGGTTCCTGGACGACCTGGGGGTGCGCTACGCCGACGTGCGCGGCACGCTGACCCTCCAGTCCGACGGCACCGTGGACGTGGACGCGGTGGCCCGTTCCGCCGGCACCGCCCACGTCACCGGCACGATGGGGCTCGAACCCCTCACCGACCCGTCGTTCCAGCTCGACATCGCCCTGGACGGCTTCGAGGCGGCCGACCGGCCCGACGTGGAGGGTGCGGTGAGCGGCCTTCTCCACCTCTCGGGCAGCTACAGGCGCCCCGTGGTCACGGGGAGCCTGGCCGTGGATCGGGGGGTGATGCACATCGAGGAGGTGGTGCGCGCGGCCACGGTGGTGGACCTCTCCGACCCCCGCTACTTCGAGGTGGTGGACACCACGCTGTTCTCGGCCCGGCCCATCCTGGAGGCCAGCCAGAATCCGTTCATGGCCAACCTGCGGGTGAGCGTCGACATGCAGGTGCGCCAGGACACGTGGATCCGCAGTGACCAGATGAACGTGGAGATCGGAGGCGACCTCATCGTCACCTACGACCGGGCCACCCGGGACCTGGTCCTGGTGGGCGACCTCCAGGCCGCCCGGGGCTCGTACAGCATCCTGGGGCGCACCTTCCAGGTCCAGCAGGGGACGGTGGAGTTCGTGGGCACCTCGGGCATCAACCCCAACCTCTCCATCCAGGCCACCACGCCGGTGCGCCAGCAGGAGGGGCAGCCCATCACCATCACCGCCACCGTCAGCGGGACGCTGGAGAACCCCCACGTGGAGCTGTCCAGCAACGAGACGGCCCTCTCCCAGTCCGACCTGGTGAGCTACCTCCTGTTCGGGCGGCCCAGCTACGCCCTGGCCTCGAGCCAGGCCGCCATCGCCGCCGGGGCGGCCGGCTCCCTGGTGGAGGCGGGGCTGGGGGCCACGGCCTCGGTGCTGTCCGGGACAGTGGCCAACCGCCTGAGCGCGCTCCTGGCCCGCCAGTGGGGCTTCCTGGATTACTTCGCCATCACCCAGACGGGTGACTTCGGGGTGGGGCAGGGGAGCCTGGGCCTCTCCTCCTTCGAGAACACGGTGGTGGAGCTGGGGAGCTACGTGGGCCAGGACCTGTTCCTCACCTTCCTCCTGAAGCCCTTCCTGAACACCCACTCGGGCAGTCAGTTCGCCGGCGTGCGGCTGGAGTGGCAGGCCAGCACGTGGTGGTCGGTGCGGGGCTTCTTCGAGGACCGCTTCCTCCAGGGCCAGCCCCTGGGCTTCCAGCAGATCGACTACACCACCAACAAGGTGGGGGGCTTCCTCCTCTCCTGGGAGCGGGGGTATTGAGGGGTCTCCGGCAGGCACCCAGCCCCCCCTCCAGGGGTAGTACGTCCAGCACGATCCGCGGCCCGGCGCCTCGCTCGGGACGCCTCCAGGAAGGATCCGGAAGGAAGCCGATGCAGACCCTCAAGGTGTTCGTACTCATGGCCGGCCTCACGGCCCTCCTCGTGGGGGCCGGCGCGTACTTCGGCGGCCAGACGGGCGCGGTGCTCATGTTCGTGCTGGCCGCCGCCATGAACTTCGGCTCGTACTGGTTCAGCGACCGCATGGTGCTGAGGATGTACAAGGCCCAGGTGGTGGACCGCGCCCAGGCCCCCGACCTGTACGCCATGGTGGAGCGGCTGGCGAAGCGGGCCGGTCTTCCCATGCCCGTGGTGGCCATCGCCCCCTCGGACCAGCCCAACGCCTTTGCCACGGGCCGGAGCCCGGAGAAGGCCGTGGTGTGCTTCACCCGGGGCATCCTCCACGTGCTGCCCCTGGACGAGCTGGAGGGCGTCACGGCCCACGAGCTGGGCCACGTGAAGCACCGCCACATGCTGGTGGGCGCCGTGGCCGCCACCATGGCCGGCGCCATCACCATGGTGGCGAGCGTGGCCCGCTGGGGCATGATCTTCGGTGGCTTCGGGGGCCGGGGCGGCGGCCGTGACCGGGACAACCCCCTGGCCATGCTCGCCCTGGTCATCGTGGCGCCCATCGCGGCCATGATCATCCAGTTCGCCATCAGCCGGCAGAACGAGTTCCAGGCCGACCGGGCCGCCGCCGACATCACCGGCCGCCCCCTGAACCTCGCCCACGCCCTTCAGCACATCGAGACCTACGCCCGCCAGATCCCCATGGACGTGAGCCCCGCCGCCGCACAGCTCGCCATCGTGAACCCCCTCACCGGCCGCCGGCACATGGGTCTCGCCGGGCTCTTCAGCACCCACCCCTCCACGGAGGAGCGGATCGCGAGGCTGAAGGCCATGGCGGGCGGGGATCGCCGTTGAGCATCGACAAGCTCGTCGTCCGGGGCGCGAGGGAGCACAACCTCCGGGACATCGACGTCGAGATTCCCCGGGAGGCGCTGGTCGTGGTGACCGGCCTCTCGGGCTCGGGGAAGTCCTCGCTGGCCTTCGACACCATCTACGCCGAGGGCCAGCGGCGCTACGTGGAGTCGCTGTCGGCGTACGCCCGGCAGTTCCTGGGGCTCATGGAGAAGCCCGACGTGGACGCCATCGAGGGGCTGTCCCCGGCCATCTCCATCGAGCAGAAGACGGTCTCGAAGAACCCCCGCTCCACCGTGGGCACGGTCACGGAGGTGTACGACTACCTGCGCCTGCTGTGGGCCCGGGTGGGCGTGCCCCACTGCCCCGAGTGCGGCGAGCCGGTGCTCCGCCAGTCCTCCACCCAGATCGTGGACCGGCTGCTGGCGTTCGAGGAGGGCACCCGGCTCGAGATCCTGGCCCCCCTGGTGCGGGGGCGGAAGGGCGAGTTCAAGGACCTCTTCGAGAAGATGCGGAAGGAGGGCTTCGTCCGGGTGCGGGTGGACGGCGCCGTCCACGACCTGAACCAGGTGCCCGAGCTGAACCGCTACGAGAACCACGACGTGGCGGTGGTGGTGGACCGGGTGGTCGCCCGGGAGCAGGACCGCTCCAGGATCGCCGACTCGGTGGAGACGGCGCTCCGCACCGCCTCGGGGCTGGTGGAGGTGGTGGAGCACGGCAAGGGCGGGCCCACCCTGCATACGTTCAGCGAGCGCTACGCGTGCCCCCGCTGCGGCACCAGCATGACGGAGCTCGAGCCCCGCCAGTTCTCCTTCAACTCCCCCTTCGGCGCGTGCGAGGCGTGCGGCGGGCTGGGTACCACCCGGGAGGTGAACCCCGACCTGCTCCTGGGTGACCCCTCCATCTCCATCCTGGAGGGCGTGGTGCTCCCCTGGGGGGAGCCCGGCGGACACCTGCGCCGCTCGGTGATCCCCGGGCTGGAGGCCGCCTACGAGTTCGACGCCAACACGCCGTGGGGGAAGCTGCGCCCCGACGTGCGGGAGGCCCTCCTGGAGGGGTCGGGGCGCATGAAGATCCGCTTCCCCTACAAGGCGGAGGGGAGGGGCGGCCGCCGCTCCAGGAAGAAGAAGGCGGAAGGGGGCTACTACGAGGACGTGTGGGAGGGGGTGGTGGCCAACGTGGAGCGCCGCTACCAGGAGACGGGGAGCGACGCCGTGCGTGGCCAGCTCGAGGAGTACATGTCCTCGCTGCCGTGCCCCGCGTGCGGCGGCAGCCGGCTCAAGCCCGAGTCCCGGGCCGTCACGGTGGCGGGGCGCTCCCTGGGCGACCTGGCCGACCTGCCCATCGACGAGGCGCTGGCCTTCTTCCGCTCCCTGGACGTGGGCGGCCCCGGGCTTCCGGCCGAGATCGCCGGGCCCATCCTGAAGGAGGTGGTGGAGCGGCTGGGCTTCCTCACCGACGTGGGGCTCTCCTACCTGTCCCTGGGGCGGGGCGCGGCCACGCTGTCGGGGGGCGAGGGGCAGCGCATCCGGCTGGCCACCCAGATCGGCAGCCGGCTGGTGGGCGTGCTCTACATTCTCGACGAGCCCTCCATCGGGCTGCACCAGCGCGACAACGACCGCCTCCTGGAGACGCTGCGCCGACTCCGGGACCTGGGCAACACGGTGGTGGTGGTGGAGCACGACGAGGACACCATCCGGGCCGCCGACTGGGTGGTGGACCTGGGCCCCGGCGCGGGCCGCCATGGCGGCGAGGTGGTGGCGTCCGGGCCGCTCCAGACGGTGCTGGACGAGCCCCGCTCCCTCACCGGCGCCTACCTGAGGGGCGAGATGGAGGTGCCCCTGCCCGACGAGCGCCGCCCGGTCGACCCGGAGCGGGTGCTCCGGGTGGTGGGTGCCCGGGGGCACAACCTCAAGGACCTGTCGGTGGCCTTCCCCCTGGGCGTGTTCACGTGTGTCACGGGGGTCAGCGGCTCGGGGAAGTCCACGCTGGTGAACGAGACGCTCTACCACGCCCTGGCCCGCCACGTGTACGGCAGCAAGCTGGTGCCCGAGCCCCACGACCGCATCGAGGGCCTCGAGCACGTGGACAAGGTCATCGACGTGGACCAGAGCCCCATCGGGCGTACCCCTCGCTCGAATCCGGCCACGTACACGGGGCTGTTCACGCCCATCCGGGACCTGTTCGCCAACCTCCCCGAGAGCCAGATGCGGGGCTACGCCCCCGGCCGCTTCTCCTTCAACGTGAAGGGCGGGCGCTGCGAGGCGTGCAGCGGCGACGGGCTGGTGAAGATCGAGATGCACTTCCTCCCGGACGTGTACGTCCCCTGCGACGTGTGCGGCGGCCGCCGCTACAACCGGGAGACGCTGGACGTCTACTACAAGGGCAAGAACATCGCCGACGTCCTGGACATGACCGTGGAGGAGGCGCTGGAGTTCTTCGACGCCGTCCCCCGCATCAAGTCCAAGCTCGAGACGCTGCACGGCGTGGGGCTGGGCTACATCCACCTGGGGCAGTCGGCCACCACCCTCTCCGGCGGCGAGGCCCAGCGGGTGAAGCTGGCCACCGAGCTGTCCAAGCGGGCCACCGGCAGCACCCTCTACATCCTGGACGAACCCACCACGGGCCTCCACTTCGAGGACGTGCGCGTGCTGCTGGACGTGCTCCACCGCCTGGTGGACCGGGGCAACACGGTGGTGGTCATCGAGCACAACCTGCAGGTGGTGAAGACCGCCGATTGGATCGTCGACCTGGGCCCCGAGGGCGGCGAGAACGGGGGCCGCATCGTGGTGGAGGGGACCCCGGAGCGCGTGGCCGAGGACCCCTCCTCCCACACCGGGCGCTACCTGGCGGGAATGCTGGGGGTGGGGGTGTAACCTTCCCTCCGGCTCGGATCGTGCGGCGGAGGATTGCATGGGGAAGCTACTTGCCTTCCGTGCGCCGCCACCGCATCCTGAGGAGATCCGCACCCCGCGGCGGAGATGCCGGACCAAGGGGAACACGAGAGGGAGAGATCTGTGCTGAAGACCGTCAATGCCCTCGCGGCTGCGCTCGCGGGGCTCCTGTTCGCGCTCCCCCGGCCGTCTGCGGCCCCGTCCCCGGGGACGACGGAGGCCCTCCCGCAGACGCCGGCCGCCCACGCCGGCACGGCCGCCCCCTCCCCGCAGGAGCTCACCGGGGTGGTCCAGCAATACTGCGTGGTCTGCCACAACGACCGGCGCCTCCGGGGCAACCTCTCGCTGGAGGACTTCGACGCCGCCAAGCCCATCGACCAATGGGCGACGGCCGAGAAGATGATCCACAAGCTCCGGGGCGATCAGATGCCGCCCCCGGGGGCCCGCCGCCCCGGCGGCGACACCCTCCAGGCCCTGGCGAGCTCGCTGGAGAGCACGATCGACACCTGGGCGGCGGCCCACCCCACGCCGGGCGCCCGCGTCTTCCAGCGGCTCAACCAACCCGAGTACGAGCGGGCCATCCAGGACCTCCTGGGCATCCGCATCGACGCGGGCGAGTTCCTCCCGCCCGACCAGAAGAGCGCCAACTTCGACGACATCGCCGACGCGCAGCTCATCTCCCCCACCCTCGTCACGGCATACATGAACGCCGCGTCGGCGGTGAGCCGCCTCGCCGTGGGCGACCCCAGGGCGGCGCCCCGGGAGGTGACGTTCGACGTCTCCCCCCTCGCCTCCCAGAGCGAGCGGGTCGAGGGCGCGCCCATGGGCTCCCGGGGCGGGATCTCCCAGATCTACAACGTGCCGGCCGACGGCCGGTACCGCTTCACCCTGGCCTTCGCCCACAGCCTCACCGGCAAGCTCTACGGCTGGGCGGTGCCGGACGAGCAGCTCGAGATCTCGGTGGACGGCGAGCGGCTCGCCCTCCTCGACCTGGACGCGTGGATGGACGAGGGGCAGCCCAACGGCGTGACCATGGAGACGGAGCCCCTCTTCATAAGGGCGGGCCCCCGGCGCATCTCCGTGGTCTTCGTGAAGAAGGCCGAGGGCCCCGCCGACGACCTGACCTCGCCCAACGACTGGAGCATCCCGGACCGGAACATCGGCGACGCGGGCTACGGGGTGGAAAACCTTCCCCACCTCCGCTCCGTGTCGATCCGCGGGCCCTTCGACCCCAGCGGCGTGTCGGATGACGCGCCCCGGGACCGGATCTTCACCTGCCATCCGAGCGAGCCCGCCGAGCAGCGGACCTGTGCCCGCACGATCCTCTCCTCCCTCGCGGACCGGGCCTTCCGCGGCCTCGCCACGGACGGCGACGTGGACGGGCTCATGCGGCTCTACGACGACGGTGCGGCGCGCCTGGGCTTCGAGGAGGGCGTGCGGCTGGGGCTCCAGGCGATCCTCGCCAACCCCAAGTTCACCTTCCGCCTGGAGACGCCGGGCGAGCGGGTGAAGGGCACCGACGCCTACCGCGTGAGCGACGTCGCCCTGGCCTCCCGCCTCTCCTTCTTCCTGTGGTCGCTGCCGCCGGACGAGGAGCTCCTCGCCGTGGCGCGCAAGGGGAAGCTCCACGAGGACGGAGAGCTGGAGAAGCAGGTGCGCCGCATGCTGGCCGACCCCCGGGCCGAGGCCCTGGCCACCCGCTTCGCCGACCAGTGGCTCCGTCTGAACGACCTGGACAAGGTCCACCCCGACGCGTTCTGGTTCCCCGACTTCGACGAGCAGCTCCGGGACGCGATGAAGCGTGAGACCGAGCTCTTCTTCCTGCACGTGGTCCAGGAGGATCGGTCGTTCTTCGACCTGATCGACGCCGACTACACCTTCGTGAACGAGCGCCTGGCCAAGCACTACGGGATTCCTGGCGTGGTGGGCGACGAGTTCCGGCGGGTGAAGCTCACCGACCCCCGGCGCCGGGGCATCCTGGGCCAGGCGAGCGTGCTCACCTCCACCTCCTTCGGAAACCGGACCTCCATCGTCATCCGGGGGAAGTGGGTGCTGGAGGTGCTCCTGAACTCGCCGCCGCCGCCGCCCCCGCCGAACGTGCCCGCCCTGGAGGCCACGGCGGGCGTCACCCGGGACAGGGTCCTGACCTCCAAGGAGCGCCAGGAGATGCACCGGGCCGCCCCGGCCTGCGCGGCGTGCCACGACATCATCGACCCCATCGGGATCCCGCTGGAGGTCTTCGACGTCACCGGCCGCATCCGCAAGACGGAGCGTCGGGACATGGGCAACGAGGCCATCCCCATCGACACCCGGAGCCAGTTCTGGAACGGGACGCCGGTGTCGTCGCCGGAGGACCTCCGCAAGGTGCTGCTGAGCTTCCCCACGGTGCTGACGCGGGCGTTCACCACCAACCTGATGACCTACGCCCTCGGCCGGCGGGTCGAATACTACGACCAGCCCGCCATCCGGAAGATCACGGCGGACGCCGCCAAGAACGACTACCGCATGTCGTCGTACATCCTGGGGGTCGTGAAGAGCGACGCCTTCCGCATGATGGTCCCCCAGTCCGCAGCCACCGAAGCCGAGAAGTCCAAGGAGAGAGACCGATGAACGTCATCACGGCGAAGCAACTTCCCCGTCGCACCTTCCTGCGGGGAATGGGCGCCACGGTGGCCCTCCCCATGCTGGACGCCATGATCCCGGCCGGGCGGCGCTGGAACGCTCCCGAGGAGGTCACGCGGCTGGTGGCCATCGAGCAGGTCCATGGGGTGGCGGGCACCACGCCCTGGGGCAGCACCCAGTACCTGTGGAACCCCCAGGACATCGGACGGAACTTCGATCTGATCGAGACCAGCGCGCTGGCGCCGCTGGCGCCGTACCGGGACGTCCTCACCATCGTGAGCAACACGGACGTTCAGATGGCCGAGGCCTACTCCCCGCCGGAGGTGGGGGGCGACCACTTCCGTTCCAGCGCCACCTACCTCACCCAGGCCCACCCCCGACAGACCCAGGGCTCGGACGTGTACGTGGGGGTCTCCCTGGACCAGCTCTACGCGAAGCGGGTGGGCCAGGACTCGCCCATCCCCTCCATGCAGCTCTGCATCGAGAACATCGACCAGTCGGGCGGGTGCGCGTACGGCTACACCTGCACGTACACGGACTCCATCAGCTGGGCGTCGCCCACCAAGCCCCTGCCCGTCGTCCGGGACCCCCGGGTGGTGTTCCAGATGCTCTTCGGCGAGGGGAGCACCGCGGAGGAGCGGGCGTCCAGGAACCGGGATGCCGGCAGCATCCTGGACTGGATCACGGGCAGCATGGCGGAGCTGAAGCAGCAGCTCTCGCCCCAGGACCAGCACCGCATGGACCAGTACTTCGAGAGCGTGCGGGAGGTGGAGCGGCGCATCCAGCAGGTGGAGGAGAGGAACACGAGCGGCGAGGCCCGGGCGCTGCCCGAGGCGCCGGCCGGCGTGCCCGACTCCTACTCCGAGCACATGGAGATCATGTTCGACCTCCAGGTGCTGGCGTTCCAGTCGGACATGACCCGCATCTTCTCCTTCAAGACGGGCCGGGACGTGTCGGGCCGCATCTTCCCCGAGTCGGGGTCGGACACGCCGTTCCACCCCGCGTCGCACCACGGCGACTCGCCGGAGAAGATCCTCGACTTCAACAAGATCAACACCTACCACGTGAAGCAGCTCGTCTACTTCCTGGACAAGCTCAAGGCCGCCACCGAGGGCGACGCCAGCCTCCTGGACAAGACCATGATCCTGTACGGATCGCCCATGGCCGACGGAAACCGGCACAACCACAGGAGCGTGCCGTTCGTGGTCCTGGGCCGGGCCAACGGCCAGCTCGCCGGCAACTATCACGTGAAGGCGCCCGCCGGCACCCCGCTGGCCAACGTGCAGCTCGACCTCTTGAACAAGCTCGGCATGACGGACCTGACGAGCTTCGGCGACAGCACGGGGACCTTCCCGCTGCCGTCCGCCAGGGACACCGAATAGGGAGCGCCGAAGCGTGGAACAGGGATTTCCTCCCCGGAGGCTGGTGATGGGACACGGACGAGGCGTGGTCCGCCTGCTCGGGCTGGCCGCGTTGGTGCTGCTCGCGGCGGCGTGGATCCCCTCCGACGCCCCGGTGGCCGACGCCGCCATGCAGGGCCAGGGGGTGGACGCCGTGCGGGCGCTGGTCGAGAAGGGTGCCGACGTGAACGCGGCCCAGGGCGACGGGATGACCGCCCTGCACTGGGCGGCGGTGAACGGCGACGTGGAGCTGACGCGCTTCCTGGTCTCGGCCGGTGCCCGGCTGGACGCCACCACCCGGCTCGGCCACTACACGCCCCTGCACCTGGCGGCCCGGGAGGGCAAGGGTGCGGTGATCCGCGCGCTCCTGGACGCGGGCGACGTCGCGAACCGGGAGACCGCCACGGGCGAGGCCACGCCCCTGCACCTGGCCGCGCTGTCGGGGACGGTGGAGGGCGTGCGAGCTCTCATCGAGCACGGCGCCGACGTGAACCGGCGGGAAGCGGCCCGGGGGCAGACGCCGCTCATGTTCGCCGCGGCCCGGGGGCGCCTCGACGTGGTGAAGCTCCTCCTGGCGGCCGGCGCCGACCCGTCGCTGACCTCGAACGTGGTGGACGTGCCCGCGGCCCAGTTGGCGTACTCCAAGGCCGGGGAGATCCGGAACCAGGTGCTCGCGGCGTTCAAGAAGGCGGAGGGGGGCGACGACGCCTGGCGCCCCGGCCCCGAGGAGGTCCAGGCCGCCGTGAAGGCGGCCGAGGCGTTCCAGAACAGCCCCGACGCCGGCTCGGACGAGAAGGGCAAGGCGACCGTCGAGAGCCCGGACTTCGACAAGACCTGGCCCCGCCGCGTGAACAAGACCGGTGGCCTGACGCCCCTCCTGTACGCCGTCCGGGAGGGCCATACGGACGTGGCCCTCGCGCTCCTCGACGGCGGCGCCAAGATCGACCAGCCGAGCGCGAGCGACGGCACGACACCGCTCCTCATGGCCGCCATCAACGGCCGCTTCGACCTGGCCATGGAGCTGCTCGGACGGGGTGCCGACCCGAAGATCACCAACCGCCTGGGCGACTCACCCCTCTACGCTACCGTCGAGACCCGCTGGGCGCCCCACGTCTTCCACCCCGCTCAGCACGCGTGGCGGTTGCAGCAGACCACCTACCTCCAGCTCATGGAGGCCCTGCTGAAGGCGGGGGCGGACCCCAACGCCAGACTCGGCGCGAACCTCTGGTACTCCGAGTTCAACCGCTCGGACCTGGGCATCGACTTCTGGGGGGCCACGCCCTTCTTCAAGGCCGCCCACGCCCTCGACGTGGATGCGATGAAGCTGCTGGTCGCGTACGGGGCCGACCCCAGCATCCCTACGAAGAACCCGGACGACTGGCGCAAGGGCGGCGGGAACCGGGCCGGCTTCGAGAAGGGTCAGGACGCGTCCGGCCTTCCCCAGGTCGAGCGGGGCGGGCCCGGCGTCTACCCCATCGATGCCGCGACGGGGGCCGGTCACGGGCAGGCCGCCGCGGGCAACGCCCACCGGCACGTGACGGACGGGTGGCTGGCCGCAGTGAAGTACCTGGTGGAGGACCTGGGGGCGGACGTGAACACCCCCGACTACGCGGGCTACACGCCCCTCCACAATGCGGCGTCCCTGGGCAACAACGAGCTGGTCCTGTACCTGGTGAACCACGGCGCCAACGTCATGGCCGTGAGCCGCCGGGGGGAGACCACGGCCGACATGGCCAACAGCCCGTTCATCACCGTGCGCCCGTTCCCCGAGACCATCGCGCTCCTGGAGAGCCTCGGCTCGCTGAACAGCCACATCTGCCTCGCCTGCGGGGATCCGCCCCGGGGCAAGTAGCGGGGCGGCGCCTTCGCCCGGGGCCGGAAACGCTCGCGTGAGCCGCCCCGGGCTGCACCTCCTGGTCGCCCTCGGCTCGCTGGCGGTGGCGCTGGCTTCCGCCTTTCCGGTGGTGGCCGCCCCGACCACGGGGAAGATCGTCCTCCTGGCCACGAGCTGCTCCCCCACCTTCCCCCTCCACCCCGCCCATCCTTACCTTTCCGGGCCCGGAGCGGCATCCCGCCTGGAAACACGAGATCCGGAGCCTCCGTAGGGGGCGCCAGGATCCCAGTGTCCAGCAGACGCCGACCGAGACCGGGCGGCCCGAACCCAGGGAGACGTCACGATGGTGACCCGCGAAGACCTGGATAGCTTCCTCATCCGTATGGACCTCGATCACGAGGAAGTGGACGAGGACATGTTCCTCGTGCGGAGCAAGAACGGTGGACCGCCCATCGTGGTCCACTACTCCCCGCCCCTCCTCCTGGTGCGCATGAAGGTCATGGACCTGCCTCCCGGGGAGGCGCCGGCCGAGCTCTACCGCACCCTCCTGGAGCTGAACGCCACCGACGTGGTCCACGGCGCCTACGGCATCGAGGAGAACGAGATCATCCTGAGCGACACCCTCGAGCTGGAGACGCTCGACTTCCACGAGCTCCAGGCGTCGCTGGAGAGCCTGCAGCTCGCCATGTCGGGCCACATCGATCGCATCCGTTCCCTCGTCGGCGCGGCAGCGCAGGGCTGAGGCCATGGGGATCTTCACGAAGCTGTCGACCGTCATCAAATCGAACATCAACGACCTCATCTCCCGGGCCGAGAACCCGGAGAAGATGCTGAACCAGATCATCCTGGATATGCGCGACCAGCTCGCGAAGGCCAAGCGAGAGGTCGCCGCCGCCATCGCCGACGAGCGCAAGCTCCGCTCGCAGCTCGACGACGAGGGGAAGCAGGCCAGGGACTGGGAGCAGCGGGCCGTGCTGGCCGTGCGGGAGGGGCGGGACGACCTGGCCAAGCAGGCGCTGGTGCGCCAGCAGGAGCACGCGGAGCGTGCCTCGGCGCTGGAGCAGACCTGGCGCGCCCAGGCCCAGGAGACGGAGAAGCTCAAGAACTCCCTGCGCCAGCTCAACGAGAAGATCGACGAGGCCAAGCGCAAGCGGAACCTCCTCATCGCCAAGCAGAAGCGGGCACAGGCGCAGCGGCGCATCCACGAGACCATGTCGGGGCTGTCCGACACCTCGGCCTTCGAGGCCTTCAACCGCATGGCGGAGAAGATCGAGGAGTCGGAGCGGCGCAACCTCGCCGCGGCGGAGGTGGACGAGGCCCTCACCCTGCCGCCCCTGGAGCAGGAGTTCCAGAAGCTCGAGGCCGGCGCCCCCGGCTCGGGGGTGGACGACCGCCTCCTGGCCCTCAAGCAGCAGATGGGGATGATCCCCGGCGGGAAGAACGAAGCGCCCCGCCAGATCGGCGCCGGCGAGGGCAACGTGCAGGACGGCGAGGTGGAGTTCGAGGACGAGGGGGAGGGAGCGTCCGGCGGCGGGAGCGAGAAGAAGGCCGCCGGGAAGGGCGAGGAGAGTCCGGTGGCCGAAGCCGAGCTCCTCCAGGAGTTCGAGCGCCTCGGCGGCAAGGACGAGGGCCAGGGAGGGGCTTCCTAGGCTCCTAGCGCGTCAGCACACCGCTCACCCCGCCCGACACCAGAGAGGACACGTTGGCGAGCGCCCGGGGGATGACGAGGCCCCCGGGCGAAGCCAGGTAGCGGGGCTCCCACACCGGGCCGAACTTCTCCTTGTAGCTCCTGAGCCCCTGGAAGTTGTAGAAGTGCTCCCCGTAGCGGAACACGGTGGAGCCCAGGCGGCTCCACAGGGGTGCGAGGGGGCCGGTCTCCAGCCCCGCCAGAGGCGCCATCCCCAGGTTGAACCAGCGGTACCCCTCCTCCGACGCCCACAGCAGCACCCGGGCGAAGAGGAAGTCCATCACCATCTTGGGCGCCGTCTCGGGGTGGTAGCGCATGAGGTCCAGCGACGCCTCCTCCCGGCAGGCCGTGGGGGTCCAAAGGTTGGCGAACGCGACGGGGTGCCCGTCCCGGAGGGCCAGCGCCACGGGCGTCCTCGCCAGGTAATCCTCCCGGAACGACCCGAGGGAGAAGCTCTTCTCCCGTGTGCTCTTGGCCTCGATCCACGCGTCGGACACCGCCCGCAGCTCCGGGATCAGCTCGTCGAACTGTCCCGGTCGGCGGATCTCGAAGCTCACCCCCTCCCGCTCGGCCCGCCGGATGGCGGTGCGGAAGTCTCCCCGGGCCTTCCCCTCGAGGTTGAAGCCTTCCAGCGGAACACGGGCCTCCTCCCCCAGCTTGGTGAGGGCGAGCCCCAGGTCCAGATAGAGGACCAGGTGCTCCGGCCGCACCTGGTAGAACACCGACCAGCCGCCGTGCCGCCACGCCTCTTCCCGGAAGGTGCGCACCAGGTCGTCGAAGGCGGCCTCGTCACCCACGGGATCTCCCATGGACACCCAGCTCCGTCCCTGCACGCCGTACATGATGAAGGCGCGGCGGGCGTCGTCCATCAGGAAGGCCTTGTCGCCCACCATGGCCAGGTAGCCGCTGGCCCGGGGGGAGGCGTCCACCAGCGCCACCACCTCGGGAGGTGGAGGCGCCGGCCCGACCATGGAGGGCAGGTGGGGGGGGCGGGGCGCAGCAGGCGCGACACGCCGAAGAGGAGGAGCACCGCCGACGTGCCCACCATGGCGCGCAGCCAGCGGGGCGCGTCGCCCCGCAGCGCGAACTGCCACCACAGCTCGCTGGAGAAGGCCACGTTCCTGTAGGCGAACAGCCCCAGCCACACGACGGTGGCCAGGACCAGCACCACGGCCATCAGCCATTCCCGGGAGAGGGGCTCCCGCATCAGGGTCGAGTGGCGGTAGAACTCCCGCCGGGCCGGGAGCACGGCCAGGAGCACCGCCAGGGGCACGGTGGCGGAGAAGACGCCGCCGCCACGGGCCACCGACAGGGCCGCGCCCGCCGCGAGCAGCAGGAGGGTCAGGACGTAGGCGCTCCGCAGGCGCAGGCGGAGCCCCATGGCCACCACCAGGAGCGCACTCCCCACCAGGCTGGCCAGGAAGTGGGAGACCTCGAGCACGGGCAGGGGCACCCGCCCCGCCAGGACGGCCAGCCGCTCCGGGGGCAGGGGGAGGGTGCCCTCCACCAGCATCACGACCCCCGCCACGAACGCCGCGCCGGCCAGCGCCAGGGGGGCCACCGCCGAGAAGCCTGCCTCCGCCGCCTCCCTCGCCCGTCCCAGCGCCGCCTTCCGCTCCCGGAGCTCCCGGACTCCCAGGGTGAGGGCGGACAGGAGGAGGGGGATGAGGTAGTACACGGCCCGGTAGGCCAGGAGCGAGCCCAGCACGGCGGCCTCGGGCACCCGCTCCGGGAAGAGGGACACGACCGTCGCCTCGAACACCCCCAGCCCCCCCGGGACGTGGCTCACGAGCCCCAGCACCTGGGCCACCAGGAAGATGCCGACGAAGGCGGGGAAGGAGAGGCCGTGCCCCCGGGGGAGGAGTACGAACAGGACGGCCGCAGCCAGCGTCCAGTCGGCGGCGCCCACCACGATCTGCCGCACCACCAGCCCCAGGCCGGGCATGGGGAGCGCCAGGGGGCCCAGCCGCAGGGGCTTGGTGCGCCGTGCCGCCACGGCCAGGTAGCCCCCGGTCATCAGGAGCAGGAAAGCGCCCAGGGCCCGGGACGCCACCGGCCCCCCGCCCACGGGCAGGGCCATGGGGTCCAGGAGGAGGGAGAGGCCGCCCAGTGCGGAGAAGCCCACCCAGAACGTGGTGGTGGAGAAGGCGACCAGGCGGGCGGCGTCCGCCCCTTCCACCCCCCATGCCGTGTACAGCCGGTAGCGCACGGGGGCGCCGGTGAGGAGGGGGAAGCCCAGGGCGTTGGCCAGCCCGTATCCCAGGAAGGTGGCCAGGGCGACCCGGCCGTAGCTCAGGGGATGGCCCACGTACCGGAGCGCCAGGAGGTCGTAGCCGCTCAGGGCCACGAAGCTCAGGAGCGTGAACAGCCCCGCCAGCGCGACGCGCCATGCGGGGACGGCCGCCACGGCGAGCAGGACGTCCCGGACGGTGTGTTCGCTGAGCTGACGGTGGAGCACCCACAGCGCGCCCACGAAGAGCACGACGCCGAAGGCGGGAAGCAGGCGCTCGGCCCGTGCCCAGAGTGAGAGTCGCTTCTCCTCCATGACAGGATGGTCGACAAGGGGCGGCCCTGGGGCAACCTTCCCGCTCAACGCAGGAGCACCCAGGCCACGAAGGCCGCGCCCACCTGCACGGTGAGGTTGTCCAGGCCGTGGCTGCTGAATGCCTCGATGACCGCTCCCGCCAGGCCGCACAGCGCCCCCACGCGGATGGCCGACGTCGCCGGGTAGCCCAGGGCGGAGAGCACCACGGCCGCGGCCCCCGCCCCCATGAGCAGGACGGCGCCGCTGCCCTCGAGGCTGCGCGTGGCCGGCACCCCCGCCAGCGACGGCACCTGGTAGCGGTGCTTCCCCCAGCGGGTCCCCACCGGCTCCCCCACCGCGTCGCCCCACCCCGTGACCATGTAGCCCACCGGCGCGAAGTGGCCGAAGAGGATGTTCACCAGCACGCCCCCGGCCGCCGTGGTGGCCAGGGGCACCAGGACGAACAGGCTCCGGTGGGGCGCGTCGGTGGGACGCGCCAGCGCCTCGTAGAAGGCGAATCCGCTTCCCACGAGCACGGCCACCAGCACCACGATGGCCGTCACCGCCCCGAAGATGACGGTGCCGGGCAGCCCCCAGAGCACCTGCACCGCGGCGGCCGCCGAGATGATGAAGAAGTGGAACACCTTGCGGGTGTAGGGAGCGCGCACGCCCCTGCGGGAGCGCAGCCACCCCGCCAGGGCGGCGGCGGCGCACGCGTAGGCCGCCGCCGCCGGCACCCCCACCGCGAGCAGGGTCCAGGAGGGGAGGAAGGGGGCCAGCCATTCCAGCCCGGCGGGAAGGTGGGTCGTCAACGAGGATGTCCTTTCGTGGCGCGATGATCCAGGCCCCGGCCGGGAGCCGTCTCCGGAGCGGGGGTTGCAAGATCGGCTCCCCCGACCGGCGCGCCAGGGGCGGAGCTGCGCCCGGGGGCTCCCGCCGCCGGCGTCGTTTGGCCATCTTGGGGCGCCCGACGCACCACGACATCACCCAGCGGGAGCCCACCGTGAGCATCGTCTACCTGAACGGCGACTACCTCCCCGAGGAGGAGGCGCGCATCCCCGTCAACGACCGGGGCTTCCTCTTCGGCGACGGCATCTACGAGGTCACCCCCGCCTATGGTGGCGCCTTTTTCCAGATGGACGGCCACTTCGAGCGCATGCGCCGGGGGCTGGACGCCCTCCGGATCGACTTCGAGCCCGAGAGCCTCCTGGAGATGCACCACCGCCTGCTGGCTGAGAACGGGCTCCAGGACCGGCAGGTGGCCTACGTCTACGTCCAGGTGACCCGGGGGGTGGCACCCCGCACCCACACCTTCCCCAAGCCGGCCGTGGCGCCGACCGTGTACGGCTACGCCCGGGAGTACAAGCGGCCCGCTCGGGACGTGTGGGAGCGGGGCTTCGCGGCCATCACGGTGCCCGACCGGCGCTGGGCCCGGGTGGACATCAAGACCATCGCGCTGCTGCCCAACGTGCTGGCCCAGCAGGCGGCGGCCGAGGCCGGGGTGAGCGATGCGGTGCTGGTGAAGGACGGCGTGGCGCTGGAGGGGTCCCACAACAACTTCTTCGCCGTCTTCGATGGGACGGTGACGACCCACCCCACCACGAACGCCATCCTTCCCGGCATCTCCCGGGGCGTGGTGCTGGACCTGTGCCGGGAGCTGAACATTCCGGTGGAGCTCCGGGCCATCCAGCTCGAGGAGCTGGCGGAGGCCGACGAGACGTTCTTCACCGGGACCACCACCGAGGTGCGGCCGTGCGTGGAGATCGACGGGAAGTCGGTGGGCGACGGCAAGGTGGGCCCCGTGGCGCGCCGGCTGTTCGACGCGTTCCTGGAGGCGACCGCCCGGGTGGCGGAGGGTGCCGCGGCGGGCTGACCCGGCCTCAGCGGTACAGTAGATACGGCGCCCGGAGCGTCTGGAAGCGGGCCAGCGCCTCTCTCCACGGCGCCACCACGTCGGCCAGGGGCAGGCCGGCGTCGATGGTCTTGCGAAGCCGGTCGGTGCCGGCGAGCTCGTCGAAGTGGGACGCGTTCCAGCGCCAGCGGTCTCCGGACATGCGCCGCGCCTCCAGGAGCGTGGCCACCGCCGCCACGGTGGGGTCGTAGGCTGCCGGGTCGGTGGCGACGAAGCGCACGCCCCGCACCTCCTGCCCGTCGAACTTCCCGTCCCCCGGCGCCCGGGGGGTGAAGCGCGCGGCCTCGAAGCGCACGCCGGGGAGCCCCAGGGCGTTCAGGCGCGCCGCCAGCGCGTCGCCGTCCAGCCACGGCGCTCCCACCCACTGGAAGGCCCGCTCCGTACCCCGTCCCACGGACAGGTCGGTGCCCTCGAAGAGGCACGTGCCCGGGTAGTGGAGGGCGCTTTCCGGCGAGGGCATGTTGGGGGAGGGGGCCACCCAGGGGAGCCCCGTGTCGTGGAAGAGCATGGAGCGGCGCCACCGCCGGAGCGGGGCCACGTGGAGCTCCACCCGCACCCCGAACGCCCCCACGAGCAGGCGCGCCAGCTCGCCCGGCGTCATGCCGTGGCGCATGGGCACCGGGTAGAGGCCCACGAAGGAGGCGAACGCCGTGTCCAGGACGTTCCCCTGCACCAGCGCGCCGCCGACGGGGTCGGGGCGGTCCAGCACCACGAAGGGGATCCCCGCCTCGCCCGCCGCCTCCATGGCCAGCGCCATGGTCCACACGTACGTGTAGTAGCGGCTCCCCACGTCCTGGATGTCGAAGAGGAGGACGTCGACCCCCTCCAGCATCTCCGGGGTGGGCTTCCTGGTGGCCCCGTAGAGAGAGTGGATGGGGAGGCCCGTCCTGGCGTCCCGCCCCCCAGCTACCGTCTCCCCGGGCGCCGCCGTGCCCCGGATGCCGTGCTCGGGGGAGTAGAGGGCCACCAGGTCCACGTCCGGCAGCGCCGCCAGGGTGTCGATGTCGGAGGTGCCGTCGGGGAGGATGCCGGTGTGGTTGGTGATCAGCCCCACGCGCCGCCCCCGCACGAGCTGGAGCGAGTCCTGCAGCAGCACCTCGACGCCGGGGCTCACCGTGCCGCCACCGACCTTCCCGGCGCTCCCGGGGGTAGGAGAGGGCGAGGCCGCCCCGCCCGCGGCCCCAGGGCCGTCCGGGGGAGCCGCGCAGGACAGGAGGAGGAGGGTGAGGAGGGCGCTGCCGACGGTTTGTCTCGTGCGCTGGGCTGGCATAGGTTCGTCCCGGTCGCTCCGAGGCGCTCCGGGGAGGGGGCGCCAGGCTCCGGCCGGCGGTCAACTTCGCCGGGGGCTCCTCCGCCGTCAACGCAGGCTGCGCCGCCCCCGGCCCGCCGCCTTCCAACCGCCGACCCGCGCCTTGACCCGCACCTGATGCCCCGAGCCTTTCCCCTTCCCCAACGGTCCGTCCTCGTGGGGGCGCTCCTGGCGGCGGCCGCGACCGCGTGCGGGGCACCGGCCCCCTCCAGTCCGCCGCCGCCTCCCCCCGCGGCTGCCCGTCCCGCGCCACCCCCCGCGCTCCCCGACACGACCCGGCCCGCGCCCACCCCGCCGCCGCCGGACACGCGGTCCTGGTCGGAGCGGACGCTGGCCGCCATGACGCTCCGGGAGAAGGTGGGCCAGATGCTCATGCCCTACGTGCTGGGCGACTTCGCTCCCGAGGGCTCCTCGTCCCACGAGCGCATCGTGCACATGGTCGAGGACCAGGGCATCGGGGGCGTCATCATGTCGGTGGGCACCCCCACGGACGTCGCGGTGAAGCTGAACGACCTCCAGCGTCACGCCCGCGTCCCACTCCTGGTGGGCGCCGACCTGGAGACCGGGGCGGGCTACCGCCTGCGGGGCGCCGTGCACGTCCCCACCGACATCGAGCTGGGGGGCGCCACCGACTTCCCGACCCTCATGGCCGTGGGGGCCACGGGCCAGCCCGGGCTGGCCTACGAGATGGGCCGCATCACCGCAGAGGAGGGCCGGGCGGTGGGCATCCACGTGGCCTTCGCCCCCGTGCTGGACGTCAACTCCAACCCGGCGAACCCTATCATCAACGTGCGCTCCTTCGGGGAGGACCCCCAATGGGTCGCCACCCTGGGCGCGGCGTTCGTGCGGGGGCTGGAGGAGCACGGCATGATCGCCACCGGGAAGCACTTCCCCGGCCACGGCGACACCGAGACCGACTCACACCTGGAGCTCCCGGTGATCCGGGCCGATCGGGCCCGCCTGGACACGCTGGAGCTGGTCCCCTTCCGCCGGGCCATCGAGGCGGGCATGGAGGGGGTCATGACCGCCCACATTGCGGTCCCGGCTCTGAACGGCGGCGAGACGGTGCCCTCCACCCTGTCGAAGCCGGTGCTCACGGGGCTCCTCCGGGAGGACATGGGCTTCAAGGGGCTGATCTTCACCGACGCCATGGACATGGGGGCCATCGTGCGCCGCTACGGCGCGGGGGAGGCATCGGTGCGGGCGGTGGAGGCCGGCGCCGACGTGCTCCTCATGCCGCCCTCGGTCGAGGAGGCGCTGCAGGCGGTGCTGGACGCCGTGTGCAGCGGCCGCCTGGACGAGGCGCGCATCGACCGCTCGGTGCTCCGCATCCTCCGGGCGAAGCAGGCGATGGGGCTGGACCGGGAGCGCACGGTGCCGGTGGCGGAAGTCCCTCGGGTGGTGGGCATCCCCGACCACCTGGCGGTGGCCCAGGAGGTGGCCGACCGCTCCATCACCGTGCTCCGGAACGGCAAGACCCTCCTCCCCCTCCTGGGCACCCGCTCGGCGTCGGTGCTGTCGGTGTCGTACCGCCGCTCCCAGGAGATCCTGGAGGGGAAGTACTTCGACGGCACGCTCAGGGCCACCTACCCCCGCCTGGTGTCGCAGGAGGTGGACGAGGACACCCCGGCGCCGGTGTGGGACGCGCTGCTGCGGGAGGCCCGGCGCTCCCGCCTGGTGGTCGTGTCGCTCTACGTGACGGCGGTGTCGTACCAGGGCTCCGTGGCCGTGCCCGACGAGGTGAACGACTTCGTGAAGGCGCTGGGACGCAGGGGCATCCCCCACGTGGTGGTGTCGTTCGGCAACCCCTACCTCCTCTCGGGCTTTCCCGACGTGCAGGCGTACGTGCTGGCGTGGAGCGGCGCCGAGGTCAGTCAGCGGGCCGCCGCCCGCGCCCTCTTCGGCGAGATTCCGGTGACGGGCCGCGTGCCCACGGGGATGCCCCCCTTCTTCCACATCGGTGACGGCCTCCAGATCCCCGCCCGGAGCGACAACCGTGGCCGCTGACCGGGGCTGGGCCCGGGGCGCAGGCCGCCGTCGCGGCCGGCGGGCGGGCGGCGCTCTCGTCCTGGCCGCGGCCGCGGCGCTGGCCGGATGCGGCGGCCCCTCCCTCCCTCCGGCCCCTCCCGGGGAGGGGGGGCTCGACGCCGGCAGCCCCGCGCTCCTCGCCGACCACCTGGACGGCCGTGCCCGCCGCTGGGTCGACTCCACGCTGGCGGGGCTGGACCTGCGGGCCCGGGTGGCCCAGCTCGTCATCCCCTGGATGACCGGGGGCTTCGTGTCCCCCTCGTCGCCCGAGTTCGAGACGCCCCGCCACTGGGTGGAGGACGTGGGGGTGGGCGGCGTGTACGTGTCCATCGGCTCGCCCCAGGGAACCGCCGCCCGGGTGAACGCGCTCCAGCGGCTGGCCCGGGTTCCCCTGCTGGTGACCTCCGACTTCGAGAGCGGCGGGCCCGGCATGCGCCTGCCCCCCCTCTACACCGTCCCGGGCCTCTTCCCCAACGAGGGGGGGACGGTGCTCCCGCCCACCATGGCCTTCGGCGCCATCGGCGACGAGGGCTTCGCCCGGGGGTACGGCCGCGTCACCGCCGAGGAGGCCCGGGCAGTGGGGGTGGAGCTGGACTTCGCCCCCGTGCTGGACGTGAACTCCAACCCGGCCAACCCCGTCATCGGCACCCGCTCCTTCGGCGGCGACCCCGAGCTGGTGGCGCGCCTGGGCGTGGCGTACATCGACGGCGCCCGGGAGGGCGGCGTGGAGGCCACCGCCAAGCACTTCCCCGGCCACGGCGACACCCGTGTGGACAGCCACCAGGCGCTGCCCGTGGTGCCCGCGGACAGGGCCCGGCTGGACCGCGTGGAGCTGGTTCCCTTCCGGGCGGCCATCGACCACGGCGTGACCGCGGTCATGACCGCCCATGTCTCCCTCCCCGACGTCCTGGGCCCCGAGGCGCCCCCGGCGACCATGGCGCCCGAGATCGTCACGGGGCTCCTGAGGGACGAGCTGGGCTTCCAGGGCCTCATCGTCACCGACGCCCTCTCCATGGGCGCCATCACCGACCGGTACGGGGCCGGGGAGGCGGCGGTGAAGGCGCTGGAGGCGGGCTCCGACGTCCTCCTCTTCCCCACCGACGTGGACGCCGCCGTGGACGCCGTGGTGGAGGCCGTCCGGTCGGGACGGGTCACCCCGGAGCGGCTGGAGCGCTCGGTGCGCCGGGTCCTGGAGGCCAAGGCCCGGGCGGGGCTCCACCTGGGCCGCATCGTGGACCTGGACGCTGTGGAGCGCAGGGTGGGCACCGGCGCCCACCGGGCCTTCGCCGACTCGGCCGCCGCCCGCTCCATCACCCTGGTGGAAGACCGGGACGGGCTGGTCCCTCTGGCCGGGGGCTCTCGCGTGCTGTCGGTGACGCTCGCCGGCGGCACGGACCTCCTGGCCGGCCAGGCGTTCAACGCCGCCCTGCGCTCGGCGGGACTCCGCGTCCACGCCGTCCACGTGGACGCCTCGGAGCCCGACGGCCCGGCGTACGAGGCCCTGGCGGCGGCGGCCGACTCGGCCGACGTGGTGGTGGCCGGAGTGTACCTGGGCACCGCCGACGGGGCGGGGGAGGAGGCGCTGCCGGCCCCCTTCCGGGCCTGGCTCCGGCGCAGCGTGGGCCGCCGGCCCACCGTCCTGGTGTCGCTGGGGAACCCCTACCTGCTGTCGGCCGCCCCGGAGGTGGGATCGTACCTGCTGGCGTGGGGCGGGCGGCCCCTCATGCAGCGGGCGGCCGCCCGGGCCCTCACCGGGCGTGCGGCCATCACGGGGCGGCTGCCCATCGCGCTTCCCCCCGACCACGCCATCGGCGATGGGCTCGGGCGGGGCGTGGTGCTGGCGGCCACCGACCAGGGCTTCACCCTGCCGCCGGGCGGGGAGCAGCTGAGGAACCCGGGCATCGACGCGGTGCCGGAGGCGACGCCCCGGGGGGAGGAGGGGAAGGAGCCCGGTCCCGCCGCCGATACGGTGCTGCTGCCGCCCCTCCCTTCGCCGCCGGCGCATGCCGCGTCCCTGCCCATGGCGGCCAACTTCGTGGAGGTGGACCCGGCGGCCGAGGGGATGGATCCCCGGGTGCTGGAGAGCCTCGACGCGTTCATCCTGGCGGCGGTGGCCGACTCGGCGAGTCCGGGCGCGGCGCTGGCCGTGGGCCGCCACGGCAAGCTCGTGCGCCTGCGGGGCTACGGCCACGTGGACTGGCAGGGAGAGCGCCCCGCCACCCCGGCCACCCTGTGGGACCTGGCGTCCCTCACCAAGGTGGTGGCCACCACGACGGCGGTCATGATCCTGGTGGACGAGGGCCGCCTGGACCTGGACTCCACCGTGGTCCACTACCTCCCCTGGTGGTCCGGCGGCCACCCCAGGAAGGAGCGGGTGACGGTGCGTCAGCTCCTCACCCACCGCTCGGGGCTGCCGGCCTTCGAGCGCTGGTTCATGGAGATTCGGGGCGTGGACGCCTACAAGCGCGCGGTGGCCGCCGAACCCCTGGAGAGCGACCCGGGGAGCGCCTACACGTACTCGGACCTGGGCTTCATGACCCTGGGGTGGATCGTGGAGGCGGTGGCGGGGGAGCCCCTGGACCGCTTCGTGGACGAGAAGGTCTTCCAGCCCCTGGGGATGGACGACACCGGCTACCTCCCCGACCCGGCCCTCCTCCCCCGCATCGCCCCCACCGAGGTGGACACCGTGTGGCGCCACGAGCACGTCCGCGGCGTGGTGCACGACGAGAACGCCGACGCCATGGGCGGGGTGTCGGGGCATGCGGGGCTGTTCTCCACCGCCTGGGACCTGTCCATCTTCGCCCAGATGATGCTGGGCGGGGGCGCGGTGGGACCGTGCGTGCCGTCGGTGGGGAGCGGGATCCCCTGCACGCGGCCGCGGCCGGACAGCGTCCGCATCGTCCAACCGGGGACGGTGGCTCGCTTCACCGCCCTCCAGGACTCGGCGTCGGGGCGGGCCTTGGGGTGGGAGCACCCCTCGGGCCGCTCGTCCGCCGGCGACTACTTCACGGCCGCCGCCTTCGGGCACACGGGCTTCACGGGCACGTCCATCTGGATCGACCCGGAGCTGGACCTGTTCGTGGTCCTCCTCACCGCCCGGGTGAACCCCACCCGGGCCAACATGCGCCACCTGGCGCTGCGGCGGGGGGTGCACGACCTGGCCGCCCGGGCCATCACCGACCGCCCCGTCACCCGGCGGCCGGGGAGCCGCTGAGGGCCGGCTCGCGCGGCCCCTCCAGCGCCTCCACCACCTCCCGCACGAGCCCCCGGGCGCTGGCGGGCACCACCCCCCGCACCCCGGCCATGCCCAGGCTCCGGGCCGTGGCGGCGGTCCGCTCCCCGATGGCCAGGACGGGCACGCCGGGGGGAAGCTCAGCCCCGCCTCCCAAAGCGCCCGGGCCGCCGAGCTGGAGGGGAGCGCCACCGCCGCCACCTCGCCGTCGTCCACCATGCGCTGCACCGTGCGGCGGCCCCGGACGCCCAGGCGCCGCGCCGCCACCGCCACCTCCCGCACCGGCGTCCCCCGCTCCCGCAGGGCCGCGGCGATGGCCGGCGCCGGCGTCCCGTCGGTGGGGTGGAGGACCGCCTCCCCGGGGCCCGCGCGGGACGCCACCGCCCGGGCCACCTCGCCGGGAGCGTACGTGCGCAGCGCGCGGTCGGGCGCCAACCCCGAGCGCGCCAGCGCCGCCAGGGTTCCCGCTCCCACCGCCACGACGCGCAGGCCCGCCAGGACCCGCACGTCCCGCCCCCCACGAAGGAGCGCCGCCACCGTCTCCCGTACGGCGGCGCCCCCCGTGAAGAGCACCGTCCCTCCCGGGGGCACCCGGTCCAGGGCGTCCACCACTCCCGCGGCGCCGGGAGCGGGCTCCACGGTGATCCGGGGAAAGGACACCACCGACGCCCCCAGGCGCTCCAGGGTACGCCCGATCCGGGACGGCTGGGCCCGGGCGCGGGCCAGGAGCACGGTCTTCCCCTCGAGGCGCCTCCGGGGGCGCTCACCCAGGACGTCCCGGAGCGCCACCACCTCGCCCACCACCACCAGCGCCGGGCCGGTGACCTCGCCCACCCGCTCGGCCAGCGCCTCCAGGGGCGCGCTCACCACCCGCTGCCGGGGCAGCGTGCCCCACTCCACCAGCGCCGCGGGCGTGTCGCCCCGCCGGCCGTGGCGCATGAGGGCGTCGGCCACCTCGGCCAGCCGCCTGGAGCCCATGTAGACCACCACCGTGCCGCCGAGCCGCGCCACGTGGCGCCAGGGCAGGGAAGGGTCGTCGCCCCGGGCGCCGTGGGCGGTGACGAACACGGCGTTGTCGGAGAGCCCCCGGTGCGTGAGGGGGATGCCGGCGGCGGCCAGGGCCCCCGTCCCGGAGGTCACGCCCGGGACGATCTCGAAGGGGACCCCGGCCCGGGCCAGGGCCAGCGCTTCCTCGCCCCCCCGCCCGAACACGGTGGGGTCGCCCCCCTTGAGGCGCACCACGGTGCGGTGGCGGCGTCCCCGGTCCACCAGCAGGTGGTGGGTGCGCTCCTGGCGGCCGGCGTTGCCGTCGCCGGCGCGCACGCCCACGTCCACCACCTCGGCCCCCGGGGGGGCGAGAGCCAGGAGGCGCGGGTCGACCAGGGCGTCGTGGAGGACCACGTCCGCCCGCTTCAGGAGGGAGGCGCCCCTCCGGGTGAGGAGCTCGGGATCGCCGGGGCCGGCGCCCACCAGGTACACGGTGCCCATGTCACGTCCACTGCGGGGGAAACGAGAAGAGCCGCTCCGGGCTGGGCTCGGGGCGGCTCGAACGGCGGCTGAACGAAGGGCTCAGCTACATCGCCGGGGCGCACCCCCTCCAAGGACCGGACGACAACAAGCCTGGCGACGGGCCGGCTCGGTGACGGGGGAGCGCTTGAAGGAAGGCACGGGCATGGTTTCCCTTGAGGGATGCGACACGGAGACGAAGACAACCCCTCGGGCGCGGACGGTCAAGGCCCCGCTCTCCCGGCGGTGGTGGTGGTGGCCCACGGCTCGGCCGTCTCCGGAGAGGCGGCCGTGCCCACCCTCGCCCTTGCGCAGGCCCTCCGGGCCCGGGGCTTCGGACGGGTGGTGGCGGGCTTCTGGAAGGAGGAGCCGTTCCTCCACCGGGTGCTGGCCCTGGCCGGCACCCCCGAGGTCGTGGTCGTGCCCCTCTTCCTGGCGGAGGGGTGGTTCACCCGGGTCGTGGTGCCGGGAGAGCTGGAGGCCGGCCGGGTGGGGGCGCCCGGCGTAGACAGGGTGCGGCTCCTCCCCCCCGTGGGCAGCGACCCCGCCATGGCCACACTCGTCCTGGAGCGGGCGGCCGCCGCCCTTCCCCCCGGCGCCGGGGCGTCGGCCACCACGCTGGTGGTGCTGGGGCACGGCAGCGAGCGCCACGCCGCCTCCGGCGACCGGGTGCTGGCCCTGGCCCGGGAGCTGGACGGACGGGGGCCCTTCGCCCGCACGGTACCCGCCTTCATCGACCAGGACCCCCGGCTGGAGGACGTGGTGGCGGGCCTCGGGGGCGGTCCCGCCCTGGTGGTGCCGTTCCTGGTGGCGGCCGGTTGGCACGGCGGCACCACGGTCCCCCGGGAGCTGGCGGCCGGCGGGGGCGGGGAGCAGATCGTGACCTACGCCGAGCCCGTGGGGACCCACCCGGGCCTGGCCGACGTGGTGGCGGCGTCGCTGCGGAGGGCTTTGGGCGGCGCGGCGGAGGAGGGGGCAGGCGGCTCCCGTCCGCCGGCGGCGCCGCCCCTTCCGGGCCCCCTCCGCTCCGCCCTTGGGAGGGCAGGCTCCGTCACCCTCCTGGAGGTGCGGGTGGAGGCGGTGGAGGGGGGCGGGTACGCCCTGCGTCACCGGGACGACGCGGGGGCGGAGCCGTCCACCCTCACGCCCCTGGTGGGCAACGACGCGCTCCGCGCCCTCGCCCGCCGCGACCGGAACGGCGCCCACCGCCCCCTCCGCTCCGCCCGGGGCCTCCCCCGGGGGTGGCGGGCCGCCGCCCCCGACGACCTCACCCTCGAGGCGGCGCTGGAGGCGCTGTGCGGCTCGGCCTCGGCCGACCTCGGCCTCGCGCCGGGAGGCAGTGCGGTGCGCTCCTTCCGGGAGGCCGCGGGGCGCCATCGGGGCGCGTACGGCGGCCTGGCCGACGCCCCGGCATCGGAGGTTCTGGGCGCGGTGGAGCGGTGCTGCCGCGGACTCCCGTGCCTCCGCGTCCCCCTGTGGGGGGTCGAGGGCGACGTCCCCCCGGCCCCCGCGGAGGAGGGGGGAGGTGGCCTTCCGGTGCCCTGTCCCGAGCCTTGCCCGCTCTTCCTGTCGGCGCTGCTGGAGGGCCTGGGAGACGCCGGCGCCGGCCCGCTGGAGGAGGGCAAGGCGGGTTGACGACTCCGCGCCCCCCGGGTAGACTGCACAGCGCCCGACCCCGGGGATGTGCCCCGGGCCCGGGTTCCCTTGGACGACGAGAGCCAGTGACGCTCCAGGCCCGGATGTGCTGCCCCTGCTGTTGTCGCGGCCACCTCTGCGGGGGCGGGTCGAGGGGAGCGCGTACCTAGCCGGACCGAAGGTCGACGCCGCCATCGAGAACCCCGTCCTCCGCTGGGAGGACGGGGTTTTTTCGTTCGGAGACATCGCGAGAACACGGAGGTCGAGGTGACGGATCAGGCGACGGAGGAGCTGGCGTCGCTGGAGAGGGACGAGGCGGGGGCCGGGACATGAGGTCCATGGCCGACCTTCCCGGGGGCTGCCCCGACCCCACCCTGGACGGCGACCCCCGGGCGGCTGGGCTGCGCCGGGAGCTCCGGGGTGCCCTCGCCCGGGTGCCTGCCGGGCGGCTGATGGTGACCACCTCCTTCGGCCCTGGCGGCATCGTGCTGCTGCACGCGCTCCGCAGGATGGAGGTGCGCCTGCCGGTCGTGTTCGTGGACACGCTCCACCACCTCCCCGAGACCCTGGCGTTCGCCCGGGAGCTGGCGCACCGCTGGGCGCTGGACCTCCACGTGGAGAAGGCGGCCGTGTCCCGGGAAGCCTTCGAGGCCGAGCACGGTGCCCGCCTGTGGGAGACGGACCTGGACGCCTACCACCGCCTCACCAAGGTGGAGCCCCTGGCCCGGGCGCTGGTGGGCGTGGAGGGCTGGATCACGGCCCGCCGGCGGGACCAGTCCGAGAGCCGGGCCGCCCTGCCGCTGGTGGAGGAAGGAGCCCCGCTCAAGTTCAACCCGCTCGCGGAGTGGACGGGCGGCGAGGTGTGGGATTACATCCGCAGGCACGACCTGCCGTACAATCCCCACGAGCTGGGCCGCTCCGACGAGCGGAGGCGGGAAGCCTGAATCCGCTCCCGACCGGAGCGGCGCTACGATCGCGAAGTCCAGGACCACAACCCTACAGGAGGCAGGAAACATGGCGAAGAAGGCAATCGAGGAGCGGGGCTACGCCCGGCCCGAGCTGCTGGTATCCACCGACTGGGTGGCCCAGCACAAGGACGACGACGACGTGAAGGTGTTCGAGTCCGACGAGGACGTGCTTCTCTTCGACACCGGGCACGTCCCGGGCGCCCAGAAGATCGACTGGGTGGCGGACCTGAACGACGCCCTCATCCGGGACTACCTCACCTCCGACGACCTCCAGGAGCTGCTCCGGGCCAAGGGCGTGAACAACGACACGACCATCGTCTTCTACGGCGACAAGAACAACTGGTGGGCCGCCTACGCCCTGTGGGTGCTCCAGCTCTTCGGGCTGGAGAACGTGCGCCTGATGGACGGCGGCCGCGCAGCCTGGGTGGAGGAGGGGCGTCCCCTCACCACCGACGTCCCCAGCTACCCCGCGGGAAACATCGACGTAGGTGAGCGCAACGACGCCCCCATCCGCGTCTTCCGCGACGACGTGCTGGAGCACGTGAAGAAGAAGGGCCAGCTCGTGGACGTGCGCAGTCCCCAGGAGTACAGCGGCGAGAAGCTCCACATGCCCGACTATCCCCAGGAGGGCGCGCTCCGCGGGGGGCACATCCCCAACGCCAGGAGCGTGCCGTGGAGCCGGGCGGTGGATCCCGAGAGCCACACCTTCCTGGACGCCGACGCTCTCAAGGCGATCTACCTGGAGGAGCAGGGCCTGGACCCCTCCAAGCCCACCGTCGCCTACTGCCGCATCGGCGAGCGGTCGTCCCATACGTGGTTCGTGCTCAACTACCTGCTGGGCTTCGACGACGTGAAGAACTACGACGGCTCGTGGACCGAGTGGGGGAACCTGGTGCGGGCGCCCATCGAGCGCTGAGGCCGAGGGCTCCCGCCGCGTGGGTCGCCCATCGGCCCACGTCGGCGGGAAGGTCCGATCCCGTAACGCGGGGCGCACCCAGCCGGGTGCGCCCCGTCTCACGTTCAGGTCACCGGGTCGCCGGCGTCAGCCGCAGCGCCAGGTGCTCGCCCGGCTTGAGCTGGAGGGGCTCCTGGGACTCCAGGTCCAGGCCGCCGGCCGCCTGGACGTCGATCTGCACGGTTTGGTCGTTGCGCACGACCGATCTGGGGAACCGGAGGGTGGCGGTATCCTCGGCGGCCACCTTGCCCAGACGCACCTCGAAGGGGCCGTCCCCCTCCTGGGCGAAGATCACCACGCTCCTGGGCCGGTCGTTGATGACCGTCAGGGTGGTCTTGGAGAGGTCCTCGGGCGGGAGTGGCGCCACGATCTCGTTGCTGGCCGGCGTGGCCGTCGGCACGATCATGGCGATCTGCTCGCCGGGTGCCGCGTGGAACCACTGGGACGCCTGGTCGCCCCCCCGGGCCAGGTGGACGAACACCTGGATCTCTCCGTTCTGTCTCAGGATGGATGGGGGAAGAGGCAGCGTCGCCTCGGAAAGGGCCTTCACTTCGCCGATCCTCCGGTCGAAGGGGCCGTATTCCACGAACACCGTCACCGGTTCGTGGTAGTTGTTCTGGACCGTCACGGTCGTGGCATTCTTGCTCTCCTGGGCCCTTGCCGGCGCCGCAGCGCCGACCAGGGCGAAGGAGAGGACCAGGGCGCCGTATAGCGTCTTCATCGTTCCTCTCGATCCGACCCCCGACGGGGGCCGGTTGTCCGGTGCGGCTCCTTCCCGGACGATCCGAGACGGACCGTACCTGCAGTAAAGACAGTGCATACTGCGTGCCCCCGGGACGTCGCGGAGGGGAGATTCCCCGCTTGCAGGGCGGGGCGGAAGCCGCCACTCCTTCATGGATCCCTCTTTCCCGCAGGAGATGGCTCGTGTACCACGGTCACGCAGGCCCCGCCGCCCTCGCCCTGGCGATGCTGGCTGCCCTCGCCCCTCGACTCGCCGCCCAGGAGCTGGCGGCGTACTGCACCGACGCCGAGACCTTCCTCACGGCCGAGGTGGGCATGGTGGCCGTCACCGAGCCCGACACCATCGACGACTGGCGCACCCACCGGCAGGTGCCGGGGTGCCACATCACGGCGGCCGGCACGACACGCCTTACGGAGAAGGAGATCGTGGCGCGCTTCTTCCCCCGCCTCGAAGCGGCCGGGTGGACCCGCACGCCGGACCCGAAGGACGCCCCTCGGGAGGCGTCGCTCCGCTACCGGAAGGACGGGGCCGACTGCCTGTTCGGGTACTACATGCACGGCATGCTGGGCACGCCCGCCGAGGGCCAGGTGGAGGACGCCACGCCGCCGGCGCCCGGTGAGCGGCGCTACAGCTTCTACGTCATGTGCATGCCAGCCATGAACCTGCCGCCCCCCTGACCCGGCATGGCCCGGACGGGAGCGCCGCGCGCTCGCTCCGCTTGACGCCGCCGTCCCGCCGCCCGAGCATCGTCCGGACGTGGTTCCCACCCTCCCGCCGGATGCCGCCCGGATGCCGACGCGCTCGCCCGCCCGCCACCCCACGACCTTCCCGTGACGCCCCTCGACTGGGGCATCGTCGTCCTCTACTTCGTGGTAGCGGCCGGCATCGGGCTGGCCCTGTCCAACCGGGGCAGCGCGTCCCTGGTGGACTACTTCGTGGGGGGGCGCTCCCTGCCGTGGTGGCTCGCAGGGACCTCCATGGTGGCCACCACCTTCGCCGTGGACACGCCGCTGGCCGTGTCCGAGATGGTGTCCGAGCACGGGGTGGCGGGGAACTGGCTGTGGTGGAGCCTGCTCATGAGTGGCGTCCTCACGGTGTTCTTCTACGCCCGCCTGTGGCGGCGGGCGGGGGTGCTCACCGACGTGGAGTTCGCCGAGATCCGCTACGGGGGCCGCCCCGCCGCCTTCCTGCGGGGCTTCCGTGCCCTCTACCTGGCGCTGCCCATCAACCTCATCGTCATGGGGTGGGTGAACCTGGCCATGGTGGAGATCGTGGGCGTGGTACTGGACGTGAACCGGGTGACGGCGCTGCTGGTGTGCTTCGTCCTGGCGGGCGCCTACTCGACGCTGGCGGGGCTGTGGGGGGTGGTGGTCACCGACTTCTTCCAGTTCGGGCTGGCCATGGCGGGCTCCATCGTGCTCGCCGTCTACTCCATGCACGCGGTGGGGGGCATGGCGGCCCTCCAGGCCAAGCTGGCCGTGGCCTACGGGTCCACCGACGCCGCCCTGGCCTTCTTCCCCGCCACGGGCGCGGCCTGGATGCCCGGCATCACCCTGGGCGTCTACCTGGGCGTCAACTGGTGGGCGTCCTGGTACCCGGGCGCAGAGCCGGGGGGCGGCGGCTACGTGGCCCAGCGCATCTTCTCGGCCCGCACCGAGCGGGACGGGCTCCTGGCGACCCTGTGGTTCAACCTCGCCCACTACGCCGTGCGCCCCTGGCCCTGGATCCTCACGGCCCTGTGCTCGGTGGTGCTCTTCACCGACGCGGCCAACCCCCGCCAGGGCTACCTGCTGGCCGTCACCGATCTCCTCCCCCCCGGGCTCACCGGCCTAGTCATCGCGGGGTTCGCCGCCGCCTACATGTCCACCATCTCGACCCAGCTCAACTGGGGCTCCAGCTACCTGGTGAACGACATCTGGCTGCGCTTCGTGCGCCGCGAGAAGGCCACCGAGCGGGAGCTTGTGGGGGTGGGACGCGCCGCCACCGTCCTCCTCATGGTGGCGTCGCTGGGGGTCACGTACGTCCTCTCCAGCATCGAGGGGGCGTGGCGCTTTCTCCTGGCCCTGGGCGCTGGAACCGGGCTGGTCCTGATCCTGCGGTGGTACTGGTGGCGCATCAACGCCTGGTCTGAGATCTCGGCCATGGTGGCGTCGCTGGTGCTCAGCCTGGTGCTGTGGTTCGGCGCGGGCCTGGATCCCGACGACCCCGCCCAGTGGGCCGTGATCATGCTGCTGACGGTGGCCGGATCGAGCGTCGTGTGGTTGGCCGTGACGTTCCTGACGAAGCCGGAGGACGAGCGCGTGTTGAAGGAATTCTACCTCCGCGTCCGTCCGGGCGGACCGGGGTGGCGGCGGGTGTCGGGGGCCCTCGGTCTGGGCGGCGAGCCCATGGACGGGGGACCCCTGAACTGGACCAACTGGGTGGCGGGCGTAGCGTCCATCTACGCCACGCTCTTCGGCATCGGGAAGTGGATCTTCGGAGAGGCGGGCTGGGCCGCCTTCTACCTCGCGGTCGCCGTCCTCGGCTTCATCTGGATCGGCCGCAACCTGCGCCCCTCCCGGGCCGGCATCCAGCCCAGGGCGGGGGTCGAGGTGTGATGGCCGTCTCCGTGGAGAAGACCCCCGTCGTGATCCTCCCCGACCACGACCGGGTGGCCCGGGCGGTGGCCGACCGCATCGCCGACGTCATCCGGCGGCGGCGCAACGAAGGGCGGCAGGCGGTGCTGGGGCTGGCCACCGGCTCTACGCCGGTGGGCGTCTATCGGGAGCTCATCCGCATGCACCGGGAGGAGAAGCTGGACTTCTCCGACGTGGTGACGTTCAACCTGGACGAGTACTACCCGATGGACCCGGGGAGCATCCACTCCTACCACCGCTTCATGTGGGAGAACCTCTTCGACCACGTGAACGTGGACCCGGACAACGTCCACATCCCCCGGGGCGACGTCCCCCGGGGGGAGGTGGAGGCGTACTGCCGCGCCTACGAGGAGGCCATCCGCCGTGCCGGCGGCATCGACTTCCAGATCCTGGGCGTGGGGCGGAGCGGCCACATCGGCTTCAACGAGCCGGGCTCGGGGCGGGAGTCCCGCACTCGCCTCATCTGGCTGGACACCATCACCCGGAAGGACGCGGCCAGCGACTTCTTCGGCGAGGAGAACGTCCCGGCCGAGGCCATCACCATGGGGGTGGCCACCATCCTGGAGGCCAAGGAGATCGCCCTCATCGCCACGGGCGAGCACAAGGCCTTGGTGGTGAAGCGGGCGGTGGAGGGGGAGATCCACCCCGACGTGGCGGCCACGTACCTCCAGGAGCACGACGACGCCACCATCTACCTGGACCCGTCGGCCGCGGCCGAGCTGACCCGGGTGGCGACGCCGTGGCTGGTGGGGGAGGTGACGTGGACGCCGCGGCTGGAGATGGACGCGGTGCTGTGGCTGAGCGAGCGGACGGGCAAGTCCATCCTCCGCCTCTCCACGGTGGACTACCGGGACCACCACCTGAGCTCCCTGGTGGCGCGCCACGGCTCGGCGGGGCCCATCAACGGCGACGTGTTCAACCGTCTCATCGCCAGGATCCGGGGGAAGAGCAAGCTGCCCCGGGGGCGGCGGACCGTGGTGTTCAGCCCCCACCCCGACGACGACGTCATCTCCATGGGGGGCATCCTGCGGAAGCTCCACCAGAACGACAACGAGGTCACGGTGGCCTACATGACCTCGGGCAACATCGCCGTCTTCGACCACGAGGTGCGCCGCTACCTGGACTTCATCCGTCGGGCCGACGCGGTGCTGGGGGTGTGCACCAGCGAGGTGGAGGGGGTGCAGCGGGACATCGAGGGGGCGCTGGCGGCCAAGGCCCCCGGCGACGTGGACATGGACCGGGTGCAGGACCTGAAGCGGGTCATCCGGGAGACCGAGGCGGTGAGCGGGCTGGAGAGCGTGGGGCTGGGGCGGGGAAACGCGCGCTTCCTGGACCTCCCTTTCTACCAGACGGGGAAGGTGCGGAAGGACCCCATCACCGAAGCCGACGTGGACATCGTCCTGGACCTCCTGGAGGAGGCCCGCCCCGAGCTGGTGTTCGTGGCGGGCGACCTGTCCGACCCCCACGGCACCCACCGCATGTGTCTGCAGGCGGTGCACCGGGCGTTGGACCGCTGGGAGGGGGAGGCACCGGAGGTGTGGTACTACCGGGGCGCGTGGCAGGAGTGGCCGCCGGCGGAGGCCGACGTGCTGGTGCCCCTGTCCGAAGAGGAGCTCAAGCTGAAGATCCAGGCCATCTTCAAGCACCAGTCCCAGAAGGACCGTGCGCCCTTCCCGGGCCCCGACGAGCGGGAGTTCTGGCAACGGGTGGAGGACAGGAACCGGGGCACGGCCGACTACCTGGCCGCCCGGGGGCTGCCGGCCTACTACGCCATGGAGGCCTTCGTGGTGAAGAAGGAGGGGGAGAGGATCGAGCAGCCGCTGGTGCCCACCAGCGCCCTGGGGAGGCCTTGAGCGGCTTCACGGGCCTCGACCTGGCGGTCCTCGTCCTCTACCTGGGGGGCGTTACCGCGTGGGGCGCCTGGCTCGGCCGGGGGCAGAAGGGGGGCGCCGACTACTTCCTGGGGAGCCGGAGCCTGCCCTGGGGCGCGGTGCTCCTCTCCGTCGTGGCCACCGAGACCAGCACCCTCACCTTCCTGTCCATCCCGGGCGTGGCGTACACGGGCTCGCTCGTGTTCTTGCAGCTCACGGTGGGCTACCTGCTGGGGCGCATCGTGGTGGCGGCCGTGCTCCTCCCTTCGTACTTCCGGGGCGAGCTGCCCACCGCGTACGCGCTCCTCCAGCAGCGCTTCGGCCTCGGCCCCCGCCGCTTCACGTCGGCCGTGTTCATGGTGACCCGCCTCCTTGCCGACTCGGTGCGCCTGTTCGCCACCGCCATCCCCCTCGCCCTCATTACGGGGTGGCCGTACTGGCTGTCCATCCTGGTGATCGGTGCCCTCACGGTGGTCTACACCTACTTCGGCGGCATCAAGGCGGTGGTGTGGGTGGACGCCCTCCAGATGTGCCTGTACCTGGCCGGCGCCCTCATCGCCGTGGCGGTGCTCCAGGCCGCGGTCCCCGGCGGATGGGGCGCCGTCCTGTCCAGCGCCGGCGCCGCCGGGAAGCTCCGGGTGCTGGACCTCGCCCCCGACCTGTCGGTGACGTACACGCTGTGGGCGGGGGTGGTGGGCGGTGCCCTCTTCTCCATGGCATCCCACGGCACCGATCAGCTCATCGTGCAGCGGGTCCTCTCGTGCAAGGACCTGGCGGCCGGTCGGAAGGCGCTGGTGGGGAGCGGCGTGGCCGTCATGGCCCAGTTCCTCCTCTTCCTGCTCCTGGGCGTGGGGCTGTGGGCGTTCTACCAGCACCGGACCTTCGAGCGCCCCGACGAGATCTTCGCCCGCTTCATCGTCACCGAGCTGCCCCCCGGGGTGACCGGGCTCCTCATCGCCGCCGTGTTCGCCGCCGCCATGTCGTCGCTGTCGTCGTCCATCAACGCCCTGGCGTCGGCCTCCGCCTACGACTTCTGGGCGCCCCTGGTGGATGCCCGGAACGACGACGCCCGCCTGCTCCGGGCGGGGCGGGCCTTCACGCTCCTGTGGTCGGCGCTGCTGGTGGGGGGCGCCATCGTGTTCATCCCCCTGTCCAAGGGCACCGCCGCGGTGGAGGTGGCGCTGGCCATCGCGTCCATCGTGTACGGGGGGTTGCTGGGGGCGTTCGGGCTGGGGCTGTTCTCCCGGCGGGCCGACGCCCGCAGCGTGATCACGGGCATGGCGGCCGGCATCGGCGGCGTGCTCCTGGTGTGGCTGTTCCTGAGGGCCCAGGTGGCGTGGCCGTGGTTCGTGCTCATCGGCTCGGTGGTCACGTTCGCGGTGGGCCACCTGCTGGGGCGGGGGCGAGCCCGGGGGCCGCTGCCGGTGGTGGAGGAGGCGGGGGCACGGGCGGCCGCATGAGGGACCCGGGCCTCTCCCTTGCGGGTCGTTGAGCGTGGGCCTGTGAGCGCGTCGACCGAGGGCTCGCGCCGCCCGCACCGGGTCGTGGTGGGCGTCGACGGCGGCGGCACCCGCACCCGGGCGGTCCTCACCGACCTGGAGGGGACCGAGCTGGCCCGGGCCGGCGGCCCCCCCTCCCTGGCCGACCCCGCCCGCCCCGAGCTGGCCGCCGAGGCGATCCACGCCACGGTGTCCGACGTCCTCCTCCAGGCCGGGATCGAGCCTCCTGTCGAGGCTGTGTGGGCCGGCGTCGCCGGCGTGGGGCGGGAGGCCACCCGGTCGGCCGTGGAGGCCGCGCTGGCCAGGGGGGGGCTGGCCCGGCGGGTGCGCGTCGGCACCGACGTCCTGGGGGCCTTCCAGGACGCCTTCGGCGCCGGCCCCGGCATTCTGGTCATCGCCGGCACCGGCTCCATCGCGTGGGGGCGGGGCGAGGACGGACGGGAGGCCCGTGTGGGCGGATGGGGGAGCCTCCTGGGCGACGAGGGAAGCGGCTACGCCGTGGGCCTGGAGGCGCTCCGCCGGGTAGCCCGGGACGTGGACGGCCGGGGCCCCGGCACCAACCTGCGCGGGCGCATCCTGGTGCGGCTGGAGCTCTCCGACCCCGACGACCTGGTGCCGTGGAGCACCCGGGCCGCCAAGTCCGAGATCGCGGCGCTTGTGCCCGTGGTGGGGGACGCGGCGGCGGAGGGCGACGCGGTGGCCGGCGAGATCCTGGTGAAGGCGGTGGAGGAGCTGGAGGGCCACGTCCTGACCCTCCTGGAGAACCTGGGTCCCTGGAGCCACCCGCCGGCCCTGGCGTTAGCCGGAGGACTCCTCCAGCCGGGGGGGCCGCTGCGCCGCGGCATGGAGCGGGTGGCCCGGCTGCACCGGCTGCCGGTCCTGGAGCGGCCGCTGGACGGGGCGCGGGGGGCGGCGGCGCTGGCGCGGGCGCTGGCGGCGAAGGAGGCTACCGGGCGGCCGTCATGACATGGCGGCGGCGAGGGCCCGGTCGAAGGTGATCACGTCCTCGGCGCCCCGCCGCCGGCAGCACGCCACGCCTTCCCTGCCATCGCCTAGCGCAGCGCCTCCTCCAGCGCCGCCGACGCGTCCGTCTTCTCGTCCCGGTACTTCACGATGACCGGCGCGTAGAGCGCGAGCCCGTGCTCCCGGGCGAAGTCGCCTGACGCGGGCCGGGCCCCCGGCACCACCACGGCGCCCTCGGGGATGGTGAGGGGCTCCTCCTCGGTGGCCCGGTACACCTCCTCCCGCACCAGGTCGTACACCGCCGTGGAGCGGGTGAGCTGCACGCCCGGCGCCAGCACCGTGCGCCGCCCCACCAGCGTCCCCTCGAACACCCCCGTGTTGCCCGCGATGAGGCAGTCGTCCTCGATGACCACCGGGCGCTGCCCCACGGGCTCCAGCACGCCGCCGAGCTGGGCGCCGGCGGACAGGTGCACCCGCTTGCCCACCTGGGCGCACGAGCCCACCAGGGCGTGGGAGTCGATGAGCGCCCCCTCGTCCACGTACGCGCCCACGTTCACGTAGGCGGGCGGCATGAGCACCACGCCCGGGGCGATGTAGGCGCCGTCCCGGATGGTGGTGCCGCCCGGGACGATGCGGATGTTCTCCTCCACCCCCCGGGTGTTGCGCAGGGGCAGGGTGTCCCGGTCGAAGTACTGGATCGTGGAGCCGCCGAAGTCGGGGTTCGGGTCGGCGGGGTGGGGGCGGAATTCCTTCGTGGTCCCCACCTTGAACGCCAGCAGGATGCCCCGCTTCACCCACGGCACGGCCTGCCAGCCGTCGTCGGTGGGCTCGGCGGAGCGCACGCGCCCGGCCGACAGGGCGGCCAGGAGGCGGCGCACCGCGTCCCGGGCCTCCTCCCGGTCGGGGGTGCCGCCGCCGGTGAGGCGCTCCAGGTCCTCCTTCAGAGCCTCCAGGTCGCCGCCGTCGCCGCCGGCCTCGTGTGCCAGGGGCTCGCGCATGCCCGGATCGCCCCGCACCTCGGCCTGCCCCTTCATCGGCGCGGCCCCGCCGCCGCGGCCTCGACCCGGGAAGCGCCGCCGGAGCCCCTCCCCACCAGCGTCACGCCGGCCGACTCCAGCGCCCGGGCCAACGGCTCCCGGTGCGCCTCGCCCAGCTCGCACAGGGGCGGCCGGAAGTGGGTCCGGAAGCGCCCCATCATCTCCATGGCGGTCTTCACCGGGATGGGGTTGGTCTCCAGGAAGTTGGCCCGCATGAGGGGGAGGAGCTTCCAATGGAGCGCCAGCGCCTCGTCCCAGCGTCCCTCCAGCGCGGCCTCGGCGAGCTGGGCCATGGGGCCCGGCACCTCGTTGGCGGCCACGCTGATCACACCCTCGGCCCCCATAGCCATCATGGGGAAGGTGAGGTTGTCCTCCCCGGACAGCACCAGGAAGCCTTCGGGGCGGTCGCGCAGGATGGTCATCACCTGGTCGATGTTCCCGCTGGCCTCCTTCACGCCCAGGATGTTCTCGTGGTCGGCCAGGCGGAAGAGGGTATCGGGGGCGACGTTGGAGCCCGTGCGGCCGGGCACGTTGTAGACCAGCACCGGGATGCCGGCGGCGTCGGCCACCGCGCTGTAGTGACGGTAGAGCCCCTCCTGCGTCGGCTTGTTGTAGTAGGGGCTCACCGACAGGATGGCGTCCGCTCCCGCCTCGGCCGCGGCCTTCGCCAGGTGGCACGCCTCCTTCGTGGCGTTGGTGCCCGCTCCGGCCACCACGGGCACCCGCCCGTCGGCCACCTGCACGGCGGTCTCGACGACCCGGCGCTGCTCGTCGGGCTCCATGGTGGCGCTCTCCCCCGTGGTGCCGCAGGGGGCCACGAAGTGGACGCCCGCGTCCACGCAGAAGCGCACGTGGTCGGCGAACGTCTCCAGGTCCAGGCTGCCGTCCTCGTGCATGGGGGTCACGAGGGCGGGCCCGGCCCCGCGGATGCGGGAGGTGTTGGTGGCCATGTCGGTCTCCTCGGTTTCTCGTCAGCGGCCGGCCAGTCGCTCGGCCAGCAGGTCGTCGATGTCGTGCACGCCGGTCTTGCCGGCGATCCATTCGGCCGCCAGCACGGCCCCCCGGGCGAAGCCCGTCCTGCCCCGGGCGTCGTGGCGGAGCGTGAGGGTGTCGTCGGGGCCGTCCAGCGTCACCACGTGGGTGCCCGGCGCCTCCCCCACGCGGCTGCTCACCACCTCCAGCACCGCCGGGTCGGGGGCGCCGTCGAAGGGGCCCTCGGCCCAGCGCGCTTTCCTGGCCACCGCCTCCACCAGCACGTCGGCGAGGCGCCGGGCGGTGCCGCTGGGGTGGTCGAGCTTGTGGCGGTGGTGCGTCTCGTGGACGGCAACGTCGTACTCCTCGAGGGCGTCCGCCAGCCGCCCGGCCTCCCGGGCCAGGCGGAAGAAGAGCTGCACCCCCAGGCTGAAGTTGGGCGCCCACAGGAGCCCGGTTCCCGCCTCCTCCACCGCGGCGCGGACTTCGTCCATGCGGTCGTACCACCCCGTGGTGCCCACCACCATGGCCACGCCCCGTCCGGCCACCGCCCTCACGTTGTCCACCACCGCGTCGGGCACGGTGAAGTCGATGGCCACCTCGGCGTCGCCGAGGGAGGAGGCCACGTCGTCGCCCTCGTCCACCCGGGCCACCACGTCGTGGCCCCGCTCCAGGGCCACCGCCTCCACCGCGTGTCCCATGCGGCCGTAGCCGACCAGCGCAAGCCTCATTCCATCCGCCTCGTGTCCCGGGGGGTCATTCGATGAAGGCCCTGCCGGCCTCGTCCGGCAGCTCGATGAGGGCCGTGTGGAGGCGCCGCACCAGCGGGGGGGCGTCGTCCCGGGCCACCACGAAGCTCAGGCTCACGTTCGACGCCTGGCTGATGAGGTGGACGGGGGTGCGGGCCACTTCCCAGAACACCCGGGCGTCGGTGCCCGGCTCCTCCATGAGGCCGGTGCCCACCACCGTCACGGTGGCAAGGTCCTGGAGCACCTCCACCTCGGCGAAGGGCGCCAGGTCGGCGGCCACGGCGGTGAGGTCCTGGGCCGCGTCGATGGTGAACGCCGTGGACGAGTGGCTGGTGGCCACCAGGTCGACGGGCAGGCGGTGGCGGGCCAGCACCTCGAACACCCGGGCCAGGAAGCCGTAGGGCAGCGCCGCCGGGTGGGAGCGCACCTTGATGAGGGACACGCCGGGCTTGTAGGCCACCGCGGCGATGGCCGCGGCCCCGCGCCGGTCGTTCAGGACCAGGGTGCCCTCCCGCTCCGGGGCGAAGGTGTTCCGCACGCGCAGCCGCACCCCCAGCGCCACCGCGTGCTTGGCCGCCGCCGGGTGGATGACCTTGGCGCCGAAGTACGCCAGCTCCACCGCTTCCTCGTACCCGATGCAGCGCAGGATGCGGGGGTGGTCCACCGCCCGGGGGTCGCCGGACAGGATGCCGTCCACGTCGGTCCAGATGTGCACCTCGGGGGCGTCCAGGGCGGCCCCCAGGAGGGCGGCGCTATAGTCGGAGCCCCCCCGGCCCAGCGTGGTGGTGCGGCCGTCGGCGGTGGCGCCCACGAAGCCCTGCACCACGGGGGTGGTTCCCCTCGCCACCAGGGGGAGGAGGCGATCGGCCGCCCTCCGCCGCACGGCGTCGGGGTTGGGGCGCGCGCCCCCGAAGGCGTCGTCGGTCGTCACCAACCCACGGGCGTCCACGAAGGCCGCGTCGGAGCCCCGGGCCCTGAGGGCCGCGGCCACGAGGCGGGCCGACAGGTCTTCGCCCAGGGACGCCAGGTGGTCACCCAGCTCGGCCGCGTGCTCCCGGCGCGGGTCCCGGGCGGCGTCCCGGAGCCGCTGGACCCCCTCCCGCACCTCCCGGGCCAGGGCCTCCACCTCCCCGGGGGGCGCCAGCACCCCGGCTGCCTCCAGGTGGCGGCGCTCCAGGGCGTCGGCGATGTCCGCCAGGGCGGCCGCGTCCCCCCTCCCGGCCGCGGCGGCGGCCTCCACCAGGCGGTCGGTGACGCCCGCCATGGCCGACACCACCACCACGGGAACGCCGGGGGCCGCCCGGCAGAGGTCGGCGGCGTGACCGATGCGCGCCGCGTCGGCCAGGGAGGTCCCGCCGAACTTGTAGACGACGGGCGCGGGCGAGGGCACGGGCGCTCAGCTCCCGGGGGCGGGAGCCGGGGAGGCCAACCGGGCCGTGAGCCCCCGGGCGTGGCACAGCTCGGCGTTCAGCAGCGCGGCGCCGGCGGCGCCCCGCACCAGGTTGTGGGACAGGACGAAGAACTTCACGTCCAGCACCTCGCACGGCCGCACCCGGCCCACGGTGACCACCATCCCGCGCCCCCGGTCCCGGTCCAGGCGGGGTTGGGGGCGATCCTCCTCCTCCAGCACCTCGATGGGGCGGGCCGGTGCCAGGGGGAGGTCGTCGTCCGCCACCCGTCCCCGGTACGAGGCCATGGCTTCGCTGGCGGCGGCCGGTGAAGCTCCCTTCCGGAACGCCACGGACACCGACGCCAGGTGCCCGTGGGCGACGCCGACCCGGGTGGAGGTGGCGCTGAGCCGGATCGGCGCGCCGAGGACCGTGCCCTCCTCCACCGTCCCCAGGATCTTCTGCACCTCCAGCGGGATCTTCTCCTCCTCGCCCCGGATGAAGGGGAGGACGTTGTCCAGGAGGTCGGCGGCCGACGGCCCCGGCTTGCCCGCCCCGGAGATGGCCTGGAACGTGGTCACCACCACCTTCTCGATCTCGAAGGCCTCGTGGAGGGGCGCCAACGCCAGGGCGAGGCCCGCCACCACGCAGTTGGGGTTGGTGACGATGCCGCCGGGACCCTCCTGGTGCTCCACCAGGGCCAGGTGGTCCGGGTTCACCTCCGGGATCACCAGCGGCACGTCGGCGTCCTGCCGGTGGGCCGAGGCGTTGCTCACCACCAGGTGGCCCTCGGCGGCGAGGCGCCGCTCCAGGGGGCCCGCCGGCCCCGAAGGGAGGGCCGAGAGCAGGAGGGGCGAGCGCCACGGACCGTCCAGCTCCTTCACCACCAGGTCGGCCGCGTCCCGGGGGAGAGCCCCCTCCTCGTCGGATGCCACCAGATCGCCCAGGCGGGCGCCGGCCGACCGCTCCGAGGCCCCCACTTCGACCAGCCGGAACCACGGGTGGTCCTGGAGCATGCGCACCAGCCGGGTGCCCACGTTGCCGGTGGCGCCCAGGACGCCCACGTCGATCGGATCCCTCACCCTCGCCTCCGGATCATCGCTCGGATCGTCGGCGGGCCCATCCGGGCCGCGCTCGGTGGCCGGGGGTGCAAGGAGCACGCCCGCCACGGAGCGCCGTACCCCCGCCCCGGCGGTGCGTGCCGTCCCCTCCGGCCAGGGTGGCAGCCACCGGTTGCCGGCGCGTCGGAATGACAGAGGGACGACCGTTCCAAGTCGTTGCCATTGCCATATTTGGCAGGAAAACGTGCCCCTGCTCATGGCACGTGCGATGCAGCGTTCACGGGGGCGATGCGGCGGGCCGCCCGGACCCGGGGGGCGGCCGGCACCGGTCGAAGCCGACCGACTTTCCACCACACCGGGCGATGCGGAAGGAGGAACCATGGCCATCACGCGGTACACCGGGCGGTCGCTTTCGCCCTGGCAGGAGCTGGACACCCTGACCAATCGGCTCAGTCAGCTCTTCGACGAGGGAGTGCCCGCCGGGCGCGGCGACGGCAACGCCTGGCTCCCTGCGGTGAACGTGGAGGAGTCGCCCGCCGAGTTGACCCTCACGGCGGAGCTGCCGGGCATGAAGCGGGACGACGTGGAGATCGAGCTCGAGAACAACGTCCTCACCATCCGCGGTGAGAAGAGCCACGAGCACAAGGAAGGCTCGGAGGAGCGCCGCTACCACCTGTGGGAGCGGAGCTACGGGAGCTTCCAGCGCTCGTTCACCCTCCCCAGGACGGTTGATCCCCAGCGCATCTCTGCGGAGTTCGAGAACGGCGTCCTCACGGTGACGATGCCGAAGGCCGCCGAGGCCAGGGGGCGGAAGATCGAGATCGGCGGCGCGAAGGCGAAGAAGTAGCGCTGCGCGCCGTCACACCGGGGCGGCCAGCCCCGGTCTGCCGCGGCCGCACGAGGCAGGATGGACGGGCCGCGGCGCAGGATGCCGGCGGGGCGGGTCGGACGACCACCCCGCCGGCGCTTTGCGTTTCAGCGCTCGGGGGCGCCTCCGGCCAGCAGATTCCTCAGCGCCCCCAGCAGCGCGGGCGAGTTGGCCGCCAGTACGCTTCCCGGCTCCAGTCCCAGCGGCCCTCCCTCCACCCGCTCTACGGTCCCGCCGGCTTCCTCGATGAGGAGGGCACCGGCAGCCCAGTCCCACGGCTTGAGGTCCAACTCCCAGAAGGCGTCCAGGGCGCCTTCCGCCAGGTACGCCAGGTCCAGGGCAGCGGCGCCTCCACGGCGTGCCCCGGAGGTGGAGCGGAGCACGCGCCCGAGCTGCGTCAGGTACCCCTCCAGCCGGTCCAGGGCCTTGAAGGGGAAGCCGGTCCCCACCAGGGAGGTGCGCAGCTGCCGTTGGCCCGACACCCGCACGCGCCGCCCGTTCTTCCACGCGCCCCGGCCCCGACTCGCCCACCACCGCTCCCCCGTGGAGGGGCACGCAACCACCCCCGCCTCGGCACGGCCGTCGACGAGCACGGCCACCGACACGGCGTGCATGGGATGGTGGTGGAGGAAGTTGGTGGTGCCGTCGATGGGGTCCACCACCCACAGCGGCCCCGGCCCGGAAGAGCGGCGAGGGCCGTCGTCCTCCTCGGCCAGGACGGCGTGGTCGGGGAAGCGCTCCCCCAGCACCGCCAGCGCGGCCCGTTGGGCTTCCACGTCGGCCTCGCTGACGTAGTCGGCGGTGCCCTTCTCCGTGGCGGCGTCCATGCCCAGGCGGCCGGCGTAGCGGCGCTGGACGGCGGCGGCGGCCTCGGCGGCTTCCAGGGCGGCGGCGAGGAGCGGCTCCAGCGTGGTCTCCGGTGGGAGGTGGTCGGAAAGCCTTGGACCCGTGGCATTTCCAGGGTCGCGACGCCTTCGGGGGAAGGCTAACTTAACCGCCGCCGCCCGGGAGGCCACGGCGTCCCGGGGCGGCGCGAGGGCGCACGCACACGAGCCGGTGACGGGAATCGATGAACGATAGCGGGAAGAGGCGGCGGGTCTTCAGCGGGATGCAGCCGAGCGGGGAGGCGCACCTGGGCAACTACCTGGGGGCGCTCCGCCGCTGGGTGGAGCTCCAGGACGAGCACGACTGTGTCTTCTGCATCGTGGACGACCACGCTATCACGTCGGGGGGTGACGCGGCAGAGCTGCCGAAGAACACCTTCGACCTGGCGGTGAGCTACCTCGCCGTGGGGCTCGACCCGGAGCGTTCGGTCATCTTCGTCCAGTCCGACGTCCGGGAGCACACCGAGCTGGCGTGGCTGTTCAACGCGGTGACGCCCATCGGCGACCTGGAGCGCATGACCCAGTACAAGGACAAGGCCCAACGCTTCGAGTCGGTGCCGGCGGGCATCCTCAACTACCCGGTGCTCCAGGCGGCGGACATCCTCCTGTACCGGGCCGACCTGGTCCCGGTGGGGGAGGACCAGGTCCAGCACGTGGAGCTCACCCGGGAGATCGCCCGCAAGTGGAACGCCGCCTACGGCCTCGACTTCTTCCCCGAGCCCGAGGCCAGCGTCGCCCAGGTGGGGCGCATCAAGGGGCTGGACGGCGACGCCAAGATGAGCAAGTCCGTGGGAAACACGGTCGGCATCCTCGCCGAGCCCGACGAGATCTGGGAGCGGGTGCGCACGGCCGTGACCGACCCCCAGCGGGTAAGGCGGAACGATCCGGGGCGCCCCGAGGTGTGCAACGTTTACACGCTGCACACCCACTTCACCGACCCGGCGCTCCTCCCCGACATCGCCCAGCAGTGCCGCACGGCCCAGCGGGGGTGCGTCGAGTGCAAGCGCATCCTGGCCGACAGCATCGCCGCCCACTTCGAGCCCATGCGGGAGCGGGCCGCCCGCTACCGGGAGCGTCCCCGGGAGGTGCGGGAGATCCTGGAGGACGGTGCCCGGCGGGCCCGGACCATGGCCGAGGAGACCATGGAGGTGGTCCGGGAGCGCATGGGTCTCGACTGGCGCAGCGCGGCGGGGGGCCAGCCGGCTTGAACTGGCTCGTCCATCTCTTGGCCGCCACGCCCAGCGGGCATCTCCTCCGCCTGGACCTCCTGGTGGAGCTGCTCCTGTCCACGATCCTGGGCGGGGCCATCGGCTGGGAGCGGGAAGCCAGCGGAAAGCCCGCCGGGCTCAGGACCAACATCCTCATCTGTCTGGGGGCCACCCTCCTGGCGGACCTCTCCATCCGATTCTCCGAGCTCACCGCCCCCGGCATCGGAGCCGCGGCGGTGGTGCGGGCCGACCCCGGGCGCATCGCCGCCCAGATCGTCACGGGGGTGGGCTTCCTGGGGGCGGGGACCATCCTCCAGGCGAAGGGGAGCGTCACCGGGCTCACGACGGCGGCTACCCTGTGGGTGGTGGCGGCCATCGGCATGGCGGTGGGCTCGGGCGCCTTCGTGGAGGCGACGGGCACCACCCTCCTGGTCCTGCTGGTCCTCATGCCCCTGGCTTGGGTGGAGGGTCGGGTGGAGGTTCGGCGGCGCGGGCGGGTGCTCAGGGTGGTGGTGGAGGACCGGGCCGGTGTCCTGGAGCGCATCCAGGAGGCGCTGGAGGATCGGGGGCTGGCGGTGAAGGTGCAGGGGGTGGAGCGGGATCCCGGCGCCAACCGCCGCGTGATCTATCTGGACGTGGGAGGGGACACCCGGTCGTTCCGCACCGCCCGGGAGGAGCTCCTGGAGCGGGACGACGTGCTGGCCCTCTACCGGGAGTAAGGCCGCCGCCGGTGTGGGGCGGTGCCCACGTCCAAACAGAGAAGGGCGGCCGGTTGGCACCGGCCGCCCTTCCTGGTTGTGTCGCCTCGGCCCCGTCAGAAGATGAGGGCCAGCACGAAGGCGATGAGGAATACGATGAAGATGATCTTGGCGATTCCCGCCGCCGCGCCCGCGATGCCGCCGAAGCCCAGCAGGGCGGCGATGAGCGCGATGATCAGGAAGGCGATGGCCCATCCCAGCATGGTGCCTCCTCGGTCGTCTAGGTTCATCCGCCGCCCCATGGAACCCACGGCGCCGGCGGTCTCTTGCGATCTCGATCTATAGGCTCGGGGGTGGCCGCGCCGCACCTCCGCTCGTTGCGTCTCCTCCTCCGCTCCGGCGCGCGCGGGCGTTCCCGGAGCGGATCCCCGTCAGAAGATCAGGGCCAGCACGAACAGGACGAGGAAGACGAAGAACAACAGCTTCGCCATGCCCGTGGCCGCTCCGGAGACGTCCCGGAAGCCGAAGGCCCCGGCAATCAGGGCGATGACGAGAAAGGCGATGGCCCATCCCAGCATTGGTCGGCTCTCCTGGGTCGAAGGAACGTCGGATCCGCGTCAGCGGCCCCCCGGCGGTTGGCTCTCTCCGCCGGATCTCCACCCCTGACAAGGGGCAAGGCGCGTGCCACCCTCCCGGTCCTCACGGTGGCGGCGCCTCCTGCGTCGGCGCTATCTTTCTCCTTCCTCGACACGTCCCTCCGCCGACGCCTTCCGACCCCCCGCCCGGGCCGGTGGCGCGCCCCGGACGCACCCCCGGGAGGCTCCCCAGATGGTCGAAATCTTCAAGGCCGCCATCGAGAAAGGCGCCAGCGATATCCATATCAAGTCGGGGGACGTGATCCGCGCCCGCGTCCACGGCCGGCTCGTTCCCATGACGCAGCAGAAGCTCTCCAGCGAGCAGGTGAAGCAGCTCGCCCTCAAGCTCATGCCGCTGGAGGCGGATCGGGCGAGGATCGACGAGATCTTCGATTACGACTGCTCCTGGGGGCTGCCGGGGCTGGGCCGCTTCCGCGTGAACATCCTGCGCCAGCGGGGCACCTTCATGATCGTGATGCGGGTGATCCCCATCGAGATCCCCTCCTTCGCCGACCTGAGGCTGCCCAAGGTGCTGGAGCGGATCGCCGACAACGAGCGGGGGCTGATCCTGGTCACGGGCGTGACCGGCTCGGGGAAGACCTCCACCGTGGCGGCGCTGATCCGGTGGATCAACGACCACAAGCCCATGCACATCGTCACGCTGGAGAACCCCATCGAGTTCCTCCACCGGGACAACAAGTCGTCCATCACCCAGCGCGACATCGGCACCGACACCGACTCCTTCATGTCCGGGCTCAGGGCGGCGTTGCGCCAGGACCCCGACGTGATCCTGGTGGGTGAGATGCGCGACAAGGAAACCATGGACACCGCCCTCAAGGCGGCCGAGACCGGCCACCTGGTGATCTCCACGGTGCACACCAAGAACGCCGTCCAGACCCTCTCGCGCCTGCTGGCGGTGTTCGAGCCCAGCGAGCAGGAGATGGTGCGCATCCGACTCTCGGAGCAGCTCCAGGCGGTGATCAGCCAGAGGCTGCTTCCCACCATCGACGGCAAGGGCCGCATACCCGCTTGCGAGATCATGCTCGCCACGGGCACCATCCGCGACTGCATCCGCGACCCGAAGCGCATCGGCGAGATCTACGACCTCATCGAGGAGGGTCGCAGCAACTACGGCATGCAGAGCTTCGACCAGAACCTCATGGACCTCGTGCGGGCGGGCGAGGTCGACTTCAAGGTGGCCATGGCGGCCGCGAACAACCCCACGGACTTCGACCTGAAGATGAACACCTTCGGGGCTTCCTCCGGGGGCGAGCCCGGCCAGAACATGGCCGACGAGATGAGCCAACTCTTCGGGGGATGACGTGGACCTGAGCGGCGTGATGGTACCGGTGACGACGCCTTTCGACCCGGTTACGGGCGAAGTGGACGTGGTGGGCCTGAGGTCGAACCTGCGTTGGATGCTGGAGGCGCCGGTTGCGGGCATCGTCATCGGGGGCTCGACGGGGGAAGCGGTGCTCCTGGACGAGGACGAGCGTACCGCCCTGCTCGAGGCGGCCCGGGACGTGGTGCCCGGCGAGCGCCTGCTGGTGGCGGGCACGGGCGCGGAGTCGACCCGGGCGACGCTGCGCCTCACCCGGGCGGCGGCCGACGCCGGCGCCGACGCGGTGCTGGTCATGCCGCCGGCCTTCTACAAGGGCGCCATGACCCCCGAGGCGCTCCGGGAGCATTACGCCGCGGTGGCCGACGACGCGCCCCTTCCCGTCATCCTCTACCAGGTGCCCCTGCGCCTCAACACGCTGGAGCTCGCTACGGGACTGGTGGCCGAGCTCTCCCACCACGAGAACGTCATCGGCATCAAGGACTCCCGCGGCGAGTTGCAGGGGGTCGGCGACCTCCTGGACCAGTGCGAGAAGGGCTTCCAGGTGCTGGTGGGCAACGGTGCCATCCTGTACGGGGCCCTCGAGGTGGGGGCGGTGGGCGGCATCCTGGGCGTGGCGAACCTCGCCCCCGGCGCCTCCGCCGGCATCCACCGGGCCTTCGTGGACGGCCGCACCGCCGAGGCGGGCCGCCTCCAGGAGCGGGTGGGGCCGCTGCACAAAGCCGTGGTGGGCGGCATGGGCGTGCCCGGCGTGAAGGCGGGACTCGACCTCCTGGGGCAGCGGGGCGGGCCGCCCCGGCCCCCGCTCAGGCCGCTGCCGGAGAAGCGGGTGGGTGAGCTGGAGGAGGCGCTGCGGCGGGCCGGGCTCACGCCCGAGCCTTCGGAGGCGCTGGGAGACTAGGCGCCCCGGGCTGCGCCGTTGACGCCCTTCCCACCCCCCTCTAGCTTCTCCCAGAGGATGCACCGGCGAGGGCCCTTCCCCCCGAGGGGAGGGCCCTTTTCGTCGCCCGTGCTCCACGTTTCTCGCTCCGGGGACCTTCCCCGGCCGCGACGCCAGAGACCATTCCGGGAGGAGGAGCCTCCAGCCATGGCCCAGGGCACCTGCACCGTGGTCGTCGGATGCCAGTGGGGTGACGAGGGGAAGGGGAAGATCGTGGACGTCCTCGCCGAGACGGCGGACGTGGTGGCCCGCTATCAGGGCGGCGCCAACGCGGGACACACGGTCCACGTGGGGGAGGACGAGTTCATCCTCCACCAGATCCCCTCGGGCATCCTCCACCCGGGCAAGCGCTGCCTCCTGGGCAACGGGGTGGTGCTGGACATCCTCCAGTTCTTCCACGAGTACGACGCCCTGGCGGAGCGGGGGGTGGAGATGGAGGGGCGCGTGGGCGTGAGCGAGCGGGCCCACCTCCTCCTCCCCTACCACCGGGCCCTGGACCGGGCCGCCGAGGACCAGGCGTCGGAGAAGATCGGCACCACGGGGCGGGGCATCGGTCCGGCCTACGAGGAGAAGGCCGGCCGCCGTGGGGTGCGCGTGGCCGACCTGGCCGACCCGGAGCGTGTGCGTGCCCGGGTGGAGGCGGGGCTGGCCCGGGCGCGGGAGCGGCTGGGCGGCGTGGACGGTGCCCTGGACCAGGACGTGGAACGGGCCCTGGAGGCCGCCGAGCGCCTCCGGCTCCTGGCCACCGACACCGGTCTGGAGATCATGGAGGCGCTGGGAGAGGGCCGCTCCGTCCTCCTGGAGGGCGCCCAGGGCACCGCCCTGGACCTGGACCACGGCACCTACCCCTTCGTGACGTCGTCCAACACCACCGCGGGCGGCGCGGCCATCGGCGTGGGCATCGGACCGACGGCCATCGACGCGGTGGTGGGCGTCGTGAAGGCGTATACGACCCGGGTGGGCAACGGGCCGCTGCCTACGGGCTTCGCCCCCGAGATGGACGAGCGGGTGCGGGCCCTGGGCGGCGAGTTCGGCGCCACCACGGGCCGCCCCCGCCGCTGCGGCTGGTTCGACGCCGTGCTGGCCCGCTACGCCGCCCGGGTGAACGGCCTCACCGGGCTGGCCGTCACCAAGCTGGACGTGCTGGACACCCTCCCCGAGGTCGCCATCGGCTTCGAGTACTGCAGCGACGACGGCGGCTGCACCCGGGAGTTCCCCGCCGACACCGGCATGCTGGAGCAGGTCACGCCCCGCTACGAGACGCTTCCCGGGTGGCAGGAGGACACGACCACGGCCCGCTCCCTGGCCGACCTGCCCCGCAACGCCCGGGCCTACCTGGACCGGGTGGAGGAGCTCACGGGGGCGCCCATCGAGATGGTCTCGGTGGGCACCCGCAGGAGCCAGATCATCCACGTGGGGTGAGGCGGGCGGGCCCGCCCGCCTCACCTACTGGGCCTTGAGCGTCCGCCCCAGGTAGGCCTTCAGCCGCTGCCACGCGTCCAACGCCGGGGCCGAGCGCGTGGCCGGATCGTCGTCCACGTGGAGCCAGAAGCCGTGCTGGACGTCGTCGTAGACGTGGAGGTCGTTGGGGATGCCCGCCTGGCGCAGCGCGTCCTCGAAGCGGTGCACGGCCGCCGGCGGGATGCTCTGGTCCAGGGCCGCGAAGGTCCCGTACACCTCGTGGGAGATGTGGGCCAGCCTGGCGGGATCGTCCACGAGCTGGCCGTAGAAGATGGCCGTGGCGTCGTGCTCCTGGCCGTCCAGTCCGAAGGAGAGGGCCACGCCCCCGCCGAAGCACCACCCCATGGCGCCGATGCGCCCGCTCACGTCGGGCCGGCGCTTCAGATAGGCCACCGCGGAGTCCAGGTTGGCGATCATGGCGGGCTGGTCCGACTGCACCTCCCGCACCAGCGCCATGTTCTCGTCGGGGGTGGAGCCGGTGCGGCCGTGGTAGAGGTCCACGGCCAGCGTCTCGTACCCTTCGGCCGCCAGGGCGTCGGCCACCTGCCGCACCCGGTCCACCAGGCCGTTCCACTCGTGGACGATGACCAGCCCGGGGAAGGGCCCGGTGCCCGCCGGTACCGCCAGGTAGCCCACCGTGGTGGAGTCGCCCTCCAGGTAGCGCACGTCGGTCCCCTGCAGCGGCCCCGCCTGGCCCAGGATGGCCGGGGGGAGCTGGTCCTGGGCGGTGGGCGCGGCCGTGACCCGGGGGCCGGTGGCGTCGGCGCCCGCGGACGCCGCGTCGGCGGCGGGAGGGCTCTCCCGTCCGCCGCAGGCGGCGAGCACGGCGAGGGCGCAGGGGGCGGCCAGCGAAGCGAGGCGTCGGGTGCGCATGGGCGATCTCCTCTTCCGGGGGAGCGGCGAAACTGGAACGGGGCGCGGTCGGCGGGCAAGGGTTGGGCGCGCAGACGGGGCGGCGCCTATCTTGTCGGCCGGCTCTCACCGCAACGGGAGGAACCCATGGAGGACGCACTCCGCATGCACCGGATCGCGCGCGGCGTTGCCCCGCTCGCGCTGGCCGTGCTCGCCCTGGTCCCCGCCCCGGCCGGGGCCCAGGACGCGAGCATGGACAACGTGCGCATCGTCACCCATCACGTCGCCGGCGGCATCTACTACCTGGAGGCGCCGTGTCGAGCCGGTCTGACGTGATCGAGTTCCGGGACATGATCGCGGACGTGAAGGCGAGGGTGGCGGCCCTGGTGGCCCGGGGCATCACGTACGAGCAGGTGGCCGCCGCCCGGCCGACGGCGCCCTACGACGCGAAGTGGGGGAACCCCGAGCGCTTCCTGCGGGCCGTGTATGCGGAGGTGGGCGGGGAGGGGTGAGGGTCAGCCCGGCCCGGCTGCGGCGGGGACGCGGACCAGGCGGCCCGCCGCCACCCGGCGTACCACGGCGCTCGAGGAGAGGCCGGCGCGGACCAGCTGCGCCCGGGTGACGAGGCCCTGGTGCCGGGTCGCCAGCGCCTCGATCCGCGCCCCCAGGCGCCTCCGGGCCGGTCGCGACCCCGCACGCGGTGGCCCTTCAGGGCTGTCCATGTCCGGCTTTCCTCCGCATTCCGGCCACGATCCGGAAAGGTGCAGCGGCCGGCGACATCCATTCCGGCTTTCCTCCTCCGCCCCCACGATCGCGCCGCCGTCGGGCCACGGCCATGTGCGGTGGGGTCCGGGTCGTGGAGGAGTCTGGACGTCCCGATCCGGGGGGAAGTCCGGCCGCGCTTGAGGCCCGCCCCTGCTCCTTCTATCTTACCAAGCTTTGTCGGCTGCGCCGGGCGCGGCCGGCGGAACCGCGCGGGCGAACTGCGGGAGACGGCCGGACGGGATGTTCGAGGAGCTGAGCGACAAGCTGGATTCGGTGCTGGGGAAGTTCCGCCAGCGCGGCGTGCTCACCGAGCCCATGATCCGGGACGGCCTGAGGGAGGTGCGTCGCGTCCTCCTCGAGGCCGACGTCAACTACCAGGTCACCCGCCAGTTCCTGGAGCGCGTGCAGGAGCGGGCGACGGGCGATGACGTCGTGAAGAGCGTCTCGCCCGGCCAGCAGATCGTGAAGATCGTCCACGACGAGCTGGCCCACCTCATGGGCGACGAGCGCCCGGGGCTCAAGTACGCCCCCACGGCGCCCACGGTGTTCATGGTGGTGGGGCTGCAGGGGTCGGGAAAGACGACCACCACGGCCAAGCTGGCGAAGCGGCTCCTGCGGGAGGGGCGAAAGCCCATGCTGGCCGCCTGCGACCTGCAGCGGCCGGCGGCGGTGCAGCAGCTCCAGCAGCTCGGGGAGCGGATCGACGTCCCGGTCCACGCCGGCGAGTTCGGCGGCGACCCGGTGGCCACGGCGAAGGCGGCCAGGGCCCGGGCCCGGGACGACAGCCGCGTCCTGATCGTGGACACGGCGGGGCGGCTCCAGATCGACGAGCCGCTCATGGACGAGCTCCGGCGGCTGAAGGCGGCGCTGGACCCCCAGGAGATCCTCCTGGTGGCCGACGCCATGACGGGCCAGGAGGCGGTGAAGATCGCCCAGGGCTTCGACGAGGCGCTGGACGTGACGGGGGTGGTGCTCACGAAGATGGACGGCGACGCCCGCGGAGGCGCCGCCCTCTCCATCCGGGGGGTGACCGGCAAGCCCATCAAGTTCGTGGGCGTGGGCGAGGGGATCGACGACCTCGACACCGCCGACCCCCAGAGGATGGCGGGCCGCATCCTCCAGATGGGCGACGTGGTGGGCCTGGTGGAGCGGGCCCAGCGCGCCATGGACGAGGAGGAGCAGGAGAAGCTCCAGGAGAAGGTGCTGGGGAAGGGGAGGTTCACGCTGGAGGACTTCCTCACCGCCATGCGCCAGATCCAGCGGATGGGTCCGCTGGAGCAGCTCCTGAAGCTGATCCCGGGGGCTTCGAAGGTGAAGCTGCCGGTGGGGCAGATGGACCCGAAGAGGATGAAGCACGTGGAAGCCATCATCCTCTCCATGACGCCCCAGGAGCGCTCGAACCCGAAGATCATCAACGGGTCGCGCAGGGCGCGCATCGCCCGGGGCAGCGGACGCCCCGTGGCCGAGGTGAACCGGCTGCTCAAGCAGTTCGGCGAGATGCAGAAGTTCATGAAGCAGATGAAGGGGATGATGCCCGGCGGGCTCCCCAGGATGCCCGGCGGGATGGGCTTCCCCTTCTAACCCCCGTCGCGGAGGGCCTCCGGTCCCCGCGGCACAACACCGAGAGGACGATGGCCGTACGGATTCGACTCCGGCGGATGGGCCGGAAGAAGCAGCCCCACTACCGGATCGTGGTGGCCGAGGGCGAGTTCCCCCGCGACGGGCGGATCGTCGAGAACCTGGGCTACTACAAGCCCCTCTCCGACCCGGCCCGACTCGTGGTGGACCTGGAGCGGGCCGACTTCTGGATCGGCAAGGGCGCGTCGCCCAGCGGGACGGTGACGTCGCTCCTGCGGAAGGCCAGGAAGGGCGGCGCCGACAACGTGGCCGTGGGCGCCGACGACGTGGAGGCCCGCCGCGAGGCCGAGGCCGAAGCCCGGGCCGCCCGCCGCGCCGCCGAGAAGAAGGCGGAGGAGGAGGCCCAGGCCGCCGCCAAGGCCGAGGCCGACGCCAAGAAGGCCGAGGCCGCCGCCGCGAAGGCCGCGGAGGAGGCGGCCGCCAAGGCCGAGGCCGAGACGGTGCCCCAGGACGTCGAGGGCGGCGAGGCCGCCGGCTCGGCCACCGACGAGACCGCGGCGGAGGCGGAGGCGACCTCCGGGGCCGAGGCCGTCGCCGACACCGAGGCCACGGAGCCCAGCGCTCCTGCCAAGTCGGCGAAGAAGGCGTCGGTCTCCAAGAAGGGCGGCTCCAAGAAGGACGAGACCGAGGTCGCCGACACGTCCGCCAAGACCAAGGCCAAGGCCGGTGCGAGCGGCGAGGAGGACGGCGACGCCGACGGCGTCGAGGCCGGCGAGGAGGCCCAGGCCCCCCGCGCCAAGAAGAAGGCCAAGAAGGCCGATGCGGAGGCGGAGGAGGGCTGATCCCCCCCGAGCCGGACTGGCTGGCGGTGGGGCACGTGAACAAGCCCCACGGCACCAAGGGCGAGGTGTTCGTCTGGCCCCTCACCGACCACCCCGGGGACGCCTTCGCCCCCGGGGTGGAGCTGTGCCCGGGGGACGCCGAGCGGGGCGCCCCCGATCCCGATCTGCCCTGCCTCAGGGTGGAGCAGTCCCGGCCCTTCCGGAAGGGGTTCCTGGTCAAGTTCGCCGGTGTGGACGACAGGAACGCCGCCGAGCTCCTGAGGAACCTCTACGTCCTGCGCCCCTTCGAGGAGCTCGCCGGGTTGGAGGAGGGAGAGGTCTTCTACCACCAGCTCCTGGGCATGAAGGTCGAGACCGTGGACGGCCGCGACCTGGGCGAGGTGGAGGAGGTCTACGACCTGCGCCCCGCCGAGATGCTGGCGGTGCGAGGCGAGGGGGGGGTGCGCCTGGTGCCCTTCCTGGACTCCCTGGTGGTGGAGATGGACGTGGAGGGACGCCGCCTGGTCATCGATCCGCCCGAGGGGCTCCTGGACATCTAGCCCATCCGCTGCGCGCACGTCGGGAGGGTCGACCATGCGCATCAACATCGTCACGATCTTTCCCGAGCTCTTTGCCTCTCCGCTGGCGTGCAGCATCCCGAAGCGGGCCGAGGAGGCGGGGCTGGTGGCGTACCGGATCGTGGACCTGAGGGACTACACCCACGACCGGCACCGCACGGTGGACGACCTCCCCTACGGAGGCGGCGCGGGCATGGTCATGAAGCCCGAGCCGTTCTTCGAGGCGGTGGAGGACCTGGCGCCGTCCGGCCCGGTGGTGCTCCTCTCGGCCCGGGGGCATCCCTTCCGCCACGACGACGCGGTGCGCTTCGCCGTGAGCGACGAGCTCACCCTCCTGTGCGGCCACTACAAGGACGTGGACCAGCGGGTGGCGGAGCACCTGGCCACCGAGGAGCTCTCCCTGGGCGACTTCGTCCTGTCCGGCGGGGAGATCGCGGCCCTGGCCGTGACCGACGCGGTGGTGCGTCTCCTCCCCGGCGCCCTGGGCGACCACGACTCGGCGGCTTCCGACTCGTTCTACGAGGGAGGGAGGCTGTCGCCGCCGTCGTACACCCGCCCCTTCGACTACCGGGGGTGGACCGTGCCGGACGTGCTCCGAAGCGGTGACCACGCCCGCATCGAGGCGTGGCGGCGGGAGCAGGCGGAGCGCCTCACCCGGGAGCGCCGCCCGGAGCTGCTGGAAGAGGACGGCAGGGGGCGTTGAGCCCTTCCTCCGGCGCTCCATTCGGCCTTCTCCGGAAACGGATGTAACGTTATCTTCCGGGTCTGGACCGGAATTCGATCGACCGGCACCGGACCCCAAGGAGGCGACCATGGCTGATCTACTGCAAGAGCTCGAGAAGGAGCAGATCCGGGACGACCTCCCGGACTTCGCTCCGGGCGACACGGTCCGTGTGCTGTATCGCGTCCGGGAGGGTGACAAGGAGCGCATCCAGGCCTTCGAGGGCGTCTGCATCGGCAGGCGTGGCGGCGGCCTCGGAGAGACCTTCACGGTCCGCAAGATCTCCAGCGGCATCGGCGTGGAGCGCGTCTTCCCCATGCACGCCCCCACCATCAAGGGTGTGGAGGTCGTGCGCCGGGGCCGGGTGCGTCGGGCCAAGCTGTACTACCTCCGGAACCTCCGGGGGAAGGCCGCGCGCATCCAGGAGAAGCGCACCACCGGCTGACGCCGGAGCCTCCATGGCGCCCGCCCGGCGACGGGCTCCGCGGCTCCAGGACCTCCTCTCCTACGAGCGGGGGTGCTGGAGCCGCGGTCTTTCCCGGGTCGCGGGCGTGGACGAGGTGGGGCGGGGGCCCCTGGCCGGGCCGGTGGTGGCCGCGGCGGTGGTGCTTCGGCCCGACCGCCCCGTGGAGGGGGCCCGGGACTCGAAGCGGCTGACCCGGACCCTGCGGAACCGGCTCCACGGCGACATCCTCGAGGCCGCCGCCGCGGTGGCGCTGGGCGCGGCGTCGGTGCGGGAGATCGACCGCAGGGGCATCCTGGGCGCCACGACGCTGGCCATGATCCGGGCCCTGGGACGGCTGCCGCTGGTGCCCGACCACGTGGTTGTGGACGGCCTGCCGGTGGAGGGGCTCGGGCGGGAGCACGACGCGGTGGTGGGGGGCGACGACCGCGTCCACTCCATCGCGTGCGCCTCCATCGTGGCGAAGGTGGCGCGGGACCGGCTGATGGGGCGGCTCGCCGTGCGCTATCCGGGGTACGGCTGGGCCGAGAACGCGGGGTACGGCACGCCGGACCACCTGGCGGCGCTCCGCTCCCTGGGACCGACTCCCCACCACCGCCACCTCATGCGCACGCTGCAGCTCGACCTGGAACTGGGAGGCTGACGAACATGCACTCCGAGCATCTCTCCAACGTCCATCCCGGGTGGGTGGTGGGCGGCTGGCTCATCGCCGTCGCCGTGGCCTCCGCGGCCTTCCTGGCGTTCGTGGGGCTGGGCCTCATGCCCCCCGACGGGGCCCGGTCGGTGGCGTGGCTCTTCCTGGCTGCGGCCGGAGGGTTCTTCGTCGGAGGCCTGTTCGTGGGGCTGCGCTGGTCCGACGCGCCCATCATCCACGGGGCCGCCATCACCTTCCTGAGTGTCCTGGTGTGGCTGGTGGGGAGCCTGGTGCTGCCCCCGAGCTGGGGCGGGGGGGGCATCAAGCTGGACGTGCCGGTGGTGCTGGGCATGGTCCTGCTCCAGCTCCTGGCCACCGTCGCAGGAGGGCTCACCGGGCGGCACATGGTGCTCCGGGGGGAGGCCCCGCCGGCCGGGTAGCCGACGCGCTGAAACGGACGGCCGCGAACCGGCACGTCCCTTGCTCCCGTCGCGCTCCGGACCTCGATGTCGCCACCGGAAGAGACGGGATGGGAGCCCTGGGAAATCCACGATGGACGGCGGCCGCGATCTTCGCGGCCGTTCTCGTTCAGGGAGGCGGCGCCGGCAGGCTGGCGGCGCAGACGAACCCCGACCCGGCCGACTCGGTCGCGGTCGTCCTGGCCCGGGCCGATTCCGTCCGGGCCATCCTGGTGCAACCCCCGGGCTCCCGGGGGTTCGGCGCCGACGACCTCGTGCGCATGCCCTTCCGGGTCTTCGTCGGCGCGGTGACGCTGGCCGCCGCGCCCGTCGTCGCGGCGCTGAAGGTGGGCAAGGCCTTCCACCTGGACGAGGCGGTGCGGGGCGGGTACCACGACCTGGAGGCCGCCGACGTGCACGTGCGTCCGGCGTTCATCGGCAGCCGGAGCTGGCCGGCGCTGGTGGTGCGCTGGGACGGGCTGGACCCCCTCTTCGTCGAGGGGGGCTACTCCCTGCGGCGCTACACGCTGCTCCGGGGCGGCCTGGCGTTCGGCGACACGGTCCGGGGTGCGGAGCTGTCCGGCGAGCGGCGGGACCTGACCCAGCTCCACTTCTGGGGCGTGGGGATGGGCACCCGCAACGACGACCGGGCCGACTTCTCAGACGTGCGGCGCCTCGCCGGCGCAGCGGCGTGGGCCGAGGTGGTGCCCCACGTTCTCCTGCGCCTGGACGGCGGCTACGAGGACGACCGCATCGGCCCGGGGGAGGACCCGTCCTTGCCGGACCTGGCGAGCGTAGGCTCTCCCGGGGAGTTCTACGGCCTCGCCGAGGCCCCCCGCTACTGGCGGGGCGGCGCCGGCCTCGACGTGGATGTCACCCGGGGCACGGACCTCCGCACCGCAGGCGCCCGGGCCATGGGCCGCTGGGACATCTACCGGGGCGCCGACGGCACCGACTCGGGCTTCGAGCGGGTGCTGGGCGACCTGCGGGCCTACCTGCCCCTGGGCGACCAGCACGTGCTGGCCGCCCGCCTCCTGGCCGAGGACCACTTCGCCGAGACCGGCGGGGGCGTGCCCTTCTACCGCCTCGCCACCCTGGGCGACGACGAAGGGCTCCGGGGGTTCACCGGCCGCCGCTTCCGGGACAAGGCCCTGCTGGCCACCCAGGTGGAGTGGCGCTACCGGGTGTGGTCCCACCCCTCGGCCACCGCCTACTCCCTGGACGGCTTCGCCTTCGTCGACCACGGCGCCGTGGGCCCGTCCCTGAGCGCCGTGGGCAGCTTCGAGACGACCCCGGGCATCGGGCTCCGCCTGATGCACCGGGGCCTGGCGTGGGGTGAGGTCTACGCCGCCTTCGGCGGCGAGGAGAGCCCCCGCTTCCACCTCTCCCTCGGCTCCACCTTCTGAGGCACCCCGTGTCGCCACGACGCCCCCCCCTGGCCGCCGCGGCGGCGGCCCTCCTGGCGGGCTTCGGCGCCGCCGGCTGCGCCAGCTCCCTTCCGCCCCTCCCGCTGCGGCCGGAGCCGATCCCCTTCGCGGACACGCTCCCCATCCCCGAGCCCGGGGAGCAGCCGGAGAACCGGGTCGTGCGCTCCCTGATGGTGCTGGGTCCCTACGCCCTCGCCCAGCCCCTCACCGGCCCGGGCGCCGAGGCCCTGGACCTCACCCACTTCGACGACCTGGTGGGGTCGTCGTGGTGGGTGCCCCGCATGGGCTACCGGGCCATCACGCCGGCGGAGCTCGCCCGGGGGCCCACGAGCCCCGAGGGGGCGCCCCACGGCGAGCACCTGGTGGTGAAGTCGGGGAAGGGCACCGGCGTCACCCCGGGCTTCACCGCCAAGGACGACAAGGGGGACACGTACATCGTCAAGTTCGACCCCCCGGGCTACCTGCACCTCCAGTCGGCCCCGGGTGTCATCGGCAACCGCCTCATGTGGGGCGCCGGCTACCACGTCGCCGAGGACTACCTCGTGCGCTTCGACAGCGCCGACCTGAAGCTCGCCGACGACGCCAGCATCGAGACGCCCACGGGAGAGCGCCCCATGACGGAGGCCGACCTCCACGCGCTCCTCCAGGGCGTTCCGACGCTCCCCGACGGCCGCTTCCTGGCCCTGGCCAGCAAGTACGTGCCCGGCGCCCCCAAGGGGCCCTTTTACTTCGACGGCACCCGTGCCGACGACCCCAACGACCACTACGATCACGAAGACCGCCGCGAAGTGCGGGCCCTGCGGGTGTTCTCCGCGTGGATCGACGACGTCGACATGCGGGAAGGAAACACGCTGGACGTGTACGTGAAGCCGGGGTACCTGCGGCACTACCTCCTGGACTTCGGCGCCGCCCTGGGCAGCGCGTCCACGGTTCCCAAGCGCCCCCCGGATGGCGCCGAGGGGGCCGCCGACCTGTGGCGCGTGGCGGCCCGGCTGTTCACGCTGGGGGCGTACCGGGCGGAGTGGGAGGACGAGTCGGGTCGGGTCGCCCGGCCCGCCATCGGCTACCTCGAGGGAGCGGCGGACTTCGAGCCGGGTGGGTGGACGCCCAACTGGACCAACCCCGCCTTCGTGGACCTGACGGAGGCGGACGGCTACTGGGCCTCGAAGATCCTCTGGTCCTTCACCGACGCCCACATCCGGGCGGCGGTGGCGGCGGGGGGGCTCCCCACCGAGCAGCTCCAGGACACCCTGGCCTCCCTCATCGAGGCGCGCCGGGACGTCACCGTGGCCTACTGGTTCGGGAAGGCGAGCACGGTGGAGAAGCCCCGCGTGGCGGAGCAGCTTCCCTCGGGCCTGCGCCTCGACTTCCGCGACCTGGGCCTCGAGGCGCGCCTGTGGTCCCCCGGCGACACCCGCTACGCGTGGGAGGTCGCCGCCGGCGGCCGGGAGCTGGGGGAGGGCAGCGCCCCGGCGGCGGAGGGGGCCGATCCCCAGTCCCTGGAGGTCCGCTGGAAGGAGGCGCCCGCCTCCGGCGACCTCCTCACGGTGGAGATCACCACCCGCCGGCCCGGGGTCGAACCCCGGCCCGCACGGGTCTACCTGCGCCGGGAGGGGGGCCGCTGGCGCGTGGTGGGGCTCATGCACGGCGCCGGAGGGTGAGGCGCCGCCGGCCGCCGCTCAGTCCGCGGCGGCCGTCTCCTTCTCCCGCCGGGGCGCCTTTCCCTCGGGCGCCTCCCCGGGGCCCCCTCGCCCCTCCTCCCGCAGCACCGCCGCCAGGTGGGCGAGCAGGCCGCGCACCACCGTGAAGCGCTCCTCCAGGAGCCGCTGGAACGCGGGCCGCGGCAGGGTGAGCAGCACGCTGTCCTCCACGGCCACGCTCTCGCTGTCGGCGGGGCGGCCGTCTAGGAAGCCCGGGGCCACCAGCACCTCCCCCGGTCCCGCGTCGTGGAGCACCCGCTCGCCGCGGCGCACCACCGCCCGTCCCCGCACCACCACCACGAGCTGGCCGGTGGAGCCCTCCGTGCCCACCGGGTCCCCCTCCTCCGCCCGCACCTCGTCCATGAGGGCGGCGATGCCCGCCAGCTCCTCGCCCCTCAGCTCCCGGAAGACGTCGGTCTTCCGGAGCACGTCCGCACGGTCCAGGATGTCCATGATGCGTACCGCCTCTTCGATGTAGGGCTCGTCCAGCACCAGGCTGATGCGGGACGCCATGGCCTCCCGCAGCTCCTCGGGGGTGAGCACGCCCTCCACGGGCTCGCCGGTGAGCTCGACCCGGGCCAGGGTGCTCACCGAGAGGGCGTCCTCCCCGGCCAGGGCTTCCAGGATCTCCTCCCGGCTCTCCTCCGGAGCGCCGAAGCGCTCCTCGGCGGCGGCCGCCCGCTCCTTCCACGACCGCTCCGGGTTCAGGAGGGGGTCGAACAGGTCCCGCTCCCTGCGGGGGAGGGCGTTCTCCACCAGCTCGAAGCCCCGCTGGCGCATGAGGTCGTCGTCGGAGCGCAGCGCCACGAAGGCGGCCTCCAGGTCGGCCAGGTCGTGCCGGAGGCCCAGGACGCGGAATGCCCGCTCGGCCGCCTCCTCCATGCGCTGCTCCAGGATGCGCCCCAGGAAGGTGGCGTCGGGGGGTTCGCCGGCCACCACCCGGAGCCGCCGGGCCCACAGGTACGCCTCCCGGGCCTCCCGCTCCGACAGGGCGTCCACGTCGTAGCCTTCGAAGTCCAGGTCGCTCCGGTCGCGGCGCAGCTTGCCCAGCGTCTTGAGGATCTCGAAGCGCACCTGGGCCGACTCGTCCTCGCCGGAGAGCACGTCGACCAGGGCGTCTACGGTCTCCTGGTCCGCGGTCTCCCGGAGGATCTTGGGGATGGAGAGACGCTGCTGGAGGGGCGCGTCCGCGTCCCTGAGCTTCTCCAGGAGGAGGTCCCGGATCTCGGGAGCCCGGCGCTGCAGGGCCCGGACCGCCGCGTTCCGGTCACGGGGGACCTCCAGGCGGTCCACCAGGAGGGGGAGGAAGTCGCCGCGCCGGCTCTGGGCCGCGGCCTGGAGGGCCGCGTGCCGCACCGAGTCGTCGGGGTCGTCCAGGAGCAGCTCCATGACGCGACGCCCTCGCTCGGAGGCCAGGTCCGCCTCCACCAGCAGACGGGCGGCGTACACCCGGGCCTCCAGGTCCTCCTCCCCCGAGAGGGCCTCCAGGGCGTCGGCGCCCCGCTCCTGTCCGAGGGCCTCCAGGCGCAGGGGCGTGGGCTCGGCCGTCTCGTCGAGGGAGCCCCCGTGGCGCAGGATGACGGCGATGGCCGCGGCCCGCACGCCGAAGGCTTCGTCGGCCAGGGCGTCCAGCAGCTCCTGCTCGGGGTCGTCGGTGCCCAGGCGGCACACGTACTCCATGGCCGCCACCCGCACGTCCAGGTCCGGGTCCACCAGGAGCGCCCGGGCTTCGGGGACGCAACTCCGGTCCGCGATCTCGGTCAGGTGCACCAGCGCCCGGGCCCGCACCTCCGGCGACTCGTGATGGAGGAGCTCCCGGAGCTCCCCGGAGAAGGCGGCCAGGTCCCGGTGGCGGGCCAGCCCCAGGCTGTAGACGATCTCGTCCTCGTCCTCGCCCTGCAGGCTCCGGCGCAGCCCCTCCGACGTCTCCTCGTCCAGGCGGCGGGCGATGAGCTCGGCCAGCCCCACCTCCTGGATGCCGATGAGGCGCTTCACCGAGTTCTTGAACTCCCGCTTCATCCGGAAGGTGGCGGCGATCCAGAAGGCGATGAGGACCGCGGCGATGACCGCCACGCCCCGGAGCCCGAAGCCCAGCCCGTTGGTGAAGACGAGGAGCAGGATGCCGCCCAGGCCGGTGCCGCCCCGGTAGACCGCCAGGTCGATGAGGGGCTTCACCTTGTACTTCACGTCCGTGGGGACGGGAAGGTAGAGGAGCTCCCGCGTCGACTGGTCCAGGGAGTAGCGCAGCGTGCCGTCGGCGGCCTTCACCAGGGCGCCGGTGATGAGTGTCGGCACCAGGAAGATCGCCACGCTGGCCCCGAGGAGCCCAAGGGGGAGGGCCAGGAGCGCCACCCCCACGCCCCACTTGCGCAGCACGAAGCTGGTGAAGAACACCTGGATGATCACCGACACGATGTTCAGGATCAGGTAGAAGCGCCCGAAGAAGGCGGTCTTCCCGTCCTCGCCCTGGATGAAGTGGTCCACGGCGGTGTTGAACTGCCAGTCCGTGAGGGTGGTCACCAGGATCGTCGTCATGAGGATGATGGCGATCCAACGCAGGTGGCTGGACTCCTTGAGGAGCTTCACGGCGTCGCCCGACAGGTTGCCCACGAGGCTTCCCGACGAGCCCTCCCCCTTCCCCATGTCGGGGGCCAGCGCCACCACCAGGAGGGCGCACGCGCCCAGGATCCCCGCCGCCACCAGGAGCAGGTTCTCGGTGCCCATGGCGTCGGTGGCCCACCCGGCGACGCTGCTGCCGGCGATGCCGCCGAGGATGAGCCCCACGCCGATGGGGCCGAACAGGCGCTTGGCCTGGCGGGTGGTGAAGAGCAGGTTGCCCACCAGGTAGAACTGGCTCACCACCAGCAGGGGGTAGAGCTTGCCCCACACGTAGAAGACGCCCGAGATGAGGAACGTCTGCTGGAGGAGGAGCCAGCGGAACAGCACCAGGCAGCCCGCCAGGAAGGCGAACGTCCCCAGGATGAGGGCCACCGGCTTCACCCGCTGCACCCAGCGGGAGTAGCCGATCATCACCAGGGACACCACCACGGCCGCGGCGATGTAGACGTAGGGGAGGTTGTCGGAGCCGATGCGGTCGACGAACATGGCGTTCCGGGCCGGCTTGATGACGTAGTACGACGTCATGACCAGGAAGCCGTAGAGGAGCATCAGCACCAGGGGCTTGAGCTCCTCCCGACGCACGTCGGTGAGGCTCTTGTACCAGCTCTTCAGAGCGGTGGGCATGGTCTCCGGGAACCGCCCTCGGGGGGCGTCAGGGGTAACCGGCGCCGCCCCCTTCGGGGAGGCGACGGACGCCCGTGCCTGGGGCGCGGAGGGCTCCCTCTCGGAGCCGTCCTGCGGGCGCGATCCAGTGCGCGTGGATGCACCTTCCATACCAGGGCGCACAAGCCCCGCCGCCCCTCGCTCCGCCGCCCCGGCGCGGCCCTCCCGGGGGGCTCCCTCCGTTGCCCACCGGTCCCTGGGCGTTACCTTCGAAGGGTCGTCCTTTCCCCCTCGCCGCACCGCCCGTGACCCCCGCCCGCCGCCGCATCCGCCTCAAGGACCCCCTCCGCTACGAGCGCCGCTTCTGGGCCCGGGGCATCGAGTGGGTCGCCGGCGTGGACGAGGTGGGGCGCGGCCCCCTGGCCGGCCCCGTGGTGGCCGCCGCCGTGGTGCTGCCCGCCGACGTTCGCGTACCCGACGTGCGGGACTCCAAGCTCATGGCCGCCGAGGAGCGGGCCGCGGCGGCCGAGGCCGTGCGCGCCGTCGCGGTGGCGGTGGGCGTGGGCGCCGCGTCCCCCCGGGAGATCGACCGGGACGGCATCTCCGGGGCTACCCGCTCCGCCGTCGCCCGGGCCCTCACCGGGCTGGGGCTCCTCCCGGGCCACGTGGTGGTCGACGGGCGGCCCGTGAAGGGGCTCGGGTGGGAGCACGTGGGGGTGGTGAAGGCCGACTACCGCATCCACTGCGTGGCGTGCGCCTCGGTGGTGGCGAAGGTGTGCCGCGACGGCCTCATGGAACGCCTGCACCACCGCTATCCCGGCTACGGGTGGGACCACAACAAGGGGTACGGCACCCAGGACCATCGGGACGCCCTGGGCAGGCTGGGATCCTGTCCCCATCACCGGCTGAGCTTCGCGGGCGTTCCGCCCCTGCCGGGCGGCGGCGACGCTGCGCCGCTGGAGGAAGCCGGGCACGGAAGTTGAAAAAAGCTCTTCCACCCTTGCCGGCGAACTCGCCGCCGGCGTCCCCACCCATCGGGAGGAGAGCGTGGCCCCCAGAGTAGAGCAGGACAACGACGTGGCGGTGGTGCATCCGGGCCGGAGCCTGACGGCCGGAAACGTGGACGCGTTCCAGCGGACGGTTCGGGACGCCATGGACGACGGCCAGCGCCGCTTCCTGGTGGACATGGGGGAGACCGAGGCGGTGGACTCGGCGGGGCTGGGCGCCCTGGTGCGTCTCCAGCGTGCCGCGGCCGACGCGGGCGGGCGCCTGGCCCTCATGAACCTGAGGGAGAACGGACAGATACTGCTGCGCCTCACCCAGCTCGACACGGTGCTCGAGGTGTTCGACTCCAGGAACGCCGCCGACGAGGGTTTCGCGGCCCCTCGGCCGGAGGCTCCCCGGGGTTGAGGATGCCGGTCCGCCGCCCGCTGGCCCCCCCTCGTCGACCTGTTAGGTTGGGGGCGAGGCGGTAGCTCAGCTGGCAGAGCAGCGGACTTTTAATCCGCAGGTCCCGGGTTCGATCCCCGGCCGCCTCACTTCCGCCGATTCCCCGGCCGGCACCCCTGCGGACTTCCGCGTGGGTCGCGGTGGGGCGATGCTTCGGAGATGCCGAAGCGATCCAGCCCCCTCACCGGGGTAGCGCGCGTCTTCCTCCCGCTCCTCCTTGCGGCCGGAGGCGCGCCCGCCCACCTGCACGCCCAGCAGCGGCCCCGGGACGGCACGGCGTACGACGCCCAGCCGCCCCTGGGGCCGCTCAGGGTGGGCGAGAAGAACCCCATCTACCGGCTCTTCTACGTTCCCATGGGCGAGCCCGCCGACCTCCTCGGCCGGGGCCGGGTGGAGGCCGAGGTCGTCACCTCCTACGCCAGCATCTACGAGAGGAGCGAGGGGCCCCGCCACGTGGAGCTCTTCGACTTCGAGCGCATGACCAACCGGGTGGACGTGCGCTACGGCGTCTCCCGCCGGTTCGAGGTGGGTGCGGCCGTCTCCCTCCAGTCCAACTGGCCCGGCTTCCTGGACGCCGTCATCCAGGACTACCACCACGCCCTCCACCTGCCAAACGGCGACCGGGAGAAGGTCCCCAACGGCCAGTACGCCGGCTACCTGGACGACGCCCAGGGTGCCGCCCGGGTGTCGATCCCCCGGGGCGCGCTCAGGGCCGAGGATCTGCAGCTCTTCGGGAAGGTGGCGCTCGTCGGGGACGGCCGGAGCGCGGTATCGCTGCGGGCGGCGGCCAAGCTTCCGACCGGCGACCGGGCCACCCACACGGGCCGGAGCGACGTGGCCCTGGAGGTGCTGGGGCGCCGCTCCTGGGAGCGTCTCGTGGGGGAGGCGATGGTGGGCGTCGGGACGCTCCGGGCGCCCCCCGCCCTCGCGCCGTTCACGAGCCGGGGCGCCGCCTACCTGCGGGCGGGGGTGGAGGGGCGGATCCACCCCTCCCTGTCGGTGCTGGCCCAGTTCGCCACGGGCAGCCGCTACCTGGGGGGCTTCGGCGTGCCCGAGCTGGACCGGGTGCCCACCGTCCTGTCCCTGGGCGCCGCGGGCTTCGCGGGGTCGGGGTGGCGGTGGGAGGCGAGCTTCAGCGAGGACGTCCCCCCGGACGGGCCGTCGGTGGACTTCAGCGTCGACGTGGCGGTGTCCCGCCGCTGGTGACGGCGCCGCCGGTGACGCCGCCGCCGGTGCCGGCGCTGTCGGGCGCCAGGGGGCGCGGTCCCCGGAGCTGGGCCTCGAAGACCGTCTCTAACGACGCCACGCCCGCCTCGATGCACGCCGAGTAGTCCACCCCGCCGCCCGGGGCAGGACGCCCTTCACCGCTGTCGTCGCCGCACGCCTGGTGCGGCGCGGTGGTGGCCACCACCTGGAGGTCCACGGTGCCGTCCTTCCGGTAGAAGAGGCGCATGTAGCCGGGCCGGGCAGCGCCGTAGAGCATTCCCTTGTGGGACCCCACCCCCGTCAGCTTGCTCGCCGAGCCGCTCACCAGGCTCCACTGGGGCGTGCCGGGGCCGAACTGCTCGATGACCTGCAGGGAGTGGTCGTGGCCGCCGGCGTAGACGAGGGGCTGGCGGATCTCGGTGAACGCCTTGCGCAGCCCCGCCAGGTACTGCTTGAAGATCGGCGAGTTGAGGTCCTGCACGAGGGCGCCGGTGTGGCGGAGCAGCCAGAGGATGCCGAGGCCACGCCAGAAGGGCATGGGGCCCCCGTGGGCGCCCCCCGACGCGAAGGGGTGGTGGGACGCGAACAGCAGCGCCCGGTTGCCGGCCCCCTGCAGGATGCGGTCGGTGTCGATGAACACGGTGTCCCGCCGCGGCGTTTCCAGCCCCGCCTGGAGCCACCAGTGGGTGTCCAGGAAGGCGAAGCGCACGGTGGATCCGGCGTCCACCACCACCGGACCCGAGCGGCCCGCCGGTGGCTCGAGGCGCACGTCGGCGCCCGCCTCGGCGAACGCCTTGATGAGCGCTTCCTCGTTCTGGAGGCGGAGAAGCCCCTGGGGCGCGGGCATGCCTCCCCAGTCGTGGTTCCCCGCCGTGAAGAAGGCGCGGGCGCCCCAGCGCCGGGCGGCGGGCCCCCGCACCACGTCCACCTGGGACGCCAGCCGCGCGGAATCGGCGGGGAAGGAGGGGTCGCTCCGTGGACGCACGCCGGCGGGGTAGACGTTGTCGCCCAGGAACAGGACGTTCACCGCGCCGGGCCGCTTCAGGGCCTCGGACCAGGTCTCCACGTCGCTCCGGACGCTGGCGAGGACGGGACTCCGCCCCGGGAGCCCCTCCCCGGCGTCGCCCACCAGGAACACGGCGACGTCCACGGCGGAGGGGGACGGCGTGGGGAACGGGGTCCAGGGCGCGTTCACCGGCGGCTTGATGCAGCCGGAGGCGGCCAGGAGGAGCGCGGGAGCCAGCCGGGCCGCGCGCACGGCCCTCAGAACCCCACCGGGACGCGGATCTGCACGGGGACGCCTCCCCCACCGCCCCCGCCCGTGGGCCAGAACATGCCCACCAGGGCCCCGACGACGAGCCCGGCGCCGCCGCCGATGACGCCGCCCCCCCACATGCCCTCGGGCGTGGTCCACACCCGCTTGCCCACCACGGCGCCGACGACGGTGCCCACCGCCCCCAGCCCCAGCCCGATCTCGGCAGAGCGGCGCAGCCGGTCCCTGCTGATCCAGCCCACCGTGGCCCCGATGGCCGTTCCCACGAGGATGGGGGTCGACTCCCAGCCCAGGGCGTCCTTCACGCTGAAGAGGTACTCGCCGTGGTGGGCCTTGTACGACCAGATGCCGATGGAGACGTAGCCGCCCACCCCCAGCCCCAGCGCGCCGCCCAGGAGGGCGGGGAGCACCCGCTCCTGCTGGGCGGCCAGGCGCCCGGGCCGGGCGAGGGGGGCGGCGGCCACCAGCAGCAACAGGGCCACCCGCAGGCTCCGGTGGCTCGCGTGGCGCATGGAGAGGTCCTTTCGCGCGTCGGGGATTGGGCTCCGCGCTGGCCGCGCCTGCAAGGGGCGTGCGCGCCGGGCGCCGCCTTGCCGCCCTGCGCGCGCCGGGGGTACGATCCGTCCCTCCTCCCACAGGGACCCCACCATGAGACGAGCCGCCACCCTCCTCCTCGCCGCGTCGTTGCTGGCGCCGGCCGCCGCCCAGGGGCAGGGGCGTGCCGCCGACGCCGCCATGGCCCGGGCCTCGAGGGTCCTGGCCACCACGCCCCTGGTGGACGGCCACAACGACCTTCCCTGGGCGATTCGCGAGTCCGGCGCCCCCCCGGGGACGCTGGGGGAGTACGACCTGACGGGCCGGGCTCCGGGGCAGACGGACCTCGGGAGGCTGCGAGAGGGGAGGGTGGGGGCGCAGTTCTGGTCGGTGTACGTCCCGTGCGAGGCCGTGGCCGAAGGTGCGGCGAAGGTCCAGCTCGAGCAGATCGCCACGGCCAAGGCGCTCTTCGCGGCGTACCCCGGCACCCTCGAGGAGGCGTACGACGCGTCCGACGTGGAGCGCATCTTCGGCCAGGGGCGCATCGCCTCCTTCCTGGGGATGGAGGGTGGCCACGCCATCGAGGGCTCCCTGGGCGCGCTGCGGGCGTTCTACGACCTGGGGGTGCGCTACATGACCCTCACCCACAGCTGCACCAACGCCTGGGCCGACGCCGCCACCGACGCGCCCCGCCACGGCGGCCTCACCCCCTTCGGCGTGCAGGTGGTGCATACCATGAACCGGCTCGGGATGCTGGTGGACCTGTCCCACACCTCCCCCGGGACCATGATGGACGCCCTGGACGCCAGCGAGGCTCCGGTGATCTTCAGCCACTCTGCGGCCAGGGCCGTGGTGGACCACCCCAGGAACGTCCCCGACGACGTCCTGCGCCGGCTTCCCGAGAACGGCGGCGTGGTCATGGTGGCGTTCGTGCCCGCGTTCGTGAGCAGGGCGTACGGCGCGTGGGACCTGCAGGAGACGGCGCGCAGGGAGGCGCTGGAGGCGCAGTACGGGGCAGGGGACCCGCGGGTGGCGGCGGAGCTGGAGGTGTGGCGCGGCGAGCACCCCGTGCCGTCCGCCACCGTCGCGGACGTGGCGGACAACATCGAGCACATCCGGGAGGTGGCGGGCGTGGACCACGTGGGCATCGGCAGCGACTTCGACGGCATCACCCGGGTGGTGCAGGGGCTGGAGGACGTCTCCACCTTCCCGGCGCTGTTCGCCGAGCTGGCCCGCCGGGGCTGGTCGGACCAGGACCTGCGCAAGCTGGCGGGGGAGAACGTCCTGCGCGTGCTGCGCCAGGCGGAGGCGGTCGCCCGGCGGCTCCAGCGGGAGCCGCAGCAGGAGCCGCAGGGGGCGCCCCTGTGATCGCCCGCCCCGACGCCGCCACCTACCCGGCGTTCTACCACGCCTACGTGGAGCGCGTCCCCGACGGCGACCTGGTGGCGACCCTGGAGCGCCAGGTCGACGACACCGTGGCGCTGGTGTCCCGCTTCTCCCCCGGCCGGGAGGAGCTCCGCTACGCCCCGGGCAAGTGGAGCGTCCGGGAGGTGGTGGGGCACGTCACGGACAGCGAGCGCGTCTTCGCCCTGCGGGCCCTGTGGGCGGCCCGGGGCGATCCGAGCCCCCAGCCCGGATTCGACGAGAAGGCGTGGGCGGCCGCCTCGAACGCCGCCGGCCGGCCGCTGGCCGAGCTGACCGAGGAGTTCCGGGCGGTGCGCCGGGCGACGGTCCTCCTGCTCCGGGGGCTCGACGCCGACGCCTGGAAGCGGCGCCTCACCGCCAACGGCACCGCCATCTCCCTCGCCGCCGTGGCGTGGATCATGGCCGGCCACGAGCTGCACCATCGGGCCGTCCTGGAGGAGCGCTACCTTCCCGCTGCTCCCGGGTCGGCCTGAGCGGATGGCCAAGGGCAGGAAGTCCATCTACGCGGCCATCGCGGGCAACCTCCTCATCGCGGTGACCAAGTTCATCGCGGCCACCCTCACCGGCAGCTCGGCCATGCTCTCGGAGGGCGTCCACTCCCTGGTGGACACGGGGAACGGAGGGCTCCTCCTGGTGGGGCTCCGCCGGGCCCGCCGGCCCGCCGACGACGCCCACCCCTTCGGCTACGGCAAGGAGGTCTACTTCTGGTCCCTGCTGGTGGCCATGCTGGTGTTCGCCGGAGGGGGCGGCGTGAGCGTCTACGAGGGAATCCTCCACGTTCGCCACCCCGTCGAGCTGGGCGACCCCACCGTGAGCTTCGTAGTGCTGGGCCTCGCCTTCCTCTTCGAGGGGACGTCGTGGGCCGTGGCGCGGAAGGAGTTCCGCTCCTCCCAGGGCGAGCACAACGCGTGGCAGGCCATCCGCCGCGGAAAGGACCCCACCGCGTTCGCCGTGCTCCTCGAGGACTCGGCGGCGCTCGTGGGCATCGCCGTGGCCGCCGCGGGGATCGGGGCCGGGCACGTCCTGGGGATGCCGGTGCTGGACGGCGTGGCGTCCATCGTCATCGGCGCGCTCCTGGCGTTCGTCGCGGTGGTGCTGGCCCGGGAGACGGCCGGGCTGCTCGTGGGGGAGTCGGCCCCCCGGGAGCTGGTGGAAGGAGTGCGCGGGCTGGTGGAGGACGACCCGGCGGTGGACGAGGTGGTGCGCATCCTCACCATGCACATGGGCCCCGAGGACGTGCTGGTGAACCTGGACGTGCGCTTCCGCCCCGGCGTGGACGCCGCGGGCGTGGCCGACGCGGTGGAGCGGTTGGAGCGCCGCGTGAAGGAGGCGTTCCCCCGGGTGCGCTACCTCTTCATCGAGATGGAGTCGTTCACGCGCCTCGGAGAGGCCCCCGGCCCTCCCGTCTGACGCACGCTTCTTGCTCCTCTGGAGGTGCGGGCGCGTCCGCCCCAGCGATCCGAGAGCGACCACGAGGAGGGAGCACCATGGCCAGGAAGCCCGAAGGCGCGATCCAGGAGAAGGACCGGGCCCCGGACCCGGTGAGCGGAGAGAGCGAGCCCGACGGCCGGGTGAGGGAGCTCGCCGAGGAGATGCGGAAGATGGGGTGGCAGGGCTCGCCCCTGGTGGTGAACGGCGACCAGGTGCTCTCCGGAGAGGAGCGCTACGAGGCCGCCCGCTTCCTCGGCCGGGAGGATGAGGTGCCCACCATCTCCCTCGAGGAGCTGTTCGCCGAGGCCGGCATGGACCTGCCCGAGATCTCCACCCCCGACGGGCACGGCGATCCGGGGCGGGAGTTCTTCGAGGATTACCTGAGGGACCTTCCGGAGCACATCCGCGATAAGTACAGCCTGTAGACCCGGGGGGACGGGGCGGGCGTCGCCGGAGGCATCGTGCCGCCGGCCCCGCCCCGTGTCCCGCGGCCTCCCTTGGTGGATCACGCCTCCGCGCCGTACATTGGAAGCGTCGCGCTCAGCGCCGCCTTCCTTTCGTGACCCCGGACCTCCCCGACCGCATGGACGACCCTCGCCCTCTCCAGGGCATCGCGCGCTCCATCGACGCCCTCTTCAGTGACGCCGAGCGGCGTCACGACCGGCGTCCGGCGGCCACCGAGGCGGCTTTGCCGCCGCCGGAAGCGGACGCCGTCGCGGGTGAGGCGCCGTCCCAGGAGGAGGTGGAGGCTGCCACGCTGCACGGGCTGGACACGGCCCGGAGGGACATGGACGCCGCCGTGGCCTCGGCGGACCTCCTGGACGACGTGGACGTGATCCCGCCCCCCCCCGCGCCCCTTCCCGGGGAGCCCCTCGACCTCGAGGAAGACGCCCAGATGGACGGCGCCGTGCTGGCCGAGGCGGCGGCGTGGGGATCCCTCCCCGCCGTCTCGCCGGCGCCGCCGGAGGGCCAGGGGGAGGCGCTCGTGGAGGAGACGGAGACGGCCCGGACCGCCGAGGTCCCCGAGGCGGAGGAGCCGTCGGAGCCCGACGAGACCCCCGAGGCGGCGCCCGCGCCCGTGGAGACCCTCGAGGAGGCGTTCGAGCCTGCCGAGACCCCCGAGGAGGCGCCCGCGCCCGATCTTTCCGGTCCCGCCCAGGGACCGGCCCCCCGGGACGCCGTCGCGGAGCGAGCCCGGGCCACCGCGGCCGCGGTGGAAGGCTTCCTTTCGGCGCGCCCCGGCACGAGGGAGGAGCACGCGGAAGAGGTGCGTGCCGCGGCGCACGCCCATCGGGAGGCCAAGGAGCTCGACGCCCCCGCCGACGCGGTGGAGCGCCTGGCCCTCACCGAGGACAACGGGGCCCGCTCCCTCGCCCGGGAGCTGGCGCGCTCGGCCGTCGCGAGCCGCGTGGTGGCCCGCCTGGGGATGGCCTGGGACGACGAGCGGCGCGACGAGCTGCTGCGCGTGGTCGGGACCCTGGGCGAGCCGGCCGCCGCCGCCGTGGCCGACGCCCTCTCGGAGGCCGAGGACCGCTCGGTCCGCCGCAACTTCGTCGAGGCCCTGGTGCGCCTCGGTGACGTGGGTATGGCGCAGGCGGAGGCCATGGTGGACGACCCCCGCTGGTTCGTGGTGCGCAACGGCGTCGCCATCCTGGGTGAGATCGGTGGCCAGCGCGCCGTCGAGCACCTCACCTCCACCCTGGCCCACGACGACCCCCGGGTCCGGCGGGAGACGCTTCTGGCCCTGGCCCGCATCGGCGGCGATGACGCCGCCATGCTCACCACGGGCAAGCTGGAGGACCCGGAGCCGGAGGTGCGAGCCGCGGCCGCGATGGCCGTCGGCGCTCTCCGGGTGGAGCGGGCGCAGCGCGCGCTCCAGGCCCGTCTGGAGGCCGAGGACGACGAGGACGCCCTGGTGCAGGTCCTCCTCGCCCTGGGGAGCCTGGGCGATCCGGGCGCCGTCGGCGCCATCGAGAAGAAGGCGGTGGGGGGCTTCTTCTCCCGGCCCTCCGCGGAGGTGCGGGTCGCCGCCTACCGCGCCCTGGCGGGCATCGGCACGCCCCACGCCAGGAGCCTCCTGGAGGCGGCCGCCAACGACAAGGATGCGGAGGTCAAGCGCGCGGCCCGGAGCCTGCTCCAGGGCCGCTGATCCCCCCGGCCGCCGCCCTTCCTGCTACACGGTCCCCAGCACCCTGCGCAGGGCGTTCAGGAAGACCACGCCCTCCCAGAGGCGCCGCAGGGGCGAGCCCACCGGATCGCCCTGGGAGTGGGCGAAGAGGCCGGTGACGGTGACCCGGGAGCTCACGTCGTCCGGAAGGCGCTCTTCCAGGCGCAGGCTCTCCGTGAAGGGGATGAGCCGGTCGCCCCGTCCGTGGAGGAGCTGCACGGGGACGTGCACGCCCTCCAGGCGAGGCGTCGGATCCAGGGTGGGGGCCACCCGGGCCACCGTCTCGGCGAGCTTCTGGACCATGGGCTCGGCTTCCTCGGGGGTGGGGTCGCCGCCGCCGGGGCGTGCGAAGAGGTCGAAGAGCTCCCGGCGCGACGACGCCACCTCCGCCCGGAGCCGCGCCTTGAGCGGCTCGTAGACCGGATCCCAGGCCGCGACCCTCCGGTCGCCCGCCTCCGCCGCCAGCCGGTGGAGCGCCCGGGCCACGTCCTCGGCGTCGCCGTGGCCCCGGACGTGGGGCAGGTAGTTGGCGCCCACGATCCAGCGGCCGTAGGGGTCGGGCCGCAGGTGGCGGCGGTGCCCGCGCCACTCGTGGTGGCCGGTGAGCTGGAAGCGGAAGGTGCGGGCCACGTCGCAATAGCCGCCGAAGCCCACGACGCCCGCCACCCGGCCGCGCAGCGTCGGGCCGGACGACGCCGCCACCGCCTGGGGCGCGCCGAAGGAGAAGCCGATGACGCCGGCCCGCTCCCCCGCCGTCTCCGGCTGCCGGGCCAGGGCGTCGAGGGCCCCCTGGAGGGTCGGCGAGGTGGTGCCGGGTGCCAGGTCGAGGGCGCGCCACTCCGGCACCTCGGGCACCAGGACGGCGGCACCCGTCTGGGCGACGGCCTCGACGAAGCGGACCAGCTCGGGGTGCTCGCGGCCGGGGCGGGTGATGCCGTGGAGCACCACCCACGCGGGCAGCGACGCCCGCCGTCCCTCCGGGAGCACGAGGGTGCCGGGGATGCTCCGGTCGCCCCGGTCCACCTCCACCTCCCGGGTGACGACGCGGGCGCGCCCGGTGAGCCAGCTTCTCACGTAGCGGAGGGCGCGGGTGAAGTCCCCTGACATGGCGTGCAAGCTAAGCGGGCCTCCGGGGCCCGGGAACCGCTCGGCCCCCCGGGGCTAGTAGCTCTGGCGCCGGAGTGCCGCCGGCGCCCCACGATCCGCAACCACCGAGCGAGCCGCATGGAGCAGCGATACGACCCGCCGTACGGGGCGGCGGCGCTGGCCGCCGTCCTGGTGTTCGCCCTGTACGTGGCCACGCTGGCTCCCAGCACGGCGCTGTGGGACACCAGCGAGTACATCACGACGGCGCACATCCTGGGCATCCCCCACCCGCCGGGGAACCCCCTGTTCGTGGTGCTGGGCAGGGCCTGGACCCTCCTGCTGGCCCCCCTGGGCCTGTCCGTGGCCGTGCGGGTGAACCTCTTCGCCGCGGCCACCAGCGCCACCGCCTCGGGCTTCCTCTTCCTGGTGGCCCACCGGCTGGTGCGTGCGTTCACGCCCGGGCGGCGGCTCGCCCTGGCGGGGGCGGCGGCCTCCACGCTGCTGGCGGCCACGGCGTTCACGGTGTGGAACCAGTCCACAGTGAACGAGAAGGTCTACACGGTGAGCGTCCTGGTCATCGCCGCCGTGACCTGGCTGGCGGTGCGCTGGTACGACGTCCGGGACGAGCCGGGGAGCCTCCGCTATCCGCTGGTGGCCCTCTACCTCCTCTTCCTGGGCTCCACCAACCACATGATGTCGGTGCTGCCCGCGCCGGCGCTGCTGGTGATGGTGCTGGTGGGCGGCCCCGGCTTCCTCCTGCGGAGGGACTTCTGGATCCGGGCGGTGCCGCTGGTCGCCCTGGGGCTCTCCTTCAACTTCGTCCTGCCCGTGCGGGCGGCCCGGGAGCCCGTCATCAACGAGGGTGATCCGGTGTGCGCGGGCGCGCTGGACGCGGCGGAGGCGGTGTTCTCCAACGGCGCGGTGGGTTGCCCGGCGCTGGCCGCGTCGCTGCGCAGGGAGCAGTACGCCAAGCCCCCCGTGACCACGCGCCAGGCGCCCTTCGGACACCAGCTCTACAACTTCTTCCAGTACTTCGACTGGCAGTGGGCCCGGGGTGCCTCCCCCGAGCCGGTGCCCGGCAACACGCGCCTGGTCTTCACGGTGCTCTTCCTGGCACTGGGGCTCGCGGGGCTGTGGGCCGCCTGGAAGGCCGACCCCGTGCTGTTCGCGTACCTCGCCACCCTGGTGGGGGTGCTCACCGTGGGGCTCGTCTTCTACCTGAACTTCAAGTACGGCTACGCCCTGGCTCCCCCGGGGATTGGCCTCGCCCAGCGGGAGGTCCGCGAGCGGGACTACTTCTTCGTAGCGGCGTTCCTGGTGTGGGGGATGCTCGCCGGGGTCGGCCTGACGTGGGCCTGGGGCGCGGTGGCGTCGGCGGCCCGGGGGGCGCGCCCGTGGCTGGCCACGTCACCCGTCCTCCTCATCGCCCTCATCCCCCTGGTCATGAACCACGCGTGGGCGAGCCGCCGGGGCGACTGGGCCGCCCGGGACTGGGCGTACGACCTCCTCATGAGCGTGGAGCCCTACGGAGTCCTCTTCACCAACGGCGACAACGACACCTTCCCCCTCTGGTACGTGCAGGAGGTGGAGGGGGTGCGGCGGGACGTGACGGTGATCGTGGGGCAGTACCTCAACACCGTCTGGTATCCGAAGCAGCTCCAGGCCCTCACCGAGCCGTGCAAGGCGGGCCAGGACCCCTCGGCCCACCCCACCACCGTGGTGTGCCAGCGGCCTTTCCAGCCGGACCAGGGCGGCGGCGTCTACGGCGCCCCCGCGCCCCCCGACGCCTCCATCGTGGCGCTGGAGCCCGACGAGCTGGACCGGATCGCCGCCGGGGAGCTGCCCCAGGACGTGACGGTGCCCTTCCCCCGGCTGGCGGTGACCTACCCCAAGGGCACCTACCTGGACCGCATCGACCGCGTGGCCCTGGCCATCATCCGGGACAGCCTGGGGGAGCGGCCCGTGTACTTCTCCTCCTCCGGCGGCCTCATGAACCAGATCGGGCTCGGCCCCTGGGGGGTGAACCAGGGGCTGGTGACCAAGCTGGTGCTCCAGCCCCGGAGCCAGCCGAAGCCCCCCGGCTGGGTGCAGGGCTCGCCCCAGATGGGCGGCGAGTGGTTCGACCTTCCCCGTTCCCTGCAGCTGTGGCAGGACGTCTACCGGTTCCGGGGCATGCAGGACCGTAAGGTGTGGGCCGACCGCTCCACGCTGAACATCCCGTGGCACTACTATGCCCTCGCCCTGCAGCTCTCGGACGTGGCCCACAAGGCGGGGCGGGACTCCACGCTGGTGGCGAGCCTCCAGGCCCAGGCTCAACGCTTCGCCGTGGTGGCCGAGGGGGGTAGCGAGGGCTCGCCGCCGGGGGCCCAGCCGGGCGGCTGAGGCGGGGAGCGCGTCCGGGCTACTTCTTGTCGCCCCGCACCTGAAAGGTGATGGGCAGCGACACCCACACCGGCACCTTCTCGTCCCGGTTGAGCGCCGGCGAGAAGCGGTAGCTGCCCGCCACCTTCAGCGCCGCCCGGTCCAGCGCCTCATGGCCCGAGCTCTCGTCCAGGCGCACGTCCCGCACCGCGCCCGCGGCGTCGATGAGGAAGTAGACCTTGATGGTGCCGCCGATGCCCGCGTCCCGGAGGAGCGGCGGGTACTCGCTCTGCATGGCGGCGATGACCTGGTCCCGGTTGAGGATGTCGGGGGCCACCGTGAACGGGGTGAAGGTGGGCTCGTCCTTCACCTCGGCGAAGGACTTGGGGGGCGTCGCGCTCACGGGGTTCCCCTCGCGGTCCACCAGGGGCACGGACATCGACGCGCCGGCCGCGTCGGCCCGGGCGTCCGTCGGCTGGGGCACCTCGCACGCCAGCCCCACCAGGAGGACCGCTGCGCCGGCCAGCGCCAGCGCGCCCCACGTGCTCCTCCGCGTCTTCCACTCGGTGATCATCGTCAGCCTCCGTTCCAGGGTGTGGGCGGGCTCGGCGAGGGCGGGCGCCAGCGGTCCGGCGGCGCCGCCGCCGACCTTGAGCAACAGGTCCGCGTAGGGCAGGGCGGGGGCCCCCCGGCGCAGCACGCGGCAGTCGCAGTCCAGCTCCACCGCGCCCCGGAGCCGCTTCACCTGGAGCCAGAGCGCCGGGTTCCACGGGAGGAGCGCGGCCAGCGCCGCGGCGGCGGTGAGGAGCGCCACGTCCCGGGCCCGGCGGTGCTCCTCCTCGTGGAGGAGGACCAGGCGGCGGGACGGCGGGTCCAGCACGGCCACCCAGCGGGGCACCACGATGCGGGGGCGGAGCAGCCCCACCACGGCGGGGCCGAAGGAGCCGGACAGCAGGACCGGGGTCCCGTCCAGCCGGGCCTCGGTCCAGCGCCGCCTGCGGCGGGCCAGGCCCCGGGCGCCCAGGAGGAGCGCCAGGAGCGCCGCGGCCGATGCGCCGCCCCACAGCCACAGGAGGGGGCGGTCCAGCCGCCGGAGCAGGGCGGGGGGCGAGAGCACCAGGGCGGGGAGCTGGATCACGTCGCTCGCCGAGGGGCCTGCCCGACCTGCCGCAACCGTCGCCGCCGGCGTCAGGGCGGGAAGCCAGGGAAGGGCGGCCAGGACAAGGGACGCCGCCAGGGCGCCGAGCCACAGCGCCCGGGCCGGCCTCCCCAGTCGCCTCAGCGCCGCCTCGCCGGCCGCGGCCGCGGCGGCGAGCACGAGGGCCACGGCGGCGGCGTACACCATCCACGCGGCGATCATGGCGCCTCCTCCCCGCCGTCCTCGTCTTCCGCGGCCGCCCGGGCGGCCGCGTCGTCCAGGAGGCGGCGCATGCGCGCCAGCTCGGCGGGGCTCAGGCGGGCCGCGCTCACGAAGCGGGCCAGCATGGTCTCGGCGGAGCCCTGGAAGATCTTGTCCAGGATCTTCCGCAGCGCAGGCCCCCCCGCGTCGTCGGCGTCCACCACGGGGATGTAGCGGTAGGCCCTCCCTTCGGTCTCGTGGCGCACCGCCCCCTTCTCCTCCAGGATCTGGAGGATCTTGAGGACGGTGGTATAGCCCGGGTCGCCCTCCATGGCGTCCCGGACCTCGGCCACCGTGCCCGAGCCCAGGCGCCACAGGACACTCATGATGTCCAGCTCCCGCTCCGTGAACGCCCCGTCCATGTCTCCGCCTCCCCGAGCCGCCGGCTCCGCAAGGTCTACGAAGTGATTCGTAGTCCCATGATAGCATGGCGCTGCGAGTTACGAAAGTCCTCGTAACATATGGGGCCGCAGGGCACGCCCGGACGCGCCTCCCGGAACCCGCTCCACGGGGACGGGGTGCTATCGCCGATGAGCCGCCTCCCGTCCGGCCCCGCCTCCCCGTCCGGGGGACGCCCCCTCCCGGAGCTCTCGCCGCGGGAGATCCAGCGCTACGCGCGCCACATCGTCATCCCCGAGGTGGGGCTGGAGGGTCAGCGGCGCCTCAAGGACGCCCGGGTCCTCCTGGTGGGGGCGGGGGGCTTGGGCTCGCCGGCCGCCCTCTACCTTGCCGCCGCCGGGGTGGGCCGCCTCGGCATCGTCGACCACGACGAGGTGGACGCCTCCAACCTCCACCGCCAGATCCTCCACGGAACTTCCGACGTGGGGCGCTCCAAGCTGGACTCGGCGGTGGACCGGCTGCGGGAGGTGAACCCCCACGTGGTGGTGGAGCCCCACCGGACGCGCCTCTCCAGCGAGGACGCCCTGGACGTCCTGGCCCCCTACGACGTGGTGGTGGACGGCTCCGACAACTTCCCGACGCGCTACCTGGTCAACGACGCCTGCGTGCTCCTGGGCAAGCCCAACGTGTACGGCTCCATCCACCGCTTCGACGGCCAGCTGTCGGTGTTCGCGGTGGAGGGGGGCCCGTGCTACCGCTGCCTCTTCCGGGAGCCACCCCCACCGGGGATGGTGCCGAGCTGCGCCGAGGCGGGGGTGCTGGGCGTGCTCCCCGGCATCATCGGCTCCCTCCAGGCCATGGAGGCCATCAAGCTGATCCTGGGCATCGGCGAGCCCCTGGTGGGGCGCCTGGTGATCTTCGACGCCCTGGAGATGAGCTGGCGGGAGGTCCGGGTCCCCAGGAACCCCGACTGCCCGGTGTGCGGCGAGCACCCCACCCAGACGGGGCTCATCGACTACGAGCGCTTCTGCGGGGTGGCGCCGCTGGGGGAGGAGGGACGCTCTTCCGTCCCCGAGCTGGGCGCCCGGGACCTCGCCGAGCGTCTCGCCGAGGACGACCCGCCCCTCCTGGTGGACGTGCGCGAGCCGTGGGAGTGGTCGGCCGGCAACCTGGCCGACCGGGGGGCCGTCCACGTGCCCCTGGGCGAGCTCGCCCACCGGCTGGAGGAGCTCCCCCGGGACCGGCAGCTCGTGGTGTACTGCCGGGCCGGCGGGCGGAGCGAGCAGGCGGCCCGTGCCCTCCTGGAGGCCGGCTTCCCCCGGGTGGCCAACCTGCGGGGCGGCGCGGTGGCGTGGGCGGCCCAGGTCGATCCCGGGCTGACGGTTGCCTGAGGGCGCGGCGGTGCCCGCCGGCGTGGGGAGAGGGGGGCGGCCCCGGGTCGTCATCGTGGGGGCGGGCTTCGGCGGCCTGTGGGCGGCCCGGGCCCTGGACGGCGAGGACGTGGACGTCCTCCTCCTGGACCGGAACAACTACCACACCTTCTTCCCCCTCCTGTACCAGGTCGCCGCCGCCGAGCTGGGGGCGGAGGACATCGCCTACCCCGTGCGGGCCATCTTCCGCCACGCCCGCAACGTCCACTTCCGCATGGCGGAGGTGCGGGGCCTGGACCTGGACGAGGGGGCGGTGGTCACGGACCTGGAGCGCATCCCCTACGACCACCTGGTGCTGGCGCCCGGGAGCGTCCCCAACTACTTCGGCGTGGAGGGGGCGGCCGAGCACGCCTTCCCCCTGCGCTGGATGGACGACGCGGTGCCTCTGCGCCACCACATCCTGTCCCGCTTCGAGACGGCCGTGTACGAGCGCGACGATGGCCGCCGCCGGCGCCTGCTCACCTTCGCCATCGTGGGCGGCGGCCCCACCGGCGTGGAGTACGCCGGCGCCCTGGCCGAGCTGGTGTACGGCCCCCTCCTGGAGGACTTCCCGTCCCTGCGCCGGGAAGACGTGCACGTCCTCCTCCTGGAGGCCATGGACGGCCTCCTCCTGGGCATGCCCGACGCCCTGGGCGCCTACGCCGCCGACCGGTTGAAGCGGCGTCGGGTGGGGGTGCGCACCGGCGCCAAGGTGGAGCGCATCACGGCCACCGACGTGCACCTGGAGGGGGGCGCGCGCATCCCCACCGAGACGGTGGTGTGGACGGCGGGGGTGAAGGGCGACCCGAGGGTGGCGACGTGGGGGCTCCCCCTGGGCCGGGGCGGGCGGGTGCAGGTCGAGGAGACGCTGCGCGTGCCGGGCCACCCCCAGGTGTGGGTTGCGGGCGACCTGGCGTACCTGGAGCGGGACGGGCGCCCCTACCCCCAGGTGGCCCAGGTCGCCCTCCAGGAGGGGAAGCGCATCGCCAAGAACATCTTGCGCACCCTCCGGGGGAGGCCCCCCGAGCCCTTCCACTACCGGGACTACGGGATGCTGGCGGTCATCGGGAGGAACGCCGCCGCCGCCACGGTGTTCGGGCGGAGCTTCACCGGCTTCCCCGCGTGGGTGCTGTGGCTGGGGATCCACATCTCGTGGCTCATCGGCTTCCGCAACCGCATCCTGGTGCTGGTGAACTGGGCGTGGAACTACGTGTCCTACGGCCGGGCCGTGCGCCTCATCCTGCCGTACCGGGTGCGGGCCGAGGGCGCCCCGGAGCTGGAGCGGCCGGGCCGCCCCCAGAGGGAGCGGGCGCTGGACGCCCCCGCGTCGGAGCGCCGCTGATGGTGCGCCTGGGGCCGGGAAGGCGGCCACCCCAGAGGCGCCCACGCGCCCGCCGCGCCGTGCCCGGGGAAGCTCCCGGGGGTGGGGCCGCCCGGGACGTGGCCCGCTACCGTACCCGGGCCCAGGGGGCGCTCCGCCGCTACCGGAGCGCCACGGCGGTGTCCGTGGCGGTGACGGGCCTGCTGCTCCTCCTGTGGGGCACCGACACGGTCCCGGCCGTGGCGGGCCCCACCGGCCAGCCCGCCGCGGCGGCGGCCGCCGCGCCGGGGGGCCAGGTTCCCCCCGTCGGGGACACGTCGGCGGCCGATTCCGCCGCGGCCGACAGCGTGGCCGTCGCGGACTCGACCGACTCCGCGGCGGCGGCGCCGGGGCGGGCGGTTCAGGAAGCCACCGGCACCATCCAGCGGATCGCGCGCCAGGGGTACGGCATCCTTCCCAAGGTCCTCATCGCCCTGGGCCTCCTCTTCATCGCGGGTCTCCTCACCCGGCTGCTCCGGCTGGTCCTGCGGCGCCTCCTGGCCGGTTGGCAGCGCGCCGACGCCCTGGCGGCCATCGTCTCGGTAGGGGTGTGGCTGGTGGCGCTGGGCGTGGCGTTCTCGGTGCTGGTGGGCGACGTGCGGGCGCTGGTGGGCTCCATCGGACTGGCGGGGCTCGCCCTGTCGTGGGCCCTGCAGGCGCCCATCGAGAGCTTCACCGGCTGGCTCCTCAACTCCTTCCGGAGCTACTACCGCATCGGCGACCGCATCCTGGTGGGCGACGTCTTCGGCGACGTGCACCGGATCGACGTCCTCACCACCACCGTGTGGGAGTCGGGGGGGCCCGACAAGCCGGTGCAGGGGGCCCAGCCCACGGGCGCCACGGTGACCTTCCCCAACTCCGAGGTGCTGCGGGCGAACATCGTCAACTACACCCGGGACTTCCCCTACGTGTGGGACGAGCTGACGGTCGCCATGGCCCCGGAGACCGACCTGCGCTACGCCATGGACGTGGTGCGGGAGGTGGCCGAGCGGGAGGTGGGCGAGTCCATGGCCGACGCGGCCCGCCGCTACGCGGCGATGCTCCGGGCCCAGGGGCTGGAGGAAGAGGTGGCCACCCATCCCGAGACGTACGTCGCGCCGGCGGACGCCTGGACGAATCTCACGGTGCGCTACCTGGTGCCCGCCCGGCAGCGTCGCAAATGGTCGACGCGGCTGCTCCTGGCCATCAGCGAGGCCATGGCCGCGCCCGAGAACCGGACCCGCATCGTGGCGGGGCTGCCCCGGCAGGTGGTGGAGCAGAAGGGGGGAGCGGAGCCCCCGGGACGGTAGGCCGCCCCGGGGCGTCTCCGCCCCGGATCAGAACTCGGCCAGCCCCAGGATGCCCTGCAGCACGTCGTCGGCCTGGGGCAGGATGGTCTCCTCGAGCTGGGGCGCGTAGGCCACCCAGGTGTCCATGGACGCCACGCGCCGCACCGGGCCGTCCAGCCAGGGGAAGAGCTCGTCGGCGATCCACGCGCTGATCTCGGAGCCGATGCCCCAGGAGAGGGAGTCCTCGTGGACGACCAGCACCTTGTTGGTCTTCTTCACGGACTCGGCGATGCGCTCCTTGTCGAAGGGCTGCACCGTCCTCAGGTCCAGGACCTCCGCCTCGATGCCGTGGCGCTCGGCGGCCACCTTGGCCGCGTCCAGGCTCCGCTTCACCAGGGCGCCGCACGTGACGATGGTGAGGTCGCTCCCCTCCCGGACCACGTTGGCCTTGCCGAACGGGATCATGAAGTCGGGGCCGGGATAGCGGCTCTTGTTGTAGACCTGGCGGTAGAGGTGCTTGTGCTCGAGGAAGAGCACGGGGTCGCCGCAGCGGATGGCGGTGCGCAGGAGGCCGTTGGCGTCCAGCGCGGTGGCGGGCATGCACACCCGGAGGCCGGGGGTGTGGGTGAAGAGGGTCTCCCCGGTCTGGGAGTGGTAGATGGCGCCCCCCTTCAGGTAGCCCCCGTAGGTTACTCGTATCACCACCGGCGTCGAGTACGTCCCGTTGGAGCGGTAGCGCATGGTGGCCAGCTCGTTCCGGATCTGGTGGAACGCCGGCCAGATGTAGTCGAAGAACTGGATCTCGGCCACGGGCTTGAGGCCCCGGAGCGCCATGCCGATGGAGCGGCCCACGATGTTGGCTTCGGCCAGCGGCGAGTTGAACACCCGGGCGCCGCCGAACTTCTGCTGCAGCCCGTGGGTGACCTTGAAGACGCCGCCCTTCCCCTTGCACTCGTCCAGGACCTCTTCCCGGGACGCGTCGGCCACGTCCTCGCCGAAGACCACGATGGTCGGGTCCCGCTCCATCTCGCTCGTGAGGCACGCGTTCAGGAGGTCGACCATGGTGCCCTGCCGCTCGTCCGCGTCGTCGAAGGCGGGGTCGTCCTCGGTGTCGAAGGCGCCGGTGGTGGGGTTCTCGTCGGCGTCCTCCGCGTACAGGTGGAGGAGCGCCGTCTCGGGCCCGGGCTGGGGGTGCTCCAGCGCCTCGTCGGCGGCCGCGTCCACCTCGTGCTTCACCTCGGCCTCCAGGGCCTCCAGCTCCTCCTCGGTGGCGAAGCCCTCCCGGAGGATCAGCTCCCGGGTCTTGCGCAGCACGTCGCGCCGCTCCTGCTCCTCCCGCTCCGCCCCGGTGCGGTACATCCGCTCGTCGTCGGACATGGAGTGGGAGTAGGGGCGGGTGCAATGGGCGTGGATGAGGGCCGGGCCCTTCCGCTCCCGGGCCCAGGCGATGGCCTCGCCGCCCACCTTGTAGGTGTCCACCACGTCGGTGCCGTCGCACTCCACCACCTTGAGGCCGGGGAAGCCCGACACCAGGCGGGAGATGCTGCCTCCCGCGGTCTGGACCTCCACGGGCACGCTGATGGCGTAGCCGTTGTCCTCCACCACGAACACCACGGGCAGGCCCAGGTTGGTGGCGGTGTTCAGCGCCTCCCAGAACTCGCCCTCGGAGGTGGTGCCGTCGCCGGCGCAGCACACGACGATCTCGTCGTCGTGGAAGCCGCCCACCGCGTCACGGATGGACTCCACCAGGCCCGCCCGGTAGCCGGCCTCGGCCGCGCCCACGGACTGGAGGAACTGGGTGCCGGTGGGCGAGGACGTGCTGGCGATGTTCAGGCGGTGGTCGCCGAAGTGGGCGGGCATCTGCCGCCCCCCGGACGAGGGGTCGTCGGCGGCGGCCACGGCCTGGAGGAGGTGGTCCAGGGGCGTCTGCCCCAGGGAGAGGGCGAACGCCCGGTCCCGGTAGTAGAAGAAGAACCAGTCGTGAGCCGCCCGCGTGTGGGCGCCCAGCCCCGCGCCGATGCCCTCGTGTCCGGCGCCGGAGATCTGGAAGAAGATCTTGTTCTGCCGCTTCAGGCTCATCTCCCGGTCGTCGACGCGCCGGGAGGTGACCATGAGGCGGTACATGCGGAGGAGGTCGTCCGCGGTGAGGCCGTGGAGGTCCCGGGCCTTCTCCTGCTCCTTCGTCTGGGTGGCCATCAGGCTGGGGCTGGGGTGGGCGCTCTACGTGCGGCTCCATCGCTCCGCGAGGATCGAGCCACGGCGTATCTTCGCTGCCAAAGATAGTCAGGGTCGGCGGAAGGGGCACCCTCGCCCCCCGCGTCGCCGCCGCCTCAGGCCGGGGCGGTGTCCAGCTCCCGGGTGACCGCAGAGGGGTCCGCGACCGGCGCCTTGCATGCGTATCCGCTGCACACGTACGCCGCGGGGGCCCCGTCCACGCAGCCCCCGCCCCTCCAGCACGGGCACGCGCTCGCCGCCGGGGGCGCCCGGCTCCCCCCCGCCACGCACCCGCTGGGGCAGGTAGGGGCGGAGCGCGGCCGCCAGCAGGGCCCGGGTGGCCGGGTCCGCGGGCGGCCCGACCACCGCCACCTCGATGGGCGGCAGCAGCGAGGTCTCGAGCTGGCCCAGCAGGTGCCCGAAGCCGGCGGGCCAGCGGGCCATGCCCTCGGCCTCGGACTCCATGGCCCGGGGGCTGCGTCGCTCCACGCCGTCTCGTCGAAGAGGTGGCCGGCGCGGCGCAGGAGCTCCACGGCCAGGGAGGTGCCCGAAGGCACCGCGCTGTCCGTGGGATCCCGGGGGCGCACCAGGAGGCTCGGCGCCCTCGGGGGCGTCGTGGAAGACGCCCGCGTCGGGGTCGCGGAAGCGCTCCAGCATCGCCCCGCACACCGCCCCGGGCCTCCTCCAGCCAGCGGGGCTCCAGGGTGGCGGCGTGGAGGTCCAGGAGGGCGTTGCCCAGGGCGGCCCAGTCGTCCAGGAAGGCCGGGATGCGGGCCTGGCCTGCCGTCCACACGTGGAGGAGCTCGCCGTCCGCGCCGGAGCGCCGTCCAGGAGGAAGGCCGCGCCCGCCCGGGCGGCGTCCAGCTAGTCGTCCCGGCCCAGGGCGCCCCCCGGCGTCGGCCAGGGCGCGGACGGTGAGGGCGCTCCACGCCGCGATCACCTTCTCGTCCCGGAAGGGAGGCTCCCGCCGGGCGCGGGCCTCCAGGAGCCGGCGCCGCGCCGCCGCGAGGCGCGCCTCCAGGGCTTCGGGAGTCCGTCCCCTCGCGGCCCGGGCGACGGCGGCCGGGCTCGTGCGGAACGGTGGAGGATGCTCCGCCCCTCGAAGTTGCCGCCGGCCGTCACGTCGTAGGCCCGCTCGACCAGGCGCGCGTCATCCGGGTCCAGGACGGCCTCCACCTGGGCGGGGGTCCACAGGTAGAAGCGCCCCTCCTCCCCCTCGGAGTCGGCGTCCCGGGCGGCGTAGAAGCCGCCCGCCGGGTCCCGCAGGTCGGCCAGGACGTAGTCCAGCGTCTCCTCGGCTACCGACCGGAGCGCCTCGTCGCCGGTGGCCTGCCAGGCGTGGAGGTACACCCGGGCCAGGAGCGCCTGGTCGTAGAGCATCTTCTCGAAGTGGGGCACCAGCCAGCGGGCGTCGACCGAGTACCGGTGGAAGCCCCCGCCCAGGTGGTCCCGCATCCCGCCGGCGGCCATGCGGCGCAGGGTGTGGAGCGGCCATGGTGCGCGGCGGAGGCCTCGCCGGTGCGGTGGTGGTGGCGCAGGAGGAAGTCCAGCACCACGGGCTGGGGGAACTTGGGGGCGCCGCCGAAGCCGCCCTGTGCCTCGTCGTAGCGGGCGGCCAGCGGCGCGAAACGCGCCCTGGGCCAGGGCCGCCCCGGCGGCACCCTCCACGGCACCGGCGCCGGTGGGGGCCAGGGAGCGCTCCAGCGCCTCCCGGATCCTGCCCGCCGAAGCCGTCACCTGGTCTCGCCGGTCGCGCCACGCCACCGCCACCGCCGTCAGCACCTCCCGGAAGGAGGGCATGCCCTGGCGGCGCACGGGGGGAAAGTAGGTGCCGCCGTAGAACGGGACGCCCTCCGGGGTGAGGAACGCGGTGAGGGGCCAGCCCCCCTGGCCGGTCATGGCCTGCACGGCCCGCATGTAGACGGCGTCCACGTCGGGCCGCTCCTCCCGGTCGACCTTCACGCTCACGAACCACCGGTTCATGAGTTCGGCCGTGGCGGGGTCGGCGAACGACTCCCGCTCCATGACGTGGCACCAGTGACACGCCGAGTAGCCGATGGAGACCAGGAGCGGGCGGTCCGACGCCCGGGCCTCGGCCAGGGCCTCCTCGCCCCAGGGACGCCAGTCCACCGGGTTGTCGGCGTGCTGCAGGAGGTAGGGGCTGCTCTCCCGGGCGAGGCGGTTGGCCACGGGGGGGAAGGGGCTGGAAGGGCTTTCTAGGCGCCGCCGCCCACGCCGGGACCCAGGCTCCCCGCCAGGCCGATGGGCTTGCCCTCGGTCAGCGCCTCCAGCTCGTCCTCGGTGAAGTCCCGCAGGGCGGACTCCCCGTCCATCTGCACGGCGTAGTGCTTGGGACGGTACATGTCCGTCTCCACCACCGTCCCCGTGCGGCCCACCAGCCCCGGGTCCATGGGGAAGGTGCCCCGGCGGATCTTCACCCGCGTGCCCTGAACGTAGAGGAACGTCTGCATGCTCTTCCTTCCGTGGTCGGTGGCTCAGCTTCGCGCGATGTCGGGAACCTGTACGCCCCGGGCGATCTGGCGGATCACGTGTCGCGCCAGCTTCTCGGGGGAGATCTCCTGGTCGGCCCCCACGACCCGGGCCACGGTGATGCGGCGTCCGTCCGCGCACACCAGGCTGATGAAGGCCGCCGGAAGGCGGCGGCCGGGCTCCGCGGCCGAAGACACCTCCACCGGCACGCCCACGACCGCCACGCGCACGTCCCCGGCCTCGAGGGAGACCACCACGTCGTCCAGGGTGGAGCGGGGCACCTGGTGGGAGGCCAGGAAGGAGGGGAGCCCCTTCACGAGGAGGGCCAGCGAGACCTCCGCGGCCGCCTCCCCCTCGCTCCCTTCCACCTCGGCGAGGGTGAAGAGGACGGGGTACTCCGGGGTGACGAACGCGTTGAGTCGGGGCATGGCACTCGAAGCATGACGGCGACCCGGGGGGCACGCAAGGCGGGGCGCGGCCTCGGAGAAGGGGTTGGCCCGGCGCCGTTGTCCCCCGGCCCGGCGGGGCCTAGCTTTGCAGGAACGCATGTTTCCACGCCTCCGGGCAGGAAGCGGGAGAATGGCTTCTCCGTACGCCCCCCTGGTGGGTCTCGCTCTCAGGCGGCCCACCCTCCTTCCCCACCTCGTGGGAGCCGCCTGGGCCTTTCGCAGGCGGGAATGGTGGCGGCGCTTCCCCTTCCTCCCCCTCCCCCCCGCCGAGTACCTGCGCTGGCGCATGGAGACCGCCTACGGGGACCCCGAGGCCGCTCCGCCCGACGACGACCTGGAGCGTTTCCTCCGCTGGGCCACCCGCATGCGGCGGCGGATGTGATGGACGACCGGCCGGAGCCTGCCCCATGTTCAAGCTGATCCTCGTGCTCCTCATCGCCATCGGCGCCGCCTTCTACTTTCCGGCCACACGCCCGCGGATGGTGCACTACGCCCAGCCCATCACCCGCCCTCTCCTGGACTGGCGCACCCGCTCCGAGATGAGCAGCATCGCCCAGGACCTGACGAACGGGGAGCGGGCGTCCCACAACCTGCCGGACCCCAGGACCCAGTTCGGTCCGTGGCTGAGGGACCAGTACCAGGGCGACGCCGGCAAGGATGCCTGGGGCACGCCGTACGGCTTGCAGGTGTTCCGAGACTCCTTCTCCATCACGTCCGCCGGCGCCGACCGGGTGCCGGGCACGTCCGACGACCTGCGTGTGTCCAAGAAGCGCCTCTATCCGGGCCGTCGCTGATCGTCGCGTCCACCTCCCATGGCGGCCTTGGGTCCCTTCAGCCTCCCCGACCTTCTCGGGCTCCTCTCCGAGCACGGCGCAGGGCTCCTCTTCCTGCTGGCGGTGCTGGAGACGTCGTTCGTGACCGGTCTGGTCGTCCCGTCCGGGGTGGCCACGGCGGCCGCCACGGTGCTGGCCCTGGACGGCGTGCTGGGTCTGCCCCAGGTCGCCGTGGCCGCGGCGGCGGGGGGCTTCGCCGGCGACACGCTGGGGTACTGGGTCGGCCGGGTGGGCCGGGACCGATTGGCCTCCTCTCCCAGGCGCTGGGTGCGGTGGCTCCGGGGCACCGAGGGCGAGACCTCCCGCTTCTTCGGCCGCCACCCGGCGTGGTCGGTGACCGGCGCCCGCATGGTCTCGTTCGTGCGCACCCTCATGCCCATGGCGGCGGGGATGAGCGGCATGGCGTACCTCCCGTTCCTGGCCTACGAGAGCGTGGGCCTGCTCGCCTGGCTGGCGGTCTACATGGGGGTGGGCGCCCTTGCCCAGGAGAGCTGGGAGGCGGCCACGCGGGTGGTGGGGGTGACGTGGACGCTGGTGTTCCTGGGGGTTGGGGCCGTGCTGTGGACCGGACGGCGGCGGCGCCGCCGGCGGGCCCGCTCCGGCCCGGCCTCCGGGCGCGGCGGAGCGCATCACGATTGAGGCGAAGGGGGAGGGGACGGACGTGCTGAGCGTGGCGTTGACGGGCAACGTGGCGTCGGGAAAGTCGGCGGTGGCCGACGCGTGGGCCCGGGCCGGCGTCCCCGTGGTGAGCGCCGACGCCCTGGCCCGGGCGGCGGTGGCTCCGGGGAGCGAGGGGCTCGGTGAGGTACGCCGGGCCTTCGGCGACGGCGTGCTGGCGCCCGACGGCTCCCTGGACCGGGGTGCGCTCCGGGAGAAGGTGTTCCGGGACGACGAGGCCCGCCGCCGGCTGGAGGCCATCGTCCATCCCAGGGTGTGGGCGCTGAGGGAGGCGTGGCTCCGGGAGCGGGAGGCCGAAGGCGCCGCGCTGGTGGTGTCGGAGATCCCCCTCCTCTACGAGACGGGCCGGGAGGGCGACTTCGACGCGGTCGTGGTGGTGGACGCCCCCGAGGACGTGCGCCTGGGGCGCCTGGTGGGGCAGCGGGGGCTGGACGAGGCCGAGGCCCGCCGGATGGTGGCGGCCCAGGGCGATCCCGCCGACAAGCGCCGCCGGGCCGACTACGTCCTGGAGAACGACGGCGCCCTGGCCGAGCTGGAGACGAAGGCCCTGGCCCTCCTGCAGGGGCTCCGGGCCCGGGCGAGCGGCCGGGACGACGCCCTCATGCGCGTGGACTTCCACATGCACACCCGGGCCTCCTTCGACTGCCTTTCCGACCCCGAGGCCGTGCTGGCCCGGGCCCGTGCCCGGGGCGTGGAGCGCATCGCCATCACGGACCACAACCGCCTGGGCACCGCCCTGGAGATGGCCGCCCGCCACCCCTTCTGCGTCATCCCGGGCGAGGAGGTGAAGACCGCCGAAGGCATCGACGTCATCGGTCTCTACCTGAAGGAGGAGATCCCGAAGGGGACGCCGGCCGAGGAGGTGTGCCTGCGGGTGAAGGAGCAGGGCGGGGTGGCCTACCTCCCCCACCCGTACGCTAGGGGGAAGGGGGGTGGCGGCCGCTTCGCCGAGCGCCTCGCCCCCCTGGTGGACGTGGTGGAGGTGTTCAACGCCCGCCTGCATCCGGGGCGCCTGAACGAGCCGGCCTGGGACCTGGCGGCCCGCCACGGCCGGCTCCGGGGCGCGGGCTCCGACGCCCACACCGTGGGAGAGGTGGCCGGCGCGTGGGTGGAGCTCCCCCGCCACGCCAACGCCTCCGGGCCACTCCTGGGCGCCCTGCGCTCCGGAAGGGTCCACGGCGAGACGGCCCCCAACCGGGTGCACCTGGCGTCGACCTGGGCGAAGGTGAGGAAGAAGCTGCCGGTCTGAGGCGGCGGGCCCGGGCCGACGGGACGGCATCCACCTTGCTCGCCCAGGGTCGTCCCACGACGATTCGGGGCAAACCTCCGCCCCCGCCAAGGAGCCTCCGTTGCCCGAGACGGTCCAGGAAGCGCGCGATCCCGAGCGGGGTCGTGCCACCGCCGTGACCCCCGCCTCGACCCAGGAGCCGGAGCCCAGGGACGACCTCACCCCCTTCGAAGCGGTGAACTACCACTTCGACCGGGCAGCCCGGCGTCTCGGGCTGAGCGACGACGTGCAGATCTCCCTGAAGACGCCCTACCGGGAGGTCATGGTCGAGATCCCGCTGCGCTGCGCCGACGGCGCCCACCGCATCTTCCGGGGATTCCGGGTGCAGCACGACAACGCCCGGGGCCCCATGAAGGGGGGCATCCGCTACCACCCCCGGGTGGACCTGGACGAAGTGCGGGCGCTGGCCAGCCTCATGACGTGGAAGACGTCGGTGGTGGACATCCCCTTCGGGGGCGCCAAGGGTGGCGTCGACTGCGACCCGGGCACGCTGGACATGAGGGACCTGGAGACCATCACCCGGCGCTTCGTGCAGCGCATCCACATGTTCATCGGTCCCATGACCGACATCCCCGCCCCCGACGTGAACACCAACCCCGGGGTCATGGCCTGGGTGGTGGACGAGTACAGCAAGTTCGCCGGGTGGTCGCCGGGCGTGGTCACCGGCAAGCCGCTGGAGATCGGCGGCTCAGTCGGACGGCTGTCCGCCACGGGCGACGGAGTGGCGTTCCTCACCGAGCGGGCCATGGCCGACCTGGGGCGGAGCCTGGAGGGTGCCCGGGTGGCGGTGCAGGGCTTCGGCAACGTGGGCAGCTTCGCCGCCCTGGCCCTGGCCCGCCGGGGGGGCCGGGTGGTGGCGGTGAGCGACGTCGAGGGGGGCATCCACGCCGGCGACGGCCTGGACCTGGACGCCGTGCAGGAGGCGGTGCGGGCCGACGGAAGCGTGGTGGGCTACCCCGGGCCCCACGACACGGTGAGCAACGAGGAGCTCCTGGCCCTGGACGTGGACGTGCTGGTGCCGGCGGCGCTGGGGGGGGTGCTCCACGGCGGCAACGCCGGCGACGTGAAGGCGCAGCTGGTGATGGAGGGGGCGAACCACCCCACCACGCCCCTGGCAGACCGGATCCTGGAGGAGAAGGGGGTGACCGTGCTCCCCGACATCCTGGCCAACGCCGGCGGCGTGACGGTGAGCTACTTCGAGTGGGTGCAGAACCGCCAGAGCATGGCGTGGGAGGCGGAGGAGGTGAGCCGCCACCTCGAGCGCCTGCTGTCGGCGGCCTACGAGCAGGTGGTGGGCACGGCCGAGGAGAAGGGGGTCACACGCCGGCTCGCGGCCTTCATGGTGGCGGTGCGCCGGGTGGCGCGGGCCTCGGAGCTCCGGGGACTTTGAGCAACGGCGTGCGCTACCGGACGCCGGCCCACCGCAGGGCCGCCGTGAAGGGGGCGGTGGAGGTCCTCACCGCGTCGCGGAGCGTCATCCTCACCACCCACCTCAACGCCGACGGCGACGGGGTCGGCTCCCAGGTGGCCATGGCGCTCTGGCTGCGGGCCCTGGGCGCCCGGGTGCGCATCGTGAACCCGACGCCCTTCCCGGAGATGTTCAACTTCCTCCTGGAGGACGTGGCCGAGCCCCCCCTGGTGGCCGACGCCTCCGGGCCCGGCGCCCGGGACGCGTGCGCCAAGGCCGACCTGGCCGTGGTTCTGGACACGGGTGAGGTGCACAGGATCGGGCGGGTGAAGCCCATGATCGACCATCTCAAGACCGTGGTGGTGGACCATCACCCGCCGGGCGACCAGCCCATCGGCGGCGTCTCCCTCCGGGATCCGGCGGCGTGCGCCACCGGGGAGCTGGTCTGGGACATCATGCTGGCCGCATCGGGACCGTGGCCCTTCGACGCGCTGCGGGGGATCTACACCGCCATCCTCACCGACACGGGCGGCTTCCGCTTCAGCAACAGCACCCCCGCCGCCCACCGCATCACCGCGGACCTGGTGGCGGACGGCGTCGAGCCCGAGGCCATGCACCGGCTCGTCTACGGCAGGGCGCCCCTGCGGCGCTTCCAGCTCCTGCGGGCCGCCCTGGAGACGCTGGAGACCGACGAGGACGGGCGGGTCGCGTGGATGAGCATCCCCCGGGAGGCCTACGACGGCCTCCGGGCCACCGCCGACGACCTGGAGGGGATCGTGGACTACCCCCGGGCCGTGCGGGGGGTGGAGGTGGGGCTCCTCTTCCGGCAGACGGGCGCCGGCACGAAGATCTCGTTCCGCTCCAACGGGCCGGTGGATGTGAACGCCCTGGCCCGTAGATTCGGTGGAGGCGGCCACGTGAAGGCATCCGGGGCGCTGGTGGAACGCCCCGTCGAGGAGGTCGTCGCCGAGGTCGTGGAGGCCACCCGCGTCGCCGTGCGCGAAACCCTCGGCCCGGCGCAGGGGCGCCGTTGAGCCCCTCCGGCGTGCTCCCCGCCGCTCCCGGTCCGCGGCCAGGAACCCCCGTCTCCCAGGATCGTACCATTGAATAGTGAAGCCGGCCCCGGCGTGCCCGAGGCCCTCCCCCGGGTGCTCCAGCGCGTGATGCGTCGCCTGGGTGCCGAGCGGGTGGACCGCCTCTGGCTCTTCCCTCCCCTGGTGAAGGGGCGGCGGGAGCGGGGGCTGGTGGCCGTGAGCGCCTTCCTGGAAGGGGAGGACGCCGGGCGGCGGCGCCTGTTCACCGCGCCCTACGCGGCCGAGCGCACCGGCCAGGGGCTGACCCTGGAGACCGGCTTCGAAGAGGAGGGCGAGGCGCCCCCGGACACGCTGCCCCGGGTGATGGACGGCGTCGTGCGCCGGAGCGGCGACGTGGCCCCCGGCGAGCCCCGGGAGGTCGTGGTCGCCGGACACGCCGACACCTACCAGGCGCTCCTGGACGAGTTCGACCCGGAGCTGCTGGAGCCCGAGCCGGAGGCCCGCACCGACGCCGCCGAGGCGAGCACGAGCCCATGACCATGCAGACCCAGACCACCAACCCCTTCATCCGCCTCTTCGGGCGCTACCTGCGCGAGCAGGGGCTGCCCGTGACGCAGCAGCGGGAGGCCGTGGCGCAGGTGGTGTTCGCCTCCACCGCCCACCTCTCGGTGGAGGACATCGAGCGCCTGCTCAGGGACGAGGGCGAGCGCATCGGCAAGGCCACCATCTACCGCACCCTCGACCTGCTGGTGAAGAGCAAGCTGGTGGAGGAGCACGACTTCGGAGAGGGGTTCAAGCGCTACGAGCACCGCCTCTCGCGCCAGCCGGTGCACGAGCACTTGATCTGCCTGGAGTGCGGGAGCGTCACCGAGTTCAGGAGCGAGGAGGTTCGCCTCGTGGAGAAGCGCGTTGCCCAGGAGCACCACTTCCGTCCGACCCGTCACCGACTGGAGATCTACGGGCTGTGCGGGACGTGTGCCGAGGCGGGGGTCGAGCTCCCCGACGAGGGGCTCTCCTGCCCCATCGAGACGGTGTGAGGGCGCCCGGGCGCCCCTGCGGTCCCACGGGGTGGGCGGGCGGTTGCCCGCGCCACCCTTTTGCTTTTCCTTTCAGGCCGAAAAAGCGGACCAGGGCTCCGGGAGGCCGCGGCCCTGCGGGCAACGACCCAGGCGGGAGGTGACGAAGTGTTCCAGGGCGAGTCGCTGGTCCCCAAGAAGATCTTCTTCACCACCGGCGTGGGGATCCACCGGGAGAAGCTCACCAGCTTCGAGATGGCCCTCCGGGACGCCCACATCGCCCAGCACAACCTGGTCCGCATCTCCTCCATCTTCCCGCCCAACTGTGAGATCGTGGAGCGGAGCGAGGGCGAGAAGCTGCTGCGCCCCGGGCAGGTGGTGTTCTGCGTCCTGTCCGAGGCCAGCACCAACGAGCCCAGCCGCCGGGTGGGCGCCGCCATCGGCGTCGCCATGCCCGCAGACCGGGAGCACTACGGCTACATCTCGGAGCACCACGCCTACGGCCAGTCGGAGAAGACCATGGGCGACTACGCCGAGGACCTGGCGGCCCAGATGCTGGCCACGGTGCTGGGCGCCGAGTTCAGCCCCGAGCAGGCCTGGGACGAGCGCAAGGAGCAGTGGCAGCTCAAGGGCCTGGTGGTGAACTCCATGAACCACACCATCGTGGCCGAGGCCCCCGAGGACGGGCAGTGGGTCACGGTGGTGGCCGCCGCGGTCTCGTGCGGCTGACGTCCAGGTGAGCCTTCCCCCCGGCCTCGCCGACCTCCCCTGGGAGCTCCCCCACCGCTTCCTCGGCCTGGACGACGAAGGCGCCGACTTCGAGAGCGCCCAGGCCGTCATCCTTCCGGTCCCCTACGAATCCACCACCAGCTACGGCGGCGGCGCGCGCCTGGGCCCTGCCGCCATCCTGGAGGCGTCCCGCTACATCGAGCTGTACGACCAGGAGCTGGACGCCGACCCCTCCACGGTGGGCGTCCACACGCTGCCGTCCCTCGAGCTCACCCGGGAGGGTGTGGGCCCGGCCATGGAGGAGCTCCGGGACGCCTACGCCCGGGTGGCCGAGGCGTCGGGCGACCGCTTCCTGGTGATGCTGGGGGGTGAGCACTCGGTGTCGGCGCCGTGCATCCTGGCCCAGGCGGACCGGCTGCAGGCCTCCGGGGGCGGCGGGCGCCTCTCCGTCCTCCAGATGGACGCCCACACCGACCTGCGCCCCAGCTACGAGGGCGCCGAGTGGTCCCACGCGTCGGCCATGGCCCGGGTGATCGAGCGGGCCGACGTGGTGGCGGTGGGGATCCGGGCCGTGAGCGCGGGCGAGGTGGCCTTCCACCGGGGGAGCGACGCCTCCACCATCGTGTGGGCCGACGAGATCCAGGAGGACGACGCCTGGATGGACCGGGCGCTGGATGCCCTGGGCCCCAAGGTCTACCTCACCTTCGACGTGGACTACTTCGACCCGTCGCTGGTGCCCTCCACCGGTACCCCCGAGCCCGGCGGCGGCGACTGGTACCGTACGCTACGCTTCCTGCGCCGGGTGTTCCGGGAGCGGGAGGTGGTGGCCGCCGACGTGGTGGAGCTGGCGCCCACCCCCGGGCTCCACGCCCCCGACTTCCTGGTGGCCAAGCTCGTCTACAAGCTCCTGGGCTACCGGCTGGTGGGGGGCTGACGGAGCCCCGGGACGGCGCAGGAACGGCACACTTCCTGTACTTTCGGGGTTTGAACGGCGTCCCCCCGTCGCCTGAGGTTTCCCCGTGAGCGAGCCCACCACGCCCCGCATCCTGTCCCTGCCCGGGGGCGAGGAGGTCGGCCGCGCCGCACCCGGCGCGCTGGCCACCTTCCCCGTGCAGGCCATGGAGCGGGCCACGGGGGGTCCCGAGATCGAGGGGAACAGCCTCCGCCTCCAGTTCGAGGGCTCGGCGACGTTCGACGCCTGGATCGAGGCCATCGACAGCGCCGAGCACTTCGTCCACTTCGAGAACTACATCCTCCGGGACGACCGGGTGGGACGGGCGTTCCGGGAGGCGCTGGTGGCCAAGGCGCGCCAGGGCGTGCCCGTGCGCCTGGTCTACGACTGGGTGGGGTGCTGGGCGACGCCCCGGCGCTACTGGCGGGCGTTCAAGGAGGCCGGCGTCGAGATCCGGGCGTTCAACCGCCCCTCGGTGCGGGACCCCTTCGGCGTGCTCCAGCGCGACCACAGGAAGCTCGTGTGCGTGGACGGCAAGGTGGCCTTCGTGGGCGGCTTCTGCGTGGGCGCCGAGTGGGCGGGCACGGGCGACGAGCCGCCGTGGCGGGACACGGGCGTCGAGATCCGAGGCCCCGCCGCCGCGGCCGCGTGCCGGGCCTTCGAGCGCATCTGGAACGAGATCGGCAGCCCCGTGCCCGAGGAGCTTCGCCTGGACCACCTGGCCCAGCCCCGGGTGGGGGAGGTGCCGGTGTGGCTCATCGAGGGCGAGCCCGGCCGCTCCCGCGTGTACCGCTCGCTCCAGCTCGTCGCCGCCTTCGCCCGGCGCCGCCTGTGGATCACCGACCCCTACTTCGTGGCCCCCCGGCCGGTGGCCGAGGCGCTGGCTGCCGCCGCCCGGGACGACGTGGACGTGCGCATCCTGGTGCCGGGCCACAACAACTGGCCGTGGGTGGGCAGCCTGTCCCGGGGCGGCTACCGCTTCCTGCTGGAGGCGGGGGTGAGGATGTTCGAGTGGCAGGGGCCCATGATCCACGCCAAGACGTCGTCGGCCGACGGCATCTGGGGGCGGGTGGGCTCCAGCAACCTCAACACGGCCAGCCTCCTGGGGAACTGGGAGATCGACGTGGGCATCCTGGACGAGAGCCTGGCCACCCAGCTCGAGGGGCTCTTCCTGGCCGACCTGGCCAGCTCGGTGGAGATCGTGCTCCCCAGGAAGCAGATGGTCATGGGGCTGGAGGACGAGGCGCGGCGCATGGCGACCGTCCCCGGGGAGCAGCCCACGCCCAAGGCGTCCCTGGAGCCGGAGGGCTCGCTGCAGCAGCGGCTGGAGCGGAACCTCCAGGCGAGCCTGAGGCGCGCCGGACGGCCCGGCTCCGGCGGGAGCACGGGGTGGCGGGTGGCCGACCTGATGCGGGCGTCCACGGCCCTGGGCGACGCCATCGCGGGGCACCGGGCGCTGGGCCGGGAGGACCGGACGGTGCTGGGCACGTCGGCGGTGCTGCTGGTGGGGCTGGCGGTCCTGGCGGCGTTCTTCCCCGCCGTGATCGGATGGGTGGTGGCCGCGGCCCTGGGGTGGATGGGGATCGTGACCGCGGTGCGGGCCGTCGCCGAGACGCGCCGCGCCCGCGGCGAGCGCGCCCGCATGGAGCGGGAGATGGAAGAGGACCTGGAACGCGACCTGGAACGGATGGACCCGAACGTTGAATGAATCCACGGGCGTCGTCATCGCCCTCACCGCGGGCGTGCTTTCCTTCCTGTCGCCGTGCGTGCTGCCCCTGGTCCCGAGCTACCTGTCCTTCGTCACGGGGATGAGCCTGGAGGACCTCCAGGAGGGGGTGGAGCGGCGCCGGGTGATGCTCAACGCCGTCCTCTTCGTGGCGGGCTTCACGGGCATCTTCGTGATCCTGGGCGCCACGGCGTCGTTCCTGGGCCAGTTCTTCCGCGTGTACGAGGACTGGATCGCCCGCCTGGGCGGCGTGCTGATCATCCTCCTGGGGCTCCACCTTCTGGGCGTGTTCAGGTTCACCGCCCTCATGCGGGAGAAGCGCGTGCAGCTCGCCGACCGCCCCGAGGGCCACCTGGGCGCTCTGGCCGTGGGCGCCGCCTTCGGCGCCGGCTGGACCCCGTGCATCGGCCCCGTGCTGGGCGGCATCCTCACCATGGCCGGCACCAGCGATACGGTGTGGCAGGGGGTGGGGTTGCTCCTGGTCTACTCCGTGGGGCTGGCCGTGCCGTTCCTGCTGGCCGCTCTCGCCCTGGACTGGTTCCTGGAGGCCTTCCAGCGCTACCGCCGCTTCATCCCGTGGATGGAGCGGGCTTCCGGGGTGCTGCTCATCGGGCTGGGGCTGCTGCTGGTGACCGGGTCGTTCACGGTGCTGAGCACCTGGCTCGCGCGCTTCACCCCCGGCTTCATCCTGGACCGGATCTAGGGAGGGCTCCTCCGCTCGCGTCAGGATCCCTCTTGACTCATACGTATATCATATCATATACGTATGGAGAGGGATGCATTCTTCCCTGATCGGAGCCGCCCCATGTCCGATGGCCTGGATTCGAAGGTGTTCCATGTCCTCGTTTCCCTCGCGGACGGTCCCAACCACGGGTACGCCATCCGCCAGGAGGTGGAGGAGCGGACGGGCGGCGCCGTACGGCTGTGGCCGGCGAGCCTCTACGGCACGCTGGCGGAGCTGGTGGAACGGGGGTGGTCGCGGGAGGCCGAGCCCCCCGCCGGGCCGGAGGACGACGCCCGCCGCAGGTACTACGAGCTGACGGAGGCGGGCCGGGAGGCCCTGGCGGCGGAGGCGTCCCGGCTGGAGGGGATGGTCCGCCTGGCGCGTAGGAACCTGTCGCGGGGCGAGGCGACGGCATGAGCGACCTCCCCCGTACGGTGCGCTGGGCGGTGGCGGCGTATCGGGCCGCCACCGTGCTCCTTCCCCGGGAGCGGCGCGCGGCGTACGGGGAGGAGCTGGTCGACTGCTTCGTGCGCATCGCCGCCGACGCCCGGCGGCGGAGCCGCCTGGCCCTCGTCCGGGTGACGCTCCGCTCGCTGGCGGACCTCGCCCTCCGGGTGCCCCGGGAGCACCGGGCGGCGTCGCGGGGCGCAACGGGCGGCGGCGGGGGGCTGCAGGGGGCGTGGCAGGACGTGCGCCACGCGGCGAGGCGGCTCCGGCGGCGGCCGTCGTTCACGGCCACCTCGGTACTGACGTTGGCGCTGGGGATCGCCGCGACGACGTCGGTATTCAGCCTCGTCCACGGCGTGGTGCTGAGCCCGCTGCCGTACCCCCGGTCCGACCGCCTCGTCCTCCTGGATCACAGCGGGGCGGGGATCGGCGTCGACCGGGGGCTCGGCGTCACGTACGGTTTCTACCGCTTCTACGCGGCCCACGCCCGCGCCGCCGAGAGCATGGCGATGTACGCCTGGCGCGACCTGACCCTCACGGGGGCCGGGGATCCGGTGCGCTCCACGGGGGTGCGCACGACCCCCTCCCTGGGGAAGGTGCTCCGCATCACGCCGGCCCTGGGCCGGTGGCTGAGGGACGACGACGCGGCGCCGGGGGCGGCGCCGGTGGTGGTGCTCTCGAACCGGCTGTGGCGCGACCGCTTCGGCGGCGACCCGGACGTGGTGGGCCGCTCCGTCGATCTCGACGGCGTGCCCCACGAGATCGTGGGCGTGGCGGCGCCGGGGTTCGCCTTCCCCTCGGAGGAGGCGTCGCTCTGGACCCCCCTCCCGGTGCCGGCCACGGGGGTGGGCGGCTGGAACGAGAAGGCCGTGGCTCGGCTGGCTCCCGGCGCCACGGCGGCCGACCTGGAGCGCGAGCTCACAGGCTGGCTGCCGACCCTCCGTGCCACCACGGACGATCCCGCCCGGGTGGCGTCCTACCTGGACGACGCGGGCATCCGGCCCCGGGTGGTGGACCTCAAGGAGAGCGTGGTGGGCGACGTGCGCCCCACGCTCTGGATCCTGATGGGGACGGTCGGCTTCGTGCTCCTCGTGGCCCTGGCCAACGTGGCGAACCTGTTCCTGGTGCGGGCCGAGGAGGGGCAGCGGGAGCGCTGGCTCCAGGCCGCCCTGGGGGCCGGCCGGGCCCGGCTGCTCCGGGGCGCCCTGGCCGAGAGCCTCATGGTGGCGGGCGGCGCCGGGTTGCTGGGGGTGGCGGCCGCCTGGGGCGCCGTGACCGCCGTGAAGGAGCGCGCGCCCGTGAACATCCCGCGGCTGGCGGAGGTGGGGCTGGACCCCACGGTGCTGGCGGTAGCCGGCGCCGCCGTGGTGGCCACCGTGGGGCTGCTCACGGGAGCGGGGGCGGAAGGCGGGATCGCCGGGGGCGGCGGCCTCGCCGGCTCGCTGAAGGAGGGCGGCGCGCCGGTGACCGCCGGCCGGGGCCGCCTGCGGGGCCGGCACGTCCTGGTCGCCACCCAGGTCGCCCTGGCGACCGTCCTCCTCGTGGGCTCCGTCCTGCTGCTGCGCACCTTCCAGCGTCTGCGCTCCGTGGACCTGGGCTTCACCGAGCGCCAGGCCCTCACCTTCCAGGTGGGCCTCCCCCCGGCGGTGTACGGCACGCGAGAGGAGATGGTCCAGTTCCACGACGAGCTCCTGCGCCGCCTGAACGAGATTCCGGGCGTGGCGTCGGCCGCCGCCGTGGGCTCGTGCCTCCCCCTGGGCGGCTCCATGTGCTGGGGCGAGACGCTGGAGGCCGAGGGCTTTCCCACGCCGGCGGGGCGGGTGGCCGCCGTCACCGGCGCACGTCTGGCCACGCCCGGCTACTTCGCCGCCATGGGCATCGACGTGAGAGGGCGCGCGTTCGACGGGGCCGACGAGGCCGGCGGCGGCAGGGTCGCGGTCCTCAGCCGGTCCGCCGCGGAGGCCTATTTCCCCGGCGTGGACGCCCTCGGCCGGCGCGTCCGGTTCAGCCAGGAGGGTCCCTGGTACACGGTGGTGGGCGTCGCCTCCGACGTGCGGGCGAAGGTGGAGACGGACGAGTTCCAGCGGGCGATCTACCTGCCGCTCCGGCCCGACGTGGACGGGCCGCCCCCGAGCCCGCTGGCGTACGTGCTGCCGACCTCGGTGCCCCCCGGGTCGGTGGTCGGCGCGGTGCGCCGCGCCGTCGCCGACCTCGACCCGGGCGTGCCCCTGGCCGACGTGGAGACGCTGGCGGACCGCATCGACCACGCCACCGCGCCCACGGCGTTCGCCGTCGCCCTGGTGGGGCTGGCCGCGTCCATCGCGCTGATCCTGGGCCTGGTGGGCGTCTACGGGGTGATCGCCTACGCCGTCAGCCGCCGGACCGCCGAGATCGGGGTGCGCATGGCGCTGGGCGCGGCCCGGGGCGACATCCGCCGCATGGTGCTCCGCCAGGGGTCGGCGTTTGTCCTGGCGGGCCTCGCCCTGGGGCTGGTCGCCGCCCGACTCCTGGGGAGGCTCATGGAGGGGATGCTCTTCCAGGTGGGGCCGGGCGACCCCGCGAGCTACGCCGCGGTGGCCGTCCTCATCCTGGCGTCGGCCTGGGCCGCCCTCTTCCTGCCGGCCCGGAGGGCGTCCCGGGTGGAGCCGTCCTCCGCGCTGCGGGCCGACTGAGGGCCGCGCCGGGAACGCGGGCCGGGCTCAGTCCCCGGTTCCCACCGCGTGTACCCCGTCCCCCTCCATGGCCTCCTCCAGCATCTGCCGGCGGAGCAGGGTGGCGTAGGTGCCGCCCAGGGCCACCAGCTCTGCGTGGCGCCCCCGCTCGACGATCCTGCCGTCGTCCAGCACCAGGATCTGGTCGGCGTGCATCACGGCCGACACGCGGTGGCTGATGATGAACGACGTCCGGCCCCGCATCACCTTGCGGAGGTCCTCCAGGATCTGGGCCTCGGTGTGGGTGTCCACCGCCGAGAGGGCGTCGTCCAGCACGAGGATCACGGGGTCCCGGGCCAGCGCCCGGGCCAGCGTCGCCCGCTGCTTCTGGCCCCCCGACAGGTTGATGCCCCGCTCGCCCAGGAGCGTGTGGTAGCCTCGGGGGAAGGAGAGGATGGAGTCGTGGAGCTGGGCCACCCGGGCGGCCTCCACCACGGCCTCCTCCGGGTCCTCGTCCTCGGTGGTGGCGCCCGTGGGGAACACGTCCTCCCGGCGGAGCCCCAGCCCGATGTTCTCCTCGATGGAATCCGAGAAGAGGAAGGGGTCCTGGGGCACCATGCCCACCACCCGCCTCAGCTCGGCGGGGTCGAAGTCGGTGAGGGGCCGGCCGTCCAGCAGCACTTCGCCCTCGCTGGGGTCGTAGAGCCTGGGGATCAGCGACACGAGCGTCGTCTTCCCCGACCCGGTGGGGCCCACCACCGCCACCGTCTGTCCGGGGCGGGCGGTGAAGCTCACGTCCTCGAGGACGAGGCGCTCGGTGCCGGGGTAGCGGAACGCCACCCCCCGGAACTCGATCTCGCCCCGGGCGTGGTCCAGCACGGCGGGGTGCTCGGGCACCGGCAGCGCCGGCTCGGCGTGGAGCACCGTCTCCAGCCGGGCCATGGAGGCGCCGCCCCGCTGGAACAGGTTCACCACCCACCCCAGCGCGATCATCGGCCAGGTGAGCAGCCCCAGGTAGAAGAAGAACGCGACGAAGTCGCCCAGGGTGATCTCGCCCGAGATCACCTGCCGCCCGCCCAGCCACAGCACGATCACCATGGCGAGGCCGGTGAGGAGCCCCAGGATGGGGTGGAACAGCCCCGACGCCTTCACCAGGTGGACGTTTCGGTCCTTGTACTCCCGGTTGAAGGCGTCGAACTGGCGCGCCTGGTCGTCCTCCTGGGCGTACGCCCGCACTATGCGCACCCCGGTGAGGTTCTCCTGCACCATGGTCGACAGGGTGGAGAACTGCTCCTGGATCTTCTCGAAGCGCACCTGGATGATGCGCCCGAAGCCGATGACCACCGGCGGCAGCAGCACCATGGGGATCATGGCGTACATGGTGAGGCGCGGGCTCAGGTAGAGCATGGCGCCCAGCGCCAGGACGAAGCCCACCACCGTGTTCACCGTGTACATCACCGCCGGGCCCACCGCCTGGCGCACGGCCAGGATGTCGTTGGTGGCCAGGCTCATGAGCTCGCCCGTGCGCGTCCGGTTGAAGAACGACGCGTCCAGGTGCATGAGGTGGCGGAAGAAGTCGTTCCTGAGGTCCACCTCCATCCGCCGGCTGATGCCGTTCAGCAGCTCCCGCATGCCGTAGCGGGCCGCACCGCCGACGAGGGCGGTGCCCACGATGAGGCCGGCGTACATCCCCAGCCGGCCCATGCTCACGCCCGGCTGGCCCAGGGCGTCCACCACCAGCTTGATGAACCAGGGCGCGGCGAGCTGGAAACCCTGGGCCACCACCACGAGGAGCAACCCCAGGGCCACCCTCTTCCGGTAGGGGCGGTAGTACGGCAGGACGGACCTCAAGTGGCTCATGGGCCTGGGGCGTGGTGTATCAGGATGCGGCCGGCCGGATGCTCCGGTGGGCCGCCGGCGGGAGGGTCTCCCACCCTCCTGCAGCGAGCGACGGACGCCCGCGGAGGCGTCTCTCCGAGGAGGCTTGTATGCGCATCGCCCTTGCGAAAGTTCCCATGGCTGTCGCCCTGGTGGGGGCCCTGGCCGCCGCCGCGTGCGGCGGCGACGCCGAGTCGGCCAACGCCCGGGGCACGGAGCTGCCGGTCGCCGCCCAGCCCGACGCGCCGTCGCCCGCCACGCAGCAGGCGAGCGCGGAGCCCATGGAGCCCATGGAGGCGCCCACGCCCGTGGAGGAGGCGTCCACGGCCGCAGAGTCCCAGAGCCCCGCCTCCGCGAGCGTCGAGCCGACCCCGGCGCCCGAGCCGGTGAAGGCCACGCCGACCCCCGCCAGGCCCCGGCCGAAGCCCGCGGCCACGCCGTCCCGGAGCGCGCCTTCCGACGCTCCGCCCCCCGTGCGTCCCGCCCGGGAGCCCGTGCCGGCCCCCGCCACGGTGGCGGCGGGCACCCAGCTCGGCCTCCGGCTGAGCGACGCCCTCTCCACCGAGAGCAACAAGGCAGGGGATCCCTTCGAGGCGACCGTGGTGGAGGACGTGCTCGCCCCCGACGGCATGGTGCTCGTTCCCGCCGGCGCCGTGGTCCGGGGCCGGGTGGTGGACAGCCATGAGAGCCCCTCCGCCGACCAGCCGGCGGTGCTGTCCCTGGCCGTGGATGCCATCGAGCTGAACGGCCGCAGCGTCCCGCTGGACGCCACGGTGCTCGACGCCCAGGTCCAGGCGGGCCGGAAGGACTCCGACACCCGCACCGCCGTCAAGGTGGGGGCGGGAGCGGCGGCCGGGGCGGTCCTGGGGAAGATCCTGGGGAAGGACACGAAGTCGGCGGTGAAGGGCGCGGTGGTGGGCGCCGCGGCCGGCGGCGCGGTGGCCGCCGCCACCCGGGACGGCCAGGCCGTGATGGAGCCGGGCGCCCGCATCCTCCTCCGTCTCGACCGGCCGTTGGTGGTGCAGCGGTAGGACGGGGTGACGCGCCCTTGTGGGAAACTCCCCACAGGGCGCATGCTACCTTGCTCCCGCTCCTCCCCGCGGGCATCTTCAAGCGCGATTCCCGCCCCCTGGCGGCTCCGCCAGGGTTCCTGGCCCGGGGGTCCTGAGGTCGTCCAGCTCCGTCGGAGGGGAATGGGGATGATCGGGATCTTCATCGCGGACGACCACCCGCCCCTCCGCGAGGGCATCAAGCGCATCCTGGAGAGATCACCCGACCTCCGGGTGGTGGGGGAGGTGGGGAGCGGAGACGACCTGCTTCCCGCCCTGGAAACCGCCGAGGTGGACGTCCTCCTCCTGGACATCTCCATGCCGGGCCCGGGCTTCGTCGCCCTCCTGGGGCTGCTTCGGGAGCGGTGCCCGACCCTCCCCGTCCTCGTCCTCAGCATGCACGTGGAGGAGGAGTACGCCCTGCGCTCCCTGCGGCTCGGCGCCGCGGGCTTCGTCTCCAAGAGCAGCTCTCCCGACGAGATCGAGGCGGCCATCCGCACCGTGGCCCGGGGTGGGCGCCACGTGGCCCCGGCCGTGGCCGTCCGTCTGGCCGAGGCGGTGGGGCACGGCGGCCGGGTCACCCGCCACGACGCCCTGTCGGAGCGGGAGTTCGAGGTGCTCCGCATGGTGGGCGCCGGCGCCCGGCCGGGGGACGTGGCCCGGCGCCTCGAGCTCAGCCCGAAGACGGTGAGCACCTACCTCCGCCGCATCCGGGAGAAGCTGGGGCTGCGCACCCGGGGCGAGATCGTGCGCTATGCCGTCGAGCGGGACCTGGTGGAGCGCGGCGTGGAATGACCCACGGGGAAGGGGAGGCCCCCGGCTCATCCCTTTCCCAGGTCCTGGAGCGCTACTTCAAGCAGCACCCCGACCAGGTCTACCTGTGGCGACGGGAGGGCGAAACGTTCGTCCTCCAGGATTTCAACGAGGAAGCGGAGCGCGTGTCGCGCGGCGGCCTCCGCTCCCTCCTGGGCCGGGACGTGCGGGCGGTGGCCGCCGGGTCTCCCGAGGCGCTGGAGGCGATGGAGCGGGCGTGGCGGGAGGGTTCGGTGGTTCCCATCGAGCTGCGCTACCGCTACGCCTCCACCGGCCGCGAACGCGACCTCCACGTGGTGTACGTCCCCGTCCCGCCGGCGCACCTGGTGGCCCAGGCCGTGGACGTGACCGAGGTGGTCGATACCGCCCGCTCGCTGCGGGAACGGGGGGAGGAGCTGGAGGCCCACCGGGAGCGGCTCCGGGCCCTGGCGGCGTACCAGGACAAGGTCCGGGAGGAGGAGCGGCTGCGCCTCTCCCGGGAGCTCCACGACGAGCTGGGGCAGCGCCTCACCGTCCTGCACCTGGACGCCCAGCGCCTCCTGGCGGGCGGCGCCCCCGACCCCGGGGAGCTCGCCGCCCTGACCGAGGGCCTCCGGGAGGCCATGGAGGTCACCCGGGCCATCTCCCGCCGTCTGCGCCCCTCGGTGCTGGACGAGCTGGGCGTCACCGCCGCCCTGGAGTGGCAGCTCAGGAGCCTCCGGGAGCGCCTGGGCATCGGGACGTCCCTCCATGTGCCCGACGACGAGCCCGAGCTCCCCTCGGAGGTCGCGGCCGGGCTCTTCCGCATCGCCCAGGAGGCCCTCACCAACGCGGCGCGCCACGCCCACCCCCAGGGGGTGGAGGTGCGCCTGGAGGCGGACGAGGAGGACGTGGTCCTCACCGTGTCCGACGACGGGGTGGGGTTCGACGCCGACGGGGAAGCGGGTCCCGGCCTGGGCCTCCTCATCATGCGGGAGCGGGCGGCCGCCCTGGGGGGGCGGCTCGAGGTGAGGAGCGAGCCGGGCGACGGCTGCGCGGTGGAGGTGCGGGTGCCCCGGCGTGCCCGGGTGGGGCGCGCGACGGCCAGCGGCTGAAGCCGCGCGATCACCGACCGGGCGGGCTCCCCAGGAGCTCCCGGGCCGACGCCGCCAGCAGGGCGGCCCCCAGGGGAAGGACGCCCTCGTCGATGTCGAAGGCCGGGTTGTGGTGCTCCCGGGGCTCGGCCGGGGCGGCGCCCAGCCACACGAAGCACCCCGGCGCCTCCCGGGCCAGGAAGGCGAAGTCTTCGGCGGCCATCCAGCGGTCCATGGCCAGCACGGCGTCCTCGCCGGCCACCTGCACCGCCGCCCTGCGCACCGCCTGGGTGACCCGGCGCTCGTTCACCACGGGCAGGTAGCCGGGCCCCACCCGCACCTCCACCCGGGCGCCCTGGGCCTCGAGCCCACGGAACGCCCCTGTCACCGCCGCCGCCAGCCGGTCCCGCACCTCGTCCCGGAAGTAGCGCAGCGTGCCGTGGAGCCTCACGCGCTCGGCCAGGACGTTGGGCGCCGTGCCCCCCTCGATGCGCCCGAAGGTCACGACCCCGGCGTCCATGGGGGAGATGGAGCGGGCCACCGCCGTCTGGGCCGCCACCACCCCCTGGGCCGCCAGGACCAGGGCGTCCACCCCCTGCTCGGGGTGGGCGGCGTGGGCGCTCTTGCCCCGCACCTCGACCCGGAGCTCCTCCGAGCCCGCCATGATGGTCCCCTCGGAGATGAACAGCTTGCCGGCGGGGAGGTGGCCCCCCACGTGGAGCCCCACCACGGCGGCGACGCCCTCCAGCACGCCCTCCTCCACCATGCGCGTGGCGCCGCTCTTCCCCTCGTCGTCGAACGCCTCTTCGGAGGGCTGGAAGAGGAAGCGCACGGTGCCGGCCGGCAGCGTCCCGGCGTCCCGCTCCGCCGCCAGCAGCCGGGCCGCCCCCACGAGCCCCGCCACGTGAGCGTCGTGGCCGCACGCGTGCATCACCCCCTCCACGGTGGAGGCGTAGTCGTGTCCGGCGGCCTCTGCGATGGGGAGGGCGTCCATGTCGGCCCGGAGCGCCACCACGGGCCCCTCGCCGTTCACGAGATCGGCCACCACCCCGGTGCGGGCGACGCCGGTCGTCACGTCCAGCCCCAGGGCGGCCATGCGCTCGGCCACGATCCCCGCCGTGCGCCGCTCCTGGAAGCCGAGCTCGGGGTGGCGGTGGAGGTCCCTGCGCAGGGCGACCAGGTCGTCGGCGAGGGCCCGGGCGTCGTCGAGGAGGGGCATGGAGGGCTACCGGCTCCGGCCCCGGCGTCGCCTTCCCGCGCCGCACGAGGCCTCGTTAGGTTCTCGGGGTCGGCGGCGGCGCCGCCGGAAGCGTCCGTGATCGTGGAACATAGAGGCCCTCCCGCCCGCCAGCGACAGGGGCCGCCCGGCGACCCCGCTACGGAGCCCATGAAGGATCCCCGCCTCACCGAGCAGAGGAACCCCCGCTCCCGCCAGATCGACCGCCTCTCGCCCCTGGAGATCGCGGACCTGATTAACGCCGAGGACCGCATGGTGGCCCAGGCGGTGGGGGAGGAGCGGGAGGCCGTCGCCCGGGCCATGGAGCTGGCGGTGGCGGCGTTCCGGGCCGGCGGGCGCCTCCTCTACGTGGGGGCCGGCACCTCCGGCCGCCTGGGCGTGCTGGACGCCGCCGAGATGCCCCCCACCTACGGCACCGACCCCGCCATGGTGCAAGGCGTCATCGCCGGCGGCTACGACGCCCTGGTGCGGGCCAAGGAGGGCGCCGAGGACCACCCGGAGGACGGCGCCGCCGCGGTGGACGAGCGGGGCGTGGGCCCGAACGACTTCGTCCTGGGCATCGCGACCTCCGGCACCACCCCCTTCGTCCACGGCGCCCTGGCCCGGGCCCGGGAGCGGGGCGCCCGCACCGGCTTCCTCCTGTGCACCTACCCGAGCCGGGAGCTCCTGGACGCCCACGACGTGGTGATCGCCCCCCTGGTGGGCCCCGAGGTCGTCACGGGCTCCACGCGCATGAAGGCCGGCACCGCCACCAAGATGGTCCTCAACACCATCACCACGGGGGCCATGGTCCTCCTGGGGAAGGTGTACGGCAACCTCATGGTGGACCTCCAAGTCACCTGCCAGAAGCTCCAGGACCGGGGGGAGCGCATCCTCATGGAGACGCTGGGCGTGGAGCGGGCCGAGGCGACCCGCCTGCTGGACGACGCCGGCGGCCACGTGAAGACCGCCCTGGTCATGGCCGGCCGGGAGGTGGGCGCCCAGGAGGCCCGCCGCCTGCTGGACGAGGCCGGCGGCGTGGTGTCCCGGGTGGTGGAGGGGCTGGGCGCATGAAGGTGGTCGGCCTCATGTCGGGCACGTCCATGGACGGGCTGGACGCCGTGCTCCTGGAGGTGGAGGGCGCCGACCCCGCCTCCTTCCGGTGGGAGCTGGTGGCGTTCCGGAGCGCCGACTACCCCGGGGCGCGCCGCCAGCGCATCCGGGAGGCCGCCGAGGGGGGCACGCCGGCCGACCTGTGCCGCCTCCACGCCGACCTGGGCGAGTGGCTCGCCGAGGCCACGCTGGCGCTGCTGGAGGAGGCCGCGGTGGCGCCGGACGAGGTGGCGGCGGTGGGCTCCCACGGCCAGACCGTGTGGCACGAGCCGCCCACCCGGGGGCGCCGGGGCGCGTCGCTCCAGCTCGGCGACCCCGCCACCGTGGCCGAGCGCACCGGCATTCCCGTCGTCTCGGACTTCCGGGCTCGGGACCTGGCCGCCGGCGGCCACGGCGCCCCCCTGGTCCCCTTCGCCGACCGCCTGCTGTTCGCCGCCCCCGGACGGCGGCGGGCGCTGCAGAACCTGGGGGGCATCGGCAACGTCACGTGGCTGCCGCCCCGGGAAGACGCCCGCTCGCCCCTCCTGGCCTTCGACACGGGGCCGGGCAACGTCCTCCTGGACCTGGCGGCGGAGGAGGCGTCGGCCGGCCGCCTGCGCTGCGACATGGACGGCGCGCTGGCGGCCCGGGGCACGGCCGACGAGGCGGCGGTGGAGGCCCTCATGGGGATGCCCTTCTTCGCCGAGGCGCCCCCCCGCTCCACGGGGCGGGAGGCGTTCGGCGGCGCGGTGGTGGCCCAGGTGGCCGGCCACCTGGAGCCGGGCCGCCCCGACGACGGCTGGCCCGACGTGCTGGCCACCCTCACCCGCTTCACCGCCCGGAGCGTGGGCGACGCGTACCGCCGCTGGGTGCTCCCCCGGGGCGTGGACGAGGTGATCCTCACCGGCGGCGGCGCCCACAACCCGGCGCTGGTGGAGGCGCTCCGGGACGAGCTCGCGCCCGTGCCGGTGCGGGCCGGCGGCGGCGCCCTGGGCCTCCCCGGCGACGCCCGGGAGGCGGCCGCCTTCGCGGTGCTGGCGTGGGCCCACCTCCACGCCGTGCCGGCGAACGTGCCGGAGGCCACCGGCGCCGCGGGCCCCCGGGTGCTCGGGAGCCTCACCCCCGGCCGGGGGGGGCGGCGGTGACCCAGGTGCGGCGGAAGGGCGGGGGGAAGAAGGCTTCCCCCGAGGGAGGCCCCGAGGCGGAGCCCCGCGCCCGGGCGACGTGGGGACCGGCCGCGGTGGCCGCCCTCCTGGCCCTGGTGCTCCTGGCCCAGGTGGGCGTCGTGGCGGCCGCCTGGATCCCGGCGCCCCACAACGGCGGCGACAACGCCGCCTACATCGCCCTGGGCCACGCCCTCCTCCACGGGAAGGGCTACACCGAGGTGTGGGACCCGGCCACGCCGCCCCACACCAAGTATCCGCCCCTCTTTCCCCTGGTGCTGGCCTTCGCCATGGCCCTTGGGGCCCGGACGTGGACGGCGCTCAAGCTGGTGCCGGCGGCCGCCACCACGCTGGCCGTGCTCCTCACGTTCCTGTGGGCGCGGCGCCGGCGGGGCCCCCTGTTCGCGGCGGGCGTGGCGGGGCTGTTCGCGGTGTCGTCGGCGCTGGTGGACGCCAGTCACTGGGTCCTGTCCGACCCCCTCTTCGTGGCCCTGACGATGCTCGCGCTGTGGGCCTTCGCGAGGGTGGAGGCGCCGGGGGAGGCGGACGGGTCCTCCCCGGGCGGCGACGGGCCGCTCCCTTCGCCCCGGGCCGCCGCGGCGTGGCTCGCCCTGGGGTGCGTGGCCGCGGTGGCCGCCTACTTCACCCGCTCGGCGGGGCTGCCCCTGCTGGTGGCGGTCGCGGCGTGGCTGGCGCTCGGCCGGCGGTGGAAGGCGTTGGCGGGCTTCGCGGTGGGGGCGGGGGTGCCCGCCGCCCTGTGGTGGCTCCGGGCCCGGAGCGTGAGCGTGGCCCAGGGGGCGTACGGCAACGAGTTCTGGCTGAAGGACCCCTACACGCCCGAGCTGGGGCGGGTGGGGGTGGGCGGGATGCTCGCCCGCGTCGCCCAGAACATGGCGGGCTACGTGGGGAGCCACGTCCCCGGGGGCATCGTGGGCGCCGGCGGCGGGTGGGTCCCCGTCCTGGGGGTGATCCTCTTCGCCCTGGCGGTCACGGGGTGGGTGCTCCGGCTCCGGAAGGGTCCCGGCGTTGCCGAGCTGTTCACGCCCCTCTACCTGGGGCTCATCCTCCTGTGGCCCACCGTGTGGTCGGGCGACCGCTTCGCCCTGCCCCTCTTCCCCCTCCTCTTCCTGTACGCGGGCGAGGCGGTGGTCACGGGAGCGCGCCGCCTGGGCCGCCGGGGCGCCCCGGCGCTGGCGGGCGGGCTGGCGCTGCTCCTGGTGGGCGCGCCGGCGGTGGTGGGGTGGGTGGGGGCCACGCGCCAGGCGTCGGCGTGCTCGGCCATGGTGGCCCGGGGCGGGCCGTGGGCGTGCTGGGGACCCCGCTTCGGGGAGATCATCGAGGCGGCGCGCTGGAGCCGGGCGGCGCTCCCCGCCGACGCCGCCGTCCTCACCCGCAAGCCTCGCATCTTCTACCTGGTGTCGGGGCGGCGGTCCCGCACCTACCCCTTCACCGACGACCCCGGCGCCTTCCTGGCCCAGGCCGACGCGGCCGGGGCGCGCTGGGTGCTCCTGGACTTCTTCGGGCGGCAGGGGGCCGCGTACGTGGCGGGCTCGGTGGGGAAGCGTCCCGGGGCCTTCTGCGCGGTGCGGCCCTTCGACCTGCACGCGGGCGGGACGCTGCCCAGCGAGCTGCTGGGGATCCTTCCCCCCGACGCCCGCCGCGCCGACGGGGCGGGCCCGGGCGCCCGGGTGGCGCCGTGCCCGCCCGCCCTCCGGGGCACCCCCGGCGCCGAGCCGCCGCCCGTGTCCGACGTGGTGCCGCTCCTGGAGCCGTGAGCCGCCCCGGCGGCTGCCGTCGGCTACGCTTCGGCGTCCCCTCCGTGGCGCACCTCCCGGACGTCGCTGCCGTAGAGCACGGCCAGCGTGACGGCGAAGGCCAGGTGGTCGGCCAGCGTGTCCGCCTCGGGTCCCAGGTCGTCGAAGAGGGACCGGAGCACGGGGATCTTCCGGTGGGGCGCCTTCCGCCCCACCAGCGCGGCGAGGCCGCCCCACGGCGACGCCAGGTACTCCAGCAGCCCGTACAGCGTCCCCTGCACGGGCGCCGGCCCCGGCAGCCGGGGCTCCACGATGGCGCCGTAGAGGAGGCCCCGGGCGGTGCCCGCCACCGCGGCCTCCGCCACCGCCTCCTGGAGCGTGCGCCCGTCACCCCGGGACGCGATCATGGGCCGGAGCAGCTCCCTGAGCACCGCCGCCCCCGCGCCGGCGGCGCCGGCCTTGAGGAGGCGGCCCAGCCCGGGCCGCCGGCGCGCCGGCACCAGGTCCAGGGCCCGGGCCCCCAACGCCGTCGCCAGGGCGCCCAGGAGGGCCTCGTAGCCGTCGCCCTTCGGGGCCTCCTCGCCCGCGGCTGGACGGGGCGGGCGGGGGCGCGCCACCTTGTCCGGCCGGCGCTCCGCGAGGGAGCGGAGGCGGGCCGCGCGGGGCGCCGCGCCGCGGGCCTGCTCGAGTCCGTATCCGATGCGGTACCAGAGGCTCTCTTGTTCTGCCATGCTCCGGACCATCCTGGGGTGAAGCCTGGGGTGAAGGGGGAGAGGGAAGGGTGGTGAGGCTCGCCCGAAGGGACAAGGTGGCCGTGGCGGCGCTGGCGCTCCTGCTGGCGGGGGCCCGCCCCGCCGCGGCCCAGGTGCCGCCGGACGAGGCCTGGCGCACCCTGGAGACCGCCCACTTCCGGGTCACGTTCCCGGCGAGGCTGGAGGGGCTGGGCCGGGTGGCCGCCGACCGGGCCGAGGCGGCGTGGGACTCCCTCGCCGCCGCCTTCGTCGAGCCGCCGGACCACCGGGTCGAGCTCCTCCTGACCGACCACGTAGACGTCTCCAACGGGCTCACCGACGTGGTCCCGTACTCCCGCATTACCATCTACGCCCGCCCGCCGGTGGACGGCTTCGCCCTGTCGTACTTCGACGACTGGATGCGGCTGGTCATCACCCACGAGCTGGCCCACGCCTTCCACCTGGAGCGCACCTCGGCCGTGGGCTCCCTGCTCCGGGACGTCTTCGGGCGGGTGCCCGCGCCGTGGCCGTTCTTCCCCGAGATGGGCACCCCCCGCTGGGTCATCGAGGGCCTCGCCGTCTACTACGAGTCGGCCCTCACCCCCTCGGGGCGCGTGGAGGGGACGTACCACGACATGGTGCTCCGCACCGCGCTCCTCGAGGGCCGCTTCGAGTCCATCGACCAGGCGTCGGGGCTCTCGCCGGCGTGGCCGGGCGGCAACCGGCCCTACATCTACGGCTCCCTCTTCTTCGACTGGCTGCTGGAGCGCCACGGCCGGGACAAGCTGAAGGCCTTCGCCGACGCCGTGGCGGGGCAGTGGATCCCGTACCGCATGAACGCCGCGGCCAAGGCGGCGTTCGGCGCGTCGTTCTCCGACGAGTGGGCGGCGTGGCGGACGGCGCTGGAGGCCGAGCTGGCCCGCACCCGGGCCCGGGCGGAGGCGGGGGCGCCCCTCACCCGCCCCGAGGCCCTCACCGAGGACGCCCGCCTCGCCCTCTACCCCGCCGTGTCCCCCGATGGCGCCCGCCTGGTGTACGCCCTGAACGACGGCAGGAGCGACGCCCAGCTCCGGGTGGCGGCCCCCGACGGCTCCGGCGCCCGGGAGCTCACCCGGACCAACGGCGACGCCCCCTTCGCGTTCGCCCCCGACGGCCGCGTCGTCGTGGCCCAGCTCGACTTCACCGACCGCTACCACCTCTACGCGGACCTGTGGAGCGTGGGCCCCGGCGGCGACGCACGCCGCCTCACCGAGGGCGCCCGCCTGGAGCAGCCCTCGGTGGCTCCCGACGGCCGGGTGGTGGCGGTGCGGACGGACGCCGGCGCCGCCGCCCTGGTGGAGGTGGACCCGGCCGACGGCACGGTGCGGGCCCTGACCCCCGCCGCCCCCCGCGCGCCGTGGGGGTTTCCGGCCGTGTCCCCCGACGGACGGTGGATCGCCGCCGTGCGCTGGGGCGAGGGGCCCGCTTCCGACCTCCTGGTGCTGGACCGGGACGGCCGGGAGGTGGCCCGGGTGACCCGGGACGCCGGCCTGGAGCTGGCGCCGGCGTGGGCACGGGGCGACACGCTGGTGTGGGCGTCGGACCGGAGCGGCGTGCCGAACCTCTACGCCCTGGCCCTGGACCCCGCCACCGGCCGGCCGGCGGGGCCGGTGCGCCAGGTGACCAACGTCCTCACCGGGGTGGGCTTCCCCTCGGTGGATCCGGCGGGGCGCTGGCTCTACTTCTCCCAGTACCACGCCGACGGCTGGAACGTGGCCCGCGTGCCGTGGGACCCCTCGGCGTGGTTCGACCCGCTGCCGGAGGCGCCCCGCTTCGCCCAGGCGGAGGCCCGCTCGGCCGGGGGCGGCGCGAGGCCGGGCGCCCAGCCGCCCGGGCCGGGCCTCCCCCCCGTGGGTCCCCAGGCGCGCCAGGCGCCGGTGAAGGGCTACAGCCCGTGGCCCACGCTCCTCCCCCGCTACTGGGAGCCCCTCTACAGGGAGGGGCAGAGCGTCACGCTCCCCGGGGGGCGGAGCCGTCAGGTGCTGGGGCCCGGGCTCGGCCTGGCCACCTCCGCGTTCGACCTGGTGGGCCGCCACGCCCTGGCCGCCGCCCTCACCTGGTCCACGTCGGGGGGCAGGACCGAGGGGTACGTCAGCTACCGCTGGGCCGGGCTCGGCAACCCCGTCCTGGGGCTCTCCCTGGACCAGACGTGGGACGTGGGGGGGCCGCTGCTGGGCGACCCCGGCGGCGGCGCGCCCCTCGACACCCTGTTCCTGCGGACCCGGGAGCGGACCCTCTCGGCCAGCGCCGCCTTCGAGAAGCGGCGCTTCCGCTGGGTGAGCGGCCTCACCCTGTCGGGGGGGCTGGTGTGGGAAGGGCGGGAGCTGCTGGACCAGGCCCTGGAGCCCAGCCAGCGCTTCACCCTCACCCGCCCCGGCGGCCGCCTGGCCGACGCCGCGGCCACCGTCTCCTTCTCCACGCTCCGGGGCCACGCCTTCGCCCTGGGGGTGGACGAGGGCGTGGGCGTGTCGGTGCGGGGGCGGCTCCGGCGGGAGCTGGACCTCCCCGACACCCTGGCCGGCGTGGTGGGCTCGGACCGGGCGTACCAGGAGGTGATCGGGCAGGCCAGGGCGTTCCACGGCTTCCCCGCCTTCGGGTACGCCCACCACGTCCTGGGGGTGAGGGCCAGCGGCGGCGTCGCCACCGGCCCCGGCGCCGACCGCTTCCACTTCGACGTGGGCGGCGCGTCGGGGGCGGCCGAGAGCCTCACCGGCTTCGGGCTGCTGGGGGGCCACGGCTACCTCTTCCCCGTGCGCGGCTACCCCAACGGCGAGCGCTCCGGCCGCTACGCCTGGTCGGCCACGGCCGAGTACAGGGTGCCCCTGGCGCTGGTGAACCGGGGCCTCGGCCTCCTTCCCGTGAACCTGGACCGGGTGCAGGCGTCGCTCTTCGCCGACGCCGGCAACGCCTGGGGCCCCGAGCTGGGCACCGCCCTCTACCAGAACCCTCGCCGCGCCGTCCTCGCCTCCGCCGGCGCCGAGCTCACGGTCCACACCCTCCTCCTCTTCTCCAGCCAGCTGGACGTGCGGGTGGGGCTGGCCGTGCCCTTCCTGGCCGGCTTCGGACCCTCGCTGTACGTGCGGCTGGGGCAGGCGTTCTGAGGGCCTTCGACCCCCGGCGCTCCTCCCCTGGACCCTGCCGCCACCCTCGCCGTCCCCGACGCCGATACCCGTAGAGATCCCGAAACCTCCCGTCCCGTGTGGGGTATCACCTTTTCGCGGCGGAGAGGGGCGTAAAACGCCCGCTGGATTTCTTGACCCCCACATCTAGGGGTGGTATACTGGCTATCACCCCTAGATGTTGTGTCGGCCCCGCGGGCTTTCCACAGAGGGATCCCGGCGGAACCAGCGTTCTCGCCGGTTTTTCACATTCGAGCCACCGGTTCTCCACCGCTTTTTCCACACCGCACGACGGAGCCACTCCACCATGACCGCCCGCCGCAAGCCCTCCGACGCGCCCTACGTGTTCGACGACACCGTCCCCGACGACCTCCCCCCGGCCGAGCTCAGCGACAACGCCCGCATCGTGCTGGCCAAGCGCTACCTCAAGAAGGACGAGGACGGCAACCCGGTGGAGGAGCCGGAGACCATGTTCTGGCGCGTGGCCCGGGTCATCGCCGAGGCCGACCGTCCCTACGGCGCCAGCGACGCGGCCATCGAGGAGGTGGCGCGGCAGTTCTACGAGCTCATGACCACGGGGCAGTTCGAGCCCAACTCCCCCACGCTCATGAACGCGGGGCGGCCGCTGGGCCAGCTCTCGGCGTGCTTCGTGCTGCCCGTGGACGACGCCCTCTCCAACGGGAAGAGCGGCATCTACGACACCCTCAAGTCCATGGCGCTGGTGCACCAGTCGGGGGGAGGCACCGGCTTCGGCTTCAGCCGCCTGCGGCCCGAGGGCGACACGGTGCGCTCCACCATGGGGGTGGCCAGCGGGCCGGTGTCGTTCATGAAGCTCTACGACGCCTCCACCGAGGTGGTGAAGCAGGGCGGCACGCGCCGGGGCGCCAACATGGGCATCCTGCGGGTGGACCACCCCGACATCCGACGCTTCATCACCTGCAAGGACGACACGTCCCAGGTGACCAACTTCAACATCAGCGTGGCCATCACCGACGCGTTCATGGAGGCGGTGAAGGAGGGCGCCGCCTACGACCTCATCGACCCCCGCCGGGGCACGGTGGTGGGGCAGGACGACGCCCGGGAGATCTTCGACATGATCGTCCACGGGGCGTGGAAGACGGGCGAGCCCGGCACGTTCTTCATCGACCGGGCCAACGAGTACAACCCGGTGCCGGCGCTGGGGAGCTACGAGGCGACGAACCCGTGCGGCGAGCAACCCCTGCTGGCGTACGACGTGTGCAACCTGGGGTCGGTGAACCTGGGGATGTTCGTGGACCTGGATGCCCCCGCCGGGCTCGCGCCCGAGGACCGGATCGACTGGGAGCACCTCAGGCGGGTGGTGCACCTGGCAACCCACTTCCTCGACAACGTCATCGACGCCAACAACTACCCCCTGGACGAGATCACCGACCTCGCCCAGCGCATCCGCAGGATCGGGCTGGGCGTCATGGGGTGGGCCGACATGCTGGTGCGCCTCGGCATCGCCTACGACAGCCCCGAGGGCGTGGAGATGGGGCGCCGGGTGATGCAGTTCGTGAACGAGGAGGCCAGGAACGCGTCGGAGAAGCTGGCCGAGGGCCGGGGGACGTTCCCCGAGTGGGAGCGGAGCATCTGGGGCCCCGACGAGACGTGCGCCCGCCGCCCCGACGGCAGCCGCGTGCGCCCCGAGCGGCGGCTGAGGAACTGCAACCTCACCACCGTGGCCCCCACCGGCACCATCTCCATCTTCGCCGGCTGCTCGGGGGGCATCGAGCCCCTCTTCGCCGTGGCGTTCATGCGCAACCAGGCCGGCGCCATGATGCCCGACGTGAACCCCGACTTCGTCCGGGTGGCGAAGGAGCAGGGGTGGTACTCGGAGGAGCTCATGGAGAAGATCGCCTCCGACGGACACATCCACTTCGACGAGGTGCCCCGCCCGGTGCAGGAGGTCTTCCGCACCGCCCATGACATCACGCCCGAGTGGCACGTCCGGATGCAGGCCGCCTACCAGGAGCACGTGGACAGCGCCATCAGCAAGACCACGAACTTCGCCTTCGAGGCCACCGAGGAGGACGTCCGGGAGATCTACCAGCTCGCGTTCGACCTCGGCTGCAAGGGCGTGACCGTGTACCGGGACGGCTCGAGGCCCATGCAGGTGCTCTCGACGGGCAAGACCGGCAAGGGCGAGGAGGGCGCGGCCGCCGTGGCCGAGGCCGAGGCCGCCCGGGCCCAGGTGGAGCAGCTCCTGGCCGACGCCCGGGAGGACAACCACCAGCTCCGGGGCGAGATCGCCGAGCTCAAGGCGAGGCTGGGCGAGTACGACTCGACCGCCAAGGCCAGCCGCCACAAGCGGCAGCGCCCCGAGCTGCTGAAGGGCCGCACCGTGAAGATGAACTCCCCCCTGGGCGACCTCTACGTCACCATCAACGAGGACGAGGCCGGCCGCCCCTTCGAGGTCTTCTGCACCCTGGGCAAGGCCGGCGGCGCCGCCATGGCCGACGCCGAGGCCATCGGTAGGCTGGTGAGCCTGGCGCTCCGCTCCGGCATCCCCATCACCGCCATCAAGGACCAGCTCCGGGGCATCTCCTGCGACCGGGCCGTGGGCCTCGGACCCAACAAGGTCATGAGCGCCCCCGACGCCATCGGCCAGGCCATCGAGCGCTATCTGGAGGAGAAGGAGGGCGTCCAGGAGGAGATCCCCCTGGCCCTCCAGATTCCCATGGCCGGCGCCGCCCAGCCACAGATCCAGGCCGGCGCTACTGCCGCGCCCGACAACGCCTTCCTGGGAAGCTGCCCCGAGTGCGGGACGGGGCACCTCGCGTATATCGAAGGCTGCGTGAAGTGCCACGTGTGCGGGTACAGCGAGTGCGGATGAGGAGGCTCACATGACGATGGTCAGCGGCAGGCCCCCCGAGGGGCGAATGATCGCCCGCTGGTAGGGCGGGGGAGCCGGGCCCGGGGACGTGGGTGTCCCCGGGCGCCGGCGCTCCTCCGCCCCACCCACTTCAACCGCAGCAACCCATGCACCGTCGATGACCGTCAGGCGGATGGACAACATCGGCATCGTGGTGGAAGACCTCGATGCAGCCATCGAGTTCTTCACCGCCCTCGGCCTCGAGCTCGAAGGGCGCGTCCCCATTGAAGGGGCGTGGGCAGACGGGGTCACGGGGTTACGTGACATGCGCGTCGAGATCGCCATGATGCGCACGCCGGACGGCCACAGCCGACTCGAGCTGTCCCGATTCCTGGCGCCGCCTGTGGTGGCCGATCACCGCGAGGCTCCGGTGAATGCCCTGGGCTACCTGCGCGTGATGTTCACCGTCGAGGACGTCGAAGCGACGCTCGCCCGGCTCCGCGAGCAAGGGGCGGAGCTGGTCGGGCAATTGGTCCAGTACCAGGATGCGTATCGGCTCTGCTACATCCGGGGGCCGGAGGGAATCCTCATCGGGTTGGCCCAGGAGCTCGCGTAGCGTCTCGGCCCGTGCCCATCGGGTCTGGAGGCGACGGCGCGTGCCCTTCCCCCTCCCCCTCCAGCGCCTCCAACACCCGCACATACGCCCCCCAAGGCACGTCCGCCTCCCCCTTCCACCGCGCCGACGCCGTCAGCCCGTCCGGGTCGATCCCCGCGGCCACGTGCGCCCGCACCAGGGCGGCGGCGGGATCCCCGATCAGGCGGCTCGGCGTCGGCCAGTCGTTGAGCTGGCGGCCCCGGGCGTCGCGGAAGAGGGGGCCTGGCCTGCCGTCCTCGCGCCATTCCACGCTGAAGCCCTCTTCGTGGACCAGCCGGTGATGGAAGCGGCATAGCAGGACGAGGTTGTCGAGCCGGGTCTCGCCGCCGTCGGCCCAGTGGCGGACGTGGTGGGCGTCGGTGAAGCGGAGGCCGCAGCCTGGGAAGCGGCAGCCCCGGTCCCTCACCTCCAGGGCCCTGCGAAGGGCGGGGGGGACGGTGCGCGTGCGCCGGCCGACGTCGAGCACGGAGCCGTCGGCGCCGCGCCCGACCGTCACGACCGCGGCGTCGCACGCGAGGCGTCGTGACGTTTCCGCGGAAACGCGGGTGCCGTCCTCCAGGTGGGAGCGGCCGGGCTCGCCGTCGGCGCTCAGCGTGGCGGCGTCCACGTGGAGCAGGACCTGGTAGCGCTCGGCCCGGGATCCGCTGACGGGGGCGTCGGGGCATCCCCCTGATGCGTCTTCCTCCTCCCCGTCCGGCGTTTCCGCGGAAACGTCCTCGCCCCCGAAGCCCACGGCCATGGCCCGCTCCGCCAGCAGCCCCAGGGCGTCGGCCCAGCGCTGGGTCGCCTTCATGGCCTGGCTGCGCCGGGTCTTCCGGTACTGGGCGCCGGCCGCCATCTCGAGGGCGCGCATGAGCAGGGCGCCGACCTCGGGGTCCACCCGGCCCCGCACCTCGTACATGCCCTCGCCGTCGGGACGCACGACCAGGCGCCTGGAGCGGTGCCGCTCCCGCTCCAGGGCGGCGTCGTCGGCCCGGTCGCCCTTCCGCCACGCCCGCACGAAGCGCTCGGTCTGGGCCACGGTGGCGGGGCGGGCGAAGTCCACCAGCTCGGCCTCGCTCTCCGGGGTGGCGACGCGCGTCACCGCCCGGACCTTGGCGAACGACAGCTCGCCCCGGGCCATGGCGGCGCTCGTCTGGGGCAGGTCGGCCAGCGCCCGGGCGGCCCGGACCCTCTCCCGGGCGGCGCCCAGGTCGATGCCGGTCCGGAAGCTGAGCCACTCGGCGCACGAGCGGTGGCCGGCGGGCTCCCACCCCTTCCGGCGGTCGAACTCCTCGATCATGACGAGCAGCCGGTACTCGGCGGCGTGGACGTGGGCGAACAGCGTGGCGATGCGGTCCCCCAGCGCCTCCAGGGCGTCGGGGTCGTGCCACGCATCGGGCCCGTACCCATCGGCCTCCCCCCGCTCCCGCACCACCCATCGCACGCGCGCCCGCGCCGCCGCCGATCCGTAGGCCATGCCATCCCCCATGTGCAAGTCAGTCATACACTTGCATCCAATATACGGGCGGCGATTTCGACCTCTCAGGAGGGCGCAGGAGGGGTGATCTGGCCTCCGCAGGTCGCGGCCGGAGGTGGGGACGGTGCGCGGGCGTTCAGCGTCTGCCACGGCGTCGCCAGCGGCCCCGGAGAGGGAGGGCTCGGACCTGCTCCATCGCGCGGGGCCAGATCCGTCCATGGCTGGATGGGACAATCCGATGGAGCCCCGCCGCCCCCCCACTCGGAGCGAGCGCAACCGTGACGCACCCCGTGTGTCGCATCCCCCTGGATCGGCGGTCCCCGAGCGCCGCCTCCGCGGCGATCCGGCACCCCGCGGCACGACGGGCATGGGCGCCGGATCGCGTGGCATGGGGCAAGCTGGGCAGGTAGGTTGCGCCCGCACCCGGTTACCGCGCTCGCGCGTGCCCTCCGCGACGTCGTGCTCCCCATAACGGACACAGCACCCATGCTCGTCATCACCGGAGCTACCGGTCAGATCGGCGGTCAGCTCCTCGGCGCGCTGCTCGACGGCAGGGAGCCGATCCGTGTCATCGTGCGGGATCCGGCCAAGCTGCCCGCCCACGTCCGGGAGCGGGTGGACGTCGTTCGGGGGTCCTACGCAGAGCCCGACGTGGTGTTGGAGGGGTTCGAAGGGGCGGACGCCGTGTTCTGGCTGCCCATCGGGGACCCTGGCGCCGAGAGCGCGGAAGCCGCCTTCGTGGACATGTCGCGTCCCGCCGCCGAGGCCATCGGGCGGCACGGGGTGAAGCACGTGGTCAGCGTCAGCGCCCTCGGCCGGGGGTGGCCGCGCGACGCGGGTCATGCCACCGCGTCCATCCACATGGACGACATGCTCGCCGGGACCGGTGCCGCCTTCCGCGCCCTGGCCTGTCCGTCCCTCATGGACAACACGCTGCGCCAGGTCGCCTCCATCCGGGATCGGGGGGTCTTCTACGGGCCGGCGCCAGACGACAGCGAGGCCCGTCTGGTGGCGACGCGGGACGTCGCGGCGGCGGCCGCGGCGCTGTTGGAAGACCGCTCCTGGAGCGGCGCTCGCACGCTCCCGCTGCTGGGCCCCGAGGACCTGACCTGGGACGAGCAGGCTCGGATCATGTCGGACGTGCTCGGCACGCCGGTGACGTACCGGGAGATGTCGATGGATGACCTGAGATCCATGATGCTCCGCGGCGGGGCGTCGGAGGGGATGGCCCAGGCGATGGTGGCCATGGCCGTCGCAAAGGTCGAGGGGATCGACCAGGCGACCCCCCGCCGACCGGAGAACACCACGCCCACCCGCTTCCGCACGTGGTGCGAGGAGGTCCTGGAGCCCGCGGTTCAGGGCGCGGCTGCGGGGGGGGGTGAAGGATGACACGCGTTCGCGTCGCGCCGGGAGACCCTTCAGGAATGCTTGATGAACCTGAAGTAGAAGGCTGCGGCGACGAGGACGATGCCCACGTTCACCGCCAGCCGTTCCCAGACCTGGTTCCTGAAGAACAGGACGTCGACGGCGACGATCAGCGCCACCATCAGGACCAGGTAGATCGCCGTGACCGTTTGCCGTCCCACCGTTCCCCCTTCGTGGCCGCCCGGACGAACCGCTGCGCAGCAGTAGCCGTGCCAGCGCTCTTCCCCCGGAGACGACCCGCTGCCGCGTGCTCGAGATAGGCGGAGAGTGGTAGGTTGGCGCAGCGTGTCGTCGCGATCACCTGCTCAAGGGCGAGGTATGGGGAGCGAAGAGGGAAGCCTGGGAGCCCGGGCGATCCGGGTGGGAGAGGGCCGGGACCGCCTGGGGCAGCGCCGTGCCGTGTTCGGCTTCCTGCCGATGGACGTGAAGGTGACGTCCTCGGACACGGGAGGTGGCCTGCTGGTGCTGCAGCAGGTCGACGCGAGGAGGGGAGGGCCGCCGCGGCACATCCACCGGAATCAGGACGAGTGGTTCTACGTGGTGGCCGGGAACTACGTGGTGGAGGTGGGCGGGGAGAGGTTCCCGTTGCGTCGTGGCGACTCGCTGCTGGCACCGCGGGGCGTCCCCCACACGTGGGCCCACGTCGGCACGACGACGGGAGAGATGCTGATCGGGTTCACCCCCGCGGGCGACATGGAAGCCTTCTTCGCCGAAGCGACCCGTCTGGAGGGCGTTCCAACGGGCCCCGACCTCGAGCTCCTGTTCCGGCGCCACGGAATGGACGTGGTGGGTCCCCCGCTGGAGGTAGGTTAGCCCGTCCCGCCCCGGAAGAGCCGAGACCTGGCACTCGAAGCGTGGGGGTGGAACGAGACCTGGGCCGCCGAGGCCGCGGCCCGCGACGCCGTCCGGGGCCAGCCGGGACGGGTCGTGGCCCAGGACCGGGACCGTTGGAGCGTCCAGACGGCTGACGGGCCGGTGACGGCCCGCATCGTCTCCGGTTCGTGGACGCCGGCCCCACCCGTGGTCGGCGACTGGATCCTTCTCGCCCCGGGACCGACGGCCACGGATCCGTGGACCGTCACGGGCGTGCTCCCTCGCCGGACCCGGCTGGTGCGCGGCACGGCGGGGGGCGCGGCGGCCGAGCAGGTGCTCGCGGCGAACGTCGACGTCGTGTGGATCGTGCACGGCCTCGACACGCCCCTCAACGAGCGGCGGATCGAGCGCTACCTGGCGGTGGCGTGGGAGAGCGGCGCCGTCCCCGAGGTCGTGCTCACCAAGAGCGATGTGTGCATGGATCTCGCCGGCGCGGTCGAGGAAGCCCGGGGGGTCGCCCTGGGCGTCACGGTGCGGGCCGTCAGCAGCGTGGATGCCGCGTCCATAGCGGCGCTCCGGGCCTCCCTCCGTCGGGGATCCACGGTGGTTCTCATCGGGCCCTCCGGGGCGGGGAAGTCCACCCTCGTGAACCTGCTGGCGCCGTCCGCGGAGGCCGCGGTCGCGGAGGTGCGCGACAGGGACCGGAAGGGGCGGCACACCACGACCCGGCGGGAGCTCTACCCCATGGAGGGAGGTGCCCTGCTCCTGGACACGCCGGGAATCCGTGAGCTGCGGCTGTGGTCGGTCGAGGAAGGCCTCGATCGAGCGTTCCCCGACGTCGAGGAGCTCGCCCGGGCGTGTCGATTCGGAGACTGCCGCCACGAATCGGAGCCGGGGTGCGCGGTGGTCGAGGCGGAGAGGACCGGCCGACTCCCCTCTGATCGGCTGGCGAGCTACCGCAGGCTCAGGGCGGAGGCCGAGTACCAGGCGCGCAAGGACGATCCGCTCGCGCGGAAGGCGGCCGTCTCGGAGCACAAGGCGGCCCTGAAGACGATGAAATACCATCAGAAGTACAGAAGGGAAGAGTGAGCGCCGCCCTGGAGCGGCCGCGGAGTTCCCCCTGGCGGAGGACGTGATGGAACGGGTGCGAGGCGTGGGCGGCGTGTTCTTCAAGGCGCGCGACCCAAAGGCCCTGGCGGCGTGGTATCGCGATCACCTCGGCGTTCCGGTGGCGGAGGGTCAGACGTACGCCTCGTTCGAGTCGGTGGGACCGGGAGACCCGACCGTGTGGTCCGCGTTCCCGACCCAGACGGACTACTTCGGGCCGGGGAGCTCGGGGCTGATGGTGAACTACCGGGTGGACGACCTGGACGCGATGCTCGCACAGCTACGAGACGCGGGGGTCGAGGTGGTCGACCGCATCGACGAGTATGACTTCGGGCGGTTCGGGTGGGCCGTGGATCCGGAAGGGAACCGCTTCGAGCTGTGGGAGCCCGGGCCGGCGAGCTGACCCGGGGCGAGGGCGCCGACGGGCGCGGTCTCCACGAAGCTTGCCCCCCTGCGCCCCCCGACCTAGCCTGGGACATCCGCTTCCTCGTTCGAGGGGGGATGCCGTGGGCCGCAGTGTACGGGCGTGCCTCACCGTGGCGCCGCTGGTCTGTGTGTGTGCGTGCTTCGAGGTGGAGGGCCTGGCCATCGAGAGCCGCCTCGACGCGATCGTCGTGGGCGACACGGTGAGCCTGAGCGTCGTCCCGCGCTACGATACGCCCCCCCCGGGCTCGGTGCTGTGGACGACGTCCGACAGCGCGATCGCCACCGTCGACGAGCTCGGCGTGGTGACGGGCACGGGGCCCGGCTCGGTGCAGATCCAGGCCGAGGCGGGGAAGTACGTGCTGAGGATCGTCCTCCAGGTGTGGGCCACGGCCGGGCCTTTCGTCGCCCTCGGTGGCGGCGTCGACCACACCTGTGCCCTGGCGGACGACGGCGGTGCCTGGTGCTGGGGCTCCAACCTGTACGGCCAGCTCGGCACGTTCGTGCCCCCCGACCGCTGCTTCTTCACCCGACAGGACTTCGTCCCCTGTTCGGCGGGCGCCCTCCCCGCCGCCGTGGGCGTCCACTTCACCGACCTCGCCGTGGGCCATTACCACACCTGCGGCCTCTCGGCCGGGGGGACGGCGTACTGCTGGGGGTGGAACGACCAGGGACAGCTCGGGCTCTCCCAGCTCGGGATCCGCCCGAAGCCCACACCCGTGGACGGCGACGCCGTGTTCGAGTCGCTCACCGCCGGGGGGCGGACCACGTGCGGGATCACGGCGGACGGCGACCTGCTGTGCTGGGGTGGGGGGCTCTTTCCGGTCGACGGTCCACCCGGGGAGCTGACGACGCCGACCCAGGTGGCCGCGGAGCACCGTTTTGCCCTGGCGGCGACGAGCGGCCGCCACACGTGCGGCGTGACGCCGTCCGGGGCGACCTGGTGCTGGGGCTTCCACGACCACGGCCAGCTCGGGGTGGAGAGCGTGGACTCCACCTGCGGCTCCGCCCCGTGCACGCGCCACCCCCGGGAGGTCGCCTCGGCGCCGACGTTCACCGCGCTGGCCCTGGGCGACGACTTCTCCTGTGGCCTCGCGGCGGACGGGGCCGCCTGGTGCTGGGGAGGCAACGCCCGCGGCCAGCTCGGCGACGGCACACGCGCCGACCGCTGGGAGCCGATGCCGGTGGCGGGTGGGCACGCGTTCACCCGTCTCGCGGCCGGCCGCTCCCACGCCTGCGGCGTCGACGGCGACGGGCTCCTGTACTGCTGGGGCAGCGACCCGGCGGGCTTCGGCAACGGAGGAGAGACGGCCGAGGTCGACCTGCCGGTGCCCGCGGCGGGTGGGCTGACGTTCACGGTCATCGGTATCGGCTACGCCACTCAGTGCGGCGTGGACCCGTCGGGCGTGACCTTGTGCTGGGGGCAGAACGTCTTCGGGACCCTCGGGAGTGGGCGGACGCAGCGCAGCGGGATCGACACCACGCCGGAGCGCGTGATCCGGCATCCCTGAGGGCGGGGGGGGCCACCGGCGCACGCATGTGCTTCATCGCGCTTGCATACATAGAGCCACAATGTATAATGGCTCTAGGTAAGCATCCGGATCGGCCCTGCGCCCCTCGTGCCCGCGAGCCCATGGAGATCAACAAGGATCTGATCGCCGCCTCCTCGACGCCCATGGTCCTGGCGATCCTGGCCGACGAGGACAGCTACGGCTACGCCATCCTCCAGCGCGTGCGTGAGCTGTCGGGGGGGCACATGGAGTGGACCGACGGGATGCTCTACCCGGTGCTCCACCGGCTCGAGCGGCTGGGGTACGTGGAGGCGCGCTGGGAGGTGGCCGACACCGGCCGGCGCCGGAAGTACTACCGCATCACCGCCGAGGGCCGGGCCCAGCTCGCCGAGGAGCGGCGGCAGTGGCAGGCGGTGGACGCCACGCTGCGGGGCATCTGGCAGGCCCTCGCCCTTCCCGCCGTCGACCTCCGTCCGCCGTCCTTCACGCCACGCCCCGAAGGAGCTTGAGCGATGCCGACTCCCGGGCCCGTGCTGTCCCTGGAGGAGCAGATCGACCAGTGGCGGAGCTACCTGCGACGGCGGCAGGCGATCCACGCCGTCGACGTGGCGGAGCTGGAGGACCATCTGCGGGAGCAGATCGTGGTCCTGGGCGACGCGGGGCTCGCCAGCGACGAGGCGTTCCTGGTGGCGGTCAAGCGCATGGGCGACCTCGACAGCCTGTCGCGGGAGTTCGCCCGGGAGCACTCGGAGCGCCTGTGGAAGCAGCTCGTGGTGTCCCCTTCCGACGACGGAGCCCCCCGGGCCCGGGCCCGCACCGACGCCGCCGTCGCTTTCGGCCTCGCCGTGGCGGCGGCCCTCGCCATGAAGGTGCCGCAGTTCTTCGGGATCCCCATGGTCGATAGGACCGGGCTGTCGCCTTTCTACGTCAGGAACCTGAGCCTCTTCGTGCTGCCCCTGCTGACCGGCTACTTTGCGTGGAAGCGCCGGCTCGCCCCCCGCACCCTCCTCGGGCTCGTGGCGGCCTTCGCCGTCGCGGCCGTGTTCGCCAACGTCTATCCGTTCGCCCCCCGGGGCTCCACCGAGGCGCTCACCGCGCTGCACCTCCCCATCGCCCTCCTGGTGGTCGTGGGGGTCGCCTACGCCGGCGGCCGCTGGGGGAAGGTGGAGGGCCGCATGGACTTCATCCGCTTCTCGGGCGAGCTGTTCATCTACTACGTGCTCATCGCCCTGGGCGGCGGCGTCCTGACGGGGTTCATGGCCATGATCTTCCAGGCCATCGGGGTCGACCTCGAGGCCTTCTTCCAGTCGTGGCTGCTGCCGTGCGGAGCCGCGGGGGGCGTCCTGGTCGCGTCGTGGCTGGTGGAGGCCAAGCAGAGCGTGATCGAGAACATGGCGCCCGTGCTGACGCGCCTCTTCACGCCCCTCTTCGCCGCCGTGCTGCTCGCGTTCCTGGGTACGGCGCTGTGGACCGGGCGCGGCGTGGACATCCAGCGGGACGTGCTCATCGCCTTCGACCTGCTCCTGGTGGTGGTGCTGGCCCTCCTGCTGTACTCGGTGTCCGCACGGGACCCCCGCTCGCCCCCCGGCGTCTTCGACGTGCTGCAGGTGGTGCTGGTGGTGAGCGCGCTCCTGGCCGACGCGGTGGCCCTGTGGGCCATCGCCGCCCGCATCAACGAGTTCGGCTTCACGCCGAACCGGGTGGCCGCCCTGGGCGAGAACGTGATCCTGCTGGTGAACCTGGGGTGGTCGGCCGTGCTCCACGTCCGCTTCCTGAGGGGACGCGGCGCGTTCGAGCGCCTCGAGCGGTGGCAGACGGACTACGTGCCGGTCTACGCCGTGTGGGCGGCCGTCGTGGTGATCGTCTTCCCGCCGTTGTTCGGGTACGTCTGAGGGGCGACGTTCGCGAGGCGTGCGGCCGCATGGCGGAGAGGAGCCCGGATGCCTATCGTGCGGCGTCCCCCGGATCCGGAGGCAGCCATGCCCTCTCTCGATTCACCCGCGGCGTGCCATACCATCGACGACGTTCTCGGCCGCCTGGACGAGGTGGTGGAGCAGTCGATCGAGGACCGCAGCCGCCTGGGCTACTTCGCGGCGCTCTACCGTGAGGTGACGGCGCGGGTGAAGGAGGGGATCCACTCCGGCCGGTTCGAAGACGGCCCCCGCATGGAGCGGCTGGACGTTCTCTTCGCCGGCCGCTACCTGCGTGCCCTGGACACCTTCCGCAGCGGACAGGCGCCGACCCGGAGCTGGCAGGTGGCGTTCCGGGCGACGTCCCGGTGGAGCCCCCTTGTGCTCCAGCACCTCCTCCTGGGCATGAACGCCCACATCGGCCTCGACCTGGGGATCGCCGCCGCGCGCACCGCTCCGGGGGCCGCCCTCCCGGCCCTGAAGCGCGACTTCGACGAGATCACCGTCCTCCTGTCGGAGACGGTGGACACGGTGCAGGACCGGATCTCCACCATCTCGCCGTGGATGGCGCTCCTGGACCGGGTGGGCTGCCGCACGGACGAGGAGATCTGCACGTTCTGCCTCGATCGCAGCCGGCGTCTGGCGTGGGAGTGGGCCGAGCACCTGGCGGGCCCCCTGGCGGCCGACCGCCAGGAGGACGCCATACGAAACCTGGATGCCGTCGTGGCCGAGCTCGGGGAGCACATCCTCTCCCCGGACGCGCATCTGCGCCCCGTCTTCATGGTGGTGCGCCTGCGGGAGGAACCCGACGTGGCCCGTGTGGTCCGGGCGCTGCGCGGCCCCCGACCCTCGAACACCCCGGCGGACGGCGCCTGACCGGGGCGGGGCGCCCTCACCCCGGCCGCTTCGGCTCCACCGACACCACCCCTGCACCGACGTGGTCCTTCCCGGGCGTCGCCGCTGGGGGGAAGGGAGCCCCGAGGGCGCCCGCCGCCGCGGCGGACCCCGTCTCGGGGGGGGCGATCGCCAGCGCCTTCTCCCGGGTCGCCGTCGCGGCCTGCATCCGCCGGATGATCACCTTCTCGTGGATCCGCTCCATCTCCTCGGCCAGCCGGTCCTCCCCTTCGTCCCACAGGGGCAGGTGCTCGGCCCGGAGCGGCAGCCGGCCGCGTCCCGCCGCGCGGGCCTGCCGGAGCTGGGCCATCCACTGGTCGTCCTCGAGGGCGTCGAGGATGATCCGGAGCCTGGGCGGAGTCCCCGCGGTGGACCCGAGGAGCGCCAGGAAGGCGTCGCCATCGCCCCGCACCCACGCCCGGTGCCAGGCCATCTCCAGGTCCGTCGCGGTTCGGACGCCGTGGTCGCGCAGCACCTCGTCGTGGCCGAGGGCGGCGTTCGCGGAGCGGGTGTGGAGCAGGAGGATGGCCTGGTCGACCCAGTCCACCAGCGTCCCCATGGGAATGCGGGTGTCCAGCACCAGGTCCACCAGGTCGGAGTGGGCGAGGTTCTCCAGGTTGTCCACGCCCTCGTCCATGAGCCGGGAGCGGTGGTAGATGTTGATCCCGTCGAGGCAGTCCAGGGGGAACCGCTCGCTCAGCGTCGCGCCGTCGGGGGTTCCGGTGGTCGACGCCCGGCTCGCCATGATCGAGCGGGCCCGCTCCGTGAGCCAGTCCATCCCGCTCTCGGGGAAGACGCCGATGACGAAGGAGACCAGGTACAGGGCGCCCATGCCCATATCGGGCCACGCCACCTCGGCCGCCCAGGCCATCAGGATGGCGCCGAGGATGCGCACCAGGGCGTGGGTCAGGGTCTCGGGCTTGAGGTCCGAGCGGACGTAGCGCCGGAGCAGCATGCCGATGGCGAACAGGTACCCGCCCAGGAAGGCGAACACCATGGCGCTGGGGTGCGGGGTGAAGAACGACACCAGGGAGCTGGTGTTCGCGTCCACCGGGCCGACGGGGTCCAGGGTGACCGTCCACCCCACGGCCAGGACGAGCGTGGTGAGGGGCACCATGACCTGGCGCGTGAGCCCCATGGGCGGCCGCCGCCCCCCCTTGGTGGCTCCCCCGAGCACCTCGTCGACCCGGTCGCCGTACACGCTCGCCACGTCTTCGAGGGTGCGCACGTCCGGGTCCAGCACGAGCACGGAGCGGAAGAACCGCTGCCGCAGGCTCTGCAGCTTCCGCCGGTCGAAGAGGAAGTAGAGGGCGGCCGGGAGGGAGGAGAGGAGGGCGATGACGACGAGCTGCAGCCCCCGCCCGGTGAGGTGGAGGGCCCGTTCGCCGAGCTGGGCCTCGAGCCAACGGCCGATCAGCCCGAGGGGAGCCACCGTGCCGGCGTCGGCGGGCGACGCCCATCCGCCCGTGGCCAGGATCACCGCCGCCGGCACCCCCACCGCGACCAGCGCCACGGCCGTCACGTTCGCCATGTCGCCCGCCAGGGCTCGTCCCCACGAGAGAGGCCGGAGCAGCGCCCCCAACACGGTCCGGATGGCGTGCTCGCCGCCCCGCTCCCGGAGTTGGGCCGCGGCGAGGACCGTGGCCAGGAGGAGGGCGGCCCCGAGCGCCCACAGCCAGTAGCTCCGTGGCGGCTCACCGATGGCGTCCCACACCAGCCATGCGAGGCCCGCCCACACGCCCACCCCCAGGAGGCCCTCCAGGATGCCTTCCCCGATGGGGCGCAGGATTTGTGGCTCCTCCACCACCCTCCGGCTCGTCACGATCCCCCGGCTCAGCCACGGCTCGAGGTCCATGCTCGCGGCCTCGCTCCGGTGTACCTCGCGCTGACCGTAGGGTGGGATCTGGATCGCCTCCCGGTCCTCGTCGCCGGTCCAGGCGATGCACACGCGGTGGGCGGTCTGGTTCGCCAGGAGGACCAGGTCTTCGGTGGGGTCGGGACGTTTCACGGGTCGTCCCCCTCGGGGCGGGTGGTCGATCGCGGGCCTCGCTGCCATGGCTGCTATATAGGGGCGGCTCGGCGGCGTCCGCCAGCACTTCCACCCACCAGCGCAGGCCGCTCGACCCCCGCCTACTGTGGTGCTGCGGCTCAGGGAGTCGGACAGGACCTTGGCCATGGTGCAACCGGGAGGAGCGTCAACCCTGTCGGTTGGAGGCCGGGGTGGGGGAGGGGGTTGTCCGGGGTGCTCGCAACCATCCGGGCCCTGGGGCCGTCCGAGCCTGTACACGGACTCACCGTGGCGACCTCGAAGGCGATGACCGACCTCTTCCGCCCCTCCTCCTTCGCCGCCGACGCGCGCTTCGCGTGGCGCTCCCTCCGCCGCCGTCCGGGCTTCCACCTCCTCCTGGCCCTGGTGGTAGGCCTCGGTGTGGGGGCGACCACCGCCGTGTACAGCGTGGTGAGCCCGCTGCTGCTGGCGCCGCTGCCGCTGAAGGATCCGGACGGCCTCGTGTGGATCGCCAGCCAGGGGGAGCGGGAGAGTCTCTCTTCCGTCACGTCCCGCTCGGGCAGCCTCCGGGATCTCCGGCAGACGGCCTCGGCGTCCTTCGAGGGGCTAACGGGCTACGACGCCTTCTTCGACCACGCGCCCTACACCCTCGGCGGCGACGGGGCCTCCGCCGAGGAGGTCACGGGCGTCGGCGTGGCGGCGGGCTTCCTCCGGGTGCTGGGCGTCACGCCGGTCCTGGGGCGCGGCTTCACGGACGAGGAGGGCCGCTGGGGCGGACCCGCGGTGGTGATCCTCTCCAACGGGTTCTGGCGCCGCCGCTTCGGGGGGGATCCGGCGCTGGTGGGAACCTCCATCGACCTGAACGGCGAGCCCCGCCAGGTGGTGGGCGTGCTGCCGGCCTCGTTCGACTTCTCGACGCTGTTCACGCCCGGCGTGGGAGTGGACTTCCTGCTGCCCTACCCGCTGGGTCCGGAGACCGACCGCCGGGGCAACACCATGTTCTTCATCGGCCGGCTGAGGCCGGGCGTGGCGCCGGACGCGGCCCAGGCCGAGCTGGACGGCGCGGTGAAGGGCCTGCGGGAGCGGGACCCCCAGCGCTGGGCCCGGCCCATGGTGGTGACGCCGCTGCAGACCTACATCGCCAGGCCTTTCATGCCGGCGCTCCTGCTCCTGGCCGCGGCGGCCGCGGTGGTGCTGCTCATCGTGTGCGTGAACGTGGCCAACGTCCTCCTGGCGCGGGCGCCGGGGCGCGGGCGGGAGGTGGCGGTGCGGAAGGCGCTGGGCGCCACCCGGGGCCGCATCGTGCGGCAGCTCCTCCTGGAGAGCCTGGGCGTGTCCCTGGCGGGGGCGGGGGTCGGCGTGGCCCTCGCGGTGCTGGCAACCCGCTTCGTGGCGGGGACCGTGGGCGTGGACATCCCCCTCCTCAGGCGGGTCTCGGTGGACGGGTCGGCCCTGCTGTGCGCGCTGGCGGCGGCGGGGGTGGCCGGGCTGCTGGCGGGGCTGGCCCCGGCGCTCCAGGTGTCGGAGGGGAGCGAGTCCGCGACCCTGGGCGCGTCGGGGCGAGGCGCCAGCGCCGGCCGCCGGGGCCGCCGCCTCCGGGAGGGTCTGGTCGTGGTGGAGGTGGCCCTCGCCTGCATCCTGCTGGTGTCCGGTGGGCTGCTCCTGCGGAGCTTCCGCGCGGTCCTGGACGTGAACCTGGGATTCTCCCCGGCGGGGGTGCAGGCGTGGCGCGTCCACCCGAGCCGGGAGTTCGACAGCGACCGGGAGGCGGCGGACTTCTACGCCGGGCTCGTCTCCCGGGTGAAGGGCGTCCACGGGGTGACGGACGCGGCGCTGGTGGATGCCCTCCCTCTGGGGAAGAACCGCCTGTGGCCGCTCGAGCCCGTGGGGCGAGAGCTGCGGGACGGCGGCGCCGGGGACGGGAGCCCCATGGCGGTCTTCCCCCACCTCGTGTCCCCGGGCTATCTGCGCACCATGGGCATCACGCTCCTGGAGGGCCGGGACATCACGTGGGACGACGGACCCGGGGATCAGCGGGTGGTGATGCTGAACCGCACCGCGGCGGAGCGGGCCTTCCCCGGCGAAGACGTCGTGGGCAGGCTCGTCCGGAAGGGGGATGGGGACGAGCCGTGGCTCGTGGTGGGGGTCGTGGCCGACGTGCGCCACCTGAGCCCGGAGAGCCCTGGGGGCCCGGAGGTCTATTTCCCCCTCGCCCAGCAGCGGGACTTCGACGCCCTGGACATGCCGGTGCGCAGCGCGGGAGACCCGGCTGCGGTGACGTCCGCCGTCTCGGCCGTTCTGGCCGAGGCCGACCCCGCCATGCCCAACCGGGACGTCTGGACGCTGACCTCTACCCTGGACCGCTCCGTCGCGCCCCGGCGCTTCATCCTCAGGATCCTGGGGGCCTTCGGCGTGGTGGCGCTCCTGCTGGCGGCGCTGGGCGTCTACGGCGTCCTCGCCCAATCGGTGGCCGAGCGCACCCGGGAGCTCGGCATCCGCATGGCGCTGGGGGCGTCGGCGGCGGAGGTGCGGCGGTCGGTGGTGAAGCGCACGCTCCTCCTGGCCGCAGCGGGGATCGGTGTGGGCCTCGCCGGGGCGCTTCTCGCGTCACGGCTCCTGGCGTCGCTCCTCTACGGGGTGGCGCCCACGGACCCGGTAACGCTCCTCACCATGGCGGGCGCCCTCTTCGGCGTGGCGGCGCTGTCGGGGCTGCTGCCCGCCGTGCGGGCGTCCCGGGCCTCCAGCCTGGCGGTGCTGCGCGGGGAGGGGTGAGGCGGCGGCCGCCTACGGCCGGATGTCCAGCGCTCCCCTCAGCTCCGCCGCCGTCATCCCCTTCACGTACACGTCCGTGCCCCGGTCGAAGGTGCGGGCCCGGGCGAGGCCGCCCACCAGCACCGGATCGAAGCCGGCGTCGGCCACCAGGCGCTCAGCCGCGGCCACGGCGTCCACGTCGTCGCCGGCCACGGGGATGCCCAGCCAGGCGCCCGCCTGGTGGTTCCGGTCCCGCACCATGGTATAGCTCAGGGCGCTGAAGGAGCGGACGAGTCGGACGCCCGGAAGGTATTCGGCCGACGCCACCCCCGTGCCCTTCGCGATGGCGTCGGCGGCCATGGGGCCGTCCCGGTCCTCCCGGGGGTTGCCGCAGTCGATGACGGCCTTGCCCCGGAGCAGGGGCCCCTGGTCCCGCCCCACCTGGGGCAGGGCGCCGTAGGGCACGGCGATGAGCACCACCTCGCCGAAGCGGGCGGCCTCGTCGGGGGTGCCCGCGCGGGCGCCGTCGCCGGCTTCCTCCACCAGGTCGGCCAGCTCGTTCGGGTGGCGGGACGAGAACAGCACCCGGTGCCCGGCGCGGGCCCACAGCAGCCCCACCGACCCGCCCTGGTTCCCCGAGCCGATGATGCCGATGTGCAGCGGCGTCCCCGCGGGCCTGGGCGCCGCCTCGTGCGCCGTCGCGGCCGCGACCGCCCCGCGGGGCAGCGTCAGCGCCGCCGCGGCGGCTCCGGTGGCCGCCAGGAAGCGGCGGCGGGAGGGAGGGTCGTGCGCGTCGGTGCCCATGGAATCCTCCGGATTGGGGGAAGGGAGGCCGGGTCAGCGTAGGCGCTCCGCCGACGCCGCGCAAAGCGCTTGGCCCCGGGGCCCCGGCACGCCCGCCTCTCACGTCCCTCTGGCGTCCGGACCCGCCAACCTCAAGGTTGAGGCAACGGCGACCGCCGGCTCTCCCGGGAGCGGCCACCCCGGAAGTAAGCGTCGGGCCCTGGCGGTCGTAGGATTCAGGTAGCGTGTCGTCTCCAGAGGCGCGCGGGCTCCCGCCACCGTGCGCCGAGGGCTCTGCCTCCGTGCTCCCTCGCCACATCGTTCCCACCGCCTTCCTCCTGGCGATCCTGCCGGCGCCGCTGGCCGCCCAGGCCGGGGAGCAGGCGGAGGGGTCCGCCCGCCTGGTGGGGATGGTGGTGGACCGGGAAACCGGGGCGCCGGTGGAGGACGTCCTGGTGAGCCTCCACTTCCAGGACGACAGCATAGAGGCGCGGCTCCCCGATCCGGCCCTCACGAACCGGCGGGGGCGCTTCGTCTTCGGGGGGCTCCTCGCGGCCCGCTACGAGATCCGCATGGACCGGATCGGCTACCGGACGCTGGTGGACTCGGTGGCCCCGGGGAAGGACGTGGAGCTCCGCGTGGAGGTCCAGCTCGTCCCACAGGCCCTCTCCCTGGAGCCCCTCTTCGTCATCGCCAGCTCCCGTTCCCGCTACCTCCGGGACGCGGGCTTCTACGGACGCCGGGACCAGGGACTCGGGCGCTTCGTCACCCGGGAGGACATCGAGGCGAAGATGCCCATGGAGGTATCGGACCTCTTACGCACCATGCCGGGCGTGCGGGTCACCCCCCCGGCCACGTTCGGCCGCGTGGCCTCCGTGCTCCTCCGGGGCGGCTGCGAGCCGGAGGTCTACCTGGACGGCACCAAGACCATCAAGCCGTTCCCCATCGACCAGGTCCTCTCCCCCGACGACGTGGAGGCGGTGGAGGTCTACCAGGGCTCGGAGGTTCCGGCCCGCTTCGCCAGCTCGGGGTGCGGGGTGGTGGTGATCTGGACCCGGGAGCCCAAGGCCGAAGGCGGCAAACCCTTCAGTTGGCGGCGCATGGCCGTGGCGCTGGGCTTTCTCCTGTCGGCGTTCTTCCTCACGCGCTGATCCGTCGGCGAGCTTTCCCCCGGGAGGCGGCCCCCGGTAGCTTCCCCCATGCGCGTCGCCCTCCTCACCGACTGGTACCTCCCCCGCGTCGGCGGCATCGAGATCCAGCTCCACGACCTGGCGGGGCGCCTGGCGACGGCGGGGCACGCGGTGGACGTGGTGACCACCACCCCCGCGGATCCCCGGGCCCAGCGCCGCCTCCTGTCGGCCCGCCTCGAGGCGCCCCCCGGCGTTACCGTGCACCGCCTGGACGTGTCCCGGGTGCCGGGGCTGGGGGTGACGTTCTCGCCCCGGGCCTCGTCCATCACCCGGCGGCTGCTGGAGGAACGGGACGTGGACGTGGCCCACGCCCACGCGTCCATCGGCTCCACCATGGCGCTGGCGGGTGCCCACGGCGCCCGGGCGGCCGGCGTGCCCCTTGCCGTGACCTTCCACTCGGTCATCGGCGGCTACGCCTGGGTGCTGCGCGCCTTCGACCGGGTGTTCGGCTGGACGGCGTGGCCCCAGGTGGTGTCGGCCGTGTCGGCGCCGGTGGCCCGGGAGCTGGAGGCGCTGGTGCCCCAGCGGCCCGTGGAGGTCCTGCCCAACGGCATCGACGCCGGGGCGTGGCGGGTGCGTCACCGTCCGGGTCGGGCCGACGAGCTCCGCCTGGTGTCGGTGCTCCGCCTCCAGCCCCGCAAGCGGGGCCGGGCGCTGCTGCGGGTGGTGGCCGACGCGGCCCGGCGCCTGGCGCCCGCCGTCGCCGTGCGGCTGGACGTGGTGGGCGACGGCCCGGAGCGGGGCAGGATGGAGCGAGACGCCCGCCGCCTGGGCATCGCCGACGCGGTGCGCTTCCTGGGCTACCTCCCCCGGGAGGCCATCCGGGAGCGCTTCGCCGAGGCCGACGCCTTCGTGCTGGTGAGCGTCCTGGAGTCGTTCGGCCTGTCCGCCGCCGAGGCCCGGGCCGCCGGCCTGCCGGTGGTGGCCCGGGGCGACTCGGGGATGGGCGCGCTGTTCGAGCAGGGCAGGGAGGCGCTGCTGGCGCCTTCGGACGCCGGCGTGGCCGACCACCTGGTGCGGCTGGGGCGCGACCGGGAGCTGCTGGCCCGCCTGCGCCGCCACAACGAGGCGGCGCCCCCCGCCAACGACTGGGACGCCGTGCTGGCGCGCCACCTGGAGCTGTACGACGTCGCCCGGGGAGTGCCCCGGGGGGGCGGTCAGTCGGCGCCGCCCTCCGCCGCCGCCTCGGTGCCCCCCCGCCACAGCAGCACGGCGAGCCAGCCGCCCCCCGCCATGGGGAGCAGGTAGGCCAGGTGCTGCACGACCGCCAGTCCCAGGGCGGTCCGGGGGTCGACGCCCAGCCAGCGGTACGCCAGAAAGGCGCTCCCCTCGTAGACGCCCAGGTTGGCCGGCGCCACCGACACCATGGTGGCCAGGCTCACGGCGGCCAGGGCCAGGAGGGCCCCCCGGGGCCCCACCCCCGCCCCCACCGCGGCCGAAGCGGCCAGGATGGCCAGGAGCTCGAAGGCCTTCATCCCCAGGGCCAGCGTCACCGCCGCGCCCAGGAGGCGGGGGCGGCGGGTGGCGGCCAGCGCCGCCCGCACCTCGGCGACGAAGCGGCCCACCGGCTCCAGCCGGCCCCGCCCGAGCCACGCCGGAGCGCTGCCGCCGCCGGCCAGCAGGGCCACGGCGGCGGCGAGCAGCGCAACCCCGGCCGACAGCCCGAGGAGCGCGCCCCGGAGCCCGCCCGGGAGGGGGCCCAGCGCCGCCAGCAGGAGGAGCACGGCCACCTTGGCCACCCCCTCCGCCACCTGCTCCAGCGCGGTCACCGACGTGGCCGCCGCGTGCCCCACCCGCCCCCGGGTGGCCAGGAGGTGGAGGCCGGCGGCCTGTCCGGCCAGGAAGGGCACCGAGTTGGCCACCATGGACGACACGGCGGTGATGCGGAGCATGCGGAGGAAAGGCACGGTGCGCCCCGGCGGCACCAGCAGCGCCCACTGGCGCGTCCGCACCAGGAGGATGGCCGCGTTCAGCGCCACGGCGGCCGCCACCCAGGCGGGCCGCACCCGGGCCAGCACGGGGACGACCGACGCCCACCCCACCGCCCGGAAGCAGAGAGCCAGCAGCAGGGTCGCCACCCCCCACGCGGCGAGCCAGCGGGCGCGGCGGCTCACGCGGCCGCAGGCTCCTCCGGCCGGGCCAGGCGGCTCATGGGCACGAAGCGGGCGCCCCGCCCCCGGAAGAGGCGCACCACCTCCCCCACGGCCTCCAGCGCCCGGGCCCCCGTCCCCAGCCGGCAGTCCCAGCGCAGCCGCTCGGCCGACAGGTCCACCATCTCCCAGGGGTGGACGAAGAGCACCACGGGGGAGGGCAGGGCCCGGAGGAGGGGGTCCCGCACGGCGGCCGGGAGGCGGAGGGCCGACGAGGTGAGGGACGCCGGAACCCGCAGGAGCGTGGTCGTGGGCGCCGCCGGCCCGAGCCGCGCCGCCCGGGCCGCACGCCCGAGCCAGACCGCGGGCTTGTAGAGCCCCTCGGAGGAGTCCAGGCGGTAGCCGGCGGCCTCCAGGAGGGGGAGGCGCTCCGGTGGGAGAGCCAGGTTCGGCGCCCGGAAGCTCGTGACGGGGGCGAAGGCCCGGAGCGCCGCGCTGGAGCGGCGCACCTCGTCTCCGGCCTGGGCGGCGTCCAGGCGGTCGAAGCGGCGGTGCGTGTGGCCGTGGCAGCCCAGCTCGTGCCCGGCGGCCACTACGGCGGCCACCGCGGAGGGGTGGCGCTCGGCGGTCTCGCCGGTGGTGAAGAACGTGCCGGTGACGCCCTCCTTTGCCAGCACGTCCAGCAGCCTGGGCAGCCCCTCCTCCACCCCCCGCCACCCGTCCAGGAACGGCGGGCAGTCGGGCTCCACGTCCACCGTGAAGCAGACGGTGGGCCCGGCCGCCGTCACGGCCGCCCCACCCCCGCCCGGGCAGCCGCCCGGGCCGTGGCGCCCGCTCGAGCCGGCTCCAGGAACTTCCAGAAGCGCGCCCCCAGGAGGCGCACCAGCGTCGGCGGCATGCTCCCTCCGGCCTCCCCTCCCGCGACGGGCCGGTCGTCCAGGTCGGTGACCTTGTCGGTGTGGACCAGCAGCCGACCACCGGGGCCGATCCCGGTCACGTGGAACCAGCGCTTCCTGTCGCCGTCCACCGAAAGGTTGGGGCGGTCGGCCCAGGGGAAGTAGCGGCCCATGACCAGCACGTCCCGGCGCCGGGCCAGGGAATCGGGGGGCGTGGACAGGAGGCTCATCCCGTCGCTCCAGCTCGCCATCGGGGGGGCGGGGCTCGGCCCCAGGGCCTCCATGACCGTGGGCCACACGTCCTTGAGCGACGCCACCGGCGGCGTCCGGGACGGCGCCTTCTCGGCGCCCGGGATGCCCAGGAAGCCGGGCACCAGAATCTTCTGGTTCCAGAACGTGCTCCGTCCGTGGCCGAAGAGCCCGTGCTCCCAGAACTCGGTGCCGTGGTCGGAGGCCGCCACGAAGACGGTGTGGCCCGCCTCGAGCCCCGGTTGGAAGCGGGCCTCGTCTTCGCTGAAGAACTCGTCGGCCTGCCGCACCGCGTTCCGGTAGCTGTTCTTCACCTGGCGCTGGAAGGCGGGGTCGGCGTAGTCCACGAAGGGGCTCCGCTCCGACTCCACCAGGTCGGGGCGGTCGACCCGGTTGTGGGGGCGCACCGAGCTGAACGGGTAGTGGGGCGTGTAGTGGAACACCACCAGGAAGTAGGGCTTTCCGTCGGCCTTCCGGGCCGCCAGGAAGCGGTCCAGGATGTGGGCGATGTCCTCCTCGCCGTCCGGGTAGTAGACCTCCTGGAACGCCTCGGTCATGAAGTCGGTGGGGTACTTGTTGAAGCGGGAGCCCGCCACCAGCGCCGTCACGTAGCCGTTGGCCTCCAGCACCTCCAGGGGCCACGGCTTCACGTGCTCGTTCGCGAACGCCATGTAGTGCCACGAGTCGAGGCCGAAGAGCAGGCCGAAGAAGCCGATCTCGGTGGCGTGGCCGGTGCTGTACATGCGCCGGGGCACGATCACGTCGTTCCGCTGCCCCCACGCCAGCATGTGGGGGGTGAGCTCGGGGGTGACGTGGTCGGCCCGGAAGCCGTCGCCCAGCCAGAAGACCACGTTCTTCTTGTCCTGCAGCACCGGCGGGGTGGTGGTGGCGGCGGTGGGGTAGCCGCCCTCCCCCAGGCGGGGCTCCGCCGGGATGTGGGGGCGGGAGCCCGGCTCGGCCAGGAGCACGGGGCGCAGCGGCAGCGACTCCAGGAACTCGGTGCGGTCCTCCACCACCCGGGGATCCTCCGTGCGGAAGAGGAGCCCGCCCCCCGCGGTCACCGCCACGAGCGCCGCCAGGCTCCACGGCCCCAGGGCGCTCCCGCCCCGGGCCAGGCGCCGGAGCCACAGCAGGAACGCCCCCTCCAGCACCACGATGGCCGCCCCCACCGCCAGGGCGAAGGCCAGGTCCTGGGGGCGGATGCCGAAGTCCCGGGCGATCCACGCGTTGGTGAACAGCTCCACCAGGTTGAACTCGTAGAAGTGGACACCGTGGTCCTTGAAGACCGTGGTCTCCACGTAGACGCAGCAGCTCAGCGCGGTGGCGGCCACCACGGTGAGCCCGCCCGCCAGCCGTCCCAGCCAGCGGGTGCGGGCGGCCAAAGCCCACCCGGCCAGGAGGGCCAGGGCGATGATGCCCGTCCCGTAGAGGACGTAGCCCATGGTGGCTTCCCGGAGCAGGGCGTCCCGCCCCCGCACGTCGACCACGGCGGTGAGCACGGCGTCCACCCGCCAGCGGTAGAACGCCACCTGCCCCAGCACGTTGGCCAGGAGGAAGGTGGCCAGCGCCGCCGGCGCCGGACGACGCATCCGCTCCAGGAGCGCCCTCACCACGGCCGCGCCTCCACCACCAGGCTCGCCAGGAGGGCGTTGCGGGTGTCGTTCCGGGCGAAGGCGAAGTGGTCCGTCCGCTCCCATCCGGCCTGGAGGCGCAGCCGCCACGAGCCCGGTCCCTGGCGGCGTTCCTCCCACGTGGCCACCACGCGCACGCGCCGCTCCTTGGGCAGGATCGACGAGCGGGAGAAGTAGTAGGGGTGCCCGATGAGGAAGACGTAGTGGTCGTCGCTGCGCCGCTCGAAGGCCCCTTCGACGGCGAAGGCCCGGGACGGCTCGGGGTCGAAGGTGAGCTTCGCCCGCACCCCGTTCGCGTCGGGTCCCAGCTCGCTCCCCAGGACGTGGCGGTCGAGCTGCAGCCCGCTGACGAAGTCCTCGTGGCGGTAGAAGCGGAGGCCGGTGTGCTCTCCCTCCACCCGGAGGCCGACGCGGCCGGCGTCGTCCAGCCGCGCCGCGTGGACGCCCACCAGCCATCCCCCGTCCTGCCACAGCATGCTCTTCAGGCGGTCGATGTCGATGTCGTCCAACACCCCCTCCACGTACGCCTCGAGCCCCGCCGCGCCGGGCGCCCGCACGCGCAGGTCCACGCCGGCCATCTTGTTGGAGAAGGTGAGGTCCCGGGACAGGAAGAGGTCGGGAAAGAAGAGGTGGTCCAGGACGCGGTCGCCGAACGACGCGGCGGGCGATCCGGTCCCCCCGGACTCCACCAGGAACTCCAGGCCGAGCTCCACCACGGGGACGGGCTGGAAGGAGCTGCGGAAGCCGAACAGGTAGGAGTGGGCGAAGCGCTGGGCCTCGGTGCCCAGGTCGGCGTAGAACGCCTGGTGCCAGCTCGGCCCCAGCGCCCCCAACACCCACGGGAGCCGCACCGGCGCCTCGTTGGCCACGCTGACCCGCGTGAGGGGGCCGGGGTTGGTGGACAGGATGAGCCCTCCGGTGGGGGAGGGTCCCCACACCACCGCCTCGCGCCCCACGGTGAAGGCCGCGTTGCCGAGCTGGAGGCGGGCCTCCCCGGCCTGGAGCGACACCTTCCGCACGTCGGCCACGTCGCCGGCCGCCACCGTCCCCTCCACCCGGGGGCGGAGGCTCCAGGCGACGTGGCTCCCCAGCCCGCCCCGCAGCTCCACCTCCAGCCCCGCGGTGGCACCCTCCACCAGTGCCCGCCCCTCCTGGTACGCCACCAGGGGGTTCAGGCGGGCGTCCACGGTGCCGACATCGTTGTCCGGGACGTTCCGTGCGACGCCGTCGGTCCAGGTGAGGTCCACGCGGGCCCCGTCCAGGGTCAGCGCGCCCGCGGGTCCTGTGCCGTCCTCCACCCTCACCCCCAGGCGGGCCAGCTCGGGCGCCAGGCGGTGGCTCAGCCGGCCGAGGAGGGCGTCGGCGGTGGCCGCCAGGGCGGGGGACGATGCCAGCCGGGGACGGTTGCGCAGCGCCTGGACCACCAGGTCGGCGGCCTCCATCCTGGACCACGGACGCCGGGCCACGGCCACGGTATCCACCAGCCCCCAGGCGGCGATCCTGTCCAGGTCCCGGTACACCGGGTCGGTGAGGGGCAGGTGGGCGCTGGCCTGGGCGCGGGCCGGCAAGGGCGCCAGGAGGGGCGCCAGAAGGGCCAGGAGGGGGAGGATCCGGGCGGCGGCGCGCCGGGCAAAGGGCATCGGCCCTCGCGGGGTGTCGGGGAGGGCGCCCGGAAGCGCCCGCTGCGGTGGTCGGGAGCCGGCGGCCGGGGCAGCGGGGCCGGCAGGACCGCCTAACCTAGGCAGGCGCGAGGGGCGCCACCAAGGGGGTGGAGGCCCTTTCTCCGATCGGACCGGCCGAGCCCCGGGCGATTGACCCGGCCCCGGGGGTCCGGGAGATTTGCGCCATGCGCTCCCTCACCGTCCCGTGCCTCGCCCTGGCCCTCCTCCTGGCTCCGGCCGCCGCAAGGCCCCTGGGGGCCCAGGCCGTGGACGGTGTTCGGCCGTCCCTCGCTCCGGCCGTCCCCTCGGCCGTGATCCCCGAGCCCACCTCCCACGCGGCGCGGCTCTCCCGGGTGGACGCCTACATGGACGGCATGGAGCCCCGGGCGTCGCTGGAGGCCGCCCGGGCCTTGCTGGCCGCCGACCCGGACGACTACGACGCCCTGTGGAGGGCCACCCGAGCCGCGGTCGTCCTGGGGACCATGGAAGACGACGAGGACCGGCAGAACGCCTGGTTCGAGGACGGCAGCACCACGGGCGAACGGGCCGCCGCGCTGCGCCCGGACGGAATCGACGGCCTCTACTGGCTGGCTGCCGCCAAGGGGCGCCTGGCCCTCCAGCAGGGGCCCCGCACGACGGCCGTCCTCGCCCAGGAGGTCTCCGACCTGGCCCACCGTGTCCTGGCCCTGGACCCGCACCACGCCGGGGCCCACGACATCCTGGGAAAGCTCAACTACGAGGTCATGACCCTCACGCCGGTGGAGCGCTTCCTCGCCCGGGTGGTGCTGCGCAAGGAGGCCCTCAAGACGGCGAGCTGGGAGAAGGCCGAGTCCCACCTGGACCAGGCCGTCGCGGCGGCACCCGAGGTGGTCCTGTTCCGCTACGACCAGGCCAGGATGTACCTGGCCCTGGAGCGGTGGGACGAGGCCCGGAGCGCTCTCGAAGCGCTGGCTGCCCTTCCCGTCGCGTACCCGCCGGACGCCCGCTGGAAGGCCGAAGGGCGGAGCCTCCTGGCCGAGCTGGACCGCCGGGCGAGCGGGGGCTGAGGCGGCCGTGCGCGTCGACGTCGGCGGGGTGGGGCTGAACGTGGAGGTGCGGGGGCCCGAGGGGGCGCCGGCCGTGGTCCTCCTCCACGCCTTCCCCCTGAGCCACCGCATGTGGGAGCCCCAGGTGGAGGCCCTGGAGGGGCGCTGGCGCGTGGTCGCTCCCGACCTCCGGGGGCTGGGGGAGAGCGAGGTGGGCGACGGCCAGTACGCCATCGACTTCTACGCCGACGACCTCTTCGCCGTCCTGGACCGGTTGGGCCTCGACGCCGTGGTGGGGTGTGGGCTCTCCATGGGCGGCTACGTCCTGCTCCGGGCCCTCGAGCGTCACCCGGAGCGGTTCAGGGCGGCGGTGCTCGCCGATACCCGGAGCGAGGCCGACGACGACGCGGGGCGCCTCGGCCGGGTGGCCGCCGTGCGGGCCCTGAAGCGGAAGGGCGCCGCCGCCTACGCCCGGCAGTTCGCCGAGTCCGTCCTGGGCGCCACCACCCTGGCGTCCCGTCCCGAGGTGGTGGAGGCCGTGGGGGCCGTGGTCGCGGCCAACCCCGTGGCCGGCATGTGCGGCGCCCAGCTCGCCATGGCGGCCCGCACCGACACCACCCCGGCGCTGGCGGGGCTGGCGCTGCCGGTCCTGGTGCTGGTGGGAGAAGAAGACCCCGTCACCCCGCCCGCCGCGGCGGCGGCCATGGCGGAGCGCCTGCCCCGGGGCCGGCTGGAGGTGATCGCCGGCGCGGGTCACCTGAGCGGCCTGGAGGCGCCGGAGGCGTTCAACCGGGCGCTGGTGGCGTTCCTGGAGGAGGTGGCGCCGCCCCCGGCGTGAGGCGCTCCGGAGGGTTCGCCGCCAGCCCGGGCACGCTTCGTGCGCACGAGCTGCGGGCATGACCCTTCTCGGCTTCCTCGTCCTCCTCCTGCTGGCGGCCATCTGCGGCGCCATCGCCGAAGCCCTGGTGGGCTTCACCGCCGGCGGCTGCCTCGTGTCGGTGGGGGTGGGGCTCATCGGCGCCTTCGTGGGCCGCTGGATCGCAGCCCGCTTCGGCTTCCCGGCCGTGCTGGTGATCGGGGTGCAGGGCGCCGGCGTCGACGTCGTGTGGACCATCGTGGGCGCCATCGTCTTCCTCATCCCCATGGCCCTCATCCGGTCTGCGCTCCGACGCACCTGACGCCGGGAGCGCCCCTCGGGCCTCTCCCCGCTTGCTCCCGCCGGGCCCCGGGCCGATTCTCGTGCTCCCACGCCCCACGCCAGGAGCCTCCGAGGAGCCATGACCACCCCCGACGCCGACCGCCACCCCGCCACCGTCCGGGCCGCCGTGGTTCAGGCCGCGCCCACCCCCTTCGATGGCGCCGCCGCCGTGGAGCGGGTGGTGGCCCTCACCGCCGAGGCCGCGGATAGGGGGGCCGAGCTGGTGGTGTTCCCCGAGGCGTACGTGGGGGGCTACCCCTGGGGCCTCGCCTTCGGGACGTCGGTCGGGGGGCGCAGCCCCGAGGGACGGCGCACCTGGGAGCGCTATTGGCGGGCCGCGGTGGAGGTGCCCGGTCCCGCGACCGAGCGGCTGGGGGATGCCGCCCGGGAGGCGGGCGTATGGCTGGCGGTGGGGGTCGTGGAGCGGGACCGGACCTTCAGCCGGGGGACGCTCTACTGCACCCTCCTCTACTTCGGCCCCGACGGACGCCTCCTGGCCAAGCACCGGAAGCTCAAGCCCACCGCCGCCGAGCGCTTCATCTGGGGCGAGGGCGACGGCAGCACGCTCCCCGTGGTGGACGCCCCCTTCGGCCGCATCGGGGGCCTCATCTGCTGGGAGAACTACATGCCGCTGGCCCGCATGGCCATGTACGGGAAGGGCGTCGAGATCTGGCTGGCGCCCACGGCCGACGCGCGCCCCCGCTGGCAGGCCACCCTCCAGCACATCGCGCTGGAGGGGCGCTGCTTCGTCCTGGGGTGCAACCAGTACGCGACCCGGGCGCAGGTCCCCCGGGACCTGGAGGTGGCCGCCGAGCTCGATGCCTGGCCCGACGTCCTCTCCCGGGGCGGCAGCGCCATCTATGGGCCGCTGGGCGAGAGCCTGGCGGGCCCGCTGTGGGACGAGGAGGGCATCCTGGTGGCCGACCTGGAGCTCGCCGACGTCCCCCGGGCCCGCTTCGACTTCGACGTGGTCGGCCACTACGCCCGCCCCGACGTCTTCCGCCTGGAGGTGGACGAGACGCCCCGCCCCCCCGTGGCGTACGCCCGCGGAGAGGGGTAGGCCCCCGGGCGCCGCTGGCCGCCCCCGCCGGGGAGCGTTACAGTCCGATCGGGGGCCCGGGGGGCCCCGATCTTCGAACCGGCAACCGTACGCGAGGAAGCATGGCAGAGGCCACCGAGACCCGCACCGAGTCGTACCTCCAGGAAGCCGAGCGCTACAGCGCCCACAACTACAAGCCGCTGCCCGTGGTGCTGGAGCGGGGGGAGGGCGTGTGGGTGTGGGACGTGGAGGGAAAGCGTTACCTGGACATGCTCTCGGCCTACTCGGCCTTGAACCACGGGCACCGCCACCCCGCCATCCTCCAGGCGGCCCGTGAGCAGATGGAGCGCCTCACCCTCACGTCCCGGGCGTTCCACAACGACCAGATGGGCCCGTTCCTCCGGGAGCTGTGCGAGCTCACCGGCTACGCCAAGGCGCTCCCCATGAACACGGGCGCCGAGGCGGTGGAGACGGCCATCAAGATGGTCCGCAAGTGGGGCTACACGGTGAAGGGCGTGCCCGACGGCAAGGCCGAGATCGTGGTGTGCCGCAACAACTTCCACGGCCGCACCACGGCCATCGTGGGCTTCTCCTCCGAGGAGCAGTACCGCTCGGGCTTCGGCCCCTTCGCGCCGGGCTTCACCCTCATCCCCTACGGGGATGCCGACGCCCTGGAGGCGGCGGTGGGCGAGAACACCGTGGGCTTTCTCTTCGAGCCCATCCAGGGGGAGGGGGGCGTGGTGGTGCCCCCCGAGGGCTTCCTGAAGCGGGCGGCCGAGATCTGCCGGACGAACGGCGTGGCCCTCATGGCCGACGAGATCCAGACGGGGCTCGGCCGCACCGGCCGCCTGTTCGCCTGCGATTGGGAGGACGTACGTCCCGACGTCCTCATCGTGGGCAAGGCCCTGGGCGGCGGCGTCTACCCCGTGTCGGGCGTGCTGGCCGACGACGTCTACATGGACGTGTTCCAGCCGGGCGACCACGGCTCCACCTTCGGCGGCAACCCCCTGGGCGCCGCCGTGGCCCGCTCGGCGCTGTCGGTGCTCACCGACGAGGACCTGGCCCGCCGGGCCGACGAGCTAGGCTCCTGGTTCATGGACGAGCTGCGGGCGATCGACTCGCCCCACGTGGCCGAGGTGCGGGGCCGGGGGCTCCTCATCGGCGTGGTCATCAAGGACAGCTCGGGGCCGGCCCGGCCCTTCTGCGAGACCCTCCAGGCCCGGGGCATCCTGGCCAAGGAGACGCACCACCAGGTCATCCGCTTCGCTCCGCCGCTGGTGATCGAGAAGGCGACGCTGGAAGAGGCCCTGGTCACCATCGCCGAGGTGCTGCGGGGGTGACGCGCTGATCGCCGCCCCCAGTCCGGTCTCCCGCGCCCCCCGCCGCCCCTGGTGGTCGGGGGGCGCGCCGTTCCTGCTCCTGGGGGTGGCCGCCCTGGGGGTCGGGCTGGCGGTATGGACCCCCCTCCCGCCGGGCATCTGGGACGACGACGGCGTCTACCTCCTGCTGGGACGGGCGCTGGCCCGGGGCGCGGGGCTCCACTATCTGGGCGTCCCCGGCGCGCCTCCCGCCGCCAAGTTCCCGCCGCTGTACCCGGCGCTCACCGCCCTCGCGTGGATGGTGGGGGGCGATCCCCTCGGGGCCGCCCGGGTGGCGTCTCTCCTGAACGTGGCCTTCCTGGCCGGGGCGGCGGCGCTCCTGGCGGCCTACGCCCGCAGGGGGCTGGGCCTCCCCCTGCCCCTGGCGCTGGCCGCGGGCGCCCTTTCGGCCCTCTCGGTGCACCTGTGGCGCCCCGCGCTGGTGGCCCTCTCCGAGCCCCTCTACGTGCTGGTGCTGGTGGGCGCCCTGTGGGCCGCCGCCCGGGCGGAGGAGGAGGGCGCCTCCTGGCGGGAGAGCGCGGTGCTGGCCGTCCTCCTCGTGGTGCTGGCGTACGTGCGCACGGCGGGGGTGGCGGTGGTGGGGGCGGCCGTGCTGGGACTGGCCCTGCGGCGGCGGTGGCGGTCGGCGGTGGCCGTGGGGGTGAGCGTGGCCGTGGCGCTTCTCCCCTGGGCGCTCTGGTCCGCCGCCGCGACGGCGCGCCTTCCCGGCCCCCTGGCGGACATGCTGGGACCGTATGGTGCGTGGCTCCGGGCGCAGGTGGCGGACGCGCCGGGCCGCTACCTGGCGTTCCTGCCGGGGGCGGCGTGGCGGGTGGCCGTGCGCGCAGGGGACCTGTTGCTGCCTCCGGGCCCGTTGCAAAAGGCGGCCCCCTTGCTGGCCGCCGCCGGGCTGGCGGGGGCGTGGCGCCTGGGGCGGCGCTCCCCCACCGCCGCCCTGGCCCTCCTCCTGTCGTGGGTGCTGGCGTGGATCTGGCCCTTCGAGGCGGAGCGGCTGGTGCTCCCCCTCCTGCCGCTGCTGCTGGTGGGGCTGGCGGCCATGGCGGCGGACCTGGTGCCCCGACGGGGGCGGCTGGCTGCCGGGGCCCTGGGCCTCCTGCTCCTGTGGGCAGCCGCCTTCGCCGGGCTCTCGGCGTGGAGCCTGGCCCGGGGGAGCGCCTCGGCCCCCTACGACGTGCGGGCCCGCACCCTCGCGAACGTGCTGGACGAGCTCCGGGGGCGGGTGCCCCGGGGCGCGGTGGTGGGCGCCCCCGAGCTGTGGGCCGCCCTCCCCCTCTTCGAGGACGTGGAGGCCGCTCCCAGCGCCCGCTTCCGTCCCCTCGCCGCCGAGGGGGAGCCCGTGTGGGGGGCGCCCCGGGAGCAGTTTCGCCTGTGGCGGGCGGCGGGCATCGGCTACCTGGTGCTGGAGGACGCCGGGCGCGTCCACGGAAAGGCCCTGGACAGCCTGGAGGCCGCGTGCCCCGGCTCGGTGGCGGTGCTGGACGAGGGGAAGGGGCTGGCGCTGGTCCGCCTCGACTGGGACGAGGCGTGCCGCCGGAGGGTGGGGGTGGAGCCCGGGAAGTAGCCTACCACTCCACCTGACCCTTCTTGCCGGTGTCCACCTCCTCGGCTTCCCCTTCGTCGAACAGGACGCTCCCGAGCTGCTGGTAGAGGAAGGCCTTGGCCTCGGCGTCGCGGGGGTCCAGGCCGTAGTGGTTGATGAGCAGGGTCTGGTGCTGGAGCCAGTCCTTCCAGCAGTCCTGGCACACCTCCGCCTGGATGCGTTGGCCCAGATCGCTCCGAAAGGGAGGCTTCTCCAGGGCCGGAGCGTCGGCGCGCCCGCACTTCCTGCAACGGATGGTGTCCACGTCCGCCTGTCCCTCTCTGGGGGCTTCGATCCTCGTCCACCGGCCCCCGGATACCCGCGGCGAGGGCCGCAGGTCCGCCCCCGGAGCCTTTCCGCAGGCCGCTCCCAGGGAGCCGCCTCCCGTGGACGAGGCACCCCCGCTTCGCTACCTTTGCGTGTCTGTTTTCCCGGGTTGGGTCTCACCCGACGAGGTGGCACGAATGGCACTGACCAAGAAGCAGTTGGCCCACATCGAGAAGCGGCTCCTGGACGAGCGGGAGCGCGCGCTCCGCTCCCTCGGTCTCTTCGACGAGATGGCCAAGGCCGACCGCGAGTCCGGCGATTCGGACCTGTCGGCGTACACGGACCACATGGCCGACCAGGGCACCGAGGCGATGGAGCGGGAGAAGGCGGCGCTCTTCGCCACGAAGGAGGGGCGCTACCTCTACCGGCTCGAGGAGGCGCTGCGGCGCCTCTACAACGATCCCAAGGCGTTCGGCTCGTGCCACACCTGCGGTGCCGACGTGGGCTTCGAGCGCCTCGACGCGCTCCCCCACGCCCGCTACTGCATCGACTGCAAGATCAAGGAGGAAGAGGCGGCCTGAGCCCCTTTTCCCCGGCCTGTACGCGAGAGGGCCCGCCGACCGGATCCGGTCGGCGGGCCCTCTCGGCGTCTCGGGGCGACCCGCGGGTCACGCCGGGAGCCTCACACCTCCACCTCCTCCTCTTCCTCCTCCTCGTGGAGGGGACTCGTCTCCCTCCACAGCTCCTCGATCTGGCCGCGGATGTCGCGGATGCGCTTCTCCATGGGCTGGTCCTGGAGGTGGTAGCGGGCGGCGCTGAGCGCCCGGTACGCCCTCCACAGGGCCGACGACGCCGGGGTCTGCTCGTGGTTGCGGCGCTTCTCGCCCCGCATGCGGGCCACGACCCAGTCGGTCATCTCGTCGTCCAGCAGCATCACGTCGCCCGTGGTCTTCGATTCCTTCTCCACGAACTTCTGGAGCTTCTTCTTGAAGCTCTTCGGGACCCCCGCCACGATGTAGACGGAGAGGTCGTCGCGCTGGAGCATTTCGGACGCCATTCGTTCCTCCCTTCCGGTTTTTTCCCATCGAAGCCCGGGGCATGGGCGGGCGGTCCGCCGCTCCCGGGTGAGACGTCAGCCGCCGTCGAGCGCGGCCAGCAGCGCGTCGCCCATGACCTCCACCTGCCACCGGCGGATGCCGGGCAGGGCCGCGAGCTGTTCCCGGCTGCGGGGCTCGGCCCGGGCGATCTCCAGGAGCACGGCGTTGGAGATGAGGGTGCCCCGGTCGATCCCCAGGTCGTCGGCCCGGCGGTTTCGCACCGACTTGAGCCGGTTCTGCAGCTCTTCCACCTCGGGGGGCGGCCGACCCGGGCCGTTCCGGTCCCGCCTGGGATAGGGCTCCAGGCTCTCCTCCGGAAGGTCCTCGACGCGGTTCAACCGCTCCACCAGGTCCTGCCCCACGTCCCGCGCCAGGCGCGGGTTCATGCCCTTGATGCCCGAGAGGCCGTCCACGGAGCGGGGCCGCTCACGTGCGGCCGCCACCAGCGTGGGGTCGCCGGCCACCCGGAACGGCGCCCGGTCCCGCTCTCTCGCCACCTCGTCGCGCCACGCCAGGGCCTCCCGGAGGGCCGTGACGTCCCGGGGCGGAAGGTCCCGGGCGCCCTTCACCCGGAGCACCGGGTCCTGGCCGGGGTCGTTCTCCCAGCGCACCTCTTCCAGCAGCTCGCACTCCTCCAGGGCCCAGGCGAGGCGTCCGGCCTCCTCGAGCTGGTCCCTGAGGATGTCCGAGAGCCGGTGCAGGTACTGGGTGTCGGCCGCGGCGTAGTCCAGCATGTCGGAGGGCAGGGGACGCTTGGCCCAGTCGGCGCGCTGGTACTTCTTGGAGAGGCGCACGTTCAGGTACTTCTCCAGGAGCGCGGCAAGGCCCAGGGAGCTCTCCCCCAGCAGCGCGGCGGCCACCTGGGTGTCGAAGAGCCCGTGCAGGCGGATGCCCAGGTCCCGGTCCAGGAGCCTGAGGTCGTAGTCCGCACCGTGCATCAGCACCTCGACCCCGGGATCCTCCAGCGACGCCTTGAGCAGCTCCGAGACGTCGAAGGCCAGAGGGTCCAGGATGTACGTCCCCTCCAGCGTCGAGAGCTGGAGCAGAGACAGGCGGTCGGTGTACCGGTGGAAGCCGGCCGCTTCGCAGTCGAGGGCGATGCGGCGCTGGCGCGAGAGGGCGTTTCGAAGCTCGGAGGCCTGGTGAGGCCCGTCGATCAGGACGTAGGTCATGCGGCCCGCGGCGGGGTCTCCCTTCCAGGTGGCTCTGAGGATGCGAATCCGACGAACGCCGCACACGATTGTACTCCCCGGGGGACGGCCGTGTTCCGACGTCTTGCCCCCACACCGTCTCCCGGACAGTGTTCTGGCCCCGACCGCGCACCCTCACCCGCCGAGAGGAGGTCCCCCTGAGGACCAAGGTCGTCTGCACGCTGGGCCCCGCCAGCGCATCTCCCGAGGTCATCCGCGGGCTGGTCCAGGCAGGCCTGGACATGGCTCGCATCAACATGTCCCACGGCACCCACGAGGAGCACGCCCGCGCCATCGAGACGGTCCGCGCCGCCGCCCGGGACCAGGGCCGGCCGGTGGCCATCCTGGCCGACCTCGCCGGGCCCAAGATCCGGGTGGGCGACCTCCCCGAGCCCATCCTGCTGGAGCCGGGCGACCGGGTCGTCCTGGCGCCCGCCGGAGAGCAGCGCTCCGGCGAGATCCCCACCACCTACGCCGAGCTGGCCGACGACCTGGAGCCCGGGGACCACGTCCTCCTGGACGACGGGCTCCTGGAGCTGGAGACCGTGGAGACCGACGGCGCCCGGGCCACGCTTGCCGTGGTGCGGGGCGGCATCCTCAAGAGCAGGAAGGGGATCAACCTCCCCGGGGTGGCCATGCGCATCCCCTCCCTCACGGAGAAGGACCTGATCGACCTGGACTTCGCCCTGAGCTGCGGCGTGGAGTACGTGGGCCTCTCCTTCGTGCGCCGCGCGGCCGACGTGGCGGGGCTCAAGGAGCGGGTGGGGGGCCGGGCGCTGGTGGTGGCCAAGATCGAGAAGGCCCGGGCCCTGGGCGACATCGAGGAGATCCTGGCCGAGACCGACGCGGTCATGGTGGCCCGGGGCGACCTGGGGGTCGAGCTCCCCTTCGAGCAGGTGCCCCTGGCCCAGAAGCGCATCATCCAACTGGCGAACTACTTCGGCCGTCCGGTCATCACGGCCACCCAGATGCTGGAGTCGATGATCGACCACCCCCGCCCCACCCGGGCGGAGGCGTCGGACGTGGCCAACGCCATCCTGGACGGCACCGACGCGGTCATGCTCTCGGGGGAGACGGCGGCGGGGCGCTACCCGCTCCAGGCGGTGGAGGCCATCGCCCGCATCACCCGGGAGGTGGAGGCGGCCGGGGTGCTGGAGCTGGGACCCCGCTACCTGTTCAGCTTCTCCGTGGACCGGAGGCGGGCGGGGGCCTCGCCCCGGGAGCACGCCATCGCCCACGCCACCGTGGAGTCGGTGAGGCAGCTCTCGGCGGCGGCCATCATCGTCATCACCCGGAGCGGCTTCTCGGCCCGGCTGGTGTCGTCGTACCGCCCGCCCGTGCCCATCTTCGCGGTGTGCACCGACGACCGGACGTACCGCCAGCTCACGGCGGTGTGGGGGGTGCGTCCCATCCTCTCCACCCTGGAGGAGGTCACGTACGAGGCCCTGACCCAGTTCGGCAAGCGCAACGTCCTGGAGAGCGGCGTCGGGGCCGCCGGCGAGCCCGTGCTGGTGACGGCCGGCTACCCCTTCCACACCTCCGGCTCCACGAACACCATGCGCGTGGAGCAGCTGTGAGGGTCCCCGGGGGGCGGGCGTGCGCCTGACCTTCCTCGGTACGGGCACCTCCTTCGGCATCCCCGTCATCGGCTGCGGCTGCCCCACCTGCACGTCGGACGATCCCCGGGACCGGCGCACCCGCCACGGCGCGCTCCTGGAAACCGGGGGCGGCCGCCTCCTGGTGGACGCGCCCCCCGAGCTGCGCCTCCAGCTCGTGCGGGAGGGCGTCTCCCGGGTGGATGCCCTGTGGCTCACCCACATCCACGCCGACCACCTCCACGGCATCGACGACGTCCGGGTGTTCACCGCCATCCAGGGGCGGCCCCTGCCGGCGTACGCGCCCGAGATCTACGAGGAGGCGCTCCGCCGCCGCTTCGACTACGTGTTCGACCCCTCCATCCGGCCCCCCGCGGGCACCACCAAGCCGGAGGTGACGCTCCACACCCTCCGGGAGGGGGAGCCGGTGGAGATCGTGGGGGAGCGCTTCGTACCGGTGGCGGTGCCCCACGGCGCCCAGCCCGTGTACGGCTTCCGGGTGGGAGGGCTGGGTTACATCACCGACGGCAAGCGCCTGCCCCCCCGGGCCATGGAGGCCCTGAAGGGGGTGGAGGTGCTGGTCCTGAACGCCCTCTGGTTCGGCGACCCCCACCCCACCCACTTCAACGTGGAGGAGGCGGTGGCGGCCGCTCGGGCGGTGGGGGCGGAGCGAACCTACCTGGTGCACATGACCCACCGGGTGCGCCACCGGGAGCTGGAGGAACGGCTCCCCGACGGCGTGGAACCTGCGTACGACGGCCTCTCCATCGAAGTCCGAGACCCCCGAGGAGATCCATGAGCGCTCCCGTGCTTGACCTCAACAACGTCGTGGCTCCCGGCCTGGAGGGGGGCGTGGACCCTGCCCGCCTCGAAGACGAGCTGCAGGCGCGCTTCGACGCCGCCCGGGCCGAGGTGGAGCGTCGCCGCTCCGCGGGGGACATGGGCTTCTTCGACGTTCCCTACGCCACCGACACGGCCCGCCGCGTCCGGGAGGTGGCCGACTCCTTCGGCCAGTGGTTCGAGGACGTGGTGGTGCTGGGCATCGGCGGCTCCGGGCTGGGCACGGTGACGGTGCGCGACGCCCTCCTGGGGCTGCACTGGAACGCCCTGGACGACGAGGGGCGGGAGTACTTCCCCCGCCTCCACGTGCTGGACAACCCCGACCCCGTGACGGTCACCGGTCTCCTGGACCGCCTGGACCTGCGCCGCACCCTCTTCAACGTGGTGAGCAAGTCGGGTTCGACGGCCGAGACCATGGCCCAGTACCTGATCGTGAAGGAGCGCCTCGCCGGGGTGGTGGAGGAGGACAAGGTGCGGGGCCACTTCCTCTTCACCACCGACCCCGAGAAGGGTGCGCTGCGCCGCATCGCCGACGCCGAGGGGGTGCCCACCCTCCCCGTGCCGGCGAACGTGGGCGGCCGCTTCTCCGTGCTGTCGCCCGTGGGGCTGTGGCCCGCCGCCGTGTGCGGCATCGACACCGACGCGCTCCTGGCGGGGGCGGCGGCCATGGAGGAGCGCTGCCGCGCCGAGCGGCTGCTGGAGAACCCGGCCGGGCTCCTGGCCGTGCTCCTCCACCTGGCCGACACCGAGTGGGGCGCGCCCATCCACGTCCTCATGCCCTACGCCGACCGGCTCCGCTCCTTCGCCCTCTGGTTCCAGCAGCTCTGGGCCGAGTCCCTGGGGAAGCCACGCCCGGGCGGGGACGGACGGGAAGGGGTGGGCCCCACGCCCCTGCCGGCGGTGGGGGCCACGGACCAGCACTCCCAGGTCCAGCTCTTCATGGAGGGGCCCCGGGACAAGGTGGTGGTGTTCCTGGCGGTGGCCGACCCGGGGAGCGATGTCTCCATCCCCCGCCTCCACCCCGAGATCGACCAGCTCGGCTACCTGGGCGGGCACTCCCTGGCGGAGCTCCTGGACGCCGAGCGGCGAGCCACGGCCGAGGCGCTCCGGCGCCGGGGCCGCCCCAACATGACGCTGGAGGTGGAGCGGATCACGCCGGAGACGCTGGGCGGCCTCTTCATGCTCTTCGAGATCGCCACGGTCTTCGCCGGGGCCCTCTACGGGGTCGATCCCCTGAACCAGCCCGGCGTGGAGCTGGGCAAGGAGCTCACCTATGGGCTGCTGGGGAGGAAGGGCTACGAGGCGCCCCGAATCGGAACCGGTGATCCGCGCTGGCGGGTATAGGCCTTGCACCCGGTCGACCCGGTGTTTGCCGGGACGCACCGCGGCGAGCACATTCCAATCAGCGAGCTGCCGGCACCGCCACCGCGCCCGACCCGGCGGCGCGGGGCACGACCCGAGGAGGCCGAGATGCGGGACCACGACGAAACACCGTACATCGTCATCGAGAAGGAGACCGGCGGGGGCATGGGCGCCTTCGTCCTGGGCGCCCTGGTGGGTGCCGGCCTCGCCCTGCTGTTCGCGCCCATGAGCGGCGAGGAGACCCAGCAGGAGATCAGGAGCCGGGCGCTTCGCCTCCGGGACCAGGCCGAGGAGCGGGTCAAGGACGCCCAGCGCCAGCTCGAGCAGCGCCTGGACCAGGCCCGGGCCGGTGTCCAGGAGCGGGTGGACAGGGTGAAGGGAGCGGTGGACGCGGGCCGCGAGGCCGCCAAGGAGGCCCGGGGCGAGCTGGAACGCCGCCTCGAGGCGTCCAAGGCCGCCTACAAGGCGGGCGTCGACGCTGCCCGGGAGGCCGGCCAGGAGAGCCTCTCCGAGGGCGCGGAGGGCGAGGGCGCGGCGTCGGCCGACTGACCTCCCCCCTCCCGATGCCGGACCGCAGCCGCGGGAGAGCCTGCGCTCCTCCGCGGCTGTGGCGCGTCCGGGAGGGTGGTCCACTGCATGACTCGGACAGGCTCGTTAGGAGGTGATGCTTCCTGGACGACACGGGAGCGGAACGGTCGCGGCCCCGGGACGAGGGCGTCGAGGCGCCTGAAGCGCTGCCGGGCGCCGGTGCCGAGCAGCTCGTGCCCGCCGAGTACCACCTGGCGGGACGGGGCCGGGGCGCCCGGGTGCGGGAATTCCTGCACCGGGTCTACGACAAGGCCGGCGACGACGAGATCTTCTTCATGGCCGGGGCGATCTCGTTCAACGTCCTCGTGGCCATCGTCCCCCTTCTCCTCTTCGTGGTGGGGATCGCCGGGCTGGTCCTGACCTCACGCTTCGGCAACCCGGCCGACGCCATCATCAACGCGCTGCTGGACTACCTCCCCGCCATCGGCGGCGACATCGGGCTGGTGCAGACGGTGCGGGACCAGATCAACGCGATCCTGCAGAACCGGGGCGGCCTCACCACCATCGGCGCGGTCTTCCTGGTGTGGTTCTCCACCCGCCTCGTGGGCACGCTGCGCACGGTGCTGCGCGAGGTGTTCGACGTGGCCCAGGACCGGGGCATCGTGGGCGGGAAGATCTTCGACGCGAAGGTGGTCGTGGTGGGGGGCGTCCTGGTCCTGGTGAACCTGGGCGTGAGCGCAGCCTCCCGGGCCGCCCAGCAGTACGGCGTCCACATCCTGGGGCTGGAGGGATACGCGGTCTCGGCCTTCCAGGCGGCGCTGGCGTCGCTGATGTCGTATGCCACCAGCTTCGTCCTCTTCCTGGGGATCTACCGCTACCTGCCGGCCCGCTGGATCCCTTGGCGCACCGCCCTCGTGGCCGCCATGTTCACCTCGGTGTTCCACGAGCTGCTCAAGTACGGCTTCGGATGGTACGTCACGAGCGTGGCGAACTACGGCTCCACCTACGGCAACCTCATCACCCTGGCCGTGCTGTTCTTCTGGATCTACTACGAGTCCCTGGTGTTCATACTGGGAGGGGAGATCGCCCAGGTATGGACCATGCGACGGGCACGTAAGGTGGTGAGGACGCGAGGCCCCCTGTTTCCCGAGAGGTCGTGAGGCGAATGGCTGCGACGACGCGAACGCTCCTGCTGGCCCTCCTGGCTCCGCTGGCCCTGCCCGCGTGGCTGGCCGCGCAGCAGGACATGGGCGGCCCCACGCCGGGCTGGAGCGACTTCGACGACGCCGGTGGCCCGGTCCTCCTCCGGGAGCGGAACAGCGAGGGCGAGGCCATGGCCCTGGCGCCGCTGGTGCAGTCGGGGGGGCGCTACATCGTGGTCCACCTGGCCGAGAACCGGGTGTACGTCTTCGAGGGAGACCACGCCATCTGGTCGGCCCCTGCGGGCACGGGCACGGGCTTCACCCTGGACGGCGGCGGCGAGCACCACTGGAAGTTCTCCACCCCCCGGGGTCTCATGCGCGTCCGGCGCATGGAGAAGGACCCGGTGTGGGAGGCGCCCGATTGGGTCTACGTGGCCCGGGGCGTGCCGATCCCCGCCCCCGACGACCCGGTGCGCAAGATGCACGGCATGATGGGCACGACGGCCATCTACCTGGGCGACGGCATCGCCATCCACGGCACCGATCGTCCCGACCTGGTCCTGAACCCCGACCCGGACAAGCGGCGCGTGTCGCACGGCTGCATCCGGCTCACCGACGAGGCGGCCCGGGAGCTGATGCACATGGTGGACGTGGGCACACCGGTGCTCATCTACTGAGGTCTCGGCGCTCGGCTCCGCGAGCGCGCCCGGCGGCGGGACGCCACCCTGCCGCCCCCACCCCCGTCTTCCTTAGTTTCTTGCCATGAACAGCGACGGCAGGAAGGTGGTGGCCTCCAACCGGAAGGCCCGGCACGAATACGAGATCCTGGAGACCCTGGAGGCGGGCCTCGTCCTCAAGGGCCCCGAGGTGAAGTCCCTGCGCGAGGGGAAGGTGGCGTTCCACGACGCCTTCGCCCGCATAGAGGGGGGGAGGCGTACCTCTACAGCCTCCACATCAGCCCCTACGAGCAGGCCAACCGCTTCAACGAGGACCCTACCCGCACCCGGAAGCTCCTGCTGAACCGCCAGGAGATCCGCCGCCTCATCGGCAAGGTGGAGGAGAAGGGGCTCACCCTGGTGCCCCTGGACGTGTACTTCCGCCGTGGGTTCGCCAAGGTCACCCTGGGCCTGGCCCGGGGGCGGCAGCTCCACGACAAGCGGGAGAAGCTCAAGCGGCAGACCCAGGAGCGGGAGGCGAGGCGCGCCATGGAGCGGGCCCGGTGACCAGGCGGAGCCCCGCGGCCGGGTCGCTCCTGGCCCTCCTCCTGGCCCTCCTGCCGGCCCTGGCCCGACCCGCGCCGGGCGCCGGGCAGGAGCGTCCGACGCTCCGGCTGGTGCCCCCCGACGGCGGCGCCCCCAGGGTGGTGGCCGTGGAGCGGCACCGGGGCTACGCCGCGGTCCCCGCCTCGATCCTGACCACCATCGGGTGGTCGGTGCAGGCGGGGGAGAAGGACGTGCGGGCGTCGCTGGGAGACACCGTCGTCACCCTCACGGCGGGCGACCCGTTCTTCCGCTGGGGAAGGGACCTCCTCCAGCTCGTGGACGAGCCGTACCGCTTCGGCGACGACCTCTGGGTGCCCCTCCAGCTCCTCACCGACTTCCTGCCCGCCCGGCTCAAGGGCGACTACGCCTTCGAGACGGGGCCGCCCACGCTCAAGGTGCTGGACCCGCGCCTGTGGCCCGGGGCGGGTGGGGGAGGCGCGGCGCGGGCCTCCCCGGCAGCGAAGCGGGCCCAGGCCCCCAAGCCCGCCGAGGCCACGACCCGCGTCGTGGTCATCGACCCGGGGCACGGCGGCCGCGACCCCGGGGCCACCGGACCCGACGGCGTGAAGGAGAAGGACGTGGCCCTGGCCGTCGGCAAGGCGCTGGCCGCCGAGCTGGCGAAGAGGCCGGGGATCGAGGTCTACATGACCCGGAGGGCGGACACCCTCATCCCCCTGTGGAGCCGGGGTGAGTGGGCCACCGAGACCAAGGGAGAGCGTCCGGGGGTCTTCATCTCCCTGCACGCCAACGCCCTTCCCTCCAGCCGGGCCGCCCGGGGCTTCGAGACGTACTTCCTCTCGGAGGCCCGCACCGAGCACGAGCGGCGGGTGGCGGCGCTGGAGAACGCGCCCCTCCAGTTGGAGGAGGGCGGCGCCTCGGCCTCGGGCTCCGACATGGACTTCATCCTCAAGGACCTGCGCAACCGCGACGACCAGCACTGGTCCATGGCCCTGGCGGAGATGGTCCAAGAGCACGTCGCCTCGGTGCATCCGGGTCCGGACCGGGGCGTGAAGCAGGCCCCGTTCGCCGTCATCACCAACGCCCTCATGCCGGCGGTGCTGGTGGAGATGGGTTTCATCACCAACCCCGCAGAAGAGCACCTCCTGGACGGCGCGGCCTTCCACCGCAAGGTGGCCCGGGCCATCGCCGACGCGGTGGTGGAGTTCTTCCATCGCTACCCGCCCGGGGGCGCCACCCTGGCGGACGGCGGGAAGCCGTGAAGGCGGCGCCGGGGGTCGCGCTCCTCTCCGCCCTCGTCCTCGGGGGCGGGTGCGTGTACTACAACGGCCTCTACAACGCCAACCGCCTGTACGACGAGGCGGAGCGGGCGCGCCTGGCGGGTCAGGACAGCGCCGCCCGGGAGGCGTACCGGGAGGCGGTGGAGAAGGCGGCCGGGAGCTATCAGGAGGACCCCACGGGGAGCTGGGCCGACGACGCCCTCTACCTCCTGGGGCGCGCCCGGCTCCGCCAGGGCGACCTGGTGGGCGCCCGCACCGCCCTGGAGCAGGCGCTGCGCCTCACGGACGACGACGACGTGCGTCTGGGCGCCTCCCTGTACCTGGGCGTCATCGCCTTCACCACCGGCGATCGGAAGGGGGCGGCCACGCTCCTCAACGAGGTGCTCCGACGGGTGCACCGGGACGACCTGAAGGCGGAGGCCCACCTGTGGCGGGGCCGCCTCCTCCTGGAGAGCGGCCAGGTGGACGCCGGCTGGTGGGACCTGGAGCGCGCCGCGGAGGTCGACCCCCGCTACCAGGTGGCGGCGGCGCTCGAGCGTCTGGCCTGGGGGGTGGTCCACGGCGACGGTGGCCGGGCCTCGGCGGGGGCGCAGACCCTCATGGCCGTCCCGGCCGCGGAGGCCCGGGTCGACACGCTGGAGGCGCTGGTCCACCGCACCGAGCGGGACTGGGGCGCCGGCGCCGCGGCCGACCTCCTGGCCGGCGCCGAGGATGCCCGCTGGCCCCCCGCCGTGCGGGACCGGTTGGTCCTGATGCGGGCTGACCTGCGCCTCCGCCAGGGGAACGACGCCGCCGCACGGGACGACGCGGCCCTCGTGGCCGCGGGGGCGGGAGCGGCGGCCACCGACGCTCGCCTGCTGCTGGCGCGCATCGAGGCGGAGCGGGCCACGGCGCCCGAGGAGCTGGAGCGCCTGCGCCCCATCCTCCTGCCGGCGGTGAACGACGCTCGGGCGCTCCAGCGGCTGGAGGCGGTCCGGACCGTGCAGCTCCTGGCGCAGCGCGGACGGGAGGCGCCCTCGCGTGGGGTGGCCCTGTTCGCCGCCGCCGAGATGGCCCGGGACGCCCTGGGTGCGGACGGCGTGGCCACGTCCTTGTTCTTGGAGTATGCCGAGCGGTCCCCCGCGGCGCCCTGGGCGGGGAAAGCGCTGCTGGCGGGGCTGGCCACCGCGCGCCGGGAGGAGGTGCGCCGCAGGATCCTGCGGCGCATCGCCGAGCGCACCGACGACCCGTACGTGGTCCTGTGGCGGACGGGGGAGCTGCCGCCGGGCCGCTTCCAGACCCTGGAGGAGGGCCTGCGCCGCGCCATGGCGTCGGTCCTGGGCGAGGTGACCGCCGAGGCCCGGGACATGGACAACCACCTCCTCCAGCGCCCCGACACCCTGCGGAAGGAGCACTGACCATGCGCCTGGACGTGAGCGTCTTCGGGACGCGCTTCAGGAACCCGGTGCTCCTCGCCGCGGGAACGTGCGGCTTCGGCCGCGAGCTCGCCGGCGTGGTGGACCTCCAGGCCCTGGGCGGCTTCGTCACCAAGTCGGTGACCCTGGAGCCCCGCCACGGAAACGCCGCACCCCGACTCGGGGAGTCGGGGGACGCCATGCTGAACTCGGTGGGGCTGGCGAATCCGGGGCTGGAAGCGGTGGTGAAGGACGCTCTCCCGTGGATCCGGGAGAACGCCGGCGACACCCGGGTCTTCATCAGCGTGGCCGGCCACACGGCCCACGAGTTCCGGCACCTGGTGGAGGTGCTGGACGGCCAGGAGGGCTTCCTGGGCTTCGAGCTCAACCTCTCCTGCCCCAACGACGCGCGCCTCGGAGGCCGGGTGTTCGCCCTGGATCCCGATGCGGTGGCCGAGGTCGTGGGCCGCTGCCGGGTGGCGACCGGCCGTCCGCTCCTCGCCAAGCTGGCGCCCAACGACCCCGATCTGGCCGGAACGGTGCACCGGGCCGAGGAGGCAGGTGCCGACGGGCTGACGCTGGTGAACACCCTTCCCGGGCTGTTGCTGGACCCGAAGCGCTGCCGTTCCGTCCTTGGGGCGGGGGAGGGCGGCATGAGCGGTCCCGGCCTCCTTCCCGCCGGCGTGCGGGCGGTGGCCACGGCCCGTCAGGTCACGAGCCTTCCCCTGGTGGGCGTGGGCGGGATCACCCGGGCGGCCGACGCCCTCCAGTACCTGGAGGCCGGCGCCACCCTGGTGCAGATGGGCACCGCCTCCTTCGCCGCACCCCGGGCCGCCGAACGGGTGGTGGCGGGGCTGCGCCGCTGGGGCCGCCGGCGGGGGGTGCAGGCGGTGATCGACCTCGTGGGAGCGGCCGAGCCCCACCCCGAGCCCGTCTCCGCCCCGGCGGAGCCGGAGGCCAGCATCTCGTGAGCATGCCCGACGTGGCGGTGGCCCTGGACGTCCCTTCCGCCGACCGGGCCCTGGCCCTGGTCGACGCCCTGGGCGAACCGGGCGACTATTACAAGGTGGGCCTCGAGCTCTTCACCCGGGCGGGCCCCGACGTGGTGGAGGCGATCCAGGAGCGGGGCAAGCGCGTGTTCCTGGACCTCAAGCTCCACGACATCCCCAACACCGTGGCGGGCGCCGTGCGAGCGGCCGCCAGCCTGGGCGTGGACCTCCTCACCGTGCACGCGTCGGGAGGCCCGGCCATGCTGGCGGCGGCGGCCGAGGCTGCGGGGGACGACGTGCGCCTGGTGGCCGTGACGATCCTCACCTCCTTCTCCGCCGACGACGTGGAGGCCACGTGGGACCGCCCCATCCTCTCCCTGAGGGACGAGGTGGTGCGCCTGGCCGGGCTGGCCTCGGCCGCCGGCGTCCACGGGGTGGTGGCCTCGCCCCTGGAGGCCGAGGTGCTGAAACGGCGCTTCGGGCAGGGGCTGTTCGTGGTGACCCCGGGCATCCGTCTGGCGGAAGGGGAGCGGCACGACCAGGCGCGGGTGGCCACGCCCGCCGCCGCGGCCCGGGCGGGCGCCGACGTCCTGGTGGTGGGACGGGCGGTCACGGCCGCCCCCGATCCGGCCGCCGCGCTCCGGGCTGTGTACTCCGCCCTGGACGGTGCGCTGCCCGGGGCCGCCGGGTGAGCCCGCGCCCCGTGACGTTCGCGGTGGGGCTGTGCGCCCTCACCGTGGCCGCGGCCCTCCGGGCCCAGGAGCCGGACCCGCCCCTGGCCGACGTGGCGGTGGCCGTTGCGGCGTACTGGGCCGACGGCGACGCCGCCGGCATCGCCTCGGTCGTGGCCGCCCGGGGCGCCACGCTCCACCTGGACGACGAGGACCACCCCGCCGCAAGCTCCCGCCAGGTGCGGGCTGCGCTGGAGGGCCTCCTGGGGGGAGGCCCCACGGGCAGCGTGCGGGTCGAGCACACCCAGCGGGTGGGAGGGACCCCGACCCGGGGCTGGGCCGAGCTGGGCTGGAACGCCGCGCCCGCCGGGGCCCGGCGGCCCGAGCGCCTCACCATCTTCGTGGGATTCGTGGAGGAGCAGGGCCGCTGGCGCATCTCCGAGATCCGCCTGCTGCGCTGACCACGCAGAACCGAACGCACCCCAGGAACGCCGACGCGATGACGCTGAGACTCTACAACACGCTCACCCGCTCCCTGGACCCCTTCGAGCCCATCGAGCCCGGCCGGGTGCGGGTGTACGGCTGCGGCCCCACCATCTACGGCTACGCCCACATCGGCAACTTCCGGGCGTTCGTCGTCTACGACCTCCTGCACCGCTGGCTGGAGTGGAGCGGGTACGAGGTCCGCTTCGTGATGAACCTCACGGACGTGGACGACAAGACCATCGACGGCGCGGCCGAGCAAGGCGTCACGCTCCGGGAATACACCGGACCCTACGGCGAGGCGTTCCTCGACGACAGCCGCACGCTGGGCATCCTCCCCGTGGATGCCTATCCCCGAGCCACGGAGTACGTGGAGCCCATGGTGGCCTTCATCCAGCGCCTGCTGGACAAGGGGCTGGCCTACGTCACCGAGGACGGCTCCGTGTACTTCTCCATCGCCCGCTTCCCCGGCTACGGGAAGCTGTCCCGGGTGGACCTGGACCAGGTGAAGCCCGGCGCCCGGGTGGCCGTGGACGAGTACGCCAAGGACGACGTGCGCGACTTCGCCCTGTGGAAGGCCGCCAAGCCCCGGGACGAGGAGGTGGGGGCGGTGTGGGACGCTCCGTGGGGGCGGGGCAGGCCCGGGTGGCACCTGGAGTGCTCGGTGATGAGCGTCACCGAGCTGGGCGACACGCTGGACCTCCACCTGGGCGGCGAAGACCTGGTCTTCCCCCATCACGAGGACGAGATCGCCCAGTCGGAGGGCGCCACGGGCAAGCCCTTCGTGCGCTGCTGGCTCCACGTGAAGCACCTCCTGGTGGAGGGGAAGAAGATGTCCAAGTCGGCGGGCAACTTCATCCGGGTGCGGGAGCTCCTGGAGGAGGGCTACGAGCCCGCGGCGGTGCGCCACCAGCTCCTCTCGGCCCAGTACCGGCGGGAGCTCAACTTCACCCGGGAGGGGCTCGAGGGCTCGGCCCGGGCGGTGCAGCGGCTGCTGGACTTCGAGAGCCGCCTGGAGGCGGCGGCGGTGGCGCCGGACGGCGCGGAGACGCCCCTTCCCGCCCTGGCCGGGGCCGCGCTGGAGCGCTTCCGCGCCGCCATGGACGACGACCTGAACAGCGCCGACGCCATGGCCGCCCTGTTCGTGCTGGTAGGGGAGGCCAACGCGGCGCTGGACGCCGCCGAGGGCCCGGTGCGGGAGGCGGACAGGGACGCCGCCCTGGAGGCCGTGCGCTCCATGGACCGGGTGCTGGCCCTCCTGGAGACCGCCAAGGCCGGCCGCTCCGTGGACGCGGCCACCGAGGCGTGGATCGAGGCGCGCATCCAGGAGCGGACCGAGGCCCGCTCGAGCCGGGACTTCGCCCGGGCCGACGCCATCCGCGACGAGCTGGCGGCGAGGGGTATCGTGCTGGAGGACTCGGCCGAGGGCACCCGCTGGAAAGTGGTGCGGGCGGTGGAGGCGGGCGCCGGCTGACGAAGGGCTCCCCGGGTACCGGGCTCCGTCCCTCCTGCCTACCTTCTCCTGCGCGCTGGGTTAGCTCAGCTGGTAGAGCGGCTGCCTTGTAAGCAGCAGGCCGCGGGTTCGAGTCCCGCACCCAGCTCTGGGAGACGCCTTGATGGCCTCCGGGGGCGCCTTTACGTTTCCAAGCTCGCTTCGCGGCACCCCTTTCCGGGGACCACGCCGCGGAGGGCGCGGTGGGGTACCGAAGCGGCCAACCGGGGCAGACTGTAAATCTGCTGGCGTATGCCTACGGAGGTTCGAATCCTCCCCCCACCACTCGCAGACGCGGCCCGTCTCCGGGCCGCCCGGCCCGTGGAAGCGGCCGTCCTCCGGGGCGGCCGCTTCCCGTTCCACACCGGGGGACCGGCGCTCCGGTCCCCACCTCGCCCGGGCGGTGGCGCCGTCCGCGGCCGGAGAAGGCCCCCGGGGGTTGACGGTCGCACGCAAAATTCCTCATCTTATCAGGCTCGCGCTCAAATCCACCGGACCAGGCGCGACATCGTGCGGGAGTAGCTCAGTTGGCTAGAGCATCAGCCTTCCAAGCTGAGGGTCGCGGGTTCGAGTCCCGTCTCCCGCTCTCTCGTGGCCACGGGGCGGCTGCGAGACGCAGTGCTCCGATAGCTCAGGGGTAGAGCGCTTCCTTGGTAAGGAAGAGGTCTCGGGTTCAAATCCCGATCGGAGCTTGGGCTTCCGGCGCCGATCGGGAGTCGGAACGCCGCCGCGAGCACCCGGTTGGGTGCGCCCCCGAACGGCACGGAGCCAGAACCACAGAACCGCAGAGGACCGACGATGGCCAAGGCGAAGTTTGAGCGGACGAAGCCGCATGTGAACGTGGGGACGATCGGGCACGTGGACCACGGGAAGACGACGTTGACGGCGGCGATCACGGAGATCCAGGCGGCGAAGGGGCTGGCGGAGTTCGTGTCGTTCGACAACATCGACAAGGCTCCGGAAGAGCGAGAGCGGGGGATCACGATCGCGACAGCGCACGTGGAGTACGAGACGGCGAAGCGGCACTACGCGCACGTGGACTGCCCGGGGCACGCGGACTACGTGAAGAACATGATCACGGGGGCCGCGCAGATGGACGGCGCGATCCTGGTGGTGTCGGCGGCGGACGGACCGATGCCGCAGACGCGCGAGCACATCCTGTTGGCCCGCCAGGTGAACGTGCCCTACATCGTCGTGTTCCTGAACAAGTGCGACATGGTGGACGACGAGGAGCTGCTGGAGCTGGTGGAGCTGGAGGTACGGGAGCTTCTGTCGGAGTACGACTTCCCGGGCGACGACATCCCGGTGATCCGGGGCTCGGCGCTGAAGGCGCTGGAGAGCGGGGACCCGACGGACGAGTGGGGCCAGAAGATCGGGGAGCTGATGGACGCGATCGACTCCTACATCCCGGAGCCGGAGCGCGACATCGACAAGCCGTTCCTGATGCCGGTGGAGGACGTGTTCTCGATCACGGGGCGAGGGACGGTGGCGACGGGGCGCATCGAGCGCGGGATCGTGAAGCAGGGCGAGGAAGTGGCGCTGATCGGGATGAACGCGGACAAGAAGACGGTGGTGACGGGCGTGGAGATGTTCAGGAAGCTCCTGGACGAGGGCCGCGCCGGTGACAACGTGGGTCTTCTGCTGCGAGGTGTGGGGAAGGAAGAGATCGAGCGAGGGATGGTGCTGGCGAAGCCGGGCACGATCACGCCGCACACGAAGTTCAAGGCGGAGGTGTACGTGCTGACGAAGGAGGAGGGAGGGCGTCACACGCCGTTCTTCGACGGGTACCGCCCGCAGTTCTACTTCCGGACGACGGACGTGACGGGGGCGGCGCACCTGCCGGAGGGCGTGGAGATGGTGATGCCGGGCGACAACGTCCAGATGGAGGTGGAGCTGATCACCCCCATCGCCATGGACAAGGAGCTCCGCTTCGCCATCCGCGAAGGCGGCCGCACCGTCGGCGCCGGCGTCGTCACCGAGATCATCGAGTAGACCCATGAGAGACAAGATCACGCTCGCCTGCACCCAGTGCGAAGAGCGCAACTACAGTCGCACCAAGAACAAGCGTCTCCACCCGGAGCGCGTGGAGTACAAGAAGTACTGCCCGCGCTGCAAGGAGCACACGGTTCACAAGGAGACCAAGTAGCTCCCCATGGCCATCCAGAAGCTCCAGGACACGCGGACGTTCATCGAGGAGTCGTGGGCCGAGCTCCAGAAGGTCACCTGGCCGGACTACGAGCAGCTCAAGAACGCCACCCTGGTGGTGATCGTCTTCGTCGTGATCATCTCGGCGATCATCTGGGCCATGGACAGCGTGGTGACCCTGGTGATCAACACGATCCTCGGGGTCTTCGGCGGCTGATGTCCGACGAGAAGCGCTGGTACGCCGTCCAGACCTATTCCGGGCACGAGAACAAGGTGCAGAAGCTCATCACCCGGAAGATCGAGGACGAGCCCGGGGAGACGCCCGAGGAGAAGGAGATCGCCGAGGTCCTGGTGCCCACCCAGGACGTGGTGGAGATCCGCAACGGCAAGCGGGTCACGGTCACGCGGCGCCTCTACCCCGGGTACGTCCTGGTGCACATGGACCTGAACGAACGGACCATGCACGTCATCAACAACATCCAGGGCGTGATCAAGTTCGTGGGCTCCGGGCCGGCCCCCCAGCCCCTCCGGGAGGAGGAGATCAACAAGATCCTGGGGGTCGAGATCGAGGAGGAGAAGGCCGAGAAGGAGGAGATCCCCTTCCACGCGGGGCAGGTGGTGGACGTCACCAGCGGCCCCTTTACCGACTTCTCCGGGACCGTGCAGGAGGTCTATCCGGACAAGGGCAAGGTGAAGGTGGAGGTCTCCCTGTTCGGACGCCCCACCTCGGTGGAGCTCGACTACACGCAGCTGAAGGGCTACTAGGCCATTTCCACACGGGTTCCATGAGCCCCAAGGGCCGATAAGGCAGAGCAGAACATGGCGAAGAAGGTCACAGGCTTCATCAAGCTCCACGTGCCGGGCGGGCAGGCGAACCCGGCCCCCCCCGTGGGCCCCGCGCTGGGACAGCACGGCGTCAACATCATGGAGTTCTGCAAGCAGTTCAACGCGCGGACCCAGGGGCAGCAGGGGATCACGATTCCGGTGGAGATCACGGTCTTCGCGGACCGCTCCTTCACCTTCATCACCAAGACCCCGCCCGCTGCGGTGCTCCTGCGCCGGGCCGCCGGCATCCCGAAGGGCTCGGGTGTCCCGAACCGGGACAAGGTGGCCAAGGTCACGTCGGCCCAGGTCCGGGAGATCGCCCAGACCAAGCTGCCGGACCTGAACACGAACAACATCGACTCCGCCATGAAGCAGATCGCCGGCACGGCGCGCTCCATGGGGATCGAGGTCGAGGGCTAACCGCCCTTACCGGAGGACCCGTCGGGCCGAATGGCCCGCCGGGGAAGCAGGGAGTCCGCCGAACCACCGTGTGCGAGCCGCCACCGGTGGGAGGACGAACCGACGGCTCGGAAGCCATGCCGAAGCACGGAAAGCAGTTCCGCGAGGCAAAGGCCAGGGTCCCGGCGGGGATGAGGTTCAGCCCCGACGAGGCCGTCCAGATGGTCAAGGACATGGCCTATGCCAAGTTCGACGAGACGGTGGAGGTGTCCACGCGCCTCTCCGTCGATCCCCGCAAGGCCGACCAGATCGTCCGCGGCACCGTCGTGCTCCCCCACGGGACGGGGAAGACGGTGCGGGTCTACGTCGCGGCCCAGGGTGAGAAGGTGAAGGAGGCCGAGGAGGCCGGGGCCGACTACGTGGGCCTCGAGCACCTGGACAAGATCAAGGAGGGGTGGCTGGACTTCGACGTCATGGTCGCCACGCCCGACGTCATGGGGAAGGTGGGCCCGCTGGGGAGGATCCTGGGGCCCCGGGGCCTCATGCCGACCCCCAAGGCCGGGACCGTGACGTTCGACGTGGACAAGGCGGTCCGGGACATCAAGGCCGGCAAGATCGAGTTCCGGGTGGACAAGACCGGGAACGTCCACGCGCCCATCGGGCGCATCTCGTTCAGCGAGAGCCAGCTCTCGGAGAACCTCGGCGCCTTCATGGACCAGATCGTGCGTGCGCGTCCGGCGGCGGCCAAGGGCGGCTACATCCGGAGCATCACGCTGTCGAGCACCATGGGCCCGGGCGTGTCCATCGATCCGAACCTCTTCCGCCGGAGCACCTGATGAAGCGCGCGGACAAGGAGACGTTCGTCGCGGAGTTCCGCGAGCGCCTCAGCCGATCACCGGTGATCTACCTGACGGACTTCAGCGGCCTGGACGTGAAGTCCATGACGACCCTCCGGCAGAGCCTCCGGGCTTCCGGGGCCGAGTACGTGGTGGTGAAGAACCGCCTCGTGCAGCTCGCGCTCCAGGAGATCGAGCTGCCGGACCTCTCGGACTCGCTCACCGGGCCCACCGGCATCGTCTTCGGATACGAGGGCGCGGTGGAGCCGGCCAAGGCGCTGGCCGAGTTCGCCAAGGAGCACGACGACCGGCCGGTATTCAAGGTCGGGGTGCTCGAGAACGAGCGGCTGGCCCCGGCGCAGATCAACCGGCTGGCCACGCTGCCGTCGAAGGACCAGCTGCTCGCCGAGCTGGCGGGGGCCATGCAGGCGCCGCTGGCTGCGCTGGCGGGCGCCCTGGAGGCCAAGGTGCAGGAGATGGCGGGCCTGCTGGAGGCCCTCAAGCAGGAGCGCGAAAGCGCCTGACGTCCCCGGTCGACGGGGCAACAACGCGGTTGTGAGACAGATACCCAACGGCCGGCCGAGGCCGGGAGACACCACAGGAGGAAGCAGTGGCTACCAAGCATGAGGAGCTGCTCGACACCATCGGGAACATGACCGTGCTCGAGCTGTCGGAGTTCGTCGACGCCTTCAAGGAGAAGTTCAACGTCCAGGCGCTGGCGGCCCCCGTGGCCGCGGCGGGCGCTGGAGCCGCCGCTCCGGCCGTCGAGGAGCAGACGGAGTTCGACGTGATCCTGGAGGGCGCGGGCGACAAGAAGATCCAGGTCATCAAGGTGGTGCGCGAGCTCACCAGCCTGGGCCTCAAGGAGGCCAAGGACCTGGTGGACAGCGCCCCGAGCACGGTGAAGGAGGCGGTCTCCAAGGAGGACGCCGAGCAGATGAAGGCCAAGCTGGAGGAGCAGGGAGCCACCGTCTCCCTGAAGTAGGGTCTGCCCGTCGGGGTGGCCGGCCGCGCGCCGGCCGCCACGGCGGACACGGTGGACCCGCGGCTCCGGGAGGAGCCGGTCCAGCACAATGGACGGAAGACGGCCGCCGCCGGGGCGGAGGCCGTCCAGGGCGGACCCGGGGAGGGTCCGCCGGCGGGTCCCCGCCGTGGGTGCCCCGAGGTGCCGCTCGCTGAGCGGCTCCCAGGGGCCCGACGTGCCGGGGATTTCCGCGCTTGAGCAACTCGAACTCGCGGAAGCCGGTCCGCGCCCGCCGCCTCCCGGCGGCCCGCGCGGCCCGGTCAAGGGGGAGAATCCCGTTGGAGAATCGCGTCGTCGGTGCCCGGCCCATCGTGAGCTTTGCCAAGCTCCAGCCGGTCATGCCCATGCCGGACATGCTGGACGTCCAGCTCCGGTCCTTCGAGAAGTTGATCGAAACCGAGGTGGATCCTGCCGAGGTGTGGGACTTCGGTCTCGACCGGGTCTTCGGGGAGATCTTCCCCATCTCGGACGTCAACGAGAACTTCACGCTCGAATACGTCTCGGCCACCCTGGGTGAGCCCAAGTACTCCGTGGAGGAGTGCATCGAGCGGGACATGACGTACGCGGCCCCGCTCAAGGCCACGCTGCGCCTCATCGTGTGGGAAGACCTGGAGGACGGCGAGCGCCGCCCCCGGGACATCATCGAGAAGGAGGTCTATCTCGGTGACCTTCCCCTGCTGACCGAGCTGGGGACGTTCATCATCAACGGCGCCGAGCGGGTCGTGGTGAGCCAGCTCCACCGCTCCCCCGGTGTCGTGTTCGAGGAGAACATCCACCCCAACGGGTCGCGCCTGCACTCGGCGCGCATCATCCCGTTCCGGGGGTCGTGGGTCGAGTTCTCCATCGACATCAACGACATCTGCTACGTCCACATCGACAAGAAGAAGAAGTTCCCCGCCACGGCGCTGCTGAGGGCCTTCGGCTACGGCACCGACGCCGAGGTGTACCGGCTCTTCTACAACATCGGCGACATCAAGCTCGCCGATAAGGACACCCAGGGCCGGCCGGCCATCCTGGGGATGGTCCTGGCCGAGGAGGTCGTTGACAAGGAGTCGGGCGAGGTCGTGGTGGAGGAGTCCACCGAGGTGGACGAGGACGTCCTGGGCCGCCTGGAGCGCCTCGGCCTCAAGAAGGCCAAGGTGTACGTGCGCATGCCCAAGGAGGGCGGCCGCGCGGACAGCCCCATCGTGAAGAACACGCTGCGCAAGGACCCCACGGACAGCGAGGAGGAGGCGCTCTACGCCATCTACTCCCTGCTGCGTCCGGGCGAGGCGCCCAACGTGGAGACCGCCCGCACCGCGCTGGAGCGGGTGTTCTTCAACCCGAAGCGGTACGACCTGGGGCGGGTGGGGCGCTACAAGATCAACCAGCGCCTGGGGCTCGACATCCCCCGGAGCGAGGCGGTCCTCACCAAGGAGGACTTCGTCGCCATCCTGCGCTACCTCATCGACCTGTCGGAGGGGCGCGGCTTCACGGACGACATCGACCACCTGGGCAACCGCCGGGTGCGCACGGTGGGCGAGCTCATCGCCAACCAATTCTCCGTGGGCCTCAGCCGGATGGCGCGCCTGGTGAAGGAGCGCATGTCCATCAACACGGACCCGGAGAAGATCAACATCGACGACCTGGTGAACGCCCGGACGGTGTCCGCGGTGATCCAGGCGTTCTTCGGCTCCAGCCAGCTCAGCCAGTTCATGGACCAGACCAATCCCCTGGCCGAGCTGACCCACAAGCGGCGCCTGAGCGCCCTCGGACCGGGCGGGCTCACCCGTGAGCGCGCCGGCTTCGAGGTGCGCGACGTGCACTATTCCCACTACGGGCGCATGTGCCCCATCGAGACCCCCGAGGGTCCGAACATCGGGCTCATCACGTCCCTCACCACCTACGGCCGCATCAACGAGCTCGGCTTCATCGAGACGCCGTACCGGAAGGTGGTGAACGGCAAGGTCACCGATCAGATCGACTGGCTGAGCGCCAACGAGGAGGAGGAGGCCAGGATCGCCCAGGCCAACGCCCCCCTCGACGACAAGGGCGCCTTCGTCAACGAGTTCGTGCTGTGCCGGGAGCGGGGCGACTTTCCGCTCCTCAAGCCCGAGGACATCGACTACATGGACGTGGCTCCGGACCAGCTGGTCTCCGTGGCCGCCGCCATGATCCCGTTCCTCGAGCACGACGACGCCAACCGGGCCCTCATGGGCTCGAACATGCAGCGGCAGGCGGTGCCGCTCCTCTATCCCAGCTCGCCCCTGGTGGGCACGGGGCTGGAGGAGAAGGTGGCCCGGGACTCGGGCGCGGTGATCACGGCCCGCCGCGGCGGCGAGGTGGTGCACGTCACCGCCGACGAGATCGTGGTGGACACGGGCTCGGTGAAGCCGGGCTCCAGCGACCAGCCCCTGGCCAAGCTGGCCCAGTTCGACCGCTACCGGCTCAAGAAGTTCTGGCGCACCAACCAGGACACGGCCATCAACCAGCGTCCCCTGGTCCGGAAGGGCCAGGAGGTGCAGCCCGGCGACATCATCGCCGACGGGCCGTCCACCGACCACGGCGAGCTGGCCCTGGGCAGGAACGTCCTGGTGGCATTCATGCCCTGGTACGGGCACAACTTCGAGGACGCCATCGTCATCAGCGAGAAGCTGGTGAAGGACGACGTCTTCACCTCCATCCACATCCAGGAGCTGGAGCTCCACGTCCGCGACACCAAGCGGGGGATGGAGGAGATCACGCGGGAGATCCCCAACGTCGCCGAGGAGTCCCTGGTGGACCTCGACGAGCGGGGCATCGTGCGCATCGGCGCACGGGTGAAGAGCGGCGACATCCTGGTGGGGAAGATCACCCCCAAGGGCGAGACCGAGCTGAGCCCGGAGGAGAAGCTCCTCACCGCCATCTTCGGTGAGAAGGCCAAGGACGTGAAGGATTCGTCCCTGAAGATCCCGCCGGGGATGAGCGGCACGGTCATCGACGTGAAGATCTTCAGCCGCCGCATCGACGACCCCCTCCTGGAGAAGGAGCACGGGGCCAAGATCGGCGAGCTGCGCCTCATGGAGCGGGAGGAGATCTCCCGCATCAGCGAGGCGAGGGACGAGGAGCTGGCCGACCTGCTCCACCTCCAGACCGTGGCCCTGATGCTCAAGAAGGGCACGGTGGAGCCGTTCATGGAGGAGGGCACCAAGCTCACCCGGACCGAGATCGAGGACATCGACTTCAACGGCGTTGACCTGTCCACGCTCAAGGTCAACAACAAGGAAGCCAACGAGAAGGTCCGCCGCGTGGTGGACGAGGCCCAGCGGCGCATCGAGCGCGTCCGGGAGAAGACCGAGGAGTCCATCGACAAGGTCTTCCAGCCCGACGAGCTGCCTCCGGGCGTGGTCCAGCTCGTGAAGGTCTACATCGCCGAGAAGCGCAAGATCTCGGTGGGCGACAAGATGGCCGGGCGCCACGGCAACAAGGGCATCATCGCCCGCATCGCGCCGGAGGAGGACATGCCGTTCCTCCCCGACGGTACGCCCGTGGAGATCGTCCTGAACCCCCTGGGCGTGCCGTCGCGCATGAACGTGGGGCAGATCCTGGAGACCCACCTGGGGTGGGCGGCCCGCATGCTGGGCTTCGAGGCCAAGACGCCGGTGTTCCAGGGCGCCACGGAGAACGAGATCGGCCTGCTCCTCAAGCTGGCCGGGATGCGCTGGGCGCACGACGCCCTGGACATCCGCTCCACCGCCCTGCCGGTGGAGGTGCCGGACTTGGAGGGCGTGCTGAAGGCTTCCCGCCAGCTCCCCGAGGAGATCGTGGGGATGAGCGTCACCGGCGCCTCGGGCAACGGGGCCTCCTCCAACGGCAAGGGGAACGGCGCGCCGGGCCGCAACGGCGGCTACAAGGCCACCGGCATTGGCCAGACGCTGGACGCCTACCTGGCGGTGAAGCTCACCAAGGAGCAGAGGGCCTTCTTCGACGAGATCCGGAACTACCTGGTGGCCGCCGGTGAGGAGACGGCCCAGCGCCGGGGTCAGGATCTGGCCGAGGCCTTCCCCTCCGTGGCGGCCCTCAAGGGGAAGAAGACCCCCGACGACGGGCTGGATGCGGCGGCGCTGGAGCTCATGGAATCCGCCGGCATCTTCCCCAATGGAAAGATCTGGCTGCGCGACGGCCGCAGCGGCCGGCGCTTCGACTTCCCCATCACCGTGGGAGCGATCTACATGCTCAAGCTCTCCCACCTGGTGGACGACAAGATCCACGCGCGCTCCATCGGACCCTACTCCCTCGTCACGCAGCAGCCGCTGGCCGGTAAGGCCCAGTTCGGCGGGCAGCGCTTCGGCGAGATGGAGGTGTGGGCGCTGGAGGCCTACGGCGCGGCCCACACGCTCCAGGAGATCCTCACGGTCAAGTCCGACGATGTAAGCGGACGCTCGAAGGTCTACGAGGCCATCGTGAAGGGCGACAACCTGCCCGAGCCCGGAATCCCGGAGTCGTTCAACGTGCTCGTGAAGGAGCTCCAGGCCCTGGGCCTGAGCGTGACTCTCGGCCGCGACGAGTGACCGGAGTGTGCGGAGCGAAACTGGAAGCGTGGTCGAACCACACGGGCCGCGGACGCATCGCGGCCGGTCGACTCAACCTGATGGGTGAACTGAATGATTGATTTTCCGCGTGCTCGGGACAGCCGCTCCTCGGCGGACTTCGACTTCATCCAGATCAAGATCGCCTCGCCCGAGGAGATCCGGAGCTGGTCGTACGGTGAGGTCACCAAGCCCGAGACGATCAACTACCGCTCGTTCAAGCCCGAGCGGGACGGACTCTTCTGCGAGCGCATCTTCGGTCCGGTGAAGGACTGGGAGTGCCACTGCGGCAAGTTCAAGCGCATCCGCTTCCGCGGCCACGTGTGCGACCGCTGCGGCGTGGAGGTCACGCTCTCCAAGGTGCGCCGCGAGCGCATGGGTCACATCGAGCTCGCGGTGCCGGTGTGCCACATCTGGTTCTTCAAGACGCTGCCGAGCCAGCTCGGCTACCTGCTGGGGATGACGCTGCGCGACCTGGAGAAGGTCGTGTACTACGCGGCGTACGTGGTCACCCACCCCGGCAAGCAGGACGTGAAGTTCCAGGACCTGCTGGACGAGGACGAGTACTACGACCTCCGGGTGAAGGCCCGTGAGGAGGGCGACGACGCCTTCAAGGCCGAGATCGGCGCTGAGGCGGTGCGCACCCTGCTCAAGATGCTCGACTCGCCCGAGCGCAAGATCAACGACAGGAACGCCGACGGCCGGGGCCTGGACCGCCTGGCCGACTGGCTGCGCCACGAGATCGCCACCGAGACGAGCCAGCACCGGAAGAAGAAGAAGCTCAAGCGGCTCAAGGTGGTGGACTCCATCCGCAACTCGGGCGAGCAGATCGAGGACAGGAACCGGCCCGAGTGGATGGTCATGGACGCGGTGCCGGTCATTCCGCCGGACCTGCGCCCCCTGGTTCCGCTGGACGGCGGCCGCTTCGCCACCTCGGACCTGAACGACCTGTACCGGCGGGTCATCAACCGGAACAACCGCCTCAAGAAGCTCATCGAGATGCGTGCGCCGGAGGTCATCCTGCGCAACGAGAAGCGCATGCTCCAGGAGGCGGTGGACGCGCTGTTCGACAACGGTCGGCGCTCCAAGGCCATCCGGGGTCGGGGCAAGCGCCCGCTCAAGTCCCTGAGCGACATGCTCAAGGGGAAGCAGGGCCGCTTCCGCCAGAACCTCCTGGGCAAGCGCGTGGACTACTCGGGCCGCTCGGTCATCGTGGTGGGCCCCGAGCTCAAGCTGCACCAGTGCGGGCTTCCCAAGGCCATGGCCGTGGAGCTCTTCAAGCCGTTCATCATCCACGAGCTCGAGAAGCGCGGCGAGGCCGAGACGGTCAAGCGCGCCAAGAAGATCGTGGAGAAGGACGACCCGAAGGTCTACGAGGTCCTCGAGGACATCATCAAGGACCACCCGGTGATGCTGAACCGGGCGCCCACGCTGCACCGCCTGGGCATCCAGGCCTTCGAGCCGGTGCTGGTGGAAGGGAAGGCCATCCGCATCCACCCGCTGGTGTGCGCGGCCTTCAACGCCGACTTCGACGGCGACCAGATGGCGGTGCACGTGCCGCTGTCGTTCGAGGCCCAGCTCGAGGCGCGCGTCCTCATGCTGGCCAGCAACAACATCCTGCTGCCGTCCAACGGCCGTCCGGTGGCCGCCCCCACCCAGGACATGGTGATCGGGTCGTACTACCTCACGAACCCCCAGGTCGAGATCAAGGACCTGGAGGCGACGGTGGCCAACGCCAAGCTGGGCAAGAGCGCCCGCCAGGAGGCCGACGAGAAGCTGGACACGTTCTTCGAGGGCGCCCCGCGCTTCGCCGACTTCGGCGAGGTGGAGTCGGCCATGGCGGCCGACATGGTGGGCTTCCACGACCCCTGCTTCTTCTGGGCCATCCGCACCGACGAGGAGGCCGAGGAGGGCGAGGGCAAGTGGGTCCGCACCACGGTCGGCCGCGTGCTCTTCAACTCCATCGTGCCCGAGGAGCTGGGCTTCCTGAACTACACGTTCGGGAAGAAGGAGCTGGGCGACCTGGTGTTCGAGTGCTTCACCAACGTGGGCCTCAGCCAGACGACCCAGTTCCTGGACAACCTGAAGGACTTCGGCTTCCGCTACGCCACCATGGGCGGCATCTCGGTCGGCATCGACGACCTGGAGGTGCCGGGGGAGAAGTACGAGATCCTGCGGGAGGCCGAGGAGCAGGTGACGCGCTTCCAGCGCGCCTACTCCAGCGGCTACATCTCCAACGGCGAGCGCTACAACAAGGTCATCGACACCTGGACCCACGCGAACAACGACGTGGCCGATGCCATGGTGCGGCACCTGGAGCGCTCGAAGGGCGGGTTCAACCCCGTCTACATGATGATGACGTCGGGCGCCCGCGGTAACCGCGACCAGATGCGCCAGCTCGCCGGGATGCGCGGCCTCATGGCCAAGCCCCAGAAGAAGCTCACCGGCGGCATCGGCGAGATCATCGAGAGCCCCATCAAGTCGAACTTCCGCGAGGGCCTCACGGTGGTGGAGTACTTCATCTCCACCCACGGCGCCCGGAAGGGTCTGGCCGACACGGCCCTCAAGACCGCCGACGCCGGATACCTGACGCGCCGCCTGGTGGACGTGGCGCAGGACGTCACGGTCACCATCGAGGACTGCGGCACCATCCTGGGCCTCGAGATGACCGCGCTGAAGGAGGGCGAGGACATCATCGAGCCGCTCCGCGACCGCATCGTGGGCAACGTGGCCCTCGAGGACGTCTACGACCCCATCGACGGGGAGCTCCTGGTCGAGCAGGGCCAGCTCATCGACGAGGAGGCCTCGGACGCCATCGAGGACAGCGGCATCCAGGCGGTCAAGATCCGCTCGGTGCTGACCTGCGAGGCCAAGCGGGGCATCTGCCGCCAGTGCTACGGCCGCAACCTGGCCACCATGAAGACGGTGGACACGGGCGAGGCCGTGGGCATCCTGGCCGCCCAGTCCATCGGGGAGCCGGGCACCCAGCTCACGCTGCGCACGTTCCACATCGGCGGCACCGCCTCGCGCATCGCCGCCCAGACGCAGCGGAAGTCCAAGATCGACGGGTCGGTGAGCCTGGAGCGCGTCACCACCGTCGACACGCCCAACGAGGAGCGGATCGTCACCTCCCGCGAGGGCCAGATCATCATGAAGACCCGGGAGGGTCAGATCCGCAGCCGGCTGTCGGTGCCCTACGGCGCCACGCTGTCGGTGGAGGAGGGCCAGGACATCGAGGCCGGCGACCTGCTCTTCAGCTGGGATCCGTACTCGGAGCCCATCGTGGCCGACTCGCAGGGCGCCATCAAGTTCATCGACATCGTCGAGGAGCAGACGATGCGCGAGGAGCTGGACGAGTCCACCGGCCGTCGCCAGATGACGATCATGGAGGACCGGGAGAAGAAGCTCCACCCCATGATCCAGATCGTGAAGAAGGGGAAGAGCGGCGAGAAGCTGCGCGAGTTCATCATCCCCGTGGGCGCGCAGCTCACCGTGCAGGACGGGCAGGAGGTGGCGCCGGGCGACACCATCGCCAAGATCAGCCGCGAGGTCTACAAGACCCGCGACATCACCGGCGGTCTGCCCCGGGTGGCCGAGCTGTTCGAGGCCCGGCGTCCGAAGGATCCGGCGGTCATCACCGAGATCGACGGCGCGGTGAGCTTTGGCGACATCAAGCGCGGCAAGCGCGAGGTGCACGTCACCCCTGAGACCGGGCCGACCCGGACGTACGATGTGCAGGTCGGAAAGCACATGCGCGTCCACGAGGGCGACCAGGTGCGCGCCGGCGACCGCCTGAGCGAGGGGCCCATCAACCCCCACGACATCCTCAGGATCAAGGGCCCCCGGGCGGTGCAGGAGTACCTCCTGAACGAGATCCAGGAGGTCTACCGCCTGCAGGGCGTGAAGATCAACGACAAGCACATCGGCGTGATCGTGCGCCAGATGCTGCAGAAGGTGAAGATCACCGACCCCGGCGAGACCGAGCTCCTCGAGGGCGAGAACGTCGACCGGGTCGAGTTCCGCGAGGTCAACCAGCGCGCCATGGGCGAGGGCCAGAAGCCGGCCCGGAGCGAGCCGCTCCTGCTGGGCATCACCAAGGCCAGCCTCACCACCGAGTCGTTCATCTCGGCGGCCTCCTTCCAGGAGACGACCCGGGTGCTCACGGACGCGGCCGTCCGGGGCGCCAGGGACGACCTGAAGGGCCTCAAGGAGAACATCATCATCGGCCACCTGATCCCGGCCGGTACGGGGACGCACCGGTACCAGGACGTGGAGTTCATGGTGGACCAGTCGTACTACGACGAGGAGATTCTGCCGCTCAGCGAGCCGGGGGAGTTGATCCCGGGGCTGGCGATGGAGGCGGAGGAGACGACCGCGGACTGAGTCGTCGCCGGCAGGTCGTCGTTCGACCTCATGGGGGGTGGCCCGGACTCGGTTCCGGGTCGCCCCCTTCGGGCTTTTTGGGCTTTGCGGGCGCGGGGGCGAGGCCCGTGCCCTCCCCTGCGGGGGACGCTCGCTGCAAAGCTCGCTTGCGTCCGCGGGGCTCCACCGCTCCTGAATTCCGACTTGGTCGTTGCCCCGCGCACGAAACCCCCGCAGGGGAGGGCACGGGCCTCGCCCCCGTTCCACCTTCCTCGCGTTCCACGGCTCGAACTGCCGTCGACATGAGGCCCCTGGTCGACCATGGACGTCGGGGGCGGCTCGGGCGGCTTTCTCGCCGCTTCGCGGCGTCGGGCGCCGAGGGACTACACCCCGGTCTCTAGCTCTTGGGGTCCTTTGGGGGCCTCGGGACAGGGTGGGGGCCCCGGCCCGGTGGGACGGGGCACGCTCGTGTGGGCCCTACCTCTCCTGGCCTGGGGGCCGGCCGCCGGCCTTGGCGGGAGCTTTCGGCATGGTCGGAGCTCGGGACCGGCGGGGCGTGGGTTTTCGGAGCGAGCCAGGCGGCACGCCGGACGCGCGGGCGTTCCCAGGCTCCCCCCCGGCCAGGAACCCGTCCGTTACACGACCAGCGAGCCGGCGAGCATGAGGAACCCGGGAGCACCGGGCCGCCGAGCGCGAAGGGAACGTGAGGACGCCGGAGGGACGAACAGGGCGGGGACGCGGGTGCCTCCCCCGGCGGGGTTTCGTGCGCGGGGCAACGAACGGCTCGGAATTCAGGAGCGGTGGCGCACCGCGGACGCAAGCGAGCCTGGAGCGAGCGTCCCCGCAGGGGGAGGCACCCGTGCCCCCGCCCCGCCCGCGAAGCTGCAGTGGTAGTTGACGGTCGACACCCCACAAATGCACAGAGCCCCGGCCGGACCACGAAGGCCCGACCGGGGCTCGCGCTGGCTCATGCGTCCCGAAGGATCACATGGCCGGCGTTACTCCAGGAGCATCACCCGCGCGTCCGCCGCACCACGTGCGTCGTGGAGATCGGCTGGTAGACGCAGTTGCCCTCGCTGGGCTCCACCGGTGCGTAGAAGGTCGTGATGTTGCTGGTGAAGCTGTTGGCGAAGTCCTGGTCCATGAGGATCTGGTTCAGATCCGTGGTGACCGCCAGACGATCCGAAAGCTGTGTCTGGATTGGCGCGACCTCGGTGGTGCGGGCGTACAGCGGGGTCCCGTTCACCGTACCGACGAACGTCAGGTCCGAGGCGGGCATCCGCGACGCGGTGCCGAAGCGCACGAACTCGAACCGGTTGGCCTTGTAGTTGGCCGGGTTCACCGGGTTCTCGGCGATGTCCTCGAGCGCCTCGTTGGGCTGCTCGGTGGTCAGGTCCACCACGAGCGGCTGGTCCATCGTGTACCAGTCGGCGCCGCGGACATACACCGGCGACGTGGCCGGATAGGCCGTGTTGAAGGCCACCTGGCTGCCGTTGCGGTCCACGTAGATGGTGCCGTTGTCGAGCTGGCGGACGGCCGCCACGGTCATGGGCTGGTAGTTCTGCCCGATGACGCACATGGAGACGGCCTCGGTCGTCGGCTCAGGCGCAGGCGCAGGCTCTGGCTCCGGGGCCGGGGCCGGGGCCGGGGCCGGGGGCGGCGTCGGCGCGGCCGCGACGAATCCCGGCTCCTTCACGTTCCCACCGCCGAAGTAGAAGTTCAGGCCCGCCCGGAAGAGCAGGTTGTGTCCGCCCACCTGCTTCTCGGACTGGTTGTCCAGAACGAGGTAGGGGGAGTTCGGGTTCCAGTAGTCCTTGGCCTCGAGGCGGAGCGCCACACCGGGGGTGAGGAACCAGTCGGTCCCGATCCCGGCGGTCACCGCCGACTGCCACTGGCGGTCACCGTAGAGGTACGCGTTCGCCTCGGGGATGTTGGCCGAGATGCCCACGTCGTTCGACGGCGGATTCCAGGTCACGAAGCCCCCGCCCACGTCGATGAAGGGCGAGAACATCCGGTCCCGCGTGGGGGTCAGCAGGCGCAGCATGAGGTCGCCGTCCACCATCCAGCTTTTGATGTTCCCGAACTGGCTGAGGTCCGTGTTCTCGGTGTTGAAGTTGTTGTCGTTGTACAGGGCGTACGGATGCCGGGTCCAGTTCCCCTCGACCCGGAAGCCCCACCGCTTGCTGCTGCCGAGCCACCCCTCCAGGTCGGCGCCGTAGGCGGCTCCGTTGTCCAGGCGCAACTCGGTGCCGGTAACGCTGTTCTCGGCGAGGTTGCCCGAGCGGTAGTAGCCGGCGTTGAGCCCCAGAGAGAAGTTCTTCATCTGGGCGTGAGCCGGCATGGCCATCAAGGCGGCCGCGACCGCGGCGGCCGACAGACTCTTCAATGCAGTCTTCATGTCGTCGCTCCTCCCGGCCTCCGGCCGGGGATGAATCTCGTTCGTCCCGTTGCAGCGTGCCGTCGTTCCTGGTCACTTCGTGGGCGGGAGGGACGCGAACCCCGACCTGCGAAGGACCCGTTCGTGCGCTTGCGGGCATGGTTTCGCAACCCATGTGCCAGCGGCCGCGATAAAGGGTGAAAGACCTGGGAATACCGGAAATTCGTGCATTCTTGACCTTTCGAGCCCCCCACCGCCCGCCAGGATGAGCGAGACCGCCCCGCTGCCCACCCCTCCCACGCCCTCACCGGCCGCACGCGCCCTCCTGGCCGACGTGCTGGGGATGGGCGGGCTGGACCGATCCGCCGACGCGTGGCGGGAGGTCCTCCCCCTCCTGCGCCTGCACCGTCTCGAGGGACTCGCCCTGACCCGCTTCGAGACGCGGGCTCCCGGGCGTCCCGGGGTCGCCGACGTCCTGGAGGTCCTCCGGCCCGAGGCGCGCCGCACGGCGCTCTGGACCACCCTGGTGGTGGAGGCGGCGGGGCGGGCGCAGACGGCTCTGGCGGGAGCGGGGCTGGACGCCCTCGTCTACAAGGGGGCGGCCCTGGTCGCCGGCGGCGTCTACCCGGGGCCCGGCTGCCGGGCCATGGACGACGCCGACCTCCTGGTCCCTGCGGAGGCCGCCGACGCGGCGGTCCGGGCGTTGGAGGGGGCGGGGTTCGTCCCATGGGCGCCGTGGCTTCCGGAGCATGCGGACTGGCTCGACTCGGCCACCTTCTCCGATCCGGCCGCCCCCGCCGGCCTTCCCGTGAGCGTCGACCTTCACTGGAGGGTGGCGTACGGCGGCCTCCGCTTCGGCGGGAAGGACGACGGTGGGCTCCTGTGGCGGGGCCCCAGGCCCGCTCCGGGCCTCCCCTCTCACGAGGCGCACCTCCTGGTGGTGGCGGAGCACGTCCTCAAGCACCTCCGCTTCCGCGTCCACATGGCGGGCTTCGCCGACGTGGTGCGCCTCGCGGCCCGGGTGGAGGACTGGGACCGGGTGGTGGCGTGGGGGCGGGAGCTCCGCTCGACGCGGGCGCTGGCGGCACTCCTCACCGTGGTGCGGGAGGAGCCGGGAGCCCCCATCCCACCGGAGGTGCCCAGGGCGCTGGTGGGGGGCGGGAAGGTCCACGCGCCCCCTCTACTGCGTCCTTCCTTCCTGGCGGGGCGTGTGCGCCCGGTGGAGAGCCGGGCCGGGGGGCTTCTCCTCCGCTGGCGCCTCATGGGCACCCGGCAGGCGGCCGCGGACGTCGTCCACGCGGCGCTGCCCGGGCGCGCGTGGCTGCGCGCCCGGTACGGTAAGGACGCGCGCACCACCCCCGGCCGGTGGCTGTGCTACCTCGTGGACGTGGCCCGCTGGGTCACCGGGAGGGGCCCCTCGCCGGTCTCTCCCAACCAGGGGATGGACGGCTGACCGGCCGCCCGCGGGTCAGCCTTTCAACCCAGCCCGCGCCGTTGACACTCCCGGGGCGCTCGGGTAAGTTATCAAGCTCTGTTTGAGAGGCCCCTGGCGGGCCGCCTCTGCACCACGCGACGCAGGAATCCATGCCCACGATCAATCAGCTCGTGCGGAAGGGCCGTGAGAAGGTGGCGAAGAAGAACAAGTCGCCGGCCCTCCAGAAGAACCCCCAGAAGCGGGGCGTCTGCACGCGCGTGTACACCACCACGCCGAAGAAGCCGAACTCGGCGCTCCGGAAGGTGGCCCGTGTGCGCCTCACGAACGGCTACGAGGTCACGGCCTACATCCCCGGCGAGGGGCACAACCTCCAGGAGCACTCGATCGTGCTCATCCGGGGTGGCCGCGTGAAGGACCTTCCGGGCGTGCGCTACCACATCATCCGCGGCACGCTGGACGCGTCGGGCGTGGGTGACCGTCGACAGGGGCGCTCGAAGTACGGCGCCAAGAGGCCGAGGTAGGGCAGGCGATATGAGCCGTCGTTCCAGAGCAGAGAAGCGGGAGGTCCCCGGCGACCCGAAGCACGGGTCCGGCACGGCCTCGAAGTTCATCAACAGCCTGATGCTGGATGGCAAGAAGTCCATCGCCGAGCGGATTTTCTACGACGCGCTGACGATCGTGGAGGAGCGCTCGGGCCAGAGTGGGATGAACGTCTTCCAGCAGGCCGTCAACAACGCGAAGCCGGCCCTCGAGGTGAAGAGCCGGCGCGTCGGTGGAGCCACGTACCAGGTGCCCGTGGAGGTCCGGCCGGAGCGCCGCACCGCCCTGGCCATCAAGTGGCTCATCGGCTTCGCGCGGGATCGTAGCGAGAAGACCATGGCGGACCGGCTGGCGGGGGAGCTCCTTTCGGCCAGCCGGAACGAAGGTTCAACCATCAAGAAGAAGGACGACACGCACCGGATGGCGGAAGCGAACAAGGCGTTCGCCCACTATCGCTGGTAGCCCGGCAGCCGATCCGCGGCGGGCCCTGAAGGTCTGCCGCTGACGCAGGGGCGCCGAAGCACAGGGGACGCGCGAAGGCCCTGACCTCCTCGGAGGCGGCCCTCTCCGGTCACCGGAAGCGCGGACAAGTGCGGGGCCACCGGCACACGGCGGCCCGGGACACAGAGACCGCGCTTTTGCTTCCCCGGCCCCTGCGTCTTTTTGTCGCCCGGCGGGAAGCAGCAGGACCCAGCAGCGATGCGTGACACCGACGAAGTAGAGAGAGATAGATGCCCAGGATCACACCGCTAGAGCACCTCCGGAATATCGGCATCATGGCGCACATCGATGCCGGTAAGACCACGACCACGGAGCGCATCCTGTTCTATACGGGACGGGTGCACCGCATGGGCGAGGTCCACGAGGGCGCGGCGACGATGGATTGGATGGAGCAGGAGCAGGAGCGGGGGATCACCATCACCTCCGCGGCCACGACCTGTTTCTGGAAGCGCAACGACACCGACTTCCGCATCAACATCATCGACACCCCCGGCCACGTGGACTTCACGGCCGAGGTGGAGCGCTCGCTGCGCGTGCTGGACGGCGCGGTGGCGGTGTTCTGCGCCGTGGGCGGCGTGGAGCCCCAGTCCGAGACGGTGTGGCGCCAGGCGGACCGCTACGGCGTGCCGCGCATCGCGTTCGTCAACAAGATGGACCGGGTGGGCGCCGACTTCGAGCACGTCGTGGAGATGATGCGGGAGCGGCTGGGCGCCAACGCCCACGCCATCCAGTTCCCCATGGGCCAGGGTGAGATGTTCACCGGGCTCATCGACCTCGTGCGCATGAAGGCCGTCCACTACGAGGACGAGCTGGGATCGAAGTTCGTCGAGCAGACCATCCCCGACGACCTCCAGGAGAAGTGCGCCGCGCTGCGCCACGAGCTCGTGGAAGCCGCCGTGGAGCACGACGAGGAGCTCCTCACCAAGTATCTGGACGGCGAGGAGATCACCGAGGACGAGCTGCGCCGGGCCATCCGCCAGGCCGTCAACGCCGGCTCCCTGTTCCCGGTCTTCTGCGGCTCGGCCTTCAAGAACAAGGGCGTACAGCTCCTCCTGGACGGCGTCATCGACTACCTCCCGTCGCCGGTGGACATTCCGCCCATCAAGGGCCACCTGCCCCACCACGACGAGACGGTCGACACCCGCGAGGCCTCCGACGACGCGCCCTTCAGCGCGCTGGCGTTCAAGATCGCCACCGACCCCTACGTGGGTAAGCTGACGTTCTTCCGCGTCTACTCGGGCTCCCTTTCCTCCGGCAGCTACATCTACAACGCCACGAAGGACAAGCGGGAGCGCATCGGCCGCATCCTCCAGATGCACGCCAACAAGCGGGAGGAGCGGGACGACGTGTACGCCGGCGACATCGCGGCGGCCATCGGGCTGAAGGACACCAAGACCGGCGACACGCTGAGCGACGCCGACCACCCCATCATCCTCGAGGCGATGAAGTTCCCCGAGCCGGTGATCGAGGTGGCCATCGAGCCCAAGACGAAGGCCGACCAGGACAAGCTGGGCAACGGGCTCCAGAAGCTGGCCGACGAGGACCCGACGTTCCGCGTCCACACGGACCCGGAGACGAGCCAGACCATCATCGCGGGGATGGGTGAGCTCCACCTGGAGATCATCGTGGACCGCCTGCGCCGCGAGTTCGGCGTGGACGCCAACGTGGGCCGGCCCCAGGTGGGCTACCGGGAGACCATCCGCAAGCCCGCCGACAAGGTGGAGGGCAAGTTCGTCCGCCAGACGGGCGGCCGGGGCCAGTACGGCCACGTGGTCATCAACGTGGCTCCCCTCGAGCCGGGTGGCGGCTTCCAGTTCGAGGACAAGATCGTGGGCGGCGCCATCCCCAGGGAGTACATCTCCTCGGTGGAGGCGGGCATCCGCGAGGCGCTGGAGACGGGCATCCTGGCCGGCTACCCGGTGATCGACCTCAAGGTCGAGCTCATCGACGGGTCGTACCACGACGTGGACTCCAGCGAGATGGCCTTCAAGATCGCCGGCTCCATGGCCATCAAGGAGGCGGTGCGGCGGGCGAAGCCCGTCCTCCTCGAGCCCATCATGGACGTGGAGGTGGTGACCCCCGCGGACTACATGGGCGACATCATCGGCGACCTGTCCGCTCGGCGCGGCAAGGTCGGTGGCATGACGGAGCGGGCCGGGGCTCGCGTCATCGGGGCCAGCGTGCCCCTGGGCGAGATGTTCGGCTACTCCACGACCCTGCGCTCCATGAGCCAGGGCCGGGCGGTGTTCACCATGCAGTTCGCGCACTATGACGAAGTGCCGAAGTCCAAGGCGGACGAGATCATGGCCGCCCAGGGACGCGACAACGGCTGACGAGCAACCACTCCTAGCAGAACGCGGAAACCAGAGGACAGCGAGCCATGGCCAAGGCGAAGTTTGAGCGGACGAAGCCGCATGTGAACGTGGGGACGATCGGGCACGTGGACCACGGGAAGACGACGTTGACGGCGGCGATCACGGAGATCCAGGCGGCGAAGGGGCTGGCGGAGTTCGTGTCGTTCGACAACATCGACAAGGCTCCGGAAGAGCGAGAGCGGGGGATCACGATCGCGACAGCGCACGTGGAGTACGAGACGGCGAAGCGGCACTACGCGCACGTGGACTGCCCGGGGCACGCGGACTACGTGAAGAACATGATCACGGGGGCCGCGCAGATGGACGGCGCGATCCTGGTGGTGTCGGCGGCGGACGGACCGATGCCGCAGACGCGCGAGCACATCCTGTTGGCCCGCCAGGTGAACGTGCCCTACATCGTCGTGTTCCTGAACAAGTGCGACATGGTGGACGACGAGGAGCTGCTGGAGCTGGTGGAGCTGGAGGTACGGGAGCTTCTGTCGGAGTACGACTTCCCGGGCGACGACATCCCGGTGATCCGGGGCTCGGCGCTGAAGGCGCTGGAGAGCGGGGACCCGACGGACGAGTGGGGCCAGAAGATCGGGGAGCTGATGGACGCGATCGACTCCTACATCCCGGAGCCGGAGCGCGACATCGACAAGCCGTTCCTGATGCCGGTGGAGGACGTGTTCTCGATCACGGGGCGAGGGACGGTGGCGACGGGGCGCATCGAGCGCGGGATCGTGAAGCAGGGCGAGGAAGTGGCGCTGATCGGGATGAACGCGGACAAGAAGACGGTGGTGACGGGCGTGGAGATGTTCAGGAAGCTCCTGGACGAGGGCCGCGCCGGTGACAACGTGGGTCTTCTGCTGCGAGGTGTGGGGAAGGAAGAGATCGAGCGAGGGATGGTGCTGGCGAAGCCGGGCACGATCACGCCGCACACGAAGTTCAAGGCGGAGGTGTACGTGCTGACGAAGGAGGAGGGAGGGCGTCACACGCCGTTCTTCGACGGGTACCGCCCGCAGTTCTACTTCCGGACGACGGACGTGACGGGGGCGGCGCACCTGCCGGAGGGCGTGGAGATGGTGATGCCGGGCGACAACGTCCAGATGGAGGTGGAGCTGATCACCCCCATCGCCATGGACAAGGAGCTCCGCTTCGCCATCCGCGAAGGCGGCCGCACCGTCGGCGCCGGCGTCGTGACGGAGATCATCGAATAATGGCCGACAGGATTCGGATCAGGCTCAAGGCGTTCGACCACTGGGTGGTCGACCAGACCGCGGCGGACATCGTTCGCACGGCCCAGAAGACCGGCGCCTCCGTGCGGGGGCCGATCCCGCTCCCCACGCGGCGGCAGCGCTGGACCGTGCTGCGCTCGCCCCACGTGGACAAGAAGAGCCGTGAGCAGTTCGAGCTGCGGACGCACAAGCGGCTGATCGACATCGTCGACAGCCGCCCGCAGACCATCGACGCCCTCACCAAGCTGGATCTTCCGGCCGGCGTGGACGTCGAGATCAAGGTGGACTGAACCGGGCCGTCGGTGGCGCTCCCGACAGGGGCCGCCGGGACTCGCGCGCGACCAGCTTAAGGATGAAGAGCAGGCCATGGCCGGAATCATCGGCAGGAAGATCGGAATGACCCGGGTGTTCGATGACGAGGGGAACCAGGTTCCCGTCACCGTCATCGAGGCGGGGCCGTGCCCGGTCACGCAGATCAAGACGGAGGATCGGGACGGCTACCGCGCCGTCCAGATCGGTTTCGGGGCGCAGAAGGCCAAGCGCGCCTCCAAGGCCGAGCTGGGCCACGTCGCGAAGGTCGGGCTCGAGGCGGCGCCCCGGGTGCTGCGGGAGTTCCCCCTGGACGACGGCGCGGAGCTGGAGCCGGGCCAGGAGCTCACCGTGGAGCAGTTCGAGGCCGGCGACCGGATCAAGGTCACCGGCACGAGCAAGGGCCGGGGGTTCCAGGGCGTGGTGAAGCGCCACGGCTTCTCGGGCCGCCCCGGTGGGCACGGGCACCCCATGAGCCGGAACCCCGGCTCGATGGGGCCGGGCACCGACCCCTCCCGCGTGATCAAGGGGAAGCGGCTGCCGGGTCAGATGGGCGGAGTGCGGTCTACGGTCCGCAACCTCCGGGTGGTGAAGGTCGATGCCGAGCGGAACCTGCTCTTCGTGAAGGGCGGCGTTCCAGGCTCGCGTGACAGCTACGTCTACATCAGCAAGTGAACGGGCGCATGTACAAGGCGCGCTACTACAAGGCCGACGGCAAGAAGGGGCGGGCGAGGCAACTCCCCGACACCCTCTTCGACGGCGTCGTCAACGAGCCGGTCCTGCACCAGGTGGTGAAGGCCTACCTGTCCAACCAGCGCCAGGGGACCGCTTCGGCGAAGAACCGGGCCGCCGTATCGGGCGGCAACCGGAAGCCGTGGCGCCAGAAGGGCACCGGGCGGGCCCGGGCGGGCTCGATTCGCGCGGTGCAGTGGGAGGGCGGCGGACGCGCGTTCCCGCCCATCCCCCACGGATGGACGCAGACGGTGCCCAAGAAGGTGAAGGCGCTGGCGCGACGCTCGGCGTTCAACGCCCGGGCCGAGGACGAGAGCGTGATCCTGGTGGACGGGATGGACTTCGACGCGCCCAAGACGGCGCGTCTCAGGGACTACCTGGCCTCCATCGAGGTGGCGGGGAAGGTCCTGGTCCTGACCGACGGCCGGAAGGAGAACGTCTACCTCTCCGCCCGCAACATGCCGGGGGTCGAGGTGCGGCCCTTCGGCGAGGAGTCGGTCTACGACATCCTCAGGGCGCAGACGGTGGTGATCGAGCGCGAGGCCATGGACCGGCTGGGTGCCGCGGCCGAGGCCGACGAGGAGGGGGAGTAGGACGATGCGCGAGCCGCACGAGGTGATCATGAGGCCGGTGGTGACGGAGAAGACCACCCGCCAGATCGAAGAGGGCAACACCTACACCTTCATCGTGTCCGAGAGCTCCAACAAGATCGAGATCTCCCGGTCCATCGAGAAGCTGTGGGACGTGACGGTGCTCGACGTGCGCACCATGCGCTATGCGGGAAAGGCGCGGCGTGCCTTCCTGGGCCGCATGAGCAAGTCCCGCGACCTGGGCCGGAGGGCATCCTTCAAGAAGGCCGTGGTGACGCTCGCCGAGGGTGACCACATCGAGCTCTACGAGGTAGGCTGATGGCGATCAAGAAGTTCAAGGCGATGACGCCGGGCACGCGCTTCCGCTCCACCCTCCAGAACGACGAGGTGACGCGGAGCGAGCCCGAGCGCTCCCTGCTGGACTCGATCCAGAAGAGCGGCGGCCGCAACCACCACGGGCGCATCACGACCCGGCGGCGGGGCGGCGGCCACAAGCGGAAGTACCGCATGATCGACTTCAAGCGGGACAAGAAGGGCGTGCCGGGCACCGTGCGGGAGATCGAGTACGATCCCAACCGGAGCGCCAATATCGCCCTGGTGGTCTACGCCGACGGCGAGAAGCGCTACATTCTCCACCCCCGGGACCTTCCCGTGGGCGCCCAGGTGGTGTCGGGCGCCGACGCGGACATCAAGACGGGCAACGCCCTGCCGCTGGAGCGGATCCCCCTGGGCACCACGGTGCACAACGTGGAGCTGAAGCCGGGGAAGGGCGGCCAGATGGCCCGCTCCGCGGGTGCCGGCGTGCAGGTGGTGGCGAAGGAGGGCGACTACGTGACGCTCCGCCTCCCCTCCACCGAGGTGCGGCGGGTACGCCGGGAGTGCATGGCGACCGTGGGCCAGGTCGGCAATATCGAGCACGAGCTCACGGTCATCGGCAAGGCGGGCGCCAACCGCTGGCGGGGCCGCCGGCCCAAGGTCCGGGGTGTCGCCATGAACCCGGTGGACCACCCCCTGGGCGGCGGCGAGGGCCGCTCCTCGGGCGGCCGTCCGCCGACGTCGCCGTGGGGCAAGCCCGAGGGCGTGAAGACGCGTCGTCGCAAGAAGGCTTCGAACAAGCACATCGTCCGCGGCCGCAAGCGCGGCAAGGCCACGAAGTAAGGCCTCGACGGACGACCTGAGAAGCGCGAACCGGAAGGTCTGGAGAGCTATGCCGCGCAGCGTAAAGAAGGGCCCCTACATCGACGATCGGCTCCTGGAAAAGGTGCAGATCATGAACTCGAAGGGTGAGAAGAAGGTCGTGAAGACCTGGGCCAGGTCGTCCACCATCTCGCCGGAGTTCGTGGGGCACACGGTGGCCGTGCACAACGGCAACAAGTTCATCCCCGTGTACATCACGGAGAACATGGTGGGCCACAAGCTCGGCGAGTTCGCCCCGACCCGGCTGTTCCGCGGTCATGGCGGCAAGCTCGCCGACAAGCGGTCCAAGGCCCGCTGAGGGCCCGGAGACGAGAGCCATGGAAGCCAGAGCGATCGCACGGCACGTGAGGATGAGCCCCCGCAAGGCGCGGCTGGTCATCGACCTCATCCGGGGGAAGAGCGTGAACGAAGCCTACGCCCTCCTCCAGTTCTCCAAGAAGTCCGCCGCGGAGCCCATCGGGAAGACGCTCCACTCGGCGGTCGCCAACGCCCAGTACAAGGCGCAGGAGGAGAACGAGGTCCTGGACGTGGACGACCTCATCGTGCGGGAGTGCTTCGTGGACGAGGGGCCCACGCTGAAGCGGTGGCGGGCCGCCGCCATGGGCCGAGCCGCCCCCATCCGCAGGCGTACGAGCCACATCACCGTCGTGGTCGACACGAAGGATTGAGCTAATGGGTCAGAAGACGCATCCAACCGGATTCCGTCTCGGAATCGTGAAGGACTGGAAGAGCCGCTGGTACGCAGAGCGGAACTTCCCCGAGCTCCTCATGGAGGACGAGACCATCCGCAAGTACCTCCACCGCCGCATGGCCCACGCGGCCCTGTCGGAGGTCGAGATCGAGCGGAAGCCGAACAAGATCGTGGTGACCATGCACACGGCCCGCCCGGGCGTGGTCATCGGGAAGCGGGGGTCGGAGGTGGACAAGCTGCGTGACGAGCTGAAGCTCCTCACCAACAGCGACATCTCCATCAACGTGGAGGAGATCAAGCGCCCGGAGCTGGACGCCCGGCTGGTGGCCGACAACGTGGCCCACCAGCTCCGGCAGCGGATCAGCTTCCGCCGTGCCATGAAGCGCGCGGTGCAGTCCGCCACGCGGGCCGGCGCCGAGGGAATCAAGATCATGTGCTCCGGACGGCTCGGCGGCGCCGAGATCGCCCGGACCGAGGGTTACGAGGAGGGGCGGGTGCCGCGGCACACCCTCCGGGCCGACATCGACTACGCCCAGATCCACGCGCACACCACGTACGGCACCATCGGCGTGAAGTGCTGGATCTTCAAGGGCGAGGTGGTGGAAGACCGCCGCGGGCGGACCTACTCCACCGGAAGCTGACGAGGACCACGAGCCATGCTGGCACCAAAGCGGGTCAAGTACCGCAAGACGCACAAGGGGCGGATGAAGGGCAACGCCCACCGGGGCAATCAGGTGTCCTTCGGTGAGTACGGCCTCCAGGCCACCGAGCCGGCCTGGGTATCGAACCGCCAGATCGAAGCCGCCCGTGTGGCCATGACCCGGCACATCAAGCGCGGCGGGAAGGTCTGGATCCGGATCTTCCCCGACAAGCCCATCACCTCCAAGCCCGCGGAGACGCGCATGGGGAAGGGGAAGGGCAATCCAGAGGGATGGGTGGCCGTCGTCAAGCCCGGACGCGTCATGTTCGAGCTCGAGGGCGTGCCCGAGGACGTGGCGCGCCGCGCCATGGAGCTCGCCTCGGCCAAGCTCCCCGTGAAGACCCGCTTCCTGGTGCGCGAGCACCAGCTCGGCGCCTGAGGGAGGACGAGATGAAGCCCGACGACATCCGGGAGTGGGACGACCAGGAGATCGAGATCCGTCTGGGTGAGCTCCGGGAGGAGCTGTTCCGGCTCCGTTTCCGGACGGCCACGATGGAGCTGGAGAACCCGAAGATCATCAAGGCGATCAGGCGGGATATCGCCCGCATGAACACGATCCTGCGCGAGCGCGAGCTCGCCGGCCAGGTCAGCGAGTAAGCGATGGCGACGAAGCAGACGGGCGAAACGGCCCATCAGGACACGCCGGACGCCGCCGCGGGCGGTGCGCCGGGAACCGACGGGGCCTCCGGTGAGACGGCCGGGCGCGCCAACCGCCGCAAGGCCCGGGTGGGCCTGGTGGTGAGCGACAAGCAGGACAAGACGGTAACCGTCCAGGTGGAGCGGCATTTTGCCCATCCCCTCTACGGGAAGCAGGTGGCGCGCACCAAGCGCTACCACGCCCACGACGAGAAGAACGAGTATCGCCAGGGCGACAGGGTCAGGATCGTGGAGACGCGACCGCTCTCGAAGACCAAGCGTTGGCGCGTCGCAGAGCTCCTGGAACGGCCGGAATAAGGGGCGCCGCCTCCCCCCGTCGGGGTGGAGGACGGTCACAGAGGATAGATCGGAGACACCGATGATTCAGCAGGAGTCGATCCTTCGGATCGCGGACAACACCGGCGCCAAGAGCGCCCTCTGCATCCGGGTGCTCGGCGGCTCGAAGCGCCGCTACGCCCGGGTGGGGGACGTCATCGTGGCGACCGTCAAGGACGCCCTGCCCAACGCGCCCGTGAAGAAGGGTGACGTGGTCAAGGCGGTCATCGTCCGCACGAGCAAGGAGACGCGGCGTCGCGACGGGACGTACATCCGTTTCGACGACAACGCCGCCGTGCTCATCAACCCCCAGGGGGAGCCGCGCGGCACGCGCATCTTCGGCCCCGTGGGGCGGGAGCTGCGCGAGAAGCGCTACATGAAGATCGTCTCGCTGGCGCCGGAGGTGCTGTAGGCCCATGGGTACCAAGAAGCAGCACGACCAGAAGCCCGCGCACCGTCGCAAGGGCCACGTCATGAAGGGCGACCGGGTCCGGGTGATCCGGGGCAACTACCGGGACATGGAGGGCACCGTCCTCCGGGTCCTGCCGGCCAAGGACCGTGTGGTGGTGGAGGGCGTGAACGTCCGCAAGCGTCACCAGCGGCCCAGCGTGTCGAACCCGGAGGGGGGATCGTGAGCTTCGAGGCTCCCATCCACCGCTCCAACGTCATGCTCATCGACCCGACGACGGGCGAGCCCAGCCGGGTGCGTGTGCGGGAAGAGGACGACGGCACCAAGGAGCGGATCGCCGTGCGCAGCGGCAATCCCATCCCCAAGCCTCGCTGACGCGACCAAACCCCCTGAACGTCCAGGCGCCAACGCCGGACGCGAACGGAAGAAACGACGATGGAACCCAGACTCCAGAAGCACTACCGGGACCACGTGGTGCCGACGCTCTCCGAGCAGTTCGGCTTCACCAATCCGCACCAGGTGCCCAGGATCGAGAAGATCACGATCAACGTGGGCATCGGTGAGGCGGGCCGGAACCAGAAGCTGCTCGAGAGCGTTCTCGACGAGCTCTCCATCATCGCGGGCCAGAAGCCGGTGGTGACCCGCGCCCGGAAGTCCATCGCGAACTTCAACCTCCGGGAGGGGATGCCCGTGGGGGCGTCGGTGACGCTCCGGCGGGAGCGGATGTACTTCCTCCTCGACCGCCTGGTGAGCGTGGCCATCCCCCGCATCCGCGACTTCCGGGGTCTGCCGACCCGGTCGTTCGACGGGCGGGGCAACTACACGATGGGCGTGAAGGAGCAGATCATCTTCCCGGAGATCAACTACGACCGGGTGAACCAGATCCACGGGATGGACATCTCCGTGGTGACCAGCACGAACAAGGACGACGAGGCCTTCGCGCTGTTGCGCGAGATGGGCTTCCCGTTCCGCGGGGAGACCCCCGTCGTCATCGGGCAGCAGGCCGCATAGCCTCCGCCCGCATCGAGACACACGAGAGAGGACCTGAGGAGACATGGCCAGGAAGGCGCTGATCGAGAAGTCCCGGCGGAAGCCCAAGTACCAGGTGCGGCACAACAACCGGTGCCAGCGCTGTGGGCGCTCCCGGGCGTTCATCCGCAAGTTCGGGCTGTGCCGGATCTGCTTCCGGGAGATGGCGCTGCGGGGCGAGATCCCGGGCGTGCGCAAGGCGAGCTGGTAAGGGGACGACGAGAGATGATGACGGATCCCATCGCGGACATGCTGACCCGCATCCGCAACGCCGGCACCGCCGGCCACCGCTGGGTCGACATGCCTCCGTCCAAGCTGAAGGTGGAGATCGCCAAGCTCCTCAAGGAGAGCTCCTTCGTCTTCGACTACAAGGTCCTGGACAACGGGCGCCACGGCGTGCTCCGCGTGTATCTGAAGTACTACGGAGGGCAGCCGGTCATCCGGCACCTGGAGCGTGTCTCGCGGCCGGGACGTCGCAACTACGTCCGGTCCACGGACATCCCCCGGGTGCGGAACGGGCTGGGCATGGCGATCCTGTCCACTTCGAAGGGTCTGCTCTCCGATCGGGCCGCCCGCCAGGAAGGCGTCGGCGGCGAGCTCATGGCCCTGGTCTGGTAACGGAAACGAGCGATGTCGCGGATCGGTAAGAACCCGGTGGAGCTTCCCAAGGGTGTGGAAGCGAAGCTCCAGAACGGAACGCTGTCGGTGAAGGGGCCCAACGGCCAACTCACCCTGGACGTGCACCCCGCCATGACGGTGAAGGTGAGCGACGGCCAGGTCGTGGTGACACGCCCCTCGGACTCGGGGCAGCACAAGGCCCTGCACGGCCTCACCCGCACCCTGGTGGCCAACATGGTCGAGGGGGTGACGGACGGCTTCAAGAAGAGCCTCGAGATCGTGGGCGTGGGGTACCGGGCCCTGAAGAAGGGGAAGGGCCTGGAGCTGAGCCTGGGTTACTCCCACACCATCCAGTACGACGCCCCCGAGGGGATCACCCTGGAGGCGCCATCCCAGACGCAGGTCGTGGTGTCGGGAGCCGACAAGCAGCTCGTGGGGCAGGTGGCGGCGGAGATCCGCGGCTTCCGCCCCCCCGAGCCGTACAAGGGCAAGGGCATCCGCTACGCAGGTGAGCAGATCCGGCGCAAGGCCGGGAAGACGGCAGGGGCATAAGACATGGCCAAGATCGGCAATCTCAGGCAGGGCAGGCAGGTCAAGCGCGCTCGGCGCCACCGCCGCATCCGCAAGAAGGTGTGGGGCACGGCGGAGCGTCCGCGCCTGGTGGTGTACCGCTCGCTTCGGAACATCGAAGGCCAGCTGGTGGACGACGACGCCGGTGTGACGCTGCTGGGCCTCGGCACGCTGGACCCGACCGTGAGGGAAGGGAAGCCCGAGGGTGACCACCCGAGGATCGAGAACGCCAAGGCAGCCGGAAAGCTGCTGGCGGAGCGCGCCCGGGAGAAGGGCATCGAAGCCGTCGTGTTCGACCGGGGCGGCTACAAATATCACGGCCGGGTGCAGGCCTTCGCCGAAGGCGCCCGCGAGGGAGGACTGAAGTTCTGATGGCCAGAGAAAAGCGTGGGGGCCGGGGACGCGAGTCGGACCTGGTCGAGAACGTCATCCACATCAACCGCGTCGCCAAGGTGGTGAAGGGCGGCCGGCGGTTCTCCTTCTCCGCCCTGGTGTCCGTGGGCGACAAGAAGGGGACGGTCGGCATCGGCCTGGCCAAGGCGAACGAGGTGGCCGAGGCCATCCGCAAGGCCTTCGACCGGGCCCGCCGCAACATGGTGGAGGTGCCGGTCCAGAACGGCACGCTGCCCCACGAGATCCTGGGGGAGTGGGGTGCCGGACGGGTGCTTCTGCGTCCGGCCGCGCCCGGAACCGGCGTCATCGCCGGCGGCCCGGTGCGGGCGGTGCTGGAGGCGGCGGGCGTCACGGACGTCCTCACCAAGAGCCTGGGCACCAACAACCCCATCAACGTCGTGCGGGCCACCATGGAGGGCCTCACGCACCTGGTCACCGCCGAGCAGGTGGCCCTGGAGCGGGGCGTCTCCGTGGAGAGCCTTGGAGGTATGCGTGGCTAAGAAGAAGAGCGGGAAGCTCCGGATCACCCAGGTGCGGAGCGGCATCGGCCGCCCCGCGCCCCACCGGCGCACCCTGGAGGCCCTGGGCCTCAAGCGGCACCAGCAGACCGTCATCCAGAACGACACGCCCGCCATCCGCGGGATGCTCAACAAGATCCCCCACCTCGTCCACGTGGACGAGGTGGAGGCGTAGCCGAGGCACACACGATGGCTGAGCTTCACGATCTGAGCCCCGCCGGGGGCTCCCACCGGGACCGGAAGCGGCTGGGCCGCGGCCCGGGCTCCGGCACGGGCAAGACCGCCGGCCGGGGGCACAAGGGCGCCGGCGCCAGGAGCGGCACCACCACGAAGCCGGGCTTCGAGGGTGGCCAGATGCCCCTCTACCGGCGCATCCCCAAGCGCGGCTTCACCAACATCCGCCGGGTCGAGTACCAGGTGGTGAACGTGCGCGACCTGGAGGGCTTCGAGGGCGAGGTCACGCCCCAGAGCCTCCGGGCGGCGGGCCTGATCGGCTCCCTGCGCCGGCCGGTGAAGGTGCTGGGGGAGGGGGAGCTGGGCACGGCCGTGAGCGTCACGGCCCACGCGTTCAGCAAGAGTGCCCGGGAGAAGATCGAGAGCGCCGGCGGCACCGCGACGATCCTCTCGGCCGCCCCCGAGCCGGAGACGGCCGAGGCGGCGACCACCGAGTCCGAGGACGAGCAGGCGTAAGGGGCGATGGCTGACAACCCGATCGCGAACCTCTTCAGGGTTCCGGAGCTGAAGGAGAAGATCCTCTTCACCCTCCTCATCCTGCTCGTCTACAGGATCGGGGGGCACATCACCGTGCCCGGCCTGGACGTGGGGGTGTTGCGCGAGCAGTTCGGCGCGCTGCAGGGGACGTTCTTCGGCGTTTACGACATGTTCGTGGGCGGGGGCCTCAGCCGGGCTACCGTCTTCGCCCTGGGCATCATGCCCTATATCTCGGCCAGCATCATGTTCCAGCTGCTGGCCGCGGTCTTCCCCACCGTCGAAAAGATGCAGAAGGAGGGGGAGGAGGGCCGCAAGAAGCTCACCCAGTGGACGCGCTACGTGACCGTGGCGCTCTCCGTGCTCCAGGCCTACGGCTACTCGGTGTTCCTGCAGAGCATGCCGGGCGCGGTGCGGGAGTCGGGCTTCCTCTTCACCTTCACCACCGTCATCACCCTCACGGTGGGCGCGGTGTTCGTGATGTGGCTGGGGGAGCAGATCACCGACCGGGGGATCGGGAACGGCATGAGCCTCCTGATCTTCTTCTCCATCATCGACGGCTTCCCGGCGGCGGTGGGCCGGACGTGGGAGGCCATGATGGTGGGCGAGATCGGCGTGTTCGCGCTGTTCGCCCTCCTGGTGGTGATCGTGGGTGTGGCGGCGGGGGTGGTGGCCATGACCATGGCCGCCCGCAAGATCCCCGTGCAGATCCCGCGCAAGGTGGTGGGGCGGGGGCGCATCCGGGAGGGACAGAAGAGCTTCATCCCCCTGCGGGTGAACTCGGCGGGCGTGATGCCCATCATCTTCGCCCAGTCCTTCGTGATCATCCCGGGCACCATGGCGGCCTTCACCGACATCGGGCCGCTCCGGGCCATCGCGGACCTGTTCCAGCCCCAGACGTGGCCCTACTACATCACCTACACGATCCTCATCGTCTTCTTCTCGTACTTCTACACGGCCATCATCTTCAACCCGGTGGACCTGGCGGAGAACCTGAAGAAGCAGGGGGCCTTCATCCCGGGCGTGAAGCCGGGGAGCCGCACGGCCGAGTACATCGACCGCGTCCTCACCCGCATCACCCTGCCGGGGTCGTTCTACCTGGCCCTCATCGCCCTGCTGCCGTTCTGGATCTTCCAGATCTTCAACATCCAGACGTTCTTCTTCGGCGGCACGAGCCTGCTCATCGTGGTGGGCGTGGGCCTCGACACCGTCCAGCAGATGCAGCAGTTCCTCCTGCTCCGCCACTACGACGGCTTCATGAAGAAGGGCCGGGTGAAGATGCGGGGCCGACAGCGCTACATGTGACGGCTCCGTGGTCGTGATCCTGCTGGGCCCCCCGGGCGTGGGGAAGGGAACGCAGGCCGTCCGCCTGGCCGAAGACCTGGGTTGGCGTCACGTGTCGACGGGCGACCTGCTCAGGGCCCACCGCCGGGACGGCACCCCGCTGGGCAAGGAGGCCCAGGGCTACATGGACCGGGGCGAGCTCGTGCCCGACCCGCTCATCGTGGCCATGGTCCGGGACGTGCTGGAAGACACCCCGGGCGGACAGGGCGTGGTGTTCGACGGCTACCCCCGCACCGTGGCCCAGGCCGAGGCCCTGGACGGGCTGCTGTCGGAGCTGGGCCGCCGGGTGGACCGGGTGGTGCTCCTGGACGCCGAGGACGAGGTCCTGGTCGAGCGCCTGGCGGGGCGGCGGAGCTGCCCCGAGTGCGGCGCCGTCTACAACGTCTACCAGAACCCTCCCGAGAGGCCGGGGCGCTGCGACCGCTGTGGCGCCGAGCTCATCCACCGGAGGGACGATGAGCCGGACACCGTGCGCAGGCGCCTCCAGGTGTACGCCGAGCAGACGGCGCCCCTGGTGCAGCACTACGACGAGAGCGACGAGGCGCCCCTGGTGCGGGTGCCCGCCGACCGCTCGGTAGAGGAGGTCCAGGCGGCCGTGCGCGCCGCCGTGGAGGTGAACGCATGATCCACCTGAAGACCGGCGAAGAGATCGACCTCATCGCCCGGGGCGGCGCCATCATCGCCGGCCTGTTGCGGGAGGCGGAGCCCCGGGTCCATCCCGGGGTGTCCACCGGCGAGCTGGACGCGTTCTGCGACGAGTACATCCGCTCCCACGACGGCGCCGTGCCGGCCTTCAAGGGCCTGTACGGCTTCCCGGGGAGCGTGTGCATCTCGGTGAACGAGGAGGTGGTGCACGGCATCCCCAGCCCCGACCGGGTGCTGGAGGAGGGCGACATCGTCTCCCTGGACGTGGGCGTGAAGCTGGACGGCTGGTGCTCCGACTCGGCGTGGACGTTTCCCGTGGGAAGGGTCGATGCCGCGACGCTGGACCTGCTCCGGGTGACCCGGGCCTCCCTCGACGCGGCCATCGACGCGGCGGTTCGGGGGAACCACGTGGGCGACATCGGCGCGGCGGTGATGCGGACGGTGCGGGGCACTGGCTACGGCATCATCCGGGAGCTGGTGGGCCACGGCGTCGGCCGGGAGGTCCACGAGGAGCCCCAGGTGCCCAACGTGGGCCGGCCGGGATACGGGCCCCTCCTGCGGGAGGGCATGGTGGTGGCCATCGAGCCCATGCTGTCGGCGGGCACCGACATGATCCGGACACTGGACGACCGCTGGACGGTGGTCACGGCCGACCGCTCCCGATCGGCCCACTACGAGCACACCGTGGCCGTTACGGCCGAGGGACCCCGCATCCTGACCGCGGCTCCCGACACCGCCGACGCCCACGCTTGAGGACGAACGGACCGGCAGGAGTTGAGGCCGGAAAGCGGCAGCGCTATACTAGTAAGCTCTGCCAGAGACGGACCCGCTAAGGACAAACGGAAGGGCCGACCCATGAAGGTGAGAAGCAGCGTCAAGCCGATCTGCGAGCACTGCAAGGTGATCCGTCGCCGCGGTGTCGTTCGCATCATCTGCAAGCGGAATCCGCGCCACAAGCAGCGCCAGGGCTGAGGTAGAACTATGGCACGCATCGCCGGCGTCGATCTCCCCCGCGGCAAGCGGATCGAGGTCGCCCTCACGTACATCTTCGGGATCGGACGGTCCCGGGCCACGAAGATCCTGGGCAACACCGGGGTGAACCCGGATGTTCGCACCCAGGACCTCTCGGACGAGGACGTCAACCGGCTTCGCCGGGAGATCGAGAGCAACTTCAAGGTGGAGGGTGCCCTCCGCACCGAAGTGTCCATGAACGTGAAGCGCCTCATGGACATCGGCTGCTACCGGGGTCTGCGGCACCGCCGCGGCCTGCCCGTGCGCGGCCAGCGGACGCATACCAACGCCCGCACCCACAAGGGATCGCGCCGGCCCATCGCCGGAAAGAAGAGAGCGCCGAAGAAGTAGGGCCCCGGACCGGTGCCCCCACCGGTCCGGCGTCCGAGAGCTGGTGAGTCCGGAATGCGGCGTCCGCCGGGACGATTCAGAGTCCGCGCTCGCCGCATCCGCATTGTAGGCTGACCGAGAACGAGGAAGGAAAGCGTGGCCAAGGGGAAGGCAACCCGCACCAGGAAGACCAAGAAGATCGTCGAGGCCGATGGCGTGGCCCACATCAAGGCGACCTTCAACAACACGCTCATCACGATCACCGACAGCACGGGGAACGTGGTGGTGTGGTCCAGCGCCGGCAAAGCGGGCTTCAAGGGCTCGAAGAAGTCCACTCCGTTCGCCGCCACCGTGGCCGCCGAGCAGGCGGGCCGGGAGGCCGCGGGCATGGGGGTGAAGCGCGTGGCCGTGCGGGTGCAGGGACCGGGCTCGGGTCGTGAATCGGCCATCAGCGCCCTGGCCAGCGCGGGGCTCCACATCCAGTCGATCCAGGACGTGACGCCCCTCCCACACAACGGCTGCCGCCCGCCCAAGAAGCGCCGCGTCTAAGGAAACGAGAGAATGGCGAGATATACAGGACCGGTCTGCAAGCTCTGCCGCCGCGAGGGCCAGAAGCTGTTCCTGAAGGGGACCAAGTGCTACACGGAGAAGTGCCCGGTGGACCGGCGCACCTATCCTCCGGGACAGCACGGCCCCGCCCAGGCGCGCCGGCGCAAGCAGTCGGAGTACTCGGTGCAGCTCCGGGAGAAGCAGAAGGTGAAGCGGATCTACGGCCTCCAGGAGCGCCAGTTCCGCAACATCTTCGACAGCGCGGCGCACCAGAGCGGCGTCACCGGTGAGAACCTGCTGGCGGCGCTGGAGCTTCGCCTGGACAACATCATCTTCCGCCTGGGATTCGCGTCCTCGCGGAACCAGGCGCGCCAGCTCGTGCGGCACCGTCACGTGGAGGTCAACGGCCGCGTGACGGACGTCCCCAGCTTCCACGTGAAGCCGGGCGACGAGGTGGCCGTGCGGGCCGCGGACCGGGATCTGGAGTCCATCGAGGTCTCCCTGGAGGCCCGGACCCGTCCTTCGGTTCCCGAGTGGCTCGCCCTGGACCAGAAGAACCGGGTGGGGCGCGTGGTGCGCCGCCCCGAGCGGCAGGACATCCCGCTGGCGGTCCAGGAGCAGCTCATCGTGGAGCTGTACTCCAAGTAACGAACAACCCGGTCGGACCCGCCCCTGGCCAGGGGCGGGTCCGGCCGCTCGCTTCGCTCCCCTGCAGGACGAGGAGGACAACGTGGAGATAGATCTTACCGGGCTGGTGCTTCCGGAGCGGGTGGAGGCCGCCGAGGTCTCCGAGGACGGCCGCTCCGCCAAGTTCGTGGTGGAGCCGCTGGAACGGGGCTTCGGCCACACGCTGGGCAACTCGGTGCGGCGCGTGCTCCTCTCTTCGCTGCGGGGGGCCGCCGTGTGGGGCTTCCGCATCGACGGTGTGGTCCACGAGCACCAGACCATCCAGGGCGTGGTGGAAGACGTTCACCAGGTCATCCAGAACCTGAAGGCCCTGGTGGTGACCCTCGATCCGGACGTCGACGAGGCCACGCTCGAGCTGAGGGTGACGTCGGCTGGAGCCGTGACCGCCGGTCAGATCAACCCGCCCTCGGGCGTCGAGGTGCTGGATCCCGACCACCACCTCATGACGCTCCAGGACGACCGGGAAACCAACATCGAGCTGTATGTGAACAAGGGCCGGGGCTTCATCCTGGCCGACCAGCACCCGGTGCCCCGGAACGCACCGGTGGACCTGGTGCGCATCGACGCGATCTACAACCCGGTGCGCCGCGCAAACTTCACCGTCGAGGAGACGCGGGTGGGGCAGCGCACGGACTTCGATCGTCTCACCCTGACGGTGGAGACGGACGGCTCCGTGGCGCCCGAGCAGGCGGTGGCCTACGCCGCCGAGCTGGTGCGCAAGCACATGGAGTACCTGCTCTACTTCGGCGAGGGCGGCATCCCCCAGCCGACGCCTCCGGGCGCGGTGGAGGTGCCGGAGCGCCTGCAGGACCTGTTCAGCCGGTCCATCGAGGACCTGGCCGAGCTGTCGGTCCGCTCACGCAACTCCCTCCAGAAGGAGAACATCCGCACCCTGGGTGACCTCGTGCAGAAGAGCGAGGAGGAGATGCTCTCCATCGAGAACTTCGGCAAGAAGTCGCTCAAGGAGATCTCGGACTTCCTTGAGGAGCACGGTCTCCGCTTCGGGATGAAGCTGGAGGAGGACGAAGAGGGTCGGATGTACTTCGTGGAGGAGGAGCCCCAGGCCGCCGAGGCCGAGGGCGACTGAGGCCTTCCGGAACACGCACAGGGAACGAGCTGAGCCATGCGGCACCGCAAGAAGGGCAGAAAGCTTTCCAGGACCGCCAGCCACAAGAGGGCGACCATGCGTAACATGGCCACGTCCCTCTTCCTGCATGGCCGGATCCGCACCACCACGGCAAAGGCCAAGGAGCTGCGCCCGTACGCGGAGCGGCTGATCACCCTGGCCAAGCGGGGTGACCTGCACGCCCGCCGCCTGGCGGCCGGGCGGCTACAGGACAAGGTGGCGGTGGGGAGGCTGTTCGAGGAGATCGGACCCCGTTTCTCCGACCGTCCGGGGGGCTACACGCGCATCCTGAAGCTGGGATCCCGTCAGGGGGATGCGGCCGATATGTCGCTCATCGAGCTCGTCGATTAAGTTGCCCCGCTGATTCTCCCCCCATACGAATGAGGACGACACCCATGGCGCATTCCGGCTCGCGACGCGGCGCGGCCAATCTCGGCATTCCCCTGATGATCGTGGCCTTCCTCGCGGTAGCCGCCTTCCTGTGGTGGCTCAGCGTGACGGCCCAGGGTACCGAGGTGCCTGACGCGACCGTCGAGGACACTGCACAGACCGGACCCGTGGCGAAGCAGGTCCAGCTCATGGACCTGCAGCAGAAGCCCGATAGCCTGGTGGGTCAGGACGTCACGGTGAACGGCGCCGAGGTGGCGAGCCAGTTGGGCAAGCAGGCGTTCTGGATCAACCTGCCCAACAAGAATCCGTTCCTGGTGACGCTGGGGCCCCAGCTCGTCCGGGACAGCATCCAGGTGAAGAACCAGCAGACGGTCAACGTGACCGGCACGGTGCAGGCCATGTCCGACAGCGTGCTCAATACCTGGGTGGCCGACAGCGTGATCACCGAGGGTCAGCGGCTCGAGGCCGAGTTCGCGACCTACTTCATCGAGGCCCACCGCCTGAAGGTCCAGGCGCCCCAGGCGGGCGCCAAGGCCCCCCAGGCGGGGGCCGGTTCCGGGGGCGACTGATGGCCCGTGTATGCTACGTGTGTGGCAAGCACCCCTCCACGGGGAACAGCGTCAGCCACGCCAACAACAGGACCAAGCGTCGCTGGCTGCCCAACCTGCAGCCGGTGAGAATCGTCGACGAGAACGGGGAGCGCCGCCGGGTGCGCGTGTGCACCTCCTGCATCTCGGCGGGCAAGATCAAGAAGGCGCCTCCGATGGAGCCGGCGGCTCGCTGAGGACGGTAAGCCGCGAGCCCGGCGACCGAGCCGTCGCCTCGTGAGTGGAGCGCCCCCGGAACCCATGGTTCCGGGGGCGCTCGCGCGTGGTGGCGCCGAGCCCCGTCAGGGCCACGCGCCCAACAGGGGGGAGACCTGGTCCGGGCGGCAGAGGAGGAGGTTCAGGTTCGACGCGCGCCGGACCGTGTCGAGCTCCCGTGGCTCCCCCTCGGCGGCGAGGTCGAACACCCGGTACCCCAGCCCCCGGACCGCTTCGGCGACGGCGGTGGCGGCGTGGTCGCTCAGGACCTCCACGATGAGCGTGGGCCGCCGGGCGGCCAGGTGGTCCCCGAGGCCTCTGAGCACGGCTGCCTCGTGGCCCTCGACGTCGATCTTGAGCAGGTCGGGGGGCGGCAGGAGGCCCTGGGCGACCAGGGTGTCCAGACGGACGAGGCTCACGGACGTGGGGCGAAAGCCGAGGGAGGCCTCGGGTCGCTCCAGCGACGCGGCCAGCACGTGCTCGGCGGGGTAGTCCCACAGCTCCCCGCCGCCGTCCCGGTCGGACGCGGCGGCCTTCAGCAGCAGGCAAGGGTAGCCGTTCAGCGCCACGTTCTCGGCGAGGCGGGCGTATACCCTCGGCACTGGCTCCACCGCCACCACCCTGGCGCGCGGGTTCAGGGCCGCCGCCGCCAGCGTGTACAGACCACTGTTGGCGCCCACGTCGCAGATGGTGCCGGCCTCCTGGACGGCGCGGCTCCACACGCGCAGGGCGGCGCCCTCCCATCGGCCGTGGATGCCGGACCAGAAGACCTCGTTCTCGATCTGGCTGCCGTGGTGGCGGATGAGAAAGCTGGTACCGTCGACGGGAACGCGGAACACGCCGCGGAAGTGAAGGTGGCGGTAGACGGTCTCGGGGATACCCGCGTGCCGGAGCAGCTCGAAGAGGGGTTGCTTGAAGGGAAGGAGGCGGTAGAGCTTGCGCACCAGTCTACGTGTCATTCCCGTTCCGTCCTTTCCGACCAAGGCGCCCATGCCCGCAATCCCCGGCGAGGCCGGTGGGACGGAGCCTTCCCGTCCTCTCGAGGGGTTCACGGTGCTCGTGAGCCGTCCCGAGGACAAGGTGGAGGCGCTGGCGGCTCCCCTCGAAGGCCTGGGCGCGGCGGTGGTCCGCTTTCCCGCGCTCACCTTCGCCCCTCCCGAGTCGCCGGAGCCCCTGCGGCGGGCGGCCCTGGACCTCCGGTCGTACGACTGGGTCGCGTTTACCTCGCCCCGGGGGGTCCGGGCGTTGGTGGCGGCGTGGGCCGGGACCGGGACGCCGGGGCCGCGACGGGTGGCGGTGGTGGGGTCGGCGACGGCGGAGGCCTGCCGCGAGGCCGGATGGGCGCCGGATCTGATCCCGGAGCGCTTCGACGCCGAAGGCCTGTTGGAGGCATTCGACCGCAGCGCGGGGCCTCTGGAGGGACGCCGTGTGCTCCTCCCGCTGGCCGAGGCGGCCCGGGATGTCCTGCCCCGGGGGCTGGAGGCGCGGGGGGCCCGGGTGGAGCGCGTGGTGGCGTACCGCTCCGTCTTCCCCGAGGATGTGCAGGTGAAGCCTGTCGTACGGCTCCTCCAGGAGGCCCGCGTGGACCTGCTCACCTTCACCTCGCCCTCCACCGCGGAGAACGTGCTGGAGGCGCTGGGCGATCCCGTGCTCGGCGTCCCGGCGGCCGTCATCGGCCCGGTCACTGCCGAGGCCGCCCGGGCCCTGGGCTACCGGGTGGCGGGGGTGGCCGACCCCCACACGGTCGACGGTCTCGTGCAGGCCGTCCGCCGCTCCCTCGTGGGGAGCGGAGGGGGCGGAGGGTGAGCCCGGTTGCCGCGGGCGCCGGGCTCCAGGGTGCCCCGCCCGGGGAGGTCCCCGGGGGCGTGGCGTCCGTCACCCGGGCCGCCGAGCTCTACCTGGTCCTGCTCCCGTGCGCCCAGCTCGTCGTGGTGCCGGTGGCGGGTGCCCTGGCCACGGCCGCCGACCTCCTCCTGGGGCTCCTCCTCCTGAGCGCCGTGGTGGCGCTGCCCCGGGTGCGGGCGTCGGGAGGACCGGGCGTGCCCCGGGACGTGGCGCGGGCGGGCGTCGTGCTCCTGGGCTTCGGCGGGTGGACGGCGGCGTCGGCGCTGTGGGGCTTCCACCCCGGGTACGCCCTGGCCAAGGGGGGGGCGGTCGTGGCCTTCTCCCTGGCGATCCTGGTGCTCGGCGGGTGGGGCGTGGAGTGGCGGCGCCTGGCCGACGCCTGGCTGCTGGGTGCGGCGCTGGCGCTCGTGGTGGCGGCGCTGGGCTGGGCTCTGGGGCCCGAGGCGCTCCGGGAGCGGGTGCTCTACGGGGCGGGTGCGGTGGCGGGGCTGCCCTTCCCCCGGGTGCAGGGCCCGTTCCTCCACCCCAGCATGGCCGGCGACTACTGGGTGGTGACGGGGGCGCTGCTGTGGGCCCGCTGGCCCGAGCTCCACGGGTGGCGCCGGAGCGCCGGGGCCGCCGGGGCGGTGGCGCTGGTGGCGGCCCTGGCCCTCACCGTGTCCACGGCGTGGATCGCGGGAGGCGTGCTCCTGGTGGTGCTGGCCCGGAGCGAGCACGGCCGCCGGGGGGCCGCCGCCCTCGCGGGCCGGGCGGCGGGGCTCGTGCTCGTGGCCGGCGGCGTGGCCGCGGTGCTCAAGCCCCTGGCGTTCCGGCTGGGGCCGCTGGCGCTCCGCACCGGCGCCGTGCGGCCGGCCATCTGGGTGAGCTCCCTCCGGGCCGTGGCCACGGCCCCCCTGCTGGGCGTCGGCGCCGCCCCCTACCTGGCCGAGGCCCCCGACCCCCTGGACGCCGGGGTGGTGCGGCTGTGGGACGCCCACGACACCTACCTGAGCGTGGTGGGCCAGTTCGGTGCCGTGGGGCTGGTGCTCCTGGCGGCCGGCGTGCTGCTCCTGGTGGCGGCCCTGGTGCGGCGGCGGCCCTCCCGGGTGCGGACGGCGCTCCTGGGCGCCCTGGCCGCCGTGGCGGTGCACGGGCTGTTCGTGGCCGGCGAGGACTTCCGTCACTGGTGGGCGCTGGCGGCGCTGGTGGGGTGCTGGGTGGGGGGGCAGGCGCCGGCCGGTGACGGGGAGGCGGGGTGACCTTCCGGCCCCGCGTTCAGGTGGGGGAGGGCTTCTACCACACCCCGTCCTACGCCACCCCCGAGCGTTTCTACTCCTGGGGGGTGCAGGTTCAGGCGGTGCTGCGCTCGGGCGCCGCGTCCGTCCTGGAGGTGGGGCCCGGCCCCGGCCTGGTATCGCGCTTCCTGCGGGACGGCGGCCTGCGGGTGGTCACCCTGGACCTGGACCCTGCCACCCACCCCGACGTGGTGGGAGACATGACCCGCCTGCCCGTGGGGGACGGTACGGTGGACGCGGTGGTGTGCTGCCAGGTGCTGGAACACGTCCCCTACGGGGTGGCGGAGGCGGCGCTCCGGGAGCTCCGCAGGGTGGCCCGGGCCTTTGCCGTGGTGAGCGTGCCCGACGTGGGCCCGTACTACTTCGTCGACGTGGGGCTGCCGAAGCTCCGTCTCTCTCGGCGGTGGGGGGTGCCCTGGCAGCGCCCCCCCTCCCTCACCTTCGACGGGCAGCACCACTGGAGCCTGGGCACGGCCCAGGTGTCGGTGGAGCGCTTCCGGGCGAGCCTGCGCTCTGCCGGCTGGGCGTTGGCGGGCGAGGTACGGCCCCGGGCCAACGACTACCACCACTTCTTCTTCCTGGAATGAGCTGGGCCGACGTCAGGGGCGGGGTGCTCCGGGGCACGGCCGTGGAGCTGGCGGGCACCGCCGCCTCCCGCCTCCTCTCCATGGGCCGTCTGGTCCTCATCGGGCGGCTGTTCCAGCCCGAGTCCTACGGCGCCTACTCGACCGCGCTCCTGGTGCTGGCGATCCCCTCCCTCCTCACCGAGGCCGGTCTCCGCCAGTACGTGGTGAAGTCGTCGGACGAGCGGCTCCGGCCGGCTCTGGACACCGCCTTCGTGCTGAGCCTGGCCCTGTCGGCGGGACTCTTCCTGGCGGTGCTGGCGCTGGACGTGCCGCTGGGACGGGCCCTGGCCGACCCCACCCTCCCCGGGGTGCTGGCCCTGATGGGAGCCGGGCTGTTCGAGTGCGCACTCACGCTGCCGGCGGTGACGTGGCAGAGGGAGCTCCGCTTCGGCGCGGCCCGGCTCCCCGAGCTGGCCGGGAGCGGGGCGGCGGTCGTCCTCCTGGTGGCCCTGGAGCGGACGGGGCTCCAGCCGGTGTGGGTGCTGGCCATCTCCTACGTGGCGTCGCTCCTTCTCCGCTCTGCTTTCATCTGGGCGCTCGCGCCGCTCCGGCCGGGGCTGCGAGCCTCCCGGGAGGAGGTGCGCAGCCAACTCGCCTTCGGCCTCCCTCTGGTGGCGGCGGGGCTCGTGGGGTTCGTCTCGGCCCGGGGCGACGACCTGGCGGTGCGGTGGTGGTACGGCAACGAGGCGCTGGGCCTCTACACCCTGGCGTTCTACGGGCCCGCGCTCCTCCAGGAGGTGGTGTGGGCGGTGGACCGGGTCACCCTCCCCGCCTTCTCGCGCCTGCCCCGCCGGGAGGACCTGCGGGAGGCGTTCGCCACCAGCGTGCGGGTGAGCGCGGCCATGGCGGCGCCGGTGGGGCTGGGGCTGGCGGCGTTCTCCCGGCCGGTGGTGGTGGCCGTGTTCGGGGCGCGCTGGGCCGTAGCGGCGCCCCTCCTCTCCCTCTTCGCGGTGGCGTTCGCCCTGCGGGCCGCGACGGGGCTCAACTGGGGGTCGCTGGCGCTGGCCACCGACCGCACGCGCCCGGTGCTGCGGGGATCCCTCCTGTCGACGGCGTTCCTGCTGGTGGCGGGGCTCCCCCTGATCCGCTGGCTGGGACCCCTGGGAGGCGGCGTGTACACCCTGGCCCTGGTGGTCTTCCTGGCGCCGGTGGTGCGCTTTCCCCTGATCCGGGAGGTCCTGGGCACGCTCCGGGACCTGGCCGCCGGGGTGCGGGCGCTGGCCGTGGCGGGGGCCGGGGCGGCGGGGGCGTGGCTGCTGGGGAGCCAGGCCATGGCGCCCCTCCCTGGGCTGGCGGCGGCCGCCGGGTTCGTGGTGGCCGCCTTCGGGGCGACGCTTCTCCTCGATCCGCCGCTGCGGCGCGACCTGCGGGCGCTGGTCGGTCCCCGGCGGGCGCCCCCGGGGGCGGCCCCGCCCGCGGCCGTCCCGGTGGTGGACGCCGCCGACGTGGCCGAGGTGGTGGAGCGGGCCGGCGAGCCGGCCGACGATTAGCCGCCCCGGACCGCGCCCTCCCGGGCCGCGGCGGCGGCCGCTTCCAGCTCCTTCTCCATGGCGCCCGCCACCCCGTCCCAGGCGAAGGCACGGGCGCGCTCGCGCCCCGCCGCTGCCAGGCGCGCCGACAGGGTCGGCTCGGCGAGGACGCGGGCCAGCGCGGCCGCGAGCGCCTCCGGGTCGTCGGGCGGCACCAGGAGGGCTTCCCGTCCGTCGCGCGCCACCTCGGGGATGCCTCCCACCCGGGACGCCACCACCGGCGCCCCCACCGCCATGGCCTCCAGCACGACCCGGCCGAACAGCTCGTAGCGGGAGGGCACGGCCAGGGCGGCGGCGCTCGCCATGCGCTCCCGCAGGCGGGCGGGGGGGAGGGCTCCAGCAAAGCGCACCCGGCCGCCCAGATCCAGGGAGGCGGCCAGCGACTCCAGGGCGGCCCGGTCGGGCCCGTCGCCCACCACCTCCAGCGCCGGCGCCCCCGGGAGCGTCGCCAGCGCCCGGAGCAGCACGTCCACCCCCTTCTGGTGGTCCAGGCGTCCGGCGAAGAGGAGGGGTCGGCTCTCCTCCGTGGCCGGGACGGGGGCGGCGTCCAGCCAGTCGCCGCCGATGCCGTTCGGGATGATGGCCACCGGGCGCGCCGGGTCCAGGTATCCCCCCTCCCGGAGGGCGTCCCGGCCCCAGCGGCTCACCGCCACCACCCGGTGTGCCCGCCCGAGGAGCGTGCGCACCAGGAGGCGGGCCTGGTGGGCGCGCATCCAGCGCAGCCGGGCGACGACGCCGTCGGGGGCGTCCAGGAGGGAGGGTGGAGAGGGGTGGTGGTCCATCCCCACGAGCCCCACGCCCGCCGGGAGGCGCAGGGACGCGCCGCCGGCTTCCGGGGCGCTCCCGTGGACGACGTCCAGCGCCAGGCTCCGGGCCAGGCCGCGTACCCGGCCGCCCATCCGCCAGGCATCCAAGAGGAGGCGGCCCGAGGAGCCCAGCCAGTGGGCGGTGACCCCCGGGGGCGGCTCACCCCGCCCATCCCCCAGGTAGAGGGCGTGGACCTCGGCGCCCCGGCGGGCCAGGGCGCCCGCCAGCTCGTGGGTCACCCGCTGCCCACCCCCCGCGCGAGGGTGGTCGGGGTGGAGGTTGTGGACCAGGAGGAGGCGCATCGGGACGGGGAGCGGGCCTGGAGCTGCCGCGACGGCAGAAGGTGGGCCGGGGCACGCGGCCCCAGCAAGTGTTACCTTCGGCGCCATGTCCGAAACCGGCCGCCCCGAGGGCCCGGGAAGCTCCGCCACGCCGGCGCCGCCCGAGCGCTGCCCGGCCTGCGACGCTCCCGGTCCCCGTCGCGATCTTCGCTTTCCCACCCTCCGCCTCTTCCGCTGCCGCGCGTGCCGCTCGGCCTTCCTCCATCCGCCCCCGGGCGGAGTGGAGCTGCGGGCCCGGTACGAGCGGGAGCACGCCGAGGGGAAGTGGGGCGAGATCTTCCGCTCCAAGCCCGCCGAGGAGGCCCAGTGGCGCCTCGATCTGCTGGAGCGCCTGCTCCCCGGGCGGGGGCGCATGCTGGACGTGGGGTGCGGCGACGGCACGTTCCTCACGGCTGCCGAGGGCCGGGGATGGCACGGAGTGGGGCTCGAGATCAGCCTGGAGGCGGCCCGGGAGTCCCGGCTGCGCCCGCGCCCCCTGTCCGTGGCGGTGGCCGGCCCCCGGGCCCTGTCCCCTGCGGCGGGCTTCGACGCCCTCACCTTCTGGGACGTGCTGGAGCACGTGCCCGACCCCCTGGGGCTCCTGCGCGAAGGGGTCGCGGCGCTCCGTCCCGGCGGGCTCGCGGCGGCCACCATGCCGAACGTCCACGGCACCACGGCGTGGCTCCACGGGACGGCGTGGACCTACTACGACGTGGGGCTCTACGGCCACCTGGTCCACTTCTCCCTGAAGGGCCTGGCCCGCCTCTTCGAACGGGCGGGCCTCGACGTCGCTCACGCCCGCACCCGGGGCTCCACCGACCTCAGGGACGTGGGCCCCGTCCGGGGAGCGAGGCCACCCTCCGAGCCGGTGGCGAAGGCGCTGGACCGGGTGAGCGGCGTCCTCGCCCGGGTGGCGGAGCCGGCGGGGTGGGGCAACACGCTGGTGGTGGTGGGGCGGCGCCGGTGATCGTGCTGGCGGGCAACCTGGCTCCGTCGGCCGGCGGGGTCGAGCGCACCCTGGGCGCCCTGGCCGCCGAGCTGCGGGCCGGAGAGCGGGAGGTGGGGCAGCTCGTGGTGGGCGAGGCTCCGACCCTCGAGGGGGTGACGCCGCTCCGGGCCCGGGTGGCGTGGGCCAGGGGCGCGGGGGTGCTGGGCAATCCCCGGCGTCTCCACACGGCGCTGCGGGCGGCCCTCGAGGCCGAGGCGCCCGCCATCGAGCAGCTCTGGGCCCGGAACCCCGAGGCGGCGTGGGCGGGGGCGGGCCTGGGCTTTCCGGTGCTGTACGTGCCGCCGGGGCTGGTGGCCGAGGTGCTGGTGTGGGACCGGGTCTGGCGGGGCCGCTCCCTCAAGGGCCGGCTGAAGGACGCGGTGTGGCGCCTGTGGTTCGAGCCCCTGGCCCGGCGGACGGAGGCCCGGGCGGTGCGGGATTCGGCCGCGGTGGTGGTGTTCAGCCGCAACATGCGGGACCTCCTGGCCGAGACCTATCCCGACGCGGCCGACCGGATCCACGTGGTGGCTCCGGGCGTGGACGCCCGCCGCTTCTCGCCCGGGCCGCCGTCGCCGGGGGCGGCCCGGGCGGTGCGGGGGTGGGAGGGGCGGCCGGTGGTGGTGCACGTGGGGCGCCTGGAGCGCCGCAAGGGTGCGCACCTCCTGGTGGACGCGGTGGCCCGCCTGGAGGGCCTGCACCTCCTGTTGGTGGGCGACGGCGTCGAGCGCCCCGCGCTGGAGGCCCGGGTGGCGGCCCTGGGGCTGGGAGAGCGGGTGCGCTTCACCGGCCACGTCCCCGATCCGGAGGGCTACCTGCGCGCCGGGAGCGTGTCGGCCACGCCGTCGCTCTTCGAGCCCTTCGGTCACGTCCTCCTCGAGGCGCTGGCCAGCGGCCTGCCCGTGGTGGCCTTCGCCCGGAGCGCCGGCGCCCGGGTGGCGTCCGACGACGTGATCCGCCCGGGCCAGACCGGCGTCCTGGTGGGGGAGACCACACCCGAGGCGCTGGCCGCCGGGCTGGAGGAGGGGCTCGCCCTGGCCCGGCGCACGGGCACCCCGCAACGGTGCCGAGAGGACGTGTTGACCCGCTTCCGCTGGCCGGCCTTCGTGGCCAGGGTGCTGGAGCTCGGGGCGGGGTGCGGGACGTGAGTCCGTCCGGCGCGCCCCTGCGGGTGGGGGTGGACGGCTCCGCGCTCCTCCGCCCGGGGACGGGCATCGGTGGCTACACGGCGGAGCTCCTGCGGGCGCTTCTCCACCTCCCCGACGCCCCCGAGCTCAGGGTCCTGGTGAACGCCTTCCGGAGCGGTGGCGCCGTGCCGACGGAGCTGGCGCCCTGTGTCACCAACCCCCACCTGCCCGACCGGGTGCTGCGCTTCCTGTGGGAGCGCCTGGGCCGCCCCGGCGCCGACACCCTCCTGGGCGGCGTGGAGGTGTTCCACACCTCCGACTGGCGCCAGCCGCCCCTGGCGAGGGCCGCCCGGGTCACCACGGTCCACGACGTGGGCGCCCTGGACCGCCCGGCGTGGTACGCCGCCGACGTGGCGGCGTTGCACCGGCGCCAGAACGAAGCCACGGCGCGCCTCGCCGACCGCATCGTGGCGGTGTCGGCGTTCACCCGCGACCGGCTGGTGGAACGGCTCGGCGTTGCCCCCGAACGGGTGGCGGTGGTGCCCAACGGGGTGTCGGCCCGCTTCCGTCCCGTGGCCCGGGAGGAGGCCAGGGCCGTGGCCCGGAGCCACGGCCTCGAGCCGCCCTACGTCCTCTACGTGGGCACCCGGGAGCGGCGTAAGAACCTGCTGGGGCTGGTGGACGCGTTCCGCCGCGTTGCCGACACCCACCCGGACGTGACGCTGGCCCTGGTGGGGATGCGCCCCTGGCGGGAGGGGGCGGGCGTCCACGGCGCCGGGGAGTGGAGCGGGCGCGAGGTGGAGGAGCGCATCGGCTGGCTGGGGCTGGAGGGCCGGGTGCGTGTGCCCGGCTGGCTCCCCCCCGACGACCTCCCGGCGGTGTACGCCGCCGCCGAGGTGCTGGCGTTCCCCACGCTGTACGAGGGCTTCGGCCTCCCGGTGCTGGAGGCTATGGCGTGCGGGCTCCCGGTGGTGGCGTCGGACCGGACCGCCGTCCCCGAGGTGGTGGGCGACGCCGGGCTCGTGGCCGATCCCGAGGACGCCGACGCCTTCGCCCTGGCGCTGGCCCGGGTGCTGGACGACGGGGGTCTCGGCGAGACGCTCAGGGAGAAGGGGCTGGCCCGGGCGGCCGCGTTCTCGTGGCGACGCACCGCCGAGGGGACCCGGGCGGCGTACCGGGAGGCGCTGGCCGAGCGGCGGGGAGGGAGCCCGTGAACCGCCTCCGCCTCGTGACGCTCATCGAGACGCTGGGACGGGGAGGCGCCGAGCGCCTGGTGGTGACGCTCCACCGGCACCTCCCCCGCGACCGCTACGCGCCCCGGGTGGTGACGGCCTTTCCCACCCCCGACGGCTTCGTGGAGGAGCTGCGGGACATGGGGGTGCCGGTGACGGACCTGGGCATGCGGGGTCCCCGGGACCTGCCCCGGGCGGCCTTCCGCCTGCGGCGGATGCTGGCCGCCGAAGGCGCGGAGGTGGTCCACACCCACCTCTACTTCGCCAACGTGGTGGGGCGGCTGGGCGCGTGGGGCAGGGCGCGTCTGGTGACCACGCTCCACAACCCCGACTACGGCCACGAGAGCAGGGAGACGCTCCGCTTTCAGGGCCGCAAGCTCCTGGACCGGGCTACCGCGGCCCTGGCCCGACCCACCTTCCTGGCCGTGAGCGAGGAGGTGCGGCGGGACTACGAGCGCCACCTGGGGCTCCGGGACGTCGAGGTGATCTACAACTTCATGGACGTGGAGCCCTTCCAGAACCGGGTGGCGGCCCAGGACAGGGCGGTCGCGCGGGCCGCCCTGGGCGTGCCGGAGGACGCGCCGCTGGCCCTCCACGTGGGGCGCCTCCACCGGCAGAAGGGGCACGACGTGCTCCTGCGGGCCCTGGCGGCGGCCCGGGCGCGGGTGCCGGCGCTGCGGCTCGTCCTGGTGGGGCGGGGCCCCGAGGAAGGGGCGCTCCGGCGGCTGGCCGGCGAGCTGGGCGTGGAGGGGGCCGTGCGCTTCCACGGCGAGGCGGCCGACGTGGCGCCCCTGTACCGGGCCGCGGACCTCTTCGCCTTCCCTTCCCGCTACGAGGCCTTCGGCATCGCGCTGCTGGAGGCCATGGCGGCGGGGCTGCCGGCGGTGGCCAGCCGCACCGGCGGCATCGTGGAGCTCGCGACCGGGGAGAGCGCCCTGCTGGTCGGGGTGGACGACGTAGGAGCCGTGGCCGGCGCGCTGGCGCAGCTCGGGGCCGACCCCCGGCTCCGGGCCCGCATGGGCACGGCGGCGGCAGCCCGGGCCCTGGCCTTCGACGCCTCGGTGTGGGTGCCTCGCCTGCTGGACGTGTACGAACGGGTCGGGCGCCGTGGCTGACCCCGTGGCTGCCAAGGAGGCCCCGCTGCGGGTCGGGCGCGCCCGGACGGCCATGCGCTGGGTCCTGGCCGGCGCGCTGGCGCTCCGGCTGGGGGCGGCGCTGTGGGCGCCGCCGCTCCAGGGGGACGCCGCCGACTACGACCGGCTCGCCCGGGCACTGGTGGAGGGGCGGGGCTACGTGGCCCCTTCCGGGCGCCCCACGTCGTGGCGTCCGCCCCTCTACCCGGCGCTGCTGGCGGGCGTGTACCGGGTGGCGGGGGAGCGTCCCGGGGCGGTGCGGGTGGTCCAGGCCGTCGTGGGCACGGCCACCGTGGCCGCCGTCTTCGCCCTGGGGACCCTCCTGGGAGGCGAGGGGGTGGGCGTGGTGGCCGCCGGGCTGGTCGCGGTGGATCCGGCCCAGGTGTTCGCAGGCTCCCACCTCCTGAGCGAGACCCTCTTCACGGCGCTGCTCCTGGCGGGGGTGTTGGCGGCGGCCCGGGCCGCGGCACGCTGGGGCACGGGACGGGGCGGGGTGCCCTGGGGCGCCCTGGCCGGCGCCCTCCTGGCCCTGGCCTCCTTGACCCGGGCGGTGGCGCTCCTGCTGCCCTTCGTCCTGCTCGCCGGGGCGGCGCTGCTCGGGGCCCCCGGAGACGCGCCGGGCGACGGCGAGGGGCCGGACGCGGCCGGGCGCCTGCGCTCCATGCGCCGCGGCCGCGGGCGCCCCGGCCTCCTCGCGGCGGGCGCCGCCCTCCTGTGCTTCGCCCTGGTGCTCGCGCCCTGGGCGGCCCGCAACGCCCGGGTCAACGGCAAGCTGGTGCCGGTGGCGACCCAGGGGGGCGTGACCTTCTACGCCGGCAACCACCCGGTGAACGGCTGGATCTTCGGCCTCATCCCCTCGGACAGCATCACCCGCCGCACCGAGGGCATGTCCGAGACCCAGGCCAGCGACTACCTGTTCGGCGTCACGCTCCGGGACCTGGCCCGCGACCCGGCCCGCACCCTCCGCCTGGAGGCCCTCAAGGTGCTCTTCTTCTGGGTGCCGGTGGACTGGGAGGTGCTGCCGTGGTACGGCAGTCTCGAGCCGATCTACCTCCTGACGCTGCTGTGGGCGGGGGTGCTGGTGGCCCTGGTTGTGCGGGGGCGTGTGGGGACGGCCCTCCTCCGCTGGTGGCCGGCGTGGCTGCCCCTCCTCTACATGTTCGCCATGGCCCTGGTGTTCTACGGCAGCCCACGCTTCCGGCTGCCCGTGGACCCGCTCCTCGCCGTGCTGGCCGGGGGCGGCGTCGTGGCTGTGGCGCGCCGGGCCGGACGGCGGACGGCCCTCCGGGCCCTGGCGCTGTCCGCCGCCGCGGTGGCCCTCCTGGTACCCCTCACCGGCGTCGCCCGGGCGGCGGCCCGGGGGTTCCTGGGGCGCTGACGTGCTCCTCCGCGCGGGTTCTTGGTGCGTAGCCCCGGACGGGTCCACTATCTTTGGAGGGTCCAGCCGCCGTCCCTCTCCCGAGCCATGACGCCACTTCCGGCCTGGTTGCCGATCCTGCAGTCGGTGGTTCCGCCGCCGGCGGTTTCGCCCGACCTGATGGCGTGGATCGTCCTGGTGCTCGTGGCGCTGCCGCTGACGCTGTACATCGGCCGGCTGCGCTCCCCCGACCACCGCTTCCTCCAGCGTGTGTTCCTGGTGGCGCTGCTCCTGCGCGTGGCGGCGGCGGTGGTGATCCGCGCCACCGGCATCGGCGCGTTGGTGGCCGGCGACCCGGCGTTCTACAACGACGTGGGCACCGCCGTGGCGCGGGAGTGGGCGTACGGCTTCCCCTCGGGCTTCCACCGCTACCTGGAAGTGACCTGGTCGGGGTGGGGCCTGGTGTGGCTGGTGTCGCTGATCTACTACGTCGCCGGGCCGAGCCTGCTCCTCATCGAGTTCCTGGCGTCTGTCGCGGGGGCGCTGGTGGCGCTGGTCGTGTACGCCATCTCGGGGGAGGTCTTCCAGGATCGGCGGGTGGCCAGGGTGGCTGCGGTGCTGGTGGCGGTGATCCCGGCGCTCATCCTGTGGTCCTCCCAGGGGCTCAAGGATCCTTTCATCACGCTGGCGGTCGCGGTGACCATCTGGTGCGTGCTCCGGGGGCAGCGGAGCCTGCCGCCGTGGCTGCTGGTCCTGACCGGGCTGTCGTTGTTCGTCACCTGGTCGTTCCGGGCGTACGTGGCCTACATCCTCCTGGTGTCCATCGCCGCGGCCATCCTCCTCCAGGCCGTGTCCCGGCCGGGGCGGGCGGGCCGGGCCTTCCTGGTGGTGGTGGTGGCGTCGAGCATCCTGGTGTCGCTGGTGGGCTCCCAGGCCGCCGAGCAGGTGGACATCTTCTCCAACCTCTCCAACGTGGCGGCCCGGCGCGCCTGGTCGGCCCAGGCCGCCACCTCGGGCTTCGCCGCCGGCGCCGACGTGTCGACGCCGGCCAGGGCACTGGCGTTCCTGCCCATCGGGCTCGTGAACGTGCTGCTGGCCCCCTTCCCCTGGCAGATGTCGAACCCCCAGCAGCAGGCCACGCTGCCGGACATGATCATCTGGTGGGCCCTGTTTCCGTTCCTCCTGAGGGGGGTCTACCTGGCGGTCCGCCACGCCCTGGGGAGGAGCGCCGTGCTCCTCCTCTTCTCCGTGGCCCTGGCCAGCGCCTACGCCATCTCGGTGGGCAACCTGGGCACGGTCTACCGGCAGCGGACCCAGTTCGTGGTCTTCCTGGTGGTGTTCGTGGCCCTGGGGCTGGTGGACTGGTGGTGGCGGCGCACCCGCAAGAAGGCGGGCCCGAAGACGCCGCACCGGACGGAGCGCCTCGGGGCGGCGAACAAGTGAGGCCGTGAAGGTCCTCTACATCAGCTACGACGGGGCCCTGGACCCCCTGGGCCGCGCCCAGGTGGTGCCCTACGTGGAGGGGCTCGCGGGGCGGGGCCACCACTTCGATCTCCTCACCTTCGAGAAGCCCGAGCGCTGGCGTGCCGGCGCCGCCGTGGCGGGCATGGAAGCCCGCCTGCTGCGGGCCGGGGTGCGCTGGCACCCCCTGCCGTACACGAAGCGGCCGCCCGTGGTGGGCACCGCCCGGGACCTGGCCCGGGGCGTCCGCCGGGCCCGGGCGGTGGTGCTCGAGGAGGGCGTCGACCTGATCCACGCCCGCTCCTACCCGTCGGCGCTGGTGGCCCACCGGCTGTGGCGCACCCTGGGCGTGCCCTACCTGTTCGACATGCGGGGCTTCTATCCGGAGGAGCGCACGGAGGGCGGGCTGTGGCGCCACGGGGGCGCGCTCTACGAGGTGGCCAAGCGGCTGGAGCGGGACTTCCTCCGGGACGCCGCCGGGGTGGTGACCCTCACCCGGGCCAGCCTGCCCGTGCTGCGGCGGGAGATGGTCGCCGCGGGCTCCCGGGCGCCGGTGCGGGTGATCCCCACCTGCGTGAACCTGGAGCGCTTCCCACTCCTGCCCCCGCCCTCCCCGCCGTTCACGCTGGCGTACTTCGGCAGCGTCGGCACGTGGTACCTCCTGGACGAGATGCTCCGCCTGGCGGCTGCGCTCCTCGAGGAAGACGCAGAGGCCCGCCTCCTCTTCCTGGTGAACCTGTTGGAGCAGGAGGGCGGCAGGGTGCGGGACGCCGCCCGCCGGGCCGGCGTGGACGAGGCGCGCCTCACCGTGACCAGCGCCTCCCACGAGGGCGTCCCCGACGCGCTCCGGGACGCGTGGGCCACGTACTTCCTCATCCGCCCGGGCGGCTCCAAGGTCGCCTCCGCCGCCACCAAGTTCGGCGAGTCGCTGGCCCTGGGGCGGCCGGTGATCGCCAACCGTGGCGTGGGCGACACGGCCGACGTCATCGCCGCCGAGGGGGTGGGGGTGGTGGTGGACGCCCTCGACGCGGAGGGCTACCGCCAGGCGGCCGGCGCCATCCTCGAGGTGGCCCGGGCGAGGGGGGTGGCCGAGCGCTGCCGGGCCGCGGCGGAGCGCCTCTACGGCCTCGAAGGCGCCCTGGACGCCTACGAGGAGCTGTACGGACGGGCTGTGCCCCGGGGGCCGCGGTGAGCGGGGGGCGGGGCCGCATCGTCGTCCTCTGCCCCTACCCCGAGGGGCGCGCCCCCAGCCAGCGGCTCAAATTCGAGCAGTACTACCCGAGCTGGCGCCGGGCCGGCTTCGACGTGGACGTGCGCCCCTTCTGGGACGAGGACGCGTGGCGCATCCTGTACCGGCCCGGCCACCGCGTGGCCAAGGCCGCCGCGCTCCTCCGGGGGCTGCGTCGCCGGCGGGCCGACCTGCAGGCGGCGCTGAACGCAGACCTGGTCTACCTCCACCTGGAGGCCGTGCCCCTGGGGCCGCCCCTCCTGGAGCGGCGCATCGTCCGGGCGGGCACGCCCCTCGTCTACGACGTGGACGACCTGGTCCACCTCCCCCACGGCTCCCCCGCCAACCCGTTCATGCGCTGGCTGCGAAGCCCGGGGAAGGTCCCCGAGCTCATGGCCATGGCCCGCCACGTGGTGGTGTGCACCGAGTACCTGGCGGCGCTGGCCCGCCCCCGCAACGCCGTCGTCACCAACATCTCCTCCACCATCGACACCGACGCCTACCGGCCCCGCCCCCACCGGGTCCGGACCCGGGGGGTGGTGGTGGGATGGTCGGGGAGCCACAGCACGGCGCCCTACCTCCACGCCCTGGACGGCGTGCTGCGGGAGCTGCAGCAGGAGGAAGGGATTAGAGTGCGGGTCATCGGCGATGCGGGCTTCCGCGTCCCCGGCGCCGACGTGGAGGCCCTGCCGTGGCGGCGGGAGAGCGAGGTGGCGGACCTTTCGGCCATCGACGTGGGCGTCTACCCCCTCCCCCACGAGGAGTGGGTGCTGGGGAAGAGCGGTCTCAAGGCGCTCCAGTACATGGGTCTCGCCATCCCCACGGTGGCCCAGCGGGTGGGCACCAACCTCGAGATCGTGGACGAGGGGCACAACGGACTGCTGGCCGACGGCCCCGGGGAATGGAAGGAGGCGCTCCGGCGCCTGGTCCGGGACCCGGCCCTTCGCCGCCGCCTCGGCGACGCCGGCCGCCGCACCGTGGAGGCGCGCTATTCGGTCGAGGCCAACGAGGCGCGCTACCTGGCGGTGCTGGAGGAGGCGCTGGACTCGGGCCCGCGCCAGGCGCCGCCCGCCCCCCTCCCCCCGTCGCCTGATGTGCGGCATCGCGGGCATGGTCGACCTGGGGGGCGGTGCCGGGGGAGAGGGCGTCGCCACCGTCCGGGCCATGGCGGAGCGGCTCGCCCACCGGGGCCCCGACGGCCGGGCCGTGTGGACGTCACCCTCGGGACGCTGCACGCTGGGCCACGCCCGCCTGCGGGTGATCGACCTGGAGACGGGCGATCAGCCCATGCCCAACGAGGACGGCACCGTCCAGGTCGTCTTCAACGGCGAGATCTACAACTTCCAGGCGCTGCGCCGGGAGCTCCAGGCGGCGGGGCACCGCTTCCGCTCGACGGGCGACACCGAGGTCATCGTCCACGGCTGGGAGCAGTGGGGCGAGGGGGTGGTGGAGCGCCTGGACGGGATGTTCGCCTTCGGGCTTTGGGACGAGTCCCGAGGCAGGCTGCTCCTGGCCCGGGACCGGGCGGGGAAGAAGCCCCTGTACTGGGCCGAGCGGGAAGGCGCCTTCCTGTTCGCCTCCGAGATCAAGGCGCTCCTGGAGGCGGGGGTGGATCCCACCGCCGACCTGCGGGCCTTCCCCCTCTACCTGGCGTACGGCTACGTGCCGGCTCCGGGCACCTTCTACGAGAACGTGCGCCGGGTGCCCCCGGCGACGGTGGTGACGCTGGACGGGGACGGGCGCCGGGAGCGCCGCTACTGGCGCCTCCGCTTCCGCTCGGGGTCCATGGGGAAGGACGAGGCGGCGGCGGCCGTGCGCTCCACGCTGGAGGCGGCGGTGGAGCGGCGCATGGTGGCCGACGTGCCCCTGGGCGCGTTCCTCTCCGGGGGCATCGACTCGTCGGTGGTGGTGGGGCTCATGAGCCGCCTCTCGTCCCACCCCGTGCGCACGTTCGCCATCGGCTTCGCCGACGACGCCAGCTACGACGAGACCGCCTTCGCCCGCCGGGTCGCCGAGCGCTTCGGCACCGACCACACCGAGTTCCGGGTCGAGGCCGAGTCTGTGGAGCTGGTGGACCGGCTGGTGGACGCGTACGACGAGCCCTTCGGCGACTCCTCGGCCATCCCCACCTCCATCGTGTCGCGCCTCGCCCGGGAGCACGTGACCGTGGCCCTCACCGGCGACGGCGGCGACGAGATGTTCGCGGGCTACCCCCGCCTCCTGGGGATGGTGGTGGCGGAGCGGATCCCCCGCTGGGCGGCCCGGGCCGGCGACGCCCTGGGACGGCGCCTCCCCCACCACCGGGACTTCCGCCACCCCACCCGGCGCTTCTCCCGCTTCTTCGCCGCCGCGGCCCTCCCCCCGGAGGAGCGCATGCTCCGTTGGATCGGCTTCTTCGCCGACCAGGTGGACGCCATGCTGCGGCCGGAGCTGGCGGGGCTCGTGGACCGCCGTGCCCTCACCGCCCACTTCCGCGCGCCCCTGGAGGCGGCGGCGGGCGCCTCGCCCCTGTCCCGGGCCCTGGCCCTCAACTTCGAGACCTACCTCCCCGAGGACCTGCTGGTGAAGGCCGACCGCTGCTCCATGATGCACGGCCTGGAGCTCCGGAGCCCCTTCCTGGACACGGCCCTCATGGAGCTGGCAGCCTCGCTTCCCGACGCCCTCAGGGTGCGCCGGGGAACCCTCAAGTGGCTGCTCCGCGACGCGTTCCGGGACCTTCTGCCGGAGGAGGTCCTCACCCGTGGGAAGATGGGCTTCGGCATTCCGCTGCCCACCTGGTTCCGCACGCGCTGGCGTCCGCTGCTGGAGGAGCGCATCCTCTCCCCCGACGCCCGCCTGTGGCGGGTGCTGCGGCCCGAGCCGGTGCGGCGCATGGCCGAGGCGCACCTGGCGGGCACCGCCGACCACGGCCACCAGCTCTGGGCGCTCCTCACCCTCGAGACGTGGCTGGAGCGCGCCCCCGTCCGCCTGCCGGAGGGCCTCGATGGCTGACCCGTCCCCTGTTCCGTCCACCGCGAATCCCGTATTACGGGAGCGGCCTTCCGCAGCCCTTTCGCCGGAGGCGACGCTGACCCGCATCAAGACCTGGCTCCGCGCCGTGCGGGTCCACCAGTGGGCCAAGAACGGCCTCCTGGTGGTCCCCGCCGTGGCGGGACACCTCGTCCCCTCGGGCGCCCTGGGGTGGGCGCTGCTGAGGGCGTTCCTGGCGTTCTCCCTGCTGGCCTCCGCGGTCTACCTGGTGAACGACCTGGTGGACCTGGAGCACGACCGGGCCCACCCCACCAAGCGGAACCGCCCCCTGGCGGCGGGCGCCATCTCGGCGGGGGCCGCCCTGGCCGTGGCCGCGCTGCTGGCGGCGCTCTCCCTGCTGCTGGCCCTCACCCTTCCCGAGGCGTTCCTGCAGGCGTGGGCGGTGTACCTGGGGCTCACCACCGCCTACTCCTTCGGGATCAAGCGGGTGGTGGTGATGGACGTGCTGGTGCTGGCCGCCCTCTACACCATCCGCGTGGTCGCCGGCGCGGCGGCGGTGACGGTGCCCCTGTCCCGCTGGTTCCTGGCGTTCTCGGTGCTGCTGTTCACGTCGTTGGCGCTCCTCAAGCGCATGGTGGAGTCCCTCGGGGCCGCCGAGCGGGAAGCCGACGGCCTGGGAGGCCGGGGATGGCAGGTGCGGGACCTGCCCGTGCTCCTCGGCTTCGGCATCGCGTCGGCGGTGGGGGCCGCGGTCATCTACTGCCTCTACATCTCCGGCGACGACGTGCTGGCCCTCTACTCCCGTCCCGACGTGCTCTGGCTGGGCCTCCCCGTGCTCCTGTACTGGCTGGCCCGCACGTGGCTGCTGGGCCACCGGGGCGAGGTCCACGAGGACCCGCTGGTGTTCGCCCTCACCGATCCGACGAGCTACGGGGTGGTGGCGGTGTTCGTCCTCATCGTGGTGATGGCCACGTGAAGGACGTGATCGTGGTGGGCGCCACCGACGGCCTGGGGCTCGCCCTGGCCCGCCGCTACCTCGGCGCCGGCTGGCGCGTGGGCGTCGTCGGGCGCGACCCGGACAAGCTGGCCCGCGTGCTGGCGGAGCTCCGGGCCGAGGAGCCCGACGGCGTGGTGGAGGGAGTGGCGTGCGACCTCGCCGACCGGGAGCGGGTGGTGCCGGCCCTGGACGAGCTGCTGGTGGCCCTGGGGCAGATGGACCTCCTGGTGTACTGCGCCGGGGTCATGCCGCCGGCGGCGGAGGGGGTGTCGGCCGGGGCCGAGGTGGAGGCCATGCTGAGGGTGAACGTCCTGGGCGCCGTGCAGGCTCTGGAGTGGGCCGCGGCCTACTTCGTCCTGGCCGGGGAGGGACGGCTGGCGGCCGTGGGCTCGGTGGCGGGGGAGCGGGGGCGGAAGGGCCACCCCGCCTACGGCGCCAGCAAGGCGGCGCTGCACCAGTACCTGGAGGGGCTCCGCCACCGCCTCCACGGCACGGGCGTGGGCGTCACGGCGATCAAGCCGGGTTGGGTGCGGACCCGCATGCTCCCCGAGGCGCTCCACGGATCTCCCGCGTCGGTCACCCCGGAAGCGGCGGCCGACCGCGTGTACCGGGGCCTGGAGCAGGGGCGGGACGTGATCTGGGTTCCCCGCTTCTGGGGTCTCGTCGCCTGGGTCCTGAGGGCGTTGCCCACCCCGCTTTACAAGCGCATGGCTCCCCTGTGAGCGGCGACGCGGCGCCCCGGCTCGAGGTGCTCCGTGGGTGGGGCATGGCCAACCACGCCCGCTCCCTGGTCTATCGTCCCCGCACCGCGGAGGACGCGGCGGCGGCGGTGGAGGACGTGCGCCGGCGAGGCCTCACGCTGGCCCACCGGGGGGGCGGCATCAGCTACGGCGACGCGGCCTTGAACGAGGGCGGCGCCGTCCTGGACGCCTCCCGCCTGGGCCGCATCCTGACCCTGGACCGGGAGCGCGGCGTGGTGCGGGTGGAGGCCGGCGTCACCTTCGAGGAGCTGTGGACGGAGACGCTGCCCCTGGGGTGGTGGCCCCCCGTGGTGCCCGGCACCATGAAGGTCACCCTGGGCGGCGCCGTGGCCATGAACGTCCACGGCAAGAACCACCTGCGGGCCGGCTCGGTGGGCGACCACGTGGAGGCGGTGACGGTGCTGGGCCCCGACGGCGAGGTGCGCACGCTAGAGGGCGAGGAGGTGCGGAGCGTGGTGGGCGCCCAGGGCACCGCCGGCACCATCCTGGACCTGACCCTCCGCCTGCACCGGGTCCACGCCGGTTTCCTGGACGTGGAGGCCGTGGTCACCCGCTCCGTCGAGGAGACCGTGGAGGCGGTGGGGAGCGGGGCGGTGTCCCACCCCTATTCGGTGGCGTGGATCGATTGCATGGCCCGGGGGGAGGCGGCGGGGCGGGGCATCGTCCACTTCGCCGACTACCTGCCCCCCGACCACCCCCGCTCCGGCGAGGCCATGAGCGCCGGAGAGCAGGCGCTCCCGGGACGGATCCTGGGGGTCGTGCCCCGGGCGTGGGCGTGGATGGGACTCAAGGCGTTCTTCCACGACCCGGGCATGCGGGGCCTCAACGTGGGACGCTTCGCCGCCGGTCGGCTGCGCCACGGGCACCACTACCTCCAGCCCCACGCCAACTTCCACTTCCTGCTGGACTACGTCCCCGGGTGGAAGCGGGTCTACGCCCCCCACGGGCTCATCCAGTACCAGCTCTTCGTGCCGGAGGAGCGGGCCGCCTTCGCGTTCCGGGAGGCGCTCCGCCTCCAGCGGGAGCTGGGCGTGTACAGCTACCTGGGGGTGGTGAAGCGTCACCGGGCCGACCCCTCGCCCTGGACGTACCTGGTGGACGGTTACTCCCTGGCCCTGGACTTTCCCGTGCGCCCCGGCCGCCTCGCCGCCCTGCGGGCGCTGTGCCGCAGCTACGATGTCCTGCTAGCCGAGGTGGGCGGGCGCGTCTACGCCGCCAAGGACGCGGTGGGGGTCGGACGCCTCCCCCCGGGGCGCGATCCGCTCTACTCCAGCAACCTCGTGCGACGGTGGGAGCGCGCTGGTGGTGGGTGAGGGGAGAACCTCGTGAAAACGCCCGCGACCGGGTACCTTGATGCTTCGCTCCCACTCTCCGGACCTGGAGCGCCATGAGCCTTCCCCTTCTCGTCGGCACCGTGGCCGCGCTGGCGCTGGTCCTCACCGCGCTGCTCACGCCGCTGGTACGGGGCGCGGCGCTGGGCATGGGGCTGGTACGCCAGGCCCAGGCCGACCGCTGGCACCGCCGGCCCACGCCGGCCATCGGTGGGGTGGCCATCTACCTGGGCTTCGGCATCGCTCTCGGCGTGGGCTACCTGCTGGCCCCGGGCGTCGCTTCGGCCCTGGCCTACGTGCCGCCCCAGGCCGTGCTGCGCTGGACCCCCTTCGAGGGTCTCCTCTTCGCCGGCACGCTGGTCTTCCTGGTGGGGCTGGTGGACGACCTGGTCCACTTGAGCCCCGTGCAAAAGCTGGCGGGGCAGGTGGCCGCCGCGGTGCTCCTGGTGCTGTCGGGCGTGGGGGTGTGGCTCACCGGCCACTACCTGGTGGACGCCGCCCTCTCCGTCCTCTGGTTCGTGGCCATGACCAACGCCATGAACCTGCTGGACAACATGGACGGGCTGGCGGCGGGCGTATCGGCCATCGCCGGCGTCTACCTGAGCGTCATCTTCGTCCTGGACGGGGAGTGGGGGCTGGTGCTCCTCTCCCTGGCGTTCACCGCCTCCCTGCTGGGCTTCCTCGCCCACAACTACCCGCCCGCCCGCATCTTCATGGGTGACTCGGGCTCCCTGTTCCTGGGGCTCTTCCTGGCGGGGCTGTCGCTGTCGCCGGCTCCGGGTCTGTCCAGGAGCCTGTTCGCCGTGGTGGCGGCGCCGGCGCTGGTGCTGGCCATCCCCATCCTGGACACCACGCTGGTGACGGTGGGGCGCATGCTGGAGGGCCGCCCCATCTCCCAGGGTGGGAAGGACCACACCTCCCACCGGCTGGTGGCGCTGGGGGTGAGCGAGGAGCGGGCGCTGTGGATCTTGTGGACCCTGGCCATCGTGGGCGGCGCCATCTCCCTCCTGCTCCGGACGGTGGAGCGGGGGACGGCCTACGCCCTCGGCGGCATCCTGGTGGCGGGGCTCATCCTCATGGGGTCGTACCTCCTCAGCGTCCGCTTTCACACCCTGCGGGGAGAGGGGGGCGAGAAGGTGCGCCTCTTCGCCCTTCTGACCACGCTGAACGGGCGCTTCCCCGTGCTGACCTTCGCCATGGACGCGCTCCTGGTGGCGCTGGCCTACTACGGGGCGTACGTGATCCGCTGGGAGGCGGGAGAGCTGGGCGCGGAGCTCCCCTACTTCCGCCACAGCGTCGCGGTGGTGGTGGCCGCCAAGCTGGTGGCGTTCGCCGCCAGCGGCGTGTACGGCTCGCGCTGGCAGCAGTTCTCCCTGGACGACGGCATCCGGGTGATCCGGGCCAGCTTCATGGGCACCCTGATCGCTGCCGTGACGCTGCTCCTCGTGGACCGCATCGGGCTGTCCCGGGGCGTCATGGCCGTGGACTTCCTCACGTGCACGATCCTGGTGATGGGGGCCCGCCTCTCCTTCCGCTTCCTGGAGGGCGCCACCCGCCGCTGGTCCCGGGACGGTCTGCCGGCCGTGGTGCTGGGCCCGGTGGAAGACGCCGACATGGCCGTGAAGGAGCTCCGCCGATTCCGCGTGCCGGCGTTGCGGGTGGTGGCGGTGGCCGACCCCGAGGTGCCCCGGCTGAGGAGCCGGCTGGGCGCCTACCCCCTCTACGGGGGGCGGGCCGCCCTGGAGAACGCCCTCCACGACAACCGGGCCCACGCGGTGGTGCTGGTGTGTCGCGACCGCGGGCGCAGGAGGGACGACCCCGATCCGGACGGCGAGGCCACGCTGTCCGTGCGGTCCATGCGGTCCGGTCCCGGGACCGCCCGGGCCCCGCGGCCACCCCGCGAGGGCGACGGTGGGTGGGCGCCGGGTCCGCCGGGGGGCCGCCGGCGCCTCCCCGAGGAGCGGCTTCCCTCCATCGTGAAGGCGTACCTCGCGTCCCACGGGGGTGTGGACGTCTACGAGCTGCGCGTCGTCCTCACCCGGGTGGAGCGGGTACGCTCCCGGGACGAGACGTTCGCGGGGGTTCGGTGAGAGGCGCCCGCCCTTCCCGGGGGGTGGGGGATTGAAGGCGAGCGCGGCTCCCCTGCATATTCCCAGGCTGTAGGTTCGATCAGGGCTCGACCCCCAACACCCACGATGCGGCGCACCCCGCCGCTCTCGAGATTCTTCCATGGTGGAACAGACGATCCAGCGCTTCCAATCCGACGACCTCTGCCTGGGCGTCATCGGCCTCGGGTACGTGGGCCTTCCCCTGGCCGTGGAGGCGGCGCGGAGCGGGCTCCGTGTCCTCGGCTTCGACGTCAAGGCTCCCGTGGTGGAGGGGGTCAACGCCGGCCTCTCCCACATCCAGGACCTCACCGACGAGGACGTGGCGGAGCACGTGCGGGAGGGACGGCTGGAGGCCACCGTCGACATGGGTCGTCTCGCCGAGTGCGACGCTATCTCCATCTGCGTCCCCACGCCCCTCTCCAAGACCCGTGACCCCGACGTCTCCTTCATCCTGGCGTCGACGGAGGCCGTGGCCGCCGCGCTCCAGCCCGACCAGCTCATCGTGCTGGAGTCCACCACCTATCCCGGGACCACCCGGGAGGTGCTGTTGCCGGCGCTGGAGCGGACGGGCCTCACCGTGGGGAAGGACTTCTTCCTCTGCTTCTCGCCGGAGCGCGTCGACCCCGGCAACCCCACCTGGCACACGAAGAACACGCCCAAGGTCATCGGAGGCGTCACCCCCCACTGCACCCACGTGGGACAGGCGTTCTACGAACGCTTCATCGACACCATGGTGCCCGTGTCGTCGTCGGAGGCGGCCGAGCTCACCAAGATCCTGGAGAACACGTTCCGGGCGGTGAACATCGGCCTGGTGAACGAGACGGCCATCATCGCCGACCGCCTGGGCGTGAACGTGTGGGAGGTCATCGACGCCGCCGCCACCAAGCCCTTCGGCTTCATGAAGTTCACACCGGGGCCCGGGCTGGGGGGTCACTGCATCCCGGTGGACCCGCACTACCTGTCGTGGAAGATGCGGACGCTGAACTACAAGACCCGCTTCATCGAGCTGGCTTCGGAGATCAACGCCGAGATGCCGCTGTTCGTGGTGGGCAAGGTGCGCCAGGCGCTGAACGAGGGGCGGAAGGCGGTGAACGGCTCCACCGTCCTCCTCCTGGGCGTGGCCTACAAGCCCGACATCGACGACGTGCGGGAGTCGCCGGCGCTGGACGTGATGAAGCTCCTGGAAGCCGACGGCGCCAAGGTGCTGTACGCCGACCCGTACGTCGCCAGCCTGCGGGAGGACGGTCACTGCTGGGACTCGGTGGAGCTCACCCCCGAGCTGGTCCGCTCGGTGGACGCCACGCTCATCGTGACGAACCACCAGGCCTTCGACTACGACATGATCGTCCGGGAGAGCCGCACGCTGGTGGACGCCAGGAACGCCACCGCGAGCGTGCCGGAGGCCAACCGCACGGCCAAGCCCCAGCGCTGGATCGTCAAGTCGGAGATGGGTTGCTGAGGGGAGACCCCCCGGTCCTCGTCCACAGGGTCATCGCCCGCCTGAACGTGGGCGGCCCCGCCATGCACGTGGTGAACCTCACCCGGGGCCTCGACGCCACCGGCCGCTTCCGCACCCGCCTGGTGGCGGGCTCCGTGTCGGAGAGCGAAGGCGACATGGTCTGGTACGCCCGGGAGCGGGGGGTGGAGGTGACCTTCCTCCCCGCCATGTCCCGGGCCGTGAGCCCCCGGGACGACGCCCGGGCGCTCCTGGCCCTGGTGCGGCTCTTCCGGCGGGAGCGCCCCGCCATCGTCCACACCCACACCGCCAAGGCCGGCACCCTGGGACGGGTGGCGGCCCTCCTGGCCGGCGTGCCCGTGCGGGTCCACACCTTCCACGGCCACGTGCTGGGGGGCGACTACTTCTCGCCGGGCCGCACCCGGGCCTACCTCGCCGTGGAGCGCCAGCTCGCCCGGGCAACCGCCCGGCTGGTGGTGCTCACCCAGGCTCAGAAGCGGGAGATGGCCCAGGTGCTGAGGGTGGCGCCTCCGGAGCGCTTCGCCGTGGTGCCCCTGGGCCTCGAGCTGGAGCCCTTCGGCGCGCTGGACCGGCCCACGATGCGGGCCGCCGCCCGGCGGGCGCTGGGGCTGGGTGCGGACGAGCCGGTGGTGGGCATCGTGGGCCGCCTGGTCCCCATCAAGCACCACGAGCTCCTACTGGACGCCCTGGCGGTCCTGAACCGCCGCCCGGGCGTACCCCCGGTGCGCTGCCTGGTGGTGGGCTCCGGCGAGCGGGAGGCGGAGCTGAAGGCCCGGGCCGCCAGCGCCGGCGTGGCCGACCGGATCACCTGGCTCGGGTGGAGGACCGACCTGCCCCCCCTGTACGCAGCCATGGACGTGCTGGCCCTCACGTCCCGGGACGAGGGGACGCCGGTGGCGATCCTGGAGGCGCTGGCGTCGGGCACTCCGGTGGTGGCCCGGGGCGTGGGCGGTGTCCCCGAGGTGCTGGAGGAGGGCCGCCTGGGCACGCTGGTGGCAGAGGCCGACCCCGAGGGCTTTGCCGCCGCCCTCGCCCGGGCGCTGCCTCCGCCGGCGGGGGAGGGCGCCGCGCCCGTGGCCGATGGAGGCGCTCGGCGGGCCGTGGTCGCCCGCTATTCGGTGGAGCGGCTGGTGAGCGACGTGGCCCGCCTGTATGCCCGCGAGCTGGACCGGGCGGGAGCAGCGTGAGCGCCGGGGCCTGGCTCACCCTGGCCACGCTGGCCGTGGCGGTGGGGCTGCTGGTCCGGGACAGGGTGGCGCCGGCCGTGGTGATCCTGGGCGCGGACGTGGCGCTCCTCCTCCTGGGCGTCATCGACGCGCCCGCGGCGCTGGGCGGCTTCAGCAACCCCGCGCCCTTCACGGTGGCCGCCCTGTTCATCGTGGCCCGGGCCGTGGAGAAGACCGGCGCGCTCCAGCCCCTGGTGCGGGGCCTCATGGGCGACGGCGGGCGCCGAGGGCTGGGGCGCCTCCTCCTTCCGGTGGCCGGCGCGTCGGCCTTCCTCAACAACACGCCCATCGTGGCCATGGTGGCGCCCCAGGTCCGGGCGTGGGCCGAGCGCACCGGTCAGGCCCCCTCCCGCTACCTCATGCCCCTGTCGTTCGCCGCCATCCTGGGGGGCGTGGTGACGGTGGTGGGGACCTCGACCAACGTCGTGGTCTCCGGGCTCATGAGCGCCGAGGGGATGGCCCCCATGGGGGTGTTCGAGATCGCCCGCCTGGGGCTTCCGGTGGCGCTGCTGGGGATCGCCTACCTGGTCGTCTTCTCCCACCGCGTGCTCCCCGACCGGCGGGCAGCCACCCGGGACTTCGAGGCGAACCGCCGGGAGTTCGTGGTGAACATGCGCGTGCAGCGCGCCGGGCCCCTGGACGGCCGCACGGTGGAGGACGCGGGGCTCCGGAGCCTCCACGGCGTGTTCCTGGCCGAGGTGCGGCGGCGGGACGAGGTCGTCGCGCCCGCCGCGCCGGACACCCTGCTGCGGGGCGGGGACGAGCTGGTGTTCGTGGGGCGGGCCGACGACGTCCTGGACCTGGAGAACCGCCCGGGCCTGGTCTCCGCCGAGCGGCGCCACGCCGAGGCCTTCCACGACGCGGGGCACACCTACTTCGAGGCGGTGGTGGGCGCCGGGTCGCCCCTGGTGGGCAAGACGCTCCTGGAGGCCGACTTCCGACGCACGTACCAGGCGGCGGTGATGGCCATCCACCGCTCGGGAGAGGCCGTGAGGGCCAAGCTGGGCAGCGTTTCCCTCCGCCATGGCGACACCCTCCTCCTCCTGGCCGACGACCGCTTCCGGGAGCGCTGGAGGGACCGCTCGGACTTCCTCCTGGTCTCCCACTTCGGAGGGCTCGCCCCGGCCAATCGGCGGCAGGCGTGGAGCGCTGCGCTGGTGCTGGTGGGCGTCGTGGTGGCGGCTGCCACCGGGCTCCTCTCGGTGCTGGAAGCGTCGGTGGTGGGCGCGTTCGCCACGGTGCTGCTGGGCATCCTCTCGCCCGTGGAGGCGCGCCGGGCCGTGGATCTGGACGTGGTCGTCCTCATCGCTGCGTCCTTCGGGCTGGCGGCGGCCATGCGAAGCTCCGGCCTGGCGGCTACCCTCGCCCAGGGGATCGTGGCGAGCTTCGGGGCCCTGGGGCCCACGGGCGCCGTGGCGGGCGTGGTGCTGGCCACCGTCGTCGTCACCGAGCTGGTCACCAACAATGCCGCGGCCGTCCTCCTCTTTCCCGTGGCGATGGCCACGGCCGACACCTTCGGCGCCGACCCCCGGCCCTACGCCTTCGCCGTGGCCATCGCCGCCTCGGCGTCGTTCCTCACTCCCATCGGATACCAGACGAATACCATGGTCTTCAGCCTCGGCGGCTACCGCTTCACCGACTACCTGCGTCTCGGCCTCCCCCTCACCCTCCTGGTGATCCTGGCCCTCACCGTGGGAACGCCCCTGGCGTGGGGGTCGTGATGACCGACCGCGCCGAAGATCTGGAGCGCATCGGCGAGGCCCTGGAGCGGGCCGCGGACGCGCTGCGCCCCTTCACGTCCGGCGACATCGCCCACGTGGTCAAGGAGGAGCGGGGCGATCCCCTCACGGAGGCCGACCTGGCCGTGAACCGGGCGCTCCTGGCGGCGCTGCCCCGGGAGGGGGAGGGGTGGCTCTCGGAGGAGACCCGGGACGACGCCGACCGTCTGCGCCGCCGCAGGGTGTGGGTGGTGGACCCCATCGACGGCACCCGGGAGTTCGTGGAGGGCATTCCCGAATGGTGCGTGTCGGTGGGGCTCGTCGAGGACGGACGGCCCGTGGCGGGGGGGATCCTGAACCCGGCCACGGGCCAGACCGTGCTGGGCGCGCTGGGCCACGGCGTCACGCTGAACGGCGCGCCGGCACGGGCCACGGGCGCGACGCGCCTGGAGGGGGCGGTGGTCCTGGCCAGCCGGAGCGAGGTGCGCCGGGGCGAGTGGGAGCGCTACGCCGACGCCGGCTTCCGCGTGGTGCCGTGCGGCTCCGTGGCCTACAAGCTGGCCCAGGTGGCCGTGGGCCTCGCCGACGCCACCTTCACGCTGGTGCCCAAGAGCGAATGGGACGTGGCGGCCGGTGCCGCGCTGTTGGCGGCCGCCGGGGGCGTGGTCACCCACGCCGACGGCAGCGAACCCGTGTTCAACCGCCCCGATCCGCGCCTGCCGGACTTCCTGGGCGGCCATCCCGACCTCCTCGCGCGCTTCCGTGCCGCCTGGGTGGTGCCCGGGCGAGGGGACCCCGTACCTTAGCCCCTCGCCCCGCCCCTTTCCGGACCTCGCCCATGCCCAATGCGGTCCTCGTCACCGGCGGAGCCGGCTTCATCGGCTCGCACCTCGTGGAGCGCCTCCTCGCGGAGGGACGCCAGGTGTACGTGGTGGACGACCTGTCCACCGGACGCCTCGAGAACCTGGGCGCCGTGCGCAGCCACCCCGCCCTTCACCTGGCGGTGGACTCGATCCTGAACTGGCCCATGATGAACGAGGTCGTGGACCAGGTGGACGAGGTCATCCACCTGGCCGCCGCGGTGGGCGTGCGCAAGATCATCGACGAGCCGGTGAGCACCATCACCACCAACGTGCGGGGCACCGAGATCGTGCTGGACGTGTGCCACAAGCACGGCAAGAAGCTCTTCGTGGCGTCCACGTCCGAGATCTATGGCAAGGCGGGGGAGCGCCTCGCCGAGGACCACGACCGGATCCTGGGCAGCACGACCCTGCGCCGCTGGGCCTACGCCTGCACCAAGACGCTGGACGAGTTCCTGGCCCTGGCCTACCACGACGAGAAGGGGCTGCCCGTGGTGATCGGCCGCTTCTTCAACACGGTGGGGCCGCGCCAGTCGGGGCAGTGGGGGATGGTGCTCCCCAACTTCGTGCGCCAGGCCCTGGCGGGGGACGCCATCCAGGTGTTCGGCACCGGCACCCAGCGCCGCTGCTTCCTCCACGTCCAGGACGCAGTGGACGCCGTCCACCGCCTCATGGCTTCCGACGACGCGGTGGGCAGGGTGTTCAACATCGGCAGCGAGGAGGAGGTCACGATCCGGGAGCTGGCGACGCTGGTCCAGGAGCGGGCCGGCTCCGATGCCGCCTTCGAGACCGTCCCCTACGACGTGGCCTACGGTGAGGGCTTCGAGGACATGGAGCGGCGCCAGCCCGACATCGCCCGCATCCGGGCCGCCGTGGGGTGGGAGCCCACCCGCTCCCTGGAGGACATCGTGGACGAGACCATCGCCTACTTCCGGATGGCATCGGCGGTGGCGTGAGGCTCCTGGTGACCGGCGCCGGCGGCCTGCTGGGCTCCGCCGTCGCGGCCGAGGCCGCCGCCCGGGGGTGGGACGCCGCGGCGCTCCCCAGGTCGGCCCTGGACGTCACCGACGCCGACGCGGTCCTCCGGGCGGTGGACCACCGGCGCCCCGAGGCCGTGGTCCACTGCGCCGCCTACACGGCGGTCGACCGGGCCGAGGCCGAGGAGGCCGAGGCGCTGCGGGTGAACAGGGACGCTACCCGCCACGTGGCGGCGGCCGCGGCCGACGCCGGCGCCCTCCTCCTCTACCCGAGCAGCGACTACGTCTTCGACGGGAGCAAGGGGGCGCCCTACCTCCCCGGCGACCCCGTGGCACCCCTGTCGGCGTACGGGCGCAGCAAGGCGGCCGGGGAAGAGGAGGCACGGCGGGCGCCGCGGCACCTCGTCGTGCGCACGTCGTGGCTGTACGGAGCCGGGGGCCGCAACTTCGTGGACGCCATCCTGGCCCGGGGGGAGGCGGGCGAGCCCCTGAGGGTGGTGGCCGACCAGCGGGGACGGCCCACCTGGTCGCGGAGCCTGGCCCGGGCGCTCCTGGACCTCATGGAGCGGGGCGCCCAGGGCACCCTCCACGTGGCCGACCGGGGCGTCGCCACCTGGTGGGAGCTGGCCGTGGAGGCCCTCCGCCTCGCGGGGGTCGCGGGGCTCCCCGTGGAGGCCATCGCCACGGGCGACTGGCCCGCCGCGGCACCCCGCCCCGCCGAGTCGGTGCTGGACCTCGGAGACGCGGAGCGTACCTTGGGGGGCCCGCTGCCCCACTGGAAGGATTCCCTGGCGCGCCACGTGGCCGAGCGCCGCGCCGCAAAGGAAGGAGCGAAGGCTACCGGATGAAGGGCGTGATCCTGGCGGGAGGACTGGGCACCCGGCTCCTCCCCATGACCCGCGTGACGAACAAGCACCTGCTGCCGGTCTACGACCGGCCCATGATCTACTACCCCATCCAGCAGCTCGTGCACGCGGGCATCGACGACATCCTGGTCGTCACCGGTGGCAACCACGCCGGCGACTTCCTCCGCCTCCTGGGCAACGGTCGGGAGTTCGGCCTGGAGCACGTGAACTACACGTACCAGGAGGGGGAGGGGGGTATCGCGGAGGCCCTGGGGCTGGCCGAGCACTTCGCCGACGGTCAGCCGCTGTGCGTCATCCTGGGCGACAACATCTTCCAGGATCCCATCGCCCCCGCCGTGCGGGCCTACGAGGCGGCGGGCGGGCGGGGCGGCATGGTCCTCCTCAAGGAGGTGGGCGACCCCGAGCGGTTCGGCGTGGCCGTCGTGGAAGACGGCAGGGTCACCCGCATCGTCGAGAAGCCCGCCGATCCCCCTGGCCGCATGGCCGTGACCGGCTGCTACTTCTACGACGAGCGGGTGTTCGAGATCATCCACGGCCTGGAGCCTTCCCAGCGGGGCGAGCTGGAGATCACGGACGTGAACAACCGCTACCTGGCGTGGGGCGAGCTGCGCCACCACGTGCTCGAGGGGTGGTGGACGGACGCCGGCACGGTGACCTCCCTCCACCGGGCCGGCACGCTCGTGGAGGCGGAGGACGGTAACCCCGTGCTTCGGCCCCCGGTGCCCCGCCTGGACCGTCCCTAGGATGAGGCGCCCGTGAAGGTCGTGGTGACGGGCGGCGCCGGCTTCATCGGCTCCAACCTGGTGCGGCGCATCCTCCGTGAGCGGGACGGCTGGGAGGTCACGTGCCTGGACCTCCTCACCTACGCCGGCAACCTGGAGAACCTCCGGGAGGTGGAGGACGACCCCGGCTACACCTTCCTCCACGGGGACGTGTGCGACCCTGAGGTGGTGCGCCGGGCCCTGGACGGCGCCGACGCCGTCCTCCACCTGGCGGCGGAGTCCCACGTGGACCGCTCCATCCTTTCCGCCGCCCCCTTCGTGCGCACCAACGTGGTGGGCACCGAGGTGCTCCTCGCGGCGGCGCTGGAGCTGGGGGTGGGCCGCTTCGTCCACGTCTCCACCGACGAGGTGTACGGCGAGCTGCCCTGGCGCGACCCCGACGCCCCGGGCCCCCGGGAGCGCTTCACCGAGGCCACGCCCCTGGACCCCCGCTCCCCGTACTCGGCCACCAAGGCCGCCTCCGACCACCTGGCGCTCGCCTACCACCGCACCCACGGGCTGGACGTGGTGGTCACCCGCTGCTCCAACAACTATGGTCCCTACCAGCTTCCCGAGAAGCTCATCCCCCTCATGATCACCAATGCCCTGGAGGGCCTCCCCCTCCCGGTGTACGGCGACGGGCTCAACGTGAGGGACTGGATCCACGTGGAGGACCACTGCGCCGGGCTGCTGGCCGCGCTGGAGCAGGGGAGGGCGGGGCGGGTCTACAACTTCGGCGGCGACGCCGAGCGCACGAACCTGCAGGTGGTCCGGGGCTTGCTTCGGGCCATGGAAAAACCCGAGTCGCTCGTCACGTTCGTGAAGGACCGGCCCGGCCACGACCGCCGCTACGCGGTGGACAGCGGGCGCGCCCGGGACGAGCTGGGGTGGAGCCCCGCAAAGGGTTTCGAGGAGGGGCTCGCCCACACGGTGGCCTGGTACGAGGGCCACGAGGCCTGGTGGCGGAGCGCCCGCTCGGGGGAGTACCGTTCCTATTATCAGCGGCAATACGGAGGAGGTTGAGGAGAGCGTGACGACGTGAATCGACGCATCCGGACTCCCGCTCTATTGCCTCACCCCCGGGCTCGGGTATCTTTGAGGCCCTGCGCGGCCGCTGCAGCACGGCAGCGGCGTCCGGGGCCGGATCTTGCATGGGCCGGGCGGCACCGCCCGGAGAGAGGGTGCGATCGGAGAGCCGGCGCGCCGACGCCGGAAGGCGGGCGAGAGCGCTGGAGAGCAACTGGATGAGGTCGGAGAGGCGCGCACTGTCCATGGAAGCGACCCCCCGGGCCGAGGCCCTCGAGCTCCCGAAGCCCCACCCCTATCCAGTGTCCGAGGTGGTGCTCAAGCTCCGGCGCGAGGTGGACTGGGAGGCCTTCCTCCCCGAGCGGGCCCACGGCTTCCGCTGGAGGACGGGACAGGCCGTCAAGCGGGCCGCCGACGTGGTCCTCTCGGGAATCGGCCTCCTCCTCCTGACCCCGCTGTTCGCGGCGATCGCCCTCCTCATCAAGCTCACGTCCCGCGGTCCGGTGTTCTACCGGAGCAAGTACGTGGGCAAGCGGGCCCATCCCTTCGTGGGATACAAGTTCCGCTCGATGGTGGACAACGCCGACGCCCTCAAGTGCGACATGGCCCACCTGAACCACATGGACGGGCCGGCGTTCAAGATCAGGAACGACCCCCGGGTGACCCGGGTGGGGCGGGTGCTCCGGAAGTACTCGCTGGACGAGCTGCCCCAGCTCTGGAGCGTGCTCAAGGGGGACATGAGCCTGGTGGGCCCCCGCCCACCGCTTCCGGACGAGTTCGAGAAGTACCAGGCATGGCACCGCGGCCGCCTGGTCGTGAAGCCCGGGATCACCTGCTGGTGGCAGGTGCAGGGCCGTTCCGACATCCACGACTTCGACGAATGGGTCAAGCTCGACCTGAAGTACATCGAGGAGTGGAGCCTGTGGACGGACGTGAAGATCCTGGTCCACACGATCCCCGCCGTGCTCCACGGGCACGGAGCCTACTAGAGGGAACCATCGACGCTACGCCGCCGGGACCTCCGGTCCGCACCCGCGTGCTCGGGCTCCCGGTGCACGCCGTCGATCTGGACGGCGCCGTGGCCATCATCCGCCACGCCGTGGCGGAGCGCCGACGCACCCGCGTCGCCGTCACCAACGCCAACAAGTGCTGGCTGGCCGGCACCGACCCCCACGTGCGGTGCTTCCTCGAGGAGGCCGAGCTGGTGGTGGCCGAGACTGCCGTGGTGTGGGCCGCAAGGGTGCTGGGCCGTCCGGACGTGGGGGCGGCCTGGGGCGTGGCCCTCATGGTTCGCCTGCTGGAGGAGGCCGACGCGGCCGGGTGGAGCGTGTACCTCCTGGGTGCCACCGAGGCGGTGAACGAGGCGGCCGCCCGGGTCACCGCCGAGCGCCACCCCGGGCTCCGTCTGGCTGGCCGCCACCACGGGTACCTGGACGACGGCGCCCGGCAGCGGGTGCAGGCTGAGCTGGCCGAGCGCCGCCCCGACCTCCTCTTCGTGGCCATGGGGAGCCCCCTGCAGGAGCGCTTCATCGCCGGACTCCCCGACGGGGGAGGTCCCACCGTGGCCATGGGGGTGGGAGGGAGCTTCGACGTCCTGGCCGGGCTCCGCAGGGAAGCGCCCGGCTGGATCCGGGGGACGGGCTTCGAGTGGCTGTACCGGGCGCTCCAGGACCCGTCGCTCCTCAAGCGCTACGCGGTGGTGAACCCCTGGTTCGTGGGGCGGGTGCTGGCCGAACGGGTCACCGGGCGGGTGCCGCCCGGGCCCTCGGCGTGAGCGCCTCCGAGACGGGCCGCCGGGCGGTCCGGGAGCCCTTCCTGGACGCCGCCGTGGCGCTGGCGGCGTGGATGGACGCCCGTGGCCACGAGGGGTACGACCCCTACGACGCCCTGGCGTCGCCCGTGCTCCGGGCCCTCTCGTTAGGCAGCCGCTGGCTGGGCGTCGCCTGGACCCAGGTGCTCCGCAGGGCTCCCCTCCAGGTCCGTCCGCTCCTGGGCGTGCCCCGTCACGTGAACCCCAAGGGGCTGGCGCTGGCGCTGCGGGCCCGCCTCCGGCTGGCCGAGGCCACGGGCGACGGCGCCCACCTGGACGAGGCCGAGGCCCTCAGGGACCGGCTCCTGACACTCCAGGCGAAGGCGGGCGGGTGGGGCTACCCCTTCCCCTGGGCCAACCGGGACTTCCGGGCCCCGGCGGGCGCGCCCTCGTCGGTGGTGACGGCCTTCGTGGGCGACTCCCTCCTGGACCTGCGCACGGCGGGCCGGGCCGTCCCCGACGAGCCGCTCCTGGCCGCCGGCCATTTCATCGTGGAGGGCCTGCAGCGCATCGAGGGGCCCGGGGACTCGTTCTGCTTCAGCTACACCCCCGTGGACCGGCGCGCGGTGCACAACGCCAACACGCTGGCCGGGGCGCTCCTGGCCCGGCTGTCGGTGGCCGTCGACCGCCCCGAGTGGCAGGAGCCGGCCACCCGGGCGCTGTCCTACACGCTGGTGTCCCAGCGGGACGACGGGAGCTGGTCCTACGGCGCCAGCCCGCGCAACCGGTGGGTGGACCCGTACCACACGGGCTTCATCCTCCTGGCCCTGGTGCGGGCCGGCCGGGCCCTGGGCAGCGGCGCCTACGACGACGCCGTGGACGCCGGCTTCGCATTCTGGCGGGACGCGTTCCTGGGGGGGCCCGCGGTGGGCCCCCGGCCGGGCCAGGCGTACCCGGTGGAGCTCCACGCGGTGGCCCAGGGCATCGGCACGCTCCTGGGGCTCCGGGGGCGCTGGGACGGTGCGGTGGAGCAGGCCGAGCGGCTGGGGCGCTGGTGCCTGGAGCACATGCGCGCATCCGATGGCCACTTCCACTACATGCGCCACCCCCTGTGGACCAACCGGGTGGCGTACATGCGCTGGACCCAGGCGTGGATGCTCCGGGCCCTGGCCGAGCTGGCCGCCGTGCGGGCCGAGGCGGCCTGATGTGCGGCGTGGTCGGCTGGATCGGCGAGCCCCAGCCCCGGGAGCGGCTGGAGGAGGCGGTGCGGCGCCTCGAGCACCGGGGCCCCGACGACCGGGGGCTGGAGCGGCTGGACACCCCCGCCGGCGAGGCGTGGCTGGGCTTCCGACGCCTCTCCATCCAGGACCCGACGAGCCGGGGGCATCAGCCCATGGCCGACGCCTCCGGCCGCTGGCGCATCGTCTTCAACGGCGAGGTCTACAACTTCAGGGCGCTCAGGCGGGAGCTGGAGGGGAAGGGCCGCCGCTTCCACACCGGCACCGACACCGAGGTGCTGGTGGAAGGGTGGGCCGAATGGGGCGAGGCCGTGCTTCCCCGCCTGGTGGGGATGTTCGCCTTCGCGGTGCTGGACACCACCACGGGCGAGCTGACGCTGGTGCGGGACCGGCTGGGCATCAAGCCGCTCTACTGGACCCGCACCCCCCAGGGGGTGGGCTTCGCGTCGGAGGTGAAGGCGCTCCTGGCGCTGGAGGGCGTGGCCCGCCGCGTCGACCCCCTGGCGCTGGCCCGCTTCCTCACCTTCTTGTGGGTACCCCCGCCGGGGACGCTCCTCCAGGGGGTCGAGCAGGTGGCCCCCGGGTGCCTGGCCCGGGTGCGGGGCGGCCGGGTGGAGACGGCGCGCTGGTGGGAGGTGCCCCTCCGGGACGCCGGCGCCAACGGCGGTGGCCCCTCCGAGGCCGACGCGGTGGAGCGGCTGGACGTGCTGCTCCAGGAGGCCGTGGGCGACCGCCTGGTGAGCGACGTGCCGCTGGGTGCCTTCCTGTCGGGGGGCGTGGACTCCTCCCTGGTGGTCGCCCTCATGCGAGGGGCCGGCGCGGGCCCGGTCACCACCCAGACCGTGGCCTTCCCCCCGGGCGATCGGCGCTTCGACATCGAGGACGAGGACGCCCCCTGGGCCCGGCGGGTGCGGGACCACTTCGGCGATCTGGACTACCGGGAGCACGAGCTCACCCCCGACGTGGCCGGGCTCCTCCCCCGCATGGTGTGGCACCTGGACGATCCCGTGGCCGACCCGGCGGCCCTGGCCACGTTCCTCATCTGCCGGGCGGCGAAGGAAGGGGCCACGGTCATGCTCTCGGGCATGGGCGCGGAGGAGCTCTTCGCCGGCTACCCCCGCCACCGGGCGGTGCTGCTGGCGGAGCGCTACCGGCGGGTGCCGGCGCTGCTGCGGCGCCACGTGGTGGAGGCGGTGGTGGAGCGGCTTCCCGCGTCCCGCCCCGGCCGCCTCATGCGCCTGGGGCGGAACGCCAAGAAGTTCGTGAAGAGCGCCGCCCAGCCCTTCGAGGGACGCTACCTGGGCTTCTCCAGCTACTACGCCGAGGCCGAGCTGCCGCCCCTGTTGGGCGCCGCCCCCGCCGGCGACCCCTGGGGCGTGCACCGGGGCCACCTGGCCCGCTCCCGGGGCCGCACCCCGGTGGACCGCATGACCCACCTGGACCTCCAGACCTTCCTGCCGGGGCTGAACCTGGCCTACACGGACCGGGCGTCCATGGCGGCGTCGGTGGAGGTGCGGGTGCCGCTCCTCGACCACCGGGTTGTGGAGTACGTCGCCGGCCTTCCCCCCGGCCTCAGGCTGGGGGGCGGGACGTCCAAGCGGGTCCTCAAGGGGGTGGCGGAGCGCTACCTCCCCCGGGACGTGGTCCACCGCCCCAAGGCCGGCTTCGCCGCTCCGCTCCGCTCCTGGGTCCAGGGCGAGCTCAAACCCCTCATCCAGGACCTGCTGGCTCCGGAGCGCATCCGGGCCCGGGGCCTCCTGGACCCCGACGCCGTGTGGTCGGTGATCCGGGCCCAGTGGGAGGGGCGGGAGGACAACGCCTTCCGCATCTGGGCGTTCCTCACCCTGGAGCTGTGGGCCCGGACGTTCCTGGACGCCGACGGAGCCGCCCCGGTGCTCCCGTGAGCCGCACGGCGAGGAACACGCTCTACAGCGTGGTGGGGCTGGGGCTGCCCCTGGTGGTGGCGGTGCTGTGCATCCCGCCGGTGCTGGCGGGGCTGGGGCCCGAGCGCTTCGGGCTCCTCGCCCTGGGGTGGACGCTCCTGGGCTACTTCGGCGTCCTGGACCTGGGCGTGGGGCGCGCCACCACCAAGTACGTGGCCGAGCGGGTGGAGGCCGGCGACGTCGACGCCGTAGCGGAGATCACGTGGACGGGCGCGGCGCTGCAGGCCGCGGTGGGCGCCGCCGCGGCCCTCCTCCTCCTGGCGCTGACGCCCCTCCTGGCGGAGCGGGTGCTGACGGTACCCCCCGCGTTGGTGGACGAGGCCGAGCGCTCCTTCCGGGTGCTGGCGGTGGGCATCCCCCTGGCGCTCCTTTCCAACGCCTTCCGGGGGGCCCTGGAGGGAGCGCACCGCTTCGACGTGGTGGCCCTGACCCGGGTCCCCCTCACGTCGGCCAACTACATGCTGCCCCTGGTGGGGGTGTGGGCCGGCCTCGGCCTCCCCGCCGTGTTCGCCCTCCTGGTGGGGGCCCGAGCGGTGGGCACGCTGGCGTACGCCCTCCAGTGCGCCCGCACCTGGCCCGGCCGCTTCGCCCCACGCCTCGCCCGGGGGCGGGAGGCCCGGCGCCTCCTGGGCTACGGCGGCTGGATCGCCCTCTCCGGCGCCCTGATCCCCCTGTTCATCTACCTGGACCGCTTCCTCATCGGCGCCCTGCGCAGCCTGGCGGAGGTGACGTACTACACGGCGCCCTACGAGGTGGCGAGCCGGCTCCTGTTCGTGCCCGCCGGGCTGGCGGGCGTCCTCTTCCCCCTGTACAGCGGCCTGGCCTCCCGGGGCGACGCCCGGGGCATCGCCCGGAGCACGTCGGGGGCGCTGCGCTGGACCGCCGCCCTCATGGCGCCGCTCGCGGCCGTGGTGATCGTGGCCGCGCCGGCCCTCCTGGACGCGTGGCTGGGCCCGGACGTGGCCGCCCACAGCGCGGGCGTGCTCCGCATCCTGGCGGCGGCGGTGTTCGTGAACGCCCTGGGCTACCCCGCGGTGGCGCTGGTGGAGGGGGTGGGGCGTCCGGACCTGGTGGCCAAGATCCACATGGTCGAGCTGCCCCTGTACGCGGTGGTCGTGGTGGTCCTCATTCACCAGGGCGGCATCGCCGGCGCGGCGCTGGCCTGGCTGCTGCGCATGGCGTGGCACATTCCGCTACTTTTCATGCTGTCCGCCCGGGCCTCCGGCCTCGCCCTGCGGGAGACGCTCGGGGGCGCCACGGCCCGGGCCCTGCTGCTGTCGTCGGGTCTGGTCGCCGCGGCCGCCGCGACCACCGTCCTCGGGGCGCCCGTGGTGGCGTACGGGGCCCTGGCGGGGCTCCTGGCCCTGTTTGCGGCGCTCACCTGGAGGGGCGGCCTGGACGAAGAGGACCGCCGCGTCGCCCGCGCGATGCTCACCGGCACTCGCCCGCCCGAGCCCGAGAGACCACCCGTGCCCGATCCGCGATGACCCGCCCCGACCTTTCCATCGTCATCGTCACCTGGAACAGCGCTCACGAGATCGGCCCGTGCCTGGTGTCGCTCCGTGGCCAGGGCGACGCCGTCGCGGTGGAGACCATCGTCGTGGACAACGGCTCCAGCGACGGCACCGTTCACCTCGTCCGGGAGCGCTTCCCCGAGGTGAAGGTGGTGGTGAACACCAGGAACGTGGGCTTCCCCGCCGCCAACAACGAGGGGCTCCGTCACGCCCATGGGCGCCACATCCTCTTCCTCAACCCCGACACCGAGGTGGGGGACGGAACGCTGGAGCGGTGCGTGGCCGAGCTGGACGAGCACCCCGACGTGGGGCTGGTGGGCTGCCGGCTCATGTTCCCCGACGGGCGGGTGCAGTACGAGGGCGGCCGCCGGGAGTACAGGGTGCGCCACCTCCTGTGGGAAGCCCTCTACCTGAACGAGCTCTTCCGCACCAGCCCCGTGTTCGGCCACGAGCTCATGGGCGACTGGGACCACCGGGGCACCCGGGACGTGGAGGCGCTGGTGGGCGCGTTCATGATGGCCCGGGGCGACGTGGCCCGGGAGCTGGGCGGCCTCCCGGGAGACCTCTTCATGTACCACGAGGACCTGGCGTTCTGCCTGCGGGTGCGGAAGGCCGGCTGGCGCATCCGCTACGTGGGCGACGTGGAGACCCTCCACCACGGGGGCGCCTCGACCCGGAAGAGCCCCTCCCCCCTCGCCTTCCTGGAAGGCGAGGTACGGGTGCGTCTCATCCGGGAGCGGAGCGGGGCGCTGGGGGGTGCCGCGGCCCGGGCCGCCTTCGCGCTTCGCTCCCTCACCCGGCTCACCGGGGCCCTGGTGGCCAGCGTGCTGCCGGGGCTGGACCGTCTCCGGGACGAGCGCCCCAAGGCGTTCGCGTGGCGTGTCCACGCGTTCCACCTGCTGTGGTCGGTGGCGCCCGAGACGGCGCGGCGGCACCTGCCGGCGGCGGAGGAGAGCGACGTGGCTGTCGTCCTGGGTCCCCGGAGAATCGCGCCGTCGTGAGCCGTCCCCGCCTCCTGGTGGTGGGGCCGACGCCGCCCCCGGTCCACGGCACCTCCGTCTACACCCGCATGCTCCTGGACTCGGCCGCCCTGGCCGACGCGTTCGACGTGCGCCACCTGGACATCTCCGACCGGCGCTCCCTGGAGAACATCGGCCGGCTGGACCCCACCAACGTATGGCTGGGGCTCAAGCACCTGGCGGGCATGGCCGCCGCCGTCCTGCGGCACCGGCCCGACGTGGTGTACGTGGAGGTGAGCCAGAACGCCCTCGCGTATTTCCGGGACGCGTGCTTCATCGCCGTGGCCCGGCTGGGGGGCGCCCGGGTCGTGACGCACCTCCACGGCGGCCACTTCGGCACGTTCTACCGGGACGCCACCCCTCTGGTGCGGACGCTGGTGCGGGCGTCGTCGCGCCAGGTCGACCGGGCCTGGGTGCTGGGCGAGGGCCTTCGCCACCACTACGACGGGCTCCTGCCCCCCGAGGCCGTGCGGGTGGTGGCCAACGGGGTGCCCGACCCCCTGACGGCGCTGCCGGCGGTCGACGACCCTCCTCCCGGACCCCCCATGATCCTCTACCTGGGGCAGCTCTCCCTGCCCAAGGGCGTGCTGGACCTGGTGGAGGCGGTGGCCCTGTTGGACGCCGACCCCGCCCCCCGCCTGGTGCTGGCGGGGGGGTGGGCCTCCGGGGCCGAGCGCCGCTGGGTCGAGGCGAAGGTCCGGGCCCTGGGGCTCCGGGTCGGGGTGGAGGTCCCCGGCGTGGTGAGGGGCCAGGCCAAGGCCGCGCTCCTGGCGGAGGCGGACGTGTTCGTCCTCCCCACGGCGTACCCCTACGAAGGCCAGCCCCTTTCCATCCTGGAGGCCATGGCCGCGGGGCTTCCGGTGGTGAGCACCGCCCGGGGGGCAATCCCCGACATGGTGCGGGACGGGGTCACAGGGCTGTTGGTAGCCGAACGCGACCCCCAGGCGCTGTCCGGGGCGCTGGCGTCCCTCCTCGCCGATCCCCCCCTGCGCCGGCGCATGGGCGAGGCGGGCCGGGCACTGTGGGCGGAGCGCTTCACCGAGGCGGCGTGCGTGGGCCGCTTCGTGGCCGAGCTCCGGGACCTCCTGGCGGCTCCCGCTGCCGCCTCCAGCGAGGACGAACGCGGCTTGATCGACCCTGCCGCCCCCGGTACCTTCCCACCGTGAAGAAACATCTGAAGGCCACGTCCCTGGCCCTCTCCCTCGCCCTGCTGGTCACGGCCCACGCCCGACCCGCGCTTGCGCAGGCCCAGGCGCCCGCGCCGCCCGCTGACCGCACGGCGACGAGCGACGACGGCATCACCGCTCCGGCCGACGCCGAGCGCATCCGGCCGGGCGACATCGTGCGCCTCACGGTGTGGCGGGAGAAGGACCTGTCGGGCGAGTTCCCGGTGAACCAGTTCGGGCTCGTCGTGCTCCCCCTGGTGGGCGAGTACGACGTGAGCCACGAGACCCAGTGGTCCCTCCGGGAGAAGGTCATCAAGGACCTTCGCAAGAGCCGCTACAACCCCTCCATCGAGCTGGTGGTGCTCCGGAGGGTGCGGGTGGTGGGCGAGGTGAACGAGCCGGGGGTCTACCCCCTGGAGCCCACCATGTCCGTGGCCGACGCGGTGGCTATGGCCAAGGGCCGCAACCAGTTCGCCGAGGAGGGGCGCGTGGTGCTCCGCCGGGACGGGCGGGTGGTGAACGCCGACCTCCGCGTGGATACCAAGCTCTCCGACGCCCAGATCCAGTCGGGCGACGAGATCCTGGTGCCCCGCCGCGGCTGGTTGGACCGGAACCTCACGGCCGTCGTCGCCGGAGCGTCCACGGTCCTCGGCATCCTCGTCACGGTTCTGAGGAATTGAACCCCTCCGCCAACGGCCATCACGGCACGAACGGCCGGGCTTCCAGGCCGGCCTCCCGCACGGTGAACCCGTGGGACGCCGTGCGCCGGCGCCCCCTGCTGTCCATCGGGGCGCCCCTGGTCATCATCGCCCTCACGGTGGCGTTCGTGCTCTGGGTGAGCCCCGTCTACGAGGCCTCCACCAGCCTCCGCATCGACGAGGACAAGGCCGGCGCCCCCATGCTGGACATGCTCCGCACCCTGTCGTCGGGGAGCGACGTGTTCACCGAGATGGCCGTCCTGGAGAGCCGATCGGTGGCCGAGGAGGTGGTCCAGGGCCTGAACCTCCAGCTCGTGCTGGACGACGCCGACGGCGCCCTGCGCTCCGACGTCTTCCGGGACATCCGGGTCGACACCGCGGCGGCGGGCGCCCACTACGTGCTGGAGCGCACCGGCGACGGGGTGTTCAGCCTGACGGGGGAGGTGGAGCTTCCCCAGGAGCGGCCTCGGCCGTTCCGGAGTCCCGACAAGGAGAGCCGGAGCTACGGCGAGGTGCGGCCGGGCGCACCCGCGTCGGTGGAAGGGGCCTCCTTCACCCTCACCGCCGAGGCCGCGAGCCACGACCGCATCGCCTTCGAGGTGCGGCCGTTCCACAAGGCCGTGGCCGAGCTCCAGAAGGAGATCTCGGTCAACCGCCCCGAGCGGGAGGCCGACGTGGTCCAGCTCAGCTACCGGGGCAACGACCCGGTGCTGGTGCAGGCGGTGCCGAACGCCATGGCGGCCGCCTTCCTGTCCCGGCGCCAGAATGCCCAGTCGGCCGAGGCCCGGGGCACGGTGAACTTCCTGGACGAGCAGCTGGTCACCCTGCAGGGCCAGCTCGGCAACGCCGAGGAGTCGCTCAGGGACTTCCAGGCCAGCAACCACATCGTCAGCCTCGACGCCGAGGCCGACGCCGAGGTGAAGCGGCTCGCGGGGCTCCAGGCCCAGCGCGACCTGCTGGAGACGGAGCGGGAGGCCATGGCCTCCCTCATGGCGGACATCCAGTCGGGGAAGGTGAAGGGCGACGCCGGCCAGTCGCCGTACCGGAAGCTGGTGGCCTTCCCCACGCTGCTGAAGAACACCGCCACTGCCGAGCTCCTGAGCCAGCTCGCCGAGCTGGAGAACAAGCGGGCCGAGCTGCTCCAGGGGCGCACCGAGCAGGACCGTGACGTCCAGCTCCTCACCGACCGGGTGAGCGCGCTGGAGGCCCAGCTCCAGGGCATCGCGACCACCTACCTGCGGGGCCTCCAGGACCAGGTCACCTCCATCGACGGCACCCTCGCCCGCTCCCAGAGCCAGCTCGCCAGCGTGCCCGACGAAGAGATGACGTTCCTGCGCCTCAAGCGGCAGTCGGAGATCCTGTCCGACCTCTACACGCTGCTCAAGACGAAGCAGAAGGAGGCGGAGATCGCCGCGGCGGTGCAGGACCAGAGCGTCCGGGTGGTGGACCCGGCCATCTACCCCGCGGACCCCATCCGCCCCAAGCCGTGGCTGAGCCTGCTCCTGGCGGTGGTGCTGGGCGGCGTGGTGGGCGTGGGCGGCTCCATCCTGGCGGAGCACGCCGACCGCTCCGTGCGCGACCGCCGTGGCCTGCAGGCGGCGACCGGCGCGGCGGTGCTGGGGCTCATCCCCAACATCCCACGCGGCGCCGGCGCGGCCGGCCCCGTGCCGTGGATGGCGACGAACGGCGGCGACCGGCAGGGGCTGAGGCCCCGCCTGGTCGGCCGTATCGCCGCGGGCAACCCCGCCGCCGAGGCGTACCGCTCCCTCCGGACCAACATCAACTTCTCCCGGCCCGACGAGCCGCCCCGGGTGCTGGTGTTCACCAGCCCCATGCCCGGCGACGGCAAGTCCACCACGGCGGCCAACCTGGCGCTGGTGCTGGCCCAGCAGGGCGGCCGCGTGCTCCTGACCGACGCGGACATGCGCCGGGGCGTGCTGAACGAGGTGTTCAAGCAGTCCCGGGAGCCCGGGCTGTCCAACGTCCTGTTCGGCTCCCAGACGCTGGCCGAGGCGGTGCGCACCCTGGAGCTGGGCGAAGACCACACCCTGGACTTCCTTCCCTGCGGCACCCGTCCCCCGAATCCGGCCGAGCTCATCTCCGGTGGGCGCATGGAGACGCTGCTGGCGGAGGCCCGGGAGCGCTACGACACCATCATCTTCGACGCGCCCCCCCTGAACCTCGTCACCGACGCCGCCCTCCTGGGCACCCGGGCCGACGGGGTGGTGCTGGTGGCCCGGGCGGGGGTGACCGAAGAAGGGCCGCTGGAGTACGCGGTCGAGCAGCTCGAGGGTGCCCGGGCGCGCCTCCTGGGCACCGTCCTCAACGGCATGGACGAGCGGCGCCGCGACTACTACGGGAGCCGGTATGGGCGGGCGTACGCGTACTTCGAGGACGAGTAGGCCCCTCGGTCGGGGCTTGCTGGCCCTCCTGGTCGCTTCTCCCCTCCTCCTGGCGTCCTGCGAGGAGCACGTCACCGCCCCCGGCGGCGACGCCATCGTCTCGCTGGGGCTGAACCCGCCCACGGCGGGGCTCGCCGTGGGCGAGGTCCTCCGCTTCGACGTCCTGCCCAGGAACCCCAACGGCGTCCTCCTCCCTCCGGTGGAGACCACCTGGAGCTCGTCCGACGACGGCGTGGCCACGGTGGATTCCCTCGGGATGGTGAGGGCGGTGGCGGAGGGGAGCGCCACCATCACGGCCACCATGGCGGACAACACGGCCACCGCCCAGGTCACCGTGACCCAGGCCCCCGCCGCGGCGTGGCGGGAGCACACTTGCGGCGTCGACACCCAAGGCAACGCCTGGTGCTGGGGGCGGGGCGCCAACGGCGAGCTCGGGAACGGCGGGCGGGCCAGCTCGCCCGTGCCCGTGCGGGTGAGCGGCGAGGAGGTGTGGGCGTCGGTAGTGGTGGGAGGCGGCCACTCCTGCGGCCTCACCAGCGAGGGCCACGTCTACTGCTGGGGCCGGAACGGCGAGGGGCAGCGGGGCGACCAGACGCTCGTCACCGCCACCACGCCCCACCCCGTCCACGGCGACTACGTCTTCCGCTCGATCTCCGCCGGCGGCCGCCACACCTGCGGCGTCACCTCCACCGGCGAGACCCGCTGCTGGGGGTGGAACAGCGCGGGCCAGCTCGGCAACGGCACCACCGTGGACATCGCGGCCCCCATCCTGGTGAATGGAGGGCACCCCTTCACGCGGGTGAGCGCAGGCGGCCGCCACACCTGCGCCCTGGAGGGGAGCGGCCGTGCCTGGTGCTGGGGGAGCAACGCCTGGGGCCAGCTCGGCGACGGCACCACCCAGGACCACCTCGAGCCGATGCCGGTGAACACGGGGCTTCGCTTCAAGGCGATCTCCGCGGGCGTCCGCCACACCTGCGCCATCGATACGGACGGCAACGGCTGGTGCTGGGGCGACAACCGCCAGGCGGAGCTCGGCAACGGCACCCTCCAGCCGGCGCTGGTGCCGGTCCAGGTGCGGAGCGAGCCCGACTTCCGGCTGGTCTCGGTGAGCGCCGGCGACGTCCACACGTGCGGCGTGCGCACCAACGGCGTGGCGTACTGCTGGGGCGCCGGCGGCTTTGGTCAGCTCGGCAACGGCACCTACGGGCTGTTCGGCAACCCCCGGGCCGTGGACGGCGCCCTCTTCTCCGAGGTGACGGCGGGCGGGGCCCACACCTGCGGCATCTCGGGCGCCGGCACCGTCCTCTGCTGGGGGCTCAACGCCTACGGCCAGCTCGGCACCGGCGACGTCGCCGACCGGGTCACCCCCTCGCCCATCGCCCTGGACCGCACCTTCGCCCACGTGGGCCACTGACGTGAGCCGGTCGGCCCTGGCGGCCCTCGCGGTCGCGCTCCTGGCGGCCGGCTGCGGCGCGGGACCCACCTCTCCTTCGGCCGACGTGGTGTTCACCCAGGTGGTGGCGGGCGGCGACCACACGTGCGCGCTGGACAGCGACGGCCAGGCGTGGTGCTGGGGCTCCAACGGCAGGGGCGAGCTGGGCATCACCGACGGCCGCTCCAGCTCCGACGTGCCCCTGGCCGTGAACGGCACCACCCGCTTCCGTCTCCTGTCCGCCGGCACGCGCCACACCTGCGGCATCGACACGGACGGCCGCCTGTGGTGCTGGGGGGCCAACGACGCCGGCCAGCTCGGGGACGGCACCCACCACGACCGCCGGGAGCCCCACGTCGTCCCGGTGGATCTGCGCTTCGCCGACGTGTCGGCGGGGACGACCCACACGTGCGGGGTGGCCCTGGACGGCCGTCTGTGGTGCTGGGGTCGGAACGACGCGGGGCAGCTCGGCAACCCGGACATGAGCGCCGACGGCGCGGCACTTCCGGTTCCCGTGACGGGCGACCTTCGCTTCTCCCGGGTGGCCGCCGGGGCCGTCCACACGTGTGCCGTGACGGTGGAGGGCGCAGCGCTGTGCTGGGGGAGCAACCGGGCGGGCGAGCTCGGGACCGGCACGCTCGACCCCTCCCCGCTGCCGGCTCGGGTGGCGGGAGGACGGGTCTACGACCGGATGAGCGCCGGCCTGGCCCACTCGTGCGGCGCCACGTCGGGGGGCGACCTCTACTGCTGGGGGACCAACGCCGGCGGGGAGCTGGGCATCCCGGGCTGGACGCGGGCCGGCACGCCGGTGGGGGCGCCCGCGGGGGAAGCCGTCACCATGGTGGACAGCTCTCCCGACGGCGGCCAGACGTGCGCCGGGTCCTTCGCGGCCGTCACCTGCTGGGGCGGCGTCGAGCTGGGCGGCGTGGCCTACCGAACGGCGCCGTCCGTGGTGACGGGGCTCCCCCAGGGGCAGGTCACGTCGCTGGGCGTCGGCACCTCCCACGCCTGCGCCGTGGTCGACGGCGACGTCCTCTGCTGGGGCGCGGGCGGGGCAGGGCAGCTCGGCGACGGCGCCGCCGCAGATGCGACCCAGCCGGTGCCGGTGAGCCGCTAGGCTGCGGGCGCTGCTCTCCTCCTCAACGCACTCCGGGCAGCCACCAGGCGGAGAGGTCCAGGGTCAGGTTGGTTTCCCGCAGGAAGCTCCAGTGGCGGCCGTCCAGGTCCAGGAAGCTCCGGTTCTTGCGGCGGCTCACGCCGGCATTCCAGTCGAGCCGCAGCGGGCCCCACGGCTCGACACCGTGGAGGCCGACCGTCCATTCCAGGTCGTGGCCCCGGAAGCCGTAGTTGGTCGCGAAGAGGCGCTCGTAGGTGGTCTCGTCGCGCCGCACCCGCTCGAGCCAGACGCCGAGCTGGCGGGCATCCGAGCGGTGCGTCAGCGCCAGGAACTGGGCGTCGGCGCCCGTCCCGATCCAGGAGCCCAGGAGCTGGCCCCGGTTGGTGTGGCCCTGGATGTCGACCCTGTTGAAGCTGTGCTCATAGAAGCTCGGGGCACCCCGGCCGGACAGGTTGTGGGTGAGCAGGCTCGTCCACTCACCCTCGAGGTAGAACGAGCCGTCCGCCAGCAGCTTGCTGAAGCCGAAGGTGTGGCCCAGGGAGTGATCCGGCTCGGTGATCAGGTCCTCGGTGTTGAGCCAGAAGTCCTCCCGGGCCAGCTCCATGTAGGCCTCGAAGCCCACCTCGGGGAAGACCCACCGGGCCGTCACCGAGGCCAGGGCGTTCCCGGTGGACGTTTCCTGTTGAGTGACCGGGAAGGTGAAGACGTCGAAGAGGTGGCTGGTGGCGCTCTCCCACGGGAGGTGGTACAGCAGCCCACCCCCGAGCGTGAGGCCCGGGAGGAACCAGGGCTGGTAGTCGGCGAAGAAGCCCGACAGGAGTCTCTGGTCGTTCGTGGGGTCGGCGTCGAAGTACTTCGATTCGTCCACCCGCCCCCACATGAGGCGGGCCCGCAGGAAACCGATCCCGATCCACACGGGTCGTGAGGTTCCCACGGAGACGTGGGGGAACCCTGGTGCCGTGTTGCCCAGGAGGATGGGGTAGCGGTGAGCCGGGCCCCACCACAGATCTTCGGACGCGACCCGCAGGTCCAGGGCGCCCACCGCCACGTCCAGGGACGATTCGCCTGGTCCCCAGGTGGCGTACGACGTCTCGCCGAAGCGTTGGGGCCAGTCGATGGGGCCGTAGGGATAGGCGAACGGTGAGCGATCGGCGGGCCCGGGCACGATCCTCACGTCCCGGTTCTGCTGCCACGCGACCGTAGGCGCCACGGTGAGCCGAACGGCGCCCTGTCCGGCCGTGAACCCCGCCAGCACGTCGCTCGACACTCCCCGCCCGGACCACAGAAGGCCGTCGTTCCGGTCGACCGGGTAGGCGGAGCGGTAGGTCGCGCCGATGCGGGCTGGCACGAGGCGGACGGCGTCGGTGGAAGGGCAGCCCCCCTCGGCGAGCTCCCTCGAGCCCGCCCGCAGCGGATCGCCCCCGCGGTCGACGTCACCCGAGGCCACCTCACGGATCTTCACCGGATCCGCGATGCCGCCCATGGCGTAGGGGGACACCGCCCGGGGACAGGCCTCCTGTGCCCGGGCCGGGGCAGGGAACAGGGAACACACGAAGAGCCCCGCGAGAACGAGCCCCCGGACGGGAGTCTCCGTGGCTCCCGACGTATATGGCCCGCGCTTTGCTTGCACCACCGGCTGTCCTATCTTCTCATCTTCCCGTCGCGGGGATGGGTTCCCGCGCACCGCCCATCCAGAGGGAGGGCCTGGTTGGCTTCGCTGCGCGCCCGAGTCTACGGCCTCACGCAGGGTCATCGAAAGGCCTGCGCCTTCACGCTTTACGCGGCCGTGGCCGCGCTCGGATACGCGGGGGCGTACTTCCTCCGCTTCGAGCTGGGCTGGGATTCCAGCTACACCGGGACGTTCCTGGTGACCCTGCCCGTGCTCGTGGCGGTCCGCCTGGTGGCGGCCCAGCTCTTCCGTCTCGCCGCCGGCCGCTGGCGGTACGTAGGGGTGTCCGACGTGCTGCGGCTGGTGGGCGCCACCGTTTTCGGCACACTCCTGTTCGTGGCCGCTGTCATGCTCCTGCCCCTCCCCCGGCGGGTACCCCGCAGCGTGGTCCTCCTGGAGTGGCTGATCACGCTCGACCTGACCGCCGCCGTGTGGATCGCGTACCGCTCTTCCTTCCAGTTCCTGAAGCGGAGGTCGTGGGACGCGCAGCGCTCCGCCAAGCGCGTGCTCCTGGTGGGCGCCGGCCAGGCAGGCAGCCGTCTCGCCCACGAGATGGTGAGCTTCCCCACCGGCTACGCGCCCCTGGGCTTCGTGGACGACGACCCCCTCAAGTGGGGCACGCGCATCCACGGGGTGGACGTGGTGGGGGGCACCCAGGACCTCACCGCCATCGCCCGCCACCACGGCGCCGATCTCATCGTCATCGCCATGCCGTCGGCGTCTCCGAGCGAGCTCCGGCGCATCGTCGTGGCCTGCGAAGACACGGTCATCCCCTACAAGGTGCTGCCGGGCATCCGTGAGGTGCTGGACGGCGAGGTGCGCCTGAGCCAGCTCCGGGACGTCCAGATCGAAGACCTGCTGGGCCGTGAGCCTGTGAGCCTGTCTCTCCCCGAGCTCGCGGAGGATTTCACCGACAAGGCCATCCTCATCACCGGCGCGGCGGGCTCCATCGGCGGCGAGCTGAGCCGCCAGGTTGCGCGCCACCACCCCCGGGTGCTGGTGCTGCTGGACCAGGCCGAGAGCGCCCTCTACCTCCTGGAGCGGGAGCTGGAAGCCGACCACCCGGAGCTCGAGGTGGCGACCGTGGTCGGGGACATCGTGGACGAGGCCGCCGTAGAGGCCGTGTTCCAGCGCTTTCGCCCCGAACGGGTCTTCCACGCTGCCGCCTACAAGCACGTGCCCATGATGGAGGCGAACGCCCGGGAGGCCGTGAAGAACAACGTGGTGGGCACGTACATCGTGGCCACCGCGGCCGGCCGCCACGGCTGCGAGCGCTTCGTCCTGGTGTCCACGGACAAGGCCGTGCACCCCTCCAACGTCATGGGCGCCACCAAGGCGCTGGCCGAGCACATCATCCTGGCCGCGGACGAGGAGTACCCCGCCACGCGCTTCCTCGGCGTCCGCTTCGGCAACGTGCTGGGGAGCCAGGGGAGCGTGCTTCCCATCTTCCGACGCCAGATGGAGGAGGGCAGGCTCCTCACGCTGACCCATCCCGACGCCACCCGGTTCTTCATGACCATCCCCGAGGCGTCCCAGCTCGTCCTCCAGGCGTCGCTCCTGCCCGCGGCGTGGGGACGCATCGCCATGCTGGACATGGGCGAGCCCGTGCGCATCCTGGACCTGGCCCGTAATCTCGTGCGGCTGTCCGGAGACCACCGGGACCCCGACTCCCGCATCACCTACGTGGGGTTGCGACCCGGGGAGAAGCTCCACGAGGAGCTCCGCTCGGGCGAGGAGGAGCTCATCGGGACGAGGATCCCCAAGGTCCACGTCATCGGACGGCTCCGGCGCTACCCGGGGCAGGACGTCGTGGACTGGATGGAGCGCTGGCGGGACACGCTCGACGACAGCGACGTCATGGCCTCGCTGGACCGCGTGTGGGCCTGGTGCTGCCTCCGCATGGACAGCCGGCCCGCCGAGCGGCCTGCCGTGGCGGGTCGCCCCTCCGCCTGATCTACCTATAGAGAGATTCCATGGACATTGCCGTGATCGGGACCGGCTACGTCGGCCTCGTGGTCGGGGCCTGTCTCGCTGAGACGGGCAACGACGTGATCTGCGCGGACATCGATGAGAGGAAGGTCGCCCGGCTGAGCCGCGGCGAGATCCCCATCTACGAGCCGGGGCTTCAGCCGCTGGTGGGCCGGAACCTCGAGGAGGGCCGCCTCTCCTTCACCACCGACGTGGCGGAGGCGGTGCGCGCCTCGACGGTGATCTTCATCGCCGTGGGCACTCCCCCCGGCGAGGACGGCTCCGCCGACCTCCAGCACGTGCTGGCCGTGGCCCAGACCATCGGCCGGGCGGCCAACGGCGAGAAGATCGTCATCACCAAGAGCACGGTGCCGGTGGGCACGGCGGCCAAGGTCCGCGACGCCATCGAGGCCCACACCGACCATCCCGTCCACGTCTGCTCCAACCCCGAGTTCCTGAAGGAGGGGGCGGCGGTCCAGGACTTCATGAAGCCCGACCGGGTGGTGCTGGGGGTGGATGACGAGGGCGCGGCCCAGGTGCTCCGGGACCTGTACGCGCCGTTCGTCCGCACGGGCAACGAGATCCTCCTCATGGACGTGGCGTCGGCCGAGATCACCAAGTACGCCGCCAACGCCATGCTGGCGACCCGCATCAGCTTCATGAACATGGTGGCCCGCCTGTGCGAGGCCACCGGGGCCGACGTGGACCGGGTGCGCCTGGGCATCGGCTCCGACGACAGGATCGGGTCCCGCTTCCTGTTCCCGGGAACGGGCTACGGCGGAAGCTGCTTCCCGAAGGACGTGAAGGCCCTCGTCCGCACCCTCAACGAGCTGGGCGTCGACGCCTCCATCCTGGAGTCGGTCGACGCCCTGAACGAGGACCAGAAGCGCTGGGCGCTGGAGGGCGTGGTGGCGCGCTTCGGCGAAGACCTCACGGGGCGCAGTGTGGCCGTGTGGGGGCTGGCCTTCAAGCCCAACACCGACGACATGCGGGAGGCCCCCAGCCTGGTGACCCTCGAGGGGCTCCTGGAGCGGGGTGCCCGGGTGGTGGCCCACGACCCGGTGGCCATGGACGAGGCTCGCGGCCGGTTCGGCGACCGCATCGAGTACGTCGACCAGAACTACGCCGCCCTGGAAGGCGCCGATGCCCTGGTGATCCACACCGAGTGGCACCCCTACCGGCGGCCCGACTTCGAGAGGATGCGGGCGCTCATGGCGCACCCGGTGGTGTTCGACGGCAGGAACCTGTGGGGGCTGGACGCCATGGCCGGCCGGGGCTTCGAGTACCACTCCATCGGGCGGAAGACCGTGAAAGGCTCGGCGTGAGGGTTCTCATCACCGGCGCTGCCGGCTTCCTGGGCTCCCACCTGGCGGACCGCTTCCTCGACGACGGCCACCAGGTGGTGGGCGTTGACAACCTGGTCACCGGCTCCCCGGAGAACGTGGCCACGCTGCAGGAGCGGGAGGGCTTCTCCTTCCTGCGCCACGACGTCTCCACCCCCCTCTACGTCCACGGGCCCATCGACGGGGTGCTCCACTTCGCCTCGCCGGCCAGCCCGGTGGACTACCTGGAGCTTCCCATCCAGACGCTGAAGGTGGGGAGCCTGGGCACCCACAACGCCCTGGGCATCGCCAAGGCCCACGCCGCCCGCTTTCTCCTGGCCTCCACGTCGGAGGTGTACGGCGACCCCCAGGTCCACCCCCAGACGGAGGACTACTGGGGCCACGTGAACCCGGTGGGCCCCCGGGGCGTGTACGACGAGGCCAAGCGCTTCGCCGAGGCCATGACCATGGCGTATCATCGGGCCCACGGCGTGGCCACCCGCATCGTGCGTATCTTCAACACGTACGGGCCGAGGATGAGGGCCGCCGACGGCCGCGTGGTGTCCAACTTCATCGTCCAGGCGCTGAGGGGAGAGCCCATCACCGTGTACGGAGATGGGTCCCAGACCCGCTCCTTCTGCTACGTCTCCGACGAGGTGGAGGGCATCTACCGCCTCTTCCACTCCGACCGGGTGGACCCGACCAACGTCGGCAACCCCGTGGAGTTCACCATCGGCGAGCTGGCCTCCATGGTCATCGACGAGACGGGAAGTGCCTCGGAGATCGTCCGCCTCCCCCTGCCGGAGGACGACCCCAAGGTGCGCCAGCCCGACATCACCGTGGCGAGGGAGGTGCTGGGGTGGGAGCCGAAGGTGGCGCTGGGTGACGGGCTGAAGAAGACCATCCCCTACTTCCGTGAGCTGGTGGAGCGCGTGGACGCCTCCGCCCGGACCATCGAGCTGCCGACGTGATGGAAGGGCGAAGGGCGCTGGTCACGGGGGGCGCCGGCTTCATCGGCTCCCACCTGGTGGAGCGCCTCCTGGCCGAGGGCGCCGAGGTGCGGGTGCTGGACGACTTCTCCACCGGAAAGCGGGAGAACCTGGAGCCGTTCGGCGACGCGATCGAGGTCGTCGAGGGCTCGGTGACGCTCCAGAAGGACTGCGACGCCGCCTGCCACGGCGTCGACGTGGTCTTCCACGAAGCCGCCCTCCCCTCGGTGCAGCGCTCCGTGGCAGACCCCCTGGCGACCCACGCGGTGGGCGCCACGGGCAGCCTGCGCATGCTGAGGGCGGCCCACGAGGCGGGGGTGGCCCGCTTCGTCTACGCCGGCTCCAGCTCGGCCTACGGCGACACCCCCGAGCTCCCCAAGCGGGAGGACATGAAGGAGCGGCCCCGCTCGCCCTATGCGGTGGCCAAGCTCGCCGGGGAGCAGTACGCCCGCATGTACCACACGGTGTTCGGGCTGGAGACCGTGGTGCTCCGCTACTTCAACGTGTTCGGGCCCCGGCAGGACCCCCGCTCCCAGTACTCGGCCGTCATCCCCCTCTTCATCACGCTGGCGCTGGAGGGGCGGCCCCCCACCATCAACGGCGACGGGGAGCAGACCCGGGACTTCACCTACGTGGAGAACGTGGTGGAGGCCAACCTTCTCGCCGCCCGCACCCGGGCCGAGAAGGTGGCTGGCGAGGTATTCAACGTGGGGTGCGGCGAGCGCATCTCCATCAACCGGCTGTGGGAGCTGGTGCGCCAGGAGACGGGCGCCGACGTGGCGGCCCACCACGGCGCTCCCCGGCCCGGAGACGTGCGTGATTCGTTGGCTTCCCTGGACCACGTCCGGGAGCGGATGGGCTTCGCCCCGGCGGTGAGCCTGGAGGAGGGCATCCGCCGCACCGTGGCGTCGCTGCGGAGCGCGTCCGTCTGAGGGCGAACGGGGCCGTTGCGTAGCCGCAGCCGTCGGGCGTACCGTCAAGCCATGCCATCCCACCGTTCAGAAGCCCTTCAAAGGACCATCGCCCGGGGCATCTCCGCCTTCGAGCAGGAGGACTACCAGGCGGCCCTGGAGGTCTTCCAGGAGGTGCTGGGCAGGCACCCCAACTTCGCCGACGTGCACAACAAGGCCGGGCTCTGCCACGCCATGCTGGGCGAGAGGGACTCGGCGCTGCTGTGCTTCGAGGCCGCCCTGGCGCTGAACGAGGCGTACGCCGAGGCCCACCTGAACCGGGGCATCGTGCTGAACGACCTGGGGCGCCACGACGAGGCCCGCCGGGCGTTCGACCGGGCGGGGGAGCTGGACACCCGGGACGGCACCGACTTTCCCTCGGACGTGGGCAACCGCATCGCCATCACCCACGCCAGGCTCGGCGACCTCTACCTCATGGCCGACCGCCCTGATCTGGCCGCCGAGCAGTACAAGTCCGCCCTGGCGGTCCGCCCGGGCTTCCTGGACATCCGGAGCAAGCTGGCCGAGGCGCTCCTCGAGACCGGCGACCCCGAGGGCGCCCGGGAAGAGCTGGACGCCATCCTGGAGCGGAACCCCGAGTTCACCGCCGCCCGGGTGCGCCTGGGCGTGGTGCTCCACCGGCTGGGCCAGACGGAGCGGGCCGTCGAGGAATGGCGGCGCTGTCACCGGGAGGCCCCCCGGGACATGCGCCCCCGGGCGTACCTGGCGTCCGTGGGGGAGGAGCTGTAGGGCAGGAACGCCCGGTCCCGGCCGCGGTACCATCTCCCATGACGCGCTTCCGCACCACCCCGGCCGCCGCGGCCCTGGGCCTCGCCCTGCTGGCCTCGTGCTCCCCCCGGGCAGCCGACGAATCCGCCGTCCTCCGAGGCGACCAGGCCTTCGCAACCGGGAACGTGGAGGAAGCGCTGGCCGAATACCGCCTGGCCGTCCGCCAGGGCGGGAACGACGACCCCCAGATCCTCGCCCGGGTGGCCCACACCTTTGCCGAGATGGGTCGGGTGGACGAGGCCCGGGAGTACTACCAGGAGGCGGCCCAGCGGGACCCTCGCTACGTAGACGAGGCCGTGTCGGACATGGTGCACCTGGCGGAAGATGCCCGGGCCCGCTCCGACCGCTTCCAGATGGCTTCGGCGGTGGAGACGGCCCTCAAGTTCCGTCCCGGGCTCGCCGTGAGCGACCTCTCGCTCCCCCTGGCCCGCCACTACTTCCAGGCCGGCGAGTTCGGGCGGGCGCTCCCGTTCTACCAGAAGGCGCTGGCGGCCGCCAAGGACTCGGCGCCCGACGTGGTCATGGAGGTGGGCACCGTCTACGAGGAGATCGGCGACTGCGACCGGGCGCTGGTGTTCTTCGAGCGCTTCCGGTCCATGGTGAAGCCGTGGCAGCGGGGCGAGGTGGACTGGTACATCGGCTCGTGCGCCTTCAAGGTGGCCCAGGAGAAACGCCGGCAGAGCGACCTGGAGGAAGCGCTTCGCCTGGTCAACCGCACCCTGGAGGTGGGCGAGCCCAAGAACATCCAGGCCCAGGCGTGGTTCGAGAAGGGCGAGACGCTGTCCGCCATGGGCCAGTGCGATGCCGCCGTGGACGCCTTCCGCCAGGTCCCCTACGCCGACCCCTCCGGCTCCAGCACCCTGGCCGACCGCGCCAGCGAGAGGATCGACGAGATCCGCTTCGGCCGCGGCCTCACCCAGCTCCGCGGGACCTGCTGAGCGCGTGGAAGCCATCCCCCTGTTCGACCTGAAGGAGCAGTTTGCCCAGGTCGAGGACGACGTGCGCCGCGCCATGGAGTCGGTGTTCGATTCCCAGCGCTTCGTCATGGGGCCGGAGGTGGAGGCGCTGGAGGAGGCGTTCCGCGCCGCCGTCGGCGTGCCCCACGCCGTGGCCTGCGCCAGCGGCACCGACGCGCTCCTCCTGCCCCTGAAGGCGCTCCAGGCGGAGACGGGCGACGAGGCCGTGGTGCCCGCGTTCACGTTCTTCGCCACGGCCGGCGCGGTGTGGAACGCCGGCCTCGCGCCCGTCTTCTGCGACGTGGACGAGGCCACGTTCAACGTCACCGCCGACACGGTGGCCGAGGCCCTGGGCGAGCGCACCCGCGCCGTGGTCCCCGTCCACCTCTACGGGCAGATGGCGCCGGTGGAGGCCATCCGCGCGCTTCCCGGCATGCACGGTGGCGTCCTCCTCCTCGAGGACGCGGCCCAGGCCACGGGCGCCACCCGCCAGATCGAGGGCCGGGAGGTGGCGGCCGGCGCCGCGGGCGACGCCGGCGCCTTCAGCTTCTTCCCCACCAAGAACCTGGGCGGCTTCGGCGAAGGGGGGATGGTCACCGTCCGGGACGACGAGCTGGCCGAGGACGTCCGCAAGCTCAGGGTCCACGGCGGCCGCCAGATGTACCACCACGAGATGGTGGGCACCAACTCCCGCCTCCACACCCTGCAGGCCGCCGTGCTCCTGGCCAAGCTGCCACGCCTCCAGGGGTGGATCGAGGCCCGCCGGCGGCACGCCGCCGTCTACGACGCCGTGCTGGCCGACGTGCCCGGGGTCCGGATCCCCGTCGTCGCCCCCGGCAACCACCACACGTACAACCAGTACACGCTGCGGGTGGAGGGGCGGGACGCCCTCAGGGAGGCGCTGCAAGGTCAGGGGATCGGCACGGGCCTCTACTACCCCGTGCCGCTGCACCTTCAGCCCTGCTTCGCCGAGCTGGGAGGGCAGGAGGGCCGGTTCCCGGTGGCTGAGCGGCTGTGTGGCGAGGTGGTGAGCCTGCCGGTGTACCCCGAGCTGGGGGAGGAGCGGGCGGCCCGGGTGGCGGAGGCTGTGCGGGGGTTCTACGGGCGCTGAGGCGCCCCGCCTCAGCTCGGCTTCCTCAGCCCCCGCTTCCACATCCCCACCGTGCGCTGATCCGGATCGACGATCCGGTCCTCCCAGGAACGGAGCTCCCCCCCCGCGGTATCAGTCGCCATGAAGCGGATCGGCATCTTCGGCGGCACCTTCGACCCGCCCCACGTCGGCCATCTGATCACGGCCACGGACCTGGTCGAGTCCCTGTCGTTGACCCGCATGCTCCTGATCCCCGCGGGCGATCCTCCCCACAAGCCGCCCACGGACGCCGAGGCGCCCTCGCCTGCGGCGGTCCGTCTGGAGATGCTCCTGGCGGCGGCGGCGGGCGACCCGCTCCTGGAGGTGGATGACCGGGAGCTCCGGAGACCGGGGCCTTCCTACACCGTGGACACGCTGAGGGAGCTCAGGGAGGGAACCGGCGGGGCCGAGCTCTTCCTGGTCATCGGGGTGGACCAGCTCCTGGAGCTGGCGACGTGGCGAGAGCCCGAGGCCATCGCCGGCCTCGCCCGCATCGTGGTGGTCCCGCGGGACGGCACCGAGCCACCGGCCAGCGCGCCCGGCGTCCAGGTGCCCTTCGAGGTGGCGAGGCCGACCCGGGTGGACGTCTCCTCCAGCGAGATCCGCCAGCGGGTGCGGGAGGGGCGCTCGATCCGCTACCTGGTGCCCGAGGCGGTCGCCGGCATCATCCGGGCGAAGCGCCTCTACGGAAACGAGATCCTCCGTTCCATCGCGCGCGGCCGCGGATAACGCTCCCCGTGGCGGTCCGTTGACCCGGGGTCCCGGGCCCGCGAGCGTTGGGGCCGACGATGAAACGGGATTCCTCCGTCCGGGTATCGACCAGGGATGAAGAGACGGCCCCTCCGATCAGTACTCCCCCTCGCGGCGGCCCTTCTGGGGCTGGCCGCCTGTGGCTCCGCACCCAAGTTCTCGGGGATGACGGCCGATCAGATCTTCGCCCTTGGACAACAGGACTTCCAGAAGGGGGACTACGACGAGGCGGAGCTCGCCTTCAACCGTCTGCTCCTCACCTTCCCCAACTACGGGAGGGCTCCCGAGGCGCGATTCCTCCTGGCGCGGACGCATTTCAGGAAGAAGGAGTACGTCCTGGCCGCCTCGGAGTGGCGCCGATTCCTGGATCGCTTCCCCAGCGATTCGGCGGCGCCCTCGGCGGCCCTGGGCATATGCCGCGCGAACGCGGCCCTCTCGCCGAACCCCCAGCGGGACCAGACGTACACGGAGCAGGCGTTGACCGTCTGCCAGAACGCCGTCAAGGACTACGTAGGGACGCCGGCCGCGGACTCGGCGGGTGCCATCGTGACCGAGATGCGCGCCAAGCTCGCCACCAAGCTCTACGACATCGGCGACTACTACTACCAGCGTAATCTGTACGACTCCGCCATCATCTACTTCCAGATGGTGGACGACCAGTACGGCGACACGGGAGTGGCCCCCAGGGCGGTGCTGGGGATCATGAACGCGTACAAGAAGATCGGTTACGACGATCTCGCCAAGGAAGCTCGCGATCGCCTCCTGAGCACCTACCCCGACTCCCCGGAGGCCAAGGGGTTGGCGGCTTCCGGCACGGCGGAGTCCAGAGGGCCCTGAGCATCGCCCGGGGCTCGATCTCGGCCCCGGTCGACGGCTTGGCGACCTCTCCCCGCGGATACGGGCGGCAGGGGAATCCTCCGGCCTGCTACAGTGTAATGCTATAGCTTGTAGCCAAGCCCCTCCGGGGGACCCGACCCTCGCGCGCCGCTTCAGGACAGATGCTCAAGACCCTGGTCAAGAAGGTCCTCGGCTCCCGCCATGAGCGGGAAGCCAAGAAGCTCCAGCCGGTGATCGACGAGATCAACCGGATCTACGAGGAGCTCCACGCCCTCTCCGACGACGAGCTCCGGGCCAAGACGGACGACTTCCGCGCCCGCATCGAAGAGCGCACGGGGGAGATCAAGGGCGAGATCGCCGAGCTGCGGGAGGCCAAGCGGGGCTCCGAGGACTCGGACGAGCGGGAGGCCCTCCAGGGCCAGATCGCGGGGCTCGAGGAGACGCTGCTCGAGACCATCGAAGACGTCCTCGACGAGATCATGCCCGAGGCGTTCGCGGTGGTGAAGGACGCGTGCCGGCGCCTGGTGGGGCAGACGGTGATGGTGACGGGCCGGGAGCTCGAGTGGGACATGATCCCCTACGACGTGCAGCTCATCGGCGGCATCGCCCTGCACGACGGCAAGGCCGCCGAGATGGCCACGGGCGAGGGGAAGACGCTGGTCGCCACCATGCCCCTCTACCTGAACGCGCTGGCGGGGCGGGGCGCCCACCTGGTCACGGTCAACTCCTACCTGGCCCAGCGCGATGCCGAGTGGATGGGGGCCGTCTACACGTTCCTGGGCCTCACCGTCGACGTCATCGACAACCACCAGCCGGGCACGCCGGAGCGGCGCGCGGCCTACGCGGCCGACATCACGTACGGCACCAACAACGAGTTCGGCTTCGACTACCTGCGCGACAACATGGTGCACACGCTGGAGCAGCGGGTGCAGCGCGGGCATCACTACGCCATCATCGACGAGGTGGACTCCATCCTCATCGACGAGGCGCGGACCCCCCTCATCATCTCGGGGCCGGTGGGGCGCGACACGTCGACGCCCTTCAACCAGTACAACCCCCTGGTGCGCAACCTCTACAACAAGCAGCTCCGGGTGACCAACGAGCTGGTGGGGGAGGCCGAGAAGGCCATCGCCGAGGGGAACGAGTACGAGGCGGGGGAGAAGCTGCTGGCGGTGCAGCGGGGCAACCCCAAGCACAAGAAGCTGCTCAAGATGTTCGCCGAAGACCCGGGCCTGCAGAAGCTGGTGCAGAAGGTCGAGGCGGACTACATGCGGGAGAAGATCCTGCACGAAGTGGACGAGATGCTCTACTTCGCCATGGACGAGAAGGGGCACAACGTGCACCTCTCGGACAAGGGGCTGGACGAGCTCTCCCCCAACGACCCCGACGCCTTCGTGGTGCCCGACCTTTCGGAGGCCCTGGGCGCCATCGAGAAGGACGAGAGCCTCTCGGTGGACGAGCGCCGGGACAGGATGCAGGAGCTGGAGGCGGAGTACGCGGGCAAGAGCCAGCGCATCCACGTCATCCACCAGCTCCTCAAGGCCTACACGCTCTTCCAGAAGGACGAGAAGTACATCGTGGGCGACGACGGCCAGATCGTCATCGTCGACGAGTTCACGGGCCGGCAGATGGCGGGGCGGCGTTGGAGCGACGGGCTCCACCAGGCGGTGGAGGCCAAGGAGGGGGTGGAGGTCAAGGGCGAGACCCAGACCATGGCCACCATCACCATCCAGAACTACTTCCGCATGTACGACAAGCTGGCCGGCATGACGGGCACGGCCGAGACCGAGGAGAACGAGTTCCACCAGATCTACGACCTGGACGTCCTCGTCATCCCCACCAACCGGCCCATCGTCCGGGACGACCGCGACGACCTCATCTTCCGCACCAAGCGGGAGAAGTTCAACGCGATCATGGACGAGATCGAGCGGCTCAACAAGATGGAGCTGCCGGTCCTGGTGGGCACGACCAACGTGGACGTGTCGGAGACCCTCTCCCGCATGCTCAAGCGGCGGGGCATCCGCCACAACGTGCTGAACGCCAAGCAGCACCAGCGGGAGAGCGAGATCGTCGCGGAGGCGGGGCAGGCGAGGTCGGTGACGATCGCGACGAACATGGCCGGCCGCGGCACCGACATCAAGCTGGGCGAGGGCGTCACGGACGCGCGCACCGTGGGGTGGGCCAAGGCCAGGGGGCTGGACGTGGCTGAGCTCCAGCCGGTCGACCCCACCATGTGGGACGACAAGCTGGAGAGCCGCCCCGACGACCACCTCATCGAGGACGGCGGGCTCCACATCATCGGCTCGGAGCGCCACGAGAGCCGGCGCATCGACCGCCAGCTCCGGGGCCGGGCCGGCCGCCAGGGCGACCCGGGCGCCACCCAGTTCTTCCTGTCCCTGGAAGACGACCTCATGCGCCTGTTCGGCTCGGACAGGATCGCCTCGGCCATGGAGAAGATGGGCGCCGAGGAGGGGGAGGTCATCACCCACGGGCTGGTGACCAAGTCCATCGAGCGGGCACAGAAGCGGGTGGAGGGCAACAACTTCGAGGCCCGGAAGCGCCTGCTCGACTACGACGACGTCATGAACCAGCAGCGGGAGGTGGTCTACGACCTCCGGCTGTTCGCCCTGGAGGGCGGCGAGGACCTGAAGGGCGAGATCTGGGACATGATCAACCACGCCCTCGACGACGTCCTGGACGAGTACCTGCCGGCGGGCGAGCGCTCCGACGAGTGGGACGTGGCGGCGCTCAGGAAGTGCCTCATGCTGGACTTCTTCATCCTGGCCGATCAGCTCCCCGAGGAGAACGACCCGGACCAGGAGTGGGACCGGGACCAGATCGACGAGATCGTCCGGAAGGCGGCCCGGGAGTCGTTCCAGCGCAAGCTCCAGGGCTTCGGCGAGATGGCCGAGCGGGTGATGAGCTTCGTGCTCCTCACCACCATCGACGACAAGTGGAAGGACCACCTGTATGATCTGGACCACCTGAAGGCGTCCATCAGCTTCCGCGGATGGGGTCAGAAGGATCCCCTGATCGAGTACAAGCAGGAAGCCTTCGACATGTTCGTCGACCTCATGACGGACCTCAGGAAGACGGTGGCGCAGAACTTCTTCCGGGCCCAGATCGGCCAGCCCGCCGAGCAGCTGCGCCCCCGCCCCCAGCGCCTCATCCTGTCGGGCCCCTCGGACACCCCGGACACCAGCCCCGGCGCCCAGTCCTTCCAGGCCCGGGAGTCGGCCGACGAGCCGGAGGCGGAGGCCGCCATGAGCCCCATGGGCATCGCCCGGAAGGCCCGCACCAGCACCTCCGCCGGCGGCGCCCCGGGCTTCGCCACCGCGGCCCCGGGCCGGGAGACCGACGTGTCCCGCCTCGCCACCAACCGGGGCGAGGCCGAGCAGAGCCAGGAGCCCGTGCACGCGGAGGACGAGCCGGGGCGGAACGACCCTTGCCCCTGCGGGAGCGGCAAGAAGTACAAGAAGTGCCACGGGAGGGTGGCGTAGGGGCGCCCCGCGCGCGTTGACGCATCCCCCCTCCCGCCTCAGCTTTCCACGTTCTTCTCCGCCACATCTCCGGACGCTGGAAGCGGCCCCCCTCCATGACCACCTATCACAAGTCGCACCTCGACCTCCTGGAGTCGGAGGCCATCCACGTCATGCGGGAGGTGGCGGGGCAGTTCGAGCGCCCCGTCCTCCTGTTCAGCGGCGGCAAGGACTCCATCACCATGGTGCACCTGGCCAGGAAGGCGTTCTGGCCGGCGCCCTTTCCCTTCCGGCTGCTCCACGTCGACACGGGCCACAACTTCCCCGAGACGCTGGACTTCCGGGACTGGCTGGTGGCGGAGGTGGATGCCGACCTGCACGTGGCGCTGGTCCAGGATTCCATCGACCGGGGACGGGTGAAGGAGGAGACGGGGCCCGGCGCCAGCCGGAACGCCCTGCAGACGGTGACCCTCCTGGACGCCCTGGCCGAGCTCAAGGTGGACGCGGCCTTCGGCGGCGGACGCCGGGACGAGGAGAAGGCCCGGGCCAAGGAGCGCTTCTTCAGCCACCGGGACCGCTTCGGCCAGTGGGACCCCAGGAACCAGCGCCCCGAGCTCTGGAACCTCTACAACGGCCACAAGGCCCACGGTGAGCACTTCCGGGTGTTCCCCCTGTCGAACTGGACCGAGATGGACGTGTGGCAGTACATCGCCCGGGAGGGCATCGCCATCCCGTCGCTCTACTTCGCCCACGAGCGGGAGGTCTTCCACCGGGACGGGATGATCCTGGCCCGGACGGACTTCCTGGGGCCGGTGGACGGCGAGGTGCTCCACACCCGCACGGTGCGCTTCCGCACCATCGGCGATGCCACGTGCACGGGGGCGGTGGAGTCGGCGGCCGCCACCCTGGAGGAGATCATCCTGGAGGTGGCGGCGGCGCGGCAGACGGAGCGGGGCGGGCGGAGCGACGACAAGCGCTCCGAGGCCGCCATGGAAGACCGGAAGAAGCAGGGGTACTTCTGATGGCGGACGGACGGATGGACCTTCTCCGCTTCACCACCGCGGGCAGCGTGGACGACGGCAAGAGCACGCTGATCGGCCGGCTCCTCTACGACACCAAGTCCATCTTCGAGGACCAGCTCGAGCAGATCGGCGAGGCGAGCCGGCGCCGGGGGCACGAAGGCGTGGACCTGGCGCTCCTCACCGACGGGCTCAGGGCCGAGCGGGAGCAGAAGATCACCATCGACGTGGCGTACCGCTACTTCGCCACGCCCCGTCGCAAGTTCATCATCGCCGACACGCCGGGCCACGTGCAGTACACGAGGAACATGGTCACGGGGGCGTCCACCGCCGAGCTGGCCATCCTCCTGCTGGACGCGCGCCGGGGGATCACCACCCAGTCCAAGCGCCACGGCTTCATCGCGTCGCTGCTCAGGATCCCCCACGTGCTCCTGGCGGTGAACAAGATGGACCTGGTGGACTGGAGCGAAGAGGCCTTCCGCTCCATGGTGGCCGAGTACACGGAGTTCGCCGACAAGCTGGACATCCAGGACATCACGGCCATCCCCGTGTCGGCGCTGGAGGGCGACAACATCGTCGAGCCCAGCGCCCATATGCCGTGGTACGAGGGGAGCACGCTCCTCCACCACCTGGAGACGGTGACGGTGGGGCGGAGCCGGAACCTCATCGACTTCCGCTTCCCGGTGCAGTGCGTCATCCGGCCGGACCATACGTTCCGGGGCTACGCGGGGCAGATCACGTCGGGGACGATCTCCCCCGGCGAGGAGGTGGTGGTGCTCCCCTCCGGTGTGGAGAGCCGCATCAAGTCCGTGGAGCGCTTCGAAGGGCCGCTGGACGAGGCCGTGGCGCCGGACTCGGTGGTGCTCACCCTGGAGGACGACGTAGACGTGAGCCGGGGCGACATGATCGTCCGGCGCATGAACCTCCCCGCCGTGGGCACCCGCTTCGACGCCCTGGTGTGCTGGATGGCGGAGGAGCCCATGGACCCCTCCACCCCCTTCATCCTCCGGCACACCACCCGGGAGGTGAAGGCGTACGTCGACCAGGTGGTCTACCGCATCGACATGGACACGCTGCACCGGGAGGACGCCGACACCTTCCGGCTGAACGACATCGGCCGGGTGGTGATCGAGACGGCGGCCCCCGTGTTCTTCGACTCCTACCGGGCGAACCGGGGCACGGGAAGCTTCATCCTCGTCCATCCCCACACCAACGCCACCGTGGCGGCGGGGATGATCCGGGGCGAGGTGCAGACGGCGGATACGGTGTTCGCCCGGGGCGAGGAGGCCACGGAGCGGAAGACGTCCCCCGGCGTGGTGTGGGAGGGGTGGAACGTGCCCCGGGAGGAGCGGGAGCGGAGGAACGGCCACAAGGCCGCGGTGGTGTGGCTCACCGGGCTCCCCGGGTCGGGGAAGTCGACGCTCGGGCGCCTGCTCGAGCGGCGCCTCTTCGAGTCCGGCCACCAGACCATGCTCCTGGACGGCGACCACGTGCGCCACGGCCTGAACGGCGACCTGGGCTTCGGCGAAAAGGACCGGCGGGAGAACATCCGCAGGATCGGCGAGGTGGCCAAGCTCTTCTACGAGCAGGGCTCGGTGGTGATCTGCACCTTCGTCTCCCCCTACCGGGAAGACCGGGAGCGGGTGCGCTCGCTCTTCCCCGAGGGCGGCTTCATGGAGGTGTTCGTGGACTGCCCGGTGGAGGAGTGCATCCGGAGGGACCCCAAGGGGCTGTACAAGAAGGCGCTGGACGGGGAGATCCAGGGGTTCACGGGGGTGAGCGCGCCGTACGAGGCGCCGGAATCTCCCGACCTGGTGGTGGAGACGGGAGGGCGCTCGGAGGAGGAGGCGCTGGGGGAGGTGGCGGAGGCGGTGGTGGGGCGGGTTGGGCCGGGGCGGCGGGGCGAGGCCTAGTCGTCCTCCGTCGCCAGGAACCCCGGCGTGAACGCGGCGCCCGGGCCGCTCTTGACCGCGATGCCGGATCCGCTCGGCCATTTCGAGCGGATCCTCGGGGGCGCCCCCGCCCGAGAAGTCCACCGCCCCTGCAATCCCGCACATTCAGCCGACCTTCTGCCGCGCGACCGCCTTGACGCTTCCCCCCGCACCCGGGCACCTTTCGGCCTTCTCTCGAGCCCTTCCCAGTTGGACGTCACAAGGCCGCATGACCACGCACCACAAGTCCTACCGGGACCTCCTGGATCCGGAGCGGGCCGATATCGGGCGGGAGGTGGCGGCGCCGCTCCAGCCCCCGGCACTGTTCGGTGGCGGCGAGGGCAGCGGCGGGTGGAGAGCGGGGCTGCGTAGCCGTCGATGAGCGGCATGGCTCCAAAATGTCTCTACCTCTTCCTGCTCAACCGGGAGGACGTAGGGCCTCTCGAGCACGTGCGGAACGTGTGCGAGCACCTTCGAGGGTTCGAGATCGTGACGTTGTCGCCGCTGGCGGAGACGCTCGACGGCACGCCGGGGGTGCACGAGCGCGTGCCCGTGGGTCCGGCCGGCGGCCTCCTGAGCCAGGTCTGGCGCCTTCTCCACTTCCAGATCCGGGCCTCCCTGGCCGTGCTGCGTCATGCCCGGGGGCTTCGCCGCGACCGCGTGGTGATCCTCCTGCGCCAGTCCGTGTTCTTCTTCCTCGTCCCGCTGGTGGCTGCGGCGTCCGGCGTTCCGCTGGTGACCGAGGTCAACGGCTTGTTGGACAAGGACCTGCAGGACCGGGGGCGGAGCGCCACCGCCCGCTTGGTCAATCGCATCTGCCAGGCTCTCACCTTCCGGCTCAGCACGCAGGTCGTCACGGTCCACGAGAACCTTCGACAGGAGTTGATGGGTCGCTTCGGGATTCCCCCCTGGAAGGTCCGGGCCATCGAGAACGGCACCCGGCCCCGGCGCTGGCGGGCGGTGGCCGAAGCGAAGCGGGAGAGGGGGATCGACCCCGCCACTCCCATGGTGGGGTATCTCGGCTCTCTGGCTCCCAGGGAAGGCGTTCCGGAGCTCGTGGACGTATTCGCCCGACTCGACGTGCCTGGAGCGGAGCTGACGGTGGTGGGGGGCCGCCCTGAAGACGTCCGCGTCCTTCGCGACCGGGTGGAGGGGCGGGGGCTCGGTTCCCGGGTGCGCCTCACCGGGCATCTGCCCTACGACGAAGCCATGGGGTGGATGGAGGCGTGTGACGTCCTCGTCCACCTTCGGCGACCGGTGGACGGCGGTGCGAGCGATTCCCAGGGCAGCCCCCTCAAGATGCTCGACTATCACAGCGCCGGGCGGCCCGTGGTGGCCACGCGCCTCGAATCGTACCGCTACATCGAGGAGCGAGGGTTCGGCGAGCTGGTCGATCACGGCAACGCCGCTGCGGCCGCCCGGGCGATCGAGGGTCTTCTGGCCGGAGGTCGGGAGGACGACGGCCGCCGGGGCAACGCGTGGGTGCAGGCCCACCGCCTCTGGCGCCACACGGGCGACGCGCTCCGCGTCGTGCTGGTCACCGCCCTGGGCCGAGGCAGCATTCCGGCCGTCCCACCCGAGGTGCAGCAACGAGGCGTCCGTCGCCCGGTCGGACGGACGGACGGGATGCACTTCCATTTCCTGGCCACCCACGGGCTGGGCGACGTCGTCATGACCCTGCCGGCAGTCCAGGCGTTGCGCCGCGAGCACCCGGATACCGGCCTCTCGTTCACGGTGAAGGGGGCGGCCGAAGGAGACCTGGTCAGGAGCTGCCTGGGAGAAGACGTCCAGATCCTGTCGCTCGCCCGGTACCGCCGCGGCCTGAGAGGGAGGCTGCGATACGTCGCCGAGCTGCGGCGGCTCGGCCCCGACGCCGTGGTGTGCACCGTGAACGTGCACCCGACCCTGGGGGCGATGATGGGGATCCTGAGCGGCGCCCGGTACCGCGTCGGGCGCGTCACCCCCCGGGGGGGGCGACTCTTGAACGTGACGCCCTCGGCGCCGGCCGTATTGCACAAGGTGGAGGGTAACGCGGAGCTGCTGCGCCCCTTCGTCGGTGCCCAGGAGGTTCGGCCCCTGGAGCTCCCTCCCTTCGCCGACACGGCGCGTCGGCGCGCCCAGGAGCTCGCGGGCCTTCCCGGGGAGGGGGTGCCTCTCGTGGTCCTGGCACCGGGGTCCGGGCCCCTCGAGGCGCACAAGCGGTGGCCCTCGAGCCACTACGCGACCCTCCTGGGGCGGTTGCTCCGTGTCCCCGAGCTTCAGGTGGCGGTGGTGGGGGGGGCGGCCGAGGCTCCCCTGGCGCAGGCCATCTTCCAGGAGATCCCCGAGGAGGCCGGGAGCCGCGCGGTGGACCTGGTGGGGCGCACGACCGTTCCCGAGCTCCTTTCGATCCTCCGGCTCGCCCGTGTCACCGTCTCCAACTGCAATGGCGTCGCCCACCTGGCTGCGGCGGTCGGGTGCCACGTCGTGGGGGTGTACGGACCCACGGATCCTACCATCACGGGACCGTACCCGCCGCGCGCCCACACGATCATCACGCAGGGGATGGGGTGCTCCCCCTGCTACCAGCCATGCTTTCTCGAGGGGTGCGGGTCGCCGATCTGCATGAGGGACGTGACGGTCGAGCGCGTGGAGGCCGCGGTGCTCGACGCCCTGGGCCTCTCCGATCCTTCGCTCCCGGTGTCGCCGTCCAACCCGACCACCGCATCGGCGTGAGCGTCCGGACCGAAGCCTCGACGGCCCTACCCCTGGCGGCTGCGCCGGACCACCGGCTGGTCCTCGGTGTGGCCTTGCCGCTGCTGGCCTCGGCGAGCCTTATCGCCGTGGCCAGCCTCGCGTTGCGGGAGGGTGCCTGGTCGATCCTGCTCTTCTACTTTCTCGCGGGAATCACCGGGTATCAGGTCGTTTGCCTTCTCGTGGCACCCTCCGCCGTCTCCAGGTCCAGCGATCTGTACCTCCTGGCCTTCTTCTGGAACTCGGTCGTCGCCGTCGTCCTCTATCTGACCCTGGATCATCACTACGGGGTGCCCTTCTTCCTGGGCGGCACCGACGACCTCTTCTACAACCGCCTCGGACTGGAGATGGCTCGCGCCCCGGGGCTCGGACTCGGAACGGCCGCGGACGTCAGCAAGTACGCCGGCTATCCCGCCACTGTGGCCGTGATCCACTGGATCGGGGATGTGTTCGGAGGAGCGCACAGCTTCAATCCACGGCTCTTCAACGTGGTCGTGGGTGGGTTCATCTCCGTCGCCGTCTACCGGCTCGGAGCGCGCTGTGGCTCGGAGGACGCCGGGTACGGTGCCGGCGCCCTCCTGGCGGTCTATCCGTTCATGACCTTCCATTACGTCCTCATCCTGAGGGACGCGCTCGTCGCGCTTCTGATCGTCCTCTGTGTCCTCGTGTGGAAGAGGATCGAGGCGGGCGCGAAGCCGCTCACCGGGGGGGGGGTGCTCCTCGGGTTGATCCTGCTGGTCGTGCCCTTCCGGGGAGTCTCCGCGGCGCTGCTGGCCACGGTGTTCGCGGCACTGGCCCTCCAGGGTTATGCCGCGAAGGGTCGCAGGAGGACGGTCGCCGTCGCCGTCGTGGTTTCCCTGGCCCTGCTCGCGCTGTTGTTGCCACTCCTGATGGACACGCTCCAGACGGCCAACCGGTACTACGACCTCTACCTGCTGCTCCTCCGGGAGAAGGCGGGGAGTGGATCGGCGGCCATGGCGGTGCTGAACGTACCTTTCCCGTTGAATTATCTGATCAGGATCCCGTTCGCGCTTCTGTGGCCCATCCCGATCCCCTCGCCGGATCCGGCCGACACGTTGCGGAACATAGGGGGAGCGCTCATATGGTACCCGTTCCTCCCCTTCGTGCTGTACGGCTGGTGGGTCTCGTTCGGAGACCGGCGGTTGAGGTCGGCCGCCGTGGTGGCCGCGTCCTTCTTCCTCGCGGTTGCCTTCACCACGTTGGCCTATAGGCACATGACACAGTACGTGCCCCTGCTCTTCTTGTTCGGTATGGTCGGAATGGAGCGGATCGACCGGAGACGCGCCCTTCTCCTTTCGGCGGGCGGGTGTCTGGTGGGAGCGGCCGCGACCGCCTGTTACCTTCTGATCAAGGCGACCGCATAACGCATGGGGCCTGAAACCGCCGCGGAGTCAGCTATGCAGAGGCTCTCGGCCGCCGCGGAGGCGGGCGAGTCGTTCAACGGGCGTCGGGAATCCCGCCTCTTCGAGGGGGTGGTCCTGGTGCTCATCAACCTTCGACTCATCGTCGCGTTGAGCCTGACGGGTGCGGTGCTGGGCGTCGCGCTGAGCCTCTTCGGTGGGCACGGCTGGGTGGCCGAATCCCGCCTCAGCCCCGAGCTGAAGCAAAGCCTGCCGTCCGGTGTGGCGGGGCTCGCCGCCGAGTTCGGCGTGGACCTTTCCAGCGCCGGGACGAACAGGACGCTCGAGTTCTATGTGGACCTCATGGACTCGGACGATCTCCTCGGGCAGGTGGTCCAATCGAGGTTCGCTCTCGACGACTCCGCGGCTCCACGTCCCGACAGCCTGACGCTGCTCCAGATCTGGAACATCCAGGAGGGCACGCCGGAGCAGCGCGTGCATCAGGCCATCGATCAGCTGCGGCGACAGAGCACGGTGGTCGCCGATCGGGATGCGGGCCTCATCACCGTTCGGGTGATGGCCGATTCGGGACCTCTCGCGGTCCAGGTCAACAGGCGCATGCTGGAACGCTTGAACGAGTTCAACATTGAGCAGCGTCAGAACCAGGCCACGGCAGAGACGCGCTTCATCGAGGATCGTCTCGAGCTGGCCTCAAGCCAGCTCCGCTCTGCGGAAGACGACCTCGCCGGATTCCTCGAGCGGAACCGCTCCGTCACGTCCTCACCCGAGCTGCAGTTCGAGCAGCAGCGGCTCCAGCGTCGTGTGGACCTGCGTCAGAGCGTCTACCAGTCCCTCGCCACGTCCTACGAGCAGGCCCGTATCGAAGCGGTGCGAAACACGCCCGTCGTCCAGGTCATCACCAACCCGGAGCGATCCCTGCGGCCCCGGCCCTCCAACCTCCTGAGAAACCTCCTCCTCGGTTTCGTGGGTGGAATGCTTCTGGCATTCGGGATCGTCTTCGTCAGGATGTACTGGGATGCTCAGGTGGCGGCCGATGGGACCCGTGTGGTGGTCCTGAAGTCCGCCGCACGCTCCGCGGTCGCGTCGCTGACGGCGTTTCCGGGTCGTGGACTGGAGAGGAGGGCTCCCGAATGAGGGCTCAGGGCATGCCGGTGCAGGAGGAGGAGCGAGAGGCTCGCTTCATCCCGTTCAACCGTCCCTACGTCACGGGGCGGGAGATGGACTACATCCGGCAGGCGCTCGGGAGCGGCCACCTCTCGGGAGACGGCCCTTTCACCAAGGCGTGCCACACCCTGCTCCAGCGACGAACCGACGCGGTGGCGGCGCTGTTGACCCATTCCTGCACCGCTGCGCTGGAGATGGCGGCGATCCTGGCCGGGGTGGAGCCGGGCGACGAGGTCATCATGCCCTCCTACACCTTTGTGTCGACGGCCAACGCATTCGTGCTGAGGGGTGCGGTCCCCGTGTTCGTCGATGTTCGCGCCGACACGTTCAACATCGACGAGGAACGGATCGAAGCCGCGGTCACCGACCGGACGCGTGCCATCGTCGCCGTGCACTACGCCGGCGTCGGATGTGACATGGACGCGATCATGGAGATCGCCCAGCGTCACGATCTGCTCGTGATCGAGGACGCGGCCCAGGGCGTGTGCGCGACGTACAAGGGCCGTCCCCTGGGTGCGATCGGGCACCTTGGGGCCCTCTCCTTCCACGAGACGAAGAACGTCATCTCGGGAGAAGGGGGAGCGCTGCTGGTGAACGACGAGCGCTTCCACGACCGCGCCGAGATCATCCGGGAGAAGGGGACGAATCGCACCCAGTTCTTCCGGGGGGACGTGGACAAGTACACCTGGGTCGACGTGGGATCTTCCTACCTGCCCGGCGAGCTCACCGCCGCCTTCTTGCTCGCTCAGCTCCAATGCGCGGACGAGCTGACGAGGCGTCGACTCCAACTCTGGAGGCACTACCACGAGGCCCTGGAGCCGCTCGAGCGCCGGGGCCTGCTACGGCGCCCCATCGTCCCAGACTGCTGTGGCCACAACGGACACATGTACCACATCCTGGTGGACTCGCTGGCCACCCGGACGCGGGTGCTCGAGGCGCTCAAGGCGGACGGGATCCACGCGGTCTTCCACTACGTTCCGCTGCACGGGTCGCCCGCCGGGCGGCGGTGGGCACGGGTGCAGGGGACCATGAGGAACACCGACGAAGCCGGGGATCGGCTCATCCGGCTGCCGTTCTGGATCGGGGTGGACGCGCACCGCGTGGTCTCGGCCTTGCGCGAGGCCCTGGCGTAACGTGCTCGGGACGAAGGCGGGGCGGACTACTTGAAGCGTGTCCGGAACCGCTCGAGGGGAAGCACCGTCTCTTCGTCGGAGTCCACCATCTCCTCGATCTTGTAGAGCCCCTCTCCGCAGACCACGACGGGGCGGCCGTCGTCCATGCGAAGGACCTTCCCCGGTTGACGTATCTCGATCCGCTGGTCAGGAACCGCCACGCCGTCCTTGATGGTGACGACGCGGCCGTCCATTCTCGTCTTTGCTCCGCGGTAGGGATATCCCGTGGCGTGCACGTGACGTTCGATGGCGCGGGCCGATGCGGTCCAATCGATGAAGTAGTCTTCTTCGTCCAGCCACAAGCTGTAGCTCGCCTCGGACGCGTCCTGTTCCTCCGAGGGCAGCGGATCACCCGCGATGAGGGCCTCCACGAGCCACCGCACGAGCTCCTCGTACAGGCCCGCGATGCCCTCGATGGCCTGCTGGATTCTGATGGGATACTCGATGGGCATGCTCCGCTGCGCGATGATCGGGCCCTCGTCGTATCCCGCCGAAGCCCGGATGGCCGTCACGCCAACCAACTCGTCTCCGTTCTTCAGGGCGGTCACCAGTGGGGCGAACCCACGGTAGCGGGGTAGCAGGCTGTCGTGGAGAACGATGAGCTTCTCCGGCTCGGCGATGAGCCACCTCCAGGAGATCGCGATCGCCCAATCGCCGTGCGCCGGAGCCTCCTTTCGCTCGTAGACCGCCAACCCGTTCTTCTCGGCCAGACTCCTGATCTCATGAGAGTAGTCCCGCTCCACGCCCGCGTCGCTGCCCGTTACCACGTCGGCGATGCCGGCCTGCAACCCGTGTTCGAGGATGTGGGCGAGGGTGCGGTATCCCTTCTCGCTCATGAGATACAGACGAACCATGTTCAGGGCGGCTCCGGGAACGGGGACGATCGGGAGACGGCAGGTGCCGAGTCAATCTGATCCAGGCATCGGGGGACGGCCAGCGGAAGGTGCCAGGACGCCTGGGGTGGAGGGGGGACGGGGGTGAAGATCCTGCACTTCGTGACCGACGAGAAATTCATTCCGTTCGTGCAGACCGTGTACGACGACGCGTTCCCGGGCGCCAACGAGTATCGGGTTTCGGCTCGTGGTGACGGGCCCCTGCGCTTCGTGCGGCCCGGCTCCGGCGTGTCCGTGAAAGGACCGCTGTACTGGAGGAGCCCCGCCGTCGCACGAGACATGCGGCGGTTCGATTGCGTGGTTGTCCACTACATGAGGCCGGAGTTCATCAAGGCTCTCATGAGAGCCCCGGAGGACGTGCTCGTGGTCTGGAGTGGCTGGGGCGGCGACTACTACGGTCTCTTCGAGTCCTTCATGGGGCCCTTCGTCCTGCCCGACACGGCTGCGGCGGTTCGACGCATCGGGCCCCCGCCCCGGTCCGCCGCACGCCGAGCGAAGGATCTGCTGAAGCGGCTCCTCCCCTCCGCAGCCACCGTGCGCGCCGTCGCCGAGCGCATTGACGTCGTGAGCGTGCTCCCCTCCGAGATCGACATGCTGCGGCGCGCCCTCCCACGGTGCACCGCTCACCACGTCCATCTTCAGTACTACAGCGTGGAAGAGACATTCGAGCCGGGGCCGCGGGAGATGAGGGGCCCGGATATCCTCCTCGGCAACTCCGCGAGCCCGGAGAACAACCACGTCGAGGCGCTGCAGGCGCTTTCTCGTCTCGACCTCGGGGACAGGAGCGTCATCACGCCCCTCAGCTATGGCGATCCGCGGTATGCGGCGGAGATCGTGCGGGTCGGGCGGGAGCTACTGGGGCGCAATTTCGTTCCGGTGACCCGATTCGTGAGCCTGCCGGAGTACCACGAGATGATCGCATCGTGCGGCTGCGTGATCATGAACCACGTTCGCCAGCAGGCGGTGGGCACCGTCAGCACGGCGCTCTTCAAGGGTGCCGCCGTCGTCCTGCGGCGGGAAAACCCTGTCTTCTCGCTCTACCGGGATCTGGGGGTGCGGATGCGGACATGGGACGGCTCGGACGGGGTCGCCGACCTGCTGCGCCCCCTGGACCCGGCCGCGACCGCGGAAAACCGGGCGATCGTAGGCCGGTTCTGGTCCCACGAGCGCGTCGTGGAGAACATCCGCAAGCTCCGCTCGCCCGCGGTGAGAGGCCGGCGGGCACGATGGTCCGGGGCCGTTGCCGCGGGGGCCGACGCCGATGGGCAGTAACCGCGAGGGCGGACGGCCGGGTCCCCGGCACAGGAACCGGGAGGCCAAGAACTGGCTTCTCTACGCCGCCCTCCATGCCTTCCTCGAGGAGGCGGCCCCGCTCTACCGGGGAGCCGTCTTCGACCTCGGATGCGGCGATGCCGTGTACCGTGACTTCTTTCTGCGGTACGCCGATTCGTACGTTGGGATCGATTGGCCGAACACGCTCCACGGCACCGGGGCGGACATCGTCGCAGATCTCAACCGCCCCCTTCCGCTGCAGGACGAGGTCGCCGACACCGTCGTCTCGATCTCGGTTCTCGAGCACCTGAACGAGCCCCGACGGATGATCGCCGAGGCGTTTCGGATCCTCCGCCCGGGTGGAGGGCTCGTGCTCCAGGTCCCGTTCCAATGGCATGTGCACGAGGCTCCGCATGACTATTTTCGCTACACGCGCCACGGGCTCCATTACCTGCTCGCGGGGGCCGGCTTCAGCGGGATCGAAGTCCAGGCCATGACCGGCTTCTGGGGTACCTCGGCTCTGAAGCTGAACTACCAGCTCGTGCGACTGGTCCGCGGCCCCCGTCCTCTCCGGTGGGCCGTGGGGGGCGCTCTCCGCCCGTTCTTCCTGCTCGATCAGGCACTCGGCCGTGCCCTGGACCGCGTGTGGCCCGCCGAAGACGAGACGGCCGGGTACACGGTGACGGCGACCAAGCCGCCCCGGACGGTGGAGATGTCGGAGGGCGCGCCCCGGATGTCGGCGGTGCCAGCTTGAGCCTCCGCCGTCAGACCTTCTCGGCGGTACGGTGGACCACGGTGTCGACGGTGATCCGGGCGGCGGTCTCCTTCCTGCAGATCGCCATCCTGGCCCGCCTCCTCGAGCCCACCGACTTCGGGCTCATCGCCATGGTCGCGGTGTTCGTGTCGTTCGCGAACATCTTCATCGACCTGGGGGTCAGCAACGCGATCATCCACTTCCGGGACATCGGGCCCGAGAGCCTCTCCAGCCTCTACTGGCTCAACGTCCTTTCCGGGGCGACGCTCACCGTTGCCCTGATCGCGGCGAGCCCCCTCGTCACGTGGTTCTACGGAGAGCCCCGGCTCGAGCCGCTGCTCCGGCTCCTCAGCCTCGTCTTCGTGGTCAACGCCGGCAGCCAGCAGCTTCGGGTGGTGGCGGAGAAGGAATTCAGATTCCGGGATCTGGCCAAGGTGGAGGCATCCGCTGCCGTGGCCGGGTTGGTCGCGGCGGTCACGGCGGCCGTGCTGGGGGCGGGGGTGTACGCCCTCGTCGCGGGACAGCTCACGTCGGCGGTCACGTCCAACATACTGGCCTGGGTGATCCTCTCCCGGGGATGGCGGCCGATGCTCCGTTTCCGGTTCAAGGAGGTGCGGCGGTTTCTCCGGTTCGGGAGCTATGTTGTCGGCGGAAACGTGTTCGGGACCATGAATGCGCAGGTGGACGTCCTCATCGGCGGACGGGTGCTCGGCGCCGGGCCCATGGGATTCTACAGTCTGCCCCAGCAGCTGACCGGCAGGCTGTTCGCCCTGATCAACCCCATCGTGACGCGCGTGGGACTGCCGGTCATCTCGGCCATCCAGGAGGAGGAGGAGCGTGTGCGCTTCGTCTACCTCCGGACCATCGCCATGATCGCGGCGGTGGTGTTCCCCCTCTACATGATGGCGCTCTTCTTCGCCAACGAGGTCGTGGTCGTCGCGTTCGGGACGGGGTGGAAGCCCTCGGTGATCCTCCTCCAACTGTGCGCCGTGCGCGGCATGTTCACCGCGGTGGGGAATCCGGTGGGGAACCTCTTGTACGGGAAGGGAAGGGCCGACCTCGGGTTCAAATGGAATGGCGCGCTCGTCCTGCTCTACCCCGTCGTGGTCTGGTTCGGTAGCCGCCACGGGGTGGAGGGCTTGGCCTGGTCGGTCCTGGCCCTGACCGCTCTCCTCTACGTGCCTGCCTGGTGGTACCTGGTCCGGCCGACCTGCGGGGCCGGCCTGGCGGAGTACTCTCGCCAACTCGTCCGACCGCTCCTCATCAGCGTGGTCAGCGTTGGTGCAGCGTATGGTGCGACCTGGCCCCTCTCCGGCGCCTTCCTCCGTCTCGGCGTCGGCTCCGCCCTGGCCGTACCCCTCTACCTGGTGCTGAGCCACGTCTTCAACCGGTCCTGGACCGCGTCGATGCGGGAGCTGCTGTCGCGCTCGAAGCCGACGCTCCACTCCGGGACGAGCAGCGAGGACCGGGACGACGAGGCTCGGGTATCCTCCGGCGCCGGCTCACCCTCGCCCCCATCACGTTCGCCTTGACCCCCCCGAAGCACGTGCCGACCCGGTTCTCCTACCGCTTCCTCGGAAAGCGGGCGGTCGACGTCCTGGTCGCTGCGGCGGCGATGGTGGTGCTCTCGCCACTCATGGTGGTGGTGGCCGTGTTGGTGCGGTGGCGCCTCGGGAGTCCCGTCTTGTTCCGCCAGACCCGCCCCGGGCTGCACGCGCGGCCCTTCACCATCTTGAAGTTCAGAACCATGCGGGATCTCCGCGGCCCCGACGGGAGTCCGCTGCCGGACCGTCACCGACTGACGGAATTCGGCGCCTTCCTGCGACGCACGAGCCTGGACGAGCTCCCGGAGCTGTGGAACGTGCTGAGGGGGGACATGAGTCTGGTGGGCCCCCGCCCGCTGTTACCGGAGTATCTCCCCCACTACGACAGCAGCCAGGCGCGCCGCCACGAGGTGCGGCCCGGCCTCACCGGCCTCGCCCAGGTGAACGGCCGCAACGCAACCACATGGGAGCGGCGGCTGGAGCTCGACGTGGAATACGTGGACCGGATATCTCCATGGCTCGATCTCTCCATCCTGACGCGCACCCTCGTGGGCGTCGCGCGGCAGCACGGCATCACCGCGGCCGGACATGCGACCATGCCGCGTTTCGGGGGTCGGTCCAAGGCGATGGAAAAGGAAGAAGATTGAGGCCGGGCCGCCTGCTGTGGGTCAATCATTACGCCCTGCTGCCCAGTGAGGGAGGCGGCACCCGGCACTTCGAGCTCGGCCGTGAGCTCGTGCGGCGGGGGTGGGATGTGACCCTGGCCGCGTCCGACTACCCGTATACATCACGGGAGTACACGCGACGCCGCGGCGCCCGCGACCGATCCACCATCCGGGAGACGGTCGACGGGGTTCAGTTCTCCTGGCTGTGGGCCTCCCCCTTCCGGGGAAACGACGTGCGGCGCCTCCTGAACTGGATTTCCTTCTCCCGGAGCGTCACGGGGGAGCTGGGCTCCGGGAAGCGCTTCGACGTCGTCATCGGCTCGTCACCCCATCCCCTGGCCGCCCTGGCGGCCTGGCAGGTCGCCCGGGGCACGGGCGCTCGCTTCGTCCTGGAGGTGCGCGACCTGTGGCCCGAGAGCCTGGTCGCGGCGGGAGGTCGCCGGGGGCCCTTCTTCCTCGCCGTGTGGCTGGTGGTCCAGCACCTCTATCGTGCGGCCGATCGGGTGGTGGTCCTCGCCGAGGGTGCGGGTCGCTACCTCGAGGGGAGGGGAATTCCGCCCGACCGGATCACCTTCGTGCCCAACGGGGTGGACCCCGCCCACTTCCCCCCCAGCTGCGCCCTGGCCGGAGACGGGGGTCCCCTGACCTTCGTCTATGCCGGCGCCCATGGCCCGGCGAACGGCCTGGATGTCGTGCTGGAGGCGGCCGACCGTCTCCGCGCTCGGGACGACATTCTGTTCCGGCTCGTGGGGGACGGATCGGCGAAGAGCGACCTGATGGAGGAGGCGGCACGGCGGCGGCTTCCGAACCTGATGTTCGAGCCGTCGGTGCCCAAACAGGAGATCCCAGGGCTCCTGGGGTCGTCCACGGCCGGTCTGATGGTGCTCCGGGGCTCCGCCCTCTTCCGGTTCGGGGTGAGTCCGAACAAGCTGTTCGACTACCTGGCGGCGGGCCTTCCCGTGGTTTCGAACGTTGCGGGCGAAGTGGGGGACATCCTCGAGGATGCGTCGGCCGGGGTCCAGGCGGCCGACGGCTCCGCCGCGGCCCTCGCCGCCGCCGTGGAAAGGGTGGCGGACCTCTCTCCCGAGGAGCGGCGGAGCATGGGCGCGGCGGGGCGGCAGTGGGTATTTCGCAATCGGTCGCGGGACGTGACGGCAGGGGTGCTCGACCGCATGCTGGGCGACGTGGTGTCATGAGGCGTTCCCCCCTGTTCTGGGTGCGCGCCGTCACCACCCTGGCCCGGACGTACGGCCTGGAGGGCCTGGCGTTTCGCGGGAGCCACGAGGTGCGTCGTGCGGCCGCCTGGTTCCGCTCCGAACCTCGGCACCCGGTGGGTCGAACGCAGGGCTCCGCTCTGTTCAGGCCCAGCGCGAGCGCCATCGCGGCGGCGACGGACCCGAAGGAGGCGCTCCGGCGATCGGAACGTGTCTGCCGGGGCGAGTACCTGGCGTACCGTTGGCGCTGGCGGACGCTCCCGGAGGGTGAGGGGTGGCGGTCCCACCCCACCAGCGGCGAGACGCTCCCGCTCCTCCCCTGGTGGCGCCTCTCGACGCTCCGGCCCGGCTCGGACATCAAGGATATCTGGGAGTCCGCGCGCTTCGCCTGGGTCTTCGACCTGGCGAGGGGCCACATCTTGACGGGATCGCCGTCCTACCGGGAGGCGTTCCTCCAGCGGGTCCGGAATTGGTGGTCGGCCAACCCCCCCTTCCTCGGCCCCCACTGGGCGTGCGGACAGGAGGTGGCGATCCGGGCTCTCGCGCTTCTCCAGGTGGAGCACGTCCTCGCTTCGGAGGACGAGGAAGCCACGGCGCTGCTGTTGGAGATCTTCGGCGCCTCGGGCGAGCGGATCGCGGACGCCTTCGGATACGCCCTCTCCCAGCGGAACAACCACGCCATCTCCGAAGCCGTGGGTCTGATCGCCCTGGGAACCAGGCTGGCGGGGGCTCATCCCGAGGCCGAAGGCTGGTACCGACGCGGCCGAAGGCACCTGGAGAAGCTGGTCGCGGAGCAGTTCGCGCCGGATGGATGGTACATCCAGCACTCGTTCAACTACACCCGCCTGGTCCTGGATCAACTGGTGCTGGCGAGCCACGTTCTCAGGAGTCGCGGCGAGGCTCTCTCCCGGGAGGCCCGAGGCCGGATCGGGGCCGCGGTGGAGCTTCTGGCGGCGGTCATCGATGCGGACTCCGGGGAACTCCCCCTCCACGGCAACAGCGATGGATCCTACGTCCTGCCCCTCTCGCTCTCGGCGTACCAGGACTACCGGCCGAGCCTCCAGGCGGCGGCCGCGCTGTTCTCGGTGCCGTTGCCGGACGATCTTCGTCTGGGTGAAGGAGAAGTCCGTGCCTGGCTGGGCCTTCCAGCGCCAGGCCGAACATCGGCCCGACCTGGGGTACGTCGTGGTGGGTCGGGGTGGGTCGTGGCGCGCGTGGGCCCGGTGGCCGTCTTCCTCCGCGCCGGCAGGTATCGTGCTCGCCCGGGGCACCTGGATGCCCTCCACCTGTGCGTCTCGGCAAACGGCGCGCCCATGGTCGTCGATCCGGGGACCTACGCCTACAACGCGCCTCACCCGTGGCGGAACGGACTGAGCAGCGCCCATGTCCACAACGGTCCGCAGGTGGAAGGACGGGAAGCGGGTGTTCGGGGCCCGCGATTTCTCTGGCTCACCTGGCCGCGCGCCGAGATCGTACGGGTGAGGGAGGGGACGGAAGAGGTGGAGATCGTGGCGCGGTGCCCTGGAATCGCCGAACGAAGGGTCCGGGTGAGGCCGGGCGGCGTGGAGGTCGAGGACCGCGTTCTCGGTGAACCTGGGACGCTCCAGGTAACGTGGACCCTGCACCCTGATCAAAGTCCCGACGGGCTGGACATCGAAGGCCCGTCCGAGGAGGTGGAGACGACGGAGAACGCGCTGCCGGGGTGGTTCGCCCCATGTTACGGGCTGAGGATTCCGGCGCCCGCGCGTCGTGTTCGGCGCCGCCTCGATCCGTCCGAGCGCCTGTTGACGAGGCTCAACGTGGCGCCCGCCGCGTCCGGCCCCGGAGCTGCTTCGTGAGACTTCTCGTCTGGGGCCTCGGGGGCCACGGTCGAGTTGTCGCCGACTGCGCGCGACGGGCGGGACATCACGTGGCCGGCTGGATCGATCGGCGATCCGCACCCCCCTCCGCCGGCCCGGAGGACGAGGTGCTCGAACAGGAGGCGTTCCTCGCCGCCCTCTCCGATGCCGGAGGCGTCCTGCCCCTCGGGGCGGACGGGGTGGTGGCGGGGATCGGGGAGAACGGCGCCCGGCGGCGTTGTCTCGAGAAGATTCGCGGCGTCGCGGTCCCCGCCCTGGTGCACCCGGGCGCGATCGTGAGCCCCGACGCCACGATCGAGGAGGGCGCCGTGATCCTTGCGGCCGCTGTGGTCAATCCTGGGGCGTGGGTCGGACGAGGCGCCATCGTCAACTCGGGTGCCGTGGTGGAGCACGATTGCCGGATCGGAGCGTGGTCTCACGTGTCTCCCGGCGCTGTGCTGAGCGGCGAAGTCACCGTGGGCGAGGGTGCCTGGGTAGGAGCGGGCGCGACCGTCATCCAACAGTTGAGCGTCGGGGATTGGGCCACCGTTGGAGCGGGCGCCGTCGTCGTTCGGGAGGTGGCCCCTGGATCCACGGTCGTGGGAAACCCTGCGCGAGCCTTGAGAGCAACGGAGTAGGGCGTGGACGCGAACGAAAGGATCCTTCTCTCTCCGCCCGACGTGGGGCAGCGGGAGCGTGAGCTCCTCCTGGACGCCTTCGATTCGAACTGGATCGCGCCCCTGGGGCCGCACGTCGATGGGTTCGAGGCCGAATTCGCGGCCCGCCTGGGGGTTCCTGCGGCCCACGCCGTGAACTCTGGCACCGCCGCTCTCCACCTTGCGCTCCGCCTGGTGGGCGTCGAGAAGGACGACGAGGTCCTCGTGAGCTCGTTCACCTTCGCGGGTAGCGTCTACCCCGTGGTCTACCTCGGCGCACGTCCCACGTTCGTGGACAGTGAGGGGATGTCCTGGAACATGGATCCGGACCTGCTGACCGAGGTGCTCGAGGACCGGGCCCGGGCCGGCCGCCTCCCTGCCGCCGTGGTCGTGGTTCATCTCTACGGCCAGGCAGCGGATATGGTGAGGATCCAACGGGCATGCGCCCGCTTCGAGGTACCCCTCGTGGAAGACGCGGCGGAAGCCTTGGGGGCCACCCATGACCTGGGTGCCCCCGGTACCCTCGGTCGGGTCGGGATCTTCTCGTTCAACGGGAACAAGATGATCACCACGTCGGGGGGCGGCATGCTGGTCTCCCATGACGCTGCCCTCGTGGAGCGGGCGCGCAAGCTGTCGGCCCAGGCGAAGGAAGCGGTCGGGCACTACGAGCACATGGAGGTCGGCTACAACTATCGGCTCAGCAACCTCCTGGCGGCTCTCGGGAGAGCCCAGTTGGAGCGCCTCGACGACCGGGTGGCCAAGCGGCGTCGGAACTTCGACGAGTACCGCCGGGCGCTGGACGGCATGGGAGGCATCCAGTTCCAGAAGGAGGCTCCCTGGGGCCGGCATTCTCGCTGGCTGACGTGTCTGACCCTCTCGCCGGACCGGGGGCATCCTTCGCCCGAGGAGATCTGCGCGAGCCTCGATGGGCGTGGCGTGGAAGCGAGGCGCCTGTGGAAGCCCATGCACATGCAGCCCGTCTTCCGGGATTGCGCGGCCATCGGCGGCGGCGTGGCGGAGGCGTTGTTCTCCCGGGGGCTTTGCCTGCCGTCCGGATCTGCGCTCCAGGAGGACGATCGAGCTCGCGTGGTGGAGGCGCTCCGGGACGCGCTCGGCTAGGGAGAGATCGATCCTCCGGGGCGATCCATGCGCAGGGCAGCCCGGCTCGGCTTGTGGCGACGGACGTTGTGTCATAGCCGTATGCGGGGGCGCGGCGGGCGAAAGGCTTCGCCCGCGTTACCTCCGAGTTGGCCACGAACCCATGGAGCCGGTATCACGTGAGCCTCAGGCATCGGATCGCCGGTCATCGGCTGCTGAATGGCATCCGGTCGCGCCGTCCTCTCCGATTGTTGCGGCATGGGCGGTATTCCCCGGAAACCGTTCGGGTTCTGCGTCGGGTGGTGCGGCCGGGGGATACGTGCCTGGACGTGGGCGCGAACCTGGGCATCCACACCTGCGTCCTGAGCGACCTCGTCCGCCCCACGGGCAGGGTGCTCTCCTTCGAGCCGTTGCCTTTGGCGCGGGCGGCGGCGGCGGCATTGGTGCGGCGGCGGCGACTCGACAATGTGCGGCTGTTTGCCGTCGCCCTCTCCGATGGTCCGCGCGAGGGAAGGATGGTAGTGCCGGAGCGGGAGGGTTCACCCTGGGATGGATACGCCTTCCTCGAGCGGGCGGGGGCATCGAACGTGCTGCCGGGCCGGAGGTTCACGGGCCGTCGCATGGTGGACTTTACGAGCGAGACGTTGGACGGGGTCCTGCAGGGGGAAGAGGTCGATCGGGTGGACATGATCAAGCTCGACGTCGAGGGGAGCGAGCTCTTCGTGCTCGAGGGTGGGCGGCGCACGCTGCGGCGCTATCGACCCTTGGTCCTGTGTGAGCTGATCCCGGCGCGGTGCCAGCGGTATGGCTACGCCGCGGCCGACATCATGGGCGTCCTGGCGGACCTCGGGTACAAAGCCTTCGGCTGCAACGAGACGGGCGAAGTCACCCCCACCGAGCGTCCCGACAGCCGTCGGACGGACTACCTCTTCGCCACGGAGGGCCGGATCTCGCGGCTTCGGGAATCGACAGAAGGGCATTCGCGGCCGAGCGAGCACACGGCAGGAAGGCCGGCGTGACGGCCACGGCCGATCGAGCGGCGGAAGCAGGGAACGTGCGCCTCATCGCCGAGATCGCCCAGGCCCACGACGGTTCCCTGGGCACCGCCCACGCCTACATCGACGCCGTGGCGAATGCCGGCGCCGACGCCGTGAAGTTCCAGACCCATATCGCGGCGGCGGAGAGCACCCCCCACGAGCCGTGGCGGGTGAAGTTCAGCCCCCAGGACGCCACCCGCTACGACTACTGGAAGCGGATGGAGTTCACCGAGGCGCAGTGGGTGGAGCTGAGGAAGCACGCGCTGAAGGCGGGGCTCGATTTCCTCTCCTCGCCTTTCTCCGAGGAGGCGGTGGAGCTGCTGACGCGGGTGGGGGTGGCCGCGTGGAAGGTGGCCTCCGGGGAGGTCCGGAACCGCCGCATCCTCGATCGCATGGCCGAGACCGGGCTCCCGGTCTACCTGTCCACTGGCATGAGCCCCCTGGCCGAGATCGACGAGGCGGTGGCGGCGCTGCGGGAGCGGGAGCTGGAGGTGACGGTGATGCAGTGCACCTCCATGTACCCGACGCCCCCCGCCAAGGTGGGGCTCAACCTGATCCCGTTCTTCAGGGAGCGGTACGGCTGCGCCGTGGGCCTCTCCGACCACTCGGGCACCATCTTCCCGTCGCTGGCCGCCGTGGCGCTGGGGGCGGAGGTCGTGGAGGTGCACGTGACGTTCTCCCGGCACGCCTTCGGGCCCGACGTGCCGGCCTCCGTCACCGTGGAGGAGCTGGCCACGCTGGCCCGGGGGATCCGCTTCCTGGGGGAGGCCCGGGCCCACCCGGTGGACAAGGACGAGGTTGCCGAGGCGCTGTGGCCCATGCGGCGGCTGTTCATGAAGAGCGTGGTGGCGCGGCGGGACCTCGCCGCGGGCACGGTGCTGGGCGAGGCCGACCTGGCGGCCAAGAAGCCGGGGAGCGGCATCCCGGCCGAGCGGCTGGAGGGGCTCCTCGGCCGCACCCTCGCCCGGGACGTGGCGGCCGACCAGCTCCTGGCCGAGGAGGACCTGGAGCATGGCGGGTGAGCCGGCGTGCAGGGCTCCCGACGGCTGGTGGGACGGCGGGGAGGGACCGGTGAAGCCCCGGGTGCTGAACGCCGAGCCCGACCGTTACTCGCCCCGGGCACGGGCCCTCCTGGAGCGGGTGGCGGAGGTGGTGGAGGAGCCCCTGGACCGCGCCACCCTCCTCCGCAGGCTCCCCGGCTTCGACGCCCTCATCGTGCGCCTGGGGCACCGGGTCGACCGGGAGGTGCTGGAGGCGGGCACGCGCCTCAAGGCGGTGGTGACGGCCACCACGGGGCTGGACCACGTCGACCTCAAGGTGGCCCGGGAGCGGGGGGTGGAGGTCCTCTCGCTCCGGGGCGAGCACGAGTTCCTGCGCACCGTGAGCGCCACGGCCGAACACACCTGGGCCCTCCTGCTGGCGCTCCTCCGCCACATCCCCGGAGCCCACGCGGCCGCGGTGGCGGGCGACTGGGACCGGGACCGCTTCCGGGGACGGGAGCTGGAGGGGAAGCGGCTGGGCATCGTCGGGCTGGGCCGCATCGGCGCGAAGGTCGCGCGCTACGGCCGGGCCTTCAGCATGGAGGTGCGGGCCTACGACCGCTACCGGGAGGAATGGCCCGCCGACGTGAGCTGGGCGGCCTCGCTGGACGCCCTGCTGGAGACGGCCGACGTGCTGACCCTCCACGTGCCCCTGAACGAAGACACCCGGGGCATGATCGGCGCGGCCGAGCTGGCCCGGCTGCCCCGGGGCGCCGTGCTGGTGAATACGTCCCGAGGCGGCGTGGTGCGGGGGGGCGACCTGGTCCAGGCGCTGCGCTCCGGGCGCCTCTCGGGCGCCGCGGTGGACGTGGTGGAGGGGGAGACGGCGCCGGGCGGGCCCGGCGAGGATCCCCTGGTCCGCTACGCGGCCGAGGCCACGAACCTCCTGGTCACCCCGCACATCGCGGGCGCCACGGCCGAGTCCATGGAGAAGACCGAGATCTTCATGGCCGGCAAGCTGGCGGAGTTCCTGGCGGGGTCGGCGGGCCGTAGCGGGGGTGGGGCGTGATTCGGGACGTGGAGCGCTCCCCGAGCCCGGGCGCGGGTCCCGTCCTCGACACGCCGCGGGACGTGGATACCCAGGCGCTCTGGGACGAGGTGCGGGGCGAGCGGGACCCGTGAGCCTCGGCTCCCCCCTCCGCGTCCTTGTCACCGCTCCCTACGCCCGCGCCGAGCTGCCCCGCTACCGGGAGGTGCTGGAGCGCCACGGCGTCGAGCTGGTGGTGCCCGAGATGGAGGAGCGGCTGGAGGAGGCGGCGCTGCTGGAGCGCGTCGCAGGCATCGACGGCGCGCTGTGCGGCAACGACCGCTTCACCGCCCGGGTGCTGGAGGCCGCCGACCGGCTGAAGGTGGTGGCCAAGTGGGGCACGGGCATCGACGCCATCGACGGGGACGCTGCGGTCCGCCTCGGCATCGCGGTGCGGAACACCCCCGGGGGCCTCACGGAGCCGGTGGCCGACACCACGCTGGGCTACCTTCTGGCGTTCGCCCGGAACATCCCCTGGATGGACCGGGACGTGCGGGCCGGGGGCTGGCAGAAGACCCGGGGCCGGACGCTGGGAGAGTCCACGGTGGGGGTCGTGGGGGTGGGCACCATCGGGAGGGCCGTGATCCGGCGGCTCGGCGCCTTCGGCGCCACTATCCTGGGGAACGACGTGCGGGAGGTGGACCCCGCCTTCCTGGGCGAGTGGCAGGTGGAGATGACACCGCTGGGCGACCTCCTGGCCCGGGCCGACTTCGTCACCCTCCACACCGACCTCAACCCCACCTCACGGCACCTGATCTCGAGACCCCAGCTCCGGCGCATGAAGCCCACGGCGTACCTGGTGAACACCTCCCGGGGCCCCGTGGTGGACGAGGCGGCCCTGGTGGAGGCGCTCCGGGAGGGCCGGATCGCAGGGGCCGCGCTGGACGTGTTCGAGTCGGAGCCGCTGCCGCCGGACCACCCGCTCCTCGCCTGCGAGCGGTGCCTCTTCGCCCCCCACAGCGCCAGCACGAGCCCCCGGGCGTGGGCCGGGGTGCACCGGAGCACGGTGCGCCAGCTCCTGGAGGCGCTGCGGCCGGGGGAGCCGGTGGACCTGCGGGGGTTCTTCGACGAGGAGGAGCGTTAGCCTTCGAGGCGGCGGATGCGGGTCTCGTGGTCCTCGTGCCGCTGGGCCAGGGCCTGGATCTCGACCCGGAGGTTGGCCTTGGACGAGCGGATCTCGGCCCGGAGCGCCGCCTCGCTGCGCGTGAGGCGCTCGCCCACGAGGGTCTCCCCCTCGGCCACGCTCTGCACGTCACCCCGAAGCGACTCCACCCCCACCTCGACCCTCCCCAGCCGGTTCTCGACGAGGTCGAAGCGGCTTTGCATGGCGTCGAAGCGGTGGTCCATGGCGTCGAAGCGCTGCTCCATGGCGTCGAAGCGGTGGTCCATGGCGTCGAAACGGGCGTCGATGCCGAGGAACTTCCCGTCCACGCCGTCGAAGCGCGCGTCGATGGCGTCGAACTTCCGGCCCAGGAAGGCCACCAGCTCGCCGTACTGGTCGTCGGTCATGCGAAGGGCGGGTGGAGGTGAGAGGAGCGTGGATCGAAAGGTAGGCCGGCGCCAGGCCGCCGACCATGGTCGGATGGGCCCGATCCTGTAGATTGAAGGCCTCGGGGGCCGCCCCCGCCGCCGGCCCTCCCCCAGCACCCGCTCTCGCACAGGACGAAGGATGGAGTCCGCCCCTCGCAAGGTCTGCGTCGTCGTCACGGCGCGCCCCAGCTACGCCCGCATCAAGAGCGTCATGGAGGCGGTCCGGGACCACCCGGACCTGGAGCTCCAGCTCGTCGTGGCGGCGTCGGCGCTCCTGGAGCGCTACGGGCCGGTCGTGGACGTCATCCGCGCCGACGGCTTCGAGCCCGACGCGGTGGTCTACATGGTGGTGGAGGGGGAGAACCTGGTCACCACGGCCAAGTCCACGGGCCACGGCGTGGTGGAGCTGGCTACCCTCTTCGACAACCTGGAGCCGGACGTGGTGGTCTCGGTGGCGGACCGCTACGAGACGCTGGCCACCGCCATCGCCGCGGCGTACCAGAACATCCCGGTGGCCCACGTGCAGGGCGGCGAGGTGACGGGCTCCATCGACGAGAAGGTGCGCCACGCGGTCACCAAGCTGGCCGACCTCCACTTCGTGGCCAACGAGGGCGCCCGGGAGCGGGTGGTGCGCATGGGCGAGGATCCGGACAGGGTGCACGTCACCGGCTGCCCTTCGGTCGACCTGGCGGCCCGGGTGGCGGCCGCGCGGGAAGAGGAGGGCGCTTTCGACCCCTTCGCCCGCTACGGCGGCGTGGGCGACCCTTTCGACCCCGCGGGCGACTACATGGTGGTGATGCAGCACCCCGTCACCACCGAGTACGAGGACGCGCTGCACCAGGTGAACGAGACGCTGGAGGCGGTGAAGGCGCTGGACGTGCCCACCTTCTGGTTCTGGCCCAACGTGGACGCCGGCTCGGACCGGATCTCCAAGGGCATCCGCGTCTTCCGTGAGACCCGGGACATCCCCCACGTCTACTTCTTCAAGAACCTGGCCCCGGAGGATTTCCTGCGCCTCCTCATGGGTGCCCGCTGTCTGGTGGGCAACTCCTCCGTGGGCATCCGGGAGGGGAGCTACCTGGGCGTGCCGGTGGTGAACGTGGGGGGGCGCCAGGCGGGACGGGACCGGGCGGCGAACGTCCCGACGTGCCCTACGACCGGGAGGCCATCGAGGCGGCCGTGCGGGCCCACATGGCCAACGGCCGCTACCCCTCGGACCACCTGTACGGCGACGGCCGGGCCGGCGGGCGTATCGCCCGGCTGCTGGCCGAGGCGCCGCTCACGGTGGAGAAGCGGATCACGTACTGATGCAGGATGGATCGTCGACCGGCGGATTTTCCCATGGAGGCGCCCCCGTTCCAGCCTCAGCGTGGGGCCCGGCTTCCAGCGTCGCCTGTTCGATGGAGGAGACATGAGCGAGGACGAGTACCAGAAGCTGGTGGAGTTCGTCGCAGGCCGGTTCGACAAGGTGGACGGGCGGCTGTCGGGGGTGGAAGGCGAGCTCAAGGGGGTGAAGGGGCGGCTGACGGGCGTCGAGACCCGCCTCACGAGGGTCGAGGTGCGGGTCGAGGGCAACGAGGTGCAGATCCAGACCCTCAGCGAAGGGCTCACCACCCTCCGCGCCGACATGCTCCGGCGCTTCGACACGGTGGACGGGGAGTTCGTGGCCGTGCGCCGGGAGATGGCGGCAGGCTTCGCCTCCGTCGACCACCGCTTCGCGGTCCTGGAATCCGACCGGGCGTCCGGCGGAAGGCCCTGACCATCGAGACCCTCGCGGTGATCCCCGCCCGGGGCGGCTCCAAGGGCGTGCCCCGGAAGAACGTCCGCGACGTGGCGGGCCGCCCCCTCATCGCGTGGACGCTGGACGTGGCCCGCCAGGCGGTGGAAGCCGGCCTCCTCCACCGGGCCGTGGTGAGCACCGACGATGAGGCCATCGCGGAGGTGGCCCGGGCCCACGGCGGCGACGTGCCCTTCCTCCGGCCCCCCGAGCTGGCGGGCGACCGGGTGCCCATGCTCCCGGTGGTGCAGGACGCGGTGCGCCGGGTGGAGGCCGAGGAGGGCGTGGGCTTCGACTGGGTCCTCCTCCTCCAGCCCACCAGCCCCTTCCGCACCGTGGACGACCTGCGGGAGGCGCTGCGCCTGGCGGAGGAGGACGGGGGCTGCGACGCGGTCATCAGCGTGGTGCGGGTGTTCTCCGTCCACCCGGCCCTCATGAAGCGCGTGGAGGACGACCGCCTGGTGCCGTTCTGCGTCCCCGAGCCCGAGGGCACCCGCCGCCAGGACCTGGAGCCGCCCGCCTACATGCGGAACGGCTCCATCTACCTCACGCGCCGGGACGTGGTGATGGAGGGGGGCTCCCTGTGGGGTAAGGCCATCCGCCCCTACGAGATGCCCGAGGCGCGCTCCGCAGGAGTGGACTCGGAGCTGGAGATGCGGCTGGTGGACCTCCTCATGCGCGAGCGCGAGGGGCTGACCTGATGTGCGGCGTCGCCGCCCTCGTGGGACCGTGGGCCCATGACGACGAGCGCCTGGCCGCCATGGTGCGGGTGCAGCACCACCGGGGCCCCGACGACCGGGGGCGCTGGTCCGACGAGGGGGCCGGGGTGGCCCTGGGCCACAACCGCCTCTCCATCCTCGACCTCACGCCCCGGGGCCGGCAGCCCATGCTGGCCCCCGAGGGCGACCTGGCGCTGGTGTTCAACGGCGAGGTCTACAACTACCGGGAGCTCCGCTCCGAGCTCGACGGGTGGGACTTCAGGAGCGGCACCGACACCGAGGTGGTGCTGGCGGCATACCGGGCGTGGGGCGAGGCGTGCGTGGAGCGTTTCGTGGGAATGTTCGCCTTCGCCATGTGGGACGCGAAGCGGGAGGTGCTCTTCTGCGCCCGGGACCGCCTGGGCATCAAGCCCCTCCACTGGGCGCGCGGGGGGGGCTCGGTGGCGCTGGCCTCCGAGGTGAAGGCGCTCCTGGCCGCGGGCGTCCCCTGCCGCCCCGACGCCGACACCTGGGCCACGTACCTGGCCCACGGCGTCTACGACCACTCGGACGCCACCTTCTTCGAGGGGGTGCGCGCCCTGGCCCCCGGGCACGTCATGACGGTGCGGCCCCGTCCGGGCGCCGAGCCCGAGGTGACCATGCGGGCGTACTGGGACCTGCCCGCCCTCACCCGGGACGTGGAGGAGCTCTCCGACGCCGACGCCGAGGCGCGCCTGCTGGAGCGGCTGGACGACGCGGTGCGCCTGCGCCTCCGCTCCGACGTGCCCCTGGGGGTGAACCTGTCGGGGGGGCTGGACTCGGCGAGCCTCATGGCGTCGGTGGACCGGGCTGCCCCCGGGAGCGGCGCCCTGGAGACGTTCACGGCGGCCTTCGACGATGCCCGCTACGACGAGAGCGAGTTCGCCGCCGCCGTGCCCCACCGCCACCCGTGGACGCGCCACGTGGAGCGCCTCCGCCCCGGCGACGTGTGGGCGCTGGCCACGGCCATGACGTGGCACCAGGAGGCGCCCTTCGGCGGCGTCGCCACGGTCGCCTACCACCGCCTGCACCAGCGTGCCCGCGACGAGGGCGTGACCGTGCTCCTGGAGGGGCAGGGTGTGGACGAGTGCCTGGCGGGCTACCGCTACGTGGCGCCCCACCACCACCGGGACCTCCTGGAGGCCGGGCGGCGGGAGGAATTGCGCCGGGAGCTCCGGGCCGATGGCCGGGCGGCGGGCGACGGCTGGCGGGGTGCGCTGGGGCGGCTGCGGGCGCTGCTGGGCGGCGGCCGGGGCCCCCTCTACCAGGACGGCACCGCCCACCTGAGGCCCTCGGCGGTGGCGCCGGAGGTGCGGGCCCGGGCCGGCGCCGAGCCGGCGTTCGAGCGTCCCTACCCGGATCACCTCAGGAACGCCCTGTGGAAGGACCTCCGCCACACCAAGCTCCCCCGGGTGCTGCGCATGAACGACCGCCTCTCCATGGCGTCGTCCCGTGAGCTCCGGGAGCCGTGGCTCGACCACCGGGTGGTGGAGCTCCTCTTCCGCATGCCGGGCCACCAGAAGCTCCGGGACGGCCGCACCAAGGCGGTACTCCGGCGGGCGGCGCAGGACCGCCTTCCCGACGCCGTGCGCCTCGCGGCCAAGCGCGCCGTGGTGACCCCCCAGCGGGAGTGGCTCCGGGGTCCGCTGGCGGGGGGCGTGGAGGCGCTGCTGGCGTCAGGCCGCTTCTGGGAGCGGGGGCTGTTCGACCCGGACGAGGTGGAGGGGGCGTGGCGCGCCTTCCGGGAGGGGGAGGGGGGCAACGCCTTCTTCGTGTGGCAGTGGATCGGCGCGGAGCTCTGGCACCGGCGCTTCGTCGACGGCGACGAGGGTGTGCCCGAAGAGCTGGCCGGCGCCGCGGCGGCCTCCGCCGATCGGGAGGGCTGAGGCGTGTGCGGCCTGGCCGGGCTGGTGGGGCGGGGGGACGGCGACGCGCTCCGCCGCATGACCGACATCCAGCGCCACCGGGGCCCCGACGACGGGGGCACCTGGGAGAAGACCCTCCCCGACGGACGCTTCGTGGGCCTCGGCAGCCGTCGCCTGGCCATCCGGGACCTGTCGCCGGCGGGGCACATGCCCATGGCCAGCGACGACGGACGGGTGGTCCTGGTCTACAACGGCGAGCTCTACAACGCCGACGTGCTCAGGCCGCGCCTGGAGGGGCTGGGCCACCGCTTCCGGGGCCACGCCGACACGGAGGTGGTGCTCCGGGCGGTGGAGCAGTGGGGCCCGGCCGCCGTGGACCTCCTGGAGGGGATGTTCGCCTTCGCGGCCGTGGACCTCCGGGACGACCCTCCGGGGGCGCCGCCGGGGGAGGGCCCCACCGTGCTGCTGGCCCGGGACGCCTTCGGCGTGAAGCCCCTCTACTACGTCTTCGAGGGCGGCACGCTGGCCTTCGCGTCCGAACCCAAGGCGCTCCTGCAGGTGCCGGGCATCGACGCCCGCATCGACCCCCACGCGCTCCACCGCTACCTCACGTTCCTGTGGGTGCCCGAGCCCGACACGCTGTTCCAGGGCATCAAGGCGCTGCCGGCGGCCCACCTGGCCACGTTCCGGGGGGGCGAGCTCAGGATCCGCCGCTTCTGGGACGTTCCGGTGCCGCCTGCCGGCCACCGCTTCACGGCCACGTGGGACGAGGCGCTGGAAGGGGTGCGGAGCCGCTTCACCGACGCGGTGCGCCGCCAGCGGGTGAGCGACGTGCCCATCGGCGCGTTCCTGTCGGCGGGGCTCGACTCCTCCGCCATCGTGGCGGCGCTGGCCGAGGCCAGCGACGAGCCGGTGCGCACGTTCACGGTCACCTTCCCCGAGGAGCACCGGGTGGGCGAGGCCACCCTGGACGACCCGGCCGTGGCCCGGCGGGTGGCGGCGGCGTTCGGCTGCCGTCACGAGGAGATCGTGGCCGAGCCCGACGTGGTGGACCTGCTGCCCCGCCTGGTGTGGCACCTGGACGTGCCCCTGGGCGACCCGGCCGTGATCGCGGCCTACCTGGTGTGCCGTGCGGCGCGGCCGTCGGTGACCGTGCTCCTGTCGGGCGTCGGCGGCGACGAGCTCTTCGCCGGCTACCGCAAGCACGCGGCGTGGCGCATCGCCCAGCGCTGGCAGCGGCTGCCGTCGCCGCTCCGGCGAGCGGCGGAGGCGGGGGCTGCCCGCATCCCCTCCTTCCGGGGGACGCCCCTCATGGGGCCCGCCGTGATGGCCCGGAAGATGGCCCGCAGCGCGTCCCTCCCCCCCGATCGGGGCTACCTGGCGAACGGCACCTGGCTCGACGACGGGGAAAAGCGGGCCCTGTACGCTCCGGCTCTCCGAGAGCGCCTGGCCGACGCCGACGCGTACCGCATGCACCAGGTCATGTTCGCCACGGTGGCCGACGCGGACCCGGTGAACCGGATGCTGTACGTCGACCTGCGCGCCTTCATGCCGAGCCTCAACCTGGCGTACAACGACCGGGCGAGCATGGCCACCTCCCTGGAGGTGCGGGTGCCGTTCCTGGACCGGGAGCTGACGCGCTACGCCTTCCAGGAGGTGCCGCCGGCGTGGAAGGTCACCGACGCGCTGCGCCCGGTGACCAAGCACGTCTTCCGGGAGGCCATGCGGGGCACCCTCCCCGAGGAGGTGCTGCGCCAGCCCAAGGCGGGCTTCGGAGGGCCCCACGACCGCTGGCTGTCCACCGATCTCCGGGAGATGGTGGACGACCTCCTCTCCCCAGACCAGATTCGGCGCCGGGGGTTGTTCGACCCGCACGCCGTGCGCGCCCTCGTGGAGGGGCACCGGCGGGGGCGGCGCGACGCCGCCTACCCCCTGTGGGCGCTCCTCACGCTGGAGCTGTGGCAGCGCGCGTTCCTGGACGGCGACGTCCCGGCGCCCGCACCCGCTCCTCCTCCTTCCGAGCTCCGGACGGCCGGCGCCGTCCCTTCGATAGAGACGACCGAGAATCCATGAAGCAGCTCCTCCAGTCCGCCGCCACCGGCGAAACCACCGTCCTGGACCTCCCGGCGCCGCTGCTCCGCCCCGGCATGGTCCTGGTGCGGAACGCCGCCTCCCTGGTGTCGGCCGGCACCGAGCGCACGTCGGTGGAGTTCTCCAGGAAGAGCCTCCTGGACAAGGCCCGCTCCCGCCCCGACCTGGTGAAGAAGGTGCTGGACAAGGCCCGGACCGACGGCGCCCTGTCGGCGTGGGAGGCGGCCAGGACGCGGCTCGACCAGCCCATGGTGCTGGGCTACTCGTCGGCGGGCACCGTCATCGGGGTGGGGGAGGGGGTCGACGGCTTCCACGTCGGCGACCGGGTGGCGTGCGCCGGCGGCGGCTACGCGTCCCACGCCGAGATCGTGTGCGTGCCCGTGAACCTGGTGGCGCCCGTGCCCGACGGGGTGCCCCTCGACCACGCCGCCTTCGCCACCGTGGGCGCCATCGGCCTCCACGGACTGCGCCTGGCCGAGCCGGCGCTGGGGGAGACGGTGGCGGTGGTGGGGCTGGGCCTCATCGGGCTGCTGGTGGCCCAGATGGCCCGGGCCGCGGGGGCCAAGGTGCTGGGCGTCGACCTGGACCCCTCCCGGGTGGCGCTGGCCCGGGAGCTGGGGGCGGACGTGGCGCTGGTGAGCGGGAGCGGCGACGACCCCGCAGCCGCGGCCCGGGCCCTCACGGGCGGGCTGGGCGTGGACGCGGCGCTGGTGACGGCGGCCACCAAGTCGACGGCCCCGGTGGAGCTGGCCGCCGAGCTGTGCCGCGACCGGGGGCGGGTGGTGGTGGTGGGCGCGGTGGGCATGGACCTCCCCCGGCCGCCCTTCTACGAGAAGGAGCTGAGCTTCCGGGTGTCCCGCTCCTACGGGCCCGGCCGCTACGACCCCTCCTACGAGGAGGGGGGCGTGGACTACCCCGCCGGCTACGTGCGCTGGACCGAGAACCGGAACCTGGCGGCGTTCCTGGAGCAGGCCGACCGGGGCGCGGTGAAGATCGAGCCCCTGGTGACCCACCGCTTCCCCATCGCCGGCGCTGCGGCGGCCTACGACCTCATCACCGACGGCGACGAGCCCTCCCTGGGCGTGCTGGTCACGTACCCGGAGGGTCCGGAGCCCGAAGGGGACCGTCCGGCCCGCCGGGTGGAGGTGGCGGGCGCGGTGGCCGGCGCCGACGGCGCGCCCCGGGTGGGCCTCCTGGGCGCCGGCAACTTCGCCACCGCCACGCTGCTCCCGGCCATGAAGGACGCCGGCGGCCTGGCCTTCGCGGGCGTGTGCACGGCCACGGGCGCGTCGGGTCAGCACGCGGCGTCGAAGTACGGCTTCCGCTACGCCACCACCGACCCGGGCGAGCTGCTGGCCGACCCCGACGTGGACCTGGTGGCCGTCCTCACGCGCCACCACCTCCACGCGCCCCAGGTGGTGGCGGCGCTGGACGCGGGCAAGCACGTGTTCGTGGAGAAGCCGCCGGCGCTGGACGAGGCGGGCCTCGCCGACGTGGTGCGGGCGCACGCCCGGGCGAAGGACCGCCTCCTGGCCGTGGGCTACAACCGCCGCTTCGCCCCGATGGCGGTGGCCCTCCGGGAGGCGCTGGCCGGCGCCGGCGAGCCGCTGGTGGTGGACGTGCGGGTGAACGCCGGCTTCATCCCCGCCGACCACTGGACCCAGGACCCGAAGGTGGGGGGCGGCCGCATCGTGGGCGAGGCGTGCCACTTCGTGGACCTCCTGGCCTACCTCACCGGCGCGCTGCCCGTGCGGGTGACGGCCCGGGGCACCCCCGACGGCGGCCGCTACCGGGAGGACAACGTGGTCCTCACCCTCGACTTCGAGGACGGCTCGGTGGGCTCCCTCACGTACGTGGCGTCGGGCGACAAGGGGCTGGGCAAGGAGCGGGTGGAGGCGTTCGGCGGGGGCGTGGCCGCGGCGCTGGACGACTGGCGCACGCTGGAGCTCCACCGGGGCGGCAAGCGCACGGTCCAGAAGAGCCGGCTACGCCAGGACAAGGGGCACCGGGACGAGTGGGTGGCGGTGGCCCGGGCGCTCGCCGAGGGTGGCGCCCCGCCCATCCCCCTGGAGGGGCTCGTCGCCACCAGCCTGGCGACCTTCGCCGCGGTGCGCTCCCTCCGGGGCGGCGGCGCCGAGGCGGTCGACGCCCGCACCTTCATCGCCTCCGCCCTGGAGGAGGCGGAGGCGTGAGGGAGGCGCCGCCGGCGTCCTCCTCCCCGGGGCCCGGACGCGTCCACGTCCCCCGGAGCCGCCCGGGGAAGCGCCTGGGCGCGGGCGGCCGCCTCCGCTACTGGCGTCGGGTCTTCTCGGCGTACGTGGCAGGGGGCAACAGCCACCTCACGTTCTGGCACGGCACCCCCGAGGTGAACGACGCCGCCGAGCCCGGCGTCCTCGACCGGTACTGGCAGAAGTTCCACGTGAAGGCCGATTACCCGGGGCCGTTCGACGGCGAGGGCATCCCCCTGCTGGACTACCACGGCCACGTGGGCGTCCAGTACAACCCCATCGCCATCGCCCAGTACGGGCTGGGCAACTACAACGTGTGGCGCGCCACGGGCGAGGAGGGGCGCAGGGCCGCGTTCCTGCGCGTGGCGGACTGGCTGGTGGAGACCCTGGTGCCCAACGAGGCGGGGCTCCGGGTGTGGCGCCACCCCTTCCAGTGGGAGTACCAGACGCTGCTCCCGGCGGGGTGGTACTCGGCGCTGTCCCAGGGACAGGGTATCTCGACGTTGGTGCGGGCCCACGAGGTCACGGGCGAGGACCGCTACCTGGAGGCGGCCCGGGGGGCCTTCGAGACGTTCTTCCACGAGATGGAGAACGGCGGCGTCGTCCACACCGATGCCCGCGGCTACCCGTGGTGGGAGGAGGTCGTCGTGACACCCCCCACCCACATCCTGAACGGCATGCTGTGGGCGTCGTGGGGCCTCTACGACCTGTGGCTCCACACCGGCGACGCCCGGGCGAAGGAGCGCTGGGAGGCCGGGGCCCGCACCCTGGCCGACAACCTGGGCGCCTTCGACGTGGGCTACTGGTCCCTGTACGACCAGGCGGGCACGCCCCTGCCCAACCCCGCCAGCCGCTTCTACCACGCGCTGCACGTGGTGCAGCTCCGCGTGATGCACCGCCTCACCGGGGACGAGCGCTTCGGGGCCTTCGCCGAGCGCTGGGACGGCTTCCAGCGGAGCGGCGTCCGCCGCCGCCTGGCCACGGCCCACAAGGCCCTCTTCAAGCTCCTCTACTACTGATGGGCGGCCCCCTCCACGTCCTCCTGGTGCACCAGCACTTCGCCACCGGGGGCGAGGCGGGGGGCACCCGCCACTGGGAGCTGGGCCGCCACCTGGCCCAGCGGGGCGACCGCCTCACGGTGGTGGCGGGCCCGGTGAGCTACCTCACGGGGGAGCGCCACCCGGACCCGCCGGCGGACGACGGGGGCGTGCGGGTGCTGCGGGCGTGGACGTTCGACGGCGGGCGGGGCTTCCTGGGGCGGGTGGCGGCGTTCCTGGCGTTCACCGTCTCGTCGTTCTGGGCGGGGCTGCGCGTGCCGGACGTGGACCTGGTGTGGGGCACCACGCCCCCCATCTTCCAGGCCGCGTCGGCGTGGGCGGTGGCGCGCCTCAGGAGGGTGCCGTTCGTGCTGGAGGTCCGGGACCTGTGGCCCGACTTCGCGGTGGCGCTGGGCGCGCTGCGGAACCCGCTCCTGGTGGGGGCGTCCCGCCGGCTGGAGCGCTTCCTGTACCGGGCCGCCGACCGGGTGGTGGTGAACTCGCCCGGCTTCGTGGAGCACGTGGCCGGCAAGGGCGTGCCCCGGGAGCGCATCGCGGTGGTGCCCAACGGCGTCGACGCGGCGGCCTTCGACCCGGGGGCCCGGGGCGAGGCGTTCCGCCGCGAGCTGGGCGTGGAGGAGGGGCAGGTGCTGGTCCTCTACGCCGGCGCCCACGGCGTCCCCAACGACCTGGACGTGGTGCTGGACGCGGCGGTGGCGCTGAGGAAGGACCCCCGGATCCGCTTCGCCCTGGTGGGCGGCGGCCGCGACCGGGAGCGCCTGGCGGTGCGGGCCCGGGACCTGCGGCTGGAGAACGTCACCCTGGCTCCGGCGGTGCCCAAGGCGCGCATGGCCGAGGTGCTGGCCGCCGCCGACGTGTGCGTGGCCATCCTGCGGCCGCTGGAGCTCTTCACCACGACGTACCCCAACAAGGTGTTCGACTACATGGCGGCGGGACGTCCCACCGTGCTGGCCATCGACGGCGTCATCCGGGAGGTGGTGGAGGAGGCCGAAGGGGGGACGTTCGTGCGCCCCGGCGACCCCGCCGCCCTGGCGGCCGCGGTGCGCCGCTACGCGGACGACCCGGAGCTGCGCCGGCGGCACGGCGCCGCGGCTCGGGCGTTCGTGGAGCGCCGCTTCCGCAGGGCCGACCACGCCGAAGCGCTGCGCGAGGTGCTGGCGGAGGCCGGGGGCCGATGAGCGCCCGGCGGGAGGACGTGAGCGCCGCGTCCGACGTGGGCGTCGCCCTGGAGACCTCCAGCGCCCTGGGGTCGGTGGCGGTGGCGTCGGGTGGGGAGGTGCTCGCCAGGGCGTTCCTCGACCGCCGGGGCCGCCACGCGGCCGAGCTGGTGCCGGCGCTGGCCCGGGTGATGGAGGAGGCCGGCGTGGCCCGGGGCGACGTGGGGTGGGTGGCGGTCGGGGGCGGGCCGGGCTCCTTCACCGGCGTCCGCATCGCGGCGGCCACGGCCAAGGGGCTGGCGTCGGCGCTGGGCGTCCCCCTGTACGCCTACTCGAGCCTGGCGTCGGCGGCGGTGGCCGAGTGGGTGGTGCCGGACGCCGAAGGGCCGCGCCACCCCAAGGACGTGCCGGGCTCCTTCCTGCGCCACGTCCTCTTCGACGCCCGGGGCGACCGGGTGTACGGCGCGTGCTACGCCGTGGCCGAGGAGGGCATCACGGAGGTGTCGCCGCCGGCGGCGCTCCGCATCGGCGACGTGCTGGACGGCGACGTGGCGGCGGGAACGGTGTTCGTGGGCGACGGCGCGCTCCGCCACGAGGCGCTGCTGGTGGGCGCGGGGCACCGCGTGCTGCCGGCCCCCGCCGGCATCCCCACCGCCGACGGCCTCGTGTGGCTGCGGTGGATGGAGCCGGGGGCGGGGCGGGTGGAGGCGCCGGACCGTTGGGAGCCCGACTACCTGAGGGGCTCGACGCCGGCGTACGAGGGCTGAGGCAGGGGCCTCAGACCGGCGCGCCCGCCCCAGCCTCCAGCGCGGCCGCCGCGTCGTCGGCGCCCCCGCTCCGGACGGGGTGGCGAGGGAGGGTCAGCAGCGCATCCACCTCGTCGATCCAACCTCCCGCCAGGAAGGCGTCCTCTTGGACGGGGAAGCCCGGGAGGTTGGCCTCGACCCAGCGGGCGAGGACCCGGCCCTCCCGGAACGCCGGTCGGGGCACCCACGCCAGGGGACGGCCGGCCCGCCACGTCTCGGCCACCGTGCTGTAGCCCAGCTTGGCCACCACGGCGTCGACCCCGATGAGGACGTCGGGGAGGTACGCCGGCGCCTCCCGATGGAGGAAGCGTACGTTCCCCTCCCAGCCCTCGCGGGGGAGCCCCGTCACCAGCCACGCCACGTCGTCCCGGGCCCGGAGTCGGTCCAGGAAGGGGAGCGCCTGGGGCACGCCGCCCAGCGTGACCAGGACGGCCCGATGGCCCTCGTCCAGGCCCAGGGCGGCCCGGGCCTCCGCCTCCTCCATGCGGGGCGCCCGGGCCACCGGCGCCACCCGCAGCGAGCCGGCCACCGGGCGGCACACCGGCTCGCACTGGACGCGCACGTCCGCGGCGTCGAACAGGGCTCCCAGGCGCAGGCGGAGGGGCTCCAGCGCCGGGACCTCGGCCGCCAGGGGCTCGTAGATCCAGTCCCAGGTGAAGTTCTCCACCAGCACCGAGGGGACGCCCGCCCGGCGGGCCGCCTCGATGCCCAGCGGCGCCACGTCGCACAGCACCACGTCGCAGCCCTCGGCCAGAAGGCGCTCGGCCGCCGCATCGGCCCGGCGGGGGAGGTCGTCGAGGAACGCCGCCACCGCCCGGGCCGTGGCTTCCAGGTCGAACGCCAGGGCCGACTCCTGCACCAGGCCCACGTCCCCCTCCACCGGCACCCGGCGCCAGGGGATGTGGAGGGAAGGGATGAAGAACGCCTCGGGAACGGTGGTGAAGAGGGTGGCCTCGGCGCCGGGGCGGCGGGCGTGGAGGGCGTCCAGCACGGCGGCGGCCCGGCCGGCGTGGCCGAAGCCGTGGGGCGTGACGAACGCGGCGACGCGCAAGGAAGGTCCGGGCAAGGGTGGGCGTGGGGCCGGAGCGTCGGACGGGCCGTCAGCGGTACGGATCGTCGGTGGCCAGATAGCCCTCCACGTAGTCCTTCACGCCCTCCTCGACGGAGGCGAAGGGCTTGTCGTACCCCGCGGCCCGGAGGCGCGTCATGTCGGCCTCGGTGAAGTACTGGTAGCGGTCCCGGATGGCCTCGGGGATGTCCACCCAATCCACGTCGAGCTTCCGGCCCACGGCGTCGTGGAGGGCCTCCATCAACTCCAGCCACGTCTGGGCCCGGCCGGTGCCGCAGTTGAAGAGGCCGCTCACCTCCTCGTGCTTCCGGAGCCAGAGCATGACGTCCACACAGTCCTTCACGTACACGAAGTCCCGCTTCTGCCCGCCGTCCGCATAGGCCGGGTCGTGGGAGCGGAAGAGGGTCACCGGCTCGCCCGCCCGGGCCCGGGGGAACGCCTTGCACACGACGCTCCGCATGTCGTCCTTGTGGTACTCGTTGGGCCCGTAGACGTTGAAGAACTTGAGCCCCACCCATTGGGGCGGCCGCTCCTTCCCGGTCGCCACCTGTTTCGCCACCCAGCGGTCGAAGACGTGCTTGCTCCAGCCGTAGGGGTTGAGGGGCCGGAGCTGAGCCAGGTACGCCGGATCTGCCCCGTCCAGGAAGCCCATCGAGCCGTCGCCGTACGTGGCCGCCGAGGAGGCGTACACCAGGGGCACCACCCGCTGTGCGCACCACTTCCACAGCGCCTGGGGCAGACGGATGTTCGTCTCGGCGATGAGGTCGGCGTCGGTCTCGGTGGTGGAGGTGACGGCGCCCATGTGGAAGACGTAGTCCACCTCCCTGCCCCGCTCGGTGAGGAACGCCGGCAGCCCCTCGGGGGGCACCAGCGTCTCCAGGTCGTGCTTGGCCAGGTTCCTCCACTTGTCGCCACTGCCCAGGCGGTCGCACACGACGAGGGGCCCGTCGCCCAGGTCGGAAAGGGCGGCGACCAGGTTGGAGCCGATGAAGCCGGCGCCTCCGGTGACGAGGATCATGGGGTCGGGGGGTGGAGAGGGATCGGGGTCTCGAATCGATGACGGCCGTCGTTCCGCGCACCCGGAAACTAAAACGAACGGAGGGAAAGGGGTGGGGGCGCGCCCCGCTCCCGACCCACCCGGCCATCGCCCCGCCCCCGATCTCCTCCCATCCTCCGGCATGGCCTCTCTCCCGGACTCTCGTCGCCCCGCCTGCATCCGGGACTGGTCCCCCGCCGACCGCCCCCGGGAGCGGCTGCGGCACCGGGGCGCGTGGGCCCTCGCCGACCGGGAGCTCCTGGCCCTCCTGGTGGGGAGCGGGGGAAGGGCCGGCTCGGCCCTGGACGTGGCCGGGGCGGTGCTGGAAGGGGCGGGAGGGTCGCTCCGGCGCCTGGCCGCGTGCGCGGTGGCGGAGCTGGAGGTGGTCCCCGGCGTCGGCTGCGCCACCTCCGCCCGGGTGGCGGCCGCCCTGGAGCTGGGGCGGAGGGCGGCGGCGGAGCGGGTCGAGCGAGGCGAGCGCATCCGGGGGCCCCGGGACGTCTACGAGCGCATGGCGCCTCGCCTCCGGGATCTCCCCCAGGAGGAGTTCCACGTCCTCCTCCTGGACACCCGCCACCGTGTGCTCCGGGACGTCCTGGTCACGCGGGGGACGGTGGACGCCTCCCTCGTCCATCCCCGGGAGGTCTTCCGGGCCGCCGTGGCGGAGGGCGCGGCGGGGGTGATCCTGGTCCACAACCACCCCTCCGGGGACCCCGACCCCTCTCCTGAGGACCGGCGCGTGACCCGTCAGATGGGCGCGGCGGGGGAGGTGGTGGGCATCCCCGTCCTGGACCACGTTGTGGTGGGCGACGGTGCGTGGCGCAGCCTGGCGGAGGGGGGGACCTCGGTTAGGATCGGCCCGCCTTCGTTCCCGCATCTGAAAGCAGCGCAACGTCATGTCCGTTCTCATCACCGGCGCCGCCGGCTTCATCGGTTCCCACCTCAGCGAGCGCCTCCTGGAGAGGGGCGAGGCGGTGGTGGGGCTCGACCTCTTCGACGACTTCTACGACCCCGCCCTCAAGGAGCGGAACCTGCGGCGGGCGCGGGAGCACGAGCGCTTCCGCCTCGTGCGCGGCGACATCCGGGACCGGGAGCTCCTGGCCGGCCTCCCCGACGACGTGGACGCCGTGGTGCACCTGGCGGCCCGGGCGGGTGTGCGGCCCTCCATCCAGCAGCCGGAGCTCTACGCCAGCGTGAACCTGGACGGCACGCTGGCCCTGCTGGAGTGGGCCCGGGAGCGCGGGGTGCGGACGTTCGTCTTCGCCTCGTCCTCGTCGGTGTACGGCGACCAGGAGAAGGTGCCCTTCTCGGAGGAGGACCGGGTGGGGCGGCCCATCTCGCCCTACGCCGCCACCAAGGTCGCCGGGGAGATGATGGCCCACACCTGGCACCACCTGTACGACCTGGACGTGGTGTGCCTGCGCTTCTTCACGGTGTACGGCCCCCGCCAGCGCCCCGACCTGGCCATCCACAAGTTCGCCCGGCTGCTGGCCGAGGGACGGCCCATCCCCATGTTCGGCGACGGCACCACCCAGCGGGATTACACCTACATCGACGACATCCTCCAGGGCGTCACCGGCGCCCTCGATTGGCTCCGGGATCACCCCGGCGCCTACGAGATCGTGAACCTGGGGGAGAGTCGGACCGTCGCCCTCACGGAGATGATCACGACGCTGGCGGGGGAGATGGGCGTGGAGGCCCGCATCGAGCGCCTCCCCATGCAGCCCGGCGACGTGAAGCGGACGTTCGCCGACGTGGCCAAGGCGGGACGGCTCTTCGGCTACCGTCCCACCACGGAGTTCCGGGAGGGGATCCGGCGCTTCCTGGAGTGGTTCGGGGGCTGATTCCCCTCGTCCCGGGCTCCGGAAGGCCTGCCCCGGTGTAGAATGGTGCGGACGCTCTGTTCCCCGCACCCGCGGCACCTAGATTGACGCCCATGCCCTCCACCGCCCGCTCCGGGGTGGCTCCCGCCACCATCCACGGCCTCCCTCGTCCGCTGGCGCGGCAGCTCGAGGCGTACGCCGACCGCCTGGACGTGGACCTGATCCGGCGCGCCTACGAGCTCGCCGTCGAGGCCCACGCGGGGCAGCGCCGGGCGTCGGGGGAGGAGTACGTGAGCCACACGGTGGAGGTGGCCACCATCCTGGCCTCCCTCCGCCTGGACACGGCGACGCTGGTGGCCGGCCTGGTCCACGACACGGTGGAGGACACGGCGGTCACCAACGAGGAGCTCGAGGAGCGCTTCGGCGAAGAGGTCGCGACGCTGGTGGACGGCGTCACCAAGATCGGCCGGGTGGAGTTCCGCTCCCACACCGAGCAGCAGGTGGAGAACTACCGGAAGCTCCTCCTCTCCATGGCGGAGGACGCCCGGGTCATCCTCATCAAGCTCGCCGACCGCCTCCACAACATGCGCACCCTGGAGCACCTGCCCCTGGGCAAACGGCGCCGCATCGCCCTGGAGACGAAGGAGATCTACGCTCCCCTGGCCCACCGCCTGGGGATCGCCCAGGTGAAGTGGGAGCTGGAGGACCTGGCCTTCAAGTTCCTGGAGCCCGACGCCTACAACGAGCTGCGCCGGAAGGTCCAGCAGCGGCGGCGGGAGCGGGAGCGCCAGGTCATGGAGGTGCAGCGGCCTCTGGAGGAGGCGCTCCGGGAGGCGGGCATCCCCGCCGAGGTGACGGGGCGGCCCAAGCACCTGTGGTCCATCTACAAGAAGATGCGCAGGCGGGACCTGCCCTACGAGCAGATCTACGACCTCATGGCCATGCGCATCACCACCGACTCGGTGCAGAACTGCTACGCCGCCCTCGGGGTGATCCACTCCATGTGGACGCCCATCCAGGAGCGCTTCCACGACTACATCGCCACGCCCAAGTCGAACATGTACCGCTCCCTCCACACCACGGTCTTCGGACCGGGGGGACGGCGCTACGAGGTCCAGATCCGCACCGAGGAGATGCACCGCACCGCCGAGTACGGCATCGCGGCGCACTGGCGCTACAAGGAGGGCGCCCCCAGCGAGCAGGACGAGGTGGACGAGGCCCTCACCTGGTTCCGTCAGGTGCTGGAGTGGCAGCAGGACACGAAGGAGCCCGAGGAGTTCATGGAATTCCTCAAGATGGACCTGTTCCAGGGCGAGATCTTCGTGTTCACGCCCAAGGGCGAGGTGAAGCAGCTCCCGGTGGGCGCGTCGCCCATCGACTTCGCCTTCAGCGTTCACACGGAGGTGGGGCTCCACTGCGCCGGCGCCAAGGTGAACGGCAGGATCGCGCCGCTGTCCCGGGAGCTCAGGAACGGCGACACCGTCGAGGTCCTCACCAACGCCCGCCAGTGGCCCACCCGGGACTGGCTGGCCTTCGTGAAGACGTCCCGGGCCCGGGGGCGCATCCGGCAGTGGATCCGCAAGCAGGAGTTCGACTCGGCGGTGCAGATCGGGAGCGACCTCCTGGAGCGGGAGCTGAAGAAGCTGCGCCGGGTGCTGCCCGGGGAGGACGCCCTCAAGAAGGCGGCCCAGGAGCTGGGCCAGTCCGACTGGCAGCACGTGCACGCGGCGCTGGGGCGGGGAGACGTGGGGCCCACGGCGGTGCTCAAGGCCCTCTTCCCCGACCACGATCCGGAGCAGGTGGAGGAGCGCCATCCCACGGCCCTCCAGCGGCTGGCCGAGAAGCTCATCCGCACGAACAAGGGCGTGCGCATCCAGGGGATGGACAACCTCATGGTGCGCTACTCCCAGTGCTGCCAGCCGGTGCCCGGCGACGACGTCATCGGCTACATCACCCGGGGCCGGGGCGTCTCCATCCACCGTCAGGACTGCCCCAACGTCCTCAACCTCGACCCGGAGCGGCGCATGGACATCGAGTGGGCGGCGGAGAAGGGCGACCGCTTCATGGTGCGCCTCTACCTGAAGGGCACCGACCGGCGGGGTCTCCTGGGCGACGTGGCCCGGGCCATCACCGACACGGGCACCAACATCCAGCACGCCGACATGCAGGCCGACTCGGGCGGGATGAACGGGGAGTTCGTGGTGGAGGTGCAGGACCTCGCCCACCTGAAGAAGGTCCTGCGCTCCATCGGGCGGGTGAAGGGCGTGGTGAGCGTCGAGCGGCGGGAGAGCTTCGAAGAGGCCGACCTGGTGGAGCTGTGACGCTGGAGCACGGGTTGATTGCCTCCCGGCCTGTCCTGAAATTCAGGCCTCCATCCATTCCGGGCCTCCCCCACAGCGTCACCCATGAGATCTGACGATCGTCCGCGCCCGCTGGGCCGGCTCCTGTCTTCCGGCCTCCTGTCGCTCCTTCTCCTGGCGACGGCGGCGGCGATGCCCGTGCGGGCCCAGACGGCGCAGCAGCTCCTCCAGCAGGCCCAGTCCATGAGCCCGGACGAGATCCTGCGGCTCCTCAGACAGTCGGGCATGACGCGGGAGCAGGCCAAGCAGCGGCTCCAGTCCATGGGCCTGGACCCCTCCCTGGTGGATCCCTACTTCGACCAGCTCGAGATCGGCGGCGGAAGCAGCAGCGCCCTTCCCGAGGCCCAGGGCGCCTTCGCCGACGGCCTGCGCCGGATGGGCCTCTACGGGCAGGGCACCGCCGCGGGCGACACCGTGCCGGCCCGGACCTCACCCATGGGCCAGATGGGACGGAGTCCCCAGGACGCCCTCCTGCGGCTGATGGCCGGCGACACCCTGCCGCCCACCCCCGACTCCCTCAAGGTGTTCGGGCGGGACGTGTTTCAGGGCGAGACGTCCCAGTTCCAGGCGGTGCGGACCGGCCCCGTGCCTCCCGACTATCGCCTCGGCCCCGACGACCAGATCTACCTCATCCTGACGGGCGACGTGGAGCTGGCCCACACCCTGACGGTGTCCCGGGAAGGCTCCATCGTCATTCCCGACGTGGGCACGATGTACGTGAGCGGTCTCACCCTGGCGCAGCTCGAGGACCGCCTCTACGAGCGCCTGGGGCAGGTGTATAGCGGTGTCTCCCGGAGCCCGGACGCCACCACCCACCTGGAGGTGTCCATGGGACGCCTGCGGGTGAACCAGGTGTTCGTCGTCGGGGAGGTCGAGGCTCCCGGGGCGTACGACGTGCCCGCCACGGCCACCGTCCTGACGGCCCTCTACCAGGCCGGCGGGCCCCGCAAGACGGGGAGCTTCCGGGCCGTGGAGGTGCGCCGGGGAGGCAGGACCGTCGCCACCGTGGACCTCTACGACTACCTGCTCCGGGGCGACGTGAGCCACGACGTGCGCCTCCAGCAGGGGGACATCGTGTTCGTGCCGGTGGCGGGGTCCCAGGTGCGGGTGGGGGGCGAGGTGAAGCGCCCCATGTACTACCAGACCCTCCCCTCGGACGGGCTTCTGGACCTGCTGGGCTACGCCGGCGGCCCCCGGGCCGACGCCGACCTGCGCCGGGTGCAGATCGACCGCATCCTCCCCCCCGGGCAGCGGGAGCCGGGCCACGAGCGGACGGTGAACCGGGTGGACGCGGTGGCGGCCCTCCGGGGCCAGACCGACGTGCCGGTCATGGACGGCGACGTGGTGCGCCTCTTCCCCATCGGGTCCGAGCGCCAGCGGGTGGTGCTCGAGGGCTTCGTGCAGCGTCCCGGCGACTACGAGCTGCGCCCCGACATGACCCTGTGGGACGCCATCCGCCAGGCCGGGGGACTCCGGCCGGAGGCCTTCCAGAAGGTGGCCCACGTCGCCCGCCTCAACCCCGCCGACAGCACGTACCGCCTCATCCGGGTGTCGCTGGAGCGGGGCCCGGGAGGGGCGCCCATGCAAGACCTCCCTCTCCAGGACCAGGACAGCATCCAGGTGTTCGGCCGCACCGAGCTGGCCACGCCCCGGACGGTGCGGATCGTGGGACAGGTCAAGCACCCCGGGACCTATCCGTTCAAGGACGACATGACGGTGCAGGACCTCATCCTCCAGGCGGGCGGCTTCGTCCAGGGCGCCCAGGCGCTGGAGGCCGAGGTGTCCCGGCTGGAGCCCAGCGTGAGCCGCTCCGACACCGTCGCTCTGAGCTTCCGGGTGGCACTGGATGGCACCCTGCCGTGGGCGCTGGGCGACCGCCTCGGCCACCCGGCCGACGACGGCGTCCAGGACGACGGCAGGACGCTGCCGGAAGGGGACCAGGTCCAGCTCGTGGAGGGCGACCAGGTGTTCGTCCGCCAGCTCCCCGGGTACGTGGTGCCCACGGCGGTGTCGGTGGAGGGGGAGGTGAACGCCCCCGGCTCCTACGCCTTCACGGTGCGGGAGGAGCGGCTGTCCAGCTTCGTGCGCCGGGCCGGCGGCCTCACCAACGATGCCTACGCCGAGGGGGCCCGCCTCATCCGGGACTCCACCCTGGTGGCCATGGACCTGACCCGGGCCCTCGAGGACCCGGGCTCCCAGTACGACGTGACGCTCCTCCCCGGCGACCGGCTGGAGGTGCCCCCGTACGACAACACCGTGCTGGTGCGGGGCGCCGTGGCGTTCGAGTCGCGCATCGTGTACGAGAAGGGGTTGGACCTGGGTGACTACCTGAGCCGGGCGGGGGGTACCCTGCCCGAGGCGGACGAGGGGCGCATCAGCGTGCGCTACGCCAGCGGCGAGCGGGCCACCACCCACAAGACGCTGTGGATCAAGTCGTACCCCGACATCAAGCCCGGCAGCACGATCATCGTGCCCACCAAGCCCGCGGGAGCGGGGACGGACTGGGGACGGGTGCTCACCACGACCGTGACCGTCATGAGCGCCACCGCCACGCTGATTCTCGCCATCGCCAACCTGCACTGATCCCACCGGAGCCTCGCGTGATCCTCACCGAGCCCGACCTGGTCCGTTGGGGAGAGCGCATCGGCCGGGAGGTGGCCACCCCGGCGTTCATCGCCCTCCGGGGGCCGCTGGGCGCCGGGAAGTCGGTGCTGGCCCGGGCCGTGGCCCGGGGGGCGGGTGTGGAGGGGCCCATCCCCTCGCCCACCTTCAACCTCCTCTTCCGCTACCGGGGGAGCCGGGACGCCGACGTGGTGCACCTGGACCTGTACCGCATCCAGGATCCGGACGAGCTCGTGGAGCTGGGGTGGGACGACCTGGGGGCGCCCGACGAGATCGTCCTGGTGGAGTGGCCGGAGCGGGCGGCCGAGCGCCTCCCCGCCGACCGCTGGGACGTGGAGCTGATCATCCCCCGGGGCGCCTCCCACCTGAGGGAGGTGGCGATCCGGCGCGTCGGCCATCCCCCCGAGCTGCCCATCTTTCCCTTCCGCCTCACCTCCGACCGGAACGCCTGAGGAGCCCTGATGGCCACCTTCGAGCTCGAGTCCCCGTACGAGCCCCGGGGCGACCAGCCGGCGGCCATCGCCGAGCTCACCCAGGGGCTGGAGCGGGGCGACCGCCACCAGGTGCTCCTGGGGGCCACCGGCACGGGGAAGACGTACTCCATCGCCCACGTCATCGCCCAGCACGGCACCCCGGCCCTGGTGATGAGCCACAACAAGACGCTGGCGGCCCAGCTCTACGGCGAGCTCAAGGCGCTCTTCCCCAGGAACGCCGTCGAGTACTTCATCAGTTACTACGACTACTACCAGCCCGAGGCGTACGTCCCCTCGACCGACACGTACATCGAGAAGGACGCCTCCATCAACGAAGACATCGAGCGGCTCCGCCTGCGGGCCACGTCGTCCCTCATGGAGCGGGACGACGTCATCGTGGTGGCGTCGGTGTCGTGCATCTACGGCCTGGGGAACCCCCGGGACTACCGGGAGCTGATGCTCCACCTGCAGGTGGGGGAGGAGAAGCCCCGCCGGGACATCCTCAAGGGGCTGGTGGACATCCAGTACCGCCGCAACGACTACGTCTTCGAGCGGGGCGTCTTCCGGGTGCGAGGCGACACGGTGGAGGTGTTCCCGGCCTACGAGGAGCAGGCGGTGCGCATCGAGCTGTGGGGCGACGAGGTGGAGCGCATCACGCGCTTCGACCCCCTCACGGGCGACGCCATCACCCAGCTCGAGCGGGCGGCCATCTACCCGGCGTCCCACTACGTCACGCGGCGGGCTACCATCGAGCAGATCGTCCCCATGATCCGGGAGGAGCTCAGCGGGCGCCTGGTGCAGCTCCGGGCCGACGGGCGGCTGCTGGAGGCCCAGCGGCTGGAGACCCGCACCAACTTCGACCTGGAGATGATGTTGGAGATCGGCACCTGTCCGGGTATCGAGAACTACTCCCTCTACACCTCGGGCCGGGAGCCTGGGGACCGCCCCGCCTGCCTCTTCGACTACTTCCCCGAGGACTTCCTCCTGGTGGTGGACGAGAGCCACGTGTCGGTGCCCCAGATCGGCGGCATGTACAACGGCGACCGCTCACGGAAGCTGACCCTGGTGGAGCACGGCTTCCGCCTCCCCTCCGCCCTGGACAACCGGCCCCTCAAGTTCGAGGAATGGGAGTCGCTGGTGCCCCAGGCCATCTACGTGTCGGCCACCCCCGGGGAGTGGGAGCTGGGCAAGGCGGGCGGCGTGGTGGTGGAGCAGATCATCCGCCCCACCGGGCTGGTGGACCCCGAGGTGGACGTTCGCCCGGTCAAGGGCCAGGTGGACGACCTCCTGGCCGAGATCCGGGAGCGGGAGAAGCGGGGCGAGCGGGTGCTGGTCACCACCCTGACCAAGCGCATGGCCGAGGACCTGTCCGAATACTTCCAGTCGGTGGGGGTGAAGGTGCGCTACATGCACTCGGACATCGACGCCATCGAGCGCATGGACATCCTGCGGGCGCTCCGCCTGGGGCGCATCGACGTGCTGGTGGGCATCAACCTCTTGCGGGAGGGGCTGGACCTTCCGGAGGTGTCGCTGGTGGCCATCCTCGACGCCGACAAGGAGGGCTTCCTCCGGGACGCCAGGAGCCTGATCCAGACCATCGGCCGCGCGGCCCGCAACGTGCACGGCCGGGCCATCCTGTACGCCGACCGCATCACCGACTCCATGCGCCGCTGCCTGGACGAGACGGACCGGCGGCGGGAGATCCAGCTCGCGTACAACGAGGAGCACGGCATCACGCCCGAGACCATCCGCAAGAGCATCCAGGACATCGAGTTCAGCACCCGGGTGGCGGACGCCCGCCTGAGGCCGGCGAAGGTGTCGGAGCCGGTGGCCTCCTACGCCGACGAGGTGAACCGGGAGGAGTACATCAAGATCCTGGAGCAGGAGATGGCGGAGGCCGCGGAGGCCATGGACTTCGAGCGTGCGGCGTTGCTGCGGGACCAGATCTTCGAGCTTAAAGCGAAGGTGGGGGCGAAGTAGCCGGGGTTGTGCCCCGTTCGTCCGCCCTCGACAATGCCCTCCATGAGCACCGCCGACCCCCTTCCGGGGCCCCCCGCGGGGGCCGTCGTGCGCCCCATGCGCCCCGACGACGTGGAGCGGGTCGCGGAGATCGAGCGGGAGGCCTTCACCTCGCCGTGGAAGGCCGAGACCTTCCAGAGGCTGATGGGCCGTCCCGGGGCCGAGCTCCTGGTGCTGGAGCTGCCCGACGAGGCCGTGGCGGGGTACGCGGTGCTGTGGTGCATCGAGGACCAGGGCGAGCTGGCCAACATCGGCATCGACGCCGCCCGGCGGGGCAGGGGGCTGGGGAACCTCCTCCTGGACCGGGTCATCGCCCTGGCGGTGGAGCGGGGGGTGAAGAGCCTCTACCTGGAGGTGCGGGAGTCGAACCGCACCGCCCGCCACATGTACGCGGAGCGGGGGTTCGAGGAGATCGGCGTGCGCAGGAACTACTACGACCATCCCAGGGAAGACGCCCGGGTGCTGCTGAAGCGCCTCGACGACTGACCACGGAAGGACACTGTTCATGAGCTTTCCAGACCAGCGGGGCCGCCGCCTCCGCCGCACCGAGGGACTCCGCGCCCTGGTGCGGGAGACGCACGTCCAACCCGAGCGCCTCGTCCTCCCCCTGTTCGTGGTGGAAGGGGAGCGCATCCGGCAGAAGGTGCCCTCCATGGCCGGGGTGCACCGCACCTCCGTGGACGAGCTGGTGCGGGACGCCGAGGAGGCGGCCGTGCTGGGGCTCGGGGGCGTGATCCTCTTCGGCATCCCCGGCGAGAAGGACGAGGAGGGGAGCGGCGCCTGGGACGACGACGGCGTCGTGCAGCGCGGCGTCCGGGCCATCAAGGACGAGCTCCCCGAGCTCACCGTGATCACCGACGTGTGCCTGTGCGAGTACACCTCCCACGGCCACTGCGGCGTGCTCGAGGGGGGCGAGGTGCTGAACGATCCCACCCTCGAGCTCCTGGCCCGCACCGCCGTGAGCCACGCCGACGCCGGCGCCGACATAGTGGCCCCCTCCGACATGATGGACGGCCGGGTGGGCGCCATCCGGGAGGCCCTGGACGACGCCGACCACGACCAGGTGCCCATCATGAGCTACGCGGCCAAGTACGCTTCGGCGTTCTACGGGCCCTTCCGCGACGCGGCCGACTCGGCGCCCGCGTCCGGCGACCGCCGTGGCTACCAGATGGATCCGCCCAACGGGGACGAGGCGCTCCGGGAGGTGTGGGCCGACATCGACGAGGGGGCCGACATCATCTTGGTGAAGCCGGCCCTGGCCTACCTCGACATCATCCGGCGGGTGAAGGACGAGACGAGCTGGCCGGTGGCCGCCTACCACGTGTCGGGGGAGTACGCCGCCCTGGTGGCGGCGGGGGAGCGGGGGTGGCTCGACTTCGAGCGCGCCATGGAGGAGGTCCTGGTCTCCATCGCCCGGGCGGGGGCCGACGTCATCCTCACGTACTGGGCCCGGGAGTTCGCCAGAAGGCGCCGCTGACATGCCCATGCACGTACTCCACGTCGTCGGCGCGCGCCCGAACTTCATGAAGATCGCCCCGGTGCTGCGGGCCCTGGACGCCCGGGGCGGCTTCCTGAGCACCCTGGTCCACACGGGGCAGCACTACGACGAGAAGATGTCCGAGGCGTTCTTCCGCGACCTGGGCATCCCGGCGCCCGACGTGAACCTGGGCGTGGGATCCGGGAGTCACGCCGTGCAGACCGCCGGCGTCATGACCGCGCTGGAGCCGCTCCTGGAGGCGGAGCGCCCCGACGTCGTGCTGGTGGTGGGCGACGTGAACTCCACGCTGGCGGCGGCCCTCACGGCCGCCAAGCTGCACGTGCCCGTGGCCCACCTGGAGGCCGGGCTCAGGAGCCGGGACCGGGCCATGCCCGAGGAGCTGAACCGCCTGGTCACCGACCAGCTCGCCGACCTCTGCCTCACCCCCAGCCGGGACGCCGACCGGAACCTCCTGGACGAGGGGATCCCCGCCGGGCGCATCCATCTCGTGGGCAACGTCATGATCGACTCGCTGCTGGCCCACCTGCCGGCGGCCCGGGAGCGGGACGCCCCCGGACGCCTCGGGCTGGAGCCGGGGGGCTACGTGGCGGTGACGCTCCACCGTCCCTCCAACGTGGACGACGCCGACCGCCTCGCCGAGATCGTGGCGGCGCTGGAGGAGGTGGCCCGCACGGCCCCCGTGGTGCTCCCCCTCCACCCCCGCACGGCCGAGCGGCTGCGGGCGTTCGGGCTGGCGCTGGAGCGGGTCCGGGGCATCGAGCCCCAACCCTACCTGGACATGCTGGGGCTCCTCGACGGCGCCGGCGCGGTGCTCACCGACTCGGGGGGGATCCAGGAGGAGACCACGGTCCTGGGCGTGCCGTGCCTCACCCTCCGGAGCACCACCGAGCGGCCCGTGACCGTGACCGAGGGCACCAACCGCCTCGTCCCCGAGCGCACCCGGGCCTCCATCATGGAGGCCTTCGGGGAGGTGTGGGGGCGGCCGGTCCAGGGTCGCGCCCCCGAGGGGTGGGACGGTCGGGCCGCCGAGCGGGTGGCCGACGTCCTGGAGGCGTGGCACGTCGGGGCGGGGGAGCCGTCCGGGGCGCCCGTGGGGGCGGAGCTCTGATGGCCGGGCGCGTGCTGGTGACGGGCGGCGCGGGCTTCATCGGCCGGGGTCTGGTGCGCAGCCTGGTGGACGCGGGCAGCGACGTCACGGTCCTGGACGCCCTGGTCCCGTCCGTCCACGGGGAGGGGGCGGGGCCCCCTCCCGAGGTGGAGGGCGCCCGCTTCGTCCGGGGCGACGTGCGCGATCCCGACGCGTGGAAGAAGGCCCTCGAGGGCGGCGCCGACCTGGTCTACCACCTGGCGGCGGAGACGGGCACCGGCGAGTCCATGTACCGCTCCCGTCACTACGTGGACGTGAACGTGGGGGGCACCGCCCTCCTGTGCGACCTCCTGGCGTCGGGCGCGGCCCGGGCCCGGCGGGTGGTGCTGGCCTCCTCCCGGGCGGTATACGGTGAGGGCCCCTACACGTGCCGTGCGTGCGGCGTGGTGTACCCCGGCACCCGCAGCGCCCACGCCCTTTCCCGGGGGGTGTGGGACGTGCTGTGCCCCACCTGCTCGGGGCCCGTGGAGCCCCACCCGGCGGGCACCGACACGCGCCTGGACCCGGCCTCCGTGTACGCCCTGACCAAGCGGGACCAGGAGGAGCTCCTGGCGCTCCTCCTGCCTGCCCGGGGGGTCGAGGCCGTGACGCTGCGCCTGCAGAACGTGTACGGCCCGGGCCAGTCCCTCGCCAACCCGTACACGGGCATCCTCTCCATCTTCTCCGTGCGCCTCCTGGACGGCGAGCCCATCGCGGTGTTCGAGGACGGCTGCGAGTCCCGGGACTTCGTGTTCGTGGACGACGTGGTGGACGCCTTCGTGCGGGCCGGCGACGCCCCTCTCGACGGCGGGCGCGCCACCGTGGACGTGGGGAGCGGCCGGCGCACCACCGTACAGGACGCGGCCCTGTGGCTGGCGGGGCTCTACGGGGCCGACCCGGGGCTGGTGCGGGTCACGGGGGACTACCGGGTGGGCGACGTCCGCCACGCCCTGGCCGACCGCGCCGCCCTCACCCGCGTGCTGGGCGCCGGCGATCCCACCCCCCTGGGAGAGGGGCTGGAGGCCCTGACCGCCTGGGTGCGCTCCTCCGAGCGCCCCGGCTCCACCCTGGACGGCGCGCTGGACGAGATGCGGGACCGGGGGCTGCTGGGCCGGGCGGGCGTGGAGGAGGGGTGACGGGCGGGGCCGCCGCCGCGCCGGCGTCGGCGGGGCGGGAGGGGAGGCCGGAGGGCGCGGGCCGGGGCGTGATCTTCCTCGGTCTCCCCATGGCCATCAACGTCCGGGACGTCCTCCGCAGCGAAGCCTGGGGGGTCATCCGGGACTCGGGTGCCGAGGTGCACCTGTTCTCGCCTGCCGCCGACGTGGACGCATTTGCGGCCGAGTTCGCCGGCCCGGGGATCCACGTGCACCCCCTGGAGCGGCCCGGATCCCGCCTCTTCGAGGTGGTGGACGGCGCGGTCCTGAAGCTCCACGTGCTGCTTCTCTCCCTGCGCTGCGACACCGCCCGCATCATGATCGAGGGCACACTGCGGGCAAGCTTCGTGGCCCGCACCGCCCGGCGGCTCCTGGCGGCCCTCGGCCGGCGGGGTCAGGACCTCCTCCTGGGCGCCAGCCGGCGGCTCGACCGGGCGGTGGCCCCCGACCTCTACGACGACGCCTTCCGGCGCTGGAGGCCGGACCTGGTTGTGGGCACCCGGGTGGTGACCATGTCGGGCCCCCGGGCCGCGTCCGCCGCCCGCTACCTGGACCGTCACCTGGTCATGGCGGCGGCCGACCGGGGCGTTCCCTCCATGGTGCTGGTGTCGAGCTGGGACAACCTCACCACCTCGGGCTTCTTCCCCGCCGACCCCGACCGCATCACGGTGTGGAACGGCATCATGGCCGAGCAGGCCGTACACGTCCACGGCCTCCCGCCCGAGCGGGTGGTGGTGACGGGAGCGCCCCAGCACGACGTGTTCGCCCGGGAGAGCCCCTACACGGCCCGGGCACCGTTCTTCCGGGCCCTCGGGCTCGACCCCGCCCGGCGCCTGGTGGTCTACACCACCGGCACCGAGGGGACCATCCCCCACGAGCCCGACCTGGTGGTCCGCATCGCGGATGCCCTGGCGGAGAGCCATCCCGACGTCCAGCTCCTGGTGCGGACCCACCAGCTCGACGACCCCGGGCGCTACGCCGCCCTGCGCGGCCGTCCGGGGGTGGCCCTGGACCAGGCGGGCCGTCCGCCGCTGGGCGGCTACCACGACCGGGACTTCGATCGAGGCCAGCTCGAGCACCTGGCCGACACCCTGCGCCACGCCGACGTGGTGGTGAACGCGGCCTCCTCCATCTCCATCGACGCCGCCGCGGTGGGCACGCCCGTGGTCGTGGTGGACTTCGACGCCCGCCCCGACACCCCCTACCACCGCTCCGTGCACCGCTTCTACGACTTCACGCACCAGCAGCCCGTGGTGGCGTCCGGGGGCGTGTTCCGGGCCACCACCCCCGAGGCCATGATCCAGGGCATCGAGCGCTACCTGGAGGACCCCTCCGCCGACGCGGCGGGGCGGGAGCGGCTGGTCCGGGAGCAGTGCGGCGTCCTGGACGGCCGCGCGGGCCGGCGGGTGGGCGAAGCCGTGGTGGCCGCCCTCGACCGGTCCCGCGAGGGGCGCCGGGCGCGCTGATGGCGTTCCCGGCCGGCACCCGCCTCCTGGTGGTCGCCGGCGGCCCCCGCACCACGGCCAGCTCCCGCCACCGGCTGTGGCACTACCGCCCCTTCCTGGAGGCCGACGGGGTGCGGGTGCGCTGGATCGAGTACGGCGGCGGCGCGGCGGGCACGCCCGGGCTCACCGCGCTGCGCCAGCGCCTCGCCTTCCTGGGACGGCTGCTCGGCCGTTCCTGGGGCCACGACGTGGTGCTGGTGCAGAAGGTCCTGGTGCCGGCGGGGCTGGCGCGGGCGTGGAAGCGGGGTGGCGCCCGCGTGGTCTACGACTTCGACGACGCCCTCCACGAGCGCTTCACCCACGGCGAGGACGCGGCCCGGGCCCGGGCCAGGAAGCGGCGCTTCGACGCCATGCTGGCCCTGGCCGACCAGGTCATCGCGGGCTCGCCCCCGCTGGCGGCGTACGCCCGCACCCTCACCCCCGCGGTGGACGTGCTCTACCCGTCCCTCGAGCGGGGCCGCTTCGCCGACGCCGCGCCGGCGGCGCCCCGGGGGGCGGAAAGCACCGTGGTGGTGGGGTGGATCGGCAACCGGGCGAGCCAGGCCTACCTGGCCCGCATCGCCCCCGTCCTCTCCGAGGTGCTGGCGGAGCATCCCGGAAGCCGCTTCATGGTGTGCTCGTCCGCGCCGCCGGCGCTGCCGCCCGCCCTCCTGGAGCGGACGGATTTCGTGCCGTGGTCGGAGGCCGCGGAGCTGGAGGCGGTGCGGGCCTTCGACGTGGCCGTCTCACCCCTGGACGAAGAGGCGTGGAGCCGGAGCCGGGGAGGGCGAGTGTCCGTCCTCCTGTCGCTGGCCGGCGGCGTGCCGGTGGTGGCGAGTCCCGGCGGCGGCCTGGACGAGCTGGATGCCCGGGGCCGGGCGGAGGGGATCGAAGGCGGGCTCGTCTTCGCCGAGGGTGAGGCGGCGTGGGGGGACCACCTGCGCCGGCTGCTGGCGTCGCCCGAGGTGCGGGCCCGGCGGGGTGCCGCCGCCCGGGCGCTGGTGGACCGCTGGGTGTGGGCCGACGTCCAGTACCCCCGCTTCCGGAGGGCCGTGCTGGGGGCGTGACGCCGGGGAACGCCGCCCCCGCCCGTCCGGCCTCAGCCCTCCTTGTCGGCCTTGTAGTAGCGGTGGTAGTAGCCGTAGCCGGAGCCGGAGCCGTAGTACCGCCCCCGCCCCGCGTAGTCCAGGTCGTTCAGGACCGTGCCGCTCACCCGCGCCTTCACGGCCCTGAGCTGGTCCAGGGCGTAACGCACGGCGCCCTTGTCGGTGCTGCCGGCCCGGGCGATGAGGATCACGCCGTCGGCCTCGGCGCCCAGCACCGCTGCGTCCGTCACCAGGTTCAGGGGCGGCGAGTCCAGGAGCACCATCTCGAACTTCCCCTGGAGCTCGGCCAGGAGCCGCCGCATGTGCTGGGAGCCCACGAGCTCCGACGGGTTCGGGGGGAGGGTCCCGGTGGGCAGCAGGCGGAGCATCTGGCCCTCGCCCACGTCCACCTCCCGGACTGCCTCGTCCAGGGAAACGGTACCCATGAGGACGTTGGTGAGCCCCGGCTCCGCGGAGGTCTCGCCGAAGACCCGGTGCACGATGCCCCGGCGCAGGTCGCAGTCCACCAGGAGCGTCTTCGTGCCCTGCTGGGCCAGCGTGATGGCCAGGTTCACCGCGCTGGTGCTCTTCCCCTCGGCGGGGCCGGGGCTGGTGAGCACCAGGACCCGGGGCGGCTCGTCGATGCCCAGAAACGTGATGTTGGTGCGGAAGGCCCGGTACGCCTCCGACACGGGGCTGCCCACGTCGTTGCGCGTCACCAGCCGCTCGCCCAGCGACTTCCCTTTGCGGCCCAGCTTGCCGTTGCCGTTGGCCGCCCCCTTGATGCGGGGGATCATGGCCAGGACCGGGAGGTTGGTGATGCGGGTCAGCTCGTCCCGGCTGTGGACGGTCTCGTCCATGTAGTCCTTGCCCGCCGCGATGCCGACGCCGGCCACCAGCCCGAACAGGACGGCCAGGATCATGCTGCGCGCCTTGCGGGGCCGGATGGGTTGGTCGGGGAGCACGGCGTAGTCCACCACGCGCACGTCACCCGGCTCCACCGCCTGAGCGATCTGGGCCTCCTTGAGCCGGTTCTGGAGCATGGTGTAGACGCCCTCCAGCACCTTCTTCTGCCGCTCCAGCCGGGCCTCCTCCAGCGACTTCTCGGGGATGGCCTCGAGCTGACTGCCGAACTTCTTGAGCTGGTCGTTGAGCGAAGTGACCTGGTTCTGCAGGTTGGACCGGTAGTTCAGGGCGAGCTGGTAGAGCTGGTCTTCGAGCTGGTCGATCCCCCGGCGCAGGGCCACCACGTCCGGGTGGGTGGGCTTCCTGCGGGTGAGCTGGTCCTGCAGCTCGGTCTCCAGGTTGTTCAGCGAGCTCATCAGGTCGGTCACGGCCTGGTTCTGCAGGAATGTCGGGAAGGCGGCCAGGCGCCGGAACGGACTCTGGTCGCCCGTGGCCGTGCTGTCCTGGGCGCGGGCGGCCTTGATCTGGGCCAGGATGTCGTCCAGGCTCTCCAGCTCGCCGGTGAGCTGGTCACGCTGGGACTGGCTCTCCACCAGCCGGCGCACCTGCTCCGCCCCCTCCGCCTGCAGGTTCACCACCTGCTGCCCCTGCTGGAACGCCAGCAGCGCCTCCTCCGACTCCCGGAGTTGCTCGGTGTAGGTGGCGATCTGGTCGGTGAGGAAGGCCACCGTGCTCCTGGCCTCGGTCTTCTTGGCCGCCCGCCGGGTGGCGATGAACACCCCGGCCACGGTGTTGGGGACGTCCCGCACCAGCTCCGGGTCGGTCCCCTCGTACGTCACCGCGATGACGTTGGCGTCACGGTAGGGCCGCGCCACGGAGATCTCGTCCATGAGCTCCCGCACGGCGTCGTGCTGGGGGAGCGTCGTGATGTCGATCTCGGCGGGCAGGGGCGTTTCGGGCGACGGGTTCAGCACCATGCGGATGCCGTTGAAGACGATGGCCTCCCCTGGCGCCACCACGCCCACGTCCCGCTCCTGGGCGTCCAGGATGCGGTAGCGGTCCCCCTCCTGGGCGATGCGGAAGGTGCCCTTCTCGGTGATGGCGCTGGCCGTCAGGGCGCTGAACAGGGTGGAGCGGGCCCGCCCCATGGGCTCGGTCACCTTCACCTGGAGGCTCAGGCTGTCCACGGTGGAGTCCGCGATGCTCCGGGCCCTGAGCAGCGCCATCTCCGTCTCCACGTCGCTGCCGTGGAGCATGTTGGAGAGGAAGTCGAGCTCGGGGGATTCCTGCCGGTCCTGGTCCACGTGGATGGTGGCCCGGGCCTGGTACACCTCGGGGGTGTGCCACGTCACCCAGGCGGTGGCGCCGATGATGAGGACGGCCACGGCGAGGATGAGCCAGACGTTGCGGCGCACCAGGTTGACGAAGTCCCGCAGGTGCAGCTCGGAGGAGCCGCCGGGAGCGTGTCCGGAGGAGGAGCCACTCCCGTGCGCCGAAGCGCCGTTCTGTCGCATCGCCTTACTACCGCCGGATGATCACGTACATGTTCGCCAGGATCGACGCGATCCCGACGATCGAGGAGAAGTTCCTCGAGGCCCAGCTCCGCTGCCCCACGATGATCTGATCGCCGGAGCGGATGCCCGCCTCCTGGATGCTCTCGGTGCCGCTGAGCCCGGTGGCGAGCCGCTGGCCGTCCCGCACCAGCACGATGTCCTCGGCGTTGCCCTCGGGGGTGACGCCCTGGGCCCGGGCGATCACGTCGGCCACGCTGTTGGTGGCGTCCACCGTGTACTGCCCCGGCACCCGAACCTCCCCCAGCACCACGATGCGGCGCAGCAGCGTCACGTTGACGGCCGGGTTGACCAGGTACTCGCCGTAGTCGTCGGTGAGCTGCTCCCGCAGGACGTCGGGGTCGATCCCCACCACCTGTTTCTTCCCCAGGAGGGGGAGGACCACCGATCCGTCCTCGTCCACCTGGAACTGGCCGGAGAGGTCGTCCTCCCGCCAGATCTGGACCCGGATGACGTCGCCGGGAACCAGGCTGTTCGCGGGGGGGATCACGCCCGCCGTTCCGGCGGCTTGCTTCGCCGCTTGGGCACGGAGCGACGACAGACCCAGCACCGGCGCCGAGGCGGTCAACGCCACGGCGAGGGCTGCGGCCGAAAGAAGACGAACCATCGTATTCGGGCCGGGATGTTTGGAGGCCCCGCGGGGGGGCGACGACGCTCGTTCCGCCGAGTTGGCGGAAAAGACCTAGTACACTATCCTTCACGGCCTATGGCGGCAAGGCGATGGGCCCGCAGGAATCCCGGAGAGAGACGCCCCCCGGCGGGGCGTGGGACGGCGTGATGGAGACGGTGCTGGGCCTCCTCTTCATGACGGGCGGCGTGGCGGTGTGGCTCGGCATCTACCGCCGCACGGGCGACGCGCTCCACCCGCTGGGGCTCATGCTCCTGTTCTGGTTCCTCGCGTTCGGGTTCGGCCACCTGGACGTGGCCAGGAGCTACGACGAGCCGTACTACGCCCAGCCGTTCATCGCCCGCACCTACCTGGCCGTCGTGGGCTCGGCCCTGGTCTTCGCCTTCGGCTTCTGGCTCGTGGACCCCGGCCTGGCGCCCCTCGATCGCAGCGTCATGGCCCGACGGCTGCAGGCCTGCCTGGACACCTCGGCCCTCAAGGTGGTGGTGCTCGCCCTGTTCGTGACGGCGTCGCTGGTCACCCTCTACTTCATCCGGCTCGCCGGCGCGATCCCCCTCTTCTCCCCACGGGTGGACGAGCTCCGCCTGATCTGGAAGCGCCCCCTGTGGGGGTACGTGTACGACCTCCACTTCGTGGTGGCCCTGCTGTCGACCATCCTGGCCGTGGAATCCCGCCGCACCACCGCCCGCCTGGGGTGGGTGGCCCTCGGGCTGGCGTCGGTGATGCAGCTCGCCTTCGGCGCGGTGCGGGCGAGCCCCCTGGAGGGGCTGGGGTGGGCGGGAATCTACCTCTTCTACCGGCGCTCCGGGGCCATCCGCATCCGCCACCTGGTCGCCGCGACCCTCGTGGTGCTGGGCGTTTCGTCGGGCATCGAGTACTACCGCCGGACGCCGCTTCGCCTCCACCCCGAGCTGGTGAACCCCCGCCTGGACATGAGCCCCCTGGCCACGCTGTGGGGGCACACGGGCGCCAGCTTCAAGAACCTCCAGCTCACCCTGCGCAGGGACGTGCCACCCCTGGACATGGGGACCACGACCTACGACCTGCCCAAGACGTTCGACCCCGGGCTCCGGGAGCGGGACCTGGAGATCTCCAACAGCCTGGGGGTGCACAACTCCCCCACCTACCTCTTCACCCTGTGGCTGGACTTCGGCCTCTTCGGGGTGCTGGTGGTGCCTGGCATCTACGGAGCCCTCACCGCGTTGGCGTACCGGCTCTTCCGGGAGCGCACGAATTTCGTGTGGCTCGTCGTCTACATCGACTTCCTCCTGGCGTCCATCCTGGCCTTCCGCACGCACCGCTACCTGGGCAATCCGCTCCTCTTCTTCGGGCCCGTGGCCGTGGTCGTCCACATGCTGGCGGGGCGGAGCGGCCGCTACGGTGGCCCCCCCTTGCCCGATGACCTGGGAGAGCCGGAGGACGGGGATCGGCTGCCCGCCGGCGGCGGCGTGGTGATCGCGTGAAGATCCTCCTGGACCTGCTGCCGATCCTGCCCCGGGGCGGCGGGCTGCAGAACGCCAGGAACCTCTGGCGTGCCGTCGCCGAGGCGGGGGGCGAGCACCGCTGGCTGGTCCTGGGGCGTCCGGGGCTGGGCCTGCAGGAGCTCGCCGGCGCGCCGCACCAGGAGCTTCGCCTGCGCGGGGGGGGTGGCTCCCTCGGCCGGGTGGCCGCCGGCCTCGCCGGCACCGGGGCGCTGGCCCGCCGCTGGGGGGCCGACGTGATTCTCACCCCCATGGGGGCCGGGCCGCTCAGGGCGCCGGTCCCGTCGGTCATGGGGTGGCACGACGCCACGGTGGCGTACCCCGAGCTGGGGCTGGACGCGGGGGGCGCCCTGGCCCGGCGGCTCCGCCTGGCCTACGCCGCCCGGGCCGCCCGCAGCGCCGCCTTCGTATGCGTCCAGACCGACACCATGGCCCGCCGCCTGGCCCGGGTCTGGGGCCTTCCGGAGGCCCGCTTCCGGGTGGTGCCCAACGGCCCGTCCGCGTTCCTGGAGGGGGAGGGCCCGGCGCCCGCCGAGCCCCCGGTCGGCCCGCGGCGGATCCTGGTGCCCGGCGACCCCAAGCCCGCGAAGAACCTGGAGGTGGTCCCCGCCGTGGCGGCGGCGCTGGGCCGGCGGGGCGTCACCGACGTGGAGCTCGCCCTCACCGTCGACGCCGAGCCCGGCCCCTACGGCGGGCCCCTCCACGACGCCCTGGCGCGGCGCGCCCCGGGCGTGCGCGTCCGGCTCCTGGGACGGGTGCCCCACCACGCCATGGGAGCGCTCTACCGGGAGGCGGCGGTCGTCCTGCTTCCCTCGCTCCTCGAGTCCTTCTCGGCGACGTACGTGGAGGCCTTCCACTTCGGCGTTCCCCTGGTCACCAGCGACCGGGACTTCGCCCGGGGCGTGTGCGGCGACGCGGCCGTCTACGCCGAGCCCACCGATCCGGACGCCCTGGCCGCGGCCCTGGTACGGGTTCTGGACGACGCCGCCCTGCGGGGGCGGCTGAGGGAGGCCGGCTTCCGCCGGGTGGCCACCTTCCCCGGCTGGTCGGACCGGCTGGCGCTGTACCTCGCCGCGTGCCGGGACGCCGTCGAGGCGGCCGAGGGGGAGCGGGCGGGCGCACCCTCGCACGGGCCGTCCGTGGGCGCCGCCGCCCGGTCGGGACACGCGTCGTGAGGGTGGTCCTCTACGGCGCCAGCGAGCTGGGGCGGGACGTGGCGTCCATGGGTCCCGCGCTGCGGGAGGCCGGCGGGCCCGAGCTGGTGGGCTTCCTGGACGATCGGGCCACCCTGCGAGGCAGCACCCTCCTGGACCTGCCCGTGCTGGGCGACGGCGGCTGGCTGGAGGGAGAGGACGCGGCCGTGGTGGTCACCATCGGCGACCCTGCTGCCCGGCGGCGGGTGGCGGCGCGCCTGGCTGGGCAGGGGGCCCGCTTCGCCACCCTCGTCCACCCCACCGCCGTCCTCACGCCGTGGGTGGCGCTGGGGGAGGGGAGCGTGGTCATGGCCGGCTGCACCTTTACCGCCAACGTCACCGTGGGCCGCCACGTCATGATCAACCCGGGGTGCACGCTGGCCCACGACGTGGCGCTGGGCGACTTCGCCTACCTTTCCCCGGGTGTCGACCTCGCCGGGCGCGCCGCGGTGGAGGAGGACGCCTACCTGGGCACGGCCGCCGTGGTCATCCCCGGCCACCGCGTGGGCGCCCGCTCCGTGGTGGGCGCAGGCGGCGTGGTGACCCGGGACGTGCCCCCCGACGTCACCGTGGCGGGCGTGCCCGCCCGCCTCCTGAAGGAGCACCGGCCCCCCACGAAGCAGGCCTGACGCCCTCGCCCCCCCACGAACCCGAGAAAGGACCCGCGTGAACCCCGTACAGAACCCCGACATCGAAGGCGCCGTGGGCATGAAGGTGCCCCTGGCCCGCCCGTGGGTGGGCGAGGAGGAGGCCGCTGCCGCCGCCGAGGTGGTGGGGTCTGGCTGGCTCATCCAGGGCCCCCGGGTGGCCGCGTTCGAGGAGCGCTTCGCGGCGCGCCAGGGCGCCGCCCACGCCGTGGCATGCAACTCGGGCTCCAGCGCCCTCCTCATCGCCATGGCGGCGCTGGGGGTGGGGCGGGACGACGAGGTGATCTGCCCCGACATGTCGTTCGTCACCACGGCGTCGGCGGCCCTGTTCCTGGGCGCCCGTCCGGTGTTCGCCGACCTGGAGCTCACGTACTACGGCATGGACCCGGAGGCCTTGGAGCGGTGGATCACCCCCCGCACCAGAGCCATCGTCCCGGTCCACTACGCCGGGCACACCGCCGAGATGGACGGCATCCTGGAGGTGGCGGCCCGGCACGGCGTCCCGGTGCTGGAGGACGCCGCCGAGGCCCACCTGGCCCGCTACCGGGGGGAGCGCCCCGCAGGCACCCTGGGGCGCATCGGCATCTTCTCCTTCACCCCCTCCAAGGTGATGACCACGGGGGAGGGGGGATGGTCGTCACCGACGACGCCGAGCTCGCCGACGCATGCCGCCTGTTTCGCAACATGGGCGACGAGGGCAAGTTTGACTGGGCGCGGCTGGGCTTCAACCTGCGCATGCCCGAAGTCATGGGCGCCGTGGGGCTGGTCCAGCTCGACCGCCTGGACCAGGTGATCGAGCGCCGCCGCGCCGTGGCCCGGCGGTACGACCAGGCGTTGGATGGGCGACCGGAGGTGGTGCGTCCCACGGTTCGGGATGCGAAGGACATGAACCACCAGCTCTATACCATCCGCCTGGTGGGGAAGGACGGCCTGCGGGACCGTGTGAAGGCCGGACTGGCGGCGCGGGGTGTGAGCACCCGCCTCTACTATCCGGCGTTCCACCACCAGGGGGTGTTCGCCCCCACGGGGCCCTATGATCCCGCGGACTATCCGCGGGCCAACGAATACGAGAAGACCGCTCTCTCCCTGCCCATCTTCCCTGGGCTGACGGTGGAGGAGCAGGACTACGTGATCGCATCGCTGCTCGAGGTACTGGACTCCGAGAGCGGCCAAGAGGGAAAATGAGCTATCAAGATCCCAAGCAGGCCCTTCCGCCGTTCCGGGACCACACCGTCCTGGTGACGGGCGGCGGCGGCTTCATCGGCTCGGCGCTGGCCGAGCGGCTGGTGGAGCACAACCGTGTCCTCCTCTTCGACCGGACGTTCGAGGGGCAGAGCGCCCCCCTGTCCTCCGCGTGGGGGCACCCCAACCTGGGCACGGTGCAGGGCGACGTTCTGGACCCCGACGCCCTCGCCGCCGCCGCGGCCGACGCCGACGTGGTGGTGCACCTGGCGGCGGTGGTCGGCGTGAAGAACGTCCTGGCCCGGGGGCGAGAGACCATCGAGGTCAACTTCACCGGCACCTCGAACGCCCTCAAGGCCGTGGAGGGGCGCGACGACCTGCACCGCTTCGTCTACTTCTCCACCAGCGAGGTCTTCGGCATGAACTCGTTCCGCGCCGGAGAGGAGACGCCCGCCTCAATCGGCTCGGTGAGCGAGGCCCGCTGGACCTACTCCATCGCCAAGCTGGCCGGCGAGCACCTCGTCCACACCTACCACCGGGAGCTGGGGCTGCCCACGGTCATCATCCGGCCGTTCAACGTGTTCGGTCCCCTGCGGCTGGGCGACCACGCCATGCTGCGCTTCATCCTGGCGGCGCTCCGGGGCGACGACCTGGAGGTGCACGGTGACGGCACCCAGATCCGCTCCTGGTGCTACATCGACGACTTCGCCGACGCCCTGGTCCGGGTCCTCTGCCTCCCCCAGGCGGTGGGCGAGACGTTCAACGTGGGCAACCCCAGGAACACCCTCACCATCTACGAGCTGGCGAAGCGGGTCATCGCCCTCCTCGGCTCCTCCTCGAAGGTGCGCTTCGAGGCCATCGACTTCTCGGACATCGACGTGCGGGTGCCCCGCATGAGCAAGGCGGCCGAGCTGCTGGGGTTCCGGCCGGAGGTGGAGATCGACGAGGCCATCGAAAAGACCGCCGCCTGGTACCGGGAGCACCTGGAGCAGGTGGACCGCGACCTGGTCGCCGCCCAGGCCGCCTCGCGGGAGCCCTGACGGGGCAGCGCCCATGATCCCCACCGACCCCCAGGTCTTCATCTATCCGTTCGCCGCCGCGGCGTTCGCCTGGGTCCTCACCCTGGCCGCACTCCGAGTGCTGCCGCGGGTGGGGCTGGTGTCGGCGCCCGACCCCAACCACCCCCTTCCGGTGCCGGTGGGCGGGGGCGTGGCGCTGTGGATGTCGGTGCTGGGGTGCCTGGTCACGTTGGCCGCCACGGGCCACGAGGTGGGCCCGCTGGGGGTGCCCTTCGCCGGGGCCAGCGTCCTCTTCCTGGCGGGCGTGTGGGACGACGTGCGCCTCCTGGATCCCCGCACCAAGCTGGTCATCCAGGTGGGGGCGGCCGCCTTCATGATCATCGGCGGCGTCACCTTCCCCCTGGGCAGGGGGCTCGAGTGGGTGGCCGTGCCGCTGACCATCCTGTGGTTCGTGGGCGTGTGCAACGCCTTCAACCTCATCGACAACATGGACGGCATGCTCCCGGGGGTGGCGGCCGTGGCGGCGTTCTTCGTGGGGGTGTTCGCCTTCGCCACGGGGCGGTCCGAGACGGGACTCTTCTCTTTCGCCCTGGCCGGGGCGGCGCTGGGCTTCCTCCCCTTCAACCTGCCGCCCGCCCGCATCTTCATGGGCGACTCGGGGAGCATGTTCCTGGGCTTCCTGCTGGCGGGGCTGGCCATCGGCGAGAGCTGGGCGGGGACCACCCACCTGGCGTTCACGGTGATGGCCCCCACGCTCCTCCTGGCCGTGCCCATCTTCAACACCACCTTCGTCACCGTCACCCGCAAGCTCTCGGGCGTACCCCTGAGCCGGGGGAAGGGCGACCACATCAACTACCGCCTGCTGGCCCACGGCCTCTCCCGGGGCCGGGCGCTGGCGGCGGTGTACGTGCTGTCGGCGCTGGCCGGGACGGTGGGGGTTCTGGTGGTGTCCTCGACGCCCCTGGCGTACGCGGTGGGGGCGTCCCTCTTCCTCATCCTGCTCCTGTACCTGGGGGTGTTCCTCTATCAGGGGCGGGTGAGCCACTTCGAGGCGGGCTTCAACGTCGAGCGCACCCGTCCGGGATGGGAGGAGTCGCCCTGGTACCGGTGGGTGATCCGGGTGGTGGCGGTGGGGGGGGACGTGGTGCTGGTGTTCGCCGCCGCCTACCTGGCGTTCTTCCTGCGCTTCGACGGCAGGATCCCCCTGGACCAGCTCGAGAACCTGGCGGCGGTGCTGCCCTACCTCATCGTCTTCCGGGTGGCCATCGCCCTCTTCATGGGGGTGTACGAGACCCAGTGGCGGCTGGGGCTGGCCCGGGACGCCGTACGCCTGGTGATGGCCCTGGCCCTCGGCTCCCTCCTCTTCACCGGGGTGCTGGTGCTGCTCAGGCCGCCCTCGTTCCCCCGCACGGTCATCGCCATCGAGGGGCTCCTCTCCCTCCTCTTCTTCGGTCTCACGCGCCTGGGTGTGCGTGCGCTGGGCGAGGTGACCTCCCTGGAGTGGGGCTCCCGGGAGGGGCGGCGCACCATCATCGCGGGCTCCGCCGACGGCGTGCTCACGGTGTTCCGGGCGCTCCGGGCCCGCCCCCGGGAGGCACCCCCCTACCACGTCATCGGCTTCGCCGACGACGACCCCCTCTCCCACCGGAGCCTGGTGGGGGGCGTGCGGGTGCTGGGCGCGGCGTCCCGGATCGTGGCGCTGGCCCGCCTGTACGGGGCCGAGCACGTCATCTTCACCTTCCCCTACCTGGACGAGGCCGCCCTGGGCGACCTGGTGCGCGGGGTCCTGGCGGCGGGGCTCACGGCCGAGGTCGCCCGCCTGGACGTGCTGGACGCCGACGCGTGGCTGGCCCGGGGCCCGGCGGCCACGGGGCTGGAGACCCTCTCCGGGTCGGCCCCCTTCTGACGGGGCCCGCCCCGCCCCTCTTGAACGCCCGCCCCGCCCCTCTTGAACGCCGGCCCCGCCCCTCTTGAACGCCCCCACCGCCGCCGCCCCCGCCGAGATCAGCCGCACCGCCCCCGGCGTGCTCCGGAGCGCCTCGGTGCTGGGCGGCGGGACCGTGCTGGCCGCCGTCCTGGGGCTGGGCTTCCAGTCCCTGCTGGCCTACTGGTTCGGCGCCGGCGCCGAGACCGACGCCTGGTTCATGAGCCTGAGCATCTACGCCTTCCTGGCGAAGTTCCTCATGCTCACCAACCTCAAGTCCCTCACGCTGCCGGCGTACGCCAGGCTGCGCCGGGAGGACCCCGCCCGGGCCGACGCCCTGGCGGGCGGCCTCTTCCGCCTCTCGGTGGTGGTCCTCTCCCTGCTCTCCGCCCTGGTGGTCGTGGCCGCCCCCCTCCTGGTGGACCTGCTGGCGCCGGGGTACGAGGGACACATCCGCGACCTCACCGTGACCCTGGTCCGGATCCGGGTACCCGGTCTGCTGATGCTGGGCGCGGTCACCGTGGGCATGGCGGTGCTGGAGAGCCGGAGCCGGTTCGGCGTCACCATCTCGGCCCAGAAGGTGGTGCCCGCGGCGGTGTCACTGGCGCTGCTGCTCGTGGTCGCCGACCGCCTGGGGATCGTGGGCGTCGGCTGGATCGGGCTCGTCGCCACCGTGGCCGGCGCCCTGGTGGTGGTGGTGGCGGCCCGGGGCTCCCTCGCCCCCACCCCCCTGCGGGCGGCGGCCCGGGACCCGGTGGCCCGGGAGGTGGGGCGCCACTGGATCAACCTGGGGTGGAGCAACGGCGCCACCTTCGTGGGGGAATGGGCGTTCCGGGTGGGCGCCTCGCTCCTGCCGGTGGGGATGTTCAGCGCGGTCCTCTACGGGCGCATGGTCCACGACCTCCTCCACGGCGCGGTGAACGACGCCGCCCAGACGGCCAGCCTGCCCCGCCTGGCCCGGGAGGCAACGGTGGGGGAGGGGGAGGCGCCGGAAGAGGGCCAGCGCCGCCTCGGCGTGGCCCTGCGGGAGGGGATGGACGGGCTGGCCGGGCTGAACCTGCCGGTGGCCCTGTTCGTGGCGCTCACCGCGCCGTGGACCGTGGCGCTCCTCTTCGGGCGGGGCCGCTTCCTCCAGGACGGCATGCTCCGCCCCGCCGCCACCGCCCTGGCCATCTTCTCCGTGGGCTTCCTCCTGCAGGGGCTCGTGCAGCTCGTCTTCGCCGCGGCCTTCGCCTCCAACCGCAGCGCCCTGGTGAACCGCGTGCAGGTCGTGGGGCACCTGGCCCGGGCGGCGGCGCTGGTCCCCCTGGTGAAGGCCTTCTCGTACGTGGGGCTGGTGGCCGCCCAGGTGGGCATGAACGCCCTGGTGCTGGCCCTCCTCCTCGCGTGGTCGCCCCGGGCGTGGGGCCTGCGCAGGAGCCCGGTGCCCCTGCGGGCCGCGGCGGCGGCGCTGCCGGCCACCGTGCTGCACCTGCTGGTGGTGGCGCCCCGCCTCCCCGACCCCCTGGCCCTGGGGACGCTGGGGCGCCTGGCGGTGCTGGCCGGGTTGGGCCTGGGCTGGACCGCCCTCACCCTCCCCCTGGCCGTGGCGCTGGACGTCCCCGGCCTCCGCCCCCTCCTGGTCCGGCTTCGCCCGGGGCGGGGCGCGGCGGCGGGCCTGCTCGTGGCGGCGGTGGCCGTGGGGATCCCCGGCGGCCGGGCGGCGGCGCTGGAGCCGGCGCTTCGACGGGCTGCTCCCGTCGTGGACACCCTCCCCGCCTCCCCCGAGGCGCCCCTTCCCGACGACCACTGGCTGCTCCCCGTCCTCGAGTGGATGGAGGCCCGGGGGGCACTCCCCGCCGGCACCTCCGCCTTCCGCCCTCTCACGGTGCGCAGGGCGGTGGAGCTGCTGGAGGGGGCGGCCGGCGGAGGCCGAGGGGCGGCGCCGCCCCGGGACGCGGCGGCCGCCACCACCGCTTCCGCCGCCCTGGCCCGGCTGGGCGCCGAGACCGTGGGCCATGGCTGGCTCGTCCCCACCCTGGGGGTGGACGACGCCGGCGCCGGCGCCGCGCTGGCGGCCCGGCTGGACGCCGCCGTCGGGGGCGGCCGGGCCTTCGCCTGGGGGACCCTCCAGCGGCGAGGCGACGCCGTCGCCCGGGGCGGGCTCGGCCTCCGCCTGGGCCCCCTGGACGTGGACGTCGCCCGGGAGCGCCTCACGCTGGGCGGGGGCGCCACCGGCGCCGTGGTCCTGAACCCCAGCGCGCCGGTGGATGGGCTGCTCCTCCACACAAGGCGGCCCTTCGGACTGCCCGCCCTGGGCGCCACCCGCCTGGCGTTCGGCGTGGGCCCCGTCTCCGGGTACCGGGCGGTGGACAGCCCCTGGCTGGGCTTCCTGCGCCTCACCGCCCGTCCCGCGCCGTGGATCCAGGTGGGGATCAGCCGGGCCGCCCTGGTGGGCGGGCACTTCGGCGGCGGCACCGTTCCCTACGACGCCAAGGTCTACGCGCCCGACGAGGGGAGCGTCTCCGCCGGCGACGTCCTGCGCATCCTGGCCGGCGGCGGCACCGACTACGACGACCAGGTGGCGGCGCTGGACGTGCGGGCCTCCCTCGCCTCCCTGGGGCTGCCGGCCCTGGCCTACGCCGAGATGGGCTGGGAGGACTGGAGCCGCTCCTGGGGCGACCCGGCCCTCCTGGCGGGCCTCCTGGTGGCGCCCCGGGCGCCCTTCCCCCTGACGCTGCGCTACGAGTACGCTGCCTTCGGTGCTCCGGCCCGGCTGTGCGGGGGCTGCGACACCCTGCCGGCCTACTGGTACCGGCACGTGCGCTTCCAGGACGGCTGGATGGTGGACGGCGCCCTCCTGGGTCATCCCCTGGGTGGGTACGGCCTCCAGCACCGGGTGGCCGTGAGCGCGTGGAGCCCGGGGTTCGGCGTCCGCGTCACCGTCCACGCCGACCGGCTGCGCAGGGACCGGTGGAACCTCCTGTACGACCAGGGGCCGGGGTGGGCCTGGGCCGGCGGCGCCGAGGCGGCGTGGCGGCTCGCACCGTCCCTCGAGGCCCGGGGTAGCTGGAGCGGGGAGGGCGGGCTGCCCGCCCGGTGGAGCGCCGGCGTGCGCTGGCTTCCAGGCGCCGGCGGGGCCGGAACGGGCACGGGTTCCGCGGGCGCTGGCGTGGCGGACGCCGTCGGGGAAACGTTTGTAGGTAAATAGGAAAAATTGCGTTGACCCCCCAGGGACGACCCCCGTATCTTCGAGGTATACGGGTGGATCCAAACCCCCGTCCCACCTGGACAAGGACGACCCATGACCCGCTCGGCCACGGCCTTCCTGGCCTTGCTCATTCTACCGGGAATGGCCCGGGCCCAGCAGCAGCAGACTCCCGAGACCCACGACGTGGTCAAGGGCGAGACGCTGTGGGACCTGGCCCAGCGCTACTACCAGAACCCGTACCAGTGGCCGCGCATCTACCAGGCCAACCGGGACGTGGTCGAGGATCCCCATTGGATCTATCCCGGCGAGCACCTGGTCATCCCGGGCGTGACCGGGACGGCCACGGTCAGCGAGGTGGCCGTGGTGCCGCAGGAGGCGGCTCCGACCCCCGCGCCGGCCGCGCCCGCGCCGACGGCGGTCGAGCCGGGTGGGGAAGCGCGCACGGTCTTCTACGACGCGGGCCAGTCCGACGCGTACATCTCCGCCGCCGCCCAGGCGTCGGCGCCGGCCGTGTCCCGTGACATCGCCTACTCCGCCCGCTTCCTCATCCCCGACGGGGTTGTCCAGCCGGTGCTGGGGCGGGTGGGCTCGCTGGCGGGTGCCGAGGAGGAGCGGCGGCGCACGTACTTCACCTACGACGAGGTGGAGGTGGACAGCCAGGAGCCGCTGGCGGCGGGCACCGCCCTCCAGACGTACCGCATCGTCGGTCACATCGACGGCGTCGGTGACGTGGCGGCGCCCACGGGCGTGCTCTCGGTCACCGACCGGGCCGACAACGGCGTGATCGCCGTGGTGGTCAACGAGTTCGACCGCATGACCCCCGGCGACCTGATCCGGCCGCTGCCGGAGTACAGGATCCGCCCCGGGGTGCGCGCCCAGGAGGTGACGTCGGGGCCCACGGCCACCGTGGTGGGCTTCGGGACGCCGCAGGCGGTGCAGGGCCTCTTCAACATCGCGTTCCTGGACGCAGGCGGTGCCGAGGGCGTCTCGGTGGGCGACGAATACGTCCTCATGTGGGACCGCAAGCCGGGGTGGCCGCCCACGGTGGAGGGGCGCCTGCAGGTGGTCGAGGTCGAGCCGACCCACGCGTCGGCTCGGATCCTGACGCTACGGAATCCGGTATTCGAACCCGGAGTGCACGTGGTCCTGTCCAGGAAGATGCCGTAGCGGGTCGGCGTCCGACCCTTTCGCCCCCCTTGTGATCCATCTCCTAGCTCTCGTTCTCTACAGCGGCGCCTTCTTCCTCTGGCTCCGGGGCCTCGCCCGGGGAGCCCGGGGAGGTGCGTCGTGGTCCGCCCCGTGGCTGGCGGGGCTGGCCGTGGGCGTCCACGCCGTCGCCTTGGCGGTGTACACGCTCCACTTCGGCGAGCTGCCGCTGGTGGGGCTCGCTCCATCCCTGTCCACCCTGGCGTTCATGCTGGGCGTGGCGGTCGTGGCGAGCCTGGGGCTCAGGGAGGCGTCCCGGGTGGGGATCGTCCTCATGCCCCTGGTGGTGCTCATGGAGGGGGCCGCCCTCGTCCTGGGGGTGCGGCCGGCCCAGGCCACCCTCGACTTCCGGGGAGCCTGGCTGGCCCTCCACGTCACCCTGGCGTTCGCCGGCGTGGTGGGCATGGCCGTCGCCGGCGCGGCGGGCATGCTCTACCTCCTGCAGTTCCGCGAGATCAAGCGGAAGCGGATGGGGCGGGCGTTCCACTTCCTCCCGCCCCTGGCCACCCTCGACCGGCTCGGCCGCATCGCCGGCGTCTCCTCCTTCATCCTGCTCAGCCTCTCCCTCGCCCTGGGGTGGGCGTGGACCATCCGCTTCCGGAACTCCCTGCAGGGCGACGACCCCAAGATCCTGTGGGGCGTGTTCGTGTGGGCGGTCATCCTGGTGGCGCTCCTCTTCCGCCGGGGCGGGAAGAGCGAGCGGCGGGCCGCCCTGGCAGCGTCGGTGGGCTTCGCTCTCATCCTGGCCTCGTACCTGGTGGTCCGCGCGACCGCCGGGTTCGGGGTCTTCTTCCTCTAGATGGGCTAGCCCCCCGGTGCCCCTGGCCCTGATCGGCCTCAGCCACCACACCGCGCCGGTGGAGGTGCGCGAGCGCTTCGCCTTCTCCCCGGCCGAGGCGCTGGAGGCCCTCACGGCGGTGCGGGAGGAGGTGGGGGTGGACGAGGCCGTCCTCCTCTCCACCTGCAACCGCACCGAGATCTACCTCTACCCGGCGCTGGACGCCTCCACCCTGGACGCCGTGGAGGCCGTGCTGGAGCGCCGCACCCGGCGGCTGGAGCACCCGCTGTCCCGCTACCTCTACCGGCAGCAGGGCATGGACGTGGTGGGCCACCTCTTCCGGGTGTCGGCCGGTCTCGACTCCCTCGTCCTGGGGGAGGCCGAGATCCAGGGACAGGTCCGCGAGGCGTACCGCCGCTCTGCAGAAGGGGTGGCCCCCCCCTCACGGGCACGGTCCTGAACCGCCTGTTCCAGTCGGCGTTGGCCGTGGGGGGGCGCGTCCGGGACGAGACCCGCCTCAACGAAGGCGCTCAGTCCGTCGCTTCGGTGGCGGTGGACCTGGCGCGGAAGATCTTCGGGGCGTTGAGCGGGAAGAGGGTGCTGGTCCTGGGAGCCGGCGAGACCAGCGAGCTGGTGGTCCAGGCCCTGGGGCGCCATGGCGTGGAGGGGGTGGTGGTGGCCAACCGCACGTACGAGCGGGCCACCGACCTGGCGGAGCGGCTTCGCGGCCGCGCCGTACACCTGGACGAGGTCACGGTGGCCCTGGCGGACGTGGACATCGTGGTGGCGTCCACGGCCGCTCCCCACCCCCTGATCACCCCCGCGACGTTCCAGGCCGCCTTTCCGTCCGGAGATCACCACCCGCTCCTCATCATCGACATCGCCATTCCCCGGGACGTGGATCCGGCGGTGGGCGCCGAGGAGGACGTTTTCCTGTACAATGTGGACGACCTCCAGCGCATCCTGGACGAGAACCTGGACCGTCGCCAGGGTGCGGCCGAGGACGCCGAGATCCTGGTGGGCGAGGGCGTGCGCGACTTCGAGGCGTGGTACCGCGGCCTCGAGGTGGTGCCGGTCATCCGGGCCCTCAGGGAGGGCGCCGACGCCCTCCGCGAGAGGGAGCTGAAGCGCCTGCTCTCGGGCATGGCGCACCTCAGCGACGAGGATCGGGCCGCCGTGGAGGCGTTCTCCCGGCGGCTCCTGAACAAGTGGCTCCACGGCCCCACCGCCAGCCTGCGCGACGGGGCGGCTGAAGGGCGGGGAGCGGAGATGCTGGAGGCTGCGCGCCTCCTGCTGGGCATCGACCCGGCGGGACGCGCGCCCGACGGCGCAGACGACCACGACGACTGAAGAGCGAGGCCGATGAAGAAGGTCCTGGTGTCGGGCGGAGCGGGCTTCATTGGGAGCCACGTGGTGGACGCCCACGTGGCCCGGGGAGACCGGGTGTGGGTGGTGGACGACTTCTCCACGGGCAGGCGGGCGAACCTGAACCCCGAGGCGGAGGTGCTGGAGTCGGACGTGGCCCACGGAAGGGTCCGCGAGCTCATGCGCGACGTGGGCTTCGACGTGGTGAGCCACCACGCCGCCCAGATCGACGTGCGGGTTTCGGTGGAGGATCCCCTCCGCGACGCCCGCACCAATGTCCTGGGGCTCCTGAACCTCGCGGAAGGTGCCCTGGAGACGGGGGTCGACCGCCTCGTCTATGTCTCCAGCGGCGGGGTCGTGTACGGGGAGCCGGAAGAGCGCCCCACCCCCGAGACGGCCCCCAAGGGCCCCCTCTCGCCCTACGGCGTGAGCAAGCTGGCGGGCGAGCACTACCTCCACTACTACCGGCGCGTGCGCGGGCTCGAATACGTGGCGCTCCGCTACGCCAACGTGTACGGGCCGCGCCAGGACCCGCATGGTGAGGCGGGTGTAGTATCCATCTTCGCGAATCGGCTCATCGAGGACACCCCGCTGACCGTCTTCGGCGACGGGGAGCAGACCCGGGACTACGTCTTCGTCCAGGACGTGGTGGCCGCCAACCTGCGCGCCCTGGACCTCCCGCTGGAGGGGGCCCCCGCCGGTATCGACGATCGTGCCTTCAACGTGGGAACGGGGGTGGGGACCAGCGTGAACAGGCTCGCCGACCTGCTGGAGGAGATCGCCGGCCGTCACCCCGGGCGCGAGTACCACGGGGAACGGCCGGGCGAGCTCCGCCACAGCACGCTGGACGCCTCACGGCTGCGGGGGCACGGGTGGGCGCCCGCCGCTCCCCTCCGGGATGGGCTGCGCGCCACGTACGAGTTCATCGCGGGCAGCCGGACGGGACGCCCGTGACGGTCCACGCTCTCCTGCTCCTCCAGGCCAGGGCGCCCCAGACCACCTGGGACATGGTGGCCGACGCCACCCTCTCCACCAAGATTGTGCTCCTCGTGCTTCTCGCGTTCTCCCTCATGAGCTGGTGGCTCATCTTCTGGAAGGCCCGGGTGTTCCGGGACGTGCGCCGGCAGGCGGACCGCTTCCTGGAGAAGATGGAGCGGGCCCAGCGGCTCGAAGACGCCTACAAGGCCATCATCACGCTTCCCGAGTCGCCCTACGGACGGGTGTTCCGCCAGGGGGTGAACTTCTTCAGCGAGCTCCGCCCCGGCGCCCTAAAGGAAGACGCCCCCCCCGGACAGGGGCTGTCCCTCACCCAGCTCGAGGCCCTGCGCCTGGTGCTGGAGAAGGAGGAGGCGGAGGAGCGGGACGACCTGGCCCGGGGCATCTCGTGGCTGGCGGTCATCGGCTCGGTGTCGCCCCTGTTGGGGCTGCTGGGGACGGTCATCGGCGTCATGGACGCGTTCCTGGGCATCACCGCCACCGGCTCGTCCAACATCGGCGCCGTGGCCCCCGGCGTCGCCGAGGCGCTCATCACTACCGTGGCGGGCCTCTTCGTGGCCATCCCCGCCGTCATCGCCTACAACCACTTCGTCTCCCGCCTCAACCTGGTGAGCGGCGAGCTCGAGGGCTTCAGCAGCGAGTTCATCGGCACGCTGGCCCGGGAGGGCCGCGTCTGATGGCGCGGGGGGCCTGATGGCGGGCGTGGGCATGCGCAAGCGCCGGGGCGGCCGTGACGACCTGCCGTTCAACGCGGAGATCAACGTCACCAGCCTGGTGGACGTGGCCTTCACGCTCCTGGTGATCTTCATCATCACAGCGCCCATCCTCCAGGGCGGCGTCGACGTGGACGTGCCCCGGGCCGACGTGAAGCCCCTCACCTCAGCCGACAAGCCGTTCATCGTCTCCATCAACCGGGACGGGCGCGTGTTCCTGGAGGAGACGCCCATGAGCGTGGACGACTTCGCCAAGGCGTTCCCCCAGGTGGCCGGCAAGGTGGACCGGGTCTACCTGCGGGCCGACTCCATGGCGTCCTACGGTCCGGTTCTCCGGGTCATCGGCGTCATCCAGGGGGCCGGGGTACCGGTGGGCCTCGTGGGCGAGGTCCCGCCCCGGGGGCGGTAGGGCGATGGCGGGCGGCCGCAGGTCGGAGCGGAAGGGTGTGCCCGCCCTGGGCTCGGCGGTGGTGCACGTGGTGGCGCTGGGGCTGGCGTGGTGGACGTCGGGACTCCGGACGGCGCCGCCCCAGTTCGTGTCCTACCACATCGAGATGGTGGCCATGCCCGCCCCCGAGCCGGCCGACATCCCCGAGCCGGCGGCGCCCAAGAAGCTGGTCATCGAGACGCCCGAGCCCAGCATCCCCGAGCCCGACCCGATTCCGCCGCCGCCCCCCGAGAAGGCGCCGGAGAAGAAGCCCGCGCCGGCGCCGGAGAAGAAGCCGGAGGAGAAGAAGCCCCAGCCGAAGCCCCAGCCGAAGCCTCCCGAGAAGACACCGGAGCCGAAGCCCAGCGAGACGAAGCCACGCTCCCCCGACACGGACCCCGACGCCACCGGCGGCGACGCCATCAACGTGCGCCTGGAGGGGCTCCGCAGGGACTATCCGGCGTACTACGACAACATCATCCGCCAGATCAACCGCTGCATGCGCTGGCAGGGGGCGGGCACGCCGGAGACGACCGTGTCCTTCGTCATCCGCAAGGACGGGAAGATGATCGACCTGAAGCCCCTGGAGCCGTCGGGCAACATCGCCTTCGACGCCGAGGCGCTGGGCGCGGTGGAGTGCGCCGGCTCCCGCTTCGGACCCCTCCCCGAGAACCTCCCCTACGACCGCCTGCCCGTGCGCTTCACCATCAAGGCGAGCCCGGGCGGCACCCGCGAGCACCTGTGACCCTCCCCTCCGTGACGACGATGACGACGACGGCATCCCGCATCTTGCCGGCCGCCCTGTCCCTGGCGGCCATGGTGGCCCTGGCCGCTCCCGCCCGGGCCCAGCAGCGCGACTCCATCCCCGGCGTGAGCCTGGGCCTCGTGGTGCAGGGTGCCTCGGCCCCGGCCCTGGCCATCAAGCCGTTCACGGGGCGCTTCGGCGGCAGCGGCGCGGCGGGACAGGTGGAGGCGGTGGTCGGGCGCGACCTGCGGTACTCCGACCGCTTCGAGATCATGGACTCGCTGCCCCCCGCCATCACCGCCGGCGATGCGGTGGACTACAAGCTGTGGGACCGCCTGGGCGCCACCTGGCTGGTCACCGGGCAGGTGGAGGGGGCAGGGGACGGCTACTTCCTCCTCCTGGAGCTCCACGACGTCCCCTACGGCCAGGTGCGGCAACGGGGACGCTTCCCCATCCCCAACCCCGACAAGCCGGGCTTCCGCATGGCGGTGCACCGAGCGTCGGACGCGGTCGTGGAGTGGGTGACCGGGGAGCCCGGCATGGCCGCCAGCCGCATCGCGTTCAGCATGCGCTCCCCGGCCGGGGTGAAGGAGGTCTACGTCATCGACGCCGACGGCGAGAACCTCCGGAAGGTCACCAACCACGGCGACATCACCATGTCGCCCGCCTGGTCACCCGACGGGCAGCGTCTGGCCTTCATGGCGTACAAGGACGGCTTCCCCAGGATCTTCGTGCAGGAGCTGGCCACCCACCGGGAGACCGAGCTCCAGGCCGGGCAGCCGGGCGACTACTACACACCGGCGTGGGCGCCCGACGGCCAGACGCTGGCGTTCGCGGTGCAGGCCGGCGGGTCGCGCACGGGGATCTTCACCTACAACGTGGTGAAGGACTGCTGCCTCCAGCAGCTCACCGGCGGCCCCTGGAACGACATCTCGCCCACCTACTCCCCCGATGGCCGCTGGCTGGCCTTCAACTCCAACCGGCTGGGGTCGGCGGTGCCCCAGATCTACGTCATGCCGGCGAAGGGGGGCGACCCCGAGCTGATCTCGCCCTACGAGTACGGGAAGAACGGCTACTTCACCTCCCCCGACTGGTCCCCCACCAGCGACATGATCGCGTTCCACGGCCGCATCGAGCGGGGGCGCTACCACATCCTGGTGACCAAGCGTGGTGAGACCGGGCGCATCCGCCAGCTCACCTTCGAGGGCAACAACGAGGACCCCTCCTGGGCCCCCGACGGGCGCCACCTGGTGTTCAAGGGCGAGCGGGACTGGGGGAAGGGGCTCTTCATCGTGGACACGGTCACGGGTAAGCTGCGCACCCTGCTGCCAGGGGTGGAGGTGACCGTCCCCGATTGGTCGCCGGCCCTGGGCGAGGACGCGCCCTGAGCGGCCGGAGAACGTCCGCCCGATCCCAGGCATAGGGGGCAGAAGGCGTCGCCGGCACCATATCCGGTGTCTCGGCGGCGTGCCTTCGGCACGGGTGACCGTTGCGCGCCCGGCCGTTCGTCCCTATATGATACCGGGCGCGCGCTTCGCCGGCGCCCCACCGACCGCGCGCGACGGGCCCTCCCGGCGCCGTACCGCACGATCCGTCATCCCCTGGAGAAGGTATGATCCACCGACGTCTCGCCGTCCCCGTCCTGGCTTTGACGATCCTGTCCGCGGCCTGCCACAAGGCGCCGCCGCCGCCGCCCGCCCCCTCCGGGCCCACGCAGGCCGAGCTGGAGCGCATGCGGCAGGACTCGGTCCGCGCCGCCGAGGCGGCCCGGGCCCGCGCCGAGGCCGAGGCCCGGGAGCGGGAGCGTTCCGAGGCCCAGCGCCAGGAGCAGGCGCGCCAGCAGGCCCTCGAGACGCTCCGGGCCCGCGTCCACTTCGACTACGACAAGTCGGAGATCACGCCCGAGGCCGAGAGCATCCTGCGCCAGAAGGTCGACATCCTGCGCAACAACCCCAGCATCCAGCTCCGCATCGAGGGCAACGCCGACGAGCGGGGCTCCACGGAGTACAACCTGGCGCTGGGCAACCGCAGGGCGGAGAGCGTGAAGCAGTTCTTCACCAACTACGGCCTCGCCGCGAGCCGCTTCACCACGACGTCGTACGGGGAGGAGCGCCCCCTGGTGGACGGCCACGACGAGGACGCCTGGGCCCAGAACCGCCGTGACGAGTTCGTCATCACGGCCGGTGACATCACGACCTCGAGCCGCTGACGCGAAGGCCCAACGAGGACACCCCTCCCCCGGACCCCGTCCGGGGGAGGGGTGTTATACGAAGTATGCGAATCCTACACCTCCCGGCGGGCGGGGCCGTTGCCCTGTTCGCCGCCGTCGTCTCGGTCTCCGGCTGCGCCACCAAGGGCGACATCCGCAGCCTGCGCACCGAGATGCAGGCGCTCACGGCCCGCCAGGACTCAGTCCTGCGCGAGCTCAGGAACCAGCAGGCCAGCACCCAGGACACCCTGCGCACCCAGACGTCGCGGCTCTTCGAGATCCGGGGCGACCTGGGCAACCAGCTCCAGCGCATCCTGGAGGAGCTCACCACGCTGAGGGAGCTCGCGGGCCAGAACCAGCGCACCATCGCCTCGGTGCGGGACCAGCTCGATGCCCTGCGACGCACCGGGATCGCCACCCAGGCCCCGGCGGGAGGCGAGGCCGTGGTACCCGACCAGGGAGGCGCCACCCCCACCCAGCCGTCCGGCTCGGCGGAGGACGCCTACAACGCCGCGGTGGAGCAGTTCAACCGGGGCTCGCTGGTGGCGGCCCGCTTCGCCTTCGACCAGTTCCTCCAGCAGTACCCGAACCACCGCCTGGCCCCCGACGCCAGCTTCTATCTGGCCGACATCCTGGTCCAGGAGGACAAGGTCGACGAGGCCATCGCGGCCTTCGAGGAAATTCCCAAGCGCTTCCCCCAGGCGGACAAGGTGCCCGACGCACTCTACCGCATCGGGCTCCTCCAGATCCGGAAGGGGAACAAGGACCAGGCGCGCCGCACCCTGGAGCGGGTGGTGAACAGCTACCCGGACAGTGGGGCGGCGCAGCTGGCGAAGGACCGCCTGAAGGAGCTCCACTGAGCCGCAGCACCGGACCCGCCGCCCCGTCGTGCCATGCGCTGTCCCAACTGTGACGCCACGGACAACCGGGTCGTGGACACCCGCACCAGCCGGGGCGGCCGCGCGGTGCGTCGGCGCCGGGAGTGCTCGGTGTGCGGCCGGCGCTTCACCACGTACGAGTACGTGGAGGAGCGGCCGGTCCAGGTGCTGAAGCGGAGCGGCAACGCCGAGGACTTCGACCGGGCCAAGCTGGTGCAGAGCGTCCAGGTGGCCTGTGCCAAGCGGCCCGTGTCGGCGTCTGCCGTCGACGCCCTGGTGGAGGCGATCGAGGACATGCTGTCGCGAGAGGCGGGGGTGGAGGTTCCCAGCGCCCGCATCGGCGAGATGGTGATGGACGCCCTGAGGCCCCTGGACCGGGTGGCGTTCGTCCGCTACGCCTCCGTGTACCGGAATTTCCAGGACGTGGGCGAATTCCAGGAGTTCGTGGACGAGCTGAACACGCGCCAGGAGCGTGAGGCCCTGGCGAAGAGCCAGGTGGAGCTTCCCCTCCAGGGGCAATAGGTCGTGACGACGGTTGTGGGCGGTACGGAATCGGAGGGGGTGGAGCAGGAGCCCCAGGAGGAGGAGCGGGCGCCCGTGGAGGCCCCCAGCCCGCATCCCGGCCCCCGGGGCGAGATGCCCTTCCTCGACCACCTCGAGGAGCTGCGCTGGCGCATCTTCAAGGCCGGCGGAGCCCTCTTCGCGTCGTTCTTCATCGGCTTCGCCGGCGTCCACTACCTGGACATCACCGAGCTCCTCATCCGGCCCATCCGCCCCTACCTGACCAACGGGCGCCTGGCCGCCTTCAGCCCCACCACACCGTTCTTCCTCGAGATCAAGCTGGCGTTGATCGTGGGGCTGGTCCTGTCCTTTCCGGTCATCGTCTACCAGGTGTGGGCGTTCGTGGCTCCGGGGCTGGAGCTGCACGAGAAGAAGGTGGTGGTGCCCTCCCTCTACATGGGCCTCGTCCTGTTCGCGGCGGGCGTGGCCATGGCCTATTGGCTGGCCCTCCCCCTCAGCCTGAAGTTCCTCTTCAGCTTTCAGGTCGAGTACCTGACCCCTACCATCGGGGCCAACGAGTACCTCTCCTTCGTGGTGCGCCTCCTGGTGAGCTTCGGCGCGATCTTCGAGCTCCCGGTGGTGATCATGATCCTCTCGTCGCTGGGGCTGGTGACGCCGACCTTCCTCCGCCAGAAGCGCCGCCACGCGGTGGTGGTCATCACGGTGGTGGCCGCGATCCTGAGCCCCGGCGATGTGATCGGCCTGACCCTCCTCATGATGATCCCCCTCATCGCCCTCTACGAGCTGAGCATCATCCTCTCCCACGTCGTGTGGCGCCGGCGGGAGGAGCGGGAGCGGGCGATCGGGGGCGAGCCTCCCGAAGGAGTGGAGGCGGCGGAGTGAGGCCGGGGCCCCACCCGGAACTTCCGGGCCGCGGCGGAATTCCAGACATTCCATGGACGCGGCGTCCGCGCGCCGACAGAAGGGGCCCGTGCGCGCGGCCGGGCGTCTCTTCTCCCTGACATTCCGGGCTCGATCGAGGATGGCGTGAGGACGGTGGCGGGCGGTACCGAATCGGAGGGGCGCCGGGAGGCTCCCCTCGCCCGGCGGGAGCTCCCCCTCCCCTTCATGGAGTCGGGGATCCTCGACCACCTCGAGGATCTCCGCTGGCGGATCTTCAAGGTGGCAGCCGCCCTCATGGTCGGCTTCGGCGTCGGCTTCGCCGTGGTGCACTACCTCCACGTCACGGCCCTTCTCATCAAGCCGATCCACCCCTACCTCCCCGACGGCCGGCTCAACGCCTTCAGCCCGACCCAGCCGTTCTTCCTGGAGATCAAGCTGGCGTTCATCGTCGGCGCCGTGCTGGTGTCCCCGGTGCTGCTCTACCAGGTGTGGGCCTTCCTGTCCCCCAACCTGGGGGCGGAGCACAGGAAGCTGGTGATCCCCACCCTGTACATGGGGGTGGTGCTCTTCGCCGCCGGGGTGGCCATGGCCTACTTCGTGGTGCTTCCCCTGGGGCTGCGCTTCCTGTTCAGCTTCCAGCGCGACTACCTGCAGCCCACCATCGGGGCCCACGAGTACCTGGGCTTCGTGGTGCGCCTCATGGGCGGGTTCGGCGTGGTGTTCGAGCTCCCCGTGGTCATGATGATCCTGTCGTCGCTGGGGCTCGTGACGCCGCGCTTCCTGCGGGAGAAGCGGCGCTACTCCATCGTCATCATCTGCGTGTGCTCGGCGATCATGACGCCGCCGGACGTGTTCTCCCAGGTCATGATGATGATTCCCCTCCTGGGCCTCTACGAGCTTAGCATCGTCCTGTCGGCGCTGGTGTGGAAGCGGCGGGACAGGCGGATCCAGGCCCAGGGGCCCGCCGAAGAGGCTCAGGAGTCCGGGTGAGGCTTCCTGTCTCCCTCGTCCTCCTGGGGGGCTTCCTCCTGGGGGGACTCGCCCTCGTGGCCGCTCCCGGCGGCGCCAGCGCCCAGCAGCGGGACACGGCGGCCATGACGGTGCGCCAGCGCCTCGAGGCGCTGGCCCGGCCGCCGGCGCCGGACACGGCGAACCCCACGGCCCCCGACAGCCTCGTGATCCCCCGGGGCTCCCAGGCCAACCCGGGCGTGGCCGCCGCGCCGTCGGGCGACACCGTGGTCCAGCAGCTCCTCCAGCTCCAGGGGTACGCCCCCACCCGTTACGAGGGGACCGGGGCCGTGTACGACGCGGCCGCCAAGGTGCTCGTTCTCCAGGGGGACTCGGCCAGCCGGGCGGTGGTGCGCCGGGAGGGGATGGAGCTCACCGCCGACTCCGTCATCCGCTACGACGAGAACGCCGGGAAGATCGAGGCCGAGGGCAATCCGCTCTTCACGCCCGCCGAGGGCGCGCCGGTGTCGAGCCGCGTCATCGTCTACGACCTGAACGCGTCCCGCGGCTCGGCGCTGGGGGCGAAGACCAAGTACAGCTCGGGGGCCAACTGGATCGTCACCGGCGACCTGCCCGAGGTGACGCCCGAGGTGGTGTACGGCTCCCACACGACCTTCACGTCGTGCGACCTCACCGTGCCCCACTACCACTTCGAGACCGACGAGATCAAGATCGTCGCCGGTCACATCCTGGTGGCCCGGCCCGTGCGCCTCTACTTCGCCGACGTCCCCGTGGCGTGGCTCCCCTTCATCGCCCAGAGCCTGGGTGCGGGCAGGGCCAGCGGCCTCCTCACCCCGCGCTTCAGCGTCAACGACATCGTGCGCACGTCGGGGAACTACCACCGGCGCATCAGCAACATCGGCTTCTTCTGGGCCATGAGCGACTACTCGGACGCCACCGTGGCCCTGGACTGGTTCAGCGGGAACTACACGTCGCTGACAGGCAGCTTCCGCTACAGGTGGCTGCGCCAGTTCCTGAACGGAACCGTGAACGTGCGCGAATACTGGCAGGCGGACGGCGGCACCCAGCGGGCCTTCGACACCAGCCACCAGTGGCAGCCCGACGAGCGCACCAACCTGAGGATCGACGCCCGCTATGCGTCGTCTGCCGACTTCGTCCGGCAGAACAGCTTCGACCCCCGGGAGGTGACCCAGTCCATCACCTCGTCGGGGGGCGTCGACCGGCGCTTCGACTGGGGCAGCGTCTCCCTGGGGGCGACCCGCAACCAGTACCTGTCCGACGATCGGGTGGAGATGACGCTGCCCGACGCCAGCGTGAACCTGTCGCCCATCACCCTCTTCCAGGCGCCGTCCAGCAGGGCGAGCTGGTACAACAACATCACCTGGTCGGGGCGGGCGAACGTCCACAGGGCCACCAGGGACCTCCTCCAGGTGCCGGGGGTTCCGGTGGCGCTGGGTCAGCTCGACACGGGCAGCCTCACGGGGTCGGTGAGCAGCTCGTTCAGCATCGGGAACCTCAACTGGGGCCAGTCCCTCGGCTTCGACCGGGCCTCCACGTTCGGGTTCCCGGTGGACTCCCTGCCAGGGCAGCTCGGCGCCACGCAGGTCCTGGGCTACTCACCCTCGGGCAGGCCGCTGGTGGCCGAGGTGGCGGGGCCGGGGTGGAACGACGGCTACCTGCCGCTGGCCCCGCTCCCGAGGAATCCAGACAGCATCCCCCGCCAGGACCTGAACCGCGACCGCCTCCAGTGGAGCACGTCCCTCGGCTACCAGCAGACGCTGGTGGGCTCCACCACCATCACGCCGAACCTCACCATCTCGGGGAGCGCGCTCCGCTCGGACACCATCGACGTGGCGCACAGCTTCGTGTCCACGCCGTCCCGGGTGAGCTTCGGCGCCGACCTGAAGAGCGACATCTACGGCTTCTTCGGCGGCTTCGGCCCCTTCTCGGCCATCCGCCACAAGATGTCGCCCTCCATCAGCTACCAGTGGTCGCCGGAGAAGACGCCCACGGAGCTCCAGCGGCGGGTGTTCGGGAACGGCACGGCGCTCCACCCGGTGAACCAGGTCAGCCTCACGCTCAACCAGACGTTCGAGGCCAAGCGGAAGGTGGCGACGCCGGCCGACAGCGTGGCGACGGCACGCCTCACCACGCCGGAGGGACAGGCCGCAGTCGCCCAGGAGGCCGCCGACACGGGGGCGGCCCGGCCCGCCGCCGCCACGGCCCCCGGCGACACCACGGCCGCCGGCCCCCGGAGGGTGCAGCAGGAGCCCATCACGAACCTCCTCTCCATCCGCACCAGCGCGATCCGCTACGACTTCGTGGAGGCCGACTCGGCCGGCGGCGCGCTCCTGGGCTTCCAGACCACGCGCCTGGACAACGCCATCTCGTCGGACTTCCTCCGGGGCCTGTCCGTCCAGATGAGCCACGACCTGTTCCGGGACTCGACCTTCACCGACGGGGCGGGGAAGCGGCACACCCGGCGCTCCTTCGCCCCACACCTGGCCCAGCTCAACCTGGGTTTCTCGCTGAACAACCGCTCCACCATCTTCAAGGCGCTGGGGCTGTTCCAGCAGAACCAGCAGGCCGAGGCCCCGGGAACGGCCGACCTGCCCGAAGACGAGGAGCCCTTCCCCTCCCGGGCCGCCACCGACGAGAGCACGATCATCCCCGGCGAGGCCGAGGAGCAGACGCCGGCGCCCCAGCCCGGCGCCAACGCTTCGAAGGTGGGTCAGTGGAACGCCAACTTCTCCTACGCCCTGTCCCGGCCCCGGGACAACATCCGGCCCGCCAGCCAGATGCTCCAGATCTCGTTCAACCTGGTGCCCACGGAGCACTGGAACCTGGCCTGGCGCACCTCCTACGATCTGGAGCGGGGCGCGTTCAACGACCACATGGTGAGCCTCACCCGGGACCTGCACCGCTGGCAGGCCACCTTCGACTTCCAGCAGACCGCCACCGGCAACTGGGCCTTCCGCTTCCAGGTGAGCCTGCTGGACAACCGGGACCTCAAGTTCAACTACGACCAGCGGAGCTCCCAGGGGCTCGCCCAGGGGGGCCGCTGACTGCGCTGCTGTCCCCCCAGCGCCCCCGCCCGCTGTCCTCCACCGAGGACGACCGCGGAGCCGGTATTTCGCACAACTCCTTGTAAGACAACACGTTGGGTGCGGGTATGCGCCCTGCCATGGCTGCCGGGCACGGGGACGTGCACCCAGGAAGGAAGACGACGATGAGGACGAAGAAGCGTTGGATGGCCGGATGGCTCGCCCTTGCCCTGGCCGCCGGGGCCTGCAGCAGCCACGACGTCGTGGGGGTGGGGGGAGGCGGTCCGGCCGCTCCCCGGGCCCTGGACGCCCGCTACTACGCCGGCGCGGTCTACCTCACCTGGGAGCTGGCACCCGACTGGAACGGCGAGAGCTTCCGGGTCTACTCGAAGCGCACCAGCGACCAGGACTACTTCCTCATCGCCGAGGTGACCAACTGCGCCGGCGGCCTCTGCTCCTACACGGACGTGAACGTCCAGCCCGGGCAGACCTACGATTACTACGTGGCCGCGGTGGACCCGGACACGGGGGTGGAGACGGCCAGCGAGTCGTCGGTGGAGGTGGACGTGCCCCAGCCCACGCCGCCCCCGGTGCCCCAGGGTGTCACGGCGGTGGCGCTGGACGGCGCCGTGTACGTCACCTGGACCTCCAACGCCCGCTCGGCGTCGGACTTCTCCGCCTACCGGGTCTACCTGGTGGACGGGGGGCAGACCTACTTCCTGGGCGAGACGGACTCGGAGGGCTTCCTGGACGCCCTGGCCGTGAACGGCACCACGTCCACCTACGAGGTGTCCTCGGTGGACGACCAGGGGCACGAGAGCGACGTCAGCACCCCCGCGTCGGGCACGCCCCGGCCCGACTACCACAGCGAGTGGCTGTGGAGCTACGCCGACCAGCCCGCGAGCTCGGGCTTCCGCTTCCAGGTCGACGAGCAGGCGAACCCCGTGGTAGACGGCGACAGTCCATCGCGCCAGTTCCGGCTGGAGACCGACGCCGACGGCTGGTGGCTGGTGCCGGGGCCCGGCACGTCGGTCCAGCCCCAGGGGTGGGCCACCACGGCCCTCAAGTGCGGTGTGGGCGCCGACGCCGACTGCTCGTCGCTGGACGTGGCGCCCACCAGCGGCTACGTGCAGCAGGACCTGGGGCTCGACCCCCAGACCACCTACGTGCTCCGGGTGACGGGCGACGACGGCCAGCTCCACTACGCCGCCGTCCGGGTCGACCTCCTGGGCTACGACCAGAGCGGCTACGCCATCATGATCTTCGACTGGGCGTACCAGCTCCAGCCGGGCAACCCTCAGCTCGCCCCCCGGCCCGCCCGCACGCGCTGACGCCCTCCCGTCCCGGCGGCCGGCTCCCGTGACGGGGGCCGGCCGTCGTCTTTCTCCGGGTCCCCGGCGCCTCTAGCTTTTCCCCGCTCGCCCCGCTTCGCCGCTCCCCACACCCCCGACCGCCATGGTGCCCGTCCTGGAAGCGGTGCCCAACGTGAGCGAAGGGCGCGACCCGGAACGGGTGGCGGCGTTGGTCGCCGTGGTGGAGGCCGAGGGCGCCGAGGTGCTGGACTGGTCCTCCGACCCCGACCACAACCGTTCGGTGCTCACCTACGTCGGCGAGCCCGCCGTGGTGGAGCGTGCCTCCGTGGCGTTGGCGCGCCGGGTGGTGGAGACGGTGGACCTGCGCAGCCACCGGGGCGTGCACCCACGGGTGGGGGCCCTGGACGTGCTGCCCTTCGTCCCCCTGTCTGGGCTCACACTGGAGGACGCCGCCACGAGCGCCCGGCGGGTGGGACACACCCTGGCCGAGGAGCTGGGGCTGCCCGTGTACTTCTACGGCGCGGCGTCGCACCCCCCCGGGCGCCGCCTGGCGGACATCCGCCGCGGCGGCTTCGAGGCGCTGCGGGAGGGCTTCCCGGAAGGGCGGGCGCCGGACCTGGCACCTCCGGGGGCGGCGGCGCCCCACCCCAGCGCCGGTGCCGCGTGCGTCGGCGCCCGCCGCCTCCTCCTGGCGTGGAACCTCTACGTGGACGGCGTCGAGCACGCGGGGCTGGCCGGGCTCGCGGGCCGACTGAGGGAGGCGGGGGGCGGCTTCCCCGGGGTCAGGGCCCTGGCGTTTAGCCTGGAGGCCCAGGGACGCCTGCAGCTCTCCATGAACGTGGAGGACCTGGAGCGGAGCCCTCCCTTCGCCGTGTTCCAGGCTGCGGAGGAGGCCGTCACGGCCATGGGCGGCCGCCTCACGGGGACCGAGATCATCGGCATGGTGCCCGATGCACTTGTGCTTCCGGCCGCCGCCGACAGATTAAGGCTCCTCGACGTTCACCCCTCCCGACTGCTTTCCGCCCGTCTGGCCCATCACCTGTCGGCTCGCGCCGCGCATCAGGTGGAAATCCTGCTGGAGGCGGTCCGGGAGGCCGGGGACGACATGCCGGAGGCGGTGCGGGATGCGGCCCGCCGCCTCGCCGAGTCGCTGACCGCCAAGCCCAGCCCAGCCCGCGAACCATGAGCATCGAAAGCCTCAAGGAACAGGCCCGACGCCACGAAGAGAAGGAAGAGTGGCAGAAGGCGCTGGACCTGTACGTGAAGGCCATCGACAAGCTGGCGGAGGCGGAACAGCCCGACATCGCCCTCCACAACCGCGTCGGTGACCTGTACGTGCGCATCGGCGACATCGACGGCGCCATGATGCACTACGAGAGCGCCATCGACCTCTACATGGAGTCGGAGCTCCCGAACAACGCCATCGCGGTGTGCAAGAAGGTTCTGCGCAACGTCCCCCAGCGGCCCTCGATCCACCTGCGCATCGGGCAGATCCGGGCCTCCCAGGGCTTCCTCACGGACGCTCGCACCAGCTTCCTCACCTACGCCGAAGCGGTGCAGAGGGCGGGCAACATCGAGGAGGCGTACCGCGCCCTGGGGGAGTTCGCCGACCTGGCCCCGGAAGACACCGACATCCGCATGATGGTCGCGGCCCAGATGGAGCAGCACGGGCACATCGAGGAGGCGGTGGAGCAGCTCCAGGCGGGGTACCGGGCCGGCATGCTGCGGGGCGACGAGGACGCAGCGCGGGCATTCGAGGCCAGGATCCACGAGCTGGATCCGGACGCGGAGATCCCCGACGTCGTGGCCTCCGAGATGGGCGGCCCGGGCGGCTTCGAGACCACGGCCCTCGCCGGCGACGACCTGGCCGGCTACGGCGACGTCATGCTGGGTGGCGACGAGGCGCAGGAGGGACGCGCGCAGGTGCAGGCCGGAGGCCCCGGCGTCCGCTCCGGGGCGGAGGAGGAGGGGGAGGAGGGGGCGACGCCGCTGCCGACCTTCGGCCTCGAAGACGAGGAGGAGGGAGAGGTGGTGCCGCTGCCGACCTTCGGCCTCGAGGACGAGGAAGAGGGAGAGGCGGTGCCGCTGCCCACCTTCGGCCTCGAGGGCGACGAGGACGAGGACGACGAGGACGACGAGGAGGAGGTCGCGCCGCTGCCCACCTTCGGGCTCGAGGACGACGAGGAGGAGACGGCGGCGGACGCCCCTGGCGTCCGCATGGGCGAGGCGGTGGAGGAGGCCGCGGCCGAGCGCCGCCGGGAGCCGGTGGAGGCCCTGGGCCACGACGCCCTGGCCGAACGCGGCGACTTGCCGGGCGCCATGCGCGCCCTGGGGCGTCTGGTGGAGCAGGACCCGGAGAACCTGGGCCTCCGCCAGCGCATGGTGGAGTATGCCGTCCGCTCCGGTGAGGAGCGTCTTCTCGCGGATGCCTACCTGGAGCTGGCCGGCGCCCTGGAGCGCAGCGGGCAGGGTGGAAGGGCCCGGGCCGTCTACCAGCAGGTCCTCTCCAGCGACCCGGGGAACGAGAGGGCCAAGGCGGCCCTGGGCGGCCGCGCCCCCGCCGCCCCCGTGAAGGAAGTGGCTTCCTCCGAGGAGTATGTCGACCTGGGCTCCCTCATCCTCGGCGACGACGACGAGGAGAAGTCCACCCGCTTCGTGGTGGCCTACGAGGAGCCCTCCGGGGACGAGGAAGCCGACTTCGCCAAGATGCTGAGCCAGTTCAAGGCGAAGGTGGCCGAGACCTTCTCCTCCGACGACGTCCGGGCCCACCACGACCTGGGTACCGCCTACAAGGAGATGGGGCTCCTGGACGAGGCGGTGGCCGAATTCCAGCAGGCCCTGCGTGCCTCGGCGAACCACCTTCCCACCTACGAGCTCCTGGGACAGTGCTTCCTGGAGAAGGGGGAGAACCAGGCGGCGGCCCGCAGCCTGGCCCGTGCGCTCCAGGTGCCCGACGTCATCGAGGACGACCTGCTGGGCATCTACTACTACCTCGGCAGGGCTCACGAGGCGCTCGGGAACACGGATTCGGCCCTGGAGTTCTACGACAAGGTGTTCGCCCTGGACATCAACTTCGCGGACGTCACGGAGCGCCTCCGGGCGCTTCGCTGAGCTCCCCGTCCCCCTCTCTTCTCCGGACTTCGCCCGTTGAGCGACGCCGCAGGCTCCACCCTTCCCGGCACCGCCCCCCGCCTGGCCTCCATCCAGGGGCCCGTGGAGGCGCGCCTGGACGCGGTGATGGACGAGATCCGCCGCATCGTCGTGTCGGATTTCGAGCTCATCGAAGAGGTGAACCAGTACCTCCTCCTCATGCGGGGGAAGCTCTTCCGGCCCACCCTCCTCCTCCTGGCCAACGAGGTCGCCGACGAGCCGGCCGAGGAGGCGGTGACCCTCGCGGCGGTGGTGGAGCTCGTGCACCTGGCCACGCTGGTCCACGACGACGCCGTGGACCATTCGGTGCTGCGACGGGGGCTCCCCACCGTGAACGCCCTCTGGACGCACCAGATCGCCATCATCATGGGCGACTACCTCTACAGCCGCGCCGTCACCGAGCTGGCCCGCCTGGGCATCCTGGAGGCCGTGCAGGTCCTGGGCGCCGCCGCCAACGCCATGAGCGTGGGTGAGATGCGCCAACTCACCTCCTACGACGCCCTGGACTTCTCCGAGGAGGACTACGGCCGCCTCATCGCCGCCAAGACCGCCTCCCTCATGTCCGCGGCCTGCGAGATGGGCGCCCTGGCGGGGGGCGGCGTGCACCGCGAGCCCCTGGCCCGCTTCGGGCACGCCCTGGGCATGGCCTTCCAGATCGCCGACGACCTGCTGGACTACACGGGATCCGAGGCGGTGACGGGCAAGCCCACGGGCCACGACCTGCGCGAGCGGAAGGTGACCCTTCCCCTGGTGGAGGCGCTGCGCCGGACCACCGACGCCGAGGAGGCCGAGATCCGGCGCTTCTTCACCCGCGTCGACGCCAGTGACGAGGAGATCGCCCGCATCATCGGTATCGTCTCGGAGCGCGGTGGCCTGGAATATGCCAGAGCCCGGGCGCTGCAGTACGGTGAGAGGGCCGAGGAGGCCCTCGCGGGGCTCCCGGCGGGTCCAGCAGTGGACGCGCTCCGGGATTCCGTGGCCTATGCCGTCGACCGGAGCCGGTAGCGGGTGACCCCTGATTCCCGGACCTCCGGCCTCTCCGAACGGAACGCGGAGGCACGTCCTCTGGTATGCTAGTTGACACGCGACGACGGAGCGTCAACCGTCTGGTGTGGACGCTGGTCCTGGGTCTGTTCCTGGGCGGGCTGTTCACGAAGCTCTCGGAGATGTTCCTTCCCGAGAGCGCGGCGCGGACGTTCCTGACCACGTCGGTGGCGGCCTCTCTGGGGCCGTTCTCCGTGGACCTGGTGGCGGTGGCGTTCACCATCGGTCCCCTCGTGGTCAGCCTCAACGTTCTGACCCTCGTGGGCATCTTTCTAGTCGCGTTGATCGCGCGGTCCTGGATTTGACGGGTCCCGGCTCCACGGTCGGAGTCACCGGTCGTGGTGGTGGACCTCCAAGGAGGGTTTCAAGATGGGCTTCGGTGGCCTCGGTATGGGGGAGATGGTCCTCATCTTCCTGGTGGTGCTCCTCCTCTTCGGCGCCAAGCGCCTCCCCGAGATCGGCTCCTCGCTGGGCAAGGGGATCCGGGAGTTCAAGGGCTCCCTGAGAGAGATCGAGAACGAGATCAAGGCCGAGGAGCGGCGCGCGGCGCTACGCCCCTCGGAGGACACGGTCCGCACGGCTTCGCCCCGGAAGGTGGAGGAGCCGGCCGAGCCCCAGGTGGAGACGTCCGAGAACCAGGGTGAGCCCCGGCGGCTCACCACCAACGCGGACGCCTGATCCCACCCTTCGCCCGGGGTGTGACGGCCCCGCGGACCGCGACGTGAAAGAGAGCGCCGCCACCCCTCGGGGTGGCGGCGCTCTCTCTTGGTCGGGTCCTGCCTGCGCCTGCCTAGCGGCCCGTCCGGCTCCCTGGCATGGGGGTCAGCGGGGCCGACTCGGCGGGCTGGAGGACCTTCTTGCGGTCGTCCTGGATCTTGGCTGCGGCCCGCATGCCGGCCAGCCACTCCTGCAGCCGTGACTGCTGCAGCGACTGGATCACCTGCTGCCGCTGGGTGTCCTTCTGCTTCTCCCAGGCCAGGCTGTCGGCGGCCTGCTTGGCGATCTGCTGGATGACGAAGAGGTTGGACGGGGTCTCGATCACGTCGCTGATCTGGTCCGGCTGGAGCCCGAAGGCGGCGCCCACGGCGGCGTTCTGCCGCCCCAGCCCCGGCACGAAGTCGTTCCGGGTGAAGGGGCCCGCGTTGCGCACGTCGAAGTGCAGCTCGGCGGCGGCGTTGGAGAGGGAGCCGCCGGAGCGGGCCTTCTGCACCAGCGCTTCGGCCTCCTGGCGCGCCTTGGCGGTCTTCTTCTGCTGCATCAGGATCTGCTGCACCGAGCCCCTCGCCTGGTCCAGCGGAAGGATGCCCGCCGGCGACTTGGACACCAACTGCATCGCATAGAACGCCTGGGGCGTCTCGAACACCTCGCTCACGTCACCCGGCGACGCCTCGTTGAACACCCAGTCGGCGCCGTCGTCCACCTGCCCCGCTCCCGGAATCACGGGGAAGGACTGGCTGAGCTGCGTGTTCTGCACCTGGAGGCCGAGCTTCTGGGCCGCCGACTCCAGGGTGCTCTGCGACGCCAGGGCGTCGAGGGAGTCGGCCATGGTGAGGAGCTGGAGCTCCGAGTCTTCGGTGCGCGTGACGGGCACCAGGATGTGCTCGGCCGTGACGCTGTCGGCGGTGCGGGCCGTGACGTGGATGAGGTGGTAGCCGAACTGGGTCTTCACCGGCTGGCTCACGCCGCCCACCGGCGCGGTGCGCGGGTTGAAGGCGGCGCTGTCGAACGCCGGCACCATGTCCCCCCGGCCGAAGGTGCCGAGTCGCTCGAACGTCACCGGTCGGGTGGCGGCCGCCTCCCGGGTGCCCACCGTGTCGAAGGGCGTCCCCGACTCGATCTCCTTGCGAAGGTCCTCGGCCCGCTGGAGCGCCGCAGCCGTATCCGCCGCCGTGGGCGTCTTGGGCAGGGTCACCACCTTCACCTGGGCCTGGGCCGGGACCTTGAAGTCGTCCTGATGGCCGTCGTAGTACCGCTGGATCTCCGCGTCGCTGATCTGGACGGAGTCGTCCGGGATCCTCTGCATCGGGTTCACCGGCACGTAGCGGATCGTCACCGTCTCGTGCTCGTCACGCCAGCGTTGCCAGAGCTCCGGGTCCGTGACGTAGATACCCGACGACACCTGCCGGAGCAGCTTTCCCCGGGGCAGCACGTCCCGGTAGTACTGCTCGAGCTGCAGGAGAAGCTGCTGGTCCGCCGCGGTGGCCAGGTACTGCTGGTACTTCTGCAGGTCGAACTTTCCGTCGGTCTGGAATACCGGGCTCTGGCGGAACTCCGGAGGCGGCTGGTACTTGGCCGCCTGCTGGATCTCCTGGTCGGTGACCTGGATCCCCCGGCGATCGAGCTCCTGCTTCACCAGGATCTGGTTGACGAGCTGGTCCCACGCCGCGTTCTCGAGATCGGTGTTCTGCTGGGTGGAGATCGGCTGGTCCTGGGACTGCTGCGCCTGGTCGTAGAGGTTGCGGTACGTCGCCATGTACGCGTCGTACTTCACCGCCTCTCCGTTCACCTTCCCGATCTCGCCCACCCGGCCCGAGCTACGGCCCGAGATGTCCATGCCCCACTGGAAGACCATGAGAGCCACGAAGGCCAGCGCGGTCGCCAGCATGATCCACTTCGTGTTCTCCCGCATCTGACGCATCATAAGCCAGCGGCTCCTCGGCCGGTCCTGCTTGCCCTGTGAGGGACGGAAAAGATGCCACGTCCCCGGCCGGCCCGGGTGTGGAGGCCAGGGGGGCGAAAGCTCGGAAAGCTAATGGGCGCCGGGGCGGCTCTCAACCGCCGCCGGCTTCGTTCGCCACGATTCTACACGTTTCGCACACGCCTGTTCGCGTTGACACTCTTTCGCGGGGCTCCGTATCTTCCCCGGGCTCCACGTCCCCATGAAGTCCCCGTGTTTTTCCGCTTTTTTCGGGAGCGAGACGTTGGTTCCTCCGCTCGAGCAGGAGATCCGAGAGCTCCGGTCCGCCTTCTGGTCGGACCGGGACCCCGACGGCCGCGCGTTCGCCCCCCTCGCCGACGCCTACCGCCGGGAAGGAGACCTGGAGCAGGCGCTGGAGCTGCTCCACGAAGGGCTCGAGCGGCACCCGGACTTCGCCAGCGGCCACGTGGTGGCCGGCTGGGTTCACCGCGACCGGGGCGACGCGGCGGCCGCCGCGTCGGCGTTCCGGGCGGCACTGGATCTGGACGCCGAGAACGCCGAGGCGCTCCGGGGACTGGGGGAGCTGGCGGCCGCCGGGGGACGGGAGGAGGAGGCCCTCCGATGGCTGGGGATCCTCTCCGACCTGGAGCCCGGGGACGCCTCGTTGCGTCGCCGCATCGAGGAGATCGTCTGGGCCCGGGACACCCTGGCCTCCGAGGGTGGCCCGATCGCCGAGCACCCGGAGGCGCCGGCCCCGGACGTTGCCGAGCCCGCCCTTCCCGGCGACGACGCCCTGACGGAGGGGATCGCGGCCCTTCCCCTCGACCAGCCGGAGGAGCCAGAGGGTACGGCGGATCTCGACCTGGCGGCGCTCGAGGCGGCGCTGGTGGCAGAGGACGAGGCGGCCTGGGCGCCGCCCGTCGAGCCGGAGGTCGGGGACGGGATGGCCGGGGCCGCGCCCGTCGAGGCGGAGGACGAGGACGAGACGGACGGAGCATCGACCGCCGAGGCGGAGCCCGTAGGGGAAGCCGTGGTCGTCACCACCGAGGACGTCCTGGAGACCGGGGACGTGGTGCAGGACGCCGGGGAGACCGGAGAGGTCTCCGAGCTGGACGTACGCGTAGGTGGCCCGGAGGAGGGGGAGCCTGAAGCGCCGGCGGACGAGCTCCCCGAGTCGGAGGAGGAAGAGGAGGCCGGGCACGGTCTCTACACCCGCACCATGGCCGAGCTGTACGCCCGCCAGGGTCTGGAGGCCCGGGCGTTGGACGTCTACGAGCAGCTCCTGGCGGTGGCCCCCGGAGACGAAGAGCTCCGGGCGCGGGTGGAGGCGCTCCGGGAGCGGGTCGAGCGGAGCCATGCGCCCCCTGCCGAGGCCGCACCGGCCCCCGCGGTGGCGCCCCCTGCCCCCGACCCCGACGCGGAGCGCCGCGCCGAGGAGGAGATGGAGATCCTCGCCCAGGACTGGGCCCGGCCGGCGGAGCAGCCCGAGGAGCTCTCCTCGCCCTTCGCCTGGGCCTCCGAGGAGGCCGATCGGGAGGATGAGGAGGCCGGGGCCCAGGGGCCTCCGGTGCGGGACTACTTCCGACGCATGCTGTCGTGGGAGCGGGGGCAGGGCGCGTCCGGCCCCGCCGAGGCGGCGGAGGCCACCGGAGAGGTCATGGCGCCGGAGCCGGAGGCGGCGGAGGGCACCGTGGACGTCGCGGAGCCGGCGCCGGAGCCGGCCGAGCGCACCGTGGACATCGCGGAGCTGGCGCCGGAGGCCGAGGCGGCCGAGCCCACGGTGGACATCGCGGAGCTGGCGCCGGATGCGGAGCCGGAAGCGGCCGAGCCCACCGTGGACATCGCGGAGCTGGTGCCCGATGCGGAGGCGGAGGCGGCCGAGCGCACGGTGGACATCGCCGAGCTCGCCCCCGACGCCGGGTCGGAGGGTGGCGACGGCCCCCGCGACGAGGGCGAGGGGCGCGACGGGGGCGGCGACGCCTTTTCCCGCTGGCTCAACCAGCTCCGATGAACGTCGCCGTCGTCCACGGGCCCAACCTGCGCCTCCTGGGCAAGCGGGAGCCGCAGGTGTACGGCACCGCCTCCCTGCACGACATCGACGTCGACCTCCAGCGCCTGGCGGACGAGCTGGACGTGGAGTTGGAGACCTTCCAGAGCAACCACGAAGGGGCCATCCTCGACTTCCTCGAGGAGGCGGCCTCCCGGGTCGACGGGTTCCTGGTGAACCCCGGCGCCCTCACCCACACCTCGGTGGCCCTCCGCGACGCCCTGGTCGGGGTCGACCGGCCCTTCGTCGAGGTCCACATCTCCAACACGGCAGCGCGGGAGCCCTTCCGGCACACGTCGTACCTTTCCCCCGTGGCGGGGGGCGTGGTTTATGGATTCGGGCCGTCCAGCTATCTTCTTGGGCTCCGGGGCCTCGTGGCCCTGCTGCAACCCAAGCGATAGGCGGAAGACCCGACCCATATGGCGAGCACGGCGGACTTCAGGAACGGCTTGGTCCTCAACATGGACGGGGACCTGTGGCAGATCGTGTACTTCCAGCACGTCAAGCCTGGAAAGGGTGGCGCCTTCGTCCGGACCAAGCTCAAGAACGTCCTCTCCGGGAAGGTGGTGGAGAAGACGTTCCGGGCCGGCGAGAGCGTCACCGAGGTGCGTCTCGAGCACCGGCCCGTGAACTACAGCTACACCGACGGCCAGCTCTACTACTTCATGGACGCACAGACCTTCGAGATGATCCCCATCTCCGGGGACGTCATCGGAGAGGACCAACTCCTGTACCTCAAGGAGAACATGGAGTGCGAGGGCCTGGTCCACGACGGCAAGGTCATCGCCGTGGAGCTGCCCTTCTTCGTCGAGCTCGAGGTGGTGGAGACCGATCCTGGCGTGCGGGGTGACACCGCCCAGGGTGGGACGAAGCCCGCGAAGCTCGAGACCGGCGCGGTGGTCCAGGTCCCGCTCTTCATCGAGCAGGGCGAGGTCATCAAGGTCGACCGCCGCGAGGACAAATATCTCACCCGGGTGAGTTGATGATCGATCTCGAGTTCCTCGAGAGCCTGATTCGCGCCATCGACCAGAGCAGCCTCGACTCCATCGAGATCGAGCGGGGTGGCACGCGGGTCCGGCTCTCCAAGACCCCTCCCGCCGCGCCTGCCGCGGCGGCTCCGGCGTACGCGCCTCCTCCGCCCCCACCGGCCCCGGCGGGAGGCAACGAGGCCCCGGCGCCCGCCGAGCCCAAGGCCGAGCCCAGCGCGTCGAACCTGGTGGAGATCCCGTCGCCCATGGTGGGCACCTTCTACCGCTCTCCGGCCCCCGACGCCCCCGCCTACGTGGACGTGGGCGACCGGGTGAAGACCGGCGACACCCTCTGCATCATCGAGGCGATGAAGCTCATGAACGAGCTGGAAGCCGAGATCGAGGGCACCATCGCCGAGGTGTGCGTCGAGAACGGTGAGCCCGTCGAGTACGGGCAGGTTCTCTTCAGGGTGAAGCCGTAGAGGCCGACGTGTTCAACAAAGTCCTCATCGCCAACCGGGGGGAGATCGCCCTCCGGGTGATCCGCGCGTGCCATGAGCTGGGGCTCAGGGCCGTGGCCGTGTACTCGGAGGCCGACCGGGAGTCGCTGCACGTCCGGTTCGCCGACGAAGACGTGTGCATCGGCCCGGCGCCGGCCCGGGACAGCTACCTCAACATCCCCCGCATCATCGCGGCCGCCGAGGTGACGGGCGCCGACGCCATCCACCCCGGCTACGGCTTCCTGGCCGAGAACGCAGAGTTCAGCGAGATCTGCGGCCGCTCGGGCATCGCCTTCATCGGCCCCACCCCGGAGCAGATCCGGGCCATGGGCGACAAGGCGACCGCCCGCAAGACCATGATGGACCACGACGTACCCACCGTCCCCGGCTCGAAGGGTATCGTCACCGACCCCGACGAGGCCGTCGAGATCGCCAAGGAGGTGGGCTTCCCCATCATGATCAAGGCGTCCGCCGGGGGGGCGGGAAGGGGATGCGGGTGGCCCGGGACGCGGAGAGCTTCCCCAAGCTCCTCCAGGCCGCCCAGAACGAGGCCCGGGCGGCGTTCAACGACCCGGGCGTGTACCTGGAGCGGCTGGTGGAGCGGCCGCGCCACGTGGAGTTCCAGGTCTTCGGCGACCAGCACGGGCGGGTGGTGCATCTGGGCGAGCGGGACTGCTCCATTCAGCGCCGTCACCAGAAGCTCGTCGAGGAGTCGCCTTCGCCGGCCATGACCCCCGAGCTCCGCAAGGCGATGGGCGACGCGGCGGTGAAGGCCGCGGAGGCCATCGGCTACGTGGGCGCGGGCACGGTGGAGTTCCTCCTGGCGCCGGGCGGGGAGTTCTTCTTCATCGAGATGAACACCCGCATCCAGGTGGAGCACCCGGTGACGGAGCTGGTCACCGGCCTGGACCTGGTGAAGGAGCAGATCCGGGTGGCCGAGGGCGAGAAGCTCTCCTTCCCCAAGGGGCCCGTGGAGATGCGGGGGCACGCCATCGAGTTCCGCATCAACGCCGAGGACCCGGAGCGGAACTTCGCACCCTCCCCGGGCCTCATCACCACCTTCCACCCCCCCGGTGGACCGGGCGTGCGCATGGACACCCACGTGTACTCGGGCTACCGGGTGCCCCCCCACTACGACTCGCTCCTGGCCAAGCTCATCGTGTGGGGCAACACCCGGGACGAGGCGCTGGCCCGGGCCAGGAACGCCCTGGGCTCCTTCGTCATCGAGGGCATCCACACCACCATCCCCTTCCTGCTGGAGGTGGCCCGGGACGAGCGCTTCAACCTGGGCCAGGTCGACACCGCCTTCCTGGACCGCTACATGGCGGAGCGCGCCGCGCTGGACGAGGAATGAAGGTCGTCGTGTGCTGGACGGTGGCCGAGGCCGAGCAGGCGGGCATCGGCGTCGAGGAGACGGCGGTGGTGATCGACGTGCTGCGCGCCACCTCGACCATCGTGGCGGCCCTGGCCAGCGGTGCCCGGGCCATCTACCCCACGGCCTCCCCCGAGGAGGCCATCAAGCTGGCCCAGTCCCTCGGGCGGGAGGACACCCTCCTGTGCGGCGAGCGCCGGGGCCTCAAGGTGGAGGGGTACGACCTGGGCAACTCGCCCCGGGAATTCACCCGCGAGGTGGTGGCCGACAAGCGGCTGGTCATGAGCACCACCAACGGCACGCGGGCGCTCCAGGCGGCCCAGGGTGCCAAGCGGGTGCTCGTGGCGTCGTTCCTGAACCTGGGCGCCGCCGCCCAGGCGGTGTGCGACGAGGAGGCCGTCACGGTGATCTGCGCCGGCCGGGAGGACCTCTTCTCCCTGGAGGACGCGGTGTGCGCCGGCGAGCTTCTGCGGCGGGTCCAGGAGCTCACGGGTTCCGAGCTGGACGTGAACGACGCGGCCCGGGCCGCCATGACCCTGGCCTCGGCCACCCCGGTGGACGCATCCTTTCTGGCGGAGACGGACGCCGGCCGTGCACTGGTCGAGATCGGCCTCGGAGACGACCTGGTGGATTGCGCCCGGGTCGACCGGCACGGCATCGTCCCGGAGATGCACGAGCGCATGATACGTGTGAAGGACGGTGCCGGCCGCTAAGACGGCGAAGGAGAAGGGCTCGTCGAAGAAGGGACGCTCGAAGAAGGGCGCGCCCTCCGGCGAGCCGCTCCTGGGCGCGGAGCAGCAGCGGGACCTCCTCGCCCTCGGCCTCTTGGCCCTCGCCCTCTTCCTGACGCTCGCCCTGGTGCCCGTCTCCATCCTGGGAGAGCGGGGCCTGGAGATCTTCCCCTCGGGCAACGCCGTGGGCCCCGTGGGCGGCGTCATCGACGCCCTTCTGACTGCCGCGCTGGGCGCATCCGCGGCGCTGGTGCCGGTGATCCTCCTCCTCACGGCCCTGTGGGCCGGCCGTTGGGCGGCGCCGGTCCTCTCGGGACGGCTCGCCGCCCTGGCCTGCGGGCTCCTGCTCCTCCTCCCCCTCCTGTTCTTCGTCCATGCCGCCGACCCCGCCTGGGCCGGTGCCCTGGGCTCCCTCCTGGGCGAACCGCTGGTGGACCTGTTGGGCTGGCTGGGCACCACCCTCCTGGTGGCCGTGCTCGTGCTGGCGCTGTGCGTCCTGACGCTGCGCTGGAACCCCCTGCGCACGGTGGGCGGCGGGGTGGTCCAGGGGGGCGGCGTGGTCGGGCGGGGGCTCCGGGGCGTGCGGGCGCGCTGGGCCGAGGGGCGCCGGGTGCGACAAGCAGCGGCCCCCGCCGGTGAGGCCGTGGGCCCCGACGAGCCCTTCGAGCGGGAGCTCGGGGACGGAGGCACGGAGGGCGCCGGGGCAGATGGAAGCGCCGCGGGAGCCGGCGTCGAGGCGTCCGGGGAGCCCGTCGCGGGGGAGGCGCCGGCCAGGGGACGCAGCCGGAAGGCGAAGGCGGCGCCGGCCGAGCCTTCCGCCGAGGACCTTCCCGAGCCCATGGACCAGCGCACCCGGGACGGCACGCCCCTCCCGCCGCTGGAGCTCCTCACCGAAGGCAGCCACGCCGACCGGGCCGACATGGAGCGGGAGCTGGACGGGCTGGGCGAGGTGCTGGTGGAGAAGCTCAGGACCTTCAACGTGGAGAGCCACGTGGCCGGCCGCACCACGGGCCCCGTGGTGACCCAGTTCGAGGTGGTGCCGGCCCCGGGCGTGAAGGTGAACCGCATCGCCAACCTGGACGCCGACCTGGCGCTGGCCATGAAGGCGGAGAGCGTGCGCATCGTGGCGCCCATCCCGGGGAAGGGGGCGGTGGGGGTCGAGATCCCCAACCCCGAGCCCGCCATCGTCCAGCTCCGGGAGATCCTGGAGGCCCGGGAGTACCGGGGCGCCCGGGGCGAGCTTCCCCTGGCCATGGGGCGGGACCTCACCGGCCGCCCCTACGTGGCCGACCTGGCCCGCATGCCCCACCTCCTCATCGCCGGCGCCACGGGCTCGGGGAAGTCGGTGTGCATCAACACCGTGATCACGAGCCTGGTGTACCGGCACACGCCCGAGACGCTCCGCTTCCTCATGATCGACCCCAAGATGGTCGAGCTGTCGGCGTACCAGGACCTGCCCCACCTGCGCCACCCCGTGGTCACCGACCCCAAGGACGCCGCCGGCGTGCTCAAGTGGGCGGTGATGGAGATGGAGCGGCGCTACGAGCTGCTCTCGGCCAACGGCGTGCGCTCCCTGGGGGAGTTCAACAAGCGGGTGCGGGACGGCCAGCCGGTGCGGCGGGTGGAGCCCGACGGCCCCGAAGGCGACGAGGACCGCTGGCTGTGGAAGGACGGCGTGCTGGCCCACATCGTGGTGGTGGTGGACGAGCTGGCCGACCTCATGATGACCGTGCAGAGCGAGATCGAGAAGCCGCTGGCCCAGCTCGCCCAGAAGGCCCGGGCCATCGGCATCCACCTGATCGTGGCGACCCAGCGCCCCTCGGTGAACGTCATCACCGGCCTCATCAAGGCCAATTTCCCCACCCGGGTGGCGTTCCGGGTGGCGTCCAAGACCGACTCCCGCACCATCCTGGACCAGAACGGCGCCGAGGCGCTGCTGGGCAACGGCGACATGCTCTTCCTGCCCCCGGGGAAGAGCGAGACGGTGCGCATCCAGGGCGCCTTCATCGACACCGAAGACACCGACCGGCTGCTGGCGTGGTACCGGGAGTTGCGGGCGAGGCTGGAGGCCGAGGCGGCCCAGGCCGGCGGGGAAGCGCCGGCGCCCCCCTCCGAGCCCGACATCCTGGAGGAGGTCCGCAGCCACGAGATGGACGAGGCGTCGGCCGAGATCGAGGAGATCGCCGGCGAGTGGGACGAGCTCTTCCGGGCCGCCGCCGAGGTGTGCGTCCAGCACGACCAGGGGAGCACGTCGCTCCTGCAGCGGAAGCTCCGGATCGGGTACGGCCGGGCCGCCCGCATCATGGACCAGCTCGAGTCGGCGGGGGTGATCGGCCCCCAGGACGGCACAAAGCCCCGGGACATCCTCATCACGATGGGCGAGCTGGACGAGATCTGCGGGCCGGGGGCGTGAGGGGAAGGGCGGCCCCCGAGGCCGGAACGGCCCTCCTCCGGGCTGTGTACCACGGAGACAGATCTTCCTGACCCTCCGTGCCGGATCCGGGCCTCCCATGAACGTTGTTCTCGCCTACAGCCCCCCTCGCCGGGTGGCCCCCTTCCTGGTGGCGGCCGTGGCGGCGCTGGGGACTGCGCTGCCGCGCCCGGCCCGGGCCCAGACGTCCCCCGATCCCATGGCCGTGCTGGAGCGTGCCTCCGCCCATTACGCCCGGGCCCACGCCCTGTGCGCGGACTTCGTCCAGACGGTGGACAACCCCATGCTGCACCAGACCACGAACAGCCACGGCGAGCTGTGCCAGCGCCAGCCCGACCTGTTCTCCATGCGCTTCGCCGAGCCCGACGGCGACCTGGTGGTGGCCGACGGCACGTACCTGTGGGTCTACTACCCCAGCATGGAGCCCAAGCAGGTCTTCCGCTCCGACCTGGACAAGAGCGGCCAGAGCTTCGACTTCCACAAGGAATTCCTGGACAATCCCCGGGACAAGTACACGGGGACGTACGTGGGGCGGGAGACGCTGGACGGCGCGGCGGTGGACCACGTGAAGCTGATCCCCAAAGCCGACATGGCGTACGAGAGTGCCGAGCTGTGGATCGGCGTGAAGGACCCCACCGTGCGCAAGCTCGTCGTCCACGAGAAGAGCGGCATGACGAGGACCGTGGTCCTCTCCCATGTGCGCTTCGACCCGCCCATCGCCGCGGGCACGTTCGCGTTCACCCCGCCGCCGGGCGTGAGAGTCATCGCCCGATGAGCCGCCGGAGCCTGCCCGTTCTGGGCGCGGCCCCCGACACCCGTTCCCACCCGGTCTTCCCCGTCACCTCGGGGCCGGTGCGCCCGGGCGTGCCCCGGGATGTCCGGGCGGTGCGCCTGGAGCTGGGCGGCGTGGGCCCCGTGGACGGCCCCCGGGTGGCCCTGGTCACCCTGGGCTGCGACAAGAACACGGTGGACTCGGAGCGCATGATGGCGGCGCTGGTGGGCCACGGCGCCCGGGTGTCCAGCGATGTGGAGGGGGCCGACGTGGTGGTGGTGAACACGTGCGGCTTCATCGAGGCCGCCAAGGAGCAGTCCATCGAGACCATCCTGGAGGCGTGCGCCCTCAAGGAGGAGGGCGGCGTCCGGGCCGTGGTGGCGGCGGGGTGCATGGTGGAGCGCCACGGCGCCGAGCTCCGGGCCGAGATCCCCGAGGTGGACCTCTATCTGGGGCTCTCCCAGCTCCAGGGGCTGGTACCCGAGCTCCGCTCCCGGGGGCTCCTGCCGCCCGAGGAGACGGTGCCGCTCATGGAGCGCCCGCTGCGCATCCTGGCCACCGAGACGCCCCACACCTCGTTTCTCAAGATCAGCGAGGGGTGCGACCACACGTGCGCCTTCTGCGCCATCCCCCTCATGCGGGGGCTCCACCGCTCGGCGCCCCTGGACGACCTGGTGCGGGAGGCCCGGGAGCTGGGCGAGGCAGGGGTGCGGGAGCTGAACATCGTCAGCCAGGACACCACCTGGTACGGCCGGGACCTGCGCCGGAAGGATCCGTCGGCGCCGCTGCTGCCGGACCTGCTCCGGGCGCTCCTGGCCGACACCGACGTGGACTGGTACCGGCTGTTCTACATGTACCCGTCGGGGCTCACGCCCGAGCTGGTGGCGCTCCTGGCGGAGGGCGCCTCTCGCGCCGGGGGCCCCCGGCTCCTCCCCTACCTGGACGTGCCCCTCCAGCACGGCAGCGACCGCATCCTGAAGGCCATGCGCCGCCCCGAGCGGCGCTCCACCATCCGGGAGCGGGTGGGATGGCTCCGGGACGCGGTGCCGGACCTGACGCTGCGCACCACCGTCATCGTGGGCTTCCCCGGCGAGAGCGACGACGACTTCCGTGAGCTCCTGGACCTCCTGGAGGAGCTGGCGTTCGACCGCGTGGGCGCGTTCACCTATTCTCCCGAGGAGGGGACCCGGGCCGCGACCATGCCCGACCCCGTACCGGAGAGCCTGGCCCGGGAGCGGCTGGAGGAGCTGCTGGACGTGCAGCGCTCCGTGGCCGTCGAGAAGGGGCTGGAGCAGGTGGGGCGCGTGCACGCCGCCTTGGTGGACCGCCTCGTGGACGACGACCCGGAGTACGCGGCCCAGGCCAGGACCCAGGGCCAGGCCCCCGACGTGGACGGCGTGACGCACCTGCTGGCCGACGAGACGGCCGCGGGGCTGGCGCCCGGCGACATGGTGGAGGTGGAGATCGTGGACGCGCTGGAGCACGACCTGGTGGGGCGGGTGGTGGCGTGAGCGGGCGCGGTGCCGGCACCGCGCCCGCCAGCGACCGCGAGGCCCTGTGGGAGCGGGCGGGGAGGCTCATCCCCGGCGGCGTGAACTCGCCGGTTCGCTCCTTCCGCTCGGTGGGTTCGACGCCTTTCTTCGTCGAGCGGGGCGAGGGAGCCTTCCTGTGGGACACGGAGGGGAACCGCTACGCCGACTACGTCCTGTCGTGGGGCCCCCTCATCCTGGGCCACGCCCACCCCGCCGTGGTGGAGGCGCTGGAGGCCCAGGTGCGCCGGGGCACCAGCTACGGCGCCCCCACCGTCGCCGAGGTGGAGCTGGCCGAGCGGGTGGTGCGGCTGGTGCCGTCGGTTGAGATGGTGCGGCTGGTGAACAGCGGAACCGAGGCCACCATGACCGCGCTCCGCCTGGCCCGGGCCGCCACCGGTCGCACCAAGTTGGTCAAGTTCACCGGGTGCTACCACGGCCACGCCGACGCCTTCCTGGTGGCGGCGGGGAGCGGGGTGGCCACCCTGGGGCTCCCCAACTCCCCCGGCGTCCCCGAGGCCGCCGCCGCCGACACGCTGGTGGTGCCGTTCAACGACCTGGACGCGCTGGAGGAGGTGTTCCGGCGCCGGGGGGACGAGGTGGCCGCCGTGTTCGTGGAGCCGGTGGTGGGCAACGCCGGCCTGATCGAGCCCGTGGACGGCTTCCTCCAGGGGCTCCGCGACGTGACCGAGCGCCACGGCGCGCTGCTGGTGTTCGACGAGGTCATGACGGGCTTCCGGGTGGCCCTGTGCGGCGCCCAGGCCCGCTACGGGGTCACTCCCGACCTCACGACGCTGGGCAAGGTCATCGGCGGCGGGCTCCCCGTGGGCGCCTTCGGCGGCCGGCGGGACCTGATGGAGCGCATGGCCCCGGCGGGCCCCGTCTACCAGGCCGGCACCCTGTCGGGGAACCCCCTGGCCACGGCGGCGGGCAACGCCCAGCTCGCCTGGCTCGAGGCGCACGACCCCTACGACGCCCTGGAGGCCCGGGCCCGGCGGCTGGCCGAGGGCATCGCGGGTGCGGTGCGGGACGCGGGCGTCCCGGCCACGGGCTCCGCGGTGGGCTCCATGTTCGGGGTGTTCTTCCGGGAGGGGCCGGTGCGCTCCTTCGAGGAGGCGAAGACGGCCGACACGGACGCGTTCTCCCGCTTCCACCGGGCGTGCCTGGAGCGGGGCGTGTTCCTGGCCCCCTCGCCGTTCGAGGCGGGATTCGTGTCGGTGGCCCACGACGACGCGGTGATCGACGCGACGCTGGAGGCGGTGAAGGACGCCTGCTCGGTCCTGTGAGGGCCGGGGGCGGGGCGGGGTCCACCACGACGAGGGGAGGGGAGGGATGACGACGACCGTGCTCCTGCGGTCGCTGGCCATGCTGGGCGTGGCCGCGGCGCTGGCGGCGCCCCGGGGGGTGTCGGCCCAGGACCTGGCCGACTACGACTACGAGAACCTGGGCTTCCAGGGCGTGGCCGCCACCTGGGGGTGGATGGTACCCAGCCGCGTGGAGCCCACCTACTCGGTGGGCCTCCAGGCCGACCTGGGCTACCTGGGCCCCGCCCTGAGCATCACGCCCACCCTGGAGTGGTGGTCGTCGCGCCTCAAGGCGAGCGAGGTGAAGACGTTCGAGGACCGGCTGTCGGCCCTCATCGCCCGGGAGACGCCCGGACCCCCGCCCGCCGTGGATCTGGGCACCATCGACTGGAGCGACGTGTCCATGGGCCTCGACGCCCAGGTGGTGTGGGCCGTGCGCCAGGGCTTCCTCACCTCGGCGGGGCTGGGTACCTCGGTACACTTCCTGAACGGCAGCGGCGACGCCATCCAGGGCACGTTCATCGAGGATCTGCTGGACAGCGTCACCGCGGGCTTCAACGTCCACGGGGGCATCGAGGTCCCCGTGGCGCGGCGCTTCCGCCTGTTCGGGCAGGCGCGCTACGAGCTGCTGGAGGACCTGCGCTGGTTCGAGGTCCGCTTCGGAGGTCAGATCATGACGTCGCTGGCGACGGGGGAGGGGGGCGCGAGGTGAGCGAAGCGCGGGGGAATCCGGTCCGGGTGGGGGTGTTGGGGATGGGCGCGGTCGCCCAGATCGTCCACCTCCCCATCCTTGCCGAGCGGCACGACGTGGAGGTGGTCGCCGTCTCCGACCTGGACGACCACCGGGCCCGGACGCTGGCCGAGCGCTTCGGCGTGCCCCGGGTGCTGGGCGACGAGGCGCTGGTGGAGGACCCCGACATCGACGCGGTGGTCATCTGCACGCCCAACCACCTTCACGCCGGCCAGGCCCGGGCGGCGCTGGACGCGGGCAAGCACGTGCTGTGCGAGCGGCCCCTGGCCCTCACCGCGAAGGAGGCGGGGAAGCTGGTGGAGCGGGCCCGGAAGCGGAGCCGCCTCCTCACCGTGAACATGAGCCACCGCTTCCGCCCCGACGTGGCCGCGCTGCGCTCGTTCGTGGCCGGGGGCGAGCTCGGCACGGTCTACGCGGCGCGAGGGAGCTGGCTCAACCGCAAGCTCCCCTTGAACCGCACCACGTGGCGGCAGCGCATGGAGGAGTCGGGAGGAGGCGCCCTCATGGACGTGGGCGTGCCCGCCCTGGACCTGCTGCTCTGGCTGGTGGGCTACCCCGAGATCGAGCGGGTCACGGCGGTGCTGGCGATGGGCGACTGGGAGGTGGAGGACGCGGCCACCGTCACGGCGGTCACCGCCGAGGGAACGGTCCTCTCGGTGGAGGCCACGTGGAGCTACTTCGGCGGCGAGGACCGCCACTTCTTCCGGATCCTGGGGTCGGACGGCTCGGGCTCCCTGCCGCCCCTGGAGGTCTACAAGCAGCTCGGCGGCCGCCCCCTGGAGGTGACGCCCCGCCAGCCGGTGCCCCGGGGCGGCGAGAACCCGTGGACGAACGCCTACCGCAGGGAGATCGACCAGTTCATACGGGCGCTGGGGGGCCAGGCCGACGTGGCGCTGCCCGAGGAGCAGGTGAGGCTCATGGCCCTGGTGGAGGCCGCCTACCGCTCGGCGAAGTCGGGCAAGGAAGTGCGCCTATAGCCCGCCCGCGGCGCCCCCGGCGGGCCCTCCTCTTCCTGGCCCGGCTCGTGGCGCTCCTCCTGGCCGCTCCTCTTTCGGGACAGACGGCGGACACCGCCGTGGCGGCGCCCTCCGATCCCCTCACCGTGTACCTGGTGACCATCGGCACCGGCGACGCCATCTGGGAGCGCTTCGGCCACAACGCCATCTGGATCCACGACCGGGCCGAGGGCACCGACATCGCCTACAACTGGGGAATCTTCGACTTCAACCAGGTCGGCTTCATCCCCCGCCTCATCAAGGGCACCATGCTCTACTCCATGGCGCCCTTCGACATGGGCGCCATGCTCCGGGCCTACGTGGCCTCGAACCGCTCCGTGTGGGCCCAGGAGCTGGCCCTGACGCCGGAGCAGGAGCAGGCGCTCCAGGCGTTCGTTCGCTGGAACGCCCTGCCCGAGAACCGGGATTACCACTACGACTACTACCGGGACAACTGCTCCACGCGGGTGCGGGACGCCCTCGACCGGGTTCTGGGCGGGGCGCTGCGGGCGGACATGGTGGGGAAGCCCACCGGCACCACGTACCGCTGGCATACCCGCCGCCTCCTCCAGGACCTGCCCCTGGCCTACGCCGGCATCGAAGAGGTCCTGAGCCAGCGGGCCGACCGCCCCATCGACGAGTGGCAGGAGGACTTCCTGCCCATGCAGCTCCGGGACCACATCCGGCACGTGACGGTTCCCGACGGGAAGGGCGGCACCCGTCCCCTGGTGGTGTCGGAGCGGCAGCTCTATCCGGCGAGCCGCCCCGAGGCCCCCACACAGGTGGACTTCAAGACGGGCGTCTACCTCGCCATCGGCCTCGCCCTGGGATCGATCCTCCTCCTCCTCGGGTGGGGGGGCGGGTCGGCCGCGGCCCGCGTGGGGCTGGCGGTGCTGGGCGGCCTGTGGGCTCTCGTCACGGGCGTCGCCGGCGTGGTGCTCGTGGGGGCGTGGCTCTTCACCGACCACGTGTTCTGGTACGGCAACGAGAACCTCTTCCAGACGGGCCCCGTGGCGCTGGTGCTGGCGCCCCTCGTCGGGATGCTCCTCCTGCGGCGGCGCCCGGGCCGCGTCACGGTGGCGTTGGGCCTCGCGGTGGCGGGGCTGTCGCTCCTGGGCTTCGTGCTCCAGGCGCTCCCGTGGCTGGACCAGGTGAACCAGGAGATCATCGCCGTGACCCTGCCCGCGAACCTGGGGCTCGCCGGCGCCCTGTGGCTGCTCCGCCGGCGGGCGGCGGTGCAGCAGGTGCCCCCTGCGGTCCGGGCCGCCGGAGGGGCCCCGTGACGGGGGCCCTCCTCTCCGCAGTCCTCCTCGCCCTCGCCTACCCGCCCCTCTCGGTCCCCCTCCTCCCGTTCCTGGCGCTGGCGCCGTTCGCCGTCGCCGTGGACCGCACGCCCGCCGACCGGCCGCGGCGGGCGGCCCTCCTGGGCGGGGTCCTGGGCGCGGTCCATTTCGGCCTGGTCCTCCACTGGATGCCGGTGGCGCTGGGGCGGAGCGATCTGTCGCTGGTGCCGCTGTACGGCGTGGTGGTGGGTCTCCTGGCGCTCCTCCTGGCCGCCGCCGCGTGGGCGCTCCACCACCTGCGCCACCGGGCCGGCCTGCCCATGGCCGTGGCCCTTCCCGTGGTGTGGACGGGCGCCGAATGGCTGCGCTCGGCGGCGCCCGGCCCCCTGGCGTTTCCCTGGCTGGGCCTGGGCACCGCCCTGGCGTCCGTGCCCTCGTGGGCCGGCGTGGCCGAGTGGGTGGGCGCCCGGGGGGTGACGTTCTGGCTGGCGGCGGTGAGCGGGCTGCTGGCCGATGCGTGGCGGGCCCGGGGCGCGGGGCGGCGGGCGTGGGCCCTGCGCTTCGCCGCGGCGGTAGCCGTGGCCGCCGTGCCCGCCGCGTGGGGGGTGTGGCGGGCGGACACCCTCCCCACCCGGACCCTGGCCACCGTGACCCTGGTCCAGCCGGACGTGCCGGCGGGGGGGAGTGTGGACGAGCGGTTGTCCCGTACCCTCACCGCCCTCCAGGCGGCGACGCCCCAGGTCACCCCCGGCTCGGCCATGGTGCTGCTCCCCGAAATGGTCGTGCCCGTCCCCCTGCGGGATCCCCGGGCCCTGCCCCTCATCAAGGCGCTGGTCGGGCTGTCCCGGCAGGGCAGGGCGCCGGTGATGTTCGGCGCCCCCGGCGTGGTGGTGGACGAAGCCGGAGACACGGCCGTGCGGAACTCGGTGATGGTGGCCACCCCCTCCGGGCTGGCCCCCATGCGCTTCGACAAGCACCGCCTCGTGCCGGGGGTGGAGGCCACCTCGCTCCTCCGCCTGGGGTGGCCGGGGACGCCCCCCGCGGGCTACCAGGCCGGCGACACGTGGCCGCTCCTCAAGACCGGCGACGGCCTGTGGGGCGTCATGGTGTGCTTCGAGTCGGCCTTCCCCGACGTGGCGCGCCGCCTTCGCAGGGACGGCGCCGACGCGGTGGTGAGCGTCACCAACGACGGCTGGTTCGGGGGCGAGGCGGCGTGGGCCCGGACGGGCGCCCTGTGGCAGCACCCGGCCCACCTGGTGATGCGGGCGGTGGAGACCCGGGCAGGTATGGTGCGGGTGGCGACCACGGGCCGTTCCATGGTGGTGGACCCCACGGGACGGGTGCGGAGCGCCACCCCCTTCTTCGAGCCCGCCGTGGTGCGGGCCGCGGTGCGCACCTCCGACGTGCTCACCGGCTACGCCCTGTGGGGGGACGTGGTGGGTCCGCTCTCGGCCGTGGCCGCGGCCCTCCTCCTCCTGTGGGGGGAGGTGCGGGAGCGGAGGCGGCGCTGGGCCCGGGAGGGGGTGCCCGAGCGGTACCGGCGGTGGTGGTGGGGGACGGGGCACGGCCCGGCCGCCCGAGGGTAGCCTTGGACGACCCCTGTCCCCGCAGACGAAAGGATGCGCCATGACCGACAAGGACGCCCTCCTCCAGGGCCTCAACGAGGACCTGTCCTTCGAGTTCAACGCCGTCATCACCTACCGCCTCTTCGCGTCCATGTGCAGCGGACCGTGGCGCAACGAGGTGCGGCAGTTCTTCGAGTCGGAGATCCCCGACGAGCTCCTCCACGCCCAGTTCCTCGCCGACAAGATCGTCGCCCTCGGGGGCACCCCCACGAGCGAGCCGGCTCCCGTAGAGGTCAGCACGGACACCCGTGAGATGTTCGAGATCGCCCTGAAGGCCGAGCGCGACACGGTGAAGCGCTACGAGGAGCGGGTGAAGCAGGCCGATGCCCTGGGCATGACCGGTCTCAAGGTGCGCCTGGAAGACATCATCGTGGACGAGACCGGTCACGCCGAGGAGATCGAGCGCATCCTCACCGACTGGAGGGGATAGGCGCCGGCGCCCCACGGCGGCCGGGCCGAGCGGTTGAACGCCCCCCTTCTCTCGCCTATATTTCCCAGGCTACGGGCCCGCGCGAGGACATACCTCCCGGGGCCCGTCCGCGTCAGCACCCCGGGAGACGGACCATGAAGCAGGGCATCCATCCAGAGTTCAAGCAGACCACCGTCGTGTGCGCCTGCGGCAACCGCTTCGAGACCATGTCCACCGAGGACGAGATCCACGTGGAGATCTGCTCGGTGTGCCACCCGTTCTACACGGGCAAGCAGCGCCTGGTCGACACGGCCGGCCGCGTGGAGCGCTTCAAGCGCAAGTACGAGAACGTCGGCAAGTGACGCCCGCTCTCGCCGCCGGGAGGGCCGCAGCACGCGGCCCCTCCGGGCGGCGGGGCGCCGGCGGCTGATGGGAGCGGCCGGGTGCGGAGCCCGGCCGTTTTCACGCCCATGCCCGATCTGACACCCCTTCTCCCCCCCACCCGGAGCCTCCGGTGAGGACGGCGGAGCTCGACCCCCGTCTGGAGCAGCGCCTCGGCGAGGCGGAGCGGCGCTTCGGCGAAGTCGACGAGCAGCTCGCCGACCCGGCCGTTGCCCGGGATCCCGAGCGCCTCAAGGCCCTGGGGCAGGAGCGCGCCACCCTCGAGCCCGTCGTGCGCGAGGGCGCCGAGCTCAGGAAGGCAGCCCGGGACCTGGCGGGCGCCCTCCAGCTCCTGGACGAGAGCAACGACCCGGAGATGAAGGGGCTGGCCGAGGACGAGGTCGATTCCCTGCGCGGGCGCATCGAGGCTCTTGAGCGGAAGGTGCGCGAGCTCCTGGTGCCCCGGGACCCCATGGAGGACCGCCCCGCGGTGGTGGAGATCCGGGCGGGCACCGGCGGCGACGAGGCGGGGCTCTTCGCCTCCGAGCTCATGCGCATGTACCAGCGCTACGCGGAGAGAGAGGGGTGGAGCGTGGAGCTCTTGAGCCTCTCCGAGGGCATCCCCGGCGCCATCAAGGAGGCCATCTTCATGGTCCGGGGGCGGGGTGCCTACGGCAAGCTCCGCTTCGAATCGGGCGTGCACCGGGTGCAGCGCGTCCCCGAGACGGAGAGCCAGGGGAGGATCCACACCTCGGCGGCGACGGTGGCCGTCCTCCCCGAGGCCGAGGACGTGGACGTGGATATCGACGAAGGCGACCTCAGGATCGACGTCTTCCGCTCCTCGGGACCCGGGGGCCAGTCGGTCAACACCACCGACTCGGCGGTACGCATCACCCACCTGCCCACGGGGCTCGTGGTCTCCTGCCAGGACGAGAAGAGCCAGCACAAGAACAAGGCGAAGGCCATGAAGGTGCTGCGGAGCCGTCTCCTGGACCGGGCCATCGCCGAGCAGGAGGCCGAGCGGGCACGGGAGCGAAAGACCCAGATCGGCACCGGCGACCGCTCCGCCAAGATCCGGACGTACAACTTCCCCCAGAACCGGGTGACCGACCACAGGATCGGCCTCACCCTCCACTCCCTGGGCGACGTCATGGGGGGCGATCTGGACGAGCTGCTGTCGTCGCTGCGCCTGGCGGAGCAGCAGGAACGGCTGGAGGGGGACGCGGCGTGAGCGAAGGCGCCCCCGCCCGCCGGGCCGAGGCGGCCCCCGAGGGTCCGTGGACGGTGCTCCGGCTCATCCTGTGGAGCGGCGAGTACCTGGACGCCAAAGGGGTGGAGCGGGGGCGGCTGGACGCCGAGCACCTCCTGGCCCACACCCTGGGCACCACCCGCCTGCAGCTCTACCTGGAGCACGAGCGGCCCCTCACGCCCGACGAGCTGGGAGCGTTCAAGCCCCTGCTGCTCCGGCGCGCCGCACGGGAGCCGCTCCAGTACATCCTGGGGCGGGCGTCCTTCCGGGAGCTGGAGCTGGCGGTGGACCCCCGGGTGCTGGTGCCGCGCCCCGAGACCGAGGTGCTGGTGGACGAGGTGCTGGCGTGGACGAAGGCCCGGAGGGGCGCCGGCGGCGGGCAGGGCCTCACCGCCCTGGACGTGGGCACGGGGAGCGGCTGCATCGCCCTGTCCCTCGCCCACGAGGGCGGCTTCGCCCGGGTGGTGGCCACCGACGTGTCCGAGGACGCCCTGGACGTGGCCCGGGCCAACGCAGCGGAGGTGGGGCTGGTCGAAGCGGTGGAGCTCCGGGCCGGGGCCCTCTTCGAGCCCCTGGCGCCGGAGGAGCGCTTCCACGTGGTGGTCTCGAATCCGCCCTACGTGGCGGCGGGGGAGGCGGGGGAGCTGGAGCCCGAGGTGGCGGAGTGGGAGCCCGAGGGTGCCCTCTACGCCGGCGAAGCGGGGATGGACGTGCTCGGCGCGCTGGTGGCCGGGGCCGCCCGCCACCTGGAGCCCGGCGGCCTCCTGGCGCTGGAGGTGGGGCTGGGGCAGGCGGAGGCCGTGGCCGGGGCGATCCGGGCCGCCGGTGGCTTCGGCGCGCCGCGCATCCGCAGGGACCTGGCGGGGCGGCAACGGATCGTGCTGGCGGAGAGGGCGTAGCAGGAAGCGAGTCGCGTCCCGTCGGGGCGCGGGCGACACGAGTCTGAACCCGAAGGTGGGCACCATGGCCGAGATCATGGAGATGGCGAAGAGCCTGGGGAACGCGCTGGCCAGGACCGACCAGTACCAGGAGCTCCGGCGGGTCATGGCGGCCGCCGACGACGACCGGGAGCTGGTGGAGGTGAAGAACGCCCTGGAGAAGCTCGAGGACGGCATCGAGTCCACGCTCCGGGCCGGGCAGCAGCCCGACCAGGAGACGGCGGACGAGTACGAGGCCCTTGTGGGGCGGCTCCAGGCCAACAGCACGTACCAGCGGTTGGTGTCGGCCCAGACCAACTTCGACAAGGTGCTGCGGCGGGTGAACGACACCATCGCCAAGGGGATGGAGGAAGGCGCCACGAGCAGGATCATCCTGTCGACGTGAGCGCCCCTCGCCCCGGCGGACCGGCGGCGTGGGGCTGAACCTCGACGCCCTCCGCCACCCCGTCTACCGGATCATCGGCCCCCTCACGGGGTGGCTGGTCCGGCGGCGGGTCCATCCCAACCTCCTCACCACGCTGGGCTTCCTGTGCGTGGTGGTGGCGGGGGGGCTGTACGCCATCGATCACGTGCGCACGGCGGGGCTGCTGGTGCTCCTGGGCGGGGCGTTCGACATCTTCGACGGCCGGGTGGCCCGGCTGAGTGGGCTGGCGTCCAAGTTCGGGTCGTTCTACGACTCCACGCTGGACAGGATCAGCGAGGTCGTGGTGTACCTGGGGCTCTTGTCCCTCTACAACCGGTACCAGCACGACCTGACCGACATCACCATGATCTACCTGATCCTGCTGGCGATGGCGGGGTCGCTCATGGTGAGCTACACCCGTGCCCGGGCCGAGGCGCTCGGCCTGGCGTGCACGGTGGGCCTGATGCAGCGGGCCGAGCGGGTCGTGCTGCTGGGCGGCGCCTCCCTGGCCTTCGGGTTGATGTGGGACGGCAAGGCCATCAGCATCGTCGTCATCGTGGTGGCGCTGCTCACCAACGTCACCGCGCTTCAGCGCATGGTGTGGGTTTATCAGCACGCGGCGGGCGTCCCCCTGACGCCGCCCGCCCTTTCAACCGAGGAAGAGAGGCATCCGTGAAGGAGCACCCCCAGATCAAGCCGGCGAAGGGTCGGCTCGGCGTCCTGCTGCCCGGCTTCGGCGCCGTGGCCACCACCTTCGTCGCCGGCGTGGAGGCCGTACGCCGCGGACTGGCCCGGCCCTTCGGCAGCATCACCCAGATGCAGACCATCCGCCTGGGGCCCCGCACGGAGGCCCGCACCCCCCTCATCAAGGACTTCATCGACCTGGCGTCGCTGGACGACCTGGTGTTCGGGGCGTGGGACCCCATCCCGGCCGACGGCTACGAGAGCGCCGTGAACGCGGGCGTCCTGGACCGCCACGAGCACCTGGAGCCCATCAAGGACTTCCTCACGTCCATCAAGCCCATGCCGGCGGCCTTCTCCACCGACTACGTGAAGAAGCTCAAGGGGCCCAACGTGAAGAAGGCGGCCAACAAGCGGGAGCTGGCCGAGCAGATCCGGGAGGACATCCGGCGCTTCAAGGAGGAGAACGGCTGCGACCGCGTGGTCATGGTGTGGTGCGGCTCCACGGAGATCTTCCTCCGCCCCGGCGCGGCCCACGAGAGCCTGGAGGCCTTCGAGAAGGCCATGGAGGCGAACGACGAGTCCATCGCCCCGTCCATGCTCTACGCGTACGCCGCCATCATGGAGGGCGTCCCCTACGCCAACGGCGCGCCCAACCTGTCGGCCGACTTCGCGGCCCTGGAGAAGACGGCGGTGGAGCGGGGCGTGCCCATCGGCGGGAAGGACTTCAAGACCGGCCAGACCCTCATGAAGACCATCCTGGCCCCGGGCTTCAAGGCGCGCATGCTGGGGCTCAACGGATGGTTCAGCACCAACATCCTGGGCAACCGGGACGGCGAGGTGCTGGACGACCCGGCCTCCTTCAAGACCAAGGAGGAGTCCAAGCTGGGGGTGCTCGAGCACATCCTCCAGCCGAAGATGTACCCGGACCTGTACGGCGACATGTACCACAAGGTCCGCATCAACTACTACCCCCCCAGGGGCGACAACAAGGAGGGGTGGGACAACATCGACATCTTCGGATGGCTCGGCTATCCGATGCAGATCAAGGTGGACTTCCTCTGCCGGGACTCCATCCTGGCGGCGCCCATCGTCCTGGACCTGGCCCTCTTCATGGACCTTGCGTCCCGCTCGGGCATGAAGGGCATCCAGGAGTGGCTGTCGTTCTACTTCAAGAGCCCCCAGACGGCGCCGGGGCTCTACCCGGAGCACGACATCTTCATCCAGCACCTGAAGCTCAAGAACACGCTCCGGTGGCTGGGCGGCGAGGAGATGCTGCACCACGGCGGGCTGGAGTACTACCCCGAGTGAGCGGAGGGCGCGGGGTCTTCGTCGTCCTCGAGGGCGTCGAGGGGGCGGGGAAGACCACCCAGGTGCGGAGGCTGGGGGCGTGGCTCGAGGCGCTGGGCCGCCCCCACCTCCTCACCCGGGAGCCGGGCGGCACCCCCGTGGGGGAGGCCATCCGGGAGGTGGTGCTGGGCCGGGTGGAGCTGGACGTGCCCCCAGAGTCCGAGCTCCTCCTCATCCTGGCGGCCCGGGCGGCGTTCGTCCGGGACGTGGTGCGCCCGGCCCTGGAGCGGGGCGAGGTGGTGGTGGCGGACCGCTTCGAGGCCTCCACCTTCGCCTACCAGGGGTACGGCCGGGGGCTGGACATGAAGGCGGTGAGGGCGATGAACGCCTTCGCCACCGGCGGCCTCGCCCCCGACGCGCTCCTGGTGCTGGACGTGCCGGTGGACGAAGGTATGGAGCGCCAGCGGCGGGAGGGGAAGGCGGCCGACCGCATGGAGCGGGAGGGTGCCCCGTTCCTCGGGCGGGTGGCCGAGGGCTACCGGCACATCGCCGGGGAGGGCGGGCGGGCGCGGCGGGTGGACGGCGTCGGCACGCCGGATGCAGTCCAGGCGAGGGTGCGGGCCGCGCTCCGGGAGCTCCTTCCGGAAACCTTCCCGTCCGAGGCGGTTTAGAAAATCAAGGTATCCCGGGAGTTCCTTGGAGGCGTGATGAAGCTGCGACGCTCAATCCTGGCGCCGGTGGCGGTGCTGGCCACCGCCGTACTCACCGGAGGCTGGTTCCTGCAGCAGGGCGTGGACGAGGAGCAGAACGTCTACGTCCAGGTGCGGGTGTTCCAGGAGGTGGTGGATCACATCGCCTCCCAGTACGTGGAGCCCATCGATCGAGGCCAGCTCTACCAGAAGGCCATCGACGGCCTCATCCAGCAGCTCGGCGACCCCCACACCTCCTTCATGCAGGCCTCGGAGTACGAGAACCTGCGCATCCGCACCCAGGGCGACTACGGCGGCGTCGGCCTCGAGATCGTGGAGCGGGACGGCTACGTGACCGTGGTGGCCCCCATCCCCGGCACGCCGGGCGCCCGGGCCGGCATCCGGCCCGGCGACCAGTTCGTGCAGATCGACGGAAAGCCCGCCCAGGGGTGGAACTCGGATCAGGCGGTGGACGCCCTGCGGGGCGAGCCCGGGACGGACGTGAACGTGAAGGTGCGTCGGGTGGGGGTGGACCAGCCCATCCCCTTCACGCTCAAGCGGGAGAAGATCCACCTGCGCTCGGTGCCCTTCGGCATGGACATGGGCGACGGCATCGCCTACGTGCCGCTGAACATCGTGCGGGAGAGCTCGTCCCAGGAGGTCCGCACGATGCTGGACTCCCTGCGTAACGACGGCGACACCCGGGGCATCATCCTCGACCTGAGGGGCAACCCTGGCGGCCTCCTGGAGCAGGGCATCGCGGTCTCCGACCTGTTCCTGCCCAAGGGCGCCGCGGTGGTGGAGACCCGGGGCCGGGCCGACAACCAGACCGAGACGTACAGCGCCAGCTCCGGCCAGCACTTCGAGGGGACGCCCCTGGTGGTGCTGGTGGACGAGTACAGCGCCAGCGCGGCCGAGATCATCTCGGGCGCCCTCCAGGACCACGACCGGGCGCTGGTGGTGGGGATGCCCAGCTACGGGAAGGGGTCGGTGCAGACCCTCTACCGCCTCACCGGCGGCAACGTGCTGCGCCTCACCACCGCCAAGTGGTACACGCCCGTGGGCCGCTCCATCCAGAAGGAGAAGGAGGGCGAGCTGTCGGCCACCAAGGGCACCCTGACCCTGGACGGCGCCCCCACCGAGAGCCCCGACCTCTCCGGCAGGCCGGTGGTGAAGTCCATGGGTGGCCGCACCCTCTACGGAGGCGGCGGCATCACCCCCGACGTGGTGGTCATGGCCGACACCCTCACGACCGACGAGCAGCAGGCCGTCCGGGCGCTGTACCGCCAGGCCGGTGCGTTCAACACCGCGGTCTTCAACTACGCCGTGCGCTACAACCAGGACCATCCGAACCTGGAGAAGGGGTTCCGCATCGACGGCGCCACGCTGGGCGACTTCTATGGTTCGCTGTCCAAGTACGGCGTGGATGCCGACCGCGGGACCTTCGACCGGGCGGCGCGCTACGTGCGCTACCAGCTCGAGAGCGAGATCGGCCTCCAGAAGTGGGGCGAGGCCGGCCAGTTCCGGGCGCGGATCCCCTATGACCCCCAGGTCCAGCGAGCGGTGGCCCTGCTGAGCAAGGCCCGCTCCCAGCAGAGCCTGTTCGACGTCGCGGCCAAGGACGCGGGAGCGGCCACCCGCAGGGCGGCGGTGGCCGGACGATCGGCCGGAGGCTTCTGAGGGCTTCCGTCGCCGCTCCGGGCCCCGCCCCGGAGCCGACTCCCGACCCCGGCCGGCACCGTGGCGTGCCGGCCGGGGTCGGTCGCGTACCCGTTCCGACATTCCCCCGTCCCGGAGCAGGCGCTTGATTCCAGCGGAGCTCCCGGCGGCAGCGGGTGGTGGAGGGGCACCGTGAGCGGCGCCCTGACCCCGGGGACCCGGGCCCTGGTGCGGCTGTCGGCGGCCCTGGCCGCCCGGGACGCCGGTGCCCTGGAGGCGGCGCTGGAGGAGGCCCGGACCGCGGCGGAGCCGGGGGCGGTGGAGGAGGCCCTCCTCCAGAGCTTCCTGTTCGTCGGCTACCCGGTGGCCTTGAACGGCCTGGCGGCCTGGCGGCGGATCTCCGGACGGCGGGCCGGCCCCCCCGAGGGGGCGGCCCCCGCCGATTGGCCGGAGCGGGGGGAGGCGGTGTTCCGGCGGGTGTACGGCGACCAGGCGCAGGCGCTCCGGGCGAACGTCCGGGAGCTGCATCCCGACATGGAGACGTGGATGGTGACGGAGTACGGAAGGGTGCTGGGTCGCCCCGGGCTCTCCCTGGGGGAGCGGGAGCTCTGCGTGGTCGCTGTCCTGGCGGTGTCGGACGTCCCCACCCAGCTCTACTCCCACCTGCGGGGGGCCCTGGCCGCGGGGATGGCGCCGGGTACCGTGGAGGCGGCCCTGGAAGAGGCGGGGACGCTGGCGCGGCCGGAAGCGCTGCGCTCGGCCCGGGCGGCGTGGTCGCGCCTCCTTGAGCGCCGGGAGGCGGCCCCATGAGCTTCGTCGACCGGGCGGTCATCGAGGTGGAGGCCGGCGTCGGAGGGTCGGGGGCGGAGGCGTTCCGCAGGGAGAGCGGGGTGCCCCGGGGTGGCCCCTCCGGGGGTGACGGCGGCAGGGGGGGCGACGTGGTGCTGGAGGTGGACGAGCAGCTCTCCACGCTGATGGACTACTCGTACCGGCGCCATTACCGGGCCGAGCGGGGCCAGCACGGCGAAGGGAGCAACCGCACCGGGAAGGCGGGCAAGGACCTGACGCTCAAGGTCCCCCCCGGAACGCTGGTCCGGGACGCCGACACGGGCGAGCTCCTGGGCGAGCTGCTGGAGCCGGGCCAGCGCGTCGTGGTGGCCCGGGGCGGGCGCGGCGGGCGGGGCAATGCCCGCTTCGCCACCGCCACCCAGCAGGCGCCCCGGAGGTGGGAGCCCGGCGAGGAGGGGGAGCACCGCCACATCGAGCTGGAGCTCAAGCTCATCGCCGACGTGGGGCTGGTGGGAGAGCCCAACGCGGGCAAGTCCACGTTCCTGTCGGCCGTGAGCGAGGCCCGCCCGAAGGTGGCGGCGTACCCCTTCACCACCCTGACCCCGAACCTGGGGGTGGTGAAGCTCACCGACTACCGCGGCTTCGCCATCGCCGACATCCCGGGCATCATCGAGGGCGCCCACGAGGGGAAGGGGCTGGGCCTGCAGTTCCTGCGGCACGTGGAGCGCACGCGCACGTTGGCGCTCCTGGTGCCCGTGGACAGCCCCGACCCGCAGGCCGAGTACGACCTCCTGCGGGCCGAGCTGGAGAGCCACTCCCCGGAGCTGGCGGCCACCCCCCACTGCCTGGTCCTCACCAAGACGGACCTCCTGGGACCCGACGTGGCGCCGCCGGAGGTGTCGGCCCCCGACGCGTGGGGGGTGTACGCCGTGTCGTCGGTGTCCCGGCAGGGCCTCCAGCCCCTCCTGGAGGCGCTGTGGGCCCGCACCCGGGAGGTCGTGCGGGAGGAGCTCCGCGGCGAGGAGGCCGAGGAGGAGTGGTGGACCCCCTGAGGGAGGAGGGGGAGGAGGCCGTGGCCCTCCTCGCCCTGCTGGACCTGCCCGGCGTGGCCGAGGGCACGGTCAAGAAGCTGGTGGAGGCGTTCCGGTCGGGCCGGGGGGCCCTGGAGGCGCCGGACGACGCCTTCGAGGCCGTGGCGGGCCCCCGGGCGGCCCGGGCGCGCCGCGACCCCGGGGGCCGGGAGCGAGCGACGGCGGTGCTGGCGTGGTGCCGCCGGGAAGGCGTCCGGGCTCTTCCGATGACGGCCCCGACGTACCCCGGGCGCCTCATGGCCCTCTCCGATCCGCCCCCGGTGCTGTTCGTCCGGGGTGACCCGGCCCTCATGGCCCGCCCTTCGGCGGCGGTGGTGGGCTCCCGGGCGGCCACCGCCTACGGCCGGCGCTGCGCCGAGCGCATCGCCCACGTCCTGGCCCGGAACGGCGTCGTGGTGGTGAGCGGGCTGGCCCGGGGCATCGACGGCGCCGCCCACCGGGCCGCCCTGGACGGCGGCGGCACCACGGTGGCGGTCATGGGGAACGGCCCCGACCGGGTGCACCCCGCCGCCCACCGGGGGCTGGCCCGCCGCATCGCCCGGGACGGGCTCCTGGCCACCGAGCTCCGGCCGGGCGAGGGCCCGGCGGCCCACCACTTCCCCAAGCGGAACCGCATCCTGGCCGCCCTCTCCGACGCCGTGGTGGTGGTGGAGGCGGCCCGGCGGAGCGGCGCCCTCATCACGGCCCGCCTGGCCGAGGGGCTCAACCTGCCCGTGCTGGCCGTCCCCGGCCCCATGGACGCCCCCACCAGCGCCGGCGCCAACTGGCTGCTGGCGGAGGGGATCACCGCCGTCGCCGACCCCCGGGTGGTCCTCGATGCGGTCCTCGGGCTCGACGCCGCCCGGGCTCCCGACCCGGCCGCAGCGCCGCCGCCCCAGGCCCTGGGTCCCGCCGCCGAGGCGGCGTGGGCGTGCCTGGACGGTGCGCCCCGTCCCCTGGCGGAGGTGGCGCGCCGCTGCGGCCTGCCGACGGGGCGGGTGCAGGGCGCCCTGGCGACGCTGGAGGTGGAGGGGTGGGTGGTGCGCACCCCGGGGCCCCGTTTTGCCCGCGCGGAGGCGGCGGCCCGGTGAGCGAGGTGCGCTCGGTCTACGTCCACGCCCCCTTCTGCGCCCGGCGCTGCCTCTATTGCGACTTCGCCGTGCAGGTGCGCCGGGTGGGGGACACGGAGGGGTGGCTGGCGGCGCTGGAGGGGGAGCTGTCGGTGGTGGCGGCCGAAGGCGCTTTCCCCCTCGCCGAGCGCCTGGACACCCTCTACGTGGGCGGCGGCACCCCGTCGCTGCTGGGGCCCGGTGCCATGGCGGGGCTCGCCCGGGTGATGGGGCCCGAGCGGCTGGCGGATCCGGCGCTGGAGTGGACGTCGGAGGCCAACCCCGAGAGCTTCACCCCCGACGTGGCCCGGGCGTGGCGGGCTGCCGGCGTGAACCGCCTGAGCTTCGGGGTGCAGAGCTTCGACGCCGGGGTGCTCCGCTGGATGGGGCGCCTCCACGGCCCCGAGGGCGGCCCCCGGGCCCTGGCGACGGCCCGCGGGGCCGGCATCGACGACCTGAGCCTGGACCTCATCTTCGGCCTGCCGGCCTCGCTGGGGCGCGACTGGGACCGGGACCTGGACGCCGCGCTGGCGCTGGAGCCGCCCCACCTGAGCCTCTACGGACTCACGGTGGAGCCGGAGACGCCTCTGGGGCGTGCCGTGGCGGAGGGACGGGAGGCGCCGGCGAGCGACGAGGCCTACGAGGCGGAGTTCCTGCGGGCGGCGGAGCGGCTCGGCGCCGAGGGGTACGAGCACTACGAGGTGTCGAACTTCGCCCGCCCCGGCCACCGCTCGCGCCACAACTCCGTCTACTGGAGCGGGGCCCCCTATCTGGGCCTCGGCAACGGTGCCCACAGCTACCAGCACCCGCTGCGGCGTTGGAACCTCCGGGACTGGGAGGCATACCGTACGGCGGTGATGGAGGGTCGCTCTCCCGCCGCGGACCAGGAGATCCTGGACCCCCGACAGACGCGCCTGGAGCGCGTGTGGCTCGCCCTCCGCACCCGGGAAGGGCTTTCCCTGGAGGACCTTTCGCCGGAAGCTCGCGGACGGGCCGAGGCCTGGGAGGAACAAGGGTGGGCGACGCTGGCGGAGGGCCGCCTGCGCCTGACGCCCCCGGGGTGGCTCCTCCTGGACCGCCTCGCCGTGGACCTGGAGACGGAGCTGGCGGAGGCATGAGCGTCCCGCGCGAGGACCGCGCGGGCTTTCTTTGGACCGGAGGGCTGGCACTCGACGCCGGGCTCTGCTGATGAGCGACAGCCACGACAGAACGGAACGGCCGCCCCAGGCCGGCGAGGAGCTCTCGGACCGGGAGCGCCAGGTCCTGGAGGCCGTGGTGCGCACCTACGTGGACACGGCGGAGCCCACGGGGAGCCGCACCGTGTCGCGCCGCTTCCACCTGGGCGTATCGCCGGCCACCATCCGCAACACCATGAGCGACCTGGAGGACAAGGGGTACCTCTTCCACCCCCACACCTCCGCGGGCCGCATCCCCACGGACCAGGCCTACCGCTTCTACGTGGACAAGCTCATCCACCCCGCGAGCCTGAGCGAGGCCGAGCAGGAGGCGCTGCTCCGGGAGCTGGACGAGGCGGGCGCGTCGGCCGTGGAGCGGCTGGTGCGGCGGGCGACGCGGGCCCTGAGCGTGCTTTCCAGCGAGCTGGGGGTGGCGGTGGCCCCCCGCCTGGAGCAGGCACGGCTCGAGAAGCTCGACCTCATCAAGGTGAGCGCCGACAAGGTCCTCATGGTGGCCACCATCGGCGGCGGCCTCGCGCGCACGGTCTACGTGGACCTCCCGGGGGAGGTCCCCCCCGACACGCTGGTGACCCTCACGATGGTGCTGAACGAGCGCCTCGCCGGCCTCACCCTCGAGGAGATCCGCCGCTCCCTGCCCGAGCGCCTGCGGGACACCGCGGCCGAGGACCCCGCTGCCGAGGAGCTGCTCAACATCTTCATGCAGTCGGGCGCCGAGCTCTTCGACTGGAAGGCGCTGGACGGCAGCGAGATCCACCTGGGGCAGACCAGCGTCCTCGCTGGCCAGCCCGAGTTCACCACGGGCGAGCGCCTCAAGGGGCTCCTCGAGCTCACCGAGCAGCGCGACTTCCTGGCCCACGTGCTGGGCAGCCGGGAGCACCCCGGCGGGCTCCAGATCACCATCGGGGGCGAGCACGGCTCCGAGGAGCTCAGCGACTTCACCCTGGTCACGGCGGAGTACCGGGTGGGGAGCCTCAAGGGCGTCATCGGCGTCATCGGCCCCACGCGGATGCCCTACGAGAAGGTGATCGCCATCGTGGACTACACGTCTTCGTTGGTGAACCGCATGCTCCGATCCTGATCGGGCCGAGATCCCTCCCGAAAGAAAGCTAGATGGCCGACTACTACGAGCTCCTGGGCGTGAGCCGGGACGCCGACGACGAGACGATCAAGAAGGCGTACCGCAAGCTCGCCCTCGAGCACCACCCCGACCGCAACGACGGGTCGAAGGACTCGGAGGAGCGCTTCAAGGAGATCACGCAGGCCTACGAGGTGCTGCGGGACCCGGAGAAGCGGGCCGCCTACGACCGCTTCGGCGAGCAGGGCGTGCGGGGGGGCGCGGGCGGCTTCGGGGGCGCGGCGGCTTCGACTTCTCCGACGCCATCGAGATCTTCATGCGGGACTTCGGCGGCTTCGGAGGCTTCGGCGACATCTTCGGCCAGCGGCGCAGCGGGGGCCCGGGACGCCGCTCGGCGGGTCCCGCCCGGGGCCAGAGCCTGAAGGTGCGGCTGCCCCTCACGCTGAAGGAGGTGGCCGAGGGAGCCACGCGGACGCTCCGGGTCGCCCTCCTGGACACGTGCGACCGCTGCGAGGGCTCGGGCGCCGAGCCCGGCACCACGGTCGAGCCGTGCCCCGCCTGCGGCGGGAGCGGCGAGGAGCGCGTGGTGCAGCGCTCCGTGTTCGGACAGCTCGTGAGCGTGCAGCACTGTCGCCGCTGCCGGGGCGAGGGACGCATCATCGAGCACCGCTGCACGCGCTGCCACGGCGAGGGGCGCGTGCGCAGCCAGGCGGAGGTGTCCGTGGAGGTGCCCCCGGGCGTGACCTCCGAGAACTACATCACCCTCCGGGGGCGGGGGAACGTGGGACCCCGGGGCGGCCCCCGGGGCGACCTGGTGGTCCTCCTGGACGTGGAGGACGACCCCCGCTTCGTGCGCGAAGGCGCGGACCTTCTCCACGAGCTGCCCGTCACCGTGTCCCAGGCGGTCCTGGGTGACGAGGTGGAGGTCCCCACCGTCACGGGCACCGCCCGGCTCACCGTCCCCCCGGGCACCCAGAGCGGGGAGACGCTGCGCCTCCGGGGCCAGGGCCTCCCCAGGCTGGAGGTGGGGGGGCAGGGCGACCTCCTGGTGCGGGTCCTGGTGTGGCTCCCCGATCGGCTGAGCCACGAGCAGGAGGCGCTCTACCGCCGTCTCCGGGAGGTCGAGGACCCGGCGCCGGAGCGCATGGAGAAGCACAAGGGCTTCTGGTCGAGGGTGAAGGAGGCGTTCGGCGCCTGATGGCCCCCGACGGCGGCACCGCCGGGGTGCCGGAGCGCTGGCTGGTGGTGAGCGTGGCCCTCCCGGCGGACGACGACGGCCGCGTGGCCGAGGGCCTGCTGGCCCTGGGGGGCGGGCCGTGGAGGAGCGGGACGGGCGGGCGGTGACGGCCGTGCCCGAGCCGCCGGCGGAGGAGACCGCTGCCGACGCCGTGGCCGAGCGGCTCCGGGCCCTCACCGGGCTCGAGGCGCTGGACGTCCGGGTGGCGTGGCAGGCCCACGAAGACTGGGCCGAGACCTGGAAGCGTGGCCTCGAGCCGAGAAGGGTCGGGCGCTCCCTGGTGGTGACCCCCTCCTGGTGCGACCCCGAGCTGCGCCCCGGCGACCGGGTCATCGTGGTGGACCCCGGCATGGCCTTCGGCAACGCCGAGCACGGCACCACCCGGGGGTGCCTCCGCCTCCTGGAGACCCTGGTGCGCCCCGGCGAGCGCGTGCTGGACGTAGGGGCGGGCTCGGCCGTCCTCTCCATCGCCGCCGCCCTCCTGGGAGCGGGGAAGGTGACCGCCCTGGAGGGCGACCCCCTGGCGGTGCCCGCCGCCCGGGAGAACGTGGAACGGAACGGCGTGGCCGACCGCGTCGCCGTGGAGCAGGTGTGGGTCCGGGCTTCCGACCTGCCCGAACGGGGCCTCGTCGACGGCCTGGTGGCCAACATCGAGACCGGCGTGCTCCGCCCCCTCCTGCCGGCGTTCGCCGCCACGGTGCGCCCAGGAGGCTGGCTCGTCCTGAGCGGCGTCCCCGGCGACGAGTGGGACGCGTTCGCCCCCCACGCGGAGGCGGCCGGGTTCCGGGTGGTCGAGGTGGACGCCGACGGCGAGTGGCGTGCCGGACGGCTGGTGCGGGAGGGCGCGGGCGGCGGAGCCGCGCCCTCCCGGGGGCCCGGCGACGGCTAGGCGAGCGCCCGCCGAAGCCGCGCCTCCTCCCCCACCAGCGCCAGCCAGCGGGCCATGGCCGGCGCCGAGCGGTCGTCCACCTCCCGGCCGAGCCACACGAGGGACGTCCTCACCCGCCCCAGGCAGGGGGCCGACCCCGGCTCGGCTTCGGGCGGGTTCAGGGGCACCAGCCACGCCTCCCTCCGCCACGGGGACGGCGCCGTCGCGGCAGGCCGGCATGGGATCCCTCGGCGCCCGCCACGGCCCCTTCCACGGCTCCAGCACCCGGAACAGCTCCGGGGCCGCCCGGAGGCTCCTCAGGAGCACCTCCTCGGTGATGGCCATCCCCGATGCCCGGGCCCGCTCCACCACGTCGCGGAACGGCACCGCGGGGGCGGGGTGGCGCGCCAGTGCCCGGGCCGTCCTGTGGGCCAGGCTCTCCATGTCTCCTCCTTTCGCGTGGGGCTGTCCCGGGGGGCTCTCCCACGGTGGCAGCTCCCCGGGCGCGGCTCCATGCTCCGATGCGCCTGCGTCGTCCGGGAGGGGACCCTCGCCGCGCCCCGGGGGGTAGCGCCCTGCGAGCCGGGAAGCCAGGATTCCACCGGGAGCCGACGCCGTGACCGACCCGAGCTGCATCTTCTGCCGCATCGCATCGGGCGATCTGGACGCCGACGTGGTCCACACCGACGACCGGCTGGTGGCGATCCGGGATATCAACCCCCAGGCGCCGACCCACCTCCTCATCGTCCCGAGGGAGCACATCCCGACCCTGGACGACCTGGAGCCCGGCCACCGGGAGCTGCTGGGCGACATGCACCTCCTGGCCCGGGACCTGGCCCGGGACGAGGGGCTGGACGACGGCTGGCGCGTGGTGGTGAACTGCGGCAGCGGCGCCGGCCAGACCGTCTGGCACCTCCACATGCACCTCCTGGGTGGCCGGCCCCTGGGCTGGCCCCCCGGCTGAGCCGACGACAAGACTCCCGGACCCGGCCCCGAGCGGCCGCCCCACCGGGGCCCCCCGACCCGACGACGATCCCGTGAGCAGCGAGCTGAAATCCCGCCTCCAGGCGGACCTGAACCGAGCCCGGAAGGACCGGGACCGGACCCGCACCCTCGTCCTCAGCACCACCCTCTCCGAGATCCGCAACAAGGAGATCGACCAGAAGAGGGACGCCGAGGACAAGGACGTGCTGGAGGTCCTCACCCGCGCCGTGAAGCAGCGCCGGGAGGCGGCGGAGCAGATGCGGGGTGGGGGCCGGGAGGAGCTGGCCACCAAGGAGGAGGCCGAGGCGGAGATGCTCACCGCCTACCTCCCCGAGCAGCTCTCCGAGGAGGAGGTGCGGGCCATGGTGCGGGAGGCGGTGGCGGCGGGTGCCGGCGACATGGGCGCCGTCATGGGCCGCATCATGCCCCGCCTGAAGGGCCGCTTCGAGGGCAGGGAGGCCAACCGGATCGTCCGGGAGGAGCTGGGCGCGTGACGCCGGGCTCCCCTCCGCGCCGCCGCCGGCCGTGAGCCACCACGCCCTCGGCGTCCTGGAGCTCCCCCGGGTCCTGGCCCTCGTGGCCGCCCGGGCCGCGAGCGAGCCCGGCCGGGAGGCGGTGATGGCCCGGGAGCCCGGGAGCGACCCCGAGGCCCTCCGGCGGGAGCTGGAGCGGGTCGCCCAGACCATGGACTTCCTCCGGGAGAGACCCGGCTGGGGTCCCCCCACCATCCCCGACGCCCGGGCTACCCTCCGGCGCCTGGCGGTGCAGGGGAGCGTGCTGGAGCCGCTGGAGCTCCACCTGGTGGGCGTCCTCCTGGCCTCGGGCCGGGAGCTCCGTCGGGACATGGAGGGACGGGCCACCCCCTATCCGTCCCTCGCCACCATCCTGGAGCGCCTCTACGCCCACGAGGAGCTGGAGGCGGCGGTGGCCCGCACCGTGGAAGCCGACGGCACCGTGCTGGATTCGGCCAGCAAGGAGCTCAAGAGGATCCGCTCGGCCCTCAAGCGCGCCCACTCCCGCGTCGTCCAGCAGCTCGAGAGCTACATGCGCTCGCTGCCGGAGCGGGTCCAGGTGGCCGACGCCTCGGTCACCATCCGCGAGGGACGCTACGTCATCCCGGTGCGCCGGGAGGGGAAGGGTGAGGTAGGGGGCATCGTCCACGACGAGTCGGGTTCGGGCGCCACGGTGTTCGTCGAGCCGCCCATCGCCATCCGCCTCATGAACGAGCTCCGCGACCTCGAGCGGGACGAGGAGCGGGAGGTCCGGCGCATCCTGCGGGAGCTCACGGGGCGTCTGGCGCCCTGGCACGACGCCCTGGTGGGCTCCCAGGAGGCGCTCGTGGACTTCGACTCCCTCCACGCCCGAGCCCGGGCGGCGCTGGAGTGGCGCGCGGAGAAGCCCGAGCTCCTGGACCCCGGCGCCGGCGAGCTGGAGATCGTAGGCGGCCGCCACCCCCTCCTCCTGGCCGGCCGGGACGACGTGGTGCCCTTCGACCTGCGCCTGGAGCCCGGCGAGCGGGCCCTGGTGGTGTCGGGCCCCAACACGGGCGGCAAGAGCGTCTTCCTCAAGGCGGTGGGGCTCATCGCCGCCCTGGCCCAGAGCGGCGTCGTGCCGCCCGTGCGCCAGGGCACGCGGCTGCCCGTCTTCCGGGGCATCTTCGCCGACATCGGCGACGAGCAGTCCATCGCCGAGAGCCTCTCCACCTTCTCCGCCCACCTGGCCAACCTGAAGGAGGTGCTGGAGGGGGCCGACGCCGACAGCCTCGTGCTCATCGACGAGATGGGCACCGGGACCGACCCCGCCGAGGGCGCCGCGCTCGCCCGGGCCATCCTGGAGACGCTGGTAGAGCGGGGCGCCCTGGCCGTGGTCACCTCCCACCTGGGGCAGCTCAAGACGCTGGACACGGACGGCAGCGGCGTGGTGAACGCCTCCCTCCAGTTCGACCCCGACCGCATGGAGCCGACGTACCGGCTGGTGAAGGGCCGCCCCGGGCGGAGCTACGGGCTGGCCATCGCCCGCCGCCTGGGCTTCCCGGCTGCGGTGCTGGACCGGGCCGAGGGCCACGTGTCGGCCGGCGAGGCCAGCGTTGAGGACCTGCTGGAGAAGCTGGAGCGGAAGGAGAAGGAGGCCGAGGGGCTGGTGGACGACCTGGAGCGGGAGCGCTCCGAGGTGACGCGCCTGAGGGAGGAGCTCCAGGCCCGGGAGGGGGAGCTCCGCCAGCAGGAGCGCACCGCCGAGCGGCGCTCCCGGGAGGAGGCACGCCGCCTCCTCATGGACGCCCGGGAGGAGGTGGAGGAGGCCATCCGGGAGGTGCGCTCGGCCGCCGCCGGTGAGGCCGACCTGGACGAGGCGTCCCGGAGCGCCCGGCGCCGCGTGGAGGAGGCCGCCCGCCGCCAGCGGGAGCGACGCCCCTCCGCGGCCGGCGAGGCGGGCGAGGCGCCCGAGCTGGGCGAGGGCCAGCGCGTTCGCATCGCCGGCGGCGCCAAGACGGGCGTCGTGGCGGAGGTGCGGGGCGAGCGGGCCCTGGTGGAGGTGGGGGGCATGCGCATGGAGGTGCCCCTCCTGGACCTGGAGCCGGTGGAGGGGGGCGCCCGAGGCGAGGCCCGCCGGGCCGCGGCCGGCGCTCGCGCCCATGCCCCGTCCGCCTCTTCCTCCGGGGGCGGCGGATGGAGCGGCCCCGAGGACGATCCCCGGGCGGAGGTCGACCTCCGGGGCTACCGGGTGGAGGAGGTGGAGCTGGAGCTGGGCCGGGCGCTGGACGCGGCGGTGCTGGGCGACCTCCCCGAGCTGCGCATCATCCACGGAAAGGGGACGGGCGCGGTGCGGGCCAGGGTGCAGGAGCTCCTGAAGCTCGACCGGCGGGTGACGGACTTCCGCCTGGGCCACCCCGGCGAGGGCGGCTCGGGCGTCACCGTGGCGAGGGTCGGATGATCCCCGACGATCAGGTGGAGGAGGTGCGGGCCCGGGCCGACATCGTGGACGTCGTCGTCCGAGTACGTCCAGCTCAAGAAGTCGGGAAAGAACTGGGTGGCGCGCTGCCCCTTCCACGAGGAGCGCACGCCGAGCTTCAACGTGGTCCCCTCCAAGGGCTTCTACCACTGCTTCGGCTGCGGGGCGTCGGGCGACGTCTTCAGCTTCCTCATGAAGAAGGGGGGGCTGGACTTCGTGGAGGCGGTGCGCCAGGTGGCTGGCCGCGTGGGCGTGGAGCTCCGGGAGGTGCGCCGGGACAAGGAGCGGGAGGACGACCCCAACCGCCCCCTCTACGAGGTGAACGCCTTCGCCCGGGCCTTCTACGCCGACCGGCTCGCCGACGCCGAGGTGGGCCGGGACGCCCGGGACTACCTCACCAGCCGGGGCGTGGACGAGGAGACGATCCAGCGCTTCGGCCTGGGCTACGCCCCCGACGACTGGCGCGCCCTGCGCGACGCCGCCGCCAAGCACGGCTTCACCGACGCCCTGTTGCTGGAGGTGGGGCTCCTCTCCACCAGCGACAAGGCGTCCGAGCCCTACGACCGCTTCCGCCACCGGGTGGTCTTCCCCATCGAGGATCTGGGCGGCCGGGTGGTGGCGTTCGGCGCCCGCGTTGCTGGGCAAGGGCGGGCTCGGACAGAAGGGCCCCAAGTACCTGAACTCCCCCGACACCCCCGTCTACCACAAGGGCGACGTCCTCTACGGGCTGTCCTGGGCCCGCCACAACGTCCGCCGGGACGGCGCGGTGGTGGTGGTGGAAGGCTACATGGACCTGGTGTCCCTGGCCGCCGCCGGCTTCGACAACGTGGTGGCGACGCTGGGCACGGCCATGACCGAGGAGCACGCCCGCCTGCTGGCGCGCTACACGAAGCGGGCGTACCTCCTCTTCGACTCCGACGCGGCGGGGCTCAAGGCGACCTTCCGGGCGGGCGACGTGCTCCTGGCCGAGGGGATCCACCCCGCCGTGGTGACCCTGCCGCCGGGGGAAGACCCGGACACCCTGGTGCGCAAGGAGGGCCGGCCGGCGCTCCAGGAGCTCATGGACGGCGCCCTGGACGTGCTGGACCGGAAGCTGGTGATCCTGGAGGAGCACGACTGGTTCAAGGACATCGAGCGCACGCGCCAGGCCGTGGATCGGCTCCTGCCCACGCTGAGGGCGGCCGCCGACCCGGCGCTCCGGGACATCTACGTGGCCAAGGTGGCCGACCGGACCGGGGTGAAGCGGGAGACGCTGGAGGCCGAGCTGGCCCGGGGCGCATCCCGGGGAGCACGGCGTCCTGCCTCGGCCGACCGGCCCTCCCGCCGCCCGCGGGCCGCCCCCGCCGCCCGCCTGGAACGGCCCCTGGGAGCGGAGCGGGCGCTGCTCCTGATCCTGGCCCAGGACAGGGAGCGCAGGGACGAGCACCTGGAGCAGGCGCTGAAGCACCTGGGCCCCGAGGACTTCACGGACCCGACGTACCGGGCCATCTTCCAGTCGTTCCTCGACGATCCGGCGCTGTCCGTCCCCCCCGCGGGGATGGAGCCCGCGGCGTCCCGGCGCCTGCAGGAGCTCCTGGAGGACCCGGAGGAGCTGCTCCACGTCGATCGCGTCCTGGGAGAGGCCGTGGCCCGGATCCGTCTCGCCGCCCTCGAGGGCAGGGGGAGGGAGCTCGACCGGGCGCTGGCCGAGGGACGGGATGACATCGAGAAGACGGCGCTGCTGGCGGAGAAGCAGCAGCTGGCGCGCGAACGCAGGGAGATCGGCCATGACTGGTCGCACACGGCGCGGATGACGTCGAATTCAACCGAGGGCGAAGGATGACGCAAGACACCCAGGCGACCTTGAAGGAGCTGCAGCGGCTCGACACCGAGATCGCGCAGGCCGAAGAGGAAGTGAAGCGGTACGACCCCCAGCTCGCGGAGGTGGAGGACCCCGCCCTGCAACTGGAGGAGGAGGTGAAGACCACCCGCAGCCGCCTCCAGGAGATGAAGGTGGACGAGAAGCGGGTGGAGCTGGCGGCCGAGGAGAAGCGGCAGCGCGTGAAGATGCTCCAGGAGCGTCTGAGCAACGTCCGCAACGTCCGGGAGGAGGCCGCCGTCTCGGCCGAGCTCTCCATGGTGAAGCAGGCGCTGGAGGGCGAGGAGCAGGAGGCCTACACGCTCCTGGACCAGATCAAGAAGCTGGAGGCGCGCCTCGAGGAGCAGCAGGAGGCGCTGGAGGAGGCGAAGGAGCGGGTGGCGCCGCGGCGCGACGAGCTCCTGGCCGAGCGGGAGAAGGCCCAGGACAACCTCAGCACCATGAAGTCCAGGCGGGACGCCTTCGCCGAGGGCCTGGAGAGGGGCGAGCTCCGGCTGTACGAGAAGATCCGCTCCGGTGGCACCCGGGTGGCCGTGTCCGCCCTCACCTACGACGGCGCCTGCGGCAACTGCTTCTCCATGATCCCGCCCCAGGGACAGAACGAGATCCGGCACGGCGAGGCTCTCATCCGCTGTGAGGCCTGCGGGGTCATCCTGACGCCGCCCGAGGCCGTCCCGGAGGACGAGGAGGGGTGAGGCGGCCGTGACCCCAGCCTCCCCGGAGGCCGGGGCCCTGCCGCCGCCCCAGGGCCCGCGCTGGATCCTCCCCACCGAGCCCGATCCCCGGGCGGGGCGCGCGGTGTCCGATGCGCTGGGCCTTCCCCCCGCCCTGGGGCGCCTCCTCGCCGCCCGGGGCGTGGTGGATCCCGCCGCCGCCCGGCGCTTCCTGCGCCCCCTCCTCGAGCACCTGTCCGACCCCCTGGCCATGGCCGACATGGCCCGGGCCGTGGCCCGCCTGGGCCGCGCCCTGGACGGGGGCGAGACCATCCTCGTCCACGGCGACTACGACGTGGACGGCGTGTGCTCCGCGGCCCTCTACACCCGCATCCTCCGCCACCTGGGCGGGCGCGTGGTCCCCTTCGTCCCCCACCGCCTCCGGGACGGCTACGACCTGGGCGCCGCCGGGCTGGCAGCCGCGAAGGACGCGGGCGCCACCCTGATCGTCACCGCCGACTCGGGTACCCTGGCCCACGGCGCCGTCGCCGAGGCCGCCGCGGCGGGCGTGGACGTCATCGTCACCGACCACCACACCCCCGGCGACACCCTCCCCGCCGCTACGGCCGTGGTGAACCCCAGCCGGGGCGACTGCGGCTACCCGTTCAAGGGGCTGTGCGGCGCCGGGGTGGCGTGGACGGTGTGCCGCGCCCTGGGGCGGGAGCGGGGCATGGACGCCGACGCGCTGGCCTGGTACCTGGACCTGGTGGCCGTGGCCACCGTGGCCGACCTGGTGCCCCTGGCCGACGAGAACCGGGTGCTGGTGCGCTTCGGCCTGAGGGTGCTGGAGCGCACCCGCAACCCGGGGCTGCGGGCGCTGCTGGCGGTGAGCGGGCTGGACGGCGGTCCGGTGGAGGCGGGCAAGGTGGGCTTCGTGCTGGCGCCCCGCATCAACGCCATGGGCCGCATGGGCGACGCGGCCGAGGCGCTCCGCCTCCTTCTCACCGACGACCCGGAGGAGGCCGCCGCGCTGGCCGCCCGCCTGGACGAGCTGAACGGGGTGCGCCAGGGCGAGGACCGGCGCACGCTGGACGAGGCGCTGGCGCTCCTGGCGGCCGACTACGACCCGGCCCGGGACTACGGCGTGGTGCTGGCCCGGGAGGGGTGGCACCCGGGGGTCATCGGCATCGTGGCGTCCCGGGTGGTGGAGCGCATCCACCGGCCCGTCGTGATGCTGGCCATGGACGGCGAGCGGGGCAGGGGGAGCGCCCGCTCCGTGCCGGGCTTCCACCTGCACCGGGCGCTGTCGGCGTGCGCCGTCCACATGGAGCGCTTCGGCGGCCACGCCCAGGCCGCCGGCATGGACGTGCGGGCCGACGCGGTGCCGGCGCTCCGCGAGGCGTTCAACCGGCGCGCCCGGGCCGAGCTGGAGGGGAAGGACCTGCGCCCCGGGCTCCGCATGGACCTGGAGCTCGCCCCCGGCGAGGCCGACCTGGGGCTGGTGGACCTGCTGCGCTGGGTGGGCCCCCACGGCATCGGCAACCCGCGTCCCGTCTTCCTGCTGCGGGGTGCCCGGGTGGCGGGGCCCGCCCGCGTGGTGGGGAAGGGGCACCTGCGGCTCCGCCTGGCCCTGGGTGCCGGGACGGGCGGCGTGTTGGACGCCATCGGCTTCGGCCTGGCGGAGCGCCACCCCCCGGCCGCCCTCCCCGCCGGCTCCCTGGACGTGGCGGTCCAGCTCGTGGACGACACCTGGCAGGGACGCCGCCGCCTGCGGGCCCGGGTCCTGGACCTGCGCCCCACCCCCGACGCCTCCGCCGACGTGGCGGCGCCGGCGTGAGGATCATCGCCGGCCGCTGGAAGGGACGGCGCATCAAGGCCCCCGCGGGCCGGGACGTCCGGCCCACCACCGACCGGGTACGGGAGGCGTGGATGTCGGCCCTGGGTGGGCGCCTGGACGGCCTCACCGTGGTGGACCTCTTCGCCGGCTCCGGTGCCCTGGGCCTCGAAGCCCTCTCCCGGGGCGCGGCCCACGCCACCTTCGTGGAGCGGGCCCGGGCGTCCCTGGGCGCCCTGGACGACAACATCAGCACGCTGGACGCCGCCACCCTGTGCACGGTGGTGAAGGCCGAGGCCCACGCCTGGGCCTCCAGGCTCGAGCCGGGCGCCGTTCGACCTGGCCCTGGCCGACCCGCCCTACGGGCAGGGCCACGCCGCCCGCCTGGTGCGGCATTGGCTGGACGTTCCCTTTGCGCGGGAGCTCTGGGTCGAGCATCGTACGGCCGAAGATCTGCCGGAGGCGGAAGGGCTTCGCCAGCGCCGTTACGGCGACACCACGCTCTCCGCCTACACGACCTGAACGAAAGGACCCATGAGTCCCACGCGACCCGTGGTCGCCGTCTATCCGGGCTCCTTCGACCCCATCACCCTGGGGCACGAGGACATCGCCCGGCGCACCCTGCGGCTTGCCGACCGCCTCATCGTGGCGGTGGCCCACACCGCCACGCACGCCAAGAACTCCCTCTTCGACGTGGAAGCCCGCGTCGAGATGATGCGGGAGGTGTTCGCCGACGACGACCGGGTGGAGTGTACCCAGTTCTCCGGGCTCCTGGTGGACTTCGCCCGGGAGCGGAAGGCCAGCTTCATCATCCGGGGGCTGCGGGCGGTGTCGGACTTCGAGTACGAGTTCCAGATGGCCCAGATGAACCAGGAGCTGTGGCCCGAGGCCGAGACGCTCTTCCTCACCCCCGACGTGCGCTACTCCTTCCTGTCCGCGTCCCTGGTGCGGGAGGTGGCGAAGCTGGGCGGCGACGTGTCGCCGTTCGTGTCGCCGACGGTGCTGGCGCGCCTCGGCGCCCGCTTCGGCGCCGCCGGCTGACGCCCCGACGCCGCCCCGTGGACTTCCTGGCTTCCGTACGGGAGCGGGCGCGCCGCGCCCGCCGCACCCTCGTCTTCCCCGAAGGAGAGGACCCCCGCACCTGGGCCGCCGTGGCGGAGATCGTCGCCGAGGAGCTGGCGGTGCCCGTGGTGCTGGGCCCGCCCGAGCGGGTGCGGGACGGCCTCCGCTCCGCCGGCGCCGACCCGGACGCGGTGCGGGTGGTCGACCTCGACGAGCCGGAGGGCGTGGAGCGGGCCGCGGCGGCCCTCCTGGACCTGCGCCGCACGAAGGGGATGGGCGAGCCGAAGGCCCGGGCGTGGGCGGCCAACCCCCTCATGCGGGGCGCCCTCATGGTGCGCACGGGCGAGGTGGACGGATCCGTGGCCGGCGCCGCCCACAGCACCGGCGACGTGCTCCGGGCGGCCCTGTGGTGCGTGGGCCCGGCGGAGGGCATCGCCACCATCTCCTCGTCGTTCTACATGGTGGTCCACGACTTCCGGGGGCGGGGCGAGGAGGTCCTGACCTTCACCGACGGCGCCGTGGTGCCCGACCCCACGCCGGCCCAGCTCGCCGACATCGCCGTGGCCGCGGCCCGGGCCCGGCCGCGCGTGGTGGGCGACGAGCCCCGGGTGGCCTTCCTCTCCTTCTCCACCAAGGGGAGCGCCACGGCGGCGCCGGTGGACCGGGTGGTGGAGGCGTTCAGGATCTTCCAGGAGAAGGCCCCCGACGTCCCCGCCGACGGCGAGCTCCAGGCCGACGCCGCCCTCCTGGAGACCATCGGCCGGAGCAAGGCCCCCGGCTCGCCCGTGGCCGGAAGCGCCAACGTCCTGGTCTTCCCCGACCTGGACGCGGGCAACATCGCCTACAAGCTCGTCCAGCGCCTGGCGGGCGCCCAGGCCATCGGTCCCATCGTCCAGGGGCTCCGCCATCCCTGCAACGACCTCTCCCGGGGCGCCAGCGCCAGCGACATCGTGGAGGTGGCGTGCATCACGTCCCTCCAGGCGGGAGAGCCGCCGGCCGGTTGAGCGCCGCCGCGGGCGCGGCCGGTCGGATCCCTTCGTCCCCTCGGGGGTCTTCCCCCCCATCAGGCGCATCTCCAGGGGATTCGCAAGCGAGGCCAACGGTTTGTGACACCCCCTGGCCCCACGCCCGGATCGGCGGCACGGAAGGTGCTTCAGCAAGGGGGCGCGGGCGGTCTTGCCCGCGACCCGCTGGAGACGACATTGATCACCCGGCCCATCACCCCCGGACATTCCGGGGGGGCGCCGGACCCCGGCTGCCCGCCGGGAGACTTCGATACGGAGGACACCATGGGCTTTCAGGTCGACAAGAAGGGCGACGTGACGGTGGTGGACGTGGAGGGTCAGCTCATCGTCGGCAACCGCCAGGAGCTGAAGCAGAAGGTCCTGGAGCAGCTCGAGAACGGCGACCGGAAGTTCGTGATCGACTTCTCCAACACCGGCTACATCGACTCTTCCGGGCTGGGCGTGCTGGTGAGCCTGTCCAAGAAGATCCGGGAGCAGGGCGGCGAGCTCCGGCTGGCCAACCTGAACGAGGACCTCAGGACGCTCTTCGAGCTCACCAAGCTCGACACGCTGTTCAAGATCGCCGATTCCCGCGAGGAGGCGCTGCAGGGCATCTGAGCGATGCCCGCCTTCTCTCCCGGCGCTCCCGCCTGATCCCGCACCGGGCCCGTGGATAACGAGCTCGTCCTCGAGCTGCCGAACGACCTGCGCACCATCGAGCATGCCGTCGAGTACGTCATGCAGCGGTGCTCGGGGTGCGACGAGTACGCCCGCAAGCTGCGCCTGAACTTCCGGGTGGGCCTGACCGAGGCCCTGTCCAACGCCATGCTGTACGGCAACGAGGACGACCCGCGCAGAAAGGTACGGGTGGAGGTGAGCGTAGGAGACCGGGCCATCACCGCGCGGGTGCGCGATGAGGGCCCGGGCTTCGACCCGGGCGACGTCCCCGATCCCACGGCCCCCGGCAACCTCAAGAAAGCCGGGGGCCGTGGCCTCTTCCTCATGCGCAAGCTCATGGACGAAGTCCACTACAACGAGCAGGGGAACGAGGTGACCCTGGTCCTGCGTCTGGACGACTCCCCCGAGGGGCGCGAGCGGGCCGAGGACCTGGAGGACGCGGTGGCCGACGAGATCCTTCCCCACCTGTGGGCGGACGACGAGGAGGAGACCGGCACGTGAGCGGTGACGCGGCCCCGCGCGGCCTGGTGCCGGATCCGGTGCGCCGCACCCTCGACGAGTTCCGGGACGAGTTCGGCGTCGACGTGCACCTGTGGACGTGCCGGAACGGCGACCGGCGCCTGCACCTCTACCCCGACGGCGGCGAGCCGGCGGCGGCGGAGGGCGCCGTGGTGCGCACCATCTCGCCCCGGGACGGCCCCGACCTGGAGCTGGAGATCCGGGGCGGCGACGAGGGCACCGTCGAAGCCCTGGCCTCCGTGCTCCACCGCACCCTGGAGCGGACGTACGACTTCGCCCAGGAGATCCGCTTCTTCACCTACGAGCTGTCGGAGCGCTACGAGGAGATCAACCTCCTCTACTCCATCAGCGAGACGCTGGGCTCGATCCTCCGCCTGGACGACGCCGCCCGGGTCATCCTGGGGGAGGTGTGCGACGTGCTGGGCGCCCGCCGGGGCGCCCTGTGGACGTACGACGAGGAGCGGGACGTCCTCCACCTCACCGCCTCGGTGGGCGAGGAGGGGCTCATGGGGCCGCTCCGTACCGACGACCCCGACGCCGTCACCGCCCAGGTGTTCCGGGAGGGGCGCTCCATGATCGTCACCCGGGAGGGGGCGCCCACCGAGACGCTCCAGGGGGTGGACCTGGGGGAGGCCGACTCGTTCCTGTCCGTGCCCATCCGCTACTCGCCGCCCGCCGGCGAGCCCCGCACCGTGGGGGTGATCAACCTCATCGGGCGCCGCCACGGCGGCCGCTTCACCGCCAGCGACCAGAAGCTGCTCAGCGCCATCGCCAGCCAGGTGGGCGCCGCCCTGGAGAACAACCGGCTCATCCAGGAGAGCCTGCAGCAGGAGCGGGTGGCCCGGGAGATGGAGCTGGCCCACAACCTCCAGATGAAGCTGCTGCCCGCGGTGGACAAGTTCGACGGCGCCGAGGTGGCCGCCCGGGTGGAGCCCGCCGAGTCCGTGGGGGGCGACTTCTACCACCTCCTGAAGCTCCCGGCGGGGCGCATCGGCGTCATGATCGGCGACGTGTCGAGCCACGGCTTCGGCGCCGCCCTCATCATGGCGCTGGCCATCAGCGCCGCCACCATCTACGCCTCCGAGTTCGGCCAGCCCGCCAAGGTGCTGCGCCACCTGGACGACGCGCTCCGGGAAGAGCTCGAGAGCACGGAGATGTACCTCACGCTGTTCTACGCCGTCATCGACCCGGAGCGGCGCCGGCTGGTCTACTCCAACGCGGGCCACCCCCACGCCTTCATCGTCCACGGCGACGGCGGCACCACCCGCCTGGACGCCACCGACCCGCCCGTGGGCATCGCCGGCCCCGGCGCGTACGGCCAGGAGGAGACCTCCTGGGACCCCCGCTCCGACCTCCTCTTCCTCTTCACCGACGGCCTGTCCGACACGCTCACGTCGGAGGCCACCGGCAGCGGCGAGGACCTGGTGCTGAACGAGGCCGTGGACAGCCGCCACCGGAGCCCCCGCGAGATCGTGGAGCGGCTGTTCGCCCTGTCCATCGACGCGCGGCCCACCATCCCCAGCGACGACCGCACCGTCCTCCTGCTCAAGTCGTGAGGTGAGGTGAGGGCGAAGAAGTCCCTCGGCCAGAACTTCCTGGTCGACGGCAACCTCCAGCGCAAGATCGTGGAGGCCCTGGGCGCGGGCCCCGGCGACGAGGTGCTGGAGATCGGCCCGGGTCGCGGTGCCCTCACCCGCCACCTGGCGGGGCGCGTGGGCCGCCTCGTGCTGGTGGAGCTGGACGACGCCCTGGCGGCGGAGCTCGCGGACACGTACGCCGGACGGGACGACGTGGCGGTGGTCCACGGCGACGTGCTCGACGTGGACCTCCCCTCGCTGGTCCGCGACCCGGCGCGCCTCAAGGTCGTGGGCAACATCCCCTACAACATCACCACCCCCATCGTCTTCCGCCTCCTGGAGCGTCCCCGCCCGGCCGAGATCCTGGTGATGGTGCAGCGGGAGGTGGCCGACCGCATCCTGGCGGAGCCCGGCACGTCCGAGTACGGTGCTCTCGCCGTCGGGGTGCGGAGCGTGGCCGACGTGGAGCGGGCGCTGAACGTGCCCCGCACCGCGTTCCGGCCGGTGCCCCGGGTGGACTCGGCCGTGGTGCGCATCCGGCCCACCGTCCCCGAGCCCCTCACGCCCCGGGAGGAGGACGACCTGCGCACGCTGGTGCGGGCGGCGTTCCAGTGGCGCAGGAAGCAGCTCCAGAAGATCCTGAGGGACCACCCCGACCTGGGTGTGCCGGCGGAGGCGGCGGAGGCGCTCCTGGAGGGGATGGGGCTGGACCCCCGGGCGCGGCCCGAGACGCTGGCCCCGGGGGAGTTCATCGCCCTCTCGTCCCGGGCCGTGCGGCCGGCGGCGATGCGTGACCCACCACGGAGGCGCATGGACGAGCGAGGGGGGGCGGTGCGGGAGCGGAGGTGGCTGAGGGCGCTGGGGCTCCACCGCCCCGAGCTCCGGGCGTGGGCCATGTACGACTGGGCGAACTCGGCGTTCGCCACCACGATCATGGCCGCCGTGCTCCCCATCTTCTACGTGGACGTGGCGGCCGCCACCCGTCCCGAAGCCATGCGCACCGCGTACTGGGCCTACACGCAGAGCGTGGCGCTCCTCGTCGTGGCGCTCATCAGCCCCGTGCTGGGCGCCGTGGCCGACTTCATGGGCGCCAAGAAGCGCTTCCTGGCCGCGTTCATGGGGCTGGGCGTGACGGGCACCGCGCTCCTCTTCTTCGTGGGGCGGGGCGACTGGCTGTTCGGCTCGGCGCTGTTCGTGGTGGGCAACCTGGGCTTCGGCGCCGCCAACGTCTTCTACGACTCCCTGCTGCCCCACGTGGCCAACGAGGAGGAGCGGGACCGGGTGTCCACGGCGGGCTACGCCATGGGCTACGTCGGCGGCGGGCTGCTGCTGGCGCTCAACCTGTGGTGGATCCTGGCGCCGGCCACGTGGCACTTCTCCGGCGCCGAGCAGGCCACCCGGGCGTCGTTCGTGAGCGTGGCCGTGTGGTGGGCGGTGTTCAGCGTGCCGCTGCTCCGCATGGTGCGGGAGCCGCCGCCCCGCCTCGAGTCGGACGAGGCCGTGCGCATGAATCCGGTGCGGGTCGGCTTCACCCGGGTGATCGAGACGCTGGGCGAGGTGCGCCAGCGGCGCCAGGCGTTCCTGTTCCTGCTGGCGTTCTGGCTCTACAACGACGGCGTGGGCACCATCATCAAGATGGCCACCGCGTACGGCGCGGAGGTGGGCATCGACCGGACTGTGCTCATCGGCACGCTGCTGGTGGTCCAGTTCGTGGGCATCCCCTTCGCGTTCGCCTTCGGCGCCCTGGCCGACCGCATCGGCACCCGGAACGGCATCTACATCGCCCTTGCGGTCTACACGGTCATCGCGTGCCTGGGCTACTTCCTCCGGGAGGCGTGGCAGTTCGTGGCCCTGGGGGTGCTGGTGGCCACGGTGCAGGGGGGCGTGCAGGCCCTGTCCCGCTCCCTCTTCGCCAGCCTCATCCCCAGCGGCCGCTCCTCCGAGTTCTTCGGCTTCTACAGCGTGAGCTCCAAGTTCGCCGGGCTGATCGGCCCGCTCCTGTTCGGCGTGGTCACCACGCTCACCGGGGGGAGCCGCCTGTCCATCGTGTCGCTCATCGTGCTGTTCGTCGTCGGCGGCTTCCTGCTGTCCCGGGTGGACGTGGAGGAGGGGCGGCGGCAGGCGAGGGCGGAGGATCGGGCGCTGGAGACGGTGGTGGCGTAGGAACGGCCAGGGAGGGCGGCAAGCGGTGAAATGCTTCCCGGCGCCCCGGTTGCGCCCCGCACCCCCTGCGTGAACCTTGCGACATGGTCCTTCCTCGCGGCTCGTGCGTGCCGATGCTCGCGCTGGGGCTCGCCCTGGCGGGGGAATCCGCGCCCCTCGCCGCCCAGGAAGCGCCCAGGGGGGGCACCGTCACGGTGGAGGGCGTTCTCGTGGACGACGCGACCGGCCACCCCGTGTCCGGCGCGTCGGTGGCCCGGGACGGCGGCGGTCGGACGGCCGTCTCCGACAGCGCCGGCGCCTTCCGCCTCGGCGTCCCGGCGGGTCCCGCGCTCCTCCGGGTGCGGAGGCTCGGGTACGAGGAGCTCCTGACCCCCGTCACGGCCGTCGAGGGGATGACGCCCCTCGAGCTCCGCCTCCGTCCCCGTCCCATCGCCCTCCAGGGGCTGGACGTCACGGCCCAGGCAGACCTCGCCATGGGCGGAGTGGTGCTGGACGCCGTCTCGGGCGCGGGGCTCCCCTTCGCCTCCCTCCGGCTCCGGGAGAAGCGCCACCCGATCTCGGCCGACGAGCGGGGCGCGTTCCTCCTCCCGAAGGTGAGGCCGGGTTCCCACCTGGTCCTGGTGGAGCAGCTCGGCTACGTGCCCATGTGGGTGCCGGTGGACGTGGAGGCGCCCCTGGACCCCCTCGTGATCCGGCTGCCGCCGGACAGCACGGTCCTGAAGGGGCTGGCGGTGATGAACCACCGGCTGGACCAGAGGCGGAAAGCGTTCGCCTTCGGGTCGGTGCGGGCGTTCGGGGAGGCGCGCCTGCACCGCTCTGCGGCGCCCAGCGCGGTGGAGTTCCTGGCGTACGAGGGAGGCGTCCACCTCATGCCCTGCCGCGGCGATCCCTACCACCTGTACTGCTTCGGCACGCGCGGCATCACCGGCCGGGAGCCCAAGGTCCTCATCGACGAGATGCTCATCCCCTGCGGCCTCGCGGTCCTGACCACCTACCGCCCCGAGGACCTGTACAGCCTCGAGGTCTACGGGGGCGGCTCGCAGATCCGCGCCTACACCCGGGACTACATGGCCTGGTCGGCGCGCCACCCCCACGGCGTCATGCCCGCGGACGTCCCGCTGACCCAGATCGGGGGGTGCGGCACCGGCCCGGGGCCGGGTTCCTGAGGCGGCGGGTGCCCTACGCCAGCAACTCCCCCACCGGCACCTCCAGCGCCGGCCCGCCTTCCACCGGCCGCCACGTCAGCGTGTCCCCCCACGCCCTACATCCGGTAGCGCTCCAGCTTGAGGACCCGGTCGCGGGCGGCCGTGGAGGGCGAAGCCACCTCCACCACCAGGTCGGGCGGACCCTCCGCGCCCCGCTCGCTCACGAGGCTCGCCCGGTCCTTCCGCACGAACAGGAGGTCGGGCGCCCGCCCGCGTTGCCCCTCCCGCCGCCCTCCTCTACTATTCTTGTGAAGCTTTTCACAAGCCGCGGCGCCAGGCGGGCCCCGCGGAGGCGGAACCCGTTGCTGCGTAGCGATTTGTGTCTCGCAAGATCTCCGATTCGACAATCCGGCGGCTTTCCCTCTACCTCCGGGTGCTGGAGGGGCTGGAGCGCCAGGGCTCCGGCACCGTGTCCTCCGAGGAGCTGGCGTCCCGGGGCGGCACCACGGCCGCCCAGGTCCGGAAGGACCTCTCCCTGTTCGGCTCCTTCGGCAAGCGGGGCCTGGGCTACGCCGTGCCCGAGCTGGCGGCCGAGCTCCGGGACATCATGGGGCTGGGGCGCCAGTGGCGGGTGGCGCTGGTGGGCGCGGGCCGCATCGGCTCGGCCCTCTTCGAGTACGCGGGCTTCCGCCGCCGGGGCTTCGACATCGTGGCGGTGCTGGACGCCGACCCGGCCAAGGTGGGCGCCACGTGGGGCGACGTGGCCATCGAGGACGTGGCCCGCCTGGAGGAGGTGGTGCGCCGGGAGGGGGCCGAGATCCTCATCCTGGCCGTCCCCGCCGAGGCGGTGCAGGACATCGCGGACCAGGCGCTGGCGGGCGGTGTACGGGGCATCCTCAACTTCGCCCCCGCCCAGCTCAGGGTCCCGGAGAACGTGTCGGTCAAGGACGTGAACATGGTCATGGAGCTCGAGGCCCTCTCCTTCGCCCTGAGCCAGTCGCCCGACGCGTGAGCGGCGGCACCCTCGTCAGCCGGATCGCGACCGCCTGCAGGGCGGTCCCGGCCCACACGCTGGAGCTGGCCCGCGACGTCCTGTGCCTGACCGGCCACAACGGCGCCGCCTCGGCCGCCGTGTTCGCCCTCCTGGGCGACGACCCCCGCTTCCTGGTGGACGGCACCGGCGTGTGGCGCCTCGCCTCGCCGGGGCGCGTCCCCGGGCCGTCCCTGGACGAGCTGGCGTACGCGGTGGTGGACGTGGAGACCACGGGCGGCGGCTACCACAACGGCCACCGCATCATGGAGATCGCCGTGGTGGAGGTGCGGGGCGGCGCCATCGTGGACGAGTGGCAGACGCTGGTGAACCCGGAGCGGGGCGTCCCCCATTTCGTGCAGGGCCTCACCGGCATCACCGACGCCATGGTCGCCGCCGCCCCCGCCTTCGAGCACGTGGCCCCCGAGGTGTGGGACCGGCTGGAGGGGCGGGTGTTCGTGGCCCACAACGCCGCCTTCGACTGGCGCTTCGTGAGCGACCAGCTCGCCGACGCGGTGGGAGAGAAGCCCGACGTGGCCCGCCTGTGCACCGTGCGCATGGTGCGCCGCCTCCTGCCCCGCCTGCGCCGGCGCAACCTGGACGCCGTCACCCGCCACTACGGCGTGCCCGTCCAGGGACGCCACCGGGCCTACGGCGACGCCCTGGCCACGGCCCGGGTCCTGCTCCGCCTGCTGGACGAGGCGGGGGGGCGGGGCATCCACGACCTGGAGGAGCTGGAGCGCTTCCTGCGGGAGCCCCGCCGGAAGAAGCGCGCCCCCCGCCGGGTCGACCCGGAGGCCTGAGCGGACCCGGGCGCCGGCGCCCCGCCGTCCGGACCTTCCCATCGCAGCCGCAGGAGCCCCCATGGAGCGCACCGTCCGAAGCGCCGCCGACCTCCCCCTGGTGAGGACCACCCGGGTCGGCGGCATCACCGTCCACGCCCTGGAGGCGGGGCTCCAGTGGCTCGACGGCGGCGCCATGTTCGGCGTGGTGCCCAAGCCGCTGTGGGAGCGGCGCATCGTCCCCGACGAGAAGAACCGCATCCCCCTGGCGCTCCGCTGCCTCCTCATCGAGGCGCCGGCCGCCCTGGTGCTGGTGGACACGGGCATCGGCAACAAGGAGGACGAGAAGTTCCGGGGCATCTACGGCGTGGACAACGCCGGCTCGGAGGGCTCGCCCACGCGCCTGGAGGACGCCATCCGCGCGGCGGGCCACCAGCCCGACGACGTGGACCTGGTCCTCTCCAGCCACCTCCACTTCGACCACGCCGGCGGCAACACGCTGCTCACCCCCGAGGGGGACGTGCGCCCCGCCTTCCCCGGCGCCCGCTACCTGGTTCAGCGGGGCGAGTTCGACTTCGCCCACCGGGACAACGAGCGCATCCGGGCCAGCTACCTGCTCAGGAACGTGGACCCGGTGGCCACGGCGGGGCTCCAGGACTTCCTGGAGGGCGACGCGGTGGTCACGGAGGGCGTCCGGGTGGTGCGCACCCCCGGCCACACGCCCCACCACCACTCCATCTTCGTGGAGAGCGACGGCGAGACCCTCTGCTACCTCGCCGACGTATGCCCGACCGTGGCCCACGTGCCCCTGGCGTGGATCATGGGCTACGACCTGGAGCCCCTGGTGACGCTGGACTCCAAGAAGGGGCTGTGGACCCGGGCCCGGGAGGAGGGGTGGCGCCTCTGCTTCGAGCACGACCCTGACGTGCCGTGGGGGCGGCTGGACCCGGACGAGTCGCGGCCCACGCTGGTGCCGGGGGACTGACCCGCGGCCGCGGCGAGCCGTGGCCTCTCGTCCCCCACGGGGGCCGCAGGTCCTCGCCCTCGCCGCGCGACGGCCGCGGCGCCTCGCCCTCGCCGCGGGCTTCCCGGGCCGCCTCGCCGCGTACCCCGGGCAGAATCCGCCAGAACGGGGAGGCCGGGCTTCTCCTGGCGGATCCCGCCCGCATAGCAGGAAGAATCGGGCACGGCTCCACGCGCGGCGCCGCTTCTGGCGGATCTCGCTCGCATAGCGGGAAGAACGCGCCACAACCCCGCCGCGGACCTCGCTCTGGCGGATTCTTCCCGCCCCCCACCGTCCCCGTGCGCCCGGGGGACTGACCGTCCTCCTCCGTTTTCCTATCTTTGAGTGCTCTTCCCGCCGCACCACGACTTCGACGACGCGAGAGACAGAATGAGCGACAAGGCCAGGACGCCGGTGATCCTCAAGGGGGGCGCCCGGACCCCCATCGGACGCTTCCTCGGCGGGCTCGCCCCGCTGGGCGCCACCGAGCTCGGCGCCATCGCCGTGCGGGCCGCGGCGCAGCGCTCCGGCATCGACGTGAACGAGGTGGACGAGGTCATCCTCGGCAACGTGGTCACGGCCGGCGAGGGTCAGGCGCCCGCCCGGCAGGCGGCCGTGAACGGCGGCATCCCGGCCACCGTGCCCGCCGTCACCATCAACAAGGTGTGCGGCTCGGGGCTGAAGGCGGTGATGCTGGCGGCCCAGGCGGTGAAGGCCGGCGACGCCCGCCTCATCATGGCCGGCGGCATGGAGTCCATGTCCAACGTGCCCTACTACCTGCGGGGCTACCGTGGCGGCGTGAAGTTCGGCGACCAGCAGGTGCAGGACGGGCTCATCCTGGACGGCCTGTGGTGCTCCTTCGGCGCGTGCCACATGGGCGGCCACGCCGAGTACACCGCGGACAAGGCGGGCATCACCCGGGAGCAGGCCGACCGCTTCTCCCTGGAGTCCCACCAGAAGGCCGTGGCGGCCATCGACGGCGGCCGCTTCGCGGACGAGATCGTCCCGGTGGAGATCCGGGGCCGCAAGGGCGCCACGGTGGTGGACACGGACGAGTCGCCCCGCCGGGAGACGTCCATGGAGGCGCTGGGCAAGCTGCGCCCCGCCTTCCCCAACGACGCCCCCGAGGGCATCGAGGAGCTGGTGGTGACCGCGGGCAACGCACCGGGCCTGAACGACGGCGCCGCCGCCCTGGTGGTGGCCTCCCAGGAGTACGCCGAGGCCAACGGGCTGGCCATCGAGGCCATCATCACGGGGTACGCCTCGGGCGCCACCGAGCCCCAGGACCTCTTCTTCGCCCCGGTCGACGCCGTGGGCCGCCTCATGAAGAAGGCGGGCACGTCCATCGGCGACTACGGCCTGGTGGAGCTCAACGAGGCGTTCGCGGTCCAGGCGCTGGCCGACATGCAGGCGCTGGACATCGACCCGGAGCGGGTGAACGTGAACGGCGGCGCCGTGGCCCTCGGCCACCCCATCGGCGCGTCGGGCGCCCGGGTCCTGGTCACGCTCCTCGGCGCCATGGACGACCGGGACGTGGAGACGGGCCTCGCCACCCTGTGCCTCGGCGGCGGCAACGCGGTGGCGCTCTCGGTGGAGAAGGTCTGAGCGGCGCCTCCGGGCGGGAGGGAAGGGGGCCGCGCCGGCGTCCGGCGTGAGCCCCCGCCTCCTCCACACGGCGGAGGGCCGCCTGCGGGTGGGGTGGCGCCTCCTCCTGTGGGTCCTCCTCGCGGCGGTCCTGGCGTTCGCCACCGCCTTCCTGGTACCCGGCCCGGCGCTGCCGTGGTCGTCGCTCCCCTTCCTGACGGCCGGGCTGGGCGCCGGCTGGACGCTCCTGTCGCTGGAAGGGCGGCCCCCCGGCGACCTGGGCTTCCACGCCCGTCCCACCGCTGCCCCCGAGACGCTCCGGGGGTTCGCCCTGGGCGTGGGGGTTGGGCTGGCCGCCGTGGCCGCCATCGCCCTGGCGGGCGACCTGCACTGGCACGGCGACGCGGGCACCGCCGCGGGCTGGCTGGAGGCCGGGGTGGCCACCCTGTGGGCGCTGGCCATCCCCGCCGCGGCCGAGGAGGCGCTGCTGCGCGGCTACCCCCTGCAGGCGCTGGCGGAAGCGTGGGGCGCCGCCCCCGCCCTGGTCGTCACCTCCGTGGCCTTCGCCGCCCTCCACCTGGGCAACCCCGACGTGGGCCCCGTCGCCCTGCTCAACGTGGCGGCCGCCGGCCTCTTCCTGGGCGCCCTGGTGCTGCGCACGGGGAGCCTGTGGTGGGCCACCGGCGCCCACCTGGGCTGGAACTGGGCCCACGCGTTCCTGGCCGACGTGCCGGTGAGCGGCTTCGACCTGGTGAACGCGCCCCTCATCGAGCCCTCCACGTCGGGGCCGGCGTGGCTGAGCGGCGGCGCCTTCGGCCCCGAGGGGAGCGTCCTGGCGACCGGGGTGCTGGCCGCCGCGGCCCTGTGGGCGTGGCGCACGCGGCGGCTGTCGGGAGGGCGCTTCGGCTCCCGTGGGGCGGGGGCGGACCGTACCGCCCCCACGGGGGTTCTGTGAGCACGAACGACCCTGGCCCGGGCATCGAGGGCACGCACATCACCCCAGGGAGGGAAGGCGTAGAGCGGATGGAGATCAGCAAGATCGCGGTCATCGGAGGCGGGACCATGGGCAACGGCATCGCCCACGTGTGCGCCCAGGGCGGGCGCGACGTGACGCTCGTGGACGTCTCCCGGGAGGTCCTGGACAGGGCGCTGGAGACCATCGGCAAGAACCTGGACCGCCAGGTGAAGAAGGGCACCCTCGACCAGGCCGAGCGGGACGCCACCCTGGGCCGCATCGCCACGACCACGGACGTCCCCGGCGGGCGTGGCCGAGGCGGACCTGGTGGTGGAGGCCGTGCCGGAGAAGGCGGAGCTCAAGTACGACCTCTTCCGCCGCCTGGACGACGACGCCCGGGACGACGCCATCCTGGCCAGCAACACGTCGTCCATCTCCATCACCGAGATCGCCGCCCGCACCGGCCGCCCCGAGCAGGTCATCGGGATGCACTTCATGAACCCCGTGCCCGTGATGCAGCTCGTCGAGGTCATCCGGGGCCTCGCCACCAGTGACGAGACCACCGAGGCGATCATGGGGCTGTCCCGGGAGCTGGGGAAGACGCCCGTGGAGGTGAACGACTTCCCGGGCTTCGTCTCCAACCGGGTGCTCATGCCCATGATCAACGAGGCCGTGTTCGCCCTCATGGAGGGCGTGGCCGAGCCCGAGGCCATCGACACGGTCATGAAGCTGGGGATGAACCACCCCCTGGGCCCCCTCGCCCTTGCCGACCTCATCGGACTGGACACCTGCCTGAACATCCTCGAGGTCCTCCACCGCGAGCTGGGCGACGACCGCTACCGGCCCTGTCCGCTGCTGCGCAAGTACGTCGCCGCCGGCTGGCTGGGGCGGAAGAGCGGCCGCGGCTTCCACCGCTACGACCGGACGTGAGCGCCACCATGCCCATGTTGACCGCAGAGCAGCTCGAGATCCGCTCCCTCGCGCGGGAGTTCGCCGCGGGGGAGATCCGTCCCCACACCGCGGCATGGGACGAGGCACGGGCCCTGGACGACGACGTCTTCGCCAAGCTCGCCGAGCTGGGCTTCCTGGGGATGCTGGTCCCGGAGGCCTACGGTGGGCTGGATCTCGACCCGGTGACCTACCTCCTGGTGCTGGAGGAGCTGGCCTGGGGCGACGCCGCCGTCGCCCTCTCGGTGGCCATCCAGAACGGCCCCGTGGCGGGCCTCCTGGTGCGCCGCGGCTCCGACGAGCAGAAACAGGCATGGCTCCCCCGTCTCGCCTCGGGCGAGGTGCTGGGCGCCTTCGCCCTCTCCGAGGCGGGCGCCGGGAGCGACCCGGGGCGGCTCACTGCCACCGCCGAGCGGGATGGCGACGGCTGGCGCCTGAACGGCACCAAGCGCTGGGTCACCAACGGCGGCCGCGCCGGGCTGGTCGTGGTGTTCGCCCGCACCTCCGGGGAGGGGGTGGGGGCGTTTCTCGTGGAGCCCTCGGCGGACGGCTACCGGGTCGCCGGCCGGGAGACCACCATGGGGCTCCGTGCCTCCGAGACGGCGACCGTGGAGCTGGACGGCGTGCGGGTGGGTCCCGACGCCCTGGTGGGGGACGCCGGGGAGGGCCTTTCCTACGCGCTGGAGGCGCTGGACCTGGGGCGGTGCGGCATCGCGGCCCAGGCGGTGGGCATCGCCCGGGCCGCCATGGAGCACGCCACCGCCTACGCCCTGGAGCGGCAGCAGTTCGGCCAGCCCATCGCCGAGTTCGACGCCGATGCGGGACAAGCTGGCCGAGATGGCCCGCCGCACCGAAGCCGCCCGGGCCCTCACCCATCAGGCCATCCGCCGCGTGCAGGGGGAAGGAGGCGAGGAAGGGCCCTCCGGCACGTCTCTCGCGGCTATGGCCAAGCTGACCGCCTCCGAGACCGCCATGTGGGTTGCCGATGAGGCCGTGCAGGTCTTCGGGGGGTACGGCTACATGCGTGACTATCCCGTGGAGAAGCTCATGCGCGACGCCAAGGGGACGGAGATCTACGAAGGCACCAGCGAGATCATGCGGCTCGTGATCGGACGGGAGCTGCTCTGGGAGGCCCGGGGACGCTGACACCCCTCCGATGGACATAGACGCGGCCGAGCCCGCGGGCCGGCCGAGGGGAGATGACAACGTGGAAGCGAACACCGCAGCGCGAGCCGTCAGCCACCGGGACGAGCGCGCGAAGCCGGGAAGCGTTAAGTCGGATGCCTCCGCCGCCGACGCCAGCATCTTCGAGCTGATGGCCGAGCGGGAGCACGAGCAGATCGTGTTCTGGCAGGAGCCCCGGCTGGGCTACAAGGGCATCATCGCCATCCACGACACCTCCCTCGGCCCCGCGCTGGGCGGCACCCGCTTCTGGAACTACGCCAACGACCGGGAGGCCGTGGTGGACGCCCTGCGCCTCTCCCGGGGAATGACGTACAAGGCGGCGGTGGCGGGGGTGAACCTGGGGGGCGGAAAGTCCGTCATCATCGGCGACAACAAGACGACCCACCGGGAGATGATCTTCCGGGCCCACGGCCGGGCGGTGGAGTCGCTGGGCGGGCGCTACATCACGGCGGAGGACGTGGGCACCAGCGTGGACGACATGGAGTACATCCGGGTCGAGACCGAGCACGTCGTGGGCGTGTACGGCGGCTCGGGCGACCCCTCGCCGGTGACCGCGTACGGCGTCTACCACGGCATCAAGGCGGCGGCCAAGCACCGCTACGGCGACGACGCGCTGGCGGGCCGTCACGTGCTCGTCCAGGGACTGGGCCACGTGGGCTACTACCTCTGCCAGGACCTCCCCGCCGAGGGCGCCCGCCTCACGGTCACGGACATCGACCCCGAGCGGGTGAAGCGGGTCGTGGACGACTTCGGCGCCACGGGCGTCGAGCCCGACGAGCATCTCGGCATGAGGCCGACATCTTCGCTCCCTGCGCCCTGGGCGCCGTCATCAACGACGACACCCTTCCGCGCCTGCACGTGGACATCGTGGCGGGCGCCGCGAACAATCAGCTCGCCGACAGCGAGCGCCACGCCGAGGCGCTCGAGGAGAAGGGCATCCTCTACGCGCCCGACTACGTCATCAACGCCGGCGGCCTCATCAACGTGTACGGCGAGCTCAAGGGCTGGTCGCCCGAGCGCTCCAAGCGCAAGGCCGCCGAGATCTACCAGACGCTGCTGAAGGTCTTCGAGTGTGCGGAGGAGGACGGCCTGCCCACGGGCGAGGCCGCCGACAGGATCGCCGAGCGCCGCATCGCCGACGCGCGCTACCTGGGACGCACCTGGCGTCTGACGCGCGCCACCCCCATCCCGGAACGGAACCGAATGAATCACGAGCACCTCCGCAGCGCCGACCCCGAGGTCTACGAGGCGGTCGTCGACGAGGCCCGCCGCCAGGGCGCCCAGCTCGAGCTCATCGCCAGCGAGAACTTCGTCTCGCGTGGCGGTGCTCGAGGCCATGGGCACGGTCCTCACCAACAAGTACGCCGAGGGTCTGCCCGGGAAGCGGTACTACGGCGGCTGCGAGTGGGTGGACGTGGTGGAGAACCTGGCCCGGGAGCGGGCCAAGGCGCTCTTCGGGGCGGACCACGCCAACGTCCAGCCCCACTCGGGCGCCCAGGCCAACATGGCCGCCTACCTGGCGTTCCTGGAGCCGGGCGACAAGCTCCTGGGCATGAACCTGACCCACGGGGGCCACCTCACCCACGGCTCCCCCGTGAACTTCAGCGGCGCCTTGTACGAGGTGCACGCCTACGGGGTCCGGGAGACGGACGGGCGCATCGACTACGACGCGCTCCGCCGCCAGGCCCTGCAGGAGCGGCCCAAGGTCATCGTGGCCGGCGCCAGCGCATACCCCCGCATCCTCGACTTCCCGGCCTTCGCCGAGATCGCCCGGGAGTGTGGGGCCAGGCTCGTGGTGGACATGGCCCACATCGCCGGGCTGGTGGCGGCCGGGGAGCACCCGAGCCCCGTGCCCCACGCGGACGTGGTCACCACCACCACCCACAAGACGCTGCGGGGCCCCCGCGGTGGCATGATCCTGTGCAAGGAGGAGCACGCCAAGGCCATCGACAAGGCGGTCTTCCCCGGCATCCAGGGCGGGCCCCTCATGCACGTCATCGCCGCCAAGGCGGTGGCCTTCAGGGAGGCGCTGCGAGCCCTCGTTCCGGAGCTACGCCCGGCAGATCGTCGCCAACGCCCGGGCGCTGGCGGAGTCCCTCACGGGCCGGGGCTTCCACCTGGTGAGCGGCGGGACCGACAACCACCTGCTGCTGGTGGACCTGCGCCCCAGCCACGGCGACCTGACCGGGAAGGACGCCGAGCACGCCCTGGAAGCGGCGGGCATCACCGTGAACAAGAACACCGTTCCCGGGGAGACGCGCTCCCCCTTCGTGACGTCCGGGCTGCGCATCGGCACGCCCGCCGTCACCACCCGGGGGCTCCGGGAGCCCGAGCTGGCCCGGGTGGGGGCGTGGATCGAGCGGGTGCTGGAGGCCCCCGCCGACCCCGAGCGCATCCGGGAGGTGCGCGCCGAGGTCAGCGACCTGTGCGACGCCTTCCCCCTCTACCAGGAGCTGGCGGTGAGCTGACCCCCGGGGGCGCGGAGGCGCCCCGGCGAGGGGAAGCCATCGGCCCCGCGGGCTCGACCCGCTTCCCGTCAAGGACTGGCGTCCCGGCGGAGGGATCGTAACATTTGGCCCCATGACGGATCTGCAGTTCGCCGAGGAGATCCTCCTCCAGCTCCAGGAGAGGTATCCGCGCTTCCACGGGAAGGCGTACCTCTTCCTCCTCTCGGCGCTCCACCACGTGCTGGAGCGCCTCGACGAGCCGCGCCACATCAGCGGCCAGGAGCTTTCCGAGGGCGCCCGGGAGATCGCGCTGGAGCGGTACGGTCCCATGGCCCGCACGGTCCTGGAGCACTGGGGCATCCACACCACCGACGACCTGGGCGACATCGTCTTCGCCCTGGTCGACTGCGGCATCCTCGTCAAGCAGACCGAGGACCGGCGGGAGGACTTCTGCGACGTGTTCGACTTCGAGGAGGCCTTCGAGCTGGACTACCCATGGGGGGCGAAGCTCTAGCGGTGCCTTCGTCGCGGCTCCCCCCGCACGCGACCCGAGGTCAGACAAGGGACCATCCATGGCGGATGAAGGATCGTTTCCGCGATGCCAGAAGTGTGACAGCGGGCTCCTCCTGCCCCTCTCCGACTATGGACGTGACGGGGCGCCCATCCGCTACAAGGCCTGGGTCTGCTCGAACCCGGATTGCGGCTTCAACATCCGCATCGACAACGGCGAGATCACCTTCGGCCGTACCATCGGGCAGAGCTACAAGTAGGGCCTCCGGAGGACCCCGCGGCGGTTCCGCCGCCGGCGTCCCCGCCTCCGCCCCCGCACGCCGGGGCACACCCCTCCGGTGACGACACCCCTCCGTCCCTTCGGCCGCCCCGACGTGCCCTTGCCCACCGGGCGGGAGGCCGCCGCCTTCGACCGCCACGCCATCGACGAGCTGGGCGTCCCCGAGCCCGTCCTCATGGAGAACGCGGGCCGGGCCACTGCGTGCCTCGTGCAGCGGCTGTGGCCCGAGGGCGAGGTGGTGGGGGTGGTGGGGGGCGGCAACAACGGCGGCGACGCCCTTGTGGCGCTCCGTACCCTGGCGGCGTGGGGCCGCCGGGTGAGGGCGGTGTTGGTGGCCGACCGGTCCCGGGAGGAGCCCCTCCTCCACGGCTGGTCGGTCCATCGGGTGAGCGACGCCGAGCACGGCGACGCCGCGTGGGAGCTCCTGGCCGGCGCCGACGTGGTGCTGGACGGCGTCCTGGGCACCGGCATCCGGGGCGCGCCCAGGGAGCGCCAGGCGCGGGCCATCCACGCCATCAACGAGGCCCGGGCCCCCGTGCTGGCGCTGGACGTCCCCTCGGGCGTGGACGCCGACACCGGCGCTGCCGCGGCCGAGGCGGTCCTGGCCGACGTCACGGTGGCCTTCGGCTGGCCCAAGCTCGGCACCCTCCTGGGCGCGGGGCGCCGGCAGCGGGGCCGTCTCGTGGCGGTGGAGATCGGCTTCCCCTCGCCCGACGGGCCCTTCGGCGCCGCGCTGGTCACGCCCGCGTGGGCGGCGGCGCGACGGCCCCGGCGCCCGCCCGAGACCCACAAGTACGACGTGGGCACCGTCCTCGTGGTGGCGGGCCGACCGGGGGTGGCGGGGGCCGCCGTGCTGGCCGGGAGCGCGGCGCTGCGGGCCGGCGCGGGGCTGGTGCACGTGGCGTCCTCCGAGGCGAACCGGCCCATCCTCCAGGCGGTGCTTCCCGAGGCCATCTTCGTCGACGTGGACGACCACGCGGCGCTGCGCCGGAGGGCCGGCGCCGTGGACGCCCTCGCGGTGGGGCCCGGCATGGGCACCGACGACCGGGCGGCGGGCGTGCTGGCGGAGCTCCTGGAGGCCTCCGGCTCGGCGCCGCTGGTCCTGGACGCCGACGCCCTCACGCTCCTGGGCGCGGGGCGCCCCGCCGCCCTGAAGGACGTCTGCTCCGGCCGATCGGTGCTGGTCACCCCCCACGTCGGGGAGATGACCCGCATCACCGATGTGGGCGCCGACGCCATCCGGGCCGACCGCGTGGGCGTGGCACGAGACACCGCCGAGGGGCTCGGGTGCGCCGTGCTCCTCAAGGGCCTTCCCTCGGTGGTGGCCGCTCCGGGCCGGCCCGTGCTGGTCGACACCCAGGGCACCTCCGACCTGGCCACGGGCGGGGTGGGCGACGTGCTCACCGGCACCGCCGGCGCCCTCCTCGCCCGGGGGCTGGGGCCCCGCGAGGCGGGCGCCCTGGCGCTCCACCTGTCCGGCCGGGCCGCCGCCCGGGCGCGCCGGGGCGAAGGCCTCCTTCCCCGGGACGTGGTGGCGGAGCTCCCGGGCGCTCTTTCCGAGGAAGGGTCCGGGGTCACCGACCTCGACCTTCCCTTCGTCCTCCTGGACCTCGATCCTCCCCGGTGACCGCCACGGCCCGCCACGTACGCCTGGGTGCAGGGGGGGAGTTCGACCTCATCCGGGGCTTCCTCGCCGACCAGGGGGAGGCCCTGCCACCCGACGTGCTCCTGGGACCGGGCGACGACGCCGCCCTCCTGGCGGGCGGCGGCGAGCCCTGGGCCGTCACCTGCGACATGGCCGTGGAGGACGTCCACTTCCGCCGGGCGTGGCTGGAGCCGGGGGAGATCGGCTGGCGCGCTGCCGCCTCGGCCCTGAGCGACCTGGCCGCCATGGCCGCCCGCCCCGTAGCCGTCCTCCTCTCTCTGGCGGTGCCCACGGCCGACGCCCGCTCGGGGCTGGCCCGGGCCGTGGTGGCCGGGGTGGGGGAGGCGTGCGCCTCGGTGGGCGCGGCCCTGGTGGGGGGAGACCTCACCCGCTCTCCCGGACCCATCGCCCTGGACGTCACCGCCCTCGGGAGAACCGCCCGGGCGGTGGGGCGGGACGGCGCCCTCCCCGGCGACGAGCTGTGGGTCACGGGGTTGCTGGGAGGCGCCGGCGCGGCGGTAGCGGCGTGGGAGCGGGGGGAGCGCCCTCCCCCAGGGGCCCGGCGCGCCTATGCCCACCCCCACCCCCGGGTGGAGGAAGCGAGGTGGCTGGCCGCGACCGGGCGCCTCCACGCCATGCTGGACCTCTCCGACGGGCTCGCAGGCGACGCGGGCCACCTGGCCGCGGCGTCGGGCGTCGCCCTGGTGCTGGTGGCGGACCTCGTGCCGGTGGCGGCCGACGTGGCGACGGTGGTGGGCGACGGCACGGCCCTGGGGGTCGCGCTCTCCGCCGGTGAGGACTACGAGCTCCTCCTGGCGGCTCAGCCCGGCGCCCTGGAGCCGCTGCGCGGCGGCTTCGAGGAGCGCTTCGGCGTGCCCCTCACCCGGGTGGGCGCCGTGGAGGCGGGCCAGGACGTGCACCTGGAGCGGAAGGGCGGCCGCCGGGAGAGGCTGGAGGCGGGCGGATTCGACCACTTCGTGGCGGAGGGGAAGGGGGGCCGGTGATCCGGACGATGGTGCTGGGCGTGGCGACGGTGCTGCTCACGGCGTGGTACGGGGGGCAGATCCTGCTGGCGCGGGCGTTGGGGCTGAAGAGTCTCCCGAAGCGCTGCGACCAGAACCCCCGCATCTGGGCGCGCAAGCTGCTCCGGCTGGCGGGCGCCCGGGTCGAGCTGCGGGGGCTGGAGAACCTCTCCCGCGGCTCCGCCCAGGTGCTGGTGGCCAACCACGAATCGTGGTTCGACGTGCTGGCCCTGGCGGCCTACCTGCCGGTGGATTACCGGTTCGTGGCCAAGAAGGAGCTGGCCGGCGTGCCCGTGTTCGGACCGGCGTGGCAGGCGTGCGGCCACATCGCCATCGACCGGAAGGATCAGCAGGCGGCCATCGAGGCGCTGGAGCGCGCCCGGCGGGAGGTCCACGACAGTCCCCTCACCATCATCATGTATCCGGAGGGGACGCGTTCGGTGACGGGGGAGCTGCAGCCGTTCAAGAAGGGCGCCTTCGTCCTGGCCATCCAGGTGGGGGTGCCGGTGGTGCCGGTGGGCATCCGGGGCGCACGGGACGTCATGCGGAAGGGGAGCCTGCGCGTGCGGCCGGGAACCATCGAGGTGAACATCGGGGAGCCGATCCCCGTGGAGGGGCTGGGGTTCAGGGACCGGGATGTCCTCACCCGGCGGGCCCGCACCGCCGTGGCGGCGCTCCGGGCGCCCGCGGCCCCGTGACGGAAGCACGAGATACAAACACCATAGAGCGAGGAGACAGCCGTGTCGGCGATCGTTGACGTGAGGGGGCGGGAGATCCTGGACTCCAGGGGGAACCCCACGGTGGAGGCGGAGGTGATCCTGGAGACCGGCGCCCGGGGTCGGGCGGCCGTGCCCAGCGGGGCGTCCACGGGGGCCCACGAGGCGGTGGAGCTCCGGGACGGCGACAAGGACCGCTACGGCGGCAAGGGCGTCCTCGAGGCCGTGGGCCACGTCAACACCGTCATCCGGGACGCGATCCGGGGCTTCGAGGCCCGTGAGCAGCTCGACGTGGACCGCACCATGATCGAGCTGGATGGCACGCCCAACAAGCGGAAGCTGGGCGCCAACGCCATCCTCGCCGTCTCCATGGCCGTGGCCCGGGCCGCCGCCGCCGAGAACGACATGCCCCTCTGGAGGTACCTGTCGCCCTCCGGGTCGGGAGCGCGGGTGCTGCCGGTGCCCATGATGAACATCCTGAACGGCGGCGCCCACGCGCCCAACAACGTGGACATCCAGGAGTTCATGGTCATGCCCCTGGCCTTCGACTCCTTCCACGAGGGGCTCCGGGCGGGCGTGGAGGTCTTCCACGCCCTCAAGAAGGTGCTCCAGGAGAAGGGGAAGAGCACGGCCGTGGGCGACGAGGGCGGCTTCGCCCCCGACCTGGGGAGCAACGAGGAGGCGGTGGAGGTGGTGCTCACCGCCATCGAGCGGGCGGGCTACCGTCCCGGCGAGGAGGTGGCCCTGGCCATCGACGCGGCAGCCACCGAGTTCTGCGAGGACGGCGAGTACGTCTTCCGCTGGTCCAGCGGAGAGCGCCGGGGCGCCCAGGGCATGATCGAGTTCTGGGACGACTGGCTGCGGAAGTATCCCATCCGTTCCCTGGAGGACCCCCTGGAGGAGAACGACTGGCGCGGCTGGGAGGAGCTCACCGCGGCGCTGGGCGATCGGGTGCAGGTGGTGGGCGACGACCTCTTCGTCACCAACACCGACCGGCTGGAGCAGGGCATCCGGGACGGCGCGGCCAACGCCATCCTCATCAAGGTGAACCAGATCGGCACCCTCACCGAGACGCTGGAGGCCATGCGCATGGCCGACGAGGCCGGCTACCGCTCGGTCGTCTCCCACCGATCGGGCGAGACGGAGGACACCTTCATCGCCGACCTCGCGGTGGCCACCTCGGCCGGCCAGATCAAGACCGGCAGCGCGAGCCGCACGGACCGGGTGGCCAAGTACAACCAGCTCCTGCGCATCGAGGAGGCGCTGGGTGACAGGGCCGTCTACCCGGGGAGGACGCTGTGGGACGACTGAAGCGCCTGATCTTCCCGGCGCTGCTGGCCCTGGCGGCCTACTGGGCCCTCTTCGGGGGCGAGTACTCCGTCTTCGAGGTGCACCGGGCCCGCCGGGAGGCGGCGGCCGAGAGCGTGCGGCTGGAGCGGCTCCAGTCCGACATCGACTCCCTGGAGGCCCGGGCCGACTCCCTGCAGGGCGACTCGGCGACGTTGGAGCGGCTGGCCCGGGAGCGCTACGGGCTGATCCGGGACGGTGAGCTCCTCTACCGCTTCGCCGACCCCGAGCCCCCGGATTCCGCTTCGTCCGACGACGGAGGCTCCTGAGGCGTCACCAGCGCGCCCAGGGCCATCGTGGCGGCTTCGGCTTTCCGGGCCACCGGACGGGCCAGGAGCGGCCACAGGCCCCGGGTGCTTACCAGCACCGCGGCCACGGGGAGGGCGACGCCGAGCAGCGGCCCGACCAGCGCCGCCAGCCCGACGAACCCGCCCAGGGGCTGGAGCAGGAGCGCCACCAGGGTGGTGAGGACCACCATGAGGGCGAAGAGGTGGCCCTTCCGGTCGGCCTCCACCTCCACGTCGGTGGCGTCGCCTTCCCGGCGCACCCGGACGAAGGTGCGCCCCACGCCGTGGTCCTCCCGCCACAGGAACCCGGTGGCGTCGGCGTGAAGCTCCCCGTGGCGGCCGAACGTGTGCTCCACGGTGTCCCGGGCCAGGGGCACCCGGTCCCCCGTGAGCTCACCGGGGAAGCGGGCTCTCACCCGGGGCATGGTGGGCGTGCCCAGGAAGATCCGCTGGATCGGGTCCGGCGGCACCGGCACCAGGCAGGCGGAGCGGCGCACCGCGTCGGCGTCGATGCCGGCTTCCCGGGCGATGGACACCAGCTCCTCGAGGGAGTGGCCGCCCGTCCGGGGCACGAGGGTGCCCCGGACCTCCTCGTCCGCCGCCCGCCGCAGGATCTCTGCCGTGCGCGCCTCCGAGAAGCGCGCCTCCTGTCCGTCGGTCTCAGCCACGCGGGCTTCCTTCCGCCACGCCGCCCGCCAAGGCTACTCCTCCGCAGGCTCCCGCTGGGGCGCCGGCCCGATGCCCAGGGCCTTCTTGGCGGCCTCCGCCAGCGCCTGCCGGTCCGCTCCCTCGGGGAGGGCGGGGGGCGTCCATTCCTCCCCCTCGCCGGTGGGCTCCTCCTGGGAGGGTACGCCGCCTCGGGCGATGCCCGTGGCCTTTTCCATGAAGGGCTGGAAGAGGTCGATGGGGATTGGGAAGAGGGTGGTCGAGTTGTTCTCGGCCGCGATCTCCACGATGGTCTGCAGATAGCGGAGCTGGAGCGCCACCGGATGGCGCGAGATCACGTCGGCGGCGTTGCCGAGCTGACGCGACGCCTGGAACTCGCCCTCGGCCGCGATGACCTTGGCCCGCCGCTCCCGCTCGGCTTCGGCCTGCCGGGCCATGGCCCGCTTCATCTCCGTGGGCAGCCCGATGTCCTTGATCTCCACCCCGGTGACCTCGATTCCCCACGGGTCCGTCCCCTCGTCGATGATCTCGCGCACGATCTCGTTGATGCGCTCCCGCTCGGCCAGGAGCTCGTCGAGCTCCGACTGACCGATGACGCTGCGTAGCGTGGTCTGTGCCAGCTGGCTGGTGGCGTAGTAGTAGTCCTCGATCTCCACGACCGCCTTCACCGGATCGGACACCCGGAAGTAGACCACCGCGTTCACCGTCACGCTCACGTTGTCCTTGGTGATGGTGTCCTGGGGCGCGATGTCGAGGGCGATGATGCGCAGGTCGATCTTGCGCATGCGGTCCACACCGAAGGGAAGGATGAAGACGAGGCCCGGTCCCTTCGCGGGCTTGAGGTTCCCCACGCGAAAGATCACTCCCCGCTCATACTCGTAGAGGATGCGCAGGCTCGAGACGAGCCCGACGACGAGAGCGGCGATCGCCGGGATGAGGATGGCGCCGAAGTCCACGGGGATCTCCTCGGAAGAGGACAGGAAAGCCGGCCTGGGCCGGCCAAGGGGGTACGCCCGGGATACGGACGCGGGGCGCGGGCACCTTCACTCCCGGCCCACTCCTCAGCGTGGCGGGAGGGGCCGCCGTACGCAAGGCCGTTCGCGGCCTTCCCATGCCTTGACAGGGGGGGGAGGCCGGTCGAGCTTTGACCCTCTCCTGCCGGAGTAGCTCAGTCGGTTAGAGCAGCGGAATCATAATCCGCGTGTCGGGGGTTCGAGTCCCTCCTCCGGCACTCCAAACCGGGCCGCCGATGCGGCCCGTTCTCTTTGGCCCAGGCGCCGTGACCCGGTCCCCCTCCCCCCGCGGCGTCGCCCTGGTCACGGGGGCCTCGTCGGGTATCGGACGGGCCCTCGCCCTGGCTCTCGCCGGGGACGGCTGGGCCGTGGGTCTTGCGGCCCGGAGCGAGGGCGCCCTGCGGGAGCTGGAAGAGCGCATCCGGGGGGCCGGGGGCCAGGCCGTCGCCCTGGTGTGCGACGTCACGTCCCGGGCTTCCGTCCATGGCACCGTCGACGCCTGCCGGCGGGCCCTGGGTCCCGTGGACCTCCTGGTGGCCAACGCCGGCGTGAGCGGCAACACCCGGGTGGAGACGCTGGATGCCGATCGGGTGGAGCGGGTCCTGAAGGTGAACTTCCTGGGTGCCGTCTACGGGGTGGAGGCCGTCCTCCCGGAGATGCTGGAGCGGGGCAGCGGGCACCTGGTGGCGGTGAGCAGCCTCACCGCGGCCGGCGGTCTACCCCTGAGCGCCGCCTATGGCGCCTCCAAGGCCGCCATGAGCACGTTCTTCGAGAGCCTGCGCATCGACCTGCGCCCCCGGGGCGTCGCGGTCACGGTCGTGGAGCCGGGTTACGTGGAGACGCCCCTCACCGCGAAGAACGACCACCCCATGCCGTTCCTCATGGAGGCCGACGAGGCGGCGAAGCGCATCCTCGGAGCGATCCGGCGCCGGGAGCCCCACCTCGCCTTCCCCCTCCCCATGGCCGCGCTCGCCCGCCTGGGCCGGGTGCTTCCCCGAGGGCTCTACGACGCCCTCGCCTCCCGCATGCGCAGGGAGAAGAGCGAGAAGCAGGAAGGCTGAGGCCCTGCTACTTCCGCACCACCACCTCGCCGCCCTTCATCACCAGCGCCACGTCCCGCAGCGCGGAGATGTCCCCGGTGGGGTCGCCCCGCACCGCCACGAGATCGGCGAGGAGCCCCGGCGCGACCCGGCCTCTGTCCTCGAGGCCGAAGATCTTCGCGTTCCCCGACGTGGCGGTCCGCAGCGCGTCCAGGGCCGGCATGCCGTACTGCACCATGATCTCCAGCTCCAGCACGTTGTTGCCGTGGGAGAACACGCCCACGTCGCCCCCGAAGCAGATGGGGACGCCCGCGTCCAGCGCTGCCCTGAAGCTCGCCCGCTTGCGCTGCAGGCTCGCGGGCTCGGGGTCCTTCCCGGGGTCCCAGCCGCCGTAGCGGGCGATGGACCACCCCGCGGCCACGGTGGGGCAGAGGGCGACGCCCTTCTCGGCCATGAGGCGGAAGACCTCGGGCGTGCCGTCGTCGCCGTGCTCGACCGTGGTCACCCCCGCCATCACCGCCCGGCGCATGCCTTCGGCGGTGGTGGCGTGAGCGGACACGGGGCGGCCCGACGACGAGGCCACCTCCACGATCTTCGCGATCTCCTCCTCGGTGAACGTGGGGCGTGCCTGTCCGTTGGGGCCCCACCGGTAGTCGGCGTACACCTTCACCCAGTCCACGCCGTTCCCGATGTGCTCCCGGGCCGCCTGCGCCACCCCCTCCAGACCCGACGCCTCCATCCCGCCCTTGGGAAGCTGCCACTCGGGCGCGCCCTTGGGCCCGTAGCTCCCCACGGCGACGATGGCGCGTCCCGCCACGAGCAGGCGGGGGCCCGGGACGATCCCCTTCCGGATGGCGTCACGGAGGCCCACGTCCAGGAAGCCGGCGCCCTCGGTGCCCAGGTCCCGGAGCGTGGTGACGCCCGCCTCCAGGGTCTTGCGGGCGTGGACCACCGCCCGGGCCGCCCGCTCCCCCCACGATTCGTAGAGCACCTGGTCGTTCCAGGGCGTCTCGTCGTAGGGGTGGAGGAAGAGGTGGGCGTGCCCTTCGATGAGGCCGGGCAGCAGCGTCGTGCCGGGGAGGTCCACGGTGGCGGCGCCGTCGGCACGCACCGAGGCGGCGGGGCCCGCCGCGGCGATGCGGTCGCCCCGGACGAGGACGACCCAGCCCGGGTGGCGCTCCGTTCCGTCGAAGACGGCATCGGGGCGGAGGAGGGTGGCCTGCTGGGCGGCCGCGGGGCCGGCACCGGGCAGCGTCAGGAGGGGAGCCAGGACCATCGGAGCCAGGAAGCGTTTCATGGGCTCCAACCTGAGCCTCCCTGGCCCTCCGCGCCACGGTGGACGATCTTCCGGCGCTGACGGGTCGCCCGGCTGAAGGGCGGCCGCGGCACCCGAGCCTACGACGCCAACGACGAGAGTTCCATGAACGATCGCGCCACGACCCTGCTGCACGGACGGCGGGAGCGCCTGGCCCGGAGCCTGGGCCGGAGCCTCGACGTTCCGCCCCCCCGGACCGAGGCGCTTTCCCGTAAGGTGCGGTCCTTCATGCTGGACGAGGCCCGCGAGCTGTACTGGAACGAGCTGGAGTGGGAGCACCTCACCCACGAGGAGGCCACCGGGGAGGGCCCGCTGGCCGAGCTCACGTTCCCGGGGCTCCTGGCCTTCGTGCGGGGGCTCCTCCTGAAGGAGGTGATGCCCGACGCCCTGGCGCCGGCCGACCCCCGCCCCGAAGTGGTGGAGGACCTGCTCCGCTTCCTGGCCGAGCGGGTGGTGGAGCTGGAGGAGACGCTGAGCGAGCCGGGCGACGAGGACGACGAGGCCCGCTGCCAGCGGGAGCGGGACCTCACCAGCCGCGTCCTGGACCTGGTCCTGTACCTGTACCATGGGTTGGACCGGGCCGAGCGGGAGCGGCTGGAGGCGGCCCGGGCGGGGTAGTTGCCCGTGGGCCGCCGTCCCCGGCCGCGGCCGGGCCACCCCGTGCTGGCGGGCCCGCCCCTCCTCGTCGCCCACCGGGGGGGCTCGAAGCTGGCCCCCGAGAACACTATGGCGGCCTTCCGCGCGGCGGTGGACGTGTGGGGCGCCGACATGCTGGAGATGGACGTGCACCTCACCCGGGACGGGGAGGTCGTCGTGCTCCATGACGCCACGGTCGACCGCACCACGGACGGGACCGGCCCGGTGCGGGAGCGCACCTGGTCCCAGCTCCGGGAGCTGGACGCCGGCCACCGCTTCCTCGATCCGGAGGGCCGGCCGTCGTTCCGCGGCGCCGGCGTCACCATCCCCCGCTTCGAGGAGGTCCTCGAGGCCTTCCCCCGGACCCGCATCGCCGTGGAGCCCAAGGTCGCCGAGGCGGGCGGCCCTCTGGCCGGGCTCGTCCGCCGCCACGGCGCGGGCCACCGGGTGATCCTGGGCGCCGAGCACGAGCGCACCCGGCGGGGCGCCGGGGAGATCGGCGCCGCCCTGGGCGCCTCTCGCAGCCAGCTCTACCCCTGGATGGCGCTCCACCGACTCCCAGGGCTGGGGCGCCTCTATACGCCTCCGGTGGACGTCTTCCAGGTGCCGGAGCGCCGTGGACCCCTCGCCGTCGTCACCTCCCGCTTCGTGGAGGAGGCCCACCGCAGGAACATGCCTGTCCACGTCTGGACGGTCGATGACGAGCCCTCCATGCGGCGGCTCCTGGCCCTGGGGGTGGACGCCATCCAGTCCGACCGCCCCGACGTTCTGGCCCGGGTGCTGGTCGACGTGGCCGGCCGGCCGCCTCCGCCGGGGCTCCAGGCGGCTCCATGAGCCTGATGAGGCGCTTCGCCCGTCACGTGGAGCGGCGGCGGCCGTGGACCGCCGGGGAGACGGTGGTGGTGGCCCTCTCGGGGGGGCTGGACTCGTCCATCCTCCTCCACCTCCTGCGCTTCGCCCCGGGCTTGCCGGACGCGCGCCTGGTGGCGGCGCACCTGGACCACGCCATGCGGCCGGGGAGCGCCGCCGACGCCCTCTTCGTCCGGGGTGTGTGCCGGGCCTGGGGCGTGGAGCTGGTGTCGGAGCGCCTCCCGGTGGCGCCCCGCTCCGAGGCCGAGGCCCGACGCCACCGCCATGCCTTCCTGGAGCGCGTGGCCCGGGAGCGGGAGGCCCGGTGCATCGTCACCGCCCACCACGCGGACGACCAGGCCGAGACGGTTCTCTTCCGCGTGCTCCGAGGCACAGGGCTGCGGGGGCTCCAGGGCATCCCCGAGGCCAGGGGCCCGTGGAGGCGTCCCCTCCTGCCGTTCTGGCGAGAGGAGCTGGAGGCCTACGCCGCCGCCGTCGGCCTCACCCACCGGGAAGACCCCAGCAACGTGGACCCCCGCTGGGCCCGAAACGTCCTGCGCCACGAGGTGCTGCCCCGGGTGGAGGCCGCCGTGGCCCCCGGCGCTCGCCGGGCCCTGGTGCGCCTGGCTCGCCTCGCCTCGGCGGAGGAGACCGCCTGGAGGGGACTCCTGCCGGGGCTCCTGGAGGAGATGGTCGTCGCTGAGGAGGCCGGCCGGATCGTGGTTGCCCGCGGCCTCCTGCTGGCCTATCCTCCAGGGGTGCGCGCCCGGGTGCTCCGGGCGCTGGTGCGCCGCCTGGGCACGGGCCTCGACGAGGCCGGAACCCGGGCGGCGTTGGAGTTTACTAGCTCCAGCGCGAGTGGGCGGCGCCACGCGCTCCCCGGGGGATTCGTCCTCACCAGGGAGTTCGATCGCCTGGTCCTCTCGCGCATGGAGCCTGTGGGGCGGGAGAGCCCCCTGCTCGTCCCCCGGCCGGAAGCCGGCGGTGGCGAGCTCTCGGTGGGCGGATGCACCTACCGGGTGGAGTGGGCGCCGAGGGCGCCACGGGGGGGCCGGGTGGAGGCATTCTCGCCCGAGCGGCTCGACTTCCCCCTCCGTCTCCGGGGCCGGGCACCGGGCGACCGGATCCGCCTGACCTACGGCTCCAAGAAGCTCAAGAAGCTCCTCGCGGAAGCCAGGATCCCCGCGGGGGACCGGGACCGGATGCCCGTGCTGGTGGACGGTTGCGGACGGATCGTGTGGGTGCCTGGCGTGGCCCGGGCGGCCCGTGTGGCTCCGGCCGAGGGCGAGACGCCGTTCTTCATCGGGATCAGGGATGCCGACCACGGCTGACCAGACCAGGCAGCTCGGTGGACAGGAGGTCCGCCGCGTCGTCTACACGGAGGACGTGATCCGGGCCCGGGTGGAAGCCATGGGTCGGGAGATCTCGGAGGCGTACGACGAGGAGGATCGCCTCCTGGTGCTGGGTCTGCTCAAGGGGTCGTTCATTTTTCTGGCAGACCTCGTGCGTCACATCAACCTGCCCCTCCAGATCGACTTCCTGGTGGCGTCGAGCTACGGGGCGGGAACGGTCTCCGGGGGCGATGTCCGGCTCCTGTATGATCCTGAGGCTTCACTGGAGGGGCGTGCTGTCGTCATCGTTGAGGACATCGTGGACAGCGGCACCACGCTGGAACGCCTGGTGCCACTGCTCGAGGCGCGGGGGCCCAGGAGCCTGGAGATCTGCGCCCTGCTCCACAAGCGGCGCGTGGCGCTGGACCGGGAGCCCCGCTGGGTGGGCTTCGACGCGCCGGAGGAATTCCTGGTGGGTTACGGACTCGACTACAGCGAGAGCTTCCGTCACCTGCCTTACATCGCGAGCCTGTGAGCGGCAGGGCGTAGCACCGAATGCCTGACCTCGATCCGATGAAGAACGATCAGCGGCCGGACAACAATCGCTGGTCCCGTCATTCCAAGACGCTGGCCCTCTGGGTCCTGATCGTCCTGATGTCGGTCTTCGCCGTGCAGTTCGTGCGCGGCCAGGACCAGTCGTCGGCGTCGCTCAGCTACTCGGAGTTCCTCCAGCAGCTCGAGCACGACAACATCAACAAGGTCACGGTGGTCGAGGGCCACCGTGTCGAGGGCGAGCTCAAGGCCCCCATCGCCAAGGGCGGGCAGCAGGTGGTCAACTTCAAGACCATCCTGCCGGGCGAGATCAGCCAGGATCTCGTGTCCCGCATGTACGACCAGGGCGTCGTCATCGAGGGCGAGAACGAGCAGACCGGCTTGTGGACGCTCCTGCTGGGGGCGCTGCCCTGGATCCTGTTCATCGCGTTCTGGATCTGGATCTTCCGGACCATGCAGTCGGGCGGGAACCGGGCGTTCCAGTTCGGCCGCTCCAAGGCCAAGCTCATCAGCCCCGACACCCCCAAGGTCACCTTCAACGACGTGGCGGGGGCCGACGAGGCCAAGGAGGAGCTCGAGGAGATCATCGAGTTCCTCAAGGACCCCCAGAAGTTCGCCCGCCTGGGGGGACGTCTGCCCAAGGGCGTTCTCCTGGTAGGCCCTCCGGGCACGGGAAAGACGCTCCTGGCCAAGGCCGTGGCCGGCGAGGCCGGCCGCCCCTTCTTCCAGATGTCCGGCTCCGACTTCGTGGAGATGTTCGTGGGGGTGGGCGCGTCCCGGGTACGCGACCTGTTCGAGCAGGGCAAGGCCCATGCGCCCTGCATCATCTTCATCGACGAGATCGACGCCGTGGGGCGCCACCGGGGCGCCGGCCTGGGCGGCGGCCACGACGAGCGGGAACAGACGCTCAACGCGCTCCTGGTGGAGATGGACGGCTTCGAGCCCAATGAGGGCGTGATCCTCCTGGCCGCCACCAACCGCCCCGACGTGCTGGATCCGGCGCTGCTGCGCCCCGGGCGCTTCGACCGGCAGGTGGTGGTGGACGCCCCCGACGTGAAGGGGCGGGAGGCGATCCTGCGGGTGCACGCCAAGAAGCTGCCCCTGGCCGACGACGTGGAGCTGAGCATCCTGGCCCGGGGCACGCCTGGCCTCAGCGGCGCCGACCTGGCCAACATCTGCAACGAGGCGGCCCTTTTGGCGGCCCGGCGGAGCGCCGACCGGGTGGACATGGAGGACTTCGAGAAGGCCAAGGACAAGGTCATGCTGGGCACCGAGCGCCGCAGCATGGTCCTCACCGAGAAGGAGCGCACCCTCACCGCCTACCACGAGGCGGGCCACGCCGTCATCGGGCTGCGCGTCCCCGGCCTGGACCCCGTCCACAAGGTCACCATCGTCCCTCGTGGGCGCGCCCTGGGGATCACGGCGAGCCTTCCCACGGAGGACCGCCACTCCCACACCAAGGAGTGGCTCGAGGGCCAGCTCACCATGCTCTTCGGGGGGCGCGTGGCCGAGGAGATGATCTTCGGGGTGGAGCGGGTCACCACCGGCGCCGGCAACGACATCGAGCGGGCCACTGCCCTGGCCCGACGCATGGTCACCCGCTTCGGGATGAGCGAGGTGATCGGCCTCATGGCCGTGGGCGAGTCGGAGCAGGAGGTCTTCCTGGGCCGGGAGCTCGGCCACCGCCGGGAGGTGAGCGAGCACACCGCCCAGCTCGTCGACCAGGAGGTGAAGCGCATCCTCGACGAGGCCCACGGGCAGGCCCGCCAGGTCCTGGAGGAGCACCGGGACCTCATGGAGCGCATCGCCCAGGCGCTGCTCGAGCGGGAGACGCTGGACCGGGCCGAGATCGACCTCCTGGCGGACGGTGAGCCCCTGCCGCCCATGGAGGTGGAGGGCGAGGGGCCGGGCGGCCGTACCACGCTGGCCGCCGCCGGCGCCTCCCGTGGAGCCGGCGCACGGACCGGACAGGCCCGGGGTGAGCCCGGGTCGGGAGCGGGCCGCTCCCTGGAGGAGAAGGGGGCCATCGACTCCGGCGAGCGTTCCGGCACGACCGAGGAGGCCGGCTCGCCGGGGGGCGCGGCGCGCCGCGCCCGCCTGCCGCTGGGAGGGGAAGGGCCCGAGGGGGACGCCTCCCACTGATGGATAGGGCGTCGGCGACGGCGGCGGGGAGCGGGGCCGAAGTGGCTCCCGCTCCCCGCTTCTTCGTTCCCCACCCGGCGACCTGGCGGCTCCGGAGCGGTTCCCTGGACCTGGGACGCTTCCGGGTCATGGGCATCCTGAACACCACGCCCGACTCCTTCTCCGACGGGGGCGAGCTGGTCACGGTGGAGGCGGCCGTGGACCGGGCCGCGACCATGGTGGCCGACGGGGCCGACCTCCTGGACGTGGGGGGCGAATCCACCCGTCCGGGGGCGGAGCCCTTGAGCGTGGAGGAGGAGCTGTCCCGGGTCGTCCCGGTCGTGGCCGCCCTGGCGGCCCGCTTCGACGTTCCCCTCTCCGTGGACACGCGCAGCGCGGTCGTGGCCCGGGCGTGCGTGGGCGCGGGGGCTTCGGTGGTGAACGACGTGTCCGGCCTCGTCCACGACCCCGGCATGGCCGCCGCGGTGGCGGACACCGGGGCGGGGGTGGTCCTCATGCACATGCGGGGCGATCCGGCCACCATGGGAGCGCTGGCCCGCTACGGCGACGTGGTGGCCGACGTGCGCCGGGAGCTGGGCGGTGCCCTGGACCGGGCCCGGGCGGCCGGCGTCCCGGATGAGGCGGTGGTGGTGGACCCGGGGCTCGGCTTTGCCAAGACGGCTGCCCACAACTGGGAGATCCTGGGCCGCCTGGACGAGCTGCTGGCCCTGGGCCGCCCCCTGCTGGTGGGACCCAGCCGGAAGCGCTTCCTGGGCCAGCTCCTGGGCGTGCCGCCCCGGGAGCGCGCCACGGGGACGGCAGCGGCTTGCATGATGGCCTACCTTCTCGGCTCGCGGATCTTCCGGGTACACGACGTGCGGCCGGTGGTGGAGGCGCTGAGCGTGGCGGAGGCGGTGATGACAGCGGGTGGAAGGGACCTGGGGAGGGGGAGAGCGCCGTGAGCCGCATGTGGCAGCAGCTCCAGCTCCTCAGGCCGGGGTGGGGAGACGCTGTGGAGATCCTCCTCGTCTCCGTGCTGTTCTACCGCATCCTGCTCCTCATCCAGCGCACCCGCGCCATGCAGATGCTCCTGGGGGTGCTCCTCCTGGGGCTCTCCTACCTGCTGGCCCGGGCCTTCGACTTCGAGCTGGTGCGCTACCTCCTGGAGACCGTCTTCCGCTACGGCGCCATCGCCGCCCTGGTGGTGTTCCAGCCCGAACTGCGCTCGGCGCTGGCCCGTCTGGGCCAGAGCCGCATGCTGCACGTGTTCAACCGCCTGGAGGAGAGCCAGGTGGTCGACGAGATCGTGGAGGCGGTGGAACAGCTATCCCGCTCCAAGATCGGCGCCATCATCGCCTTGGAGCAGGAGGTGGGGCTCGACGAGTACGCCGGCACGGGCAGCGCGGTAGAGGCCCGGGTCTCGTCCGAGATGCTCACGACGATCTTCACCCCCTACTCGCCACTTCACGACGGCGCCGTTATCATAGAGGGCGATGCCATCAAGGCAGCGGGTGCCATCCTCCCTCTGACCCAGTACTCCCTCCCGGACAAGTCACTGGGCACGCGGCACCGGGCAGCGCTCGGCCTCTCGGAGGAGACCGACGCGGTGGTCATCGTGGTGAGCGAAGAGACGGCGCGGGTGTCGGTCGCCCGCGGAGGACGCCTCGAGAGGGATGTGGACAGCGCCCGCATGCGGGAGATCCTCTCGGGGACGCGGCCCGAGACCCGGGGCACCCTGACAGGGACTCATTGAGGGCGGTTTCGGGACTTTTCCACGACTTCTGGCACCTGCGTTGACAGCCCGCCGAACACCCGCCTACATTGGCGCGTCTTTCCGGCAGACACCATCTCCGGGGCCTATAGCCACGAAGGAGACCTCCTCTTGCAGAATGCATCACAGTACGAGCTTCTGACGCTGTTCGCGGACGGCGGGTGGATGATGTACCCGCTGGTGCTGTGCTCGCTCATCGGCCTCGGCGTGATCATGGCCAAGGCGTTCACGCTGTGGCAGGCGCACAAGAGCACGCAGGAGCTCCTCGACGGCGTCGAGGAGGCGGCCGTCTCCGGCCGCATGGACGAGGCGGTGCAGATCGCGGCGGATACGCCCGGCCCCACGGCCGCCATCCTCCTGGCCGGCTTGCGCCGCATCGCCCGCCGCAAGGTGGTCGAGGGTGAGCTGGAGCAGGCGATCAGCACCACGGGCACCATCGAGCTCGGTTTCCTCGAGCGGGGGCTGGTGATCCTGGCCACGGTGGCCAACGTGGCGCCCCTCCTGGGCTTCCTCGGCACCGTGTGGGGGATGATCGTGGCGTTCGGCGCCATCGAGCGGGCCGGTGAGGTGGATCCGGCGCTGGTTGCGGGGGGCATCAAGGTCGCCCTCCTCACCACCGCCGCGGGGCTGGTCATCGCCATTCCGGTGAACATCGCCTACAACTTCTTCGTCACGCGCATCGACAAGCTGATCGTGGACATGGAGTCGGGGACCCAGCGCATCCTGAACGTGGCGTGGGACCTGGAGAAGGCGGGTCAGCTCCAGGTGGTGGAGAAAATGGCACCGCCCAGCATTCCGGCCTCGGTCCACGCGGCCAGCCGGAAGCGGGTCGAGGCGACCCAGCACGAGAACATCGGATCGCTGGTGGAAGAGAACGACCCCGACGCCAAGCCCATCTGAGCTCACGGAACCTTCGGCGCCCGCAACCAGTACACCTTCTCGGACCCACCTGAGGACCAGGCCATGGCCGTACTCAACAACAAGAAGTCGAAGGTCTCGGACGAGGTTCCCACCTCGTCCATGGCCGACATCGCCTTCCTCCTGCTCATCTTCTTCCTCGTGACGACGACCTTCCCCAAGGACAAGGGGCTGTCCATCGTCCTTCCCGAGGAGCAGGAGACGGTGGACGTCAGCCAGAAGAACATCGAGCACATCATCGTCAAGCCCGACGCCACCGTGGACATCAAGCGTGGCGAGAGCCAGCAGATCCAGACGGTGTCCGCCGACGAGCTGGGCGACATCTGGCGGCAGGACGTGGCGAACAACCCCAACCTGATCGCCGCCGTGAAGACCGATCCCGAAGCGCCCTACAAGTACATGATCGCCGTCCTGGACGCGCTCCAGGGCGCTGGCGCCGAGCGCATCTCGCTACAGGTCCTGGAGAAGTAGCATGGCCATCAAGGGTGGAGGTTTCTCCAGGAAGTCCAGCACGTCGGACGAGATCCCCAGCTCCTCGCTGGCCGATATCGCCTTCCTGCTTCTGATCTTCTTCATGGTCACGACGGTGTTCCGCACAGACAAGGAGCGGCCCATCAACTGGCCCGAGGCCCAGTCCACCGAGAAGATCGACGAGAAGGCCAAGAACATCCTGAACATCTGGGTCGAGAAGGACGGTTCGATCTACATCAACGATCGCAACTACAACATCGACCAGGTCTCGAACGTCGTGGGACCGCTGTACGCCGCGTCGGACCGCCACCTGGTGATCTCGATCCGTGGCGACCGCGACGTGCCGTACCGTGTCATGGATCAGATCCAGAAGCAGTTGGTGGAGGCAGGGGTGGTCCGGGTGGTGTTCGCTACCGAGCTGGAACAGAAGATGACGAGGGTTAGACGATGAGCGCTCAGGCCGTGCCCCAGGAAGGCGTGGTGGCCCCGATCGAGACCGCGAACGACCGCTTCAAGCGCTCGTTCTCGACCTGGTTCTGGGGCTCCATGATCGCAGCGACCCTGATCCACTTCGGCGTGTTCGCCATGTGGCCCCAGATGCAGGCGGCGGACGTCTCGTACACGGCCGACCAGATCGAGGCCATCGAGCTCCCGCCCGAGATCGAGATCCCGCCGCCGCCGCAGAAGATCGCCCGGCCCGCGGTGCCCCAGGTGGCCGCCGGGGCGGACATCGACGAGGACATCACGATCGCGCCGACGACCTTCGAGTCGAATCCGGTGGAGGATCTGCCGCCGCCGCCCGAGGAGAAGAAGCAGGACCTGTCCGCCGCGCCGACGTTCACGCCGTTCACGGTGGCGCCGGACATCCTGAATCGGAACGAGGTGATCCGGGCGATGGAGCGGGAGTACCCGCCGCTCCTGCGCGACGCCGGCATCGGCGGCACGGTGAAGGTGTACTTCTTCATCGACGAGAACGGCCGCGTGAAGGACACCCGGATCGACCAGACCTCGGGGCACGACGCCCTCGACCAGGCGGCCCTCAAGGTGGCCGACGTGTACCGTTTCAGCCCCGCGCTGAACCGGGACAAGAAGGTGCCGGTGTGGGTGTCGCTCCCCATCACGTTCCAGGTGAAGTAGCGACGTACTGGCGCGCATCGGTCTCGGGAGCCCCCGTCGGCGTCGCGCCGGCGGGGGCTTCTCTGTTTCAGGGGCTTCCGGCCGTCGCCGGCCGACGCACCGGAAGGCCCGTTCCGCCTTTCAACGCGACCCTTCCTGGGGTAGGTTACGCCCGTGTACGAAGAGAGGCTGAGGGAGAACCTTCCCCGGGTGCGGGGTGCCATCGAGGAGGCGGCCCGGGAGGCGGGACGCGACCCGGGCGACGTGCGCCTGGTGGCGGTCACCAAGGGGCACCCGCTGGAGGCGGTACGCGCCGCCCTGGCCGCGGGGCTCTCGGACCTGGGCGAGAACCGGGTCTCGGAGCTGGAGATGAAAGCGGCCGCGGTGGACCCGGGCACCGTGCGCTGGCACATGATCGGCCACCTCCAGCGACGGAAGGCGCCGAGGGTCGTGGGGCTGACCGAGCTGATCCACTCGGTGGATTCGGTGCGGCTGGCGGAGCGTCTCGACCGGGTGGCGGAGGAGGCGCGGGTGGGGCCGGTGCGGGTGCTGGCCCAGGCGAACACCTCCGGCGAGGACGCGAAGTACGGGCTGGAGGGCGAGGGTGCCCTGGACGCGGTGCTCCGCATCGCCGAGCTGCCCCGCCTCCGGCTCGAGGGGCTGATGACCATGGCACCCCTCACCGACCAGGAGCCGGTGCTGGCCGCGACCTTCGCGGGGCTGCGCAGGCTCCTGGAGGACGCCCGGGCCCGCTCGGACCGGGTGGGGCCGGAGCTCTCCATGGGCATGACCAACGACCTGAAGGTCGCGGTGCGGGAAGGGAGCACCCTCGTCCGCATCGGGACGGCCCTCTTCGGAGCGCGGGAGAACGCATGATCCCCCCATTCCATCGGACCGGACGATGATCGACCTCACACCCCTCGACGTGCGCAAGAAGAAGGGCGACTTCAAGAAGGGCCTCCGGGGCTACGACGTGGAGGAGGTCGACGTCTTCATGGACCTGGTGGCCGAGCGCATGGAGGCGCTGGTGAAGGAGAACCTCGCCTTCAAGGAACGGCTGGAGCGGCTCCAGACCCGGGTCGACGGCCAGGAGGGGCGGGAGAAGGCCGTCCACGAGGCACTGGTGACGGCCCAGGAGCTCCGGGAGGAGATGAAGGTCCAGGCCCGGCGGGAGGCCGAGCTCATCCGCAAGGAGGCCGAGGCGGGGGCCCGGGACATTCTGATGGAGGCCGAGCGGCGGGTGGGTTGGCTGAAGCAGTCCTTCAAGGAGCTGGAGCGGAAGCGGCTGCGCTTCCTCAAGTCGTTCCGCACCCTCCTGGAGCGGGAGCTGGACGGGGTGGCGGTGGAGGAGGAGCGGGAGCCCCTGAGCGAGCTCGCGGTGGACCTGGAGCTCGGCGGCACCCTTTCGGCGACGACCGGGAAGGGGGCGGGCGAGGACGGGGTCGTGGAGGGGGTCGGGCGCGTGGGGGACGACGACGGCGACGGCCATCCGGACCTGGGCCTGGACGTGGCCGGCGAGGCGATCCGCTCCGGGGACGACGAGGACGAGCTCCTCCTCTCCTTGGACGAGGACGACGTCCGCTCGGAGAACGCTCCGTGACGGACGGCGAGGCTGCGCGGGAGATGCGCAGGCTCCGGGAGGCGGTGGACGCCGTGCGCGCCCGGACGACGTTGAAGCCGCGGGTCGGCATCCTGCTGGGCACCGGCCTCGGACAGCTCGGGGAGGCCATCGAGGTGGAGGCCGCCGTGCCCTACGGCGACGTACCCCACTTTCCGGTGCCCACCGTGGAATCCCACGCCGGAAACCTTCTCCTGGGACGGCTGGAGGGCGTGCCGGTGGTGGCCATGCAAGGCCGCCTCCACCGCTACGAGGGCCACACATTGCGGGAGGTGACGTTCCCGGTCCGGGTCATGGGCCTCCTGGGTGCCGACACGCTCGTGGTGTCGGGCGCGTGCGGCGGCATGGACCCCCTGGCGGCGGCGGGCGATCTGGTGCTGCTGGACGACCACATCAACCTGATGGGAGAGAACCCCCTGACGGGGCCCAACCTGGACGAGCTGGGCCCCCGCTTTCCGGATATGTCCGAGCCCTACGACCGGGGGCTGCAGGCGTGGGCGCTGGAGGCGGCACGGGAGCGGAAGGTACCCCTGGCCCGCGGCGTGTACGCGGCCGTCACCGGGCCGAACCTGGAGACCCGGGCGGAGTACCGGATGCTCCGCGCCATGGGTGCGGATGTGGTGGGGATGTCCACCGTGCCCGAGGTGATCGTGGCGCGGCACATGGGGATGCGGGTGTTGGGGGTGGTCATCGTGACGGACGCGTGCCTTCCCGACGCCCTGGAGCCCACCGACGTCGCCACCATCATCCGCACGGCGGCCGAGGCCGAGCCCCGCCTGACCCGGTTGGTCCGGGACGTGGTGGCCCGCATCGGACGGACGACGCCGGCGGCGGCGGCCGCCGGCGGCAGCGCCTGACGGGACCCGAACAGACGATGACCGGCCCCTCCGGGGGCGTGACGAGCGAAGAGAGCGACATGGCGTACCCCGAGCTTCCCGACACCCTCCAGGCGCTGGAGGAGGAGACCCTGGCCCGCTGGCGGGAGGAGGATCTCTTCCGCAGGAGCCTGGAGGCCACCAAGGACGGCGAGCCCTTCGTGTTCTACGAAGGCCCTCCGACGGCCAACGGCCGGCCCGGCCTTCACCACGTGATCAGCCGGACCATCAAGGACATGGTCTGCCGGCACCGCACCATGCGGGGGCGTTACGTCACGCGCATCGCCGGCTGGGACACCCACGGCCTGCCGGTGGAGATCGAAGCGGAGAAGAAGCTGGGAATCAGCGGCAAGCCCGAGATCGAGGCGGTGGGCATCGCCCGCTTCAACGAGGTCTGCCGCGAATCGGTGTTCACCTACAAGGAGGAGTGGCAGGAGCTTTCCGAGCGCATCGGCTACTGGCTCGACTACGACCACCCCTACGTCACCTTCCACCCCGAGTACGTGGAGTCGGAGTGGTGGGTGCTTTCCCGGCTCGCCGAGCGAGGGCTCCTCTACCGGGGGCACAAGAGCGTTCCCTACTGCCCCCGCTGCGGGACGGCCCTGTCGTCCCACGAGGTGGCCCAGGGCTACGAGGACGTGGAAGATCCCTCCCTCTTCTTCCTGGCCCGCTGGCTCACCCCCGAAGGGCGGCCCGACCCGGAGGGGCGGGAGTTCGTGGTGTGGACCACGACGCCCTGGACCGTGCCGTCCAACACCGCGCTGGCCGTACACCCCGACCTCACCTACGTCGAGGTGGAGGACGGCGAGCGGGTGCTGGTGCTGGCCGAGCCCCGGCTGGAGGCGGTGCTCGGGGAAGGCGCCCAGGACCGGGTACGTCGGCGGGTGAGCGGCCGGGAGCTGCAGGGGGTGCGCTACGCCCGTCCCCTGGAGGTGGTGCCCGAGCCCGAGGAGCGGGGCGCCGGCTGGACCGTCCTCCTGGAGGACTTCGTCAGCGCCGACGACGGCACGGGCATCGTCCACGTCGCCCCGGCCTTCGGCGCCGACGACTACGCGGCGGGGCAGGCCCACGGCCTCCCCATGCTGAGGCCGGTGGACGACGCCGGCCGCTTCAGGCCGGGCCTCCCGCTGGTGGGAGGGATGTTCGTGAAAGACGCCGATCCCGTCCTGGTGGAGGCGCTGGAGGCGGAGGGGGCCCTCTTCCGCGTGGGTACCCTGGTCCACAGCTATCCCCACTGCTGGCGCTGCCGCTCCCCCCTCATCTACATGGCACGGGACTCCTGGTTCGCCGCCACGAGCACGCTCAGGGACCAGCTTCTGGCCAACAACGACCAGGTGACCTGGCAGCCCCCCGAGGTGGGGCAGAAGCGCTTCGGCGAGTGGCTCGCCAACAACGTCGACTGGGCCCTGTCCCGGGACCGTTACTGGGGAACGCCCCTGCCGGTGTGGTCGTGCGACACCTGCGACGACCGCCACGAATGGATCGGGAGCTTCGCGGCCCTCGGCGAGCGGGTGGGGGGGCTTCCCGACGACTTCGATCCCCACCGGCCCTTCGTGGACGAGCTCACATGGCCGTGCGAGGCGTGCGACGGCACCATGCGTCGGGCCCAGGAGGTGGTGGACGTCTGGTTCGACTCGGGCTCCATGCCCTACGCCCAGTGGCACTATCCCTTCGAGCACGAGGACGAGTTCCGGGCCCACTTCCCGGCCGACTTCGTGTGCGAGGGGCTGGACCAGACCCGGGGCTGGTTCTACTCCCTCATGGCCATCTCCACCATGCTGGGGCTGGGGCCGGCGTTCCGCTCCTGCGTGGTGAACGACCTGATCCTCGACGCCGAGGGCCAGAAGATGTCCAAGTCCCGGGGGAACGTTGTGAATCCCTGGGACGCCATCGCCGAGCACGGGGCCGACGCCCTGCGCTGGTACTTCGTCACGGTGAGCAATCCGTGGGTGCCGACGCGCTTCGACCCCGACGCCGTGGGCGAGGCCCGGCGCAAGGTCTTCGACACCCTGTTCAACACGTACAACTTCTTCCGCCTGTACGCCGACGCCGAAGGGTGGGCGCCGTCGGACGCCGATCCGGAGCCCGCCGAGCGGGGCGTCATGGACCGCTGGCTGTTGTCCCGGCTCGCGTCCGTCGTCGCCGGCGTGCAGGACGAGCTGGAGGCGTTTCAGCTCACCAAGGCCTACCGGATCCTGGGCGACTTCATCACCGAGGACCTCTCCAACTGGTACGTGCGTCGGAGCCGGCCCCGCTTCTGGGGGAACGCCGACGCCGCCGACACCCGGGCCGCCTTCCGAACGCTCCACGAGGCGCTGGCCACCACCGCGCTCCTCCTGGGGCCGGTGACGCCCTTCACCTCCGACTGGCTGCACCGGGCCCTCACGGGGGCCAGCGCCCACCTCACGCGCTTCCCCGAGGCCGATCCCTCGCGCCGGGACGAGGCGCTGGAGGAGGAGATGGAGGCGGCCCGGGTGCTGGCCACCCTGGGGCGGGCCGCCCGGGAGGAGGTGCACATCCGGGTGCGCCAGCCCCTGGGGCGGCTCCGGGCCGTGGTCCCCGGTGGCGAGCTCCGGGAGGCCGTTCTGGACGTGCTCCGGGACGAGCTGAACGTGAAGGACGTGGGCTTCCTGTCTTCGGCCGAAGGGCTGGTGCACCTCCAGGCGAAGCCCAACTACCGCGCCCTGGGTCCCGTCTTCGGCAAGGATACGGAGGCGGCCGCGGCCGCCGTGCGCGCGCTCTCGGAGGACAGCCTGCGGGCGTTCCGGGCGGGGGAGGCGACGTCGGTGACGGTGGGCGGGAGGGATCACGTCCTGGGCGCCGACCAGGTCGAGGTGGTGGAGGAGGCGCGGGGGGAGTGGGTGGTCCGGAGCGAGGGCGCCTATACCGTGGCCCTCGACCCGACGCTGGACGAGGCGCTTCGCTCCGAGGGGCTGGCCCGGGAGCTGGTGAACCGCATCCAGCGGCTCCGGCGGGACCACGGCCTCGACATCTCCGACCGCATCGTCCTGGGCGTCTTCGGCCCCGACGAGCTCCGGGACGCCGCCGAGGCGTGGCGGGACTTCATCGCCGGAGAGACGCTGGCCGAGACGATGGAGGTGGCGGCGCCCGCCGCCGACGGCGGGCGCTGGCAGGCGGTGCGGGACGTGGACCTGGACGGTCTGCCCGCCACCATTGCCCTGTCGCCCCGGGAGGCGTGACGTGGCGCCCGTGACCTCCCGCCTCTCAAAGTGGTGGACGGTGTGCTCGATCGCGGGGGCCGTGGTCCTCCTCGACGCGTCCACCAAGGGGTGGATCCAGGAGGCGTTCCGGCCCGGGGAGAGCGTCCCGGTGGTGGGCGACGCCGTGCGCTTCACCTACGTCCTGAACCCGGGCGTGGCGTTCGGATTCCACGTCGGGGCCTACTCCCGGCCGGTCTTCACCGCCCTGGCCGTGGTGGCGCTGGTGGTGATCGGATTCCTGCTGCGGGCCACGCCCCACCACCAGCGGGGTCGGCTCGCGGCCTTGGCGATGGTGGCCGGTGGCGCCCTCGGCAACCTCCTGGACCGGGTGCTCGGACCGGGTGGGGTGGTGGACTTCATGGACGTGGGGCTCGGCGCCGTACGCTGGCCCGTGTTCAACGTGGCCGACGTGGGAGTGACGGTGGGCGCCGTCCTCCTGGTGGCCTTCCTCTGGGAGGAGGGGCCGGCTCCCCGGGCTCCCGGGGACGAGGCAGCCGATACGGATGGCCCGCCCCGGTCCGATCCGGCCGCTTCCTGAGGTGGCGGATCCCGGTCCGACGCGCCACCGCCTCCACGTCGACGCCGCCGCCGCGGGAGAGCGGCTCGACGTGTTCGTCGCCGGCGCCCTGGACCTTTCCAGGACGCAGGTCCAGCGGCTCATCGCCGAGGGGCACGTGCGGGTGGACGGCTGCGAGCCCCGCAAGTCCGACGCGGTGGAGGAGGGGCAGGGGGTGGAGGTCGAGGTGCCGCCGCCCGAGCCGTTGGGGCTGGAGCCCGAAGCCATCCCCCTGGACATCGTCTACGAGGACGAGGCCCTTCTGGTGGTGGACAAGCCGGCGGGCCTGGTGGTCCATCCGGCTCCGGGGCACCGGACCGGGACGCTGGTGCACGCCCTGCTCCACCACGTGGACGACCTGTCGGGGATCGGCGGCAAGCTCCGCCCCGGCATCGTGCACCGCCTCGACCGGGACACCTCCGGCCTGCTGGTGGTGGCGAAGCGCGACGACGCCCACCGGGCGTTGTCCGACGCGCTCCGCCACCGGCGGGTACGCCGCCTCTACCTTGCGGTGGCGTGGGGCCACCTGTCCAAGTCGCCGCTGGAGGTCGACGCTCCCATCGGCCGTGACCCTCGCGACCGCAAGCGCATGGCGGTGGTGGAGGGGGGGCGGCGGGCCCTGACCCGGCTCCGGGTGCGGGAGCGCTGGCCGGCGGCGGAGCTCATGGATGTGGCGCTGCGCACCGGACGCACCCACCAGATCCGGGTGCACCTGGCCCACCTGGGCCACCCTGTCGTGGGGGACCCGGTCTACGGTGCGGGGTGGGAGCGGGGCATGGGCGGGCCGAACCGGAGCTGGGCCCGGGAGCTGGCGTCCCGGGTGCCACGGCAGTTTCTCCACGCCGCCGAGCTCGTCTTCGACCATCCCCTCACCGGGGAGCGGATGCGCTTCCGCTCCCCCCTCCCTCCCGACCTGGCCGCAGCGGCCGAATGGGCCCGCCGCGGAGGGGGAGGCGAAGTCCCGGGGCTTTTCCCACGGGGCCGCGGGGACGACATTTGAACGCTCCTCCTTGAAGCCGAGAACCGCGCCGGGATCATGACGGATCTGGATCCGAAGCTGACGTTCGACACCTTCGTGGTGGGTCCTGCCAACCGGCTCGCGTCGGCCGCGGCCCGCCGGGCGGCGGATTCGCCGGGGACGAGCTACAACCCCCTCTTCCTCTACTCCGCCTCGGGACTGGGGAAGACCCACATCCTGGCGGCCGTGGCCCACCATGCCACCAAGGTGAACCCCCGGCTCCGCGTGCTCTACCAGGCGCTGGAGGGATACCTCGACGAGCTGGAGCGGGCGCTGGAGGAGGGGGGGCGGGACGGCATGAAGGAGCGGTACCGGGACCTGGACATCCTCCTCCTGGACGATGTCCAGTTCCTGGCCGGCCAGCCGGAGGCCCAGGAGATGCTCCTGGGCACCCTGGACGCCCTCACGGCGTCGGAGAGCCAGATCGTCCTGGCCAGCGACCGGCCGCCCGCCGAGATCAACGAGCTGGACGCGCGGCTGGTCTCCCGCTTCAGCGGCGGCCTCATCGTCGACATCGGCACCCCCGAGTACGAGACGCGGGTTGCCATCATCCGGCGCAAGGCCGAGGAGCACGGCACCCACCTCCAGTCCGGCGTTGCGGAGGCCCTCGCCCGCTTCCCCTTCAAGAACGTGCGCGAGCTGGGCGGTGCCCTCACGCGCATCGTCGCCATCCAGGATCTGGAGGAGCGTGAGGTCACCGCCAAGGACGTTCCCGCCATCATGGGCGAAGCCTCCCCGGACGCCGGAGACGGCTTCGACAGCTTCCGGGACGAGATCGCGGCCGTCGTGCAGGAGACGGTGGAGGAGCAGGAGGAGCCCTGGCGCAAGGCATTCCGTGAGGCGGCCGAGGCGGCGGAGCGCGAGGGGCTCAACGCCACCCGCCTCAGGAGCCGGATGGAGGCGCGCACCGCGCCGGAGGATTGGGAGGCCCTGGTGGAGGGCTTCCGGGCCGACCTGATCCGCCTGGAGGAGATCGACGCCGAGCTCGACACGCTGGGCAATCCCTGGCCCGAGGCGGCACAGGCCGTCCTGAAGGATCCGGACCGCCTCGAGGAGGCGGAGAGCCTCCTGGCGTCGGTGCGGGAGCGGGTGCGGCCCTTCCCCCGCCTGGCGCCGGGCCCCGCCCTCTCCGACCTGGCGAACGCCTATTCGGTGCTGGCGTTCAAGGCGGTGGAGCAGCTCGTCACCGCCGAACGGCCCAAGTACAACCCCATCTACCTCTGGGGCCCCGATCCCACGGGGCCTCGCACGCTCCTCTCGGCCGCCGGCCGGAGCTTCCAGGCGGAGCAGGGGGAGCGCCGCATGGCCGTGACGTCGGTGTCGGAGTTCGCCGAAGACTTCATCCGGGCGCTGTCCGCCGGGGTGGCCGGAGCGTGGCGGGAGCGGTGGTGGACCGTGGACCTGCTCCTGGTACACGGCGCAGAGCAGCTCACGGACACGGAGCGGGCCCAGGACGAGTTCTTCCACCTCTTCGAGGCGCTGAAGCGTCGGGGGGCCCGGGTGCTCCTGACGGCCGACCGGCCCCCGACCGACATCCAGGGAATCGACGAGCGCCTCCGCTCCCGCTTCGAGGGCGGCCTCGTCCTGGAGTTGGAGGAGATGAGCCCTCCGGCCGAGGCCGGTGACATCGTCCTGGTGGAGGAGGGAGAGGAGGCGGTGGAGGCGGCCGGGGGTGATGACGACATCTGGGCGGGGACCCGGCCCACCTCGGTGCCGGCGGCGCCGGCCGCGCCGGCGGAAGCCGCACCGCCGGCGGAGTCGGCCCCTGCTCCCTTCATCCCGCCCCTCGACGAGCTCATCGGCGAGGAGCGGGGTGGCCTGTTCATCGAGCGTGACGAGGTGGCATCGGAGGGCGAGGCGTCCGGCTCTCCGGCGGTCGGCACGGCCGAGGAGGCGCCGCCGGCCCCCCGGAAAGGTTGGTTCCCCACGGGGGAGAAGGTGGTGTGGAGCTGGCCGATCCTGGATGATCGGCTGGTCGAGGACTTCGACTGAGGCGGGGCGGACTACGTGGCTATCGAAGGATCCCTCCAGGACGTCAGCCTGGCCGACATCTGCCAGCTCCTGGCCATGGGCCGGAAGACCGGCTGTCTCTCGGTCACCGACCGGTCCAACTTCGGATACGTGTACTTCGACGACGGGCGGGTGATCTACGCGTCCGTGCTCAACCGTCCCGACCGCCTCGGTGAGCTGCTCGTGCGCAACGGCGTCATCAGCCGTGCCCAGCTGTCCACCGCCATGGAGGCCCAGGCCCACCGGAGGGGAGCCCGGCTCGGGCAGATCCTGGTGGAGAACGGCACCATCACCGAGGACCAGCTCCACCGCTACATCTCCCTCCAGATCGAGGAGGCGGTCTACCACCTGTTCGCCTGGAGCCAGGGCTCCTTCCACTTCGACCCGGACCAGCGCCCCGACGAGGAGGGGCTGTTCCTCGTGAGCGTGCCCGCCGAGAGCCTTCTCCTGGAGGGGGCGCGCCGGGTGGACGAGTGGAGCCTCATTGAGAAGAAGATCCCCTCCATGGACCTGGTCTTCACCGTCGAGAAGGACCCGGCCCAGGAGGAGGACGTGGAGCTCACCGAGGAGCAGCGCAAGCTCCTGCCCCTCATCGACGGCCTCCGGAGCGTGGACGAGCTCGTGCACGAGTCGGGGATGGTGGAATTCGACACCGCCAAGGCCCTCTACGGCCTCATCCAGGCGGGCTTCGTGGCCCGAGCCGGCCAGCGGAGTGGGGCCGAGAGCCAGAGGGACAGCCCCCTGGACCGCCACCTCACCCTGGGCATGGCCTTTTACCGCTCCGGGATGCTCGAGGATGCCGCGCGGGAGTTCCAGGGTGCGCTGGAGATCGAGCCGAAGCAGGCCCGGGCGCTGTTCCGCCTGGGGCTCGTGGCGTTCCGCTCGGGAAAGCCCCAGGAGGCCCTCGAGTGGTTCGACCGCATCCCGGAGGATGCGCGGGCCCGGCGTGGCGTGCAGCGGAACCGGGCGCTGGCCCTGGAGCTGCTGGGCCGCTTCGACGACGCCCTGCAGGCGCTGGACGCCGCCGAGAAGGACGCGCCTTCCGATCCGCAGATCCTCCTGGAGCGGGGCATCGTCCACCTTCGCCGCGGCGACGCGGACGGCGCCCTGGAGGCGTTCCGCCGCTACCGGACGTCCCCGGACCTGAAGAAGCCGTCGGCACCCTACTACGCCTACACGGCGCTGGCTTCCGCCATCACCGGCGACCTGGACTACGCCGTCCAGGTCGGGCGCGAGGGGCTCACCCACTACCCGGACTGTGGGCCCCTCCTGGTGAACGTGGGCGTCGTGCTGGAGCGGAAGGGGGAGATCGAGGCCGCCCAGGGGCTGTTTTCCCGGGCCCTCCAGGCCCATCCTGCGCCCCCGCAGGCGCACAAGAACCTGGGGGACCAGGCCTACGCCCGGGGCGACCAGGAGGCCGCGCGCTCCCAGTACGAGAAGGCGGTGAAGATCGAGCCGCGCCTCGGCGACGACATCTACCTGCGCCTCGGAACCATCGCCTACAAGGACGACGACCTGGACGTCGCCCGGCTCCTGTGGCGCCGCGCCCTGGAGCTGAACCCGAAGAACGAGGACGTCCGGGCCAGCCTGGAGCTTCTCTCCTCCTGAAGACGCAGGCGGGGCGCGGGCTCCGCCTGGCGGCCCGGGCCGCCGCCCTGGCGGTGCTGACGGCCCGGCCCGCCGCCTCCCAGGTGCCGCCCCTGGACAGCGTGAGGAGCGCCCGGGTCACCGTCCACTACGCCGCCGGGGACTCCCTGAGGGCGGTCCACACCCTGGCCGTGCTGGCGGCCGAGCCGCCCCTCCCGGCCCTCCCCCCACCGTGCCCCGGTCCGTGGATGTGTACCTGGCCCCAGACGAGGCGGCCTTCCAGGCCCTGGTGGGGGGCGAACTCCCCGAGTGGGGCGCGGGCGTGGCCATCCCCTCCCGCCGGGCCCTGGTGATCCCCGCGTACGTGTCTCCCCGCTCCTGGGTGGGCAGCGAGCCGGCGGTCCTCCGCCACGAATGGGCCCACCTCGGTCTCCACGACCACCTGGAGGGCCTCCAGGTGCCCCGCTGGTTCGACGAGGGGTATGCCCAGTGGGCATCGAGCGGCTTCGACGCGGGGGAAGCCTGGCGTCTGCGCCTGCTGCTCGCGATGGGGCGGGCGCCGCCCCTGGACTCCCTCTCCCTCTCCTGGCCCCAGGACCGGGCCTCGGCTGAGGCGGCGTACCTCCTGGCGGCCTCCGCGGTGGTGTACCTGCTGGAGGAGGGTGGCGGCGAGCGCGGGATGCGCCTCTTCCTGGACCGCTGGCGGGAGGCGGGCTCCTTCGACGCCGCGTTGCGCCTCACCTACGGGGTGACCCCGGGGCAGCTCGAGGAGGACTGGAAGGGGTGGGTGGAGGACCGCTACGGCTGGCTCCTCGTGCTGTCCCACTCCCTGGCCTTCTGGAGCCTGCTGGGAATGGTCCTGGTGCTCATGGGCCTGCTGCGGCGCCGGAGCAACCGGGAGCGCATGGCCCGGCTGCGCGCCGGGGAGCCGCCCGAAGAGCCGGCCTGGTGGATGGACGACGGGGGCGACGAGGAGGCGCCCTAGCCCTCCTGGGGCTCCTCGGCGGCCTCCACCTCGACCGCGTCCCCGGGGGAAGGGGCGAGGGCGACGGGGAGATCGACCGTGAAGGTGGAGCCCACCCCGGGCTCGCTCTCCACCCGGATGGCGCCGTCCAGGAGCCCCACGAGCTTACGCGTGATCGAGAGGCCGAGCCCGGTCCCGCCGTAGCGGCGGGTGGAGGACTGGTCGACCTGGCGGAAGTCGTCGAAGATGCTCTCCCGCTCCTCCGGCGGTATGCCGATGCCGGTGTCCTCCACCTCGATGCGCACGCGCTCGCCCCCCGGAAGCGGGAAGGCCCGCACGGTGACGCCGCCCTCGGACGTGAACTTCACGGCATTGGAGAGGAGGTTCAGGAGGATCTGCTTCATCTTGGTCCGGTCGGTGCGCAGCGGCGGCAGCGCCTCGTCCAGCTCGGTGTGGTAGGCCAGGGACCGCTCCCTCACCATGGGCTCGATGGTCTGGGAGAGCTCGCTCACCAGGTGGTCGAGGCGCAGGCTCTCCACCCGCACCGGCATGCGCCCGGCCTCGATCTTGGAGAGGTCCAGGATGTCGTTGATGAGGGCCAGCAGGTGTTGGGAGGCGCCGTAGACCTTGGCGAGGGCACCCTCCTGCTTGTCGTCGAGCTCCCCGTAGATGCCTTCACGCAGGAGGGCCGTGTACCCCAGCATGGCGTTGATGGGCGTCCGCAGCTCGTGGGTCATGCTGGCGAGGAACTCGCTCTTCAGGCGCGACGCCTTCTCCAGCTCCCGCCGCTGGAACTCGAGCCGCCGGTTGCGCTCCTCCAGCTCCTCGGTGGCGAGCTGGATGCGCTCCTCCAGCCCCTCGTTCAGGATCTGGAGCTCCCGGGCCAGACGTTCGTTCTCCACCACCTCGGTCAGGTCGTGGAGGATGCTCACCACGGCGGTCAGCTCGCCCCTGCGGTCGATGATCTTGCGAGCTCACCACCTCCACCGGCAGCCCATCGCCGGTGAACGGGTCCTGCAGGATGAGGTTCTCCGTCCGGCGGGGCTCCGACTGGAGCATGAAGTCCGACACCAGGGTGGTGATCTTGGTGTCGTTGGCACGCACGGCGCGCCGCGACGGCCCCCGCCCATCCTCCCGGTGCGTCTCGTCGAAGAGGCGTTCCGCCTCGGAGTTCATGTGGACGATCTTGGTCGTGCTGTCCGTGACCAGGATGGGATCCCCCACGCTGGCCAGGATGACGTTGAGCCGGTCGCGACTCGATGCGGGCGGAGCGCTCGGCCACCCGGGAGCGGTTGAACTGGACCTCCAGCTCCGACACGGCACGCTTCAGGTCCGTGATGTCCCGCAGGATGGAGATGCGGGCGCCGTCCACCACCACCCCCTCGGGAAGGGGGAGGGTGAGGACCTCGAAGAGCAGGTCGGATCCGTCGGAGGGGTCGACCAGGTTGAGCTCGCGCCCGCCCTCGCCCTCGCCGGACCCGCCGATGACCGCCTGGGTCAGGAAGGAGCTGAAGAGCAGGTCGTTGACCCGCACTGCCCGGCGGCGGCCTTCGCTCTCGTCCGGCCCGGCGTACAGGAGGGACTCCGCGCGGCGGTTGGCGAACAGGAAGTTGTTCTGGCCGTCGGTCAGCACCACCGGGTCGGCGAAGCCGTTCACCACCGAGTCCAGCACCTCGGAGCGGCGCTCGGCCCGCCTCAGGGCCTCCCGCAGCACCTCGGTCTCCGCGATGCGGGTGAGGGTGGGCCCCGAGGCGCCCAGGGCACTCTTGACCCTCTGGAGCGCGTCGCCCGAGGCGTCCGCGTCCAGGAGGAGGGCCCCCGAGGGGATGCCTCGGGGGCCAGGGAAGGGGAGGAAGAGGGAGCATTCCATGCCGATCTCCTCCACCGGTCCACCCCGGGCCCGGGCCTCACCCGCATCGATCCACTCGCGGAGCTCGTGGGTAGAGCCGCTGGTGTCCTCCAGGAACTCCCCGAAGCGGCGCTCGTCGATGCCGTACGCGGCCCCCCGCAGGGCACCTTCGGCCCGGACCACCACCACCGCTCGATCGGCGGGGAGGAGCCGTAGCACGTGCTCCAGAAGGAGATAACAGGCGTCCGTCAGGCTACCGGCGTAGCGCAGGCGCTCCACCAGCCCGGCGGCGCCCGCCGCCGGAGGTGCCTCCGGAGAGACCACGGGCGTGCCTCTACTCCTTCCTCGATTCCTCGAGGCGCTTGCGGAGCTCGAGGTTCTCGGCCCTCACCCGGTCAAGCTCGGATGGTCCGCTCGCGATGGCGGGTGTCGATGGGCGGGAGGCGATGCCCGTTGCGCCGATGTTCTCCGCGTACTTCAGGTAGGTGTCCACTGAGGCCACCACCACACGAGCCTCGACGCTCACCAGGTCGATGCCGACCAGCGACACCCGGACGTACGCATCGATCACGATTCCTTTGTCCAGGACGCGATCGAGGACGTCGATCAGGCTGCCGCCGGCCGGCGAACGCTCCACTGCCATGGATCTCCCCCGTTCGAGGTGGGTTCAGCGAGTCTGGTCTTTTTCGATCCGCTTCTGTTCCAACTGCGCGAGCCGGTCGTCGATGCTGTCGAGACGGCGGCCCAGTTCCTCCAGATAGCCGCCCCCGGAAGCGTGGGTGCTCAGCCGGGGGTCGGTCTTCCACCAGTCCATCCCGATCTCGGCGGCCTTGTCCACCGAGCACACCAGGAGACGGATCTGGATGGTGAGCAGCTCCACGTCCGCGAGCTTCACCCGCACGTCACCCGCGATGACCAGCCCCTTGTCGAGGATCCGGTCCAGGACGTCGACGAGCCCCTGGGAGCGGCCCGGTCCGAGCTGGTAGCCTTCGGCCACGTTGTTCCGTCCGTTCGTGAGTCATCCAGCGCCCTTCGGCCCTTCGGCGCCCTTCCATCCCGATCTTCCAGGCCGGCGAGCCGCTACAGTAACCGACCCAGCGGGCCCAGGTCCACGTTCAGGTCTTCATCCGAGAGCCCGAAGACCTCCTTCACGTCGTCCAACCGCTCCTGCAGCCGCATCATGGCCAGGCCGAGCCGCTCCACCTCCTCGTCGCTCAGAGACCCGCCCTCCATCCGGCGGATCGCCTGGTGCTCCAGCACCTGGCGGATAAACTCCACCAGCGTCAGCACCAGGCGCGCGACACCCGCGTCGATGTCGTGCTCGTCGGCCTCGAGGCGTTCCGGGAGCCCCGGCGCCACCTCCCGGAGGTCCGCCTCTCCCTCCTCTCCGCCGCTCACGGCATGAACGAGTAGGGCGGCCAGGGGCCGCCGCGAACGACGCGGAGCTCAGGATGCTCGGCGGCGAAGCCCTCCACCGCCGCCCCGTACCGCGCCTCCATCTCCCGCTCCACCAGATGGGCGACGCTCACCAGCCCCCCGGCCTGGAGCGGGTGCACCCGCTCGTCCCGCACCAGTCCCTCCACCCGCTGGCCCAGCCGGGCCGCCAGCTCCCGGCCCCGCTCCTCGCGCCCTTCCTCCGCGTGCCGGCGCCGGGCCGCGGCTTCGAGGTACGCCCGCCCCGGCCCGCCTCCGGGCCCCGCGCCGGTGGGCCCGGCCTCCGTGGCCCCGGCCGGACCCACGATGCGCACGGCGTGCTCTCCCGCTCCCGCCACAAGCTCCAGGGCGGCCGCCAGGGCCTCCCGCCGGGGCTCCAGGGCGTCGAGGAGGCCGTCCCGGTCCCGGAACCACTCGCCGAACCGGAAGGGCGCCACTGCCCCCTCGCGGCGCCATACCGCCTCTACGATGCGATGGTGCCTCATCGCGGACTCCGGGGAGACCTGCGGTGGGGACGGGAGTGGCTGTACCCAGGCGACGAGGGGGGGAAAGGCAAGCGCCACGATCGGCTCGGCACCGAAACCAGCAAGTTCCGGACCATCCACGGTCCGGGGCGGCCGGGTGGCGCAGAACGCATAGACGCCGCCCCCGGAGCCGCCGTCATCCACCCTCGCCTCCGGTAGGGGAGGACTCCCCATCCTCGTCGCGCGCCTGCTGTCGGCGGGCCGTCTCGGTGGACACGAGGCGCAGCCGGAGGCCCAGCTCCACCAGGTCGATGCCCGCCACCGAGATGGTCACTTCGCCGGTGAGGACGACCCCGCGGTCGAGGACGCGGCTCACCAGCTCGGTGAGGACCAACTCCTCCCCCTCCAGGTCGTCGGGGGGAAGAGGCGCCGCCGAGGGAAGGTCGTCGCTCACGCGTCGGACACCGCTGCGGGCTCCAGGAAGCGGTAGGGTGCCCAGGGTCCGCTGAGGCGGACGCTCACCCCCAGCCGCTCCAGGCGCTCGGCCTCGGCGGCCACGGCGTCCTCGAGGCTTCCGTCGGCCTCCCGGGGCACCAGGAGCGCCGCCGCCACCACCACGGGCAGCTCGCCCCCGGTGCGGGGTGGCTGGAGCTGCCGCACCTCCCGCGCGAAGGGCCGGGCTAGCTCCAGCACCTGCTGCCCCAGACGGCGCGCGGCGCTGCGCGTCTCTTCGCTGAGCCGCTTCTCCCGCTTCCGCTCCAGGAGGTAGCGCCGGCCGGGGTCGGCCTCGGCCAGCTCCTGGTCCAGCGCGGCGATCTCCTCCGACAGCTCCCCCAGGTGGCCCCGCAGGGCGTCGGCCCGGTAGGAGACCTTCAGGTCCCACTCCCGGAGGCCGCGGGTCGCCTCCAGGCGCTGGCGCACGGTGGCGGCCTGGGCCTCGGCTTCGGCCCGCAGGGCCGCGTTCCCCGAATAGAGGGTGAGGAGGCGGACCGGGACGATGTGGGCGTGGTCGACGTACCAGGTGACCACGCGCTCGTGGAGCGCCCCCTGGTCACCGACCCAGCCCAGGTCGTGCATGGAGGCCTCCACGGCCTCGGGCGCATACTCCCGGGCGGGCACGTGGGACACGACCGCCACGAACCCGTCCAGTGGGAAGGCTTCCACGGGCCGTCCCGCGATCCCGGTGAGGTCCTCCGGCGGAGGGGGCGCGTCGCTGGGCGCGAAGCCGTAGAGGTAGACGAGGTCGCTCAAACGGTGGTCCAGGTGGCGAGAAAGGCCGACAGGGCCTGGGGGCCCTCCGGGCTGGCGTCGCGCTCGGGGGCCAGGACGACCGGTGCCCCTGCGTCCGGCGGCCCCGGATCCGGCGACCCGGGGCCCTCGCCGCCGGTGCGTCGGTTCTCGATCGTGGCGGCCACCGCCACGCCGAGGGCCTCCAGCCGCTGGAGCAGGCGGCCCGCCTCGGCCCGATCCAGCGGACCCGGGAGCGTGACCATCACCGCGCCGCTCCTCCGGGGATCCTTGAATCTCAAGTTCAAGTGCTTCAAGCGCTTGGAAAAGTCTAGGAGCCGCTCGGCGAGAGCGTCAAGGCCGACGGCGGCCCGGTACTTGAGGAGTACGCGGATGAGTTGGTGCACCCACGCCAACGCCCGCTCCGGCGTCTCCAGCAGGCGGAGAAGGTGCCCGGTGGGCGCCGTGTCCACGAGCCGGGTGGTGCCCGGGTCGCTCGCCTCCAGCAGGGCGCTCACGGCCAGGAGCTCGTCCACCCCCGGGGGGGCGAGCTCCAGGAGGGACGTCACCACCCTCCGGTCCAGGGTGGCGGAGCGGTCCAGACCCACCCGGCGAAACGCCTCCTCCACCTCGTCCCTGTAGCTCTCCCGGAAGTCGGCGAACGCCCGATCGGCGTCGAGCTGCCGTGCCACCAGCCCCGGCGCCACCTCCGTGCCCTCGGCCTCCACGGGGAGCCCGAGCACGTCGGCGAGGGAGCCGGCGGGGTCCACGCCCAGGAGCTCCACGTCGCGGTGGCCCGCCAGGGCCAGCGCGCAGGCCGCCGCGCAGGTGGTCTTGCCCACGCCGCCCTTGCCCACGAAGAGGACCAGGTCCCGGGGGAGCGCCTCCAGGAGCGCCAGCACCTCGGGGCGGGGGGAGGCGCCGGAGGGCGGGGCTGGGGAAGGGGAGGGGGCGGGGCCGGCCATCTCGCCGCCCCCATCCGCTGGCGCCCCCCAGCGGGCGAGTCCGGCACAGCCCACCAGGCCTCGCGCCCTGGGCACCGCCAGGACGTCCCCGTTTCCGCCCCCCACGGCGACGCGGGCTGCCACCCGCAGGCCGAGCTCCTCCAGCGCGAGCCGGAGACGCGCCGACTCGGCCTGCACCGGGGCCTCGGGACGCTCCACCACCACCGCGTCTCCCCCGCCCACGATGGCCGCTTCGAAGCGGTCGGCCCGCTCGTGCAGGTCGTCCACGACGTCCGCGGAGGGGAGGCGCACGGCGCGGTGGGTGAGGCCCTCCACCACCGCCCGGGCCTTGGCGTCCATGGCGTCGAACGCCTCGACCCACCCCCGGATGACGCCCCCCGTGGCGAGCAGGCGGAGGGTGTGGCCGGTGGGCGCGGTGTCCACCACGATGCGTTGGGCGTCGCCCCCTTCCAGGTCGGTGAGGCGGAGGAGGGCGGCCACCTCGTCCACGCCGGGGAGCGAAAGGTCGAGGAACGCCTCCACGTCCTCCCGGTCCAGGTAGGTGCCCCGGTCCACGAGGTCCGCCAGGGGCCCCCGGGCCCACTCCCGCCACGCCGACCAGCGTCCCTCGGCGTCCAGCTCCTCCAGGAGCAGGTGCGGCGTGCAGGGCGAAGGACGGGCGTCGCCGGGGGGGAGGGTGGTCTCGAAGAGGTCGGCCACGGAGTGGGCCGGGTCGGTGGAAAGGAGGTGGACCCGCTCGCCGCCCTCGGCCAGGGCCAGGGCCAGGGCGCCGGCCGTGGTGGTCTTGCCCACGCCGCCTTTGCCTACGACGAAGACGAACCTGGATCGGAGCCGCTCGAGGAGCCGCTGGACCATCCGTCCTCGTCGTCGAAGTCGAAAGACACGTTCACCTCGGCGCCCTCGGCGGAGGCCAGCTCGGGGGCCCGCTCCTCCGCGCCCGCGCCGGGGCGCTCCTCGTCCTGATCGGAGGCCACCTGCACGACGCCTCCCCGCACCCCCATGCCGAACTCCTCGCGCCAGCGGCGGATCTCCCGGAGCTGGCCCATGAGAGCAGCCTCCTCCTCCAGGTACTGCTCCTCGTCGATCTCCTCCATCTCCAGGCGGAGCTGGAGGTCCATGAGGGCCTCCTTGACCCGGGCGTCGTCGGTGAGCTCCTCCTTCACCACCCCCTGCACCTTCTCCATGGAGAACCGGGCCAGGAAGGCGGGACCGGTCACGGGCCAGAAGAGGAGGTGCTTGAGGATGCCCATGGCTCCTAGGCGTCCGCCCGCTCCAGCCGCAGCTTGATGTTCACGAAGTTGTAGGGGGGCCACGGCCCGGTGTACTTGAAGGAGAGGACGTCCTCGTACTTCTGGGAGAGGGTCTTCACCACGGCGTCGAAGTCCTCCTCCTTGCTCCGGTCCACCAGGTAGGCGGCGTTGAGGATCATGCGCTCGCCGATGGGCTTGTTGGAGCGGCTGGCCACAGCCACGGGCTTCAGGGACTCGTGGATGTCGGCCACGTAGTTGTTGGCCGCCTCCTCCAGGGCCCCTTCCATCAGCCGCCCGAGCTGCATGCGGGCGAAGTAGGTGGAGCTCTGGGCGCTGCCTTCGATCTCCTGCTTCAGACGACGGATCTCTTCGTCGTCCTCCTCCAGGCGGGCCACCACGCGGTCCCGGTCCCACAGGACCTTGAGGCCGAACTCGATCTTGTCCTTCATCTTGTGGAGCACGTCCTCCAGTGCCCTGTACGTGGAGCGGAGCAGCTCACCGATGTCGTCCTGGGTGCGGAAGATGGTGCCGAAGGACATGGGGATGACCGTATGGTCCCGCATCACGGTCTCGTTCACGAACTCGTGGGCGAGGACGTTCTCCCGGGTGGGGTCGTAGATGCGGATGGGGGTGTCGCTCACCACCGCCGCCAGGTCTTCGTGGTGCACGGTGTAGACGGGCTTGTCGCCCCCGATGCCGATGTTGCCGAAGTCCCTGCGGTCGCGGCTGCGGATGATGCAGTAGACGTACTTGCCTTCCTCGCCGGACGCGGCGGGGACGTCCACGTCATTGCCGTCGGGCGCGTTGGGTTCGGTGGTTTCGTTCATGGAGCGGCCGTGGGATCGGGAGGGGTGCCGTGGGTGCCCGGTTTCGGCGCGTGAGTTGTATCGAAACGATTCAATCCGAGCTCAGCCGATGAGGCGCTGGACTTCTTCGAGGAGGCGACGGGGTTCGCACGGCTTCGTGAGATAGCCCTCGCAGCGCAGGCTCTCCGCCCTGGCCCGGTGTTCCGGCAGGGCGTGTGCCGTGACGGCGACCACGGGAATCTCAGCGGTCTTCGGATCGTCCCGGAGCCGTTCGGTGGCCGTCCAGCCGTCGATGCCTGGAATGGAGATGTCCATGAGGATCAGGTCCGGCAACTCTTCGTGGGCGATACGCACGGCGTCTTCGCCGTTGGCCGTCTCCACCACCCTGTAGCCATAGTGCTGCAGCATGGTGGCGTACACGATTCGGTTGTCCTCGTTGTCCTCGACCAGGAGCACGGTCTTCCCGTCCTCTCCTCGCGACATCTCCGTCTCCTCGGTGGTTCCCGTGCCTTGCGGCCCCGGGCAGGGTAGGGCGTGCCGTCTGGCCGCGCCATCCCCCACGGGGAATCGTCTTTCCAGGCGTCCCGCGCGCGCCGCAACCGCGCTCGCGCACTCGCCCTCGGGGCCCCGACTGCCGGGGATCGAAGAGGGGGAGCGTATCGGTAGGCGGAGGTGCGGCCGGGAATTTCCTGGCCAGGGTCTTGCAAAGCACGTGCCGAGCACGCAACCGGGCACGGACCTCCGTGGCCGCTCCCGGGTTACGGGGACGACCCCGTTGCGGCATGGCGGTTCCTCCCTCCACCCCTGGAACGAGAGCGACATGGAGCAGTCCCCCCACGACACGCATGGGAGTGCGCGGTATGGGCGCTAGGATCCTGATCGTCGACGACGACGAGAACACACTCGACATCTTCGAGACCAAGCTCGAGCACAGCGGCTACGAGGTGGAGACGGCGGGCAGCGCCGAAGAGGCGCTGGGAAAGCTGAAGAAGGTCGATCCGCAGGTGGTGATCACCGACCTGCGCATGCCCGGGATGAGCGGGCTGGAGCTCCTGGAGAAGGTGAAGGAGCACATGGAGCACGTGGACGTCATCGTGGTCACGGGCCACGAGGACATGAACACCGCCGTGTCGGCCATGAAGGCGGGGGCCTTCGATTACATCGTGAAGCCGGTGGACCTGAAGCAGGTGGACTCCCTGGTGGGCCGCTGCCTCCGGGAGCAGGAGCTGAACCGGCAGGCGGCCGAGATCCAGGCGGCGAAGGACGAGGAGGAGCTGAAGGAAGAGGACGAGCTGGCCGACGCCGTGGTGGGGCGCAACCCCAGCATGATCGAGATCTACAAGATGATCGGGGTCCTGGCGAAGAATCGGGCCACCGTCCTCATCCGCGGGGAGACCGGCACGGGGAAGGAGATGATTGCCCGGGCCATCCACGCCAACTCCGCCCACGCCGACGAGCCCTTCATCGCGGTGAACTGCACGGCCCTCACCGACACCCTGCTGGAGTCCGAGCTGTTCGGACACGTGAAGGGCGCCTTCACCGGGGCGGTGTCGGGCCGCAAGGGCTACTTCGAGCTGGCGGGGAGCGGCACGATCTTCCTCGACGAGATCGGCGACACCTCCCCAGAGTTCCAGACAAAGCTCCTCCGGGTGCTCCAGGAGCGGAAGTTCTATCCCGTGGGCGGCGAGGAGCACCGCCACACGGAGGCCCGCGTCATCGCCGCCACCCACCAACCCATCGAGGAGCTGGTGGAGGCGGGCGACTTCCGTGAGGACCTCTACTTCCGTCTCAAGGTGGTGGAGATCCAGGTCCCGAACCTGCGGGATCGGAGGGAGGACATCCCCCTCCTGGCCGAGTCGCTGCTGGCGCGCATCCGCCAGGAGACGCACCAGACGGTGCGCCACATCTCCGACGCGGCCATGGCACGGCTCACGGCCTACGACTGGCCCGGGAACGTCAGGGAGCTGGAGAACGCCCTCACCCGGGCGGCCATCCTGGCCCGGGGGTCCGCCATCGGGCCCGAGCACATCTCGCTGGGCGTGGACTATCCGGGGCGGGGTGCCAAGTCCTTCGGGGCCCCGGCGCCGCCCGCCCCCGGGACGGAGGAGGAGGAGGCCGCGCCCGCGTCGGACGAAGACCTCTCCCTGGACGCCGTCATCTCCCACCACGTGCAGCGGGTCCTCAAGCACGCCGACGGCAACAAGAGCGAGACCGCCCGCCTGCTGGGCATCTCCCGCTCCCGGCTGCAGCGCTACGTTGACAAGTTCGAGCTGGAGGTGCCCACCTGAGGGTGGGCGCCCTTCCTGCGGTCGGACCACGCGGCCCGGCGCCTTCGAAGGCGCCGGGCCGCGCTTGATCGGGCGTGGGCCTTGGGTTAGCCTTGCCGCCATGGCCCGGAAGACCCGTACCTCCCGCATCAAGGCCCCGGCCGGGGTCGCCGACGCGGCCCCCGACGCGCTGAGCTTCTCTCTGGTGAACGCCGTCCTGGCGGCCGCGGGGCTCCTCGCCCTGGCGGTCGGATACTGGCTCTTGGCCCGGGGCTCGGTGACGGCCGCGCCACTCCTCCTCGTCCTGGGCTACGTCATCCTCCTCCCCCTGGCCATCATCCTGTAGCGGGCGGGAAACCGAAGGCTGCTGCGGCCCTGGACCTGCCGCCTGGAGGCTCGTAGCGATCAGCCTTCCGCCTCGGCGCGATCCGCTCTGCCTGGTGGCCGGTGATTCGGTCTTCGGCTGTCCCTCGGCGCCCGCCGGGGGTAGCTCGTCCTCCGGTCGGGCACGTCGAGGCGTGCGGGTCGCCCCGGCTGGCATAGATCTGGCATCGCTTGACGCGGATCGGCAGTGAGTCCGGAACCCACGGATCGCCGGGAACACCCCCCAATCTCCCGCGCTCCAGCGGAAGCAGGATTCGATGGTTACTGAGTCCCTCTCCGTCCTCGTGGTGGATGACGAGGCCGCCCTGCGAGAGGTCCTGACCGTCCGCCTCGGCGGGTGGGGTTACAATGTGACGACCGCCGCCGACGCGGACGAGGCGGCAGCGGTCCTCGAACGCCAGGCTCCGGACGTCGTCCTCTCGGACGTGGTGCTCCCCGGCGCGTCCGGTTTGGAGCTGCTCCAACGGGTCAGGGAAAACGCGCCGGGGCTCCCCGTGGTGATGATTACCGCCCACCGTAATGTCGATGCCGCAGTGGAGGCAATGAAGGGCGGGGCCATGGACTTTCTGACCAAGCCCCTGGACTACACCAACCTCCACGCACTCCTGGAGTCGGTGGCGGCGGATCTACGCCAGGGCCGGGAGGATCGAACCCTCGACCGGCTCCTCCGGGAAGGACGCGGTCCGGGAGGATTGGTGGGCCGCAGCCGACCGATGCGCGACCTCTACCGGATGATCGAGCTTGTCGCCTCGAGCGATGCCTCGGCCATCATCACGGGCGAGAGCGGCACGGGAAAGGAGGTCGTCGCCTCCACCATCCACGCGCTTAGCCAGCGATGCAAGGGGCCCTTCGTCCCGGTGAATGCTGCCGCCATTCCCGAGGGGCTCATCGAGAGCGAAGTGTTCGGGCACGAGCGGGGTGCGTTCACGGGAGCCACCCAGGCTCGAGCGGGCTGTTTCGAGCAGGCAAACGGGGGCACGCTGTTCCTGGATGAGATCGCCGAGATGCCCATGGCCCTGCAACCCAAGCTCCTTCGCATTCTCGAGGATGGACGGGCGCGGCGGCTTGGCGGGAGCAGGGAGATCCAGTTCGACGTACGGGTCCTCGCGGCCACCAACCGCGATCCGGCGGAGGCTGTCCGGTCCAGGCTGCTGCGAGAGGATCTCCTCTACCGCCTGAAGGTGTTCGAGCTTACGCTGCCGCCCCTGCGTGATCGTCCGGAGGATATTCCTCTGCTGGCGCAGCACTTCGTTCACGAGTTCAGTCGGAAGCACGGCGTGGACGTGAAGGGCGTCCGTGACACCGCCCGCTCCCTTCTGGAAGCCAGCGCCTGGCGGGGGAACGTGCGGGAGCTTCGGAACGTCCTGGAGAGGGCAGTGATCGTGGCCCGCTCCGGGTGGATCGAACCGCAGCACCTGCCGCCCCATCTCCGGGCCCTCGAAGCCGGCGGGTCGGGAACGCTGCAGCTTCCGAGCGACGCCACCATGGCCGATGCCGAGCGCGCCCTCATCCTCCATACGCTGGAGCGTGTGGGTCAGAACAAGGCCGAGGCCGCGCGGCGCCTCGGCGTGGACGTGAAGACCATCCGGAACAAGCTCAAGCGGTACTCGGGAGACGCGGACGAATGAGGGTCGCTACCAAGCTCGTCCTCGCCTTCGGCCTGCAGGTGCTGTTGCTCGGCGCCGTGCTGACCTACCACGTCCACTCCATCCAGGAGGCCGTGTCCACCGGCTACGAGCTCACGGCTATCGCGTCCCGTACGTCCAGGAGCGCCACCGATCAGATGGCCCGGTTGGCGCGCCTCCAGGAGAACGCTGCCAAGTTCGCGGTGACGAAGGACCGCGGCTACCTGGAAAAGCTCCAACAGGCATTCACGGAGTACGAGGCCGAGCTGCGTAGGCTCCAGGCGACGCCCCTGGGTGACGAGGAGCGGGTCTCGGTTGACAACCTCGTGGCGCAGTCGCGGGCGGTGCCGCCTCTGATCCGACGCATGGAGGCGCTCGCCGAGAGGCCCTCGTTCTACATCGCTCCCGACCCGGTGGCGCGCCTGCAGGAGGAGCTCGAAACCCTGGAAGAACAGCAGCGTCAGGTGAGCCAGGCCTCGCAAGCCCGCCTGGGAGAGCGGCTGTTCCAGTCCTCCCGGGCCGCCCGGCAGGCGGAGCGCGTTTCCCTGGTCGCCGCCGCCGTCGCGCTCCTCCTGAGCCTCGTCGTGTCGACCCTCATCGTACGCTCCATCTCCGAATCGTTGAGCGGGCTCAAACAGGGCGCCCGGGAGGTTGCCCGTGGCCGTTTCGGCTATCGCCTCGAGGCGGACGGCGGAGACGAGTTCTCCGAGCTTGCCCGCGACTTCAACAGCATGACAGAGCGCCTGGGAGAGCTGGACCGGATGAAGCGCGCCTTCCTCTCCAAGGTGTCGCACGACCTCAAGACGCCGCTCGTGTCGATGCAGGAGACCACGGCCCTGCTCCTCGAGGACGGTGCAGGCCCCCTCACCGGGAGGCAGCGGCGCCTCCTGGTGCTTCACGACGAGGGATGCCGTCGCCTGGCGGGGATGCTTGCCAAGCTGCTGGACCTCTCCAGGCTCGAGGCCGGGGGGCCGCGCCTGGAGCTGCAGCCGCTGGACGTGTCGGCCGTCGCCCGTCAGGCCGTGGCGCAGTTCGGGGCCGCCTCCATCTCGCAAGGGGAGCAGATCCTCCTGGACCTGCCCGACCGACCGCTCCTGATCGAGGGCGATCCGGAGGCGTTGCGCCAGGTTTTGGACAACCTCCTGGAGAATGCGGTGAAGTTCTCCCCCAGGGGGTGCGAGATCCGGGTGGAGCTGTACGAGCGCCGGCCCCCGCCGGGCGAGAACAGCGACGGGCCCACGGAAGCGGCAGACGAGGTGGCGCCCCGCGGGGAGGAGGGCACGGCCGTCGTGATGCGGGTCTCCGACCACGGCCCGGGCGTTCCCGACGACGGCAAGCTCCGGGTCCTGGAGCCGTTCTACCAGACCGAAGCTGGCCGATCCGTCCCCAGGAGGGGGGTCGGCCTGGGTCTGGCCATCTGCCGCGAAATCGCCGTTGCACATGGAGGGGGAATCCGCTTGCTGGACAACCGCGGAGGGGGCACCATCGCCGAAGTGTGGATACCGGCGGCTGCGGGGGGCGAGCCCAACCGGGACACCAAGGTCGACCGATCCGAGCTCGAGGCAGCGCCATGGGCCCGCTCGTGCGCCTGACCCTGACGGCCGGGCTACTCCTGGCGGTGATGGGGTGCGCCAGCTCGGAGTTCGACCGCCTGTTCGAAGCCAATCGCTGGTCGGAGGCCGCCCAGGCCTTCGAGGAGGATTCGACCCTGCTGGACAATGATGACGCGCTGTTCCGGGCGGCGGAGATCCGGGCGACCCCGAACCGCCCCACCTACGATACAGAGCGCGCCCGCGAGTTGCTCCGGCGGCTTCTCCGCCTACATCCTGGATCGCAGCACGCCGCGGCGGCGGACCTGCTGTTGGTGACGCTGGACGAGATGAGTCGGATGCGGACCCTGAACGCCGGTCGGCAGGCGGCGCTCCAAGGGGAGCTCGCATCGGCGCGTCAGGAGGCGGACAGCCTCCGCAGCATGCTGACAGCGACGGGCAATCGGCTGCGCGAGGAAGACCAGGAGAACGCGCTTCTCCAGAGCGTGATCACCCGTCTGGAGTCCGACCTTCAGGAGCGGGAAGCGCGAATCGACAGCTTGGGAGAGGAGCTTGATCAGCTCAAGGCCATCGATCTGGAGAGGAAGCCCCTGTCCAGGGACCGGAAGCCCATGAGCTCCGACACCGGCGGGGAGGGTGGGGCCGTGGATGGGCCCTGGTAGCCCGCGCCCGGAAGCGCGGGCCACCAGGTGCCCCGGGCGTTCAGCTGCCGCCCTTCGGAGCCTCCACGGTGACGGAGCCGCGGCAGCTGCCCGCGTCGCTCCGGACATCGATCTGCCACTCGCCGGCAACGGCGTTGCTGGCATCCAGCTGGAGGCTGAGGGAGCGGGCATCGGTGTCGCCCCCGGTGGGTTCTGCAGAGAGGACGCGGATGCCGCTCTTCTCGGGGAAGGAAACAGCGACCTCATCACCCAGCGGCTGGGTATACGTCGCCCGGATCGTCAGCGGATCCGCCTGCGCTGCGAACGCTTCCTTCTCGAGCGTGACGGCGCACGGCGGCGCCTGGTCGTCCTTGGCCGGCTGCGCCGCGGCACTTTGAGCGCGGGCGACCATCGGGGATGCCAGCATCGCTGCCAGCAGGCCGACTCCCGCAAGGGCGTGGGCTCGGTTCAGCATTCGTACTCTCCTGTTCGAGATGTGTGCGGGACGCGGCGGGAGATTCACTGGATTCCTACGGGACCCCGGTGCCCGCCGACGGGAGCCGGAATAGGCAATGGCAGTGCCCGCGACGCTACTATTCTGTAAGTTGATTTGGTAGTTGAAGTTACGGCCATACAGGCGATCTGCCGGCTAGCCGCTCCTACCGGGGATCGGGGAAAATTTCCCGGTTGGAGAGCCTGTGGGCGGCCCCGCTGCCCTGAACGAGCGCTTTGGCGACTACCATTCGACCGTGGAACGGGGGGAGAAGGTCTGGGATCCCTGGAGCAGTTCCAGGGCGGCACCCTGGTCATCGGGCAGAGCCATCCCATCTGCGTATGCCCTCCCTCTCCCCCGGAGGGGGCTCTCCTGGCTGAGGAGCACCTACGCCAGAAGGGCGTGCGGGACAGGAGCAGGGTGGTGTTCTTCCTGGCGGAGAGAGGGACCGAGGTCATGACGTTCTTCGACGTCGACGAAGTCGATCCGGAGTCCCGAACGATCACGTCCATCGAGGGGGACACGATCGCCTACGACATGGCCGTGGTCGTGCTTACCCTTTGCGGGGGCCGATATCACCTACGAGCCGGCGGACGTGCTGGATGAGGACCGTCTCGTCCGGACCGATCGGACCACGCTGGGGCTGCGCGCCATGGCCGCGATCCTCATGCGCACCACGGGCGTCAGGACTAGCCATGCCCCTGGATCGAGACGAGATTCGTCTCTTCCGGGCGCGTAACTCAGTGGTAAGAGTGCCACCCTTACAAGGTGGAAGTCGCAGGTTCGAGTCCTGCCGCGCCCACTTCCCTCCCCCGACGCCGCCCGGATCTTCAATTGACGCCACGTGGGGGCGCAGCCGACTTTGGGGCTGTTCCTTCCGTCCGCTCCCGGGAGCTCCACCGCGACCGCCATGGAAGCCACGGCACCACCCATTCGCTCCATGTGGGACCGCATGCTCGGTGCGGCCACCCTGGACCTGGCCACCTACGAGGAAGTGGAGCACGACCCCACCGCCACCGGCCAGGCGGCAGGGGTGGTGGCCCTCACCGCGGTGGCCCAGGCCATCGGCGCCTGGAACGGCGGCCCCATCGGCATCGTGGGCGCCGCCCTGGGGGCCCTGGTGGGGTGGCTCGTGTGGGCCGGCCTCACCTTCCTGATCGGCAGCAGGCTCTTCGGCGGCACCGCCACGTGGGGCGAGCTCCTGCGCACGCTCGGCTTCGCCCAGGCGCCCAACGTGCTGGCCGTGCTGGGGCTCCTCCCCCTGGTGGGCTGGCTGGTGGACGCGCTCCTCTTCCTCTGGATCCTGTGGGCGGGGATCGTGGCCATCCGCCAGGCGCTGGACTTCGGCACCGGACGCGCCATCCTCACGGCCGCGATCGGCGCCGTGGTGCTGGGCGTGGCCCAGATCGTGTTCTGAGCCCGGAGGCCGCCCCCGACAACCCTGGGAAGCCCTCGTGATCCGACCCGGCCGCTCCGTCACCGCCGTCACCGTCCACCACGTGGAGGGGAGTGAGCGCAGCCGCCGCCGAGACGCCGTCGCGGTGGAGGAGCCGCTGGAGATCCGCCTCGGCCTGCCTTCCTCCTCCGGCCGCGTCGTGGTGCCCCTCTCCGTCACCATGCGCACCCCCGGACAGGACTTCGAGCTGGCCGCCGGCTTCCTCCACGGTGAGGGCGTGCTGGCGCACCGCCACGACCTGGTCGAGATCACCTACTGCAGCGAGCCTCCCCAGGAGTACAACGTGGTGGAGGTGCGCCTCAGGGACGCGGGCGCGGTCGACCTCGAGCGGCTCAGGAGGAACGTCTACACGAGCTCGAGCTGCGGCGTGTGCGGAAAGGCGTCGCTCGAGGCGGTGGAGGCCCAGGGTTGTCGCCTCCTGTCCCATGATCGCCTCCTCCTGGAGTCCGGCGACGTGAGTGCTCTTCCGGACGCCCTCGGGGAAGCCCAGGCCGTCTTCGACCGCACCGGCGGGCTCCACGCTGCCGGCCTGTTCGCCGAGGGGCGGCCGTCGGAGCCGCTGGTGGTGCGGGAGGACGTGGGGCGCCACAACGCCGTGGACAAGGCCCTGGGGTGGGCGTTCCTGGACGGGCGGCTCCCGCTGTCGGACGCGGCGCTGGTGGTGAGCGGGCGGGCCTCCTTCGAGATCGTGCAGAAGGCCGTGGCGGCGGGCGTCCCGGCGCTGGTGGCCGTGGGGGCGCCTTCCAGCCTGGCGGTGGAGCTGGCGAGGCGCTTCGACCTCACCCTGGTGGGCTTCGCCCGGGAAGGGCGCTTCAACGTCTACGCCGGGGAGCGTCGGCTCCGATGACGCGAAGCGGCGGGCTTCTGGGGGTCGTGCTGGCCGGCGGCCGCAGCGAGCGCTACGGCCGACCCAAGTGGCGCGAGCGGGTCGGGGGCGCCTCCATGGCGGCCCGGGCGCTGGAGGCGTTGGCCTCCCACGTGGAGGAGCGGGGGGTGGTGGGGGGCGAGCCCGCCCTTGCCGACCTGGGGGTGCCGGTGCGGGAGGACCTGCGCCCGGGGCGGGGCCCCGTAGCGGGGCTGGAGACGGCCCTCCGCTGGGCCGGAGAGCACGGCAGGGAGGGGGTGGTCGTGCTGGCGTGCGACCTGCCCCTGGTCGACGGCGGCGTGGTGGGGGCCCTTGTGGCGGCGGCGTCCCTCGACGGCGAGGTCGACGCGGTCGTGCCCCGGGGCCCCCGGGGCCCCGAGCCCCTGTGCGCGGTTTACGGTGTGGGCGCCCTGCCCGCCGTGGAGCGGATCCTGGAGCGATCCGAGGCGTCGATGGGGAGCCTCCTGGAGCGTCTTCGGGTCGCCTGGGTGCCGGTCGAGAGCCTCGCCGGGGGCGGATGGGCCCTCCACAACGTGAACACCCCCGGGGACCGTGCCCGGGCCGAGGCGCGCCTCGGCTGCGGCGGCCGGAGCGGGGAACGGGGCTTGCACGGCTGAGCCGGGTCGCTCCGAGGGTCCCGCCGCCCCTTTCCCCGGCCGCCGGACCCGTACCTGCAACCCCGGGGAAGGGTCGAGCGCACCCGCCGTGAGGATCGAAGCCGGGGGCAGGACCTGGATCGTGGAGGAACGGGAGTTCGCGCCGGGCATCAGCGCCGCGCCCGGACGCTTCTTCGGCGTGACCTTCCGCCGGGAAGGCCATGACGAGGACATCGTCCAGGTCCGCTGGGTCATCAAGCCCGACACCCTCACCAGCAACCAGGCCCGGGAGCTCTTCGAGGCGGCTCCCGTCCGCCTGTGGCGGGATTCCCGGGACGGGGTGGTCTACCGGGTCTCCCTGGAGAGCGGGAGCGCGGACGGGAGCGCCGCCGGCGTGGGGAGCACGGTGTCGTTCCAGAGCGAGGAGGGGACGCTCACCACCGAGTACGTCCTGGCGCGGGCCCTGGGGTTGGCCAGCGACGCGGAGCTCCAGGCGCTCGTGGATCGGGCTCGGGACGGGGCGGGCCTCTGATCTGAGGGCGCGCCCCTCAGGCCTCGTCGCCCCTGCGGGCGGCCTCGGCCTCCGCCACCGCCACCCGCACGGCCAGCAGGGTGTCGGGGGTGACCGAGATGGACGAGATGCCGCACTCCACCAGGAAGCGGGGCACCTCGGTGGGATGGTCCGAGGGCGCCTGCCCGCAGATGCCGATCTCCAGGTCCTTCTCCCGGAAGGTGGCCACGGCCTGCCGGATCATGGTCTTCACGGCGGGGGAGCGGGCGTCCACGGGGTGGGCGTAGTGCTCCAGGTCGTCGCGTGACACCGCGTAGACGGTCTGCACCAGGTCGTTGGTGCCGATGGAGCCGCCGGTCAGCTCCATGGCGTCGATGAAGCGCTCCGCGTCCACCACGTTGGCCGGGAGCTCCACCATCAGGTAGAGGGGCACGCCGGCCTGGGGCGAGAGCCCCCGCTGGTCGAGCTGGCGCACCACCTGGGCCCCCTCCTCGGGGGAGCGGCAGAAGGGCACCATGAGCTGCAGGTTGTCGAGCCCCATCTCCTGCCGCACCGCCCGCAGCGCGTCGCACTCCATGTCGAAGGCGGGGAGGAAGCGGGGGTCGATGTAGCGGGAGGCACCCCTCCACGCGATCATGGGGTTCTCCTCCTGGGGCTCGAAGAGGCGGCCACCCAGGAGGTCGCGGTACTCGTTGGACTTGAGGTCGGACAGGCGCACCAGCACCGGGCGGGGGTGGAAGGCGGCGCAGATGACCCCCACGCCGTACTTCACCTGGTCCAGGAAGAATTCCCGCCGGTCTCCGTAGCTGGGGGTGCGGCGCTCGATGGCCCCCAGGAGATGGTCCAGCTCGTCCGGGTCCTCTGCCTGGACGCGCTCGGCGAAGGGCGCCAGCTCCGGCGCCAGCTCCCCCGTCTTGAGGAAGCTCCGCAGGGCGTCGTAGTAGAGGAGAGCCAGGGGGTGGACGCCCACCTGGGCGGTGAGGATGAACTCCACCCGGGCCAGCCCCACCCCGTCGGAGGGGAGCATGGCGTCCTGGAGCGCCTTCTCGGGGAAGCCGACGTTCAGCTTCACCTCGGTCTCGAGCTCGGGAAGCTCGCCCAGGTCGACCCGCTCTACCACCACCTCGTGGAGCCCCTCGTACACCACCCCCGTGTCGCCCTCGGCGCACGATCCGGTGACCTCCATGAGGGGGCGGAGCGTCCGGGTCGCCTCCTCGCACCCCACGATGCAGGGGATGCCGAACTCCCGGGCGACGATGGCGGCGTGGGAGGTGCGCCCACCCTTCTCCGTGACGATGAGGGAGGCCTCCCGCATCATGGGCTCCCAGTCGGGGGTGGTGAGCTCGGTCACCAGCACGTCGCCCGGGTCGAACACCCGCTCCTCCGGCGGGACGTTGTCCAGGCTGGCGCCGCCGCTCAGCATGTGGCGGAGCGCCCGCTTCCGCTGGATCACCTCCTCGTAGTCCCGGTACACCCGGACCTTGCCGGCGCCGATGCGGTTGCCCACCGCGTGCCCCCGGAGGAGCACCTTGCCCTCCTCCCGTAACCGGTCGAGGAGGGCCGGGTCCATGCGGTGGCTCTCGAGGACGTTTCCCGTGCCCTCGGGAGAGTGGACGGTCTCGGGACGGGCCTGGACGACGAAGAGCTCGCCCGAGTAGCCGTCCTTGGCCCACTCGATGTCCATGGGCCGCCCGTAGTGCTCCTCGATGGCGCACGCCATCCGGCCCAGCTCCAGCGCTTCGGTGAGGCTCAGGGACCATTGGCGACGGTGGCTGGCCTCCACGTCCACGCTCTCCGTGGCCGTGCCACCCTGCATGGAGTAGACGAGCTTCCGGTCCTTGGCCCCCAGGTGCCGGTGCACCACCGCCGGGCGGCCGTTGCGCACGCCCTCCTTCCAGAGGAGGAAGGTGTCGGGCGACACGCTCCCCTGGACCACCATCTCTCCGAGCCCGTACGAGGAGGAAACGTGGACCACGTTGGGATTTCCCGAGTCGGGGTCCAGCGTGAACATCACGCCCGAGGTGGCGATGTCGGAGCGGACCATCTTCATGACCACCACCGAGACCGCGCCGCCCAGGGGATCCATCCCGCGCTTGAGCTGATAGCCCACCGCCCGCTCGGTGAAGGCGCTCGCCGCGCACTTCCGCCACGCCTCCACCACCGCGTCGGCGCCCCGGACGTTCAGGTACGACTCGTACTGCCCCGCGAAGGACGCCACCGCCGAGTCCTCCCGGGTGGCCGAGGAGCGCACCGCGGCGTCCACCTCCCGGCCGTACTCCTCGCACAGGGCCTGGTAGCCCCCGGTCAGCGCCGTCCGCACCGCGTCGGGGACGGGAGTGTGGAGGACCCGCTCCCGGGCCAGGTGGGCCCGGCCGTGGAGCTCCAGGGCGTCTTCCACCGGCGCGTCGCCGAAGAGGGCGTGCAGCGCCTCCTCGAGGGTGCGGGCGTTGCGGACCTCCCGGTGAAGGGTGGGGCCGGTGCCGTTGCCCCGGACGGCGCCCCAGGCGTCCTCGGGCACCGTCGCCTCGAGGAACAGGCGGTAGGCGGCCGCGGTCGTTGCGAAGCCGTGGGGCACCCGGACCCCCCGGGGCACCAGGTGCTGGTACATCTCGCCGAGGGAGGCCGCCTTGCCCCCCACCCGGCCGCCGTCGGAGCCGTCCACCTCCTCGAACCAGAGCACCAGCTCGTCGCCGCGCCTTCCCCCGGCGACCCGGGCCCGCACCGCGTCGCGGGCCCTGCGGAAGGCGCCCCGGACGCCGGTGGCGCCCCCTTCGGCGGGGCGTTCGTCGGTTAGGGAGGGCGTGGGGGTGTCGGCTGCGCTCATCAGGCTGGTGGGCGATGGAGAGGAAGCGTTGTCGGGGGCGGGACGTGAGACGGCTGCGGAGCAAGGGGCGGGCCAGCCCCGCCCGCTCCTCTCGCGGCGGAAGGAATTTCCCGGATCGGGGTAGGGACCCCCGAGGTCGTTGCACGAGCGCATCCTCGCCCCACCCACCGGACGAGACCCTCGACGTGACGTCGGCGCCCAAGAGCGAGCCAGCGGGCCGGAGCCGCGGAGAGCCCCCAGCGGGGGAGCGCCGACGTCCGTCCTTCCGCGGCGCCAGCTCGGTGCCCGTCCTCTTCGTCGCGGTCGTCCTCCTGGCGTTGGCCATCGTCCCCATCTTCCTGGGGCAGCGCACGGCTGCCGTGGAGGACGAGATCACCCAGGTGCTCGAGCCGGGGCGCAGCCTCGGCTCCGACCTGTCGTTCCTGCTGGGGCGGCAGATGTACCGCTTCCAGTCCTACCTCCTCACCGGGGATCCCCAGTTCCGGGACGACTACGACCAGGGGCTGGACGAGGAGCAGGAGCTGTATGAGCGGCTCCTGGTGCTGGCCGACGACATGGACCTGAGCGTCCGGGAGAAGCTGGCCGCCCTGTACTCCACCGCCACGCGTTGGCACCTCGTGCACCAGCGCGTGCTTGTGGACGAAAACGCACGGCGGGCCTACCTGGACCACCTGGAGGACGAGCGGGCGCGCTGGAACGAGGTGCTCTCGGCCGCCCAGGACCTCCAGGGCACCCTGGCCGCGGAGGTGCGGGACGGCCGCCGCCGCATGCAGGACGCCCGTCGTCTCCAGGTGACCCTCACCGTTCTCCTGGTCCTCCTCGCTCTGGGGGCCACCGGGATGCTGGCCGTGGTGGCCCGCCGGCTCCGGGCGCTGGTCGAAGCCGCCGAGCGGAGGCGCGTGGAGGCCGTGCGGGCCCGGCGGGACGTGGACGCCATCCTGGAAGCCACCGGAGACGGCGTGCTGGGCCTGGACCGGGAGGGCAGGGTGCGGACCCTCAACCGGGCCGGGGCCGAGCTCCTCGGGTACGGCGAGCACCAGGCCCGGGGGCTGGACGTCCACACCCTCCTCCACGGCGTCCCCCCGGGGGAGGAGCCCCTCCACCCCCGGGACGCCTGTCCCGTCCTCCGGGCCCTGGAGCGGGGCACCCCCGCGTGGCACATGGACGACGAGCTCGTGCGGCGGGACGGCGGGCGCTTCCCGGCCCGCTGGCACGTGCGCCCGACCCTCGATGCCGAGGCCATCACCGGCGCGGTGGTGACCTTCACCGACATGACCGAGATCCAGGAGGCGGAGGCCGCCCTGCGGCGAGCCATCGCCGCCCGGGACGAGGTCGTGGCGGTGGTCTCCCACGACCTGCGCAACCCGGTGGGGACGGTGGGCGCCGCGGCCGAGCTCCTGTCGGAGTTGGACCTTCCCGAACCGTCCCGCCAGGAGCAGCTCGACATCATCCGCCGCACCGCCGACCGCATGCGCAGGCTCATCGAGAACCTCCTGGACGTGGCGCGATTGGAGGAGGGCGGGCTGGCCCTGTCCCGGCACGCCGAAGACCCCGCCTCCCTGGTGGAGGAGACGCTGGAGGAGCACGCCACCCTGGCCCGGGAGCGGGGCATCGAGATGGTGGCCCGGACCGCGCCCGGCACCCCCGCCATCGACGTGGACCGGGAGCGGATCCTCCAGGTCCTGGCCAACCTGGTGGGGAACGCCCTCAAGTTCACCGGCCCCGGCGGGCGCATCACCGTGTCCGCGGCAGCCGGCGACGACGGCCTCGTGGCCTTCTCGGTGGAGGACACCGGGGAGGGGATCCCGCCCGAGAGCCTGGACCGGCTCTTCGACCGGTTCTGGCAACAGCGGCAGGGCGGGCGGGGAGGGGCGGGGCTCGGGCTGGCCATCGTGCGGGGCATCGTGGAGGCCCACGGTGGCGTGATCGAGGTGGAGAGCGAGCTGGGCCGGGGGAGCCGCTTCTCCTTCTTCCTGCCCGCGGCGGGCGGCGGCGGGGCCGCTGCCACCGCCGCGGGATCGGTCGAGGAGGCCCGGGGGTGAAGGGAGGTATGATGTCGCGGGCGCTGGTCCTCGACCGCTTCCTCGACCGGGCTGCGACCTGGTTCGGCGGGCGCGAGGTGGTGACGTCGTGGGAGGACGGCCCCCGGGTGGCGCTCCCCTGGCGGGCGGTGCGGGAGCGGGCGTGGCGGGCTGCGGGCGCGTTGCACGCCATGGGGGTGGAGCCCGGCGACCGCGTCGCCACCCTGGCGTGGAACACCCACCGGCACCTGGAGCTCTACTTCGGCGCCCCGGCGGCCGGCGCCGTCCTCCACACGGTGAACGTGCGCCTGGCCCCGGAGCAGGTGCTCCGCCTCCTGCTCCACGCCGGCGACCGGGTGATCTTCGCCGACCCCGACCAGGTAGGCGTGGTGGACGCGGTGCGCGAGCGCCTCACCGGGGTGGAGCGCTTCGTGGTCCTGGACCGGGCCGCACCTCCGGGGTGGGAGGCATACGACGCCCTCCTGGACGCCGCGGTCCCTCCCTCCCGTCGGCTCCCGGAGGACGAGGAGCGGGCGGCGGCGTTGTGCTACACGTCCGGCACGACCGGCGAGCCCAAGGGAGTGCTCTACTCCCACAGGGCCTTGGTCCTCCACACGCTGGGCATCTGCTTGCCCGACGGCTTCGGGCTCTCCGAGGGCGACGTGATCCTGCCCGCAGTTCCCATGTTCCACGCCAACGGCTGGGGGCTCCCCTTCGCGGCGGCCATGACGGGGGCCGGCCTCGTGCTCCCGGGACCTCGCCCCTCCCCGGCGCACCTGGCCCGGATCATGGCGGAAGAGGGGGTCACGTTCGCCGCTGGCGTGCCCACGGTGTGGATGGACGTCCTGGCCGAGCTCCGCGCCGGCGCCTCCCGGCCCGACCGCCTCCGGCGCATCCACGCCGGGGGCGCGCCGTCGCCCGGGGCGCTCATCGACGCGTGGCGGGAGGAGCTGGGCGTGGAGGTTCTCACGGGGTGGGGGATGACCGAGCTCAGCCCCGTGGGCATGGCGTGCCACCCCCGGGCCGCCATGGAGGGATGGTCCGATGCGCGCCTGCGGGAGGTACGCACCTCCCAGGGCACGCCCCTTCCCCTGGTGGAGGCCCGGGTGGTGGGTGGGGACGGGGCGGAGGTGCCCCGGGACGGCGCCGCGGCGGGGGAGCTGCAGGTGCGGGGGCCGTGGGTCACCGCCGGCTACTTCGGCGAGGCGGATTCGCCCCTGAAGGACGGGTGGCTTCCCACCGGCGACGTGGCCACCATCGACGCCCTGGGCTACGTGCGGCTGGTGGACCGCTCCAAGGACCTCATCCGGAGCGGGGGGGAGTGGATCTCCTCGGTGCAGCTCGAGAACGCCCTCATGGACGGGCCGGGCGTCGCAGAGGCGGTGGTGGTGGCCGTGCCCCACCCGCGCTGGGGCGAGCGCCCGTGGGCGTGCGTGGTACCCCGGAACGGCGAGGCGCCCACGGAGGAGGCCCTGCTGGCCCCCCTGCGGGAGCGCTTTCCGGCGTGGTGGCTCCCGGACCGTGTCCTCCTGGTGGACGCGGTGCCCCGCACCAGCACCGGCAAGTTCGACAAGCGCGCCCTGCGGGCGCGGCTGGCCGAGGAGGCCGCCGCCGAGACGGCCGCACCGGCCGCCGGGGAAGGGACCGCCGGGGGCTGACGCCTGCCCGGGGGCCCGCGCTCAGGCCGGGGGCACCTCGTGCTGGGCGGCCAGCGACCGGTACGCCTCCAGCTCCCTCTCCCGCCGCTCCCCGTCCCACCCCAGGACCTCCCCCAGGATGTCGGCGGCGGCCCCGGCGCCGGACAGCCCGTGGTGGGGGGCGAACAGGAGAAGCGCGGCCCGGCGGTCCATGAAGTCGACCAGGGAGCCGGCCATCTCCCGGGTGGCGGCCAGGCGCGCCTCTCCCCGGAGCGCGGGGACGTCGGGGGCCAGGGGCTCGAGCCACGACGCATCCTCCTCGCCCAGCGCCAGCAGGTCGTCGATCTGGATGCCGTACAGCCAGGTGAGACGGCGGGCCACGTGGGCGCTCACGCCCCTCGCCTCCAGCGCCGTCTCCCGCTCCCGCCGCACGGCCTCCGGGTCCCGCTCCGTCGCCTCGCCGGCGCCGGGAAGGAGCACGGTCGCGGTCCGGTCCGGTCCGGGAGGGTGGCCGATGTGCCGGGAGAGGGCCTTGATGACGCGGTGGGCCATGCGCCGGTACGTGGTGAGCTTGCCCCCGGCGATGGACACGAGGCCGGGCGTGCTGTCCCACACCTGGTCTTCCCGTGACGTCTCCCGGGTCGACTTGCCTTCCTGGTAGACCAGGGGGCGGATGCCCGCCCACGTGGCCCGCACGTCGTCGAGGCCGAGGCCCGCCGAGGGAAAGCAGTCCTGCACCATGGCCAGCAGCTCCACGACCTCGGGGCGCGTGGCCCGGGGGGTGTCCAGGGGCCCCCGGTAGTCCTCGTCGCTGGTGCCCACGTACACGTGGTCGAGGCGGCGCATGGCCAGACCTCGACGCCCGTTCGACGCCTTCAGGAAGGTGGCCCCCTGGATGGGGAGGCGGTCGGCGTCCAGGAGGAGGTGGATGCCCTTGCTGGGGCGCAGCCGTCCGGGCGCCGTTACGCCGGAGGCGTCCAGCACCTCCTGGGCCCACACCCCCGCGGCGTTCACCACCGAGCGGGCCCGCACCTCCCGGAGCTCGCCCGTGAAGGCGTCCTCCACCACCGCGCCCACCACCCGGCCGCCCTCCACGAGGAGGCTCCGGGCGGGGGCGTGGTTCGCCACCCGTGCGCCGTGGAGGGCGGCCGAGAGGGCGTTCTCCATGGTGAGGCGGGCGTCGTCGGTGATGTACTCCAGGTAGAGCACGCCGCCCTTCAGGGGATCCCGGAGGCCGGGGAGGCGCTCCCGCACCGCCGCCGGCCCCAGGGAGCGGTGCCGCTCCGCCGCCGTGGCCCCCGCCAGCAGGTCGAAGAGGGCGATGCCCGTGCGGATGAGCCAGAACGAGTCCGAGCCGAAGACCGGGTACAGGAAGGGGATGGGATGGACCAGGTGGGGGGCGATCCGCTTGAGGACCGTCCGCTCCCGGGCGGCCTCCCGCACGAGGAAGACCTGGCCGTACTCCAGGTAACGCACCCCGCCGTGGACGATCTTGGAGGAGCGGCTCGACGTCCCGAAGGCGAAGTCCTCCTTCTCCACCAGCCCCACCGACCACCCCCGCAGGGTGGCCTCCCGGGCGATGCCGGACCCCGTGATGCCGCCCCCGACCACCAGCACGTCCAGGTGGTCACGGCCCAGGGCGTCGAGGGCCGCCGCCCGTCCTTCCGGGGAGAAGGGGTAGGGCCTCACCCCTTCCGCCACGCCAGCAGCCGCTCGACCTCGTTGGTGGTGAAGCGCGTGACGCCCATCTCCATGAGGGCGGTGGCCGTTGCGGGGTCGTCCACCGTCCAGGCGCCCAGCCCCGCCCCGCGCTGGCGCGCCTCCATGGCGAGCTCCGGCCCCTCCAGGAGGATGTGGACGTCCACGTCCAAGAAGGCACGCCCGTCGGCGAGGGTGCGCTCCAGCCCCTCCCCGAAGCGCTCCGCCTCGTCCACGATGAACCCGAGGGCGGCGTCGGGGGCCTGCCCCCGGATGCGGTCCAGGATGCCCCAGTCCAGGGAGATGAAGACCGTGGTGTCGAGCATGCCCGCGCCCCGCACGATGGAGACGATGCGGTCCAGGTCCTCGAGCTCGCGGTAGCCCTTCACCTCGGAGTAGATCCTGCGCACCCGCCCGCGCACGGCTTCCAGGGCCTGCTCCAGGGAGGGGATCCTTTCCCCGGCGAACTCGGGGGAGAACCAGCTTCCGGCGTCCAGGGCCTGGAGCTGGGCCAGCGTGCGGCGGCGGACCGGACCCACGCCGTTGCTGGTGCGCATCAGCGTGATGTCGTGGAAGAGGACCGGGGTGCCGCACGCCGCCACGTGGAGGTCCCACTCCACCGCGTCGGCGCCCGCCTCCACCGCCCGCTCCATGGAGGCGAGGGTGTTCTCGGGCGCCACGGCGGCGTAACCCCGGTGGCCGATGATCTCCGGGCGCGCGCCGGCGCCGGGCCTCGGATCCATCACGCTCCCCGCTCGCGGCTCTCCGGCGCGCCCGACTGGAGCTCGGCGTGGAAGTCGGTGACTTCGGCGAGGCGGTGGAGGGTCTGGTCCATCCCTTCCATCTGCTGCTCCAGCAGGGCCATGCGCCGTTCCAGGATCTTCACAGCCTCATCGGTGCTCCTGCCCTGGAAGATGTGGGCGAGGGATTCCACCAACGGCTTCAGGGCGAAGCGCGCTGTGATCCCCGCCACGGGGATCAGGATGATGGAGACGCCCATGATGACGGCCACGATGGCCGTGAGGTCCACGGGAAGGATCTGCATGGGCATTCTCCGGGAGCATGGGGTGGGAAAGCGCGCCGCAATCGTGCGCGTCCGAGGGCGAAGGGGCAAGGTTGTCGCCGGACCCCGTTCCAACCCCGGGGGCCCGGGGCCCTGTCCAAGGGTTCGAACGGAAGGCAGAACGCCCCGCGCGCCGGAGAGGCTCCCGGAACCGCGCGGACCTCCACCCGGGAGCCGAGCTGGCGACGACGATCCTGGAGACCCGGCCATCCACCCAGGGCGACGCCGAGCGCGCGCGGGCAGGCGACCACGCGGCCTACGAGCGCCTGTACCGGGAGCACGTCGCCCACGTGCATGCCCTGGCTCGCCGCATGGCCGGCGACGACATGGCCGACGACCTCACCCAGGAGGTGTTCATCCGGGCGTGGGAGAAGCTCGCCACCTTCCGGGGAGAGGCGGCCTTCCGGACCTGGCTCCACCGCCTGGCGGTGAACTGGATCCTGTCGAGGCGGGCGACGAGGCGGCGCCGGGAGGCGCGGCGTGCCGGCGACGACGCCGTCCTCGACGACCTCGAGGGGCGGAGGGCGCGCCCGGGGCTGGAGGTGGACCTGGAGCGGGCGATGGCGCGGCTTCCCGACGGGGCCCGCCGCGTGTTCGTCCTCTACGACGTGGAGGGCTACGCCCACGACGAGATCGCGGATCTCCTGGGCATCAGCGTGGGGACGTCCAAGTCCCAGCTCCACAGGGCAAGGATGCTGCTTCGCCGCCGGCTGGACGCGGACGGCGTCGACGAGAACCCGACGGGACGACCATGACGACGCACGAGCGCTGCATCGAGCGACTTTCGGAATACCTGGACGGCGATCTGGAGCCCGGGGAGGAGCGGCGCGTGGCCGAGCACCTGGCGGCCTGTCCCGCGTGCTCCCGGGTGCGGGCCGAGCTGGAGGACGTGGTGCGGCGCGCCCAGGCGCTTCCGGAGCGTCCCCCGGCCCGGGACCTGTGGCCCGGGGTGGCGGCGGCCATCGGGGTGCGGGGGGCGGTGCCCGTGCCCATGCTCCCCGCCCCCACCTCGGTGCGGCGGCTCCGGCCCCGGCGGAGGGTGAGCTTCACGGTGCCCCAACTGGCGGCGGCCGGGCTGGCCCTGGCGCTGGCCTCGGGGGCCACCGCGTGGCTGGCACGCTCCCCGGGGCGCCCCGTTCTGGAGGCGTCCGCCACGTCTCCCTCCGGGGATGGGTCCTTCGCGTCCTTCCCCGGTGAGGCGGGCTACGCCGCCGAGGTGGCGCGCCTGGAGACGGCCCTTTCCCGGAGCGGCGATCTGGACGCTGCCACAGTGCGTGTGCTCCAGCGCAACCTGGAGATCATCGACCGGGCCATCCGGGAGTGCCGGCAGGCCCTCGCCTCGGACCCGGGCAACCCCTACCTCGAGGAACACCTGATCCGGACGTACCAGCGCAAGGTGGAGACCCTGCGCACCGTGGCGACGGCCGTGGAGGGCCCCCGCTCGTGAGCGCGCTCCTGGTGGTGATCGCGGCCGCGGGGCTGGCCGGCGCCCCCGGCGGGGCCCTGGGACGGGCCGCCACGGACACGGCGGTGGCGGTGCAGAGGGGGGACGAGCTCGTGGTCGAAACCCCGGGGGGACGGATCCTCGTAGAGGGATGGGACGAGGAGCGTGTGAGCGTGGTGGGAGGAGAGGGCGTGGCGCTGGAGAGGAGGAGCGGCCGCATCGGGCTGACCCCCCGGGGGCGCCATCGGGAAGGCGTGGGCGAGGTTCGGCTCCACGTGCCCCGCTGGATGGCGGTGACGCTGACGGGCCACGAGCTGGACGCCGAGGTGTCGGGGACGTCCGCGCCCGTGCGGCTGCGTTCCGTGGACGGCTCGCTGCGGGTGCGGGAGGTGGTGGGGGACGTGGATGCGCGCAGCGTGGACGGGGAGGTGTCGGTGACCCGCGTCCGGGGCCGGGTGACGGCCTCCTCGGTGGACGAGGCCGTGCGCGTCCAGGGCGTGACGGGCGACGTCACGGCCGAGACGACGGACGGCGACGTGACCCTCGTGGACGTGGACGGTGCCATGGTGGAGGGCGTCACGGTGGACGGTGACGTGCGCTTCGAGGGCCCCCTCCACGCCGGAGGCCACTACCGGCTGGTGACCCACGACGGCGACGTCACCGTGCGGGTCCCGGAAGGGTCGGGGGCCAAGGTGACCGTGTCGACCTTCGACGGGAGCTTCAGCGCCGACTTCCCCGTGGTGCTGAACGGCTACAAGGGGGGACGGCGGATGAGCTTCACGCTGGGGGACGGTGGCGCCGACCTGGCGCTGGAGTCCTTCGACGGGGACATCCGACTGGGTTGGCGGTGAGAGGAACGAGGACATCGAACGGGAGGTTCGGGATGCGACGCGGACGACGGGATGGCGTGTGGATCGGGCTGGCGGCGGGGGTGCTCCTCTTCGGGGGCGCGGCCGCGTGCGCGGTGGGACTCCGGGCCAGCGACGAGCTGGCCGGACGGGCGGCGGCTATGGTCCGCTGGGGTGTGAGGGGATCGCTCCGGGCCCTGGACGGGGCGGGCGTGCATCTGCACGTGGCCGCCCTCGACGCCCGTACGTCCCCTGCGGGCGGTGAGCCCCAGGAGGCGGATTTCTCCTGGAGCGGCCACCTGGCCGCCGGCCAGGTGCTCGAGGTGGTGGGGGTCAACGGTCCGGTCACGGCGGTGGCCAGCGACGACGGCCTGGCCGCGGTGCGGGCCCACAAGAGCGCCCGCCACAGCGACCCGTCCGAGGTGCGCATCGAGGTGGTGGAGAGCTCTCAGGGCGTGACCCTGTGCGCCGTCTACCCCGGCCACGGCAATCGCTGCGAGCCCGGGGGCGGTCACAGCAGCATCCACGGCAACGACGTGAAGGTGGCGTTCCAGGTGCGGGTGCCTGCGGGCGTCCGCTTCCACGGGCGCACCGTGAACGGCCATGTGGACGCCCAGGGGCTGGACGCCGAGGTGGACGCGACCTCGGTGAACGGCGGGGTGGACGTCTCCACCACCGGACCGGCGTCGGCCACCACCGTCAACGGTTCCATCCACGCCGCCTTCGGCGCCCTCACGTCGGCCGTGCACTTCAAGACCGTGAACGGCGCCATCGACCTGGACGTGCCCGACGACGCCGGCGCGAACGTGGACGCGAGCTGGGTGAACGGTGGGCTGAAGACGTCGCTTCCCCTGAAGCTCGTTGGGTCCATCGGTCGGCGGCACGCCGAGGGCTCCCTGGGCGGCGGCGGGCCGCGCCTGGAGCTGAAGACCGTCAACGGCGCCATCCGGATCCACTGAGGGCGACACGATGAAGCTCAGGACGATGGCTCCGGCCCTGGCGTTGGCGGCCGGGCTCCTCGGCCGGTCTCCGGCGGCGGCTCAGGAGAGCTACCGCGTGTCCGGGCGGGAGGTGGCGGTCTACAACCTGGCCGGGCACGTGCGCATGGTGGCGGGCAGCGGCTCGGATGTGCAGGTGGTGGTGAGCACCGGCGGCAAGGACGCCGGTCGGCTGAAGGTGGTCACCGGCGAAGTGGACGGCCGACCCTCCCTCCGGGTCGTGTACCCGGAGGATCGAGTGGTCTACCCGGCCCTGGGCCGGGGGTCCAGGACCCAGGTCTCGGTGGACGAGGACGGGGTCTTCGGTGTCCACGGTCGGAGCCGGGGCGACCGCGTGACCGTCGCCGGCTCCGGCGGAGGGATGGAGGCCTGGGCTGACCTCGAGGTCCAGGTGCCCCGGGGCAAGGACGTAACGCTACACCTGGCCGCGGGCGACACCGAGGTGGAGGGGGTGGAGGCGACCGTGAGGGTGGACGCGGGCTCCGGGTCGGTGTCGGCGCGTCGGGTCCGCGGGGCCCTGTCCCTGGACACGGGCTCGGGGTCGGTGACGGTCTCCGACGTGGAGGGTGCGGTGGAGGTGGACACCGGCTCGGGCGGCGTGAAGGGCGCCGGCATCCGCGGCGCCAGCTTGAAGGTGGGCACGGGCTCGGGCAGCATCGAGCTGACCGGCGTGGCGGCGTCCGAGGTTCTCCTGGACACGGGCAGCGGGAGCGTGGAGCTGGAGCTCCTGGAGGACGTCGACCGGCTGGACGTGGACACCGGCTCGGGATCGGTGACGATCCGGGTGCCTGAGAGCCTGGGCGCCGAGGTGGAGCTGGACACCGGGAGTGGCGGCATCGACCTGGGCGTGCCGGTGGAGGTGCGCTCGGTGAAGCGCGACTACCTGCTCGGCCGCCTCGGCGACGGCAAGGGCCACATCCACGTGGAGACCGGCTCGGGCGGGGTGCGGCTGGCCCGGTCCGGCTCGTAGCCTCACCCCCGGCGCCCCCACGGGCGCCACGCCCTCTTCTCCAGCGGCCTGGGGATCTCGATCCAGAAGGCGCTCCCGGGGGCGTCGGCGTTCCTCTCCACGCCGGCCCGCCCCCCCACCCGCGCCATCCCGCGGCGCACGATGGCCAGGCCGATGCCGGTGCCGGGGCGGTCGCTCCCCTCGGCGAGGCGCTCGAACACCCGGAAGATCCGCTCCTCCTGGCCGGGGGGCACGCCGATGCCGTTGTCCACCACCCACAGGCGGGTGCCGTTCTCGGTCTCCTCGGCGGTGACGCGCACCAGCGGCCGGCGCTCCGGCGGGACGAACTTCACCGCGTTGGAGAGGAGGTTGGACAGCACCTGCTCCATGATGGTGCTCTGGGCCATGACGGTGGGCAGGGCTCGGTCCACCTCGATGACCGCCCGGGCCTCGGCGAGATCGGCCGCCATCTGCTCCCGGACGGCGGCCACCACCTGCTCGAGGTCGACGGGCTGGAACTCCAGCTCCTCGGAGCTGAGCCGGCTGTAGGCCAGCAGGTCCCGGATGAGGGACTCCGACTGCTTCCCCGAGGCAATGATGCGCCGCACGTAGTCCCGGGCCTCCGGCTCCAGCCCCTCGCCGAAGTTCTGGAGCAGGGCGTGGGCGAAGCCCTGCATGGTGCGCAGCGGCGCCCGCAGGTCGTGGGACACGGAATAGGCGAAGGACTCCAGCTCCTGGTTGGCCTGCTGCAGCTTCTCGGCCAGGGTACGAAAGCGCTGCTCGCTCTCCTCGAGGGCTTCCTCGGCGGCCACCTGCCGCTCCGCCACCGAGAGGCGCACGTGGAGCAGCCCCACGTCCACGGGCTTGGAGACGTAGTCGTCGGCGCCGGCGTCCAGCGCCTCTTCCAGGACCCCGGGATCTTCCTTGCCGGTCACCACCAGGATCACGGTGGACGCGCCGCTCGGGTGCCCGCGGAGGAGGCGGCAGAGCTCCAATCCATCCATTCCCGGGAGGCGGAGGTCGAGGAGGACCAGGGCCGCGGGCTCACGGCGGAAGGCATCCCACGCGGCTTCCGCGTCCTCGCAGGCGGTGACGGTGTGGCCGCGGGCGCGGAGGATCTCGGACAGCATCCAGCGCTCGCCCGCGTTGTCCTCCACCAGGAGCACGGACAGTCCGGGGTGGGAGGGGGAGGTCCGGGTGGAGCTGCGGGGGCGGCCCCGGGGTGAGGTCAGGAGTCGACCCGTCGCAAGGGGACGGTGACACGGGTCCGGTCCCACGCCACCACGAGGTCGGCAGCGTCGTCACCCCGGCGCTCGAAGCGGAGCACCAGCCGCTCCACCGGCTCCTCCGCGGCGACGGACGGCACCTGGAAGCGGGCCACGTCCCCGGCCTGGACCCCGGCGTCGATGGGGATGCCCCAGCGTTCTGCCGTCCCGTTCACCACGATCGTCCACGCCTGCTCCCCGGCGATGGCGTAGAGGGAGTAGACGCCGGGCTCCAGCCGGACGGAGCCCAGCTCCGCCGGGAAGGGCAGGTGGAGGGTCGTGGCCTCGTTGGCCCCGAGGCGCCACGGCTCCCCCAGGGGGATGAGGTTGCCCATGACCTGGCGTCCCCTGGCGGAGGGGGCGCCGTAGCACACCTTCGCCCGGGCGCCGGAGAGCTCCACCGTGGCGGAGTCCAGGGGGCTGGCGCGCCCCTCGGTGGACCCCTGCACCCAGCACGGGTCGGCGGAGGCCTGCCCGGGGGCACAGGCTGGGACGATCGCGATCAGGGCCGCGAAGGCGGCCGCGGAAGGAGTTCTCATGGTACGAACGTAAGGGTAGCCTCACCGCCTTGGCCAGATGATCCGGCCCCATGGGAGAAGGGGGCTACGAGGCGTCGTCCGTGCCCTCGGGAAAGCGATCGGGACGGAAAGGGGCGAAGGCCCCGGGATCGGCGTTCCCCTCCACCCCGCTGGCGACCCGCACGGCGGTCACCGGCGACAGGAGCACCCCGTTCCTGAAGTGGCCCGTGGCGTAGTGGAGACCCTCCACCTCCGGGTCCGGCCCCAGCACCGGAAGGTCGTCGGGCGTTCCCGGGCGGAGGCCCGACCAGGTCTCCACCACCGGGGCGTCGGCGAGGGCGGGCAGCGCCCGCGTCGCCGAGCGGAAAAGCCCCGCGAGGGCGCCGGGTGTGGTGCCCCGCCGGAAGCCCACCTCCTCCACGGTGGCGCCCACCAGGATCCGGGGCGCGGCCTCGCTCCCCCGGGGGACGACGTAGGCCCCGGGTGCGGCGAGCACGCCCCGCAGGAGCGGGCGGGGAGGGCGCAGCGCCAGCATCTGTCCCAGCACCGGCCGCAGGGGGAGGGGGCGGGGGAGGCCCGCCAGGGCCCCGCTCCAGGCTCCGGCCGCGATCACCACCGCGTCGGCCACGAGGGCGGTGCCGTCGCTCAGCCGGACGCCCCGGACGCGGCCTCCGTCCCGGGTCACGGCGGCGGCTTCGCGGCCCAGGAGGAAACGGCACCCCGCCGCTTCGGCCGCCCGCCACAGCGCCTCGCCCAGGGCCCGGTTGTCCACCTGCCCCTCCCCAGGCAGGTGGAGGGCGGCGGCCGCCTCGCTCGAGGCGCACGGCTCGATGTCGAGGACGGCCGGTCCTTCCAGCCAGCGCACGTCGAAGCCCGCCGCCGCCTGCCAGCGCCGCCGCGCCCGAAGCGCTTCCTCCTCGGCTTCCCCGAAAGCCAGCAGGAGCTTTCCGGTGAGGTGGAATCCCAGGGGCACCCCCGTCTCCTCCTCCAGGGCGGCGGCAAAGGAGGGCCATCGCTCCAGGCTCTCCAGCGCCAGGGACAGGAAGGGACCCGCCTCGGGGGCCTCCCCCAGGGGCGAGAGCATGCCGGCCGCGGCCCACGACGCCTCCGACGCCGGCCGGCCCCGCTCGACGACGGCGACCGTTCGGCCGGCGGCGGCCAGCGTGCGGGCGACGGAGCAGCCGACGAGGCCGCCTCCCACCACCACCACGTCCCACCTTGCGCGCTCCAGGCTCATGCCGCAGACAATATCACCGTTCGAGGGGTGGCTGAAGGCAGCGTCCCCTTCCAGGAACATCCAGCGTCCCGGCAGGAGCGCCCGTGAGCGAGAGCGAGCCCAGCTTCCCCTTCCGCCACCCCGTGGAGGTCCGCTTCAAGGACCTGGACATCGGCGGGCACGCCCACCACTCCCACGCCCTGGTGTACTTCGAGGAGGCACGGGCGGCCTATTGGCGGGAGGTGGTGGGACGTCCGGGGGTGGAGGACATCGACTACATCCTGGCGGAGGCGCGGGTGCGCTGGCACCGCCGGGTCTTCTATCCCTTGCGCCTCCAGGTGGGGGTGCGGGTGTCGCTGCTGGGACGCAAGCACTTCGAGATGGAGTACGAGGTTCTGGGTCCCGGAGGGGAGCGGCTGGTGTCCGGCGCCACTACGCAGGTGATGTATGACTACGAGGCCGGCACCACGAAGCGAATCCCGGACGAGGTGCGTGCGGCCATCGAGGCGGCCGACGGCCCTTTCGGCCCCGGGGGGCGCCGGGGGGGAGGCTGAGGCCGCCACGGCCGCCGCCCGACGACACCGTTGACCGGGCCGGCGCCCCACCCGTAGAATGCCAGTCTTCCGCCCGTGCCTTCGGGACCTTTCGCTTTTCTGACCGTGTAGTAAGCGTTCGGAGCAGGCGCAGTCCGGACGGGCTGTGATCGAGGAAACCCTGACGGGGTTAACCCAGGGAGAACGACCTCATGAATGGACGGCTGAGTCTGGGAGTTGTCGCGCTTGCGACGGCCGCCCTCCTCGCGGTCCCGGCCACACCCGCCGGGCGCGTGCAGGCGCAGCAACAGCAGGTGCAGGGACGCTTCAAGGTCCTGGTGCCTGAGCTGTTCGCGCAGCAGGATGCCGACAAGGGCTTCGGAAAGGATGTCGCGAAGGAGCTGCGGAAGCTTCTGAACACCCTCCCCACCCACCAGCCCATCGAGGAAGGGGAGATCAAGGACAACCTGAAGAAGTTCAAGATGAAGATGGACGAGCTGGACTGCATCAAGACGCGCCAGCTCGCCTCTCAGATGAACGCCCAGGTCGCCCTGTGCGCGTCGTACACGCAGAACGGCGACCAGGAGACCTTCAACAACATCCAGTTCTGGGACATCGGCTCGTCCGAGTCCCTGGACGTGGACCCCGTCACCGTCGCGAAGAGCGACGAGGGCAAGAAGCAGGCGGCCCAGGACATCTTCGACGCCTTCGACAAGTACGTGCAGCTCGTCCGCTTCCAGCAGTTCTGCAGCGAGTACGCCCAGAGCCAGCAGTGGGACAACGCGCTCCGCAACTGCGACCAGGCGCTGGCGCTGAACCCCGGGGCCACCGAGACCCGGTACCGCAAGGCGCGCATCCTCTACGACGAGGCGGAGAGCCTCAACGACGAGGCGCAGAAGCAGGACCTGTACAAGCAGTCCTACGCCGAGCTCCAGAAGGTGCTGGCGGCCAACGAGTTCCACGAGGACGCCCTGCAGCTGGCGGGCTACGAGGCCATCCAGCTGGGTGATCCCAACGCCGGCCGCGAGTACTACTCGAAGTACCTGGACATCAACCCCAACGCCGACCAGGTGCGCCTGAAGATCGCCTACGACATGGCGAAGGCCGGCGATCCCCTGGGCGCGGCCCAGCTCGTGAAGGTGGGGCTGGACAACGACGCCCAGAACCCGGACCTGCTGGAGTACTACGGCAGCTACCTGTTCTCGGCGGCCGAGAGCCGGGCGAACGCCGACAGCACGGGTGCCCAGGGCCAGCAGGGCGGCGGCGAGGCCCTCTCGCCCGAGGCCCGGCAGATGTACCAGGACGCCATCGACGCATTCCAGAAGGCCTATACCATCCGGGGCGCCGACATGGCGGTGGGCCACCTCCGCAACATCATCGCCGCCCAGCTCCAGCTCGGTCAGCTCGACGAGGCGGCTGCCACGGCGGAGAAGGTGCTCCAGACGCACCCCGACGAGGCGTCGATCTGGGCGATCTACGCCGACACGGAGCAGAAGCAGGGGAACCTGGACAAGGCCATCGCGGCCCTGGACAAGGTGGCGCAGCTCCAGCCGGACTATCCCAACCTGTTCATCCGCCAGGGCAATTGGCTGCTCCAGGCGGGCCGGCCCCAGGACGCGCTGCCGTACTTCAAGAAGTCGGTGACCAACGGCCAGGACCCGAACACGGTGGCCCGGGTCATCTTCGCCGACGCCCACAACAACGGCGTCAAGAAGGAGAACTTCGACTACGCCATCAAGGGCATCGAGACGGCCAAGCAGTTCGACGTCAACGCCGACACCAAGGCAGAGCTCAACTTCTGGGAGGGGTGGTCCTACCTCCAGATGGGCATCAAGGAGCAGAAGCCCCAGACGCTGAAGACGGCCAAGGCGACCGAGCCGATGTTCGAGCAGGCGCTCAAGTACTTCCAGGCGTCGAAGTCCTACGCCGACAAGCAGCCCAGCATCAACTATGGCCAGATGGTCCAGGCTGCCCAGACGTACATCGACATCCAGAACGCGATCATCAAGCGCGGGGGCTGACCTCCGCCGGGCTCACCTGCGCCGTCGGGGCGCCGCGGGGATCTCCCCGCGGCGCCCTTTCTTTTCGTCCTTCCTCCCGCGCTCCTCCCTCCCCGCCGTCCCTCGCCGGCCCCTGGTGGGGAGAAGTGGGGTGGCCCACCCGAGCCCGGATTCCCGGGCCCGCCGCTGTTTCGGTTTTCCTTCGGATATTCTGATCCTCGGGGGCGCGCTCGCGTCGAAAAGGCCTGATTGTTTCGGGCTTTTCGCGGTGGAGGCCGTCGGGTCGCCTCGTCGAGAATTGCGGAAATTTACCCTTGACGGTCGTCGTCGGCGCGGGGTATACTTGCCCCCAAGGTTTACCACTCTCTCCCACTCTACCCCACATGGTGCCACTCGCGTGAGCCGGTTCCTGGGGACCTACGAGCATCAGCTGGACGAGAAGGGGCGTGTCTCCCTCCCTTCCGCCTTCCGGCGGGAGGCGGACGGCGACCGCTTCGTGCTCCTCCAGTGGGAGAAGCCGTACCTGACGCTCTTTCCCCAGGACCGCTGGGAGGAGATCCAGGAGGAGCTCCTGAGCTTCCGGAAGAGCGACGGCCGGGCGGCCCACTACGTGCGTGGCATCCTGGCGCGGGCGGTGGAGGTCTCTCCCGACAAGCAGGGCAGGATCCTCGTCCCCGCGTGGCTCCAGGAGAGCGCCGGGCTGAAGGGCTCGGTGCTGGTGAACGGCAACATCGACCGGGTCGAGCTGTGGGATCCCGAGACCTTCCGGACGACGGTGGCGGTGGACGACGAGGTGGCTTCCGACATGGCGGACTTCGCGTCCCGCCTGCTGGGGTGAGCGACGATGACCGCTCCCTGGGCTACCACGAGCCGGTGCTGGTCCGGGAGGTCCTGGACCTCCTCGACCCTCGCGAGGGCCTGTACCTGGACGGAACGGTCGGGGGGGAGGCCACACCCGCGCCCTCCTCGAGCGGTGCCCCTCGTGCCGGGTGCTCGCGGTGGACCGGGACCCGGACGCCCTGGACGAGGCCCGCCGGGCCCTCGCGCCGTGGCGGGAGCGGGTCCGCTTCCTCCAGGCCCGCTTCGACGCCGCTCCGGCGGATCCGGAGGTGAGGAGCCAGGGGCTGTCCGGCGCCCTCCTCGACCTGGGCGTGAGCTCCCACCAGATCGACGCCGGGGAGCGGGGCTTCGCCTTCCGGCAGGGTGTGGCGCTGGACATGCGGATGGATGCCGCCGCCGGGGGGGGCACCGCCGCGGATCTGCTGAACGAGGGCGCCGAGGAGGCGTTGGCCCGGGTGTTCCGGGAGTGGGGCGAGGAGCCCCGGGCCCGGAAGCTGGCCCGGGAGGTGGTGCGGCGCCGGAGCCACGCCCCCTTCCGCACCAGCGACGACCTGGTGGGCGCCCTGGCGGGAACCCTGGGCCGGGCCCCCCGGCAGGGAGAGAAGGCCCGGGTGTTCCAGGCGCTGCGCATCGCCGTCAACGGTGAGATGGAGGCTCTGGATGCTGCCCTGGACGGCATCCGCGAGGCCCTGGTGGACGGAGGGGTGATCGCCGTGATCAGCTACCACTCCCTGGAGGACAGGGCGGTGAAGAACGCGTTCCGGGAGTGGAGCCGGAGCTGCGTGTGCCCCCCCGGGCTGCCCGTGTGCCGGTGCCGGGGCCGGGCCCTGGGCGAGACCCTCACCCGGAGCCCCGTGACCCCCTCCGAAGCCGAGGTGGAGGCCAACCCCCGGGCCCGCTCCGCGAAGCTCCGGGCGTGGAGGAGGGCGGCATGAGGGCCCACGCGCTGCCCCGCACGGGCCACCGGCCCACGGCGCGCACCGGCTGGAGCGCCTCCCTCACCGGCGCCACCCGCGCCGCCCTGGCGGTGGCCGCCCTTCTGGCGTCCCTGAGCCTGGTGGCGTGGCGGCAGGCCCGGGCCCTGGAGGCGCTGGCGGCCCTGGACGGGGTACGGCAGGCGCGGGTCCTGGCGGTGGCGGAGAAGGCGGAGCTGGAGAGGCGCATCCAGTACCTGGAGAGCCGGGGGCGGGTGGTGCCGGCGGCGCGCTCCCGCCTGGGCATGCACACGCCCGACGCCAGCGAGATGGTGATCCTGCCGGGGACGCGGCCGTGACGGCCCGGGGCAGGGGAGAGGGCACCCCGGTGCTCCGCCGGCGCATCCTCCTGGGCACGTGGCTCCTGGCGTGTTGCGGCGTCGTGGCCAGGGCGGCCCAGCTCCAGGTGGCGGAGGGGGGCGTGTGGCGCGAGGCCGCCCTCCAGCAGCAGAGCACCAGCCAGGACGTCCCCGCACCCCGCGGGACCATCGTGGACAGGAACGGCGTCGTGCTGGCCATGAGCCGGGAGACGTACCGGGTCGGCGTGGCCCCCCGCGAGCTGGCCGACCGGGACGCCGACCGGGCGCTCCTGGCCAGGACGCTGGACCTCTCCGACCGGGAGGCCCGGCGCCTCACCGACCCCGGCCGCAAGTGGGCCATGGTGCCCGGGACCTTCCCGCCCGAGGTGCACGCGGCGCTGGCGGGCGTGCGGGGCGTGTACCTGGAGCGGCGGCTGGAGCGCTTCTACCCCCACGGCGACCTGGCCCGGGGCGTCCTGGGCGCGGTGGTGGACGGGCAGGGGAGGGGCGGCATCGAGCAGGCCTTCGACGACCTCCTCAAGGGTACGCCGGGGCGACAGGTGCTGGCCCGGGACAGCCGGGGAGAGCCCATCCCCGGGGAGGTGCTCCTGGTGGAGCCGCCGGTGGGCGGCGGCCAGGTGCGCCTCACCGTGGACATCGACCTCCAGGAGATCGCCCGCCAGGCGCTGGAGGAGGCGGTGAAGCGCACGGGCGCCCGGGGGGGCGACGTGGTGGTGACGGACCCCTCCACCGGAGAGGTGCTGGCGCTGGTGTCCATGAAGGACGGCGACACCGGGGCCCTGTCGGCCATCAACGCCCCCTACGAGCCGGGCTCGACGCTGAAGCCGTTCACGGTGGCCGCCCTCCTGAGCCGGGGGCTGGTGAGCCTCGCCGACAGCGTGGACGTGGGCAACGGCACCTGGACGGTGGCCGGCCGCACCCTCCACGACGTGGACACCCACGGCGTGCTCACGGTGGCCGAGGCCCTGCGCCACTCCTCCAACGTGGGCATGGCCAAGGTGGCCCAGGCCCTCACCCCCGGGGAGCAGTACCAGAACCTCCGGGACTTCGGCTTCGGCACCGAGACCGGCATCGAGCTTCCCGGCGAGCAGGCCGGCGTGCTCCGTCGTCCCCGGCGCTGGTCGCTCCAGTCGCCGGCGTCGCTGGCCATCGGCTACGAGATCGGCGTCACGCCCCTCCAGATGGCCATGGCGTACGGCGCCCTCGCCAACGGTGGCGAGCTCATGGAGGCCCGCCTGGTCCGGGAGCTGGACGACCCCGACGGCGGGGTGGTGGAGCAGCGCCCTCCCCGGGCCATCCGCCGCGTCGTCCCCCGGGGCGTCGCCCGCCAGGTGGACGACGTGCTGGTGCAGGTGGTGGAGGACGGCACGGGCACGGCGGCCCGTCTGGGCACCTTCCAGGTGGCGGGAAAGACCGGGACGAGCCGCGCCTACGGGGAGAACGGCTACACCCGGGGCGACTACTTCGCCTCGTTCGCGGGCTTCTTCCCGGCCGGCGACCCCCAGCTCGTCATCTTCGTGAAGCTCCACTCCCCCAAGGGGACCTACTACGGCGGCTCCACGGCGGGACCGGTGACGCGGGCCACCATGGAGGCCGCCCTGGCGGCCCGGCGCACGCCCCTGGACCGGAGGGCCCTGGTGGAGGCGGAGCGCCGGGTGAGCCCCCGCTCCGGCGACCCCGCGCGCTTCGCTTCCCTGGCCGCGGAGGCGGATCCCGGTCAGGACGACCTCCCCCCGGGGGCGTCGTCCGAGCTCCTCGTGCCGCCTCCGGCGGGACCGGTTCCCGTGCCCGAGGTCGCCGGCCTTCCCCCCCGGGCGGCGGTGCGCCGCCTCCACGCCATGGGGCTGAGGGTGCTGTGGGACGGGAACGGACGGGTGGTGGGCACGTCGCCGGGCGCGGGGTCCCGGGTGGCCGCCGGCGACACGGTGCGCCTGCGCCTGGAGCGGGCCGGCCGATGAGACGCCCCTTTCCCACCCTGGAGCGGATCGCCTCGGTCCTCCGCGCCGCCGACCTCCTGCTGGAGGTGCGCGGGTCGGGGGACCCGGCCGTTCGCGGCGTGACCCAGGACTCCCGCGCCGTCGAGGAGGGCGACCTCTTCCTGGCCTGGAAGGGCGCCGACGTGGACGCCCACGACTTCGTGGCCGCGGCGGCGGAGGCGGGCGCCGTGGCCGCCGTCGTGGAGCGGCCTGTGGAGGCGGCGGCCGTGCCCCAGCTCGTGGTGCGGGACGGCCGCCTGGCCGGTGCGCTGGCCGCCGACGCGGCGCTGGGCTCGCCGGGACGAGAGCTGTTCCTGGTGGGGATCACCGGCACCAACGGAAAGACCACCACGGCGCTCCTGGCCCGGCACCTCCTGCAGGCCCAGGGACCCGCGGCGGCCATGGGGACCCTGGGGGTGGTGGGGAGCGACGGCGCCGTGCGCCCGGACAGCGGCGGGCTCACCACGCCGGGCCCCGTGGCGCTGGCGCGCTGGCTGCGGACCCTGGCCGACGAGGGCGCGCGCTGCGTGGTCATGGAGGCGTCGTCCCATGCCCTGGAGCAGCGGCGTCTGGACGCGCTCCGCTTCGACGTGGCGGTGTTCACCAGCTTCTCCCAGGATCACCTGGACTACCACGGCGACCTGGACGCGTACTTCCGCGCCAAGGCGCGGCTGGTGGAGCTCCTGGAGCCGTCGGGCACGCTGGTGGTGAACCGGGACGAGCCGACGTGGAACCGCCTCCCGGCCGCCCCCCACACCCTGGGCTACGGCGTCGACGCCGACGCCGACCTGCGGGCCCGGGACGTGACGCCGGGCCCCGGCGGCACCCGCTTCACCCTGGAGCTGGCCGGGCGCCGAGCGCCCGTGTCCCTGCCCCTGGTGGGGCGTTTCAACGTGGAGAATGCCTTGGGCGCCGCCGGAGCCGCGCTGGCGGCGGGGGTGGCGCTGGAGGTGGTGGCCGAGGGGCTGTCGACGGCGCCCCAGGTGCCGGGCCGCCTCGAGGTGGTGACCCGGGAGCCCGCCACGGTCCTCATCGACTTCGCCCACACTCCCGACGCCCTGGAGCGCGTGCTGGCCACGCTGCGCCCCCTGGTGGCGGGGCGGCTGGTGGTGGTGTTCGGGGCCGGCGGTGACCGGGACCGGAGCAAGCGGCGCCCCATGGCCGAGGCCGTGGCGCGCCACGCCGACGTGATCCTCCTCACGTCGGACAACCCCCGCACCGAGGACCCGGAGCGCATCCTGGACGACCTCCAGGAGGGGCTCGCGGACCACGCCTTCGAGCGCATCGCCGACCGGCGGCGAGCCATCGCCCGCGCGCTGGAAGTGGCCGGCCCCGACGACGTGGTGGTCCTCGCCGGCAAGGGGCACGAGACCTACCAGGTGGTGGGCACCGAGAAGCACCCGTTCGACGAGCGGACGGTGGTGCGGCAGGCCCTGGCGTCCCGGGGGGCGGCGTGAGCGCCTTCACCTGGAGCGACCGGGAGGTGCGCCGCGCCCTGGGTCTGGCGGAGGACCAGACGGTGGAGGGGCTGGCGTACGCCGGCGTCACCACCGACTCCCGCAAGGCCGGGCCCGGTGACCTCTACGTGGCCCTCCAGGGCGCCAACTTCGACGGCCACGACTTCGTGGGCGACGCGCTGGCCGCAGGCGCGCTGGGGGCGGTGGTGTCCCACCCGGTGGAGGGGGCGGGGCAGGCCACCCTCTACCCCGTGGACGACACCCTGGTGGCCCTGGGCCGCCTCGCGTCCCACCGGCGTAGTGCCCTGCCCGCACGGGTGGTGGGCATCACCGGGTCGTCGGGAAAGACGGGCACCAAGGACCTCACCGCAGGCGCCCTGGGGCGCACCCTCCGGGTCCACGCCACCCGGGGCAACCTGAACAACCGGGTGGGCGTGCCCCTCACCCTCCTGGCCGCCCCCGAGGACGCGGAGGTCCTGGTCGTGGAGATGGGCACCAGCGAGCCCGGCGAGATCGCGGCGCTGGCCGCCATCGCCTCTCCGGGCATCAGCGTCCTCACCACGGTGGGGGAGAGCCACCTGGAGAAGCTGGGCTCCATCGAGGGCGTGCTGGAGGAGAAGACCGACATCATCCGGGCCCTGCCGGAGGAGGGCGTGGGCGGTGGTCGGCGACACGCCCCCCATGGTGCCCGAGAAGGCCCGCTCGCTCCACGCCCGCGTCCGGGTGGCCGGGTGGAGCGAGCGGGCCGACGAGGACCTGCGCCCCGACCAGGTGGAGGTGGACGTGCGGGGCGCCCACCGCTTCCGCTGGCGCGGTCACCCCGTGCGGCTGGCCGCCCCGGGCCGGCACGTGGTGCAGAACGCGCTGCTGGCGTTGGCGGTGTCGGAGCTCCTGGGCGTGCCTCCCGAGGAGGCGGCCGAGGGCGTGTCTGCCGTGAAGGCGGGCGCCATGCGGGGCGAGGTGCGCACCGTCGGGGGGCTGACCCTCCTGGTGGACTGCTACAACGCCAACCCCCAGAGCGTGGCGGCGGCGCTGGACGTCCTGGAGGACCAGAGCGCGGGCGAGGGCAAGGTGGCCGTCCTGGGCACCATGCTCGAGCTGGGCGAGGGAAGCGGGCGGCTGCACCGGCGCGTGCTGGAGAACGCCCTGGAGCGGGACCTGGACGTCGTGGTGGCCACGGGGGCCTTCGCCGAGGCGGCCCGGGGGCTGGCCCACCACGGGCGGCCGGACCTGGTCGCGGCCGAGGACCCGGCCGAGGCCTACGTCGGGCTCCGCGACCGCCTGGAGGGCTCCGAGGTGGTGCTCCTGAAGGCGTCCCGGGGGGTGAAGCTGGAGTCGCTGCTGCCCCGCTTCGAAGAGGACTTCGGCGCCGGGCCGGAGGAGGAGGGCTGATGCTCTACCATCTCCTTCCCCGCTTCGCGCACCTCCACATCATCTTCAACCTCTTCAACTATCTGACCTTCCGGGCGGCCGGGGCGGTGGTCACGTCCCTGGTGCTGGCCTTTCTCATGGGGCCCGCCACCATCCGCTGGCTGCGGAAGATCCGCTTCGGCCAGGTGATCCGCGAGGAGGGGCCGAAGGCCCACCTGGAGAAGGCCGGGACCCCCACCATGGGCGGGGTCCTGATCCTCATCTCCTGCGCCGTCTCCACGCTCCTGTGGGCCCAGCTCACCAACTGGTACACGGTGCTCCCCCTCCTGGCGCTGCTGTGGATGGGGCTCCTCGGCTTCCTGGACGACTACCTGAAGGTGGTGCGCCGGCGCACCGAGGGCCTGGTGGCCCGCTACAAGCTCCTGGGGCAGTTCGGGTTCGGGCTCCTCCTGGGGCTCTTCCTGGTGCTGCACCGCGTGTCGCCCTTCCCGTCGACGTGGACGGGGGTGCCCTTCCTGTCGGACTACATGCTGGCCTTCTGGGTCCCGGCGTACGTGGTGTTCGTCTCGGTGGTGGTGGCGGGCACGTCCAACGCCGTGAACCTCTCCGACGGGCTGGACGGTCTGGCGTGCGGGCTCATCGCCATCGCCGCCACCACGTTCGCCATCCTGGCGTACCTGACGGGCCGCATCGACACCTCCGCCTACCTGGGGCTGTTCTACCTCCCCGGGGCGGGGGAGATGGCCATCTTCGCCGTCGCCCTGGCGGGCGCCGCGGTGGGGTTCCTGTGGTTCAACTCCCACCCGGCCGAAGTCTTCATGGGCGACACGGGCTCGTTGTCCATGGGGGGCGCCATCGGCGTGATGGCGATCCTGCTCAAGGCCGAGTTCCTGCTCGTCATCGTGGGGGGCGTGTTCGTCCTCGAGGCCGTCTCGGTGATCCTGCAGACCACCTACTTCCGCTACACCGCCCGCCGCTACGGACAGGGCCGGCGGATCTTCAGGATGGCCCCGCTGCACCACCATTTCGAGCAGCTGGGCTGGCCCGAGACCAAGGTCGTGATCCGCTTCTGGATCCTCGGGCTCCTCTTCGCGATGGTCGCCATCTCCACCTTGAAGATCCGGTGATGGACGAGCCTCGCGTCGGTTCGGTCTCGATCCTTGGCCTGGGCGCCAGCGGCATGGCCGCGGCGCGTCTGGCCCTCAACCGGGGAGGTACGGTCTATGTCTCGGATCTGCGCACTGACGCCCAGGCTGCAGAGGGTGGAGCCCGACTCCGGGAGCTCGGAGCCGCGGTGGAGCTGGGAGGACACGACGAGGAGCGGATCGCAGCCTCCGACACCGTGGTGGTCTCCCCTGGAATCCCCCCGGACGCTCCGGTGCTCCGCGCGCTCCGGGATCGTGGAGTGGGATGGATCTCCGAGCCCGAGCTCGCCTTTCGGTTCCTCCGCCGTCCACTGATCGCCATCACCGGCACCAACGGGAAGACCACCACGGCGGCCTTGACGGCGTGGCTCCTCCACCAGGGAGGCGTGGACGTGGCGCTGGGCGGCAACATCGGCCAGGCGCTGGGCCCCGCGGCCTCGGAGCTGGTGCTCCGGGACCCCCAGCCCGAGTGGCACGTGTGGGAGGTGAGCTCGTTCCAGCTCGCCGACATCGACCGCTTCCGTCCCGACATCGGCGTCTTCACCAACCTTGCCCCGGACCACCTGGACCGGTACGCCACGGTGGAGGACTACTACGCCGACAAGGCCCGCATCTTCGAGAACGCGAGCCCGGACAGCCGCTGGGTGCTGAACGGTGACGACCCGGCGTTGCTGGACCTGGCCGGGGACGCGCCAGGAGAGCGCTGGTACTTCAGCCTCGTCTCCCGGGCGCGGCGGGGTGGCCTGCTTCAGGGTGACGTCCTGGCCCTCGCCATGGGGGACGGCGAGGTGGAGCCCCTGCTCCCCCGCTCCGAGCTGCGCCTGCTGGGTGCCCACAACGCCTCCAACGCCCTGGCCGCCGCGGTCGCCGCCCGGCTGGTCGGCGTCCCCGCCGCCGCGGTGGGCGCCGGGCTCCGCTCGGCCCGGGCGCTCCCCCACCGCCTCCAGACGGTGACGGAGCGGGACGGGGTGCTGTGGGTGGACGACTCGAAGGCCACCAACGTGGCGGCCACCGCGTCGGCCGTGAAGAGCCTGTCCCGCCCCCTGGTCATCCTCCTGGGCGGGAAAGACAAGGGCGAGGAGCTGGGGACCCTGGCGACCGCCCTGGAGGGGAAGGTCCGGGCTGCCGTCACCTACGGCGCCGCGGGCGAGCGCATCGCGAAGGCGCTGGAGGGGCGGGTCCCGGTGATCCAGGCCGGCTCGGACTTCCAGGAGGTCGTGGCCGCGGCCCGCCGGGAGGCGCGTCCGGGCGACATGGTGCTCCTGTCCCCGGCCTGCTCCAGCTTCGACATGTTCCGGGACTACGAGGAGCGGGGCGACCGCTTCGCCGCCCTGGCCCGGCAGCCGGCGCCCCGTGAGAACGCCCACGCCGGCGGCGCGCCGACGGGGGAAGGGGCCTGATGGCGCCCCGGCCCATGGACGTGGCCCCGGCGGGTCCCCGCACCCTCCCGGCCACCGGCCTCGGCCAGGGGTGGGAGGGGGCCGTCGTCATGGCCACCACCCTCCTGCTGTTGTCCTTCGGCCTGGTGACCCTCTACTCCGCCAGCGCCTTCCTGGCCCAGCGCCAGGGGCTGCCGGACTGGTACTTCGTGCTCCGCCAGGCCGGTGGTGCGGCGGCAGGGCTCCTCCTCATGGTGGCGTGCGCCCGCCTCCCCTACCGCCTCTGGGAGCACCTGGCGTGGCCGCTGGTGGCGGTGACGTTCGTGCTCCTGGTGCTGGTGGTGCTCCCGGGCACCGAGGAGCTGGCGCCCGAGATCAACGGCGCGCGCCGCTGGCTGCGGCTCGGGGTGACCGTCCAGCCCTCCGAGTTCGCCAAGGTGGCGATCATCGTGTGGACGGCCATGATGGCCGTAAAGAAGCGGGACCAGTTCCGGAGCCTCTCCCGGGGGCTCCTGCCCTTCATGCTCGTCTGGGGCGTGCTGCTCCTGCCCGTGATGCTGGAGCCCAACCTGTCCACGGCGTGCCTGCTCGCCATGCTAGGGGCGCTCACGGTGTTCGCCGCAGGCGCCCGGGTGGGGCACTTCGCGTTCCTGGGTGCCGTCGCGGCGCCGGTGCTGTGGAGCCAGCTCCAGGTGGGCTTCCGGTCCGAGCGGCTGTCGTCGTTCCTGAGCCCCGGCACCGATCCGTCGGGGGCGGGCTTCCAGGTGCGCCAGTCCCTCATCGCCATCGGCTCCGGTGGCCTTGCCGGCGTGGGCTTCGGGCAGGGGCGCCAGAAGTACGGCTTCCTTCCCGAGCCCCACAACGACTTCATCTTCGCCATGGTGGGCGAGGAGTGGGGGCTGCTGGGCATCGTGGTGCTGGTGAGCCTCTACGCGACGCTGGTGGTCGTGGGCTACCGCATCGCCCGCCGGGCCCCCGACGCCTTCGGCCAGCTCCTGGCGGTGGGGGCCACCAACCTGGTGGCTCTCCAGGCCCTCCTGCACATGGCGGTGGGGCTGGGCATGGTGCCCCCCACGGGGCTCGCCCTTCCCCTGTTCTCGTACGGCCGCTCCAACCTCATGGTCACCCTGGCCTGCCTGGGGATCCTCATGGGGGTGGCCCGGGAGACCGAGCGGGCGCCGGCGCCCGGAGCGGCCCGTGCATGAGGGCGACGGCGTGGTCGCGGTCTTCGCCGGGGGCGGCACGGGGGGCCACCTCTACCCGGCGTTGGCCCTCGCCGACGCGCTGGTGGCGCTGCGCCCCGACGTGCGCCCGATCTTCGTCGGCGCCGAGCGGGGGGTGGAGGCCCGGGTGCTCCCCGAGCGGGGCGTGGAGCACCGGCTCCTGCCGGTGCGCGGCTTCGCCCGGGGCGCGAGCCTCGTGGACAACCTGCGCGTGCTCCCCGCGCTCCTCCGCTCCCTGGAGGCGGTGGGGGAGCTGTTCCGGCGGGAGCGGCCGGCGGTGGTCGTCGTGACCGGCGGATACGCCGGCGCCCCGGCGGGCCTCATGGCGGTGCTCGCGGGCGTGCCCCTTGTGCTCCAGGAGCAGAACAGCGTGCCGGGGGTGGTGACCCGCACCCTCTCCCGCTGGGCCCGGCAGGTCCACGTGGCGTTCCCGGAGGCGGCCGAGCGGCTGCCGGCCCGGGCCCGGCCCCGGGTGGTGGTGAGCGGCAACCCCATCCAGCCGCCCCGCGCCCTGGACCGGGAGGACGCCCGCAGGGCGTTCGGGTTGGCCCCGGGCGGCACGGTGGCCCTGGTGGTGGGGGGGAGCCAGGGCTCGCGGGCGTTGAACCGGGCGGTGCTGGAGGCGGTGGAGGGCGTGGTGCGGGGGCGCCTGCAGGGGCTTCCCGGGCTCCAGCTCCTGTGGGCCACGGGACCGTCCCACGAGGCCGCCGTACGGGAAGCCCTGGGCGGCCTGGACGCCCCGGACTGGGTCCACGCCCTGGGCTACATCGACGACATGCCCCGTGCCCTGGCCGCCGCCGACGTGGCGGTGAGCCGGGCGGGCGCCATGGCGACGTCCGAGTTCCTGGCGTGGGGGCTGCCGGCCATCCTGGTGCCCCTGCCCACGGCGGCGGCCAACCACCAGGAGCACAACGCAGCGGCGCTGGAGGAAGCCGGTGCGGCCATCCACCTCCCCGAACGGGACCTCACGGGGGAGCGGCTGTGGGAGACACTCAGAGGGTTGGCGGTCGACCCGGCCCGGCTCGAGGCGCATCGGAAGGCCGCGCGCGAGCGCGGGCGACCCGAGTCGGCGCGACGGGTCGCCGCCGCCCTCGTCCCCCTCCTGCCGCCCCCGTCCCCCCGGGAGGCACGGTCGTGAGCGGCGTGGACCTGAGGGCGCTGGCCGCCCGGGGCCCCGTCCACTTCATGGGCGTGGGCGGTGCGGGGATGTACGCCCTGGCCGAGCTCGTCCTCCGGAGCGGCGTGCCCGTCACCGGGTGCGACGTGAAGCGGAGCCCCGCGCTGGAGCGGCTGGAGCGCCTGGGCGCGCGGGTGGACCGGGGTCACGACCCCGCCCACGTCGAAGAGGCAGGCGCCCTGGTGCGCACCGCCGCCGTGCCCGCCGACCACCCCGAGGTGGCCCGGGCGCGGGAGCGCGGTATCCCGGTGCTCAAGCGGGCCGAGGCGCTGGGGGCGTGGGTCAACCAGGGCCGGGTGGTGGCGGTGGCCGGCACCCACGGCAAGACGACCACCACGGCCATGACCACCGAGGTGCTGGTGGCCGCCGGCCTCGATCCCACCGGGCTGGTGGGGGGCACGGTGCCGAGCTGGGAGGGCAACCTCCGGCGCGGCGGTGGCGACCTGTTCGTGGTGGAGGCGGACGAGTACGACCGCTCCTTCCACACGCTGCTCCCGGAGGTGGCGGTGGTCACCAACCTGGAGGCCGACCACCTGGACGTGTACGGCGACCTGGCCGGCGTCGAGGAAGGCTTCCGGGTCTTCCTCTCCCGGGTGCGCCCCGGCGGCCGGGTGGTCGTGTGCGGCGACGATCCCGGGGCCTCCCGGCTGCTGGCCGACCTTCCGGAGGCCGGCTACACCTACGGCGTAGCGGCCGGCGTCCAGCTCCGGGCGGTGGACGTGAGCCAGCGCCCCGGCGAGCTCCGGGCCACGGTGGTGGAGGAGGGGCGTGAGCTGGGGCGGCTGGAGCTGGCCGTGCCGGGGCTCCACAACCTCCGCAACGCCCTGGCGGCCGCCGCCGTGGCGCGCCACCTGGGCGCCACCTGGTCGCAGGTGCGGGAGGGGCTGGCACGCTACCGGGGCGTGGGTCGGCGCTTCCAGAGCTTCGGCGAGGTGGCCGGAGTGGCGCTGGTGGACGACTACGCCCACCACCCCACCGAGCTCGCGGCGACGCTCCGGGCCACCCGGGCCGTCTACCCCGACCGTCGCCTGGTGGTGGCCTTCCAGCCCCACCTCTTCTCCAGGACCCGGGACTTCCAGCGGGAGTTCGGCCGCGTCCTGGCGGGCGCCGACGTGCTGTGGGTGAGCGACGTCTTTCCCGCCCGGGAGGCGCCCATCCCCGGCGTCACGGGTGCCCTCGTGGCCGACGCCGCCCGCCAGGCCGGCGCTCCCGAGGTCCACTACCACGCCGACGTCGACACGCTGGCGGCGGCCCTCGCCGCCGGGCTCGAGGAGGGCGACGTCCTCCTCACCGTGGGCGCCGGCTCGGTGGAGGACGTAGCCCCGGCGGTGAGGGACCTCCTGGGGTCCGCGGCGGTGGGGGCGCCGGGCGATGCGTAGGGGGCTGCGGAGGATCCTGGCGGTGGCGCTGGCGTCCCTGGCCGGCGCCGGCGCGGTGCGCCTGAAAGAGGCGCTGCCCGGGATGGCGCTCTTCAAGGTGCGGAGCGTGGTCCTGGTGGGGGGCCACTACCTGGGCCAGGACGAAGCGGTGCGGGCAGCGGCGATCCCTCCGGGCGCGAGCGTGTGGGACGACGCCTCGCCCTGGGTGGAGCGCCTGGAGCGCCATCCCCTGGTGAAGAGCGCCCGGGTGCGGCGGCGCCTTCCCTCGACGGTGGTCGCTGGAGGTGGAGGAGCGGGTGCCGGTGGCGCTCCTCCCCACGCCCACCCTGGAGCCGGTGGACGCCGACGGCCGCATCCTCCCCATCGACCCGGCCAGGAGCCGGCTCGACCTGCCTGTCGTGGAGCCCCCCCCTGCGGTCCGGGGACGGGAAGGGAAGGGGGAGGGCCACGGCTGGGCGCCGGCCCGGGTGCGCCCCCTCACGGCGGAGCTGGCCCGCCTCTCGGCCCAGGATCCGGCGTTCGTCCGGGAGGTCGAGGTCCTGTCGGCCGAGGGTCGAGGAGACATGGAGGCGCTCTGGGGGGCTTCGGAGGTGCGGCTCCGCTTCCACGCCCCCCTCAGCCCCCTCCGCATCCGGGAGGCCCGGGCCGCCCTGGAGGACGCGGCCGCCCGGGAGCCGGGCCGGACCGTGGCCACCGTGGACCTCCGCTTCGCCGACCAGGTGGTCGTGCGCTACGGAGATCGCCGATGAGGGCCGGCCGAGCCGCCCCCGTTTCCCCCGCCCCACCCGTCGCCCCGGCGACGGGAAGAGCTGACGCATGCGCGCGAACCTCATCGCAGGCCTCGACGTGGGCAGCACCAAGACCTGCGCCGTGATCGGCGAGCTCACCGGCGAGCCCGGCCGTCAGCCCGGGCTCAAGATCCTCGGTGTGGGACAGTCCCGCACGGGGGGGCTCCGGGGCGACCGGGTCACCAACATCGAGGAGACCACCGAGACCGTGCAGAAGGCCATGAGCGAGGCCGAGCTCATGGCGGGCGTCACGGTGGACCGGGTCTACGCGGGCATCGGCGGGTCCCACATCGAGGCCCGCACCTCCATGGGGGTGGTCGCCGTGGGCGACGAGGAGATCGTCCGGGGCGACGTGGACAGGGTCCACGCCGTGGCCCGGGCCGTGGCCCTGCCCCCCGACCGGGAGATGCTCCACGCCATTCCCGTCGAGTACGAGGTGGACCACCAGCGGGGCATCAAGGACCCGGTGGGGATGGCGGGCACCCGCCTGGAGACGGAGGTTTACCTGGTGACCTGCTTCTCCAGCGCGGCGGCCAACATCCGCAAGGCCGTGTCCCGGGCCGGCTACGGCGTCCAGGAGCTGGTGCTGGAGCCCCTGGCCACCGCCCGGGCCGTCCTCACGGAGGACGAGAAGGAGGTGGGCGCCGCCATGGTGGAGCTGGGCGCCTCCACCACCGACGTGGCCGTCTACTACGAGGGGAAGATCCGTCACGTGGCGGTGCTCCCCGTGGGCGGCACCGCCGTCACCACCGACCTGGTGAAGGGGCTCAACATCCCCTTCGCCGAGGCCCAGCGGGCCAAGGAGCTGTTCGCCACGGCGTCGGCCCAGCTCGTGGATCCCCAGGAGACGGTGGAGCTCCCGGGTCCCGGGCCCGGCCAGAAGCGCCACGTCGCCCGGGAGCTCCTGGCCCACATCGCCGAGCAGCGCCTGGACGAGATCTTCCAGATGGTGCAGGACGAGCTGGACCGGGGCGGTCACCTGGAGCGGCTGGGGGCGGGCATCGTCCTCACGGGCGGCTCGGCGGCCATGCAGGGGCTGGTGGAGCTGGCCCAGCAGGTGTTCGCGGCCCCCGTGCGCCTCGGGGTGCCGGGCGAGGGGCTCAGCGGCCTCGCCGATTCCGTGGGCAGGCCCCGCTTCGCCACGGCGGCGGGCCTGGCCCTCTACGGCGCGGACCGCTGGGCCGAGACGGGGGAGGGCGCCTCGACCCTCGCCTCGGGCGTCCTGAGCCGGGTGGGCGCCTGGCTGAAGGAGTTCTTCTGATGAACACGGCCCGTCACCGCCTGAGGGCGCCTCCGTGACGAACCCGCCCGGCCGACGCCGCCGCTCGTGCGGCCCGGCCCGTGACCCGAAGCGGACCCACTGGTCCGCGGCTGCGAGCACCTTCCGACTTCGCACCCACAGGAGAGCACGATGATGATCTTCGAATTCGAGGAGACGCCGGTCCGCAGCGCCCGCATGAAGGTGGTGGGCGTGGGCGGCGCAGGCGGCAACGCGGTGAACCGGATGATCGACGAGGACCTGGAGGGGGTCGAGTTCCTCTCGTTCAACACCGACGCCCAGGCCCTCAAGGGCTCCCGGGCCCAGGTGACCATGCAGATCGGGAAGAAGCTGACCCGGGGGCTGGGAGCCGGCGCCCGGCCCGAGATCGGGCGGCAGGCCATCCACGAGAGCGCCGACGAGGTGCGGAAGTCCCTGGAGGGCGCCGACCTGGTGTTCATCGCCGCGGGGATGGGCGGCGGTACCGGCACCGGCGCCGCACCCATCGTGGGGGAGATCGCCCGCGAGATGGGCGCCCTCACCATCGCCATCTGCACCCGCCCCTTCTCCTTCGAGGGGAAGAAGCGGGCACGCCAGGCGGAGCAGGGGCTGGCCGAGTTGCGGCGCACGGTGGACACCATGATCATCGTGCCCAACGACCGCATCCTGGCCGTCGTCCCCAAGGGCACCACGTTCAAGGCGGCCCTCAAGAAGGCCGACGAGGTGCTGCTCCACGCCACCCAGGGCATCAGCGACCTCATCCGGGTGAGCGGCGAGGTGAACGTGGACTTCGCCGACGTGCGGACCATCATGTCGTGCCGGGGCCCCGCCCTCATGGGCTCGGGCTTCGGGGAGGGGGACAATCGGGCCGTGGAGGCGGCCCAGGAGGCCATCTCCTCGCCGCTCCTGGACAACGTCTCCATCCAGGGCGCCCAGGGCGTGCTCCTGAACATCACCGGCGGGATGGACCTGGCCATCGACGAGGTCACCCAGATCTCCACCATCATCCAGGAGGAGGCGGGCGACGAGGCCGAGATCATCTTCGGCGCCGTGCACGACCCGGCGCTGGAAGGACAGGTGCGGGTGACGGTCATCGCCACCGGCTTCGCCTCCGCCGAGCAGGAACGGAACGTCCTCCGCCCCGACTTCCGCCGGCAGGCCGCGGGCGGCCGGGCGGCGGCGCCGTACAAGCACCAGGGGCAGCAGCAGCCCCAGCAGCAGACCCACCCGGCCCAGCGGGAGGCCCGGCCCGAGCCCATGACGCTGCCCCAGCGGGCGGTGGCGGGGGGTGCGCCGGTGGCGCCCCTGGGGCGGTTGCCGGAGCGGGTGGTGTCCCGGGAGCAGTTGGGCGAGTTGGACATACCGACGTTCATTCGGCGGCAGATGGACTAGGTGTGCGGGTCGGGCGCGGACGCCTCCGCCCCCCCTTCTTTCTTGACCGATGGCGCGCTGAGCGCGCCTTGGGGGAACGGCGCTGGTCGGCGGGAACGACGGGCCAGTTCACAGGCCCGGCGGTAGAATCCGTCCGCCCCCGACACCCGAGCCAGGGAACGCGAAGGAGGGTGGACGGGCGCGGGGGCGCGGGTGCCGTCCGGAGACCGCTCGCTGCAGGCTCGCTGCGTGCGAAGGGCGTCGTGCCACAGGACGTCGTCGGCTCTTGTGTTGCCCTTCGCACGAGCGTCTCCGGACGGCACCCGCGCCCCCGCGCCCGCCCGCAAAGCCGAAGAAACAAGTGTTTGCGCCCTTTCGCGAACGGTGAAGTATTGGTAGGGTGCCCGGTCGGTTCTGACCGGGCCGGTGATCTTCCCTCCCAAAAAGAGACCAGCGGACCTCCTCCGGGGGGTGCGCGCGAATCCTGGTGGTGAGCGTGTTCCCACGTTTCCAGCCGCTCCGCGTTTGGATGGGCGTCGGCACGATGGCGGTCCTCGGGCTCATGGTCGTGGAGCGGCCGTCCCGGGCCGCGCCGGACGTGGGGCCGCTGCCGGCGGTGTACGCGCCGCCGGCGGAGGACGTGCAGGTGCGGGCGCTGGCGGCGGGGCAGACGCTGGGCGAGGTGCTGAACACGTTCCTGGCGCCGGGGGAGCAGAACGACCTGCTCCTGGCGTTCCGGGAGCAGGCGTCGCCCCGGCGCATGCGGGTGGGCACCGAGATCACCCTCCGCTTCCGGCCGGCCGACCGCTGGCTCCGGGGGGTGGACGTGGAGCTCGACCCCGACCAGACGGTGCGCCTCACCCGGGACGACCTGGGGTGGCGCTCCGCGCCGGGTGGAGACGCCCACCTGGACCGACACGGTGTACGCGTCGGGGGTGATCGACGACGTCCTGTGGAACGCGGTGGTGAACAACCCGGCCCTCGACGAGCTGCCGGTGCGGGACCGGGCGCTCCTCATCGATCACCTGGACAAGGTGTTCCAGTGGCAGATCGACTTCTCCCGGCAGATCCAGAAGGGGGATGCGTACCGCTTCGCCTTCGAGCGCCAGGTGCGACCCGACGGCTCCATGCGGGCAGGGCACCTCATCGCGGCCGAGCTGGTGAACCAGGGCACGCCCTACGACGCGGTCTGGTTCGACCCCAACGGCGACGGCGAGGGCACCTACTACGACCTGGACGGCAAGTCGGTGCGCCGCGCTTTCCTCATGAAGCCCCTCGAGTTCCGGCGCATCTCCTCGCGCTTCAGCGCGGGCCGCTACCATCCCATCCTCAAGAAGTGGCGCGCCCACAAGGGCGTGGACTACGCCGCGGACCGGGGGACGCCCATCATGGCCACCGCCGACGGCGTGATCACCCACCGGGGACCTCTGGGGGGATTGGGCAACGCGGTGGTGATCCGCCACCCCAACGGCTGGATGACCCGCTACGGCCACATGAGCCGCTTCCAGCCGGGCCTCCACGTCGGGTCCCGGGTGCACCAGGGCGACGTCATCGGCTTCGTGGGCATGACCGGTCTCGCCACCGGGCCCCACCTCCACTACGAGCTCATCAAGAACGGGCGCCAGGTGGATCCCCTGGCCGTGAAGCTGCCCAAGGGCGACCCCGTCCCCCAGGCCGACATGGCCCGCTGGCGGAGGGAGATGCTGGGCCGGGTGGGCCTCATCGCCGGGCTGGACATGCCCATGGACACGCGCCTGGCTGCCCGGGCGCGGCTGGCCGAGGAGGAGGCGGCGGACCCGGTGGGGGCCCAGGACCGGTGACGCCGTCGGGAGCCTCCCCGCGCCTCGAAGGGCCCGCCCCAGGCGGGCCCTTCGTGTTTGGGATCCGCCCCGGAGGGCGCCCGTGAGCGGCGCCGGGTGGGCGGCGTTCCTCGTGGCCGCGGCGGCCCTGGCCGGCTACGCCGCATGGAGCTACCGGAGGAGAGAGCTCCCCATCCGGGGCCGGGGGCTGCTGGCGGTTCTCCGGGGCGCGACGCTGGTCCTGGTCCTCCTCCTCCTCTGGAACCCGTCCGTGCCCGGCACCCCCCTGTCGGCGGGGCCCCGGGCCTGGCTCCTGGTGGACGCCTCCTCCAGCATGGCCGCCGGCCCCGAGGGCGCCACGCCCTGGGACTCGGCGCGGGCGGTGGCTCGCAACCTCGGCGGCGACGCCCGCGTGGCCCTGTTCGGCGCGGAGGTGACCCCCCTGGATCCGGGAGACCTCCCCTCGCGCCCGGAGGAGACCCACAGCCGCCTCGCCCCCGCCCTGGAGCAGGCCGCCGAGGCGGGCGCCCGGGCCGTGACGGTGGTGAGCGACCTCCGGGTGGACGACCCGGTGGAGGTGGAGGCGGCCGTCGATCGCCTGGGGTTGGACGTGCGCTGGGTCGACGTGGGCTCCGACGTGCGAGATGCCGGCGTGGAGGCGGTGGAGGGGCCCCGGGCGGTGGGTCCGGGCGAGGGTCCCACGCTCACCGTGGTGGTGTTCGCCTCCGGCGCGGCCCCGGGCGACTCGGTGCGGGTGGAGGTCGGGGAGGAGGGGCGCCCACCGGTGGCCAGGACCGTGGCGGCTCCGAGCCCGGGACGGCGCGCCCGCGTGCGCTTCGACCTTCCCCATCCCCGGGGGGAGGGCGAGGTGCGCTACCAGGCCCGGGTCGCCCTTCCCGGCGACGCCGTCCCCGCCGACGACCAGGCCCCCGCCTGGGTGAACGTCTCCCCGGGCGAGGGGCGGGTGATCCTCGTGTCCATGGCCGCCGACTGGGAGCCGCGCTTCCTCCTCCCCGTGCTGGCGGGGGTGAGCGGCCTCCCCGCCCGGGGGTACCTGCGGGTGGGCCCCGACCGCTTCCTCCCCTTCCAGGAGGAGGGGGCCGCACAGGACCGGGCGGGCGGCTCGGGGGGGGCCGCCTCGGCGGCCGACGTGGCCCGGGCGGCCTCCGCCGCGGAGCTCCTGGTGGTGCAGGGGGTGGGCGCCGACGTCCCGGCGTGGCTGCGGGACGGGGCGTCGGGGGCGTCGCGCCTCCTCGTCCTTCCCGGCGACCCGGCCGGCGCGTCCCTGGCGGGGCTCGCCCCCGGCCGCCCCCGGGGCGGCGAGTGGTACGTGGCACAGGACCTCCCGGCGTCGCCGGTGGCCGCGGAGCTCTCGGGCGTCTCCCTCGGGGGCCTCCCCCCGCTGGGGCCCGTGTTCCCCCTGGTGCCCGGCCCGGGTGTGGTGCCGGTGCTCCGCCTGCAGCTCGGCGGGGCGGGGGAGACGGCCCCCGGGCTCGTGCTTTCCACCACCGGCGGGCGCCGGGTGGCCACGGCCCTCGCCCAGGGCTTCTGGCGCTGGGCGTTCCGCCCCGGCGACGCCCGGGACGTCTACCGCCGCCTGTGGTCGGGGGTGACGGGCTGGCTCCTCGCGGCCCCCGCGACCCGGGCCGCGGGCGTGGCACCCCTCCGGCAGGTGGCGCCCGCCGGCGAGCCGCTGGCCTGGTCGGCCCGGGGTGCCGCGGGGGGTACCCTCCGCCTCGCCATCGAGCGGGGCGACAGCGCCGTCCTGGACACCACGGTGGCGGTCCCGGAGAGCGCCCTCTTCCGCACCCCCGCCCTCCCCCCCGGCACCTACGCCTGGCGGGCCCGGAGCGGCTCCGACACCACCGGCGGCCGCTTCGACGTGGCGGCACCGGCCGCCGAGTTCGCCCAGCCACGCATGCGCCCGCCGGTGGCGGCGGCCGCGGGCGGCCGGGACGGGCCGGGGGGCGCGCGTGCCACGGCCCCTCCGCACCCACCCCCTTCCCTACGTCCTCGTGCTGGCGCTCCTGGCCGCCGAATGGACCCTGCGCCGGCGGCGGGGCCTCCGCTGACGTCCCACCGGGGGGGTGCCGTGGACCCGTCCGCCGGGCGAAGTTGAAGGCGGCGCCGTCCGGCGCTCTCTCGAAACTGGACGCACCTCCGACCCCACCGCCATGGCCCGGCTGTTCAAGACGAAGAGCGAGCGGAAGAAATCCCTCTGGCAGAAGGCCGTCGACCTGGCCCTCACCGACGTCCGGGTCCTGGCCGGGGGGATGGACCACGAGACGCTGGAGTCGCTGGAGGAGCGCCTCATCGCCGCCGACTTCGGCGTGCAGGCGAGCCTCCGGCTGGTGGACCACGTCGAGCAGCGGGCGCGCCGGGGGAAGGTCCGGGGCGGGGCCGAGCTGAGGGACGCCCTGCGGGAGGAGCTCTCCGAGATCCTGGCCCCCTCCTCCCAGGCGTACCTCCACGCCGCCGACCAGGGACCGACCGTCTACCTGGTGGTGGGGGTGAACGGGGTGGGGAAGACCACCTCCATCGCCAAGCTGGCCAAGCGCCTCGCGGACGACGGCAAGAAGGTCATGGTGGCCGCCGCCGACACCTTCCGGGCCGGCGCCATCGAGCAGCTCGCCACGTGGGCCGAGCGCATCGGCGTGGACTTCGTGGGGGGGAGCCCGGGCGGCGATCCCGCCGCGGTGGCCTTCGACGCCATCGAGGCCGCCCTGTCCCGGGGCACGGACGTGGTCCTCATCGACACCGCCGGCCGTCTCCACACCAACCGCAACCTCATGGAGGAGCTGCGCAAGGTGGACCGGGTGGTGCGGCGCAAGCTCGAGGGGGCGCCCCACGAGACCCTCATCGTCCTGGACGCCACGGTGGGCCAGAACGCCATGAGCCAGGTGAAGACCTTCAAGGAGGCCGTGGACCTCACGGGCATCGTCCTGGCCAAGATGGACAGCACCGGCCGGGGCGGCATCGTGGTGGCGCTGCAGGAGGAGTTCGGCCTCCCCGTGAAGCTGGTGGGCACGGGCGAGGGCGTGGACGACATCGACACGTTCGACGCCGACGCCTTCGTGGACGGCGTGTTCGCGGCGGCGTGAGCGGCGAGCGCTTCTCCCACCTGGACAAGCCCGTCCAGTTCCTCAAGGGCGTGGGCCCCCGCCGGGCCGAGTCCCTGGGGAAGATGGGGATCGCCACCGCCCGGGACCTCCTCTACCACGTTCCCCGCCGCTACGACGACGCCTCCACGGTGCACCCCATCGGGTCCCTGGAGGTGGGGATGGACGCCAGCGTGGTGGGGCGGGTCCGCTCCCGGGGCGTCATCCCCACCCGCTCCGGCCTCAGGATCTTCCAGGCGGTGCTCCAGGACGCGTCCGGCATGATCACGTGCGCGTGGCCTGGCCAGCCGTGGCTGGAGCGGAAGGTGCGGGAGGGTGACGTGCTCCTGGTCACCGGTCCGGTGCGCTTCTTCCACGGCCGCCAGCTCCAGCCCAGGGAGTTCACCACCCTGGGCCGGGGGACGGAGGGCGCCGCCCCCGACGGCGCCGAGGGCACCATCTTCGTGGCCTACCCCGCCAGCGAGCACGTCCCCCAGTGGGTGCTCCGGGGCATCTTCGAGAAGAACCTGGACGCCCTCCTCCCCCGGGCGGCGGAGGAGGACTGCCTGGACCCCGCCGCCCTGGCCGCCCTGGGGCTCCCCTCCCTCCCGGAGGCGCTGGCCGCGCTGCACCGGCCCGGCTCCCTCCAGGCGGCGGAGACGGGGCGCCGCCGCCTCGCCTTCGACGAGCTGTTCTTCCTCCAGCTCGTGCAGGCACGGGCACGCTGGCAGCAGAGCCTGGCCACCCCGGGGATCGTCCACGAGCGCACCAACCGCCTCCTCAAGCCCCTCCACGACCGCCTCCCCTTCGCCCTCACCGAGGCCCAGGCCCGGGTGCTCCGGGAGATCACCGGGGACATGACGTCCGAGCGGCGCATGAGCCGCATGCTCCAGGGCGACGTGGGCTCGGGGAAGACGGTGGTGGCGCTCTTCGCCATGCTCCTGGCCGCCGAGGGCGGATACCAGGCGGCGCTCATGGCCCCCACCGAGCTGCTGGCCGAGCAGCACGCGCGCAAGCTGGCGGCCCTGGTGGAGCCCCTGGAGCTGGAGGTGGCCCTCCTCACGGGGAGCCTGGGAGCGGCGGAGCGGCGGCGGGTGCTGGCGGGGCTCGAGGAGGGGACCCTCCCCCTGGTGGTGGGCACCCAGGCCCTCATCCAGGAGGGGGTGACGTTCGCCCGCCTGGGGCTGGTGGTGGTGGACGAGCAGCACCGCTTCGGGGTGCGCCAGCGGATGGCCCTGGGGGAGCGGCCGGGCAACCCCGACGTGCTCGTCATGTCGGCCACGCCCATCCCCCGCTCCATGGCCATGGCCCTCTACGGCGACGTGGACCTGAGCGTCCTGGACGAGCTGCCCCCGGGCCGCAAGCCCGTGCAGACGGTGCTCCGGCCGCCGTCGAAGCGGCGGGAGGTGTACCGCTTCCTGGACGCCGAGATGGAGAAGGGGCGCCAGGCGTACGTCGTCTACCCCCTGGTGGAGGAGTCGGAGAAGGTGGACCTCCTGTCGGCCACCGAGGAGCACCGGCGGCTGGCCGAGGAGGTCTTCCCCCACCGGCGGGTGGGGCTCCTGCACGGGCAGCTCCCCTCCGAGGAGAAGGACCGGGTCATGCGGGCGTTCCTGGCGGGTGAGCTGGACCTGGTGGTGGCCACCACGGTCATCGAGGTGGGCATCGACGTGCCCAACGCCACGGTGATGGTCATCGAGCACGCCGAGCGCTTCGGCCTCTCCCAGCTCCACCAGCTCCGGGGACGGGTGGGGCGGGGGGCCGACGAGAGCGTGTGCGTCCTCCTGTCCGACCCCGGAGAGGCGGCCGCCGAGCGGCTCAAGGTGTTCCGGGACACCCCCGACGGCTTCGCCATCGCCCGGGCCGACCTGCGCATCCGGGGCCAGGGCGACCTCTTCGGCGCCCAGCAGCACGGACAGCCCGACCTGCGCTTCGCCGACCTCCTCAGGGACGAGGACCTCGTGGCCGAGGCCCAGCGGCGGGCCAGGGCGGTGGTGGAGGACGACCCCGACCTGGAGACGCCCGGGAACGCCCGCCTGCGGGCCCTCCTGGACGCCCGCTACGGCGAGCGGCTGAAGCTGTTCGGGGTGGGCTAGGCGCCGCCGCTGCTGATTGACACCCGCTCGGGGCCGGACCAACCTTCGCTCCCCCGCGGTCCGGGCGATCCGTCCGCGGGCTCCCTGGATACGAGACGACGGGGCGGAACGGGCGCATGAGCGAGACGGTGGAGATCCGGGACCTGGGGTCCCACGTGGGCGGCACGGTCACGGTGCGGGGCTGGGTGGAGAGCACCCGTGCCCACGGCAAGGTGGCGTTCCTGGACGTGCGCGACGGCACGGGCCTGGTCCAGGGCGTGGTGGTGAAGAAGCAGGTGGACCCGGAGGTGTGGGATCGCCACGCCGCCCTCACCCAGGAGACCGCCGTTGCGGTCACCGGCGAGGTGCGGGCGGAGCCCCGGGCCCCCGGCGGCCACGAGATGGGCGTCACCGCCATCGAGGTCGTGGGCCCCAGCGAGGAGTACCCCATCCAGCCCAAGGAGCACGGGGTCGACTTCCTCCTGGACCACCGCCACCTGTGGCTCCGCTCCAGCCAGCAGCGGGCTGGGCTCCGGGTGCGGGCCGAGGTGGAGCAGGCCATCCACGACTTCTTCTACGGCCGGGGCTTCGTCAGGATCGACACGCCCATCCTCACCGGCGCCATCGGCGAGCACGCGGGCACCCTCTTCGAGACCGACTACTTCGGCGACACCGCGTACCTGGCCCAGACCGGGCAGCTCTACGTGGAGGCCGCCGCGGCGGCGTTCCGGAAGGTGTACTGCTTCGGCCCCACGTTCCGGGCCGAGAAGTCCAAGACGCGGCGCCACCTCACCGAGTTCTGGATGGTGGAGCCCGAGGTGGCGTTCGCCGACTCGGACGACAACATGCGCCTCCAGGAGGACTTCGTGACCTACCTGGTGGAGCGGGCCCTGGAGCGCTGCAAGGAGGAGCTGGACGTCCTGGAGCGGGACACCTCGAAGCTCGAGGCCGTGAAGACGCCCTTCCCGCGCATGAGCTACAGCGATGCGGTGGCGAAGCTGCAGGCGTCCGGCAACGAGATCGAGTGGGGGAGCGACCTCGGGGCCCCCGACGAGGCGACCCTCACCGAGGGCCTCGACCTCCCCCTCTTCGTCCACGACTACCCGAAGCAGGCCAAGGCCTTCTACATGAAGGAGAACCCGGCCGACCCCCGCACCGTGCTGTGCGACGACCTCCTGGCCCCCGAGGGCTACGGCGAGATCATCGGCGGCAGCCAGCGGGAGGACGACCTGGAGCGCCTACGGACCCGCATCCACGAGGAGGGGCTCCCGGAGGACGCCTACGGCTGGTACCTGGACCTGCGCCGCTACGGGACCTTCCCCCACTCGGGCTTCGGCCTGGGCGTGGAGCGCACGGTGGCGTGGATCACCGGGCGCCATCACATCCGGGAGCTCATCCCGTTCCCCCGCCTCATGAACCGTCTCAAGCCGTAGCGCTCCCGCCGTGAAGGTCGTCCTGGACATGCGCGACCGGCGCCCCGTCTGGGCCATGCCGGCGTGGGTGCCGGAGCGCCTCCGGGACGCCCTCCCCCCGGGGGGCCGCCTCCAGGTGCTGGACGTCCCGGGCGACGGCCGGGGCGACGGCGCCGCCCGGGTGGCGCCCGAGATCCTCGCGGCGGTGGAGGACGCCGACGTCTACATGGGTCTGGGCGTTCCGGGGGCGGTGCTGGAGCGGGGGCCCCGCCTGCGCTGGGTCCACTCGGGCTCGGCGGGGGTGGGCGGGTCCCTCACGCCGGAGCTCCTCGGCCGCCCGGAGGTGACGTTCACCAACTCGGCCGGCATCCACGCCCCCCCCATGGCCGAGGCGGTGGTGGGCATGCTCCTCCACTTCGCCCGGGGCTTCGACCTGGCGGCCCGGGGACAGGCGGAGGGGCGCTGGGTGCAGGAGGCGTTCTACCCGGCCGACGCCCCGGTGAGCGAGCTCGCGGGCGCCACGGTGGGGCTCCTGGGCTACGGGGGCGTGGGGCGGGAGGTGGCCCGGCGCGTGGTGCCCCTGGGCGCCCGGGTGCTGGCGCTGCGCCGGAGGCCCCCACCCACCCCCTACGAGGACGTCCCCTCCCTGGTGGAGGGGGTGACGTTCCCCGGGGCGGCCCAGCTCCTCCACGGCGCCCGGGGCCTGGAGACCCTCCTGGAGGCGAGCGACCACCTGGTGCTGTGCGCCCCGGAGACGGACGAAACGAGGGGGCTGGTGGACGCCGCCGCGCTGGCCCGCATGAAGCCCGGCGCGGTGCTGGTGAACGTGGGGCGGGGCGCCCTGGTGGACGAGGCCGCCCTGGTGGCGGCGCTGCGGGAGGGGCGGCTCCGGGGGGCGGGGCTGGACGTGTTCGCCAGTGAGCCCCTTCCCGGGGGGCACCCCCTGTGGAGCCTGCCGAACGTGCTCCTCACGCCCCACGTGACCGCGGTGAGCCGGGGCTTCTGGCGCCGGGAGACGGCGCTGCTGGAGGAGAACCTGGCTCGCTTCGCCGAGGGTCGCCCGCTCCTCAACGTGGTGGACCGGGCGGCCGGCTACTGACGCCCCGGCCGGGGCCTCACTCCGACGCTTTCACCTCGTCCCACAGCCCGTCCAGGGCCTCCAGCCCGGCCTGGTCCAGCGCCACCCCCCGCGCCCGGGCCAGCGCCTCCAGCGCCTCGAAGCGCCGGTGGAACTTGCGGTTCGCGCTCTCCAGCAGCGTGGTGGCGTGGCCCCCCGCCAGGCGGGTGAGGTTCACCACCGCGAAGAGGAGGTCGCCCAGCTCCTCCTCCACGGCGTCCCGGTCGGCGGACGCCAGCGCCTCCGTCACCTCCGCCAGCTCCTCCACGACCTTGGCCCGGGCCCCTTCGGCGTCGGCCCAGTCGAAGCCCACCGAGCTCACCCGCTCCTGCATGCGGTGGGCCTTGGTGAGGGGATCCAGCCCCCGGGCGAGCCCGGTGAGGACGCCCTCCTCCTCGGAGCGCTCCCGGGCCTTCAGCGTCTCCCACGGCTCCTTCTCGCCCAGGCCGAAGAGGTGGGGGTGGCGCCGGCGCATCTTCTCCAGCATGCCCTCGGTCACCGAGTCGGCGGTGAACGCCTCCCGCTCCTCTCCCAGCACCACCTGGAAGGCCAGGTTGAGGAGGAGGTCGCCCAGCTCGCCCTCCAGCGCCCCGTCGTCCCCGTCGTGGATGGCGTCCACGACCTCGTGGGCCTCCTCCAGGAGGTGGGGGACCAGGCTCGCGGGGGTCTGGTCCCGGTCCCAGGGGCAGCGCCGCCGGAGGAATCGCACCAGCTCCAGCGCGCGCTCCAGGGCTCCTTCCGTGCTTTGCTCCGCGGCCATCTTCCCCCATCTTTCCCGGTCTTGTCCCCGTTTCGCGGTCCGGCCCGGGGCCGCGCAGCGGTACCCCCGCCGTCGGCGGCGGGGTCCTGGAACGGTCATCGGAGAGACGTCAGCCGGATGAGCGACCGCCGCACCCGTGCCTGGATCGAGGTCGACGCGGCCGCCGTGCGCCGCAACCTGCGCCGCGTGCGGGCGGCGGTGGGGCCCGACGTGGGGGTGGTTCCCATGGTGAAGGCCGACGCCTACGGGCTGGGCATGGAGCCCATGGTCTCCCTGGTGGAGCCCGAGGAGCCGCTCGCCTACGGCGTGGCCACGGTGGAGGAGGGCGAGCGCCTCCGGGACCTGGGCGTGGAGCGCCCGGTGCTGGTGACGGCGCCGGTGCCCCCGGGCTCCTACGACGCCGCCGTGGAGGCCGAGCTCACCCTCTCCCTCTCCCACCTCGACGCCCTGGAGGCGCTCCGGGACGCGGTGGAGCGCACGGGCATCGCCGCCACCTTCCACGTGGAGGTGGACACGGGCATGGGGCGCTCGGGCTTCGACTGGAGGGAGGCGGGAACGTGGGGACCGGCGGTGCGGGAAGCCCACGGCCACGGGCTCCGCTGGACCGGCTGCTTCACCCACCTGCACTCGGCCGACGAGCCCGACCCGGCGCCCTCCCGGGAGCAGGAGCGCCGTTTCCGCGACGTGCTCCGGCAGGTGCCGCCGCCGGACGGCGGCCCCTTCCTGGTGCACGCCCTGAACAGCGCCGGCTCGCTCCGCTTCCCGGGGCTGGCCGGCGGCGCGGTGCGGCCAGGGATCTTCCTGTACGGCGGCCTGGCGGGCGAGGGGCTCCCCGAGCCCGCCCCCGTCGCCGCCCTGCGCGCCCGGGTTGTGCACGTGAAGGAAGCCCCCCGGGGCACGACCGTGGGGTACGGGGCCACCTACGAGGCGGGGAAGCGGGAGCGGTGGGCCACCCTGGGGATCGGGTACGGCGACGGCCTGCCCAGGGCGCTGGGCAACCGGGGAAGCGTGCTCCTGGGGGGGCGGAGATGCCCCATCGTGGGGCGCGTGTCCATGGACGTGACGGTGGTAAACATTTCGGAGCTCGACGGTGTAGAGCTTGGCGACGTCGCCACCCTGCTGGGGGAGGACGGCGGCGAGCGCATCACCCTCGAGGAGGTGGCGGGGCTGGCCGGCACGATCAACTACGAGATCCTGACCGGCTTCACGCCTCGGCTCCCCCGCATCTGGCGAGACCATGGCGCATGACGCCCTGCTGGCCCGGGCCCGGGAGGTCCGGGAGCGGGCGTACGCCCCCTACTCCGGCTTCTCCGTGGGCGCCGCGCTGGCGTGCGAGGACGGCACGGTGGTGACGGGCTGCAACGTGGAGAACGCCTCCTACGGTCTCACGGTGTGCGCCGAGCGGGGCGCCCTGTCCGCCGCGGTGGCGGCGGGCCACACCCGCTTCCGGGCGCTGGCCCTGAGCAGCACGGGCGACGCCCCCGTCCCACCCTGCGGCGCGTGCAGACAGGCCCTGGCGGAGTTCGCCCCCGGGCTCGACATCGTCTCGGAGGGAGGGGGGGAGGTCGCGCGATGGACGATGGACGAGCTCTTTCCCCGGCCGTTTTCCGGTGGACATCTGTCCGGCACCGGGGCGCCACCCGCGTCCGGTCCCGGTTCGACGAAGAGAGGATCAGCTTGAGACGACGGCTCGGACCTGGCGCCGCCCTGCTCGCCGCGGTGGCCCTGACGGCGTGCGAGAACCAGCTCCCCACCTCGGTGGACGGGAGCCTCATCCCGGTGGAGCCCGTGACGGTGGAGATCCGCATCCCCTGGTCGCAGTTCGGCCAGGACGTGCGGGTGTTCGGCGGATTCGGGAACACCGGCCAGCTCGGCCACGGCATCCTCGCCCGGAGCTACCGGGATACCCTGGACGCCCGCACGCTGGTGCGCTTCCAGACCTTCCCCGTCACGGTCACGGCCGTCGACACCGCCGGGAGCACCGAGACGCAGGCCATCAAGGCGTTCACCGGCGGGCGCTTCGTGCTGCACCTCGACACCCTCGCCAGCACGAACCAGGCTCCGGTGACGCTGTCCGCCGGCCGCACGCTGCAGGCGTGGGACCCGGCCACGGCCACGTGGGACCTGGCGGTGGATAGCCTGGGCCGGCAGGTCGCGTGGCCGGTGCCGGGGGGCGGCCCCGTGCAGGAGCTGGCCACGGCCACGTGGGACCCCGCCGCCGGCGACTCCGCCGTCTTCCACCTGGATTCGGCCCAGGTGGCCGCCCTGGCGGACACGGCGGACACCGGGCAGAAGGGCTTCCGCTTCTCCGTGGAGGACGCCGGCGTGCGCCTGCAGGTGAACACGGTGAGCTTCCAGGTCGACACGCGCCCCACGTTCAACCCCGACACCCTGGTGACGTCGGAGGTGGGGGGCGGCAGCGTCACGTTCATCTACACGCCGGTCCCCGAGCCGCCGCCGGACGGCATCCGGGTGGGGGGGGCGCCGTCGTGGCGGACCGTGTTCGACCTGAACGTGCCCGACACGCTGGACGGCCCCTCCTCGCTGTGCGCGGTGGCGGGCTGTCCCCTTGCCCTCACCCCGGACCGGGTGACCCACGCCGAGCTCGTCCTCACGCCCCGGCCCAGCGCGCCCTCGGCCTTCCAGCCCACGGACACCGTGCGGATGGACGTGCGGGCGGTGCTGGCCCCGGATCGGCTCCCCCGGGCCCCGCTGGGCTCCTCGTTCCTGGGCAGCCTCGGCCTGGCCGTCCCGGCGTCCGCGTTCGCCCCGGGCGCGAGCCAGGAGGTGCGGGTCCCCGTGACCCAGTTCATCCGCAACCAGGTGGCGGCGGTGCCCGCCGGCGGGACGGCGCCGCCCTCGTCGCTGGCCCTGCTGTCGCTGTTCGAGCCCATGGACGTCTCCTTCGCCTCCTTCTACGGACCGGGCACGGCCAATGAGCCCTACCTGCGACTCCTGGTGACCGTGGCCCAGCCGGTGGGGCTCCCGTGAGGCGCCGCGGTGCGGCGGGGTCGTTCCTCGCCCTGGCCCTGACGGGCCTGGCCTCCCTCCTTCCCGCACAAGCCAGGGCCCAGTCGCTCCTGGCGACGGGAGGGCTGGGCGTACCCGTGGACGCCCTCGACGCCCGGGCCCGGGCGCTGGGCGGCATCGGCGTCGGGCTGCTGGGCGGCGGGCTCTCGGCCGTGGATCCCACGGCCGTGCTGGGCCTGCCCGTGCCCACCGTCACGTTCTCCTCCCTCTCGTCCTGGGTGAACGTCCAGGAGAGCGCCGGCACCGGGAGCTACTCGGCCACCCGCTTCCCCCTGGGAGGCGTGTCCTATCCGGTGTCCGGCGTGGGGACGTTCAGCCTGACGTTCGGGAGCGTCCTGGACCAGCGCTGGACCGTGCAGGAACCCCGCAGCGTGGTCCTGGAGGGCACCACCGTGCCCGCCACCGACAGCTTTCTCTCCGAGGGCGGCCTGGTCGCGGTGAAGCTGGGCTTCGCGCGCCGAATCGCCCCGAGCCTGGGGCTCGGCGTCACCGTGGGACCCCTCACCGGCGACGTCCGCCGGACGTTCACCCGCGCCTTCGACACGCTGGCGACCAACGTTCCGGTCACGTCGTTCACCGAGGGCGGTCGCTGGGACTACTCCGGCGTGACCGCTTCGGCGGGGGCGGTGGTGGACGTGTCGCGGCTGGTCCGGGGGAGCGTGGCCGTCACCTGGAACTCCAGACTCGACGCCAAGCCGGCGGGCTCCACCACCGGCGACGGGAGGAGCTACGACCTCCCCCTGGAGGTGCGCGCCGGCGTGTCCGGGGTGCTGGCCCCCGGCCTCTCCGCGGACGCGGGCGTCTACTGGGCCGACTGGAAGCCCACCGTCACCCAGGACCGGGCGAGCCGGGCCCTCACCCTGGGCGGCGGGGTGGAGTGGGGGCGGGCGCACATCCTGGGGAAGGACGCGGCGCTGCGCCTGGGCTATCACCGGGCGGACCTCCCCTTCGCCTACCGGGGAGGGGACGCCCGGGAGTCGGCGTGGACCGGGGGCGTGGGGCTGGTCATGGCAGGGGGCGCCAACCTCCCCCTGGCCCAGATCGACCTCTCCGTGGCCCGGGGCCGCCGCACCAGCGCCAGCCTCATCGAGGACTTCTGGCGGGCCGGCTTCTCGCTGCGCGTCTCGGGGTTCTGACCGGGAGGTCTCTCCGGTGCGGGTCTACTACCACACCTTCGGCTGCAAGGCCAACCAGTACGACACCGAGCGCATGCGCCAGGAAGGGGAGGCGCGGGGCGCCCGGACGGTGTCGTCGTGGGACGAGGCCGACGTCTGCGTCGTCAACACGTGTACGGTCACCAACCAGGCCGACGCCGGCGCCCGCCGGCTGGTGCGCCGGCTGCGTCGCGAGAATCCAGGGGTCCGCATCGTGGTGGCGGGGTGCTCGGCGGCCCTCAAGGCGCCCGAGTACGAAGCCATGGACGAGGTGGGCGCCGTGGTGCCGGGGCAGGACCCCGTGGCGGTGGCGGAGGCCGTGGACGCCGGCGTGGGCCTGGTGCAGCTGGGGCTCCGCCGCCCTCTCCAGGACACGGACCACGAGCCCGTGGGAGCCGAGCTCCTGCGGGAGCGGGAAGGGGCCACCCGGGGGTGGCTCAAGATCCAGGACGGGTGCGACCGGAAGTGCGCCTTCTGCGCCACCCGCCTGGCCCGGGGCGCCAGCCGCTCCCGGCCCCCGGCCGAGGTGCTCGCCGAGGCCCACCTCCTGGCCCGGCGCCACCCCGAGCTGGTCCTCACCGGCATCCACATCGGCCACTACGGCAGGGACCTCGACACGCCCACGACCCTCGGGGGGCTCCTGGCGCAACTCCTGGAGGGTCTGCCCGACGTGCGCTTCCGCCTGGGCAGCGTGGAGGCCACGGAGGTGGACGACCTCGTGCTCGACCTCCTGGCCACGTCGGGAGGCCGGGTGGCGCCCCACCTCCACATGCCCCTCCAGAGCGGCGCCGACCCGGTCCTGCGCCGGATGCGCCGCTGGCACACCCGGGAGCAGTACCGCCGGCGGGCCCTGGAGATCGCCGAGCGCCTCCCCTTCCTGGGGCTGGGCGCCGACGTCATCACCGGCTTCCCGGGCGAGACGGACGAGGACCACGAGGTCACCCGCGCCCTGGTGGAGGAGCTTCCCTTCACCTACCTCCACGTCTTCCCCTTCTCCCCCCGGGACGACACGGTGGCGGCCTCGCTCCACCGGGACGACCCGGTCCCCCAGCGGGTGGCGGGCGAGCGGAGCCGCGAGCTGCGCGAGCTGGTCCTGGCCAAGGGTGCGGAGCACGGAAGGCGCCGGGCCGGCGGCGGCGCCGAGGTGGCCCTGGAGGGCGGTGGACGCCGGGGCCTCACCGGCGACTACCTCCGGGTGGCGGTCCGGGGCCCCGCCGGCCGGCGCGACCCCCGGCGGCTGCACCGGGGCGTCCTGGGGATGGAAGGGGACGATCTGTATATTGACCTGTCCCGCCCTCCCGCCCTGATTGCAGGACCATGAGCCAGCTCCGACCCACCCGCCGCGCCTACGTCGAGACGTACGGCTGCCAGATGAACGTCAGCGACGGCGAGCTGATGGAGGGCATCCTGGCGGCCGCGGGCTGGACGCTGGTCGCTGCCCCCGAGGACGCCGACGTGGTTCTGGTGAACACGTGCGCCATCCGGGAACACGCGGAGCAGCGCGTGCTGGGCCGTGTGGGGCAGCTCCACGGCCTGCGCCGGGAGAACCCCGGCCTGAAGATCGGGGTCACCGGCTGCATGGCGCAGCGCCTGGGCGAGCGCCTGCTGGACCAGGCTTCCCACGTGGACCTGGTCATGGGCCCCGACGGCTACCGGGGGCTTCCCGAGGCGCTGGACGCCCTCACCGGACCCGCCGGGGACGTTCCGCCGAATCCCGGGGACGGGTCGAGGGTCGGGGCGCAGGCCGGCCGGCGGGATGGGGGCCGCCTCCAGCTCAGCGTCCTGGACCTGAACCTGGGCGAGAACTACGAGGGGCTGGAGCAGCGCCGCCGCTCCGGCGTCTCGGCCTGGGTGCCGGTGCAGCGGGGCTGCGACCACCGCTGCAGCTTCTGCATCGTCCCCTACGTGCGCGGCGGCGAGAAGAACCGCCGTCCCGACGTGGTGCTGGACGAGGTGCGGGCCGTGGCCGCGTCGGGGGTCACCGAGGTGACGCTCCTGGGCCAGACCGTGAACTCCTACCGCCACGGCGACTGGACCTTCCCCCGGCTGCTGAGGGAGGTGGCCCGGGTGCCGGGGGTGCGGCGGGTGCGCTTCACCTCACCCCACCCGGGCGACGTCACTCCGGAGCTGGTGGAGGTGATGGCCTCGGAGCCGGCGGTGTGCGAGCAGCTCCACCTGCCGGCCCAGTCCGGGAGCGACCGGGTGCTGAAGCGCATGCTGCGGCGCTACACCGTGGAGGCCTTCCTGGACAAGGTGGCCATGGTGCGGGCGGCCATCCCCGACGTGGCCCTCTCCACCGACGTCATCGTGGGGTTCCCGGGGGAGGAGGAGGAGGACTTCGAGGCCACCCTCGACCTGATGCGGACGGTGCGCTTCGACGACGCCTTCACCTACCGCTACTCCCCCAGGGAGGGGACGCCCGCCACCCGCATGCCCCATGCGTGGCGCGTTCCCGACGACGTGGGCCAGGCCCGGCTCGAGCGGCTCATCGAGCTCACCCGGGGCATCCAGGCGGAGCGCAACGCGGCCGAGGTGGGGCGGGTGGAGGAGGTGCTGGTGGAGAAGGAGGGCCGGGAGCCGGGGCAGGTGTTGGGACGCACCCGCCGGGGCAAGGCCGTGGTCTTCGACGGCGAGCCGTCGTGGGTGGGGAGCTACGTGGGGGTGGCGCTGGAGCGGACGACCGGCGCCACGTTCGCGGGCAGGATGGTGGAGGGGCTGGCCCGTTCGGAGTCGGCGTGAGCCGACTGGCGGGGGCGGCGGGCGTGGTCGCCGTCCTCGTCCTCTCCATGGCGTTCGCCGCCGTGAACGGAGGGCAGCGGGTCACCCTGCGCCTGGGCTTCGCCACCTTCTACGGCGTCCCGGTGACGGTGGTGGCGTTCGCCGCCCTCCTCCTGGGCATGCTGGTGATGCTGGTCACCTCCATCGCCACCGACCTCAAAGTCCGGCGCATCCTGCGCGAGCGCCTCGCGGAGGAGGACCGAGAAGAGCGGGCCCGCAGCCAGGTCGACCGGACCCAGCGCGATCTCTTCGAGCAGGAGGCGGAGTGACCTGAACCCATCTCTCCTGCGCCGCCGGGCGCCTCCTCCCGGAGGCGTCCCCTGAGACGGCGCCTTCCGCCGGTGGCCGCCCTGGCCGGGGCCTGCGCCGCCGGATGCGTCCTCGCCGCGCCGGGCTCGCCCCTCGCCCTCCCCCTCTGGGCGGCCCCCCTCCTCCTCGCCGCCCTCGTCCTGCCCATCCTGCCATGGCGCCGCCCCGGGCCCGGTGCCGCCCTGGTGGCCGGCGCTGCCGCCGGCGCCCTTCTGTCGGCGACCGCCTGGCGCCACGGCGACGCCCGCTGCCTCGCCGGGCTGGCCGACCAGCGTCCCCTGGTGGTGACCGGGTACCTGGAGGCGCCCCCGTCGGCGGGGCGGGGGGAGCTGCGAGTGGAAGCCGGGCTCGGCAGCGGCTGCCAGCCGGCCGTGGGGCTACGCCTCCCGCCGGACATGCGCGTCCCCGATCCTGGCGCCCCCGTGCGCGTGCGGGGCGTGTGGCTCGCTTCGGCGAACGGGAGGGGGTGGATCCGGGCGACCCGCCTCACCCCCGTGCCCGGGGCGCCGGTGCGAACCGTGGTGGCCCTTCGAGGATGGGCCGTCGCCACGCTCCACCACCGCTTCGGCGCCCTCGGCCCCCTGGCCGCCGCCCTGGTCGTGGCGCGACGCGAAGGCCTCGACCCGGCGCTGCGCGACGCCTTCGTCCGCTCCGGCACGGCCCACCTCCTGGCCATCTCGGGCTTCCACGTCGGGGTGATCGCCGCCCTCCTCTACACGCTCCTGCGGCTGGGCGGACGGGGCCTCTCCCGACGCCGGGGAGGCCTGGTCGCCGCCGCCCTGGTATGGGGCTACGTCCTCGTCATCGGCGCCCCCGACGCCGCGGCCCGGGCGGCCCTGGTCCTGACCCTCGGCGCCCTCGCCGCGGCCCGGGGGCGGCCGGCCGCCGGAGAGGGAGCCCTGGCCACGGCGCTCCTCCTCCTCGCTCTGGCCGATCCTGCCGCGCTGCTCCGCCCCGGCGCCCAGCTCTCCTTCGCGGGGGCGTGGGGCCTGGTACGTTGGGGGCCGCCGGTGGAGGTGGCGCTGCGACGGGCGCTTCCCCCGCGCCTGGGCAGGTCCCTGGCGTCGCCCGTAGCGGCGGGAACTGCGGCCACGCTGGCCACCCTGCCTGTGGTGGCGTGGCACTTCCAGCGCCTGTCCCTGGTGGGGGTCCCCGCCACCCTGGTGGCGGGGCCGCTGGTGGCCCTGGCGGTGCCCGGCCTCCTGGCCACCCTCCTGGCCCAGGCCATCCACCCCGCGGCCGGCGCCTTCGTGGCGGGAGGCGTCGACGTGATCCTGGCCCTGCTCGTGCGCGTGGTGCGGGCGTGGGCGGCGTTCCCCGGGGCGTCCTTCGACCTCCCCCGGAGCTGGAGCCTCACCCTGGCCGCCGGTGGGGTGGCCGCCGTCCTCCTCCTGCGGGCACGGGACGCGCGCCGCTGGGTGCGGGGGGTGGCCGCCGTGGCGGGCGCCATCGCCGCCCTGGAGCTCCGCCCCCTGGCCCTCCACGTGGCCCGCTCCGGGACGGTGGAGGTGGTGGCGGTGGACGTGGGGCAGGGGGACGGCATCCTGGTGCGCTCGCCGGCCGACCGCTGGCTCCTGGTGGACGCCGGGCCCCGGGCCCAGGGCAGGGACGCGGGGCGCGACCGCATCCTCCCGTACCTGAAGGCCCGGGGCGTGCGCCGCCTGGCCGCCGTGGTGATCACCCACTCGGACATGGACCACGCCGGGGGGGCGGCCGCCGTCCTGTCGGGCGTTCCGGTGGACGGGGTGTTGGATCCCGGCGCTCCCCGGGGCAGCGCCGGCTACCTGGACGACCTGCGGGCGGCGAGGCGCGCCGGCGTGGGGTGGTGGAAGGCCCGGGCTGGGGCGTCGTACGAGCTGGACGGGCTGCGCATCGACGTCCTGGGTCCCGATGCGGTGGCGGACACCGCCAGCGACGCCAACGGGCATTCCGTGGTCCTGCTGCTGCGCTGGGGGGCCTTCTCGGCCCTCCTCACGGGCGACGCCCCCGCCGACGAGGAGGAGCGGGTGGAGCGGGGGGTGGGCCCCGTGGATCTGCTCAAGGTGGCCCACCACGGGAGCGGGACGTCGAGCCCGGTCGACGTGGTCGACCGGCTGCGCCCGGCGGTGGCGCTGGTGTCGGTGGGGCGCCACAACCGCTACGGCCACCCCGACCCCCGGGTGGTGGCGCGCCTCGGGGCGGCGGGGGCACGGGTCCTGCGCACCGACCTCCTGGGTACCGTCTCCGTGGTGGCCGCGGAGGACGGCACGCTCACCGTCCGTGAGGAGCGTCCGGAGCCCCCATCCGGCGGGCCGCAGTGATTGACCGGCCCTGGCCCCGCGGGTATATCGTATTAGAGTACCCGGACGGACGTTCCGCAGCATTGGTACGGAAGTTGAGGCCGGCCCGAACCGCCCCACGCGCTCCCCCCGGCCGGACGACCAAAGCGAGGCCCACCATGACCGAAGCCAGCGTCGTCACCCTGTCCCGTCACATCGTCGAGGAGGAGCGCAGGCACCCCCACGCCACCGGCGCCTTCTCCAACATCCTGTACGACATCGCCCTGGCCGCGAAGATCATCAGCCGTGACGTGAACAAGGCGGGGCTGGTGGACATCCTGGGGAAGACCGGGACCACCAACGTCCACGGCGAGTCGGTGCAGAAGCTCGATATCTTCGCCGACGAGGTCATCTTCAAGGCCATGGACCACACGGGCAACCTGTGCTGCCTGGCCTCCGAGGAGCACGAGGAGATCCTCAAGATCCCGTCCAAGTTCCCGACCGGCAATTACGTGCTCCTGTACGACCCCCTGGACGGCTCCTCGAACATCGACGTGAACGTCTCCACGGGGACCATCTTCTCGATCCACCGGAAGATCAGCGACGCCGAGCGGGGCTGCGAGGCCGATTGCCTCCAGCCCGGCAGCCGCCAGCTCGCCGCCGGCTACATCGTCTACGGCTCGTCCACCATGCTCGTGTACACGAGCGGCGCGGGCGTGCACGGCTTCACCCTCGACCCCGGCATCGGCGAGTTCCTGCTGAGCCACCCCGACATCCGCCTGCCCGAGCCGCCCCGGAGGGTCTATTCGGTGAACGAGGCGTACTGGGCCCGCTGGTCCGACGGGCAGAAGAACCTCCTCGCCTGGATGAAGCAGGGGGACGAGGAGGGGGGCGGGGCCTTCAGCAGCCGCTACATCGGCTCCCTGGTCGCCGACTTCCACAGGACGCTGCTCCGGGGCGGCATCTTCATGTACCCCGCGGACAGCGAGCACCCCCGGGGGAAGCTGCGCCTCCTCTACGAGGCGGCCCCCCTGGCCATGATCTGCCGTGAGGCGGGCGGCCGGGCCAGCACCGGGACGGAGGACATCCTGGACGTGGTGCCCGAGTCCCTCCACCAGAGGACCCCTCTCTACATCGGATCGCGCGCCTTCGTGGATGCGGCCGACCGCTTCCTGGCCCAGGACGCCCCGGTTCTCTCAGAAATCTGAGGGTCCTTGGATTTTTTCAGGCGTTCCGTCTGAGGGCGGGATTGCCTAGACTATTGCCTCACAACGCTTTACCCGCACTGCCACCAGTGGCACGGTGCGTGCACCCGGCCCCATCCGGTTCCGTACGCCCGTACACCAGGCCTTCCCACCGGGAAGAAAGGAGGAGACGGAAGACCCGACCGCCGGGAGAAGCAGCCCGGCAGCGCGACGATCCTTCGTGATCATCGGCACCTTCAGTCTCATCCAGGCCAGTGTTCGAAGTACCTCAGTGTTCTCAGCAGTACTGTTCCCCCTTCATCGGAAGAGGATGATGAAGCGACTCAGACTACTCGCCTTGGCGGCCCTCGTGGTCCTGCCGTTGGCGGCCTGCGACGAAGGCACCACCGTCGCGCCGGCCGTAACGGGGACCGTGACGGGCACCGTCACCATCGACGGCCAGGGCACCCAGGGCATCACGGTCACGTTGTCCAGCGGGGCGACGACGACCACCGATGCATCCGGCCATTACACGTTCAGCGACGTGGCTGCCGGTGCCTACACCGTGGCGCTCAGCGGCACGCCCGCCGACGCCACCTTCGACGCGCTGGCAAAGGCCGCAGTCATCGCGACGGCAGGACAGGTCGTGACCGTGGACTTCGCGGGCTCGTCCGTCCGTACCTCGGCGATCATCGGTAGCGTCTCCAGCGGCGGCCAGCCCCTCTCAGGGGTGACGGTCGCGCTGAGCGGCGCCAGCTCCGGCAGCACGACCACCGACGCGAACGGGCAGTACTCGTTCGGTGGCCTGAAGGCCGGCAGCTACACGTTGACCGTGTCGGGGCTGCCCTCGGGCACGTCCTGCAGCAACTCGCCCGCGAGCGCCACGCTCGCCACCGGCGAGACCAAGGTCGTCAGCTTCAGCTGCTCGGCCACGGGGAACGCGTCCATCACGGGCCGCCTGTTCCTCGACGAGAACGACAAGAACAACGTGTTCGACGGTGCGGCCCTCGAGGAGAACCTCAAGGCTGCGAACGTCGCCATCAACATCGAGGGTCCGACCATCGGGACCGTCCAGACCGTCCAGACGGACGCGAACGGCGAGTTCTCGGTGACCGACCTCACGCCCGGCACGTACAACGTCTGCCTGGCGGACGTGAACGATTCGGACATTCCGTCCACGGTCGCGTTCGGCGGCACGACGACCTGCACCACCGTCGAGGTGGCCGCGGGTACGACGAGCACGGTCAACTTCCCGTTCGACATCGTGGGTGAGGTCCTGGACGTCTACGCGTTCCTGGGCCAGGATTCCGTCGCTCCGGGCATCGCGCCCGTGAAGGGCGTGATCCTCGACCTGTATCCGACCGAGGCGGACGCCCTGGCCAGCACGAACAAGCTCGGCCGCGACACCACGGACGCCGACGGTCTGGCCCAGTTCACCTTCGACCGGACCGACGATACGGCTCCGGGCGCGGGGACGGACCACATCGTGTTCGCCCAGTTCGTGTCGGCTCCGACGTACCATGTCCTGAACGGCGAGTCGCGGATCGAGATCCACTACGACCCGCGCAAGGTCGAGGACATGGCGCCCGACACCTTCGACCTGCTGAATACCGAGCTGCACTTCGGGTTCAACGCGGTCGCGGTGAACGGTGACCCGCTCGAGGGCTGGAACGCGGCGTACTACCTGAACGACACGTCGACGGCCGCCACGGCCGTGCAGACCGACACCACCGACAGCAACGGTTGGGTCGAGTTCCGTGACGCGGTGGCGGTGGGCAACCTGCCGGACACCTTCTGGGTGCGCCTGTCGGGCAGCCAGCCGAAGGCCAACAGCAAGGCCTTCACGCAGACGCCCGAGGCCCAGGACGGCGACGCGGTCGGCCGTTGGCTGCGCATCATCCACGACGGCACGGTGCCGGCGTCGGACACGCTCGACCTCGGCAACGAGATGGTGAAGTTCCTCAGCGCGGACCTGCTGGTGCGCGTGTACCACGAGGCCGACGACACCGCCTGGATGACCGGCGGTGACGACTTCGCCAACGTCGACAACATCCGGGTCACGCTGTGGAGGAACGGTGACTCGGTGCAGACCAAGACGCCTCTGGTTTCGGACGGCTCGGTGACGTTCACCGAACCTGAGCACCGACTCCAGCTACACGGTGACGGCGGCTTCGGCGCTGCCGAACCAGCAGGCGATCATCACGGACAAGTCCGTGGCGGTGCAGGCGCTCGATGGCAGCAACCCGGCCATCTACCAGTGCCCGCTCGGCGCCGACACCCTCGGCACCGCGGCCTCCTGCGCTACGTGGGCGTACAAGTACAACAACGGCTACATCACGGGCCGGGTGAAGTCGGTGGATTCCACCGCCGCCGCGGGTGCGAACGTTCGCGTCCAGGCGATCGACCCGAACCTGAAGCCGTGGCCCACGGATACGACCGTCACGTCCGATTCCAACGGCATGTTCACGCTGACGGGCATGCGTGAGGGCACGTTCCTGGTGTCCGTCATGGATTCCGTCACGAGCGCCGGTGACACGGTCTGGACGGTGCGGAAGGGCTTCAACCGCGCCGACACCGTGGACATCCAGGGCAACGCGGACAACGACATCCTGAACTTCATCGTCAGCAGGCACGACACGAAGATCTCGGGTGTGGTGGTCAACGACCGCGACAACGACACCAACGTCATCGATCCGGGGCAGGCCCTGCCCGGCGTGACGGTCATGCTGCACGCGGACAGCCTCGCCGGGCCGACGGTCGCCACGGCGACGACGGACGCCGACGGTGCGTTCACGTTCAGCAACCTGGCCGAGGGGAACTACACCATCCAGGCTGGCTCCACCGCGGATGCCACCGTGCTCCGTGGCTACGACAGCAACGGCAACGCCGCTGAACTGGGTGACGGTGACGACCGCGGCCGCCAAGGCCACGGCCGACAACCAGAACAACCGGCGGACGGTCGGGAGCACCTTCCCGATCCCGCTGCCGCGGTGGGACTACGACAACAGCGCTGCGCTGAGACGTGGCGCCGTCGCACTTCACGTTCCTCTACAGCAACGACGTGGCCCAGGGTACCGTCGAGGACGGCTCCGGTGACCCGGTTGCTGGCATGACCGTGACGCTCATGCGCTGCCTCACGTCGGCGGGCTCCACCAAGCCGCCGTCGGCCGGCACGTGCACGGCCAACTTCCCCGGCTTCACTGCGGTGAACGCGGTCACGGACGCCGACGGTAAGTTCAGCTTCCCGAACCTCACCGAGGGCGTGTACCAGATCACGCCGAACCCGTCGACGGTGGCGGGCTACACGGCGAGCACCCCGACCAGCGCGCTGTACCGCCTGGTGGGTGCGAACGACATCGAGGACCGGACCTTCGTGGTGAACTGATGCTCACCTGAGGTCGCAGTGGCCTGAAGCAGGGCCGACGCCCCCGTCCGGCAAACCAGCCGGGCGGGGGCGTTCCTCGTTCGGGGCGGTTCCCGTCGTGCCGCTGGACCGCAGACGTGGAGAAGGGGGCGGCCGCTCCGGCCGCCCCCTTCGTCATGCAGGGATCGGGAGCTTCGTTCGTCCCTAGCCCGGTGCGGCTTCCAGCTGCGCCAGCTCGGCCTCCACCCCCGCCAGCAGCGCCAGCTTCTCGTCCAGGGGGAGGAAGGCGCTCCGGAAGCCCATGAGGGCGATCTCCTTCAGATCGGGCCAGCCCAGCCCCAGGCGCTGGTGGGCCAGGGCGTACTCCCGGCTCAGGGTGGTGCCCGACACCAGGCGGTTGTCGGTGCTCAGGGTCACCACCAGCCCCCGCTCGAGGTAGAGGCGGAGGGGGTGGGCCTCCACGGAGGGGACCACGCCCGTCTGGACGTTCGAGGTGAGGCACACCTCCAGGGGAACCTGGAAGTCCCGGACATACGCCAGGAGGGACGGGTCTTCGTGAAGGCGGGTCCCGTGCCCGATGCGGCGGGCGCCGCAGTCGTGCAGCGCCTGCCGGATGGAATCGGGACCGTCGGCCTCGCCCGCGTGGACCGTCACGGGCAGGTCGCCCATGGCGGCCAGCCGAAAGGCCTCCCGGTGCTCCCGGGCGGGATGGCCCCGCTCGCCCCCGGCCAGGTCGAAGGCCACCACGCCCCGGTCCCGGAAGGCCAGGGCGCGGCGGGCCACCTCGACGGAGACGGCGGGGTCCATGGAGCGGAGGGCGCACAGGATGGCGCCGCAGCCCACGCCGTGCTCTTCCTCCGCCCGCCGCAGCCCCCGCAGGGGGGCCTCCACGGCCTCGGCCAGGGACAGCCCCTCGCGGGTGTTCAGGACGGGACACCAGCGCACCTCGAGCCAGCGCACCCCCTCGGCGGCGGCGTCCCGGGCGAGCTCGTAGGCGATGCGCTCCAGGTCGTCGGCCTGCTGCATGACGGAGAGGGTGGTCTCGAAGCGCCGCAGGTACGCCTCCAGGTCCCCTGGGTCGTCGGGGGCCATGAGGCGCGCCAGCGTCCCGGGATCGTCCGACGGAAGGGGCTTCTCCCTAAGCCGGGCCAGCTCGATGAGCGTGGAAGGACGGAGGCTGCCGTCCAGGTGGACGTGGAGCTCCGCCTTGGGGAGGGCGCGGAGGAGCTCCGGGGTGACGTCCAAGGAGGGTGGGTGGGGAACCGCGGCGTCGCGGAGCGTCAGCAGCCGACGGCGACGTTGCCGGGGGCGTAGCCCCGCTCGACGTCCACCAGGGGCGCCGTGTAGTTGCCCGAGAAGCAGGCGTTGCAGAAGGGGCCCTGCTCGGCCACCGCGCCCTGCATCCCCTCCAGGGACAGGTAGCCCAGGGAGTCCACGCCCAGCTCGTCCCGGATCTCGTCCACCGACAGCCGGGCGCCGATCAGCTCCTCCCGGCTGGGCATGTCGATGCCGTAGAAGCACGGAAAGCGCACCGGGGGGCTGGCGATGCGGAAGTGGACCTCCTTCGCGCCCGCCTCCCGGATGAACTTGACCAGGCTGCGGCTGGTGGTGCCCCGCACCAGCGAGTCGTCCACCACCACCACGCGCTTGCCGGCCAGCACCTCCCGCACCGGGTTGTACTTCATGCGGGCGCCGAAGTCGCGGTCGGCCTGGGACGGCTTGATGAACGTCCGCCCCACGTAGTGGTTGCGCAGGAGGCCCAGCTCGAAGGGGATGCCGCTGGCCTCGGCGTAGCCCAGGGCCGAGGAGTTGGCGCTGTCCGGCACGGCGATCACCGCGTCGGCTTCGGCCGGATGCTCTTCGGCGAGGCGGCGTCCGAAGGCGCGCCGGGCCCGGTCCACGCTCACCCCCCACAGGTGGGAGTCGGGGCGGGCGAAGTAGACCAGCTCGAAGATGCACGGCGCAGGGTGGCCGGCGGGCGGCAGGGAGCGGAGCTGCTCGACGCGGCTTCCCCGGATCTTCAGGACCTCGCCCGGCTCGATGTCCCGCACGTACTCGGCGCCCATGATGTCGAACGCGCACGATTCGCTGGCCACCACCCACCCGGAGCCCTTGCGGCCCAGGAGCAGGGGCCGGAAGCCCCGGGGGTCCCGCACCGCGTAGAGCGTGTCGCCCACCGACATGACCAGGGAGAACGCTCCCTCGAGGTGGGTCAGGGCGTCGTCGATCTGGGCGTCCACGGTGGCGTGGCGCGAGCGGGCCACCAGGTGGACGATGACCTCGGAGTCGCTGCTGGTCTGGAAGAGGGCGCCCTCCTCCACCAGCCGGTTCCGCACGTCGTGGGCGTTGGTGAGGTTGCCGTTGTGGGCGATGCCCAGGTCACCCTCGGAGTAGCGCACCACGATGGGCTGGGCGTTCTCCACCCGGCTGCCGCCGGCGGTGGAGTAGCGCACGTGGCCCATGGCGGTGGAGCCCTTCAGCCCCTTGAGCCGCTCCGCGTCGAACACGTCGGCCACGAGCCCCACGTTCTTGTGGAGCTGGGCCCGGCCTTCGTCGTCGACGGCCACGATGCCCGCCGACTCCTGCCCCCGGTGCTGGAGGGCGTACAGGCCCAGGAACACGAGCTCGGCCGCGTCCTCCACGCCGGTGATGCCCACGACGCCGCATTCCTCGTGGGGCCGGTCGTCGTCGAGGGTGGAGGCCCGGACCGTCTCGGGACCCGGCGAGGAGGATACGACGGGGAGGCTGTGGGGTCGGGTCACGTGGCGCTGGGACCGGTGGAAGGTTCCGGTGACAAGGTCGTGTCCATGATGCCGGGGATCGCTCCGAAGAACGCATCGGCGAGGGCGTCGGGGTCCACGTCTACCCCGGAGGCGCCGGCCCGGATCCGGAACCGCTCTCCCGGGGCCTTCACCGTCCCCAGCCGGTGACAGGGGACGCCGTGTCCCTGGGCCAGGCGCATCACCGTCTCCGCGTCGTCGGGGGCGCACGACACCACCACCCGCCCCTGGCCCTCGCCGAAGAAGAGGGGGATGGGCGGAAGCGTGTCCTCCAGGCTGACGTCGAGGCCCATGACGCGGCGCCCGTCGCCCAGGGCGCTCTCGGCCAGCGTCACGGCGAGACCCCCCTCGGCGCAGTCGTGGGCCGAGTGGAGGAGCCCCTGCTGCACCATGGCCAGCACCGCGTGCTGGAGCCGGCGCTCTTCGAGGAGGTCGACCGAGGGGGCGTCCCCCGCCACGAGCCCCTTGAGGACGTAGAGGTATTCGGAGCCCCCCATCTCGGGGGTGTTGGTGCCCAGGAGCAGGACCGCGTCCCCGGCGTCCTGGAAGGCGTGGCGGCACGTCTGGTCCACGTCCTCCACCACCCCCACCATGCCGATGACCGGCGTGGGGTAGATGGCCCGCCCGTCGGTCTCGTTGTAGAAGGAGACGTTCCCTCCGGTCACGGGCGTCTCGAAGAGCCGGCACGCCTCGGCCATGCCCTGGACCGCCTCGCGGAACTGGTAGTAGATGGCCGGCTTGAGCGGGCTGCCGAAGTTCAGGTTGTTGGTCACCGCCGTGGGGACGGCGCCCACGCACACCAGGTTGCGCGCCGCCTCCGCCACCGCGATCTGGGCGCCCCGGCGGGGGTTCAGGTACACGTAGCGGCCGTTGCAGTCGGTGGTGGCAGCCACGCCCCGACGCGTCCCCCGGATGCGGACCACCCCGGCATCGCCGCCGGGCCGGGCCACGGTGTTGGTGCGCACCGTGCTGTCGTACTGGCTGTAGACCCACCGCTTCGAGGCGATGGTGGGGGAGGCCAGGAGCTGGAGGAAGTCGCCCGTGACGTCCCCCTCCCGCGTCGCCAGGGAGGAGAGGTCGTGGGCGCGGAGCTTCTTCACCTCCTCGCTCTCCACCCCCTCCCGCTCGTACGTCGGGCACCCCTCGGTGAGGGGCAGGGAGGGGATCTCGGCCACGACGCGGCCGTCCTCCAGCACGCGGAACATCCCGTCATCGGTGACGCGGCCGATCTCCACCGCCTCCAGCTCCCACTTCTCCAGGATGCGGCGCACCTCGTCCTCCCGGCCAGTCTTCGCCACCACGAGCATGCGCTCCTGGGACTCGGACAGGAGGATCTCGTAGGGCGTCATGCCCTCCTCCCGGACCGGGACCCGGGCGGTGTCGATCTCGACCCCGTTGCCCGAGCGGCCGGCCATCTCCGAGGCGCTGGACGTGAGGCCGGCGGCGCCCATGTCCTGGATGCCCGTGATGCGCGCCGCTCTTGATGAGCTCGAGGCTGGCCTCCAGGAGGAGCTTCTCGGTGAAGGGGTCGCCCACCTGGACCTGGGGCCGGCTCGCCTCGCTGTCCTGGGAGAGCTCCTCGGAGGCGAAGGTGGCGCCGTGGATGCCGTCGCGCCCGGTGCGGGCGCCCACCGCCATGAGGGCGTTGCCCACGCCCTCGGCCTCTCCCTTGATGAGGTCCTCGCGGCGCATGATCCCGATGGCCATGGCGTTCACCACCGGGTTCCCCTCGTAGCCCCGGTCGAAGTAGACCTCGCCTCCGATGTTGGGGATGCCCACGCAGTTGCCGTAGTCGCCCACCCCCTTCACCACGCCGCTGAACAGGTAGCGCACCCGGCCGCTGTCCAGGTCGCCGAACCGCAGCGAGTCCAGGACCGCGATGGGGCGGGCGCCCATGGTGAAGATGTCCCGCAGGATGCCGCCCACGCCCGTGGCCGCGCCCTGGTACGGCTCCACGGCCGAGGGGTGGTTGTGGGACTCGATCTTGAAGGCGATGGCCCAGCCGTCGCCCACGTCGATGACCCCCGCGTTCTCGCCGGGGCCCTGGATGACCCAGGGCGCTTCCGTGGGCAGCAGCCGGAGCAGGCGCTTCGAGTTCTTGTAGCCGCAGTGCTCCGACCACATGGCGCTGAACACGCCCAGCTCCGTGAAGGTGGGGGTGCGGCCCAGGATGGACGTCACGCGCCCGTACTCGTCGGGGGAGAGGCCGTGCTCGTCCACCAACTCGGGGGTGACGTCGGGGTCGCCCGGCCGGGGCGCCACGTCCCGGGGGCGGAGGGCTCCGGGGGTTTCGGGGGTGGCCTGCTGCGTCGCGTCGTCCGTCACGGGGTCGTCGTTGCCGGGGTCGAGAGGGAGTGGGTCGGGCCGTAGCGGGTCACACCGCCGCCGGCGCCAGGTGCTCCAGGTGCTTCACGAGCGACACGAATACCCCCCGGCCGTCGGTGGAGCCCAGCTCCGCCTCCATGGCCCGGTCGGGGTGGGGCATCAGGCCCAGGACGTTGCCGCCCTCGTTCACGATGCCCGCGATGGATCGGGCGGAGCCGTTGGCGTTGGCCTCGTCCGTGGCCTCTCCGCTGGGGTCCACGTAGCGGAACACCACCCGCCCCTCGCCCTCGAGGCGGTCCAGCGTGGCCTCGTCGGCCTCGTAGTTCCCCTCGGCGTGGGCCACCGGCATGCGCAGCACCTGCCCCTGCCGGTACTCGCGGGTGAAGATGGTGTCGGCGTTCTCGACCCTGAGCCACTGGTCGAAGGAGTGGAAGCGCAGCGTCCGGTTGCGCACCAGGGCGCCCGGGAGGAGTCCGGCCTCGCACAGGATCTGGAAGCCGTTGCAGATGCCCAGGACCGGCCCGCCGTCGGCGGCGAAGGCCACCACGTCCTCCATGACGGGGCTGAAGCGGGCGATGGCGCCCGCCCGCAGGTAGTCTCCGTAGGAGAAGCCGCCGGGCAGCACGACCGCGTCGGCGCCCGTGAGGTCGTGGTCCCGGTGCCAGACGAACACCGGCTCGGCCCCGGCGAGCCTCACCGCGTGGTAGCAGTCGTAGTCGCAGTTGGAGCCGGGAAAGGTGACGACGGCGATCCTCATCCGGCGCTCCCGGAGGGGGCGGTGCCCAGCACCGCCACCTCGAAGTCCTCGGTGACCGGGTTGGCCAGCAGCTTCCGGGCCATGCCCTCGGCGCTCTCCCGGGCCTCCTCCTCGGAGGCCGCGTCCAGCTCCACGTAGATGGCCTTGCCGGTGCGCACGTCGGCCACCCCCGACCAGCCCAGGGAGGCCAGGGCGTGCTGGATGGCTTTCCCCTGGGGGTCCAGGAGCCCGGGGCGGGGGATGACGCGGATCTCCAGATGGTATCGGCTCAAAGGGTCTCCTCTTCGGCGTCCGCGTCGGAGCGCGCGCTGGCACGGAGGCGGCGGGCGCGGGACGGGGCCAGGTCGGCGTAATCGAGGGCGCGAAGCTCCGCGCCGGCTTCGTCGGGCTCCTCTTCGTCCAGGAGCGGGTCGCGCTCCGGGAGACGGTCCAGGAGGCCGAGGACGACGGACTTCACGAGTCCCCACAGGGTGTAGAGCACCAGGAGGGGGAAGAACAGGTAGCGCGGCTCGGTGATGGCCGCGATCAGGCAGGCCAGCATGACGACGGTGGTGAGGAGCCCCCTCCGCGTGCGCAGCCCGATGCGGGGCACGACGGGGTAGGGGACGTGGCTCACCATGAGCACCCCCAGGAGCACCATGCCCATGCCCATGATGCGGGGCCAGGGAAGGTCGCCGAGCCAGGTGTGGAAGAAGGGGGTGGTGGAGAAGGGGTAGTACGTCGCCAGGATGAGGCCGGCGCTGGGCGAGGGCAGGCCGTGGAAGTGGGCCTTGGCGTGGCCCGCCTGCTCCACGTTGAAGCGGGCCAGCCGCACCACCGCGGCCGTCACGTAGACGAAGCAGACGATCCAGCTCCAGTCCGTGGCGCCGAAGTAGAGGTGGAACAGGATGATGGCGGGGGCGAGCCCGAAGGAGATGGCGTCCACGAGGGAGTCCAGCTCCGCGCCGAAGGCCGAGCCGGTGCTGGTGAAGCGCGCCACCCGCCCGTCCAGCATGTCCAGGATGCCGGCGAAGACGATGAACCAGCCGGCCGACATGAAGTCGCCCCGGCTCGCCGCCACGATGGCGTGCATGCCGAAGAAGAGGTTCCCCAGGGTGAACGCGGAGGGGAGGATGATCACCCCCCGCTGGAGCTGCGCCCGGGGACCGCGCGGGGAGCTCACCCGGACCGGCCCCTGGGATCGGATTCCACGTCGAAGGACGGGGGCGTCCAGGCGTCCAGCTCCGACCCGGTGAGGAGACGGAAGATCTGCAGGTAGCGGCCGGTGGCGGCGTCCACGACCTCCGGGGGGAGGTCGGGGGGCGGAGGGCTCTTGTCCCAGTCGGACAGGGCGTCCAGCCAGTCCCGGATGGGCTGCTTGTCCAGCGACGGCTGGCCCCTCCCCGGGGCGTACGTCTCCCGGGGCCAGAAGCGGGAGGAGTCGGGGGTGAGCACCTCGTCGATGAGGAGGAGGTGGCCGTCCTCGTCCAGGCCGAACTCGAACTTGGTGTCGGCCAGGAGGATGCCGTGCTCGGCGCACGTGTCCCGCCCGATCCCGTAGATCTCCAGGGACAGGTCCCGGAGCCGCTCGGCCATGGGCTCGCCGAGCCGCTCCACCACCGTGGCGAACGTGATGTTCTCGTCGTGGCCCTCCTCCGCCTTGGTGGCCGGGGAGTAGAGGGGGGAGGGGAGGGGATCGCTCTCCACCAGCCCCGGCGGGAGGGCCTCGCCGGCCAGCGTCCCTGTGTCCCGGTACTCCCGCCACGCCGAGCCGGACAGGTAGCCCCGGATCACGCACTCCACCGGGATGGGCTCCGTGCGCTTCACCAGCATGGCCCGGCGCGCCCACGCGTCCCGGCTCCCTTCCAGCCGGGGGTAGCGGTCCACGATCGCGTCGGGGTCCACCGTGATGAGGTGGTGGTCGACGTGGTCGGGGAGGCGGCTCAGCCACCACGCCGTGATCATGGTCAGCACCTCGCCTTTGCGGGGGACGGGCTGGGCCATGACCACGTCGAAGGCGCTCACCCGGTCCGACGCGACCATGAGGAGCTCCCCCGGTCCCGCCTCGTACACGTCCCGCACCTTGCCACGGTGCAGGAGCGTCAGGGGAAGGTCCGTCTGCAACACCGTGCCGTCGCTCATACGCGTACCTCCGGGGCGCTCACGCGCTCGTGGGCGGCCTGTCCGTGGCGCTCCAGCACCGGCGCCACCCAGGCTTCCAGGAAACGGTCGACCTGCTCGGGCGCCCGGCCCACGAAGCGCGCCGGGTCCATGGCGGCGTCGAGGGTAGCCCGGTCCATGCGGAAGGCCGCATCGGCCGCGATGCGCTCGGCCAGGTCGGCCGGGGCGCCCTCCTCTTTCATGCGCCGGGCCGCCTCCATGGCGTGGCGCCGGATCCTCTCGTGGAGCTCCTGGCGGTCTCCCCCCGCCTTCACGGCGTGCATCAGGACCACCTCGCTGGCCATGAAGGGGAGGTGCTCGGCCAGGTTCCTCTTCACCACCTCCCGGTTCACCACCAGTCCCCCGGCCACGTTCTCCACCAGCACCAGCATGCCGTCCAGGGTGAGGTAGGCGTCGGGGATGGACAGGCGCCGGTTGGCCGAATCGTCCAGGGTGCGCTCCAGCCACTGGGTGGCCGCCGTGTGGGCGCCGTCGCCCGACAGGGTGATGACGTGGCGACCCAGGGCGCAGATGCGCTCGGCGCGCATGGGGTTCCGCTTGTAGGGCATGGCCGAGGAGCCGATCTGCTCCTCCTCGAACGGCTCCTCCACCTCGCGCAGGTGGGCCAGGAGGCGCAGGTCGTTGCCCAGCTTGGACGCCGACGCGCCGACCCCCGCCAGCGTCGCGAGGAGGGCGGCGTCCACCTTCCGGGGGTAGGTCTGGCCGCTCACCCCGTAGCTGCGCTCGAAGCCCAGCGCTTCGCCCACCAAGGCGTCCAGCCGGTCGACCTTGCCGCCGTTGCCGGCGAAGAGCTCCAGGAAGGAGGCCTGGGTCCCGGTGGTGCCCCGCACCCCCCGGAAGCGCAGCGTGCGCAGGCGGAAGTCGACCTCCTCCAGGTCCAGGAGGAAGTCCTGGATCCAGAGCGTGGCCCGCTTGCCCACGGTGGTGGGCTGGGCCGGCTGGAAGTGGGTCCACCCCAACGTCGCCACGTCCCGGTGCTCCCGGGCGAAGTCCGCCAGGGCGGCCACGCAGCGCACCAGGCGGTCCCGCACCAGCTCCAGCGCCTCCCGGTGCAGGATCAGGTCGGTGTTGTCGCCGATGAACGCGCTGGTGGCGCCCAGGTGGATGATGCCGCGGGCCGCGGGGGCGTCGTCGCCGAAGAGGTGCACGTGGGCCATGACGTCGTGGCGGAAGCGCCGCTCGTACTCGGCCGCCCGGGCCAGGTCGATGGGCCGCTCCATGGCCTGGCGCATCTGGGACACGGCCTCGTCCGACACGTCCAGCCCCAGGGCCTTCTCGGCCTCGGCCAGGGCCAGCCACAGACGCCGCCACGTGCCGTAGCGGTGTGCCGGCGAGAAGACGGCCTGCATCTCCCGGGACGCGTACCGCTCGCCCAGGGGGTGCACATAACGCTCTCCGGCCCCCTGGCCGGAGGCTTCAGCCGCGCCAGTAGAAGTCACGGACGACCAGCCCTCCGTTGCGCTCGAAGTAGATGCGGACCTGCCCGGCGCCCTGCAGGCTCTTGAAGATGCGCGCCGCGTCCTCGGCCGTGTGGACGGGAGTGTTGCCGATCCTCAGGATCACGTCCCCCTCCTGGAAGCCGAGCTGTCGCTGCAGCTCCGGCGAGATGGAGACGACCAGGGCGCCCTCGTCGCTCTTCACGCCCCGCTCCGCCTTCACCTCCGGCGTGACCGTGACCAGTTGGAGGTCCCGGAGCGCCTCCACCCGCTGGGCCCGAACCGTGGGCAGGGTCTCGGCCTTCAGCGTGACGGGACGGGCGCGCCCTTCCACCTTCAGCGTCACATCGTCGCCGGCCGACAGGTCGAGAAGCACGTCCTCGTAGTCGAGGGGCGCCGTGAGCCGCCGTCCCTGGGCCTCCAGGAGGCGGCTGCCCGCCTCGATGCCGGCCCGGGCGGCGGGGGAGCCCGGCACCACCCGGGACACGCGCACCCCCCGGGTCCGTCCCCACACGTCGGCCTCCACCGGCTCCACCTCGAGTCCCAGCCAGGCCCGGCGCACCTCGCCGTGGGCCAGGATGTCGTGGGCCACCCGGAGGGCCCGGTCGATGGGGATGGCGAAGCCGAGCCCCTCGCTCCCGCCGCTCCGGGTGAAGATGGAGGCGTTCACCCCCACCACCTGCCCCAGGACGTTCACCAGCGGCCCCCCCGAGTTCCCGGGGTTGATGGAGGCGTCGGTCTGGATCATCCCCAGGTAGACGCCCTCCCCCTCGTTCTGGGAGGGGATGATGTGGCGACCGGTGGCGCTCACCACCCCCGTGGTGACGGTGGGCTCGGAGTTGGAGAACAGGTTGCCGAAGGGATTTCCGATGGCCACCACCCACTCCCCGATGAGGAGCCCCTTCGAGGTTCCCAGGGGTGCGGTGGGGAGGCGGGCGCTCCCCACCCCCCTGAGGCGGAGGACGGCCACGTCGGTCACCGGGTCGCTTCCCACGATGTCGGCCCCGAAGTCCCGCCCGTCGGGCAGCGTCACCATCACGCTGTCGGCGCCGTGGATCACGTGGTCGTTGGTGAGGACCACCCCCGTGGAGTCGATGAGGAAGCCCGAGCCCAGCCCGGCGGAGCGCCGCGACGCTCCCGGGGGGAGGAAGAAGTCCTCCCACATGGTGCGGGGCTGCACCTGTTGCGTGGTGATGGTGTTCACCGCCACCACGGCCGGCGACACCCGGGCCGCGGCCCGTACGATGGCCGTGCGGCGCGAGGTCTCCACCTCGTCGGTGGCCGCCCCACGGGCACCGGCGTCCGTGGCTGCCGGGGCTGCCGGGGCTGCCGGAAGGGAGGGTGCGCTCCCCGGCGCCGCCGCGGAGGCTCCCGGGCCCGGGGCCCCCGGCTCCGCCGCCGTGGCTTCCCGGGTGAGGCCCCCGTCGCCGGCGCCGGGCGCGCGGTCGCACGCTGCCAGGGCGAGGCCCACCAGCAGCGCCGCCGTCACGGTCCGGGACAGGGGAGAGCCGGCGCGCGCCATCGCTCGGGGCGCGCCGCCTAGAGCGTCCGCCCCAGCGACTTCCAGTCCTCGAGGAAGCGCTCGAGGCCGGCGTCGGTGAGGGGGTGCTTCAGGAGTTGCCAGAGGACCTTCGAGGGCATGGTGGCGCAGTCGGCCCCGAGCATCATGGACTCCACCACGTGGAGCGGATGGCGGATGGACGCCGCCAGGATCTCGGTCTCGATCCCGTAGTTGTCGTAGACCTGGCGGATCTGGTGGACGATCTCCATGCCTTCGCCGGAGATGTCGTCGACCCTGCCCACGAAGGGCGAGATGAACGAGGCGCCCGCCTTGGCCGCCAGGAGCGCCTGGGACACCTGGAAGCACAGGGTCACGTTCACCCGGATCCCCTCGGAGCGCAGCGCGCGGCACGCCCGGAGCCCCGCCTCGGTCACCGGAACCTTCACCACGATGTTGTCGTGGATCTTCGCGAGGCGCTTCCCCTCGGCCAGCATGGTATCGGCGTCCACCGCCACCACCTCGGCGCTCACCGGTCCGTCGACCAACTGGCAGATGGCCCGGAAGTGGTCGGCCGGCTCGCCGTCTCCGGCGGACTGCGCCATGAGCGACGGGTTCGTGGTGATCCCGTCGATGAGGCCCGCGTCGGCGGCGCGGCGGATCTCGTTCAGGTCCGCCGTGTCCAGGAAGATCTTCATGCGTCGCTCGTGCTCGGGTTGGCATTGGCGGGCTCGCCTGAGCCGCGCTCAGGGTCCAGCGCCTCGTCGGGATACTCCACCCGGTCCAGGAAGAGCCCCTCGGGTGGTGCGGGCGGCGACGTGGTCAGGCCGGGCGCTCCGCCCTCCAGGAGGGCTGCCAGCTCGTCCAGGGGCCGCCGGCCCCGTGCCACGTCCACCATGGTCCCCACCAGGTAGCGCACCATGTGGTGCAGGTACCGATCGGCGGTGATGGTGAAGGCGACGCCCGGCCCGGTCCACGGGCCCCACGCCGCCCGGCGTACGTGACAGCGGGTGCCCCGCTCCGGCTGCCCCGCCTTGGCGAAGGGCTCGAAGGAGCGCTCCCCCGGGATCAGCGCCGCCGCGCGCTCCAAGAGGCTCCGGTCCACCGGCTCCCGCAGGGCCCAGCACCAGGGGCGGTGGAAGGGGGAGAACGCCTCCGCCTCCAGGCCCAGACGGTACGTGTAGGTGCGGGCCACGGCGTCGTAGCGGGGGTGGAAGCGGGGCCCCACCCGCCGCACCTCCCGCACCCACACGTCGCCGTCCAGCACCGCGTTGAGCGCCCGCTCGAAGCGCTCGGGAGGCCAGCGCTCCGCAGGCACGTCCACCGAGGCCACCTGTCCGGTCGCGTGCACCCCGGCGTCGGTCCTCCCTGCGCCCACCACGGGCCGGCGGGCTCCCGTGAGGCGCGCCACGGCCGCCTCCAGCTCGCCCTGCACCGTGCGCACGTCCGGCTGCATCTGCCAGCCGTGGAAGCGAGAGCCGTCGTAGTGGAGCAGGAGCTTGAGCCGGGCCACCTCGGGTGTGGTCACGGGGCGAAAGGTACACCCCGGCCCAAGGGCCCTCCAGGGGTGTTCGGCCGAAGCGGCCGCCGGGCCGCCCTCCGGAGCGCCGCTGCCGCCGGGAGGGGGCGATTGACCCCTCCCGGGCACCCGCCTTACGATCGGGCGCGCGGTCGTCGGCCGGCCGCTCCCTTCCGCTCCCGATCGACACGAGGCAGCCAGGATGATGGCCCCCCCGGCCCCGGACGGACCGCACGCGGACCCTCCCGAGGTGCATTTCCCCCGCCTGCTGAAGAAGGTGACCGGCGGGGAAGACCTCACCTCCGGCGAGGCCGAGGCGGCGTTCCGCGCCTTCATGGACGGTTCCGCGACGCTGGTCCACATGGCGGGGCTCCTGGTGGCGCTGCGCTGCAAGGGGGTGGCTCCCCCCGAGGTGGCGGGCGGCGTCCGGGCGCTGCGCGCGGCCATGGTACCGGTAGCGTCGGAGGACCCGGACCTCCTGGTGGACACTGCCGGCACCGGCGGGGGCGCCGTGACCACCTTCAACATCTCCACGGCCGCCGCCCTCGTTGCGGCGGGCGCCGGGGTGCGCATGGCGAAGCACGGGAACCGCTCCTTCACCTCCAGGAGCGGCAGCGCCGACGTCCTGGAGGCCCTGGGCGTGCGCATCGAGCTGCCGCCCCAGCGCATGGCCGAGATCCTGGCCGAGGTGGGGATCGTCTTCATGTTCGCGCCCCTCCTCCACCCCGCCATGCGGCACGTGGCGCCGGTGCGGGCCGGGCTCGGCATCCCCACCCTCATGAACATCCTCGGGCCCCTCACCAACCCGGCCGGCGCCCGGCGCCAGGTGGTAGGGGTGGCCGACCCGCAGCTCCTCGGCCTCATCTCCCGGGCGCTGGGCGAGCTGGGCCACGAGCGTGCCCTCGTGGTCCACGGCCGCCCGGGGATGGACGAGCTGAGCCCGTGTGATCAGAGCCGCATCGCCGAGCTCCGGGACGGGCGGGTGAGCGAGCGGGAGGTGAGCCCCGAGGAGCTCGGGGTGGAGGGTCAGCCGCTGGACGGGCTGGCGGGAGGCAGCCCGGAGGAGAACGCCGCACTCATCCTGGACGTGCTGGAGGGTCGTTCGAGGAATGCGGCCAGGACGGCCACGCTCCTGAACGCCGGCGCCGCCGTGTACGTGTCGGGCCGGGCGGACTCCCTGGAGGAGGGGGTGCGGGCAGCCACCGAATCAGTGGACTCGGGAGCGGCCCGGGACGCCCTGGAGCGGCTGCGGCTGGCGTCGATCCGGGACTGACGGCCGCCTGCGGCCGCGGCCCCGGCACCCTCAGTGGATCGTGGCGCTGGCGGTCGAGGGGTGCCGTCCCGTGGAGCGGACCAGCGCTCGCATGACCCAGGGACCCAGGATGGGAGCGGGCTCCGGCTCCACCACGACGATCTCCGTGGTCGTCCTCGTCAGCTTCCCCACCGCGAAGGTCGTGCGCATCGGGCCTCGTCCCGTCATCGTCCCTGGACTCCTGGCTCGGGTCAGTACTTGCGGATGACGCCCACCACCACGCCCTGCACCCGCACGTCCTGGGCGTCGACGATGATGGGCTGCATGGTGGCGTTGGCGGGCTGGAGGCGGATCTTCCCGCCGGGCTCCCGGTAGAGCTTCTTGACCGTGGCGGAATCGCCGCCCACGAGCGCGACCACCATCTGTCCGTTCTCTGCCGAATCCTGGGCGCTCACGACGATGTAGTCGCCGTCCCGGATCTGCTCGTCGATCATGGAGCTGCCCTGTACCCGGAGCACATAGTTGTCGCGGCTCTTGCGCACCATGTCGGGGGGCACGGCCAGGGTCTCGGCGTCCTGGACGGCCTCGATGGGCAGGCCCGCCGCCACGGCGCCCAGGAGGGGAAGCTCGATGGCCTCCGGCCCGTGGTCGGCTTGCACGAGCTCGATGGAGCGGCTCGCGTTGTAGGACTTCCGGATGTACCCCTTGCGCTCCAGATTCGACAGGTGCTCGTGGACCGTCGCGAGGGAAGAGTAGCCGAAGTGCTCGGCGATCTCCTCGAAGCTGGGCGCGTAGCCGTTCTCCTGGATGAACGTCCCGATGTGATCCAGGATCTGTTTCTGGCGCTTCGTCAGCGGCATTCCTGCCTCCATCCGCGTGCAGGTCGACGGCCCTCGCCCTCCGGGGCGGGTCAGGCGTGGCCGCTCGTAGGCCACACCCGAAGAAGAACCGAACCAAGGATACCCGAACGTTGCCCGAAACGCAAGCAGCCGGGCGGCCGGCCCCTTCCGGCCCCGACATCCTGACCCGGATCGTCGCAACCAAGCGCGTCGAGCTCGAGACGCTGCGTCCCCGCCGAGGGGTCCTGGAGGCGGCGGCGGAGGAAGCGCCCGAGCCCCGCGACTTCGAGGCGGCCCTGCGGGGGGAGGGGGCGGTGTCCATCATGGCCGAGGTGAAACGGCGCTCCCCGGGCGCCGGGCCCATCCGGCCGGAGCTGGACCCGGTGACCCTGGCCGGGGCCTACGCCGCGGGGGGGGCCGCCGCCGTGAGCGTGCTCACCGACCGGGACTACTTCGGTGGGAGCCTGGAGGATCTGTCGGCGGTCCGGGCCGCCGTGCCCCTCCCGGTGCTACGCAAGGACTTCACCCTGGAGGAGGTCCAGGTGGTGGAGGCCCGGGCGGCCGGCGCCGACGCGGTGCTGCTCATCGTCCGCCTCCTGGACGACGCGGCGCTGGTGCGCCTTCGGGAAGCGGCGGAGGCGCTCGGGATGGCCGCGCTGGTGGAGGTCCACGACCGGGAGGAGCTCCGCCGGGCGGCGGGCAGCGGTGCCCGCGTGGTCGGCATCAACAACAGGGACCTGTCCACCTTCACCACCCGGGTGGCGCTGACCCTGGAGCTCCTGGACGACGCCCCCCCCGGCGCGGTGATCGTCTCGGAGAGCGGCATCCGCACGGCCGCCGACGTGGCCCTCCTGGGCAACGGCGGGGTGAACGCCGTGCTGGTGGGCGAGTCCCTCCTGCGCCAGGACGACCCGGGGGAGGGGGTGCGGGCGCTGGCCGGCCACCCCCGCCGTGCCCGGCACCGTGACTGAGCCCCGCGAGGCGCCCGCCCTGGGGGTCAAGATCTGCGGCCTCACCCGCCCCGGCGACGCCGGCGCGGCGGCGGAAGCCGGGGCCGATTACCTTGGAGTCATCCTGAGCGTCGGCTTCGGCCGCAGCGTCGAGGCGCAGGTCGCCCGCACGTTCCGCCCGCCGGGCGGCCCCGTCCTGGTCGGCGTCGTGGTCGACGAAACCCCCGCCGGAGCGGCTGCGCTGGCGGAGCGCGCGGGGGCCGACGTGCTCCAGCTCCACGGCGACGAGGCGCCGGAGGTCCTGGCGGCCCTCAGGGAGCGAGGCCCGTGGCGCCTGTGGAAGGCGGTCCGCCCCAGATCGTCCGGGGACCTTCTGGCCGCCCTGGAGCGTTACGGGGGTGTGGCCGACGCGCTCCTGGTGGACGGCTGGCACCCCGACCTGAGGGGGGGCGCGGGGGCCCGCTTCCCCTGGTCCGTCCTGGAAGAGGTGCGGGGGCGCTTCCCGGCGCACCTGGAGGTGGTGGCGGCCGGGGGGCTGAACCCGGACAACGTGGCCGACGCCGTACGGCGCCTGGCGCCCCACGTCGTGGACGTGAGCTCGGGCGTGGAGGTGGCCCCGGGCAGGAAGGACCCGCAGAAGGTGCGGGCGTTCGTCGCGGCGGCCAGGAGGGCCGCCGCCCACAGGAAGAGCACGGAAGTCGACGGAGGCGAAGGACGAGGATGAGCACGGCAACCACTCCCGCCCCGGGCCGCTTCGGCCCCTTCGGCGGCCGCTACGTCCCCGAGACGCTCATCGCGGCGCTGGAGGAGCTCGAGCGCGCGTACGAGACGGCCCGGAACGACGCCGCCTTCGGGGAGGAGCTGGCCCTCCTCCTGAAGGACTTCGTCGGCCGGCCCACCCCCCTCTACCGGGCCCGGCGCCTCGAGGAGGCGGCCGGCGTGGGACCCGTCTACCTCAAGCGGGAAGACCTGAACCACACCGGCGCCCACAAGATCAACAACACGCTGGGGCAGGCGCTCCTGGCCCGGCGCATGGGCAAGCGGCGCATCATCGCCGAGACGGGCGCCGGCCAGCACGGGGTGGCCACCGCCACGGCGTGCGCCCTGTTCGACATGGCGTGCGTGGTCTACATGGGCGAGGAGGACGTGGAGCGACAGGCGCTCAACGTCTACCGCATGCAGCTCCTGGGCGCCGAGGTCCGGCCCGTCGGCTCGGGCACCCGGACCCTCAAGGACGCCACCAACGAGGCGATCCGGGACTGGGTCACCAACGTGGAGGACACCCACTACATCATCGGCTCGGTGGTGGGCCCCGATCCCTTCCCGCGCATCGTGCGCGATTTCCAGGCCGTCATCGGCCAGGAGACCCGGGAACAGATCCTGGGGGTCGAGGGCCGCCTCCCCGGGGCGGTGGTGGCGTGCGTGGGGGGCGGCTCCAACGCCATGGGCATCTTCCACGCCTTCGTCCCGGACCAGGAGGTGGAGCTGGTGGGGGTGGAGGCCGCCGGCGAGGGGCTCTCCTCCGGGCACCACGCCGCGTCCCTGGCGGCCGGCTCTCCGGGTGTCCTGCACGGTGCGCTGAGTTATCTTCTTCAGGATGGCGACGGGCAGGTCGCGCCGGCCCACTCCGTGTCCGCCGGGCTGGACTACCCCGGCGTCGGGCCGGAGCATTCCTGGCTCAAGGAATCGGGGCGGGCCCGCTACGTGTCCGTCACCGACGCCGAAGCCCTGGAAGGCTTCCACCGGCTTTCGCGGCTGGAGGGGATCATCCCCGCCCTCGAGTCCGCCCACGCCGTGGCCCACGTCCTCGACTCCGGCTCGGGTTACGGCGGTCGCGGCCCCGTCGTCATCTGCCTGAGCGGTCGGGGCGACAAGGATGTGGCCCACGTGGCCAGGATCGAGGGCCACGGTCCCCTGCTGTGAGAGTCCCGCGCCTGGATGATCCGCTGACGCCCCGGTAGCCGAGCGTAACGTGAGCGAAGCCCCTCCCGACCTTCCGTCCCGAGCCGCCCCCGTCGAGTGGGGCACCGAGACGCTTCCCATCGCGGAGGCGAAGGACCTCTTCGTCACCCTGGGGAAGGCCCTGCGCGCGGTCCAGCTCTACGACGCGAACAACCCCATCTACCAACGGTTCGTGGAGAGCCTCCGCGAGGCGTTCCGGCGCCTCTGGGAGGTGGCCGACCGCCTGGTGGTGACCGTGGAGGAGGAGCGCTTCGCCCTGGAGGGCGAGGACGTGTACCGCAGCGACAGCCGGGCCGACTCGCTGGCGTTCCTCTTCTTCAAGGACGGCATCCGCGAGCTCACGTTCCTCCCCGGCCTCGAAGAGGACGAGGTCGAGCCCTTTCTGGGCACCCTGCAGCGCGCCCGTAAGGTGAGGGGCGAGGGCGACGACCTCCTCACCCTCCTGTGGGAGGCCGACCTCCGCTCCATACGCTACAAGTTCGTGGACGTCCTGGCCGAGGGCGTGGTGATCCCCGAGGCGGGGGAGGGGGCCGGAAAGGAAGCCCTCCAGGAGGCCCAGAAGGAGGTCCGCTCCGGCGGTGCGGCCGCGTCCGAGGCGCAGAGGGCGGCCATCAACCGCGAGGATTTCAACCCCACCCTGTACTCCCTGGATGCCCGGGAGATGGAGGTGCTCAAGGCGGAGGTGCGGCGCGAGGGCGCCCGCGACCTCCGTGGCGACGTGCTCGCGGCGCTCTTCGACCGGCTCGAGGAACCGCAACTGCCCGATCGCCAGGCCGAGGTCCTCGGCATCCTGCGGGTGCTGCTCCCCAACTTCCTGAGCCGCGGCGCCCTCGCCGCCGCCGCCGACGTGCTGCGGGAGCTCCGCACCCTGGAGGAGTCGGAAGGGCTGCTGGACGAGGCGGGGCAGAAGCGATTGGCCATGGTGGTGGACGAGCTCTCGTCCCCCGCGACGGTGGAGGAGCTGGTCCGGGCTCTGGAGGACGGCTCCATCGCACCGGCCCCGGCCGAGTTGGGGGGCTCCTCTCCCACTTCCGGCCGGGAGCTCTGGGACCCCTGCTGCGCGCTACCGAGCTGGTGGAGGACAAGCACCTGCAGGACGTCCTGCGCGAGTCGGTGAAGGGCATCGCCCGGAAGAACCCGGCGGCCCTGCCGGTGCTGTTCAAGGACGCCGATCCGGTGGTGATTGCGGGCGCGGCGCGCCTGGCGGGCACCATGGGCATCACCCAGGCGGGCCCGTCCCTGGCGGGGCTCATGGACCACGAGGACCGGGACGTCCGACTCGCCGCGGTGGAGGCCGCCACCACGCTCAAGGCTTCCACCGCCGCCGGCGCCCTGGAGCGGGTCCTGACGGACCCCGACCGGGAGGTCCGCATCGCCGCCGCCCGGGCCCTGGGGAGGCTCCGTTACCGCCCCGCAGCCCGGGCTTTCCGGGAGGCGCTGTCGGGGAAGGACATCCGGGGCACGGACCTCACCGAGAAGATCGCCTTCTTCGAGAGCTACGGAGAGCTCGGTGACGCGGGCGGCATCAAGCTTCTGGACAAGCTCCTGAACGGGCGCGGATTCCTCGGCCGTAAGGAGCCCTCCGAGATCCGGGCCTGCGCCGCGCTGGCCCTGGGAAAGATCGGCACGCCGGACGCCAGGAAGAGCCTGCAGGCCGCCGTTGGTGAGGAGGACCCGGTCATCCGCAACGCGGTGAGCCGGGCCCTGCGCGAGGAGGGCGGCTCGTGAGCGCCCCCGGCACGGTGGCGTCGGGGGTCCAGGCGGAGGGCCGCCGCTTGCTCGCGGCGTTCTATGGCGGGCTCCGGGCGCTCAAGCTCTACCCCGTGGAGAACGCCGCGGTGCAGCAGGCGCTGGACGAGCTCCACACCCTCATGGCCTACATCATCAAGCGGGAGGGGGGCCTGGAGCTCAGGGTGGTGGGCGACTTCTTCTTCCTGAACGAGACCCGCCTCCGGCTGGACCTGGCCACCTTCTCCACCTTCGGTAGCTTCGCCCGGGCCCTGGGCGAGCACGGGATCGGCGCCGTGGAGGTGCTGCCGGGGGTGCAGCGTGACGAGTGGGCCCCGTTCCTCTCCCTCCTGGTGCGCCCGCCCCCCGAGGACGAAGACCCCTACGAGGACTTCGGCGAGCGGTTGTCCGGCACCCCCACCGAGCACATCCACGTGCGTCCGGAGAAGGACGTGGAGGAGCCGGGGGTGGAGGAGGAGGCCCTGGCCGCCGCCAAGCGCACCTACGTCCAGTCGGTGAAGGTCGCCAAGGACGTTCTGGGCGACATCCGCATGGGTCGGGCGGTGAACGCCCGCAAGGTGAAGCGCGCGGTGCAGAACATCGTGGACCAGGTGCTCTCCAACGAGCCCTCGATCCTCACCATGACCACGCTCCGGGACTTCGACGAGTACACGTTCACGCACTGCGTCAACGTGTGCATCTTCAGCGTGGTCATCGGACAGCGCCTGGGGCTGGACAAGATCCAGCTCTACGAGCTGGGGCTGGGCGGGCTGCTCCACGACATCGGCAAGATGCGCGTGGCCCCGGAGATCATCAACAAGGCCGGCGGCCTCACCGACGAGGAGTGGGCGGAGCTCAAGGAGCACCCCACCGAGGGGCTCCTCCTCCTCTTCGGCATGACCGGGTTCGCCGACGTCCCGTACCGCCAGATGCTCATGGCGTACGAGCACCACATGAAGATCGACGTCTCCGGCTATCCATCGAACACCCGACCCCGGAACCCGACGCTCTTCTCACGCATCGTGGCCGTGGCCGACGGCTTCGACGCCGGCACCTCGATCCGGAGCTACCAGTACGAGCCGTGGCCCCCGGACGAGGTCCTCAAGGAGATGCGCGACAACCCGCGCCGGGGCTTCGACCCCCTGCTGGTGAAGGCGCTCATCAACGCCACGGGTGTCTTCCCCATCGGTACCCTCGTCATCCTGGACACCATGGAGATGGCGGTGGTGTCGGGGGTCAACCCGGACCCGTCGAAGCTGCACCAGCCCCGGGTGAGGGTCATCTCCGACGCGCTCGGCGTGCCCCTTCCCGACCCGCTTCCCCTGGACCTCTCCGAGGTCGACGCGGCGACGGGCAAGCCCCGGCGTCAGATCATCAAGACCACGGACCCCCAGAAGTACGGCATCCGGGTGTCCGACTACCTGACGTGAGCCCCCGTTGAGCCCTTCATCCACCCGACCGGACGCGCCCGTGGGCGCGGCCCGCGCCGCCGGTTCCGCCGAGCCCTCTCCCATCGCCCGGCGCTTCGCCGAGCGGGCCCGTGAGGGGAGGGCTGCCCTCGTGCCCTACCTCACGGCGGGCTTCCCCGAGCCGGCCGTGACCGTGGAGGCGATGGAGGCGCTGGCGCTCGCCGGCGCCGACGTCATCGAGCTGGGGATCCCCTTCAGCGACCCCCTGGCCGACGGCCCCACCATCCAGCGCTCCAGCTTCCTGGCCCTGGAGCGGGGCACCACGGTGGAGCGGACGCTGGAGATGCTGCGGACGTTCCGCGGCCGGAACGACACGCCCGTGGTCCTCTTCACCTACCTGAACCCCGTCTACCACCGGGGGCTCGCCCGCTTCTGCGCCGAGGCCGCCGAGGCGGGAGCGGAGGGGCTCCTCCTGACGGACCTCCCGGTGGGCTCCGACCCGGAGCTGGAGGGGGCGGTGACCGAGGCCGGCCTGGACCTGATCCGGCTCCTGGCCCCCACCACTCCCCCCGAGCGGGCGGCCAGGGTGGCGGAGAGCGGCTCGGGCTTCCTGTACTACATCTCCCGCACCGGCGTCACCGGGGCCCGCGCCGAGCTCCGGGAAGGGCTGGCCCGGGAGGTGTCGGCGCTCCGGGAGCTGACGCGCCTGCCCGTTGCCGTGGGCTTCGGCATCTCTACCCCCGCCCAGGCCGCCCAGGTGGCGGCCGTGGCCGACGGCGTGGTGGTGGGGAGTGCCCTGGTGCGGACCCTGGAGGAGGAGGGGGTGGAGGGCGCCGCCCGCTTCGTGGCCGGGCTCCGCGGGGCCATGGACGCGGAGGCCTGAGGCCTCAGCCGTCCCGGAGACGCGCTTCGAGCCCGGGGTCGGGCTCCACGAACAGCGTGCTCACCCGCTCCGGCACCACGGCGCCCGGCGCCGCCTTTCTGGGTTTCCTCACGTACTTCCTGCGGGTCCAGTCCACGGGGACGCTCCCCGACGTGCGCGCCTTCGAGTGCAGCGCCGCCAGTACGGCCGCCTCGGCCAGGTCCCGGGGTGGCGGCCCTCCCTCGCCCCGCCAGCGCAGGATCACGTGGGCGCCCGCGGCGTGGCGGGCGTGGAGCCACACGTCGTCGGGGGCGGCGTGGTGGAAGGTGAGGTCGTCGTTGGAGCGTGCCCCCCGGCCCACCCGGATCTCCAGCCCGCCACTGCTCCGGTAGCGCCGGTAGGGAAGGGGCTCCGCCTCCCCGCCCGACCCCGCTCCGCCCCCTTCCCCGGGGAGCGCGGCCTCGATCTCCTCCGGGGCGGCGTCGCCCCGGCGGGCACGCTCCAGCAGGGCGGCGGTCGCCTCGGCGTCCCGCCGGGCGTCCCCGATGAGCCCGGGGAGGCGCTCCCGGGCTCGCTCCGCCCGCGCGGCCTCCTCGTAGTAGCGTTCGGCGTTCTCGTGGGGCGGGAGAGCCGGGTCCAGCGTGACCTCCACCGCTTCGCCGCCGAAGCCCTGGAGGGTGACCCGCTCCCGCCCCCTGGGGACCTCTCCCAGGCGGGCCAGGAGGAGGTCGCCGACGCCGCGGAGCTCCTCCGGCGGCGGCGCCGCGGCCAGCTCGCGCTCCAGCCGCTCCAGGCGACCCCGGGCGTCGTCCCGGCGGCGCTCCAGGGCGTGGAGTACCGCCGACGGGAGGAGGGCCGCTTCCGGCTCCGCGCCTCCGGCCCCGGCGGCGGCTTCCATGGCCGACAGGATGTCGGCCGCGGGCTCCCCGTCCATCCCGGGGAGAGGAAGGGGGTAGGGCTGACGCTCGTCCGGGCCCGCCGGGAGGAGCACGGCGCCCTCCGGGCTTCCGTCCAGGGCGGCGGCGGCCAGCGACGACCACAGGCGGTGCCCCGCCGCCAGTGCCGCCTCCGCGGCCGCTCCCTCCGCCTCCCGGGCGGCGGCCCCCAGGAGGGCCGGCGCGTTCAGGGGCGAGGTCCACGCCACCCTCCCGAGGAGGGCGCCCCGGCGCCGGGAGGGCTCCAGGGGGGTCAGCAGTGCCCGCCACCGCTCCAGCGTGAGGCGTCCGTCCCGGCCTTCCCGCGCGGAGGGGGGAGGCGGGGCCCACGCACCACCCACCGCCAGGGGGCGCGCTCCCTCCCGCTCCCGCAGGAGGTGGCGGATGGTGCGGCCCGTGCCCTCGGTCACCAGGGCGTTCCACTGGTTGGTCATGAGCTCCAGGACCACGTCCACCAGCGGGTTGCGGCCCCGCACCCTGAGGAACGCCAGGCGGAGGATGCGGTCGTCGGGGGGCGCCACCACCTCCCGGAGGCGCGCCTGCAGAGGCCGGGCGCCGGGAGGGGGCTCGGCCGGGGCGTGGAGGGTGAGGGCGCCCCGGGTGGGGTGGAGGCGCGCCACCAGCGTCGCCTCCCGGAACCAGAGGGCCAGGCTCCGGTCTCCCCGGTCGAGGAGGAACGCCCGCAGCCGGGCGCCGGCGAGGCGCCCTTCCAGCTCCCGCCGAGTCGCGGCGACCAGCACGCTGTCCCAGGTGACCATGGGGGAAAGGTAAGCACGTTGCGAGGCGGGGGAGGCCGGTCTAGCTTCCGGCGCTCGAAACGACCCCTTCCGCCTCCGCGGACCGACGTTGTCCACCGGACACCCGACCCAGAGACCCAGACCCAGCGTCCGCCGCTTCCTGGAGATGAAGCAGCGGGGCGAGCGCATCGTCACGCTCACCGCCTACGATTACCTCTTCGCCCGCATCCTGGCCGAGGCGGGCGTGGACCTCATCCTGGTGGGAGATTCCCTGGGCCAGGTGGTCCTGGGCTACGACACCACCATCCCGGTGACCCTGGACCAGATGATCCACCACGCCTCGGCGGTGCGCCGGGGCGCGCCCGACGCGTTCGTCGTGGTGGACATGCCCTTCCTCTCCTACCAGACGTCCCTGGAAGACGCCCTGCGCAACGCCGGGCGCGTCATGAAGGAGACGGGGGCCCAGGCGGTGAAGGTCGAGGGTGGCGACGAGCGCACCTGCCGAGCGGTGGAGGCGCTGGTCTCCGCCGGTGTCCCGGTCATGGGGCACGTGGGGCTGGTGCCCCAATCGGTCCACGCCCTGGGCGGCTACCGGGTGCAGGGGCGGGAGCCGGCGGACGCCGAGCGCATCCGGGGTGAGGCCCGGGCGCTGGAGGAGGCGGGAGCCTTCTCGGTGGTGCTCGAGCTCATCCCCGCGCCGCTGGCGGCGGACATCTCCAGGGAGCTCGTCATTCCCACCATCGGCATCGGCGCCGGGGCCGGCTGCGACGGCCAGGTGCTGGTCCTCTACGACGCCCTGGGCCTCAACCCCGGCTTCCAGCCGCGCTTCCTGAAGCGCTTCGCCGAGCTCCACGACGCGGCCAGGGAAGGGGTGGAGCGCTACGTCCGGGAGGTGCGCGAGGGCGCCTATCCCGACGACGAGCACGCCTTCGGAGCGTGAGCGTGAGCGGGGGCGTGGAGGGGGGGCGCCGGTGATCGTGGCCCGCACCCGGGAGGCGCTGCGGGAGGCCCTGGGCGGGGACGGGCGGCTGGCCCTGGTCCCGACCATGGGGTTTCTCCACGAGGGGCACCTCTCCCTGGTGGACCGGGCGCGGGAGGTGGGCGACCGGGTGGCCGTGTCGATCTTCGTGAACCCCTTGCAGTTTGGGCCCGGGGAGGATCTGGACGCCTACCCCCGGGACGAGGCGCGGGACCTTGCCCTCCTCGAGGGCCGGGGCTGCGACCTGGCCTTCCTCCCTTCGGTGGAGGTCATGTACCCCGAGGGTCCTCCGGTCGTCACCGTGGACCCCGGCCCCCTGGCCGAACGCCTGTGCGGCGCATTCCGTCCGGGCCACTTCCGGGGCGTCCTCACCGTGGTGGCCCGGCTATTCGGCCTCTTCCGGCCCGACCTGGCGGTCTTCGGCCGCAAGGACTTCCAACAGGTGGTCCTCGTCCGGCGCATGGCCCGGGACCTGGAGCTGGGCGTGGAAATCGTGGAGGGGCCGCTGGTGCGGGAGGCCGACGGCCTCGCGCTGAGCTCCCGCAACACCTACCTCTCCGAGGAGGAGCGCCGGCAGGCCCCGGCCCTGTCCCGGGCCCTGTTCGAGGCGCGCGAGCGCTTCCGGGCCGGTGAACGCTCGGCCGGGGCCCTGTTGGCCGGTGTACGGGACCGAGTGGCCGCCGAGCCCCTTCTGGAGCTCCAGTACGCCGAGGCGGTGGAGCCGGACGGGCTGACGCCGGTCGACCCGGTGCCGGAGGGCGCGGTGCTGGCCCTGGCGGCGTTCTGCGGCCGCACGCGCCTCATCGACAACGTGAGCCTGGAGTAGGAGCCGTGGCCCATCCCGTGGTCGAGCGCGCCGCCCGGGGGGAGCTTCCCCCCTGGTCAGAGATGGGGGAGAAGCGCCGCCGCCACGTGGAGCGGGTGGCGGCCCTCCTGGAGGACTGGGGCTGGAGCGCCGGCCTGGACGACGAGGAGCGCACCCGCTGGGTGGCGGTCGGCTACCTCCACGATGCGGCCAAGGGCCTGCCCACGGAACGGCTCCGGGAGATCCTGGAGGGGAGCTCCCTGGCCGACCTGCCCGGCCCCCTCCTCCACGGCCCCGCCGCCGCCCGGCTCCTCCGGGAGGAGGGCGTGGACGACGAGGCGCTCCTCCTGGCGGTGGCGTACCACACCCTCGGGCACCCCCGGTTGGACGCGGTGGGGAAGGCCCTCTACGCCGCCGACTTCCTGGAGCCGGGCCGGGAGCTCCGGGACGAGTGGCGCGCCCGGCTAAGGGGGCGCATGCCCGGCGAGCTGGAGGTGGTGGTGAAGGAGATCGTGCGGGCGCGCATCCACTACCTCCTGGAGGAGGGCCGGCCGGTGCGCGCCGAGACGGTGGGGTTCTGGAACACCCTGGTCACGGGAAGATCGTGGGCCGGCGCGTCCGAGCTCTAGCCCTGGTGGCCGTCCTGCTGGCGGTGGGCGCCCTCCTGGGCTCCGCCCTCTCCCAGTGGTGGCCCCTCCCGGGAGAAGGGGCCGGCCGCCCTGGAGGGTCGGCGGCCGTCTCCGGGGCGGCCCCGGGCTCCCCGGCCGGGGAGCGAGTGCGGGTGGAGGTGCTCAACGGAGGAGGGCGCCCCAACATGGCGCGCCGGGCCACGGATCACCTCAGGGACCGAGGCTTCGACGTGGTGTACTACGGCAACGCCGACACCTTCGACCAGCGCGCCACCGTAGTGCTGGACAGGGTGGGGCGTCCCGAGTTGGCCCGGGCCGTCGCCGGGGCGATGGGGGGCGCCGAGGTGAGGAGCGAGCCCGACTCGACCCGCTTCGTGGACGTGTCCGTCGTGCTGGGCTCGGAGTGGGACCCACCCCCGGAGGGGGGGCCATCGCCCGCCCCCGCGGCGCGCTCGGCGTGGTGGGACCTCCGGCGCTTCCTGCCGGAGAAGAAGACGTCGCCTCCCGGGGGTCCGCCGTCGGGACACATGGCCGATCCAGGAAACGAGGGAGGATAGCGGATGGCGAAGGGCGCGCGCAGCGGCCCCAGGAGGTACGGGCGGCGGAAGCCCCAGGAGGGTCAGGACGAGGCCGGCGCCGCCCCGAGGACGGAAGAGGTCCGGGGCAACGCCGCCACCGAGTGGATCAAGTCGCTCGTCATCGCGGCCGTCCTCTTCCTGGTGCTGAAGGCGTTCCTCATCCAGACGTTCGTCATCACCTCCGGCTCCATGGAGACCACGCTCCTCGTGGGCGACTTCCTCGTGGTGAACCGGGTGGCGCTGGGCTCCCCCATCCCCTTCACGGGGCTCCGCATCCCGGGCTACTCCGCCCCCCACCGCTGGGACGTCATCGTCTTCGACCCGCCCCACGAGGAGGGGATGAAGCTGGTGAAGCGCCTGGTGGGCATGCCGGGGGACACGCTGGCCATGAAGGACCAGGTGCTCTACGTGAACGGGAAGGCCCAGGACGAGCCGTGGGTGCACACGACGGACGCTCCCGACGATGCCGCGCCCGAGATGGCGTGGCAGAGGGACTACCTGGCCCCGGGCGTGGACCCCGCCACCTACCACCCCACCCGGGACAATTGGGGCCCCCTGGTGGTGCCGCCGGACCGCTACTTCATGATGGGCGACAACCGGGAGAACAGCTACGATTCCCGCTACTGGGGCATGCTCGAGCGCTGGCGGTTGGACGGCCGTGCCGAGGTGATCTACTTCAGCTACGACAAGCAGTCGTACAAGCCCTTCCCGTGGATCCGGGAGATCCGTTGGGGAAGGATCGGGAGCGGCATCCACTAGCCCACGACGCGAGGCGCACCCGCATGGGCCGGCGGGCATCGCTGGATCAGCGGCTCGGAGAGCTCGAACGGCTCTCCCGGTCGCCGGACGAGGACGACGCGGCGGAGCGGCTCGGCGCCTTGCTCGCTGGGACGAGCAGCGTCGTCGTGGCCCGGGCGGCCGCCCTCACGCCCCGGGTCCGGAGGCGCGATTGGGCGCCCGAGCTGGCCGCTGCGTTCCGGCGCTTCCTGGTGGATCCCGCCAAGACCGACAAGGGGTGCATGGCGAAGCTCGCCGTGGTCGAGGCGCTCCTCGCCTGCGACGACCCCGACGAAGAGGTCTTCCGCGCCGGGCTCACCCACGTCCAACTCGAGCCCACGTGGGGCCGCCTCGTCGACACCGCGGCGCAGCTGCGGGCTCGCTGCGCGCTGGGGCTGGTCCAGGTGGGGGCTTCCGGTGTCCTCGACGACCTCGCGGTCCTGCTCGCCGATCCCGAGCCCGATGCGCGCCTGGGGGCGGCACGGGCGCTTGCTGCGTGCGGCGAGGCCGCTACGCCCCTCCTCCGCCTCAAGGCGCTGACGGGCGACGAGGAGCCGCTGGTGACGGGCGAGTGCCTGGGGGGCCTCATGACGGCGGCGCCGCGTGGGTCCTTCGACTTCGTCGCGGCCCTGGTGGACCCGGAGCGGCCCGACGTCGCCGGCCACGCCGCACTGGCCCTGGCGGAGGCGCGGGTGCCCGGCACGTGGGAGCTGCTCCGGGAACGTTGGGAGGCGTCCCTGGACGCGGATTTCAGGGCGGCGCTCCTGCTGCCCCTGGCGCTGACCCGGCACGACGACGCCCCCTCGTTCCTCCTGTCGGTGCTCTCCTCGGCCGACCTGGGCGTGGCCACCACGGCCGTGGCCGCGCTGGCCATCTACCGGGATCTCGATGGCCTACGGGAGCGGGCCGAGGCCGCGCTCGGAGGGCCTCACCGGGGCCGCCTCCTCCGGCACCTGGGGGAGGCGTTCGGCTGACCGGCGGCCGGAGCGGCGCTACGCCGTCTGCCGCTCCCGCTCTTCCCGGCTGGTGGGGCGTCGCTGCCCCTCCAGGTCCACCAGGGCGTCGGCCCGGAGCTGGCCGCACGCGGCGTCGATGTCCCGGCCCCGGGGCTCCCGCACCGCGCAGCTCACCCCCCGGTCTTCGAGCACCGCCGCGAAGGCTCGCAGCCGCTCCGGCGGGCTGGGCCGCCAGTCGGGCTGCCAGGGGATGGGGTTGAAGGGGATCAGGTTGACGAACGCCTGGAGCCCCGCCGCCAGCTCCGCCAGCGGGGGGGCGAGGCGGAGGTGGTCGTTCACCCCGGCGATCATGGTGTACTCGAAGGTGATGCGCTTGCCCCCGCCGGCGTCGAAGGCCCGCAGCGCGTCCACCAGCTCGGGGAGCGGCCAGCGCTTCTCCAGGGGGATCAGCTCGGCCCGCAGGCCGCTCTCGGGCGCGTGGAGCGACACGGCCAGGCGAAACTGCTCCGGCCGCCTCGCCAGCTCTACGATGCCGGGCACCACCCCCACCGTGGACACCGTGATGCGCCGGGCTCCTACGCCGTAGCCCTGGTTCAGGATGGTCAGGGAAGGGAACACCGCCTTCCGGTTGGCCAGGGGCTCGCCCATTCCCATGTACACGATGTTGGTCACGGGCCCGTACCCTTCGGCCTCGGCCCAGCGGCGCGAGGCGCGGTACTGGCCCACGATCTCTCCGGCGGTGAGGTGACGGCCGAAGCCGCTCCACCCGGTCGCGCAGAAGGTGCACCCCATGGCGCAGCCCGCCTGGGAGGAGATGCACAGGGTGAGGCGCTCTTCGGTGGGGATGAGCACGGACTCCACCAGCTCGCCGTCGGCCAGGCGCCACAGGTGCTTGGCCGTGCCGTCGGAGGAGCGGCGCACCCGATCGAGGACGGGGTCGGCCAGGACGAACGCCTCGCCCAGGGCCGTCCTCTCCTCCGCCGGGAGGTTGGTCATGGCGCCCACGTCGGGTGCGAGCCGGTCGTAGATCCACCCCCGCACCTGGTCTGCCCGGTAGGCGGGCTGGCCCCGGGCGGCGAAGTGCGCCGCCAGCGTCTGCTCCAGCTCCTGGGGGGTCAGCCCCAGGAGGTCCCGTCTCTCGTCCCGCATCGGCCTCCCCTCTGCTCTCGTGGGCACCGCGGCCGCGGTGCCCTCTCCAACGGCCCCTCCTACCCCGCTGGCCCCTCGAAGGCCCCGCGGGCCTTCGCTTGAACCCCGAATCCGGGGCGTGTAACTTAGCGCGTCCGTCCCAACCGAGGAGGCCGCCACCCGCGTGCGATACCGAACCTGTTGAAGAAGCTGCTGGTGACCTGGGGACCCGCTGCCCTCTGGGCGGCGGTCCTCTTTTTGTTGAGCTCCTTCCCGCAGGTGCCGGGCACCTCCTGGGTGGGGTTGATCCCGGGGCTCGACAAGGTGGGCCACTTCGGGCTGTACTTCATCCTGGGCCTCGCGCTAGCCTGGGCGGGGCACCGGCTCGACCCCGGCCGGCACCGCCAGATCTTCCACGTGGTTCTCGTGCTCGTGGGGGTCGCGTACGGCGCGAGCGACGAGTGGCACCAGAGCTTCGTTCCGCCCCGGGACGTAGAGGTCATGGACTGGGTCGCAGACTCCCTCGGCGTGACCCTCGGTTACCTGGCCCTGCGCCGGCGTCTCGCCCGGCCCTGAGGGCTCCTCCGAACCCGAAGAAGGCGCGATGCCCCAGGAATCCGACTCCTCCGCCACCACGCTGCGCACCCGGCTGGCCGGGACCCTCACGGCCGGCGACGAGGGCACGACCCAGCGCCTGGCCGGGTGGGTCCACCGCCGCAGGGACCTGGGCGGCGTCCTCTTCGTGGATCTGCGCGACCGGGGCGGGCTGCTCCAGCTCTCCTTCGGACCCGACTGGACCGAGCCGGCCTCCCTGGAGACCGCGCGCCAGCTCGGGCAGGAGGAGGTCGTGGCCGTGGAAGGCGAGGTCTTCCGCCGCCCCGATCCCAACCCCGATCTGCCGTCGGGCGAGGTGGAGCTCCGGGTGCGCACGCTGGAGCTGCTCAACGAAGCCGAGACCCCGGCGATTCCCGTCTACCGGGCCCCCGAGGAGGAGCCGCCGTCGGAGGAGCTCCGCCTCAAGCACCGTGTGCTGGACCTCCGGCGGCCGGAGATGCAGGCCAACCTGCTCCTTCGCCACCGGCTCATCCTGGCCACGCGCACCTACCTGGACGGGCTGGGCTTCATGGAGGTGGAGACGCCCATGCTCACCAAGCCCACCCCCGAGGGCGCCCGGGACTACCTGGTGCCCAGCCGGGTGCAGCCGGGGGAGTTCTACGCCCTCCCCCAGAGCCCGCAGATCTACAAGCAGATCCTCATGGTCGCGGGGTTCGACCGCTACTTCCAGATCGCCCGCTGCTTCCGGGACGAGGACCTGCGCGCCGACCGCCAGCCCGAGTTCACCCAGATCGACGTGGAGGCCTCCTTCGTCACCCCCGACGACATCCTGGGGTGGATGGAGGGGCTCATGGTGCGGCTGGCGGAGGTGGGGGGGGTGGACGCCCCCCGCCCCTTCCCCCGCATGACGTGGCGCCAGGCCATGGAGCGCTACGGCTCCGACCGCCCGGACCTGCGCTGGAGCCTGGAGATCCGGGACTGGACGGCCGCCCTGAAGGACCTGGACTTCCGCATCGTCCAGGCCGCGGTGGAGGCAGGCGGACGGGTGCGGGGGCTGCTCCTGGACGGCGGTTCCCGCCTTTCCAGGAAGGACATCGAAGCCGTCGAGGCGGCGGCCAAGGCGGCAGGTGCGCCGGGTCTGCTGTGGGCCAAGCGCGGCGCGGAGGGCGGATCGGGGCCCCTGGCTCGCTTCATGGAGGAGCGCCACTTCGACGCCCTGGAGATGAAGGAGGGCGACCTGGTGCTGGCTGCAGCGGGTCCGGACAAGGTCACGTCACCGGCCCTGTCGGCCGCCCGGGCGGCGGCCATCGAGGCGCTGGAGCTGCCCCCGGAGCGGGACGCCGCCTGGCTCTGGGTCACCGAGTTCCCCCTCTTCGAAGAGGACCAGGGAAGGCTCGGGGCGGGGCATCATCCCTTCGTGCTCCCGCACCCCGGCGACATGGAGCGGTTGGACAGCGACCCCCTCTCGGTGCGGGGACTCGCGTACGATCTGGTGTACAACGGTACGGAGCTGGGATCGGGAAGCCTGCGTATCCACGTTCCCGAGCTGCAGAGGCGCGTGTTCCGCGTCCTGGGGCTCGGCGAGGAGGAGGTCGAACGCAAGTTCGGCTTTCTGCTGCGCGCGCTGGCCGCCGGTGCGCCCCCCCACGGGGGTGTCGCCTTCGGCGTCGACCGGCTGGTGCAGCGATTCGCCGGGGCACAGAGCCTGCGGGACGTGATCGCGTTTCCCAAGACCACGGCCGCCCGGGCCCTCTTCGAGGGGGCGCCCGCGCCGGTGTCGGACGAAGAGCTGAAGGAGCTCAGGATCCGGATCCAGCGGGAGGGTGGCTCGGGGAGCTAGGGAGCCAGGCCGGTCCCCAGGAGCGCCGTGGGCGGACGCCGGTGCGCCGCACCGCCGCGGATGGAACGCAGACCGGAGCACGAATGCCGAACGGACAGGGCACCATCGTCGAGCACCGTCTCGACGCCGAGGGGGCCGACCACCTCATGTTGGCCGGCGTCAACGACGCCAACTTCCAGGAACTCTCCAGGGTCTTCGGCGTCAGGGTGATCCTGCGCGGGGACCACCTGATCCTCTCCGGAGACCTGGACTCGGTGGAGCGGGCGGTTCCGGTGGTCCAGCACCTCATCGAGCTGGCCCGCCTGCGGGCGCCGTTCGACGCCAACGACATCGCCCGCTTCGCCGAGAGCTTCGACGTGTTGGGGCAGGAGGCGGTGGTCCCTCCCGGGGAGGAAATCCGCATCGCCCTCCCCGGCTCCCGCAAGGTCATCTCGCCCAAGTCCGAGGGGCAGCGCCGCTACCTCGACGCCATCACCAACAACGATGTCGTCATCGGCATCGGGCCGGCGGGCACGGGCAAGACGTACCTCGCCGTGGCCCGGGCCGTGGACGCCCTCTACAAGAAGCGGGTCAAGCGGATCATCCTCGCCCGGCCCGCCGTGGAGGCCGGCGAGAACCTGGGCTTCCTCCCGGGCGACCTGCAGGAGAAGGTGGACCCGTACCTCCGGCCGCTGTACGATGCCCTGGAGGACATGATGCCCGTGGACCGGATGCGGCGGGCCCTGGAGGACCGGACCATCGAGATCGCCCCCCTCGCCTACATGCGGGGCCGGACCCTCTCGGACGCGTTCGTTATCCTGGACGAGGCCCAGAACGCCACCACGGCGCAGATGAAGATGTTCCTCACCCGGCTGGGGCTGAACTCCCGCGTGGTGATCACGGGCGACAAGACCCAGATCGACCTGCCCCGGTCCCAGGACTCCGGCCTGCTCCAGGTGGAGCGCATCCTGGCCGGCATCGACGGGATCGCCATCGTCTACCTGGACGCCATGGACGTGATCCGGCACCGGCTGGTGAAGGACATCATCCGGGCCTACAACGAGGCCACCGATGAGAGCTCTGCGTGACGCCGGCTTCCGAGCGTAGACGGGACGGGGGCTCGCTCCGCGACCTCCTCTCCCATCCGCCCCGGAGGACGTGGCCGGATGCCGTGGTGCACCACGGCGCCCGCTTCGTCCTCCTGGTGGTGCTGGCCGCGGCGGTCACGGCCCTCTTCCCGCCCATCGAGCGCATGCGGGTCGAGCGCTACGAGGTGGGGATGGTGGCGGATCAGGACGTCATCGCCCAGGTCGCCTTCAACGTCCCCAAGACCCCCGGTGAGCTGGAGCGGGACAAGGCCGAGGCCCGGGCCGTGGTTCCGCCTACCTTCGACTTCGAGCCCAGTGTGGCCGACTCGGTGGCGGCTCGCCTGCAGCGCTTTTTCGACCAGGTGCAGGCGGTGGCCGACACCGGGGCCGTGGCCGACCTCCAGGCGCTCCTCCAGGCCAACTCCATCCAGCTCACCCCCGCCCAGGTCCAGCTCCTGAGGGACCCCGGCGACTTCCGCATGGTGCGCACGGCGGCCCTCAAGGCGGCCCGGGACATCTTGCCCCGGGGGGTGGCCGACGCGGCCCAGCTGGACGCCGTCACCACCCAGAGCATCACCGTACGCCAGGAGGAGGCCCAGGGGCGCCCGACGCCGTCGGACGTGATGGAGCGCTCGGTGGATACGGCCCAGGTCCTTTCCACCCGGGAGTTCCTGCCCAAGGCCGTCAGCCTGCTGCCGGCGGGGGCACCCCCCGACATGCAGGCCATCCTGCGCCTCATGCTCATCCAGTTCGTGGAGCCGACGTACCGGCTCGACGTCTCTTCCACGGAGCTAGACCGCGACGCCGCCGCCCGCTCCGTGCCCACCACCAAGGAGAGCGTGCTCCGGGGGGAGGCCATCGTCCGCGCCAACGAGGCCATCACGCCTGCCACCCTGGAGAAGCTCAACGCCTACGAGGCGCAGCTCCGCACGATGGGGCTGCTGGAGAGCCAGGGCATCCAATGGACGCCCCTCATCGGGGCGGCCCTGCTGAACCTGCTCCTCCTCGCGGTGTTCGGGCTGCTGGTCTTCTTCTTCCGGCAGGAGATCTACCACAACCTGCGCTGGATGACGCTCATCGCCCTGGTGGTGGCCTCGTACTTCGGGGTCGCCGCGGCCATCGCCGCCAACACGCTGCCGGCCGAGCTCCTCCCCATCGCGTTCGTCGCCCTGGCGGTGGCGGTGCTGTGGGACGGCCGCATGGCCCTGGTGCTGGTGCTGGTGCTGGGGATCCTCACGGCCATCCAGGGCCCGTTCCAGCGCTTCCCGGTGCTCGTGACCATGGTGATCGGCGGCGCGGCGGCCGCCCTCTCGGTGCGGGCCGTGCGGCGCCGGGCCCAGACCTGGATCTTCGTGGCCATCATCGCCGCCGCCTACGCCGCGGTCCTGGTGGCGCTGGTGCTGGCAGGGCAGATCGAGGGCAGCCGCTTCTGGGTGGCGGGGGCCGCCGTGCTGGGTAACGCGGTCCTCTCGGCGGTGCTGGCCATGGGCTTCCTGCCCGTGTTCGAGGTCTTCACGGGCATCACCACCGACCAGACGCTGCTCGAGTGGGCCGACCCCAATCGCTCCCTCCTCAAGCGCCTCTCCATGGAGGCGCCCGGGACCTACGCCCACACCATCAACGTGGCCAACCTGGCCGAGTCCGCGGCCAACGCGATCGGCGCCGACGGACTCCTGTGCCGGGTGGGGCTCTACTACCACGACGTGGGCAAGATGCTCAAGCCCCACTACTTCGTGGAGAACCAGCCCGACGGCAGGAACCCCCACGACCGCCTCAAGCCCGACACCTCGGCAGCCATCGTGAAGGAGCATGTGGTGGAGGGCTACAAGATGGCGCGGGAGGCCAAGGTGCCCGACGTGGTGGCGAACTTCATCCCCGAGCACCACGGGACGCAGCGCATCGGCTTCTTCTGGCAGAAGGCCAAGGAGGAGTACGGCGAGGAGAACCTGAACCCCGCCGACTTCACCTATCCGGGACCCAAGCCCCAGTCGAAGGAGACCGCCATCGCCATGCTGGCCGACTCGGTGGAGTCGGCCACCCGGGTGCTGAAGGATCCCACGCCCGAGCGGGTGCGGGACCTGATCCACAACATCGTGGACGCCAAGATCGCCGACGGACAGCTCGACGATGCACCCCTCACGCTCCGGGAGATCGCCCAGATCAAGGAGCAGTTCGTCAAGGTGCTGTCGGGCATCTACCACCACCGCATCGACTACCCCCAGACCAAGCACCTCACCGATGCGCCGGACACGGGCGAGGGCGAAGGGGGCGGGGAAGAGGGCGGGGGCGGCGAAGGGGGGGAGAAGGCCGCCGGAAGCGGGGAAGGCTCCGCCGGGGAAGGTCTGGAGCGGGACCGTGACGGGGACATTCCCGGAGCCCCGGTGGCGCCCCCGGGCACCTCCACCGCCGACACCCCCTCCCGCTGAGAGGCCTCCCGTGACGGAGGTCCTGGTGGACGCCGGCGGCTTTCCGGAGGCCGACCCCCGGGAGCTGGAGCGGGCGGTGCGCGCCACCCTGGAAGCCGAGGGGGTGGAGCAGGGGGAGGTCTCCCTGGCCCTCCTGGACGACGCCGCCATCCAGGACCTCAACCGCCGGCACCTGGGGCACGACCGCCCCACCGACGTCCTCGCCTTCGCCCTCTGGGACGATGGCGAGCCCGTGGTGGGGGACGTGTACGTCGGTCTGGAGCAGGCCCGGCGTCAGGCCGGGGAGGTGGGGGTGTCGCTGCGGGAGGAGCTCGTACGGCTGGCCGTGCACGGGACGCTGCACGTCCTCGGGTGGGACCACCCCGAGGAGGGGGGAGCCCGGAGCGCGAGTCCGATGTACCGCCGTCAGGAGGGCCTGGTGGCGAGCATCCTCTCCGACCCGCCCTGACCGTCGGCCAGGCCCCCCGTCCTCCTTGCCCCGGCCCCGCCCGGGCGGGATCTTCCTGACCCCGAGCAGCACCCTTCACCTCCCCGGTACCGAGCGAGCATGGACCCGTCCGCCGCCGAGTCCCGTTCCCTGCTGCTGCACGAGCGCGTGCAGGAGCTGCTGGACGAGGGCCGGGCGGGCGAGATCCACGCTCTCCTCGAGCACATGCTGGAAGACCTCCACGGCTCCGACGTCGCGGACCTGGTGGAGTGGCTCGACGACCTGGACGACCAGCTCGCCCTCATGCGGGCCCTGCCCGCCGACGTGGCGTCCGAGGCCCTCGCCGAGATGGAGGAGGGGGATCGGACCGAGCTCCTGAAGGCTCTCGCTCCGGAGCATGGCGCGGAGCTCCTCCAGGAGCTGGCCGACGACGACGCCGTCGACCTGATCGCCGAGCTGGAGCCGGAGGAGCGCGCCCGCATCCTGGCCCGCATGCCGGTCCAGGATGCCGGAGACCTGGAAGGGCTCCTCCTCTACGGGGAGGAGACGGCCGGTGGCCTGATGACCACCTCCCTGGTCTCGGTCGAGGGCTCCCTCACGGCCGCCGAGGCCATCGAGGAGGTGCGCCGCCAGGGGCGGGAGGTGGAGGACTTCTACTCGGTGTTCGTGGTGGACACGGAGGGCCGGCTCCTGGGCACCGTCCCGCTGGATGACCTCATCCTGGCGGACCCTTCCCAGCCGGTGGAGGCGCTGGTGGAGCCGGCGCTGGTGACGGTGCGTCCCGACCTGGACCAGGAGGAGGTAGGGCGGCTGCTGGCCCGCTACAACCTGGTGAGCGTGCCGGTGGTGAACACCCACGGCCAGCTCCTGGGGCGCATCACCTTCGACGACGTCATCGACGTCATGGAGGCGGAGCAGACGGAGGACCTGCTGCGCCTGGCCGGCGTGTCGGACGAGGAAGAGGTCACGGGCACCTGGGGGGATGCCGTGCGCTCCCGCCTGCCGTGGCTGTTCGTCAACCTTCTCACCGCGTTCATGGCCGCTTCCGTGGTCTACCTCTTCTCCAAGACGATCGCGGCGGAGGTGATCCTGGCGTCCATCATGCCCATCATCGCCGGCATGGGCGGCAACGCCGGCACCCAGGCCCTGGCGGTGACCGTGCGCCGCATCGCCCTCAGCAAGGCACCCCTCGACCGTCACTACAGCGCGGTGGGGAAGGAGATGCTGGTGGGGTTGGTGAACGGCGCGGCGATCGGCGTCACGGTGGCCCTCATCGCGTGGTTCATGGGCGGAGACCCCGTCCTGGGCCTGGTCGTCCTCCTGGCCATGTGGGGGAACATGCTGGTGGCGGGGTTCGCCGGCGCGTTCATCCCCACCCTCCTCGACAGGGTGGGGATCGATCCCGCGGTGGCCTCGTCGGTGTTCGTGACCACGTTCACCGACCTGTGCGGCTTCTTCTTCCTCCTCGGCCTCGCCACGGCCCTCCTGCTGTAGCGACGCCCGTGGAAGGCTCCCCCCGAACGCCGCCCCTCCCGCCCCCCGCGGGCTCCGAGCCGGCCGTGCCGCCTCCGGCGCCCCGGCGTGCCGCCCGCAGGCGGGCGCGCATCGTCCGGAGCCTCACCGTGCTCACCCGGCTGGTGCCCTTCGTGGTCGCGTTCCTCCGGGACCGCAAGCGCTGGGTCCTGGTGGGGCGGCCGGCATCGCGCTCGGCCGAGCATCACCGCAGGAGGGCCGACCGGCTGGCGTCGGCGCTGGCCAGCCTGGGCCCCACCTTCATCAAGCTGGCCCAGCTCCTCTCCGCCCGGGCCGACATCTTCCCCGAGCCCTACCTGTCGGCGGTGAGCAGGCTCCAGGACCAGGTGCCTCCCGACCCGCCCGACGAGGTCGTGGCGGTGGTGGAGGCAGAGCTGGAGGCACCGGTGAACCGGGTCTTCCAGGAGTTCGACCGGGAGCCCATCGCCGCCGCCAGCCTGGGGCAGGTCCACCGGGCCGTGGTGGACGGCCGGGAGGTGGTGGTGAAGGTCCTGCGGCCGGGGGTGGAGGCCCTGGTGGCCCTGGACCTGGACATCTCCTTCCGCATCCTCTTCTGGCTCAACGTGCTCTTCCCCAACCACCACGTGCAGGCCCTCACCGGGGTGGTGCGGGAGTTCAGCCACAAGGTCCGGGAGGAGATGGACTTCCGGCAGGAGGCGGCGCACATGCGCCGCTTCCAGGAGACCTTCCGGAGCGAGCGCGGCGTGCGGGCTCCCGCGGTCCTGGAGCGCTTCACCCGCCGGCGGGTGCTGGTGATGGAGCGGGTGCACGGGACCAAGATCGACCACCTCCACGACCGCTTCGCCTCGGGCCGGCTCTCGTTCCACCAGGTCATGGAGACCCTCACGGGCCTCTACCTGCGCATGATGATGGTGGACGGCTTCCTCCACGCCGACCCCCATCCGGGCAACATCCTGGTGGAAGCCGACGGCACCCTGGTCCTCCTGGACTGGGGCATGGTGATGGAGGTCCCCCGCTGGACCCGTGAGCAGATCCTCAACGTGGCGCTGGCGGTGGGGCGCGAGGATCTGGACGGCATGATCAACGGCATGTACCAGCTCGGGATGATCTCGCCGGAGGTGTCCCGGGGGGAGATCCGGGAGGCCGCCACCGAGATCATGCGCATCCTGGAGCGCTTCCAGAGCACCGCCCGGGAGCGGGTCCAGGTCATGGTCCAGGAGATCTTCGACACGTTCTACACGTGGCCGCTGGTTCTTCCCCAGGAGCTGGTCTACTTCTTCCGCGCCGCGGCCCTCCTGGAAGGCCTCGGCTTCCGCTACGACCCCAACTTCGACGGGCTGGGCTTCATCCGGGGCGTCATCCGCCGCTACAAGGGGGAGATCCAGCGGGAGACGGGACGGGAGCCGGTGGCGGTGGCCAGGAACGTCCTGGACGAGGCCCAGACCACGCTGCGCTCCCTCAGGGACCTGGTGGGACGGGCCGAGCGGGAAGAGCTCCGGGTGCGCATGCATCCCCGTGACCTGGCCCTCCACGAGCGTTTCCTGCACCTCCAGGCCCGGCGGGTGCTCCTGTCCATCTTCGCCACGGCCACCGCCCTCATCACGTCGATCCTCTACATCGCCATCCGCAGCCCGTGGCTGCTGGGCGGCGGGCTCCTCGTGTCCCTGGTCCTCTTCGTCCTGGTCTTCTTCATCCCCACGCACCTCCTCGAGAACCCCCTCCGGCACGCCCGGGGCATCCGCCCGGAGGAGCGGCGCTAGGAGCCTGTCCGAGTGATGGAGCTCCCAGGGCTGTTACCTTTCTCGTCGTTCCGGACCCGTCCCCCCGAGACCGAGGCGTGCCGTTGATGGAGCCCCTTCCCCCGCACCTCGCCGACCTCCTGGAACGGTTCCAGGGGGGGCAGCGGTTGGCCCTGGCCCGGGCCATCAGCGTCGTCGAGGACGAGCGCCCCGGGTTCCAGAGGCTCCTCCACGAGGTGCTGAAGCGGGGGCTCCGGGCCCGGCGGGTGGGATTCACCGGACCCCCCGGGGCGGGAAAGTCGACGCTCGTTGCCGCGTCGGCCACGGCGTACCGGCAGCGTGAGGAGGGGGTGGGGGTGGTGGCCGTGGACCCCACCTCGCCCTACTCCGGCGGAGCGCTCCTCGGCGACCGCATCCGCATGAACGACCTGGCCCTGGATCCGGGGATCTTCATCCGCTCCATGGCCACCCGGGGCTCCCTGGGCGGGCTCGCCACCACCACCAAGGAGGTCATCGATCTCATGGACGGCTTCGGCTTCGCTCGCGTCCTGGTGGAGACCGTGGGGGTGGGCCAGACGGAGCTGGAGATCACAGGCGCCGCCGACACGGTCATCGTGGTCCTGGTCCCCGAGTCGGGGGACGCCATCCAGGCCATGAAGGCCGGCCTCATGGAGATCGCCGACGTCTTCGTCATCAACAAGGCCGACCGCCCCGGCGCCGACCGCCTCCTCAAGGAGATCCGGACGGCCATCCACCTGCGGGCGGGCGAGGCCATGAAGGACGTTCCGGCCCACCACGGTGTGGACATGGGGGCCGCCGTGCGGGCGAAGGCCCAGCGGGAGGGCGTCACCAAGGACAAGAGCCGCCGCTGGACGCCCCCGCAGGGGTGGCAGATCCCGGTGCTCAAGACCGTGGCCCAGACGGGGGAGGGGGTCCCCGGGCTGCTGGAGGCGGTGGACGCCCACCGCCGCCACCTGGAGGAGAGCGGAGAGCTGGAGGCCCGCCGCATGGCCCGGGCCGAGCGGCGCATCCGGGACGTGGTGGAGCGGGAGCTCCGCCGGCGCACGTGGACGTCCGCCGACGCCCGGGAGCGCCTGGAGCGCGGGCTGGCCCGGGTGGCCGCCGGGGAGGAGACCCCGTACTCCGTGGCGGGGGAGATCGTGGACGCGCGCCTGCGTTGAGCGCGGGCGGGGCGCGGCCGGGCGGTCGCCCTGCGTTGACCCTCGCCCCTTCCGCCGGCCATCTTTCGGGATCGAGAGGGGTAGGACGCAGCAGGGAAGCCCGCAGACCGGGAGCCAGCGCAGCATGTCGACCATCGAGAAGGACGTCACCCGCGCCGCCGACCTCCAGGCGCGGCTGGCCGAGAAGGAAGCCGAGCTCCAGGAGCTCCGCAGCCGTCTGCGGGCGTGGGAGGAGAGCTACGGGGACATCCCCAAGCGGGACGCCCTCTTCACCAGCGTCTCGGGCCGGGAGGTGGCGCCCCTGTACACGCCCCTCGACCGGGTCGGCGCCGGCAGCTACCTGGACACCCTGTCGTTCCCGGGGGAGTACCCGTTCACCCGGGGCCCGTACACCACCATGTACCGGACCCGGCTGTGGACCATGCGCCAGTTCGCGGGCTTCGCCACGGCGGAGGACACGAACCGGCGCTACAAGTACCTGCTGGACCACGGCCAGACCGGCCTCAGCGTGGCTTTCGACTTCCCCACGCTCATGGGCTACGACTCCGACCACCCCCGCTCCCTGGGCGAGGTGGGGGTGTGCGGCGTGGCCATCTCGAGCCTGGCCGACATGGAGACCCTCTTCGACGGCATCCCGCTGGACGAGGTGTCGGTCTCCATGACCATCAACGGGCCCGCCATCATCCTGTTCTGCTTCTACGTGGCCGCGGCCGAGAAGCAGGGGGTGCCGGCCGAGAAGCTGCGGGGCACGGTCCAGAACGACATCCTGAAGGAGTACCAGGCCCAGCACGCCTGGGTGTTCCCGCCCGAGCCGGCGCTCCGGGCCATCGTGGACATGTTCGCCTGGTGCAGCGAGCACGCCCCCAAGTACAACCCCATCTCCATCTCCGGTTACCACATCCGGGAGGCCGGGGCCACGGCCGGCGAGGAGCTGGCCTTCACGCTCAAGAACGGCTTCGAGTACGTGGAGCGGGGCATCGCCCGGGGGCTGGACGTGGACGCCTTCGCGCCCACGCCTGTCCTTCTTCTTCGACGTCCACAACGACTTCTTCGAGGAGGTCGCCAAGTTCCGGGCGGCCCGGCGCATCTGGGCGCGGCACCTGAAGGAGGACTACGGCTCCACCAACCCCGAGTCGTGGCGCCTCAGGACCCACGCCCAGACGGCGGGGGTGACCCTCACGGCCCAGCAGCCCGAGAACAACATCGTGCGGGTCGCCTATCAGGCCCTGGCGGCGGTGCTGGGGGGCACCCAGTCCCTCCACACCAACTCCATGGACGAGACGCTGGCCCTTCCCACCGAAAAGGCGGTGCGCATCGCGCTCAGGACCCAGCAGGTGCTCGCCTACGAGACCGGCATTCCCAGCGTCGCTGATCCGTTGGCCGGCTCCTACTACGTGGAGAGCCTCACGGACGAGCTCGAGGCCGAGGCCGAGGACATCTTCCGCCAGGTCGACGAGATCGGCGGCGTGGTCCCGGGCATCCACGAGGGGTGGTTCCAGCAGCGCATCGCCGCCTCCGCCCGCCGCCAGCAGTCGGAGGTGGAGGGCGCGGAGCGGGTTGTTGTGGGCGTGAACGAGTTCACCGAGGGCAACGAGGACATCGCCATCGACGTCCTCAGGATCGGCCCCGACGTGGAGGAGAAGCAGCGCGAAGGCATGGCGCGCCTGCGCCGGGAGCGCGACGACGCCGAGGTGGAGCGGACGCTGGCGGCCCTGAGGGAGGCCGCGGCGGGCGAGGAGAACCTCGTGCCCCGCATCCTCGACTGCGCCCGGGCCTACTGCACGCTGTACGAGATCCGCTACGCCATGGAGGAGGTCTTCGGCGCCTACAAGGAGCCGGTCTTCTTCTGAGCCGTCCGGTACGCGGTGTCCTCCTGGACGCCGGCAACACGCTGGTCTTCCCCGATCCTGCGCGCATCCGCGCCGTCCTCGCCGAGCACGGCGTGGAGGTCTCGAAGGCGGCCTTCGCCCAGGCGGAGCGGGAGGCGCGCACGGCCCTCTCCCTGGCGGCGGGGCGGGGCGCAACCGGACACGACGACCAGCTCTGGCGGGACTACTTCAGCACCATCTTCCGACGCTCGGGCGTGGCCGACGCGGCCCGCGACGCCGTGGGCGGCGCCCTCCGCTCCCTGCACCTGGCCGAGCACCTCTGGAGCCACGTGGACGAGGGCACCGAGGAAGCGCTCCAGCACGCCCTCGACGCGGGCTACCGCCTGGGGGTGGTGTCCAACGCCGACGGTCGCGTGGAGGCGCTCCTGGAGTCCCGGGGGCTGACCCGCTACCTGGAGTTCGTCATCGACTCCCAGGTGGTGGGGGTGTCCAAGCCCGATCCGCGCATCTTCCGCATGGGCGTGGAGCGGCTGGAGATGGGCCCGGCCGAGGTGCTCTACGTGGGCGATCTCTACGCCGTCGACGTCGTGGGGGCACGGGCCGCCGGGATGCGGCCCGTGCTCCTCGACCCCTTCGACGCGCTGGGACGCTGGGACGACGTGGACAGGATCCCCACCGTGGCCCACCTGCCGGGGTACCTGGCGAGGCTGTAGGCGCGAGGCCACAGGGAGGGCCCCTGCTGCCCCAGGAGGCGTCCGGCCTCAGGCCACGCCCGGGCTCCCGCCTTCTTCGGCGCCCGCCGCCGTCGTCTCCGGAGCGCCCTCGGCCTCCTCGGTGACCGCCGGCGAGCCCGACCAGCGCACCTCGACGAAGGCGGGAGCCAGCCGCGACCAGCGCTCCAGGATGTCGGCCGCCCGCACGCTCTCGGTGTGCTTCAGGTGCGCCTCGATCAGGGAGTGCACGCGCCGCAGCGCCGCGGGCCGGGGCGCGGACCAGGTCACCCACTCGGCGTTGGCCCGCACCGGCACCAGGCCCTCCTCGTCCAGGACCCAGAGGGTGCCGCCCGTCATGCCGGCGCCCAGGTTCCAGCCGGTGGGGCCCAGGATCACCACCCGGCCTCCGGTCATGTATTCGCAGGCGTGGTCACCGGCGCCCTCCACCACGGCGGTGGCGCCGGAGTTCCGGATCGCGAAGCGCTCTCCCACCGTCCCGGCCGCGAAGAAGCGGCCCGCGGTGGCGCCGTAGAGCACGGTGTTGCCGGCGATGACGTTCTGGTGGGGCGCCCTCTTCGCCGCGCCCGAAGGACGGAGCACGATGGTGCCGCCGCCCATGCCCTTGCCGACGTAGTCGTTGGCCTCGCCCTCCAGCACCAGGGTGAGGCCGTGGTTGTTCCAGGCGCCGAAGGACTGGCCGGCCGTGCCGGTGAAGCGGAGCTCGGCGCGCCCCGTGGGCCGCTGGCCCTCGGTGGCCAGGGCCAGCGCGCCGGAGAGGCGGCCCCCCACGGTGCGGTCGCTGTTCTTGATGGTCAGGGCGCGTTGGAACGTGCCGCCCCGGAGGACCGTCTCCACGGCCTCCTCGACGAGCCCGTCCTCCAGCGTGTCCTCGGCGGGCGGGTCGTTCCTCTCCTCCACGCAGCGGAGCTCGGCTCCCGCCGGCACGTGGAGCAGGGGCGTGAGGTCCAGCCCTCCCGCCCACCGCACCTGTCGCAGCAGGTCGACGCGCCCCACCACGTCCTCGAGGCGCCGGAAGCCAAGGGACGCCAGCAGCACCCTCACCTCGGAGGCCACCCGCATGAAGTAGCGCACCACGTGCTCGGGCTGCCCACGGAAGCGCTCCCGGAGGTCGGGGCGCTGCGTGGCGATGCCCGTGGGGCACGTGTCCAGGTGGCAGCGGCGGGCCATGTCGCAGCCCAGGGCCACCAGGGGCGCCGTGCCGAACCCGAACTCCTCGGCACCCAGGAGGGCGGCCAGCACGATGTCACGTCCCGTGCGCAGGCCGCCGTCCACCCGCAGGCGGATGCGGCCCCGGAGCCCGTTCCGCACCAGCACCTGCTGGGTCTCGGCCAGGCCGATCTCCCAGGGGCTCCCCGCGTGCTTGATGCTGCTGAGGGGAGAGGCCCCCGTGCCGCCCGAGTGGCCGGCGATGACCACGTAGTCGGCCTTGGCCTTGGCCACGCCGGCGGCCACGGTACCCACGCCCACCTCGGAGACCAGCTTCACGCCCACCCGGGCCCGGGGGTTCACCCGCTTCAGGTCGTAGATGAGCTGGGCCAGGTCCTCGATGCTGTAGATGTCGTGGTGCGGCGGCGGGCTGATGAGGGGCATGCCCGGCCTCGCGTGCCGGAGCCGGGCGATGAGCGCCGTCACCTTGCGCCCCGGGAGCTGGCCGCCCTCACCGGGCTTGGCCCCCTGGGCGATCTTGATCTCCAGCTCGTCGGCCCTGGCCACGTACTCCGGCGTCACGCCGAAGCGGCCCGAGGCGATCTGCTTGATGCGCCCGTCGTGGCGGGGCTCCCCCGGCTCGGTGCGGTACCAGGCCGGGTCCTCGCCGCCCTCCCCCGTGTTGGAGCGGGCGCCCATGCTGTTCATGGCCACCGTCAGTGCCTGGTGCGCCTCGGGGCTCAACGCCCCCAGCGACATGGCCGCCGACACGAAGGTCTTCACGATCGACGTGCCCGCCTGCACCTCGTCGGGGGAGATGGGCTCCCGGTCCGAGACCACGTCCAGGAGGTCCCGGAGGTCGGACGGACCGCCCACGCCCGAGTCCTGGATGAACGTGGCCCACGCGGCGTCGTCGGGCTCGTCGTCGCCCTTCTTGGTGGAGCCGACGCTCCCCTGGAAGGCCCGCACCAGCATGGGGTCCCACGCGTGCCGCTCGGTCACGCCCCGGCGGCGGAAGCGCACCAGGCCGTGGTCGGGCAGGTCGTCGCCGGCCCACGCGGGGCCGTCGCGTCGGGCCAGGACGGCGGCCTCGATGGTGTCCATCCCCAGGCCGCCCAGCCGGTTCGGGCTGCCGCGGAAGCACCGCTCCGAGACGTCCTGCGACAGGCCGAGGACGTCGAAGAGCCGGCCGCCCCGGTAGGACGACACCGTGGAGATGCCCATCTTGGCCATGACCTTCCGGAGCGCCGTCTCCAGCGCCGAGAGGACGTTGCCGGGCCCCGCCTCATTTCCCTCGTCGGCGGCCACCTCCAGGGCGAGCCAGGGGCAGACGGCGGCGGCGCCGTACCCCAGGAGCACCGCCAGGTGGTGGACGTCCCAGCAGTCACCGGCGGCGGCGACCACGGCGGCCCGGGAGCGGAGCCCCGCGTCCAGGAGGCGGCGGTGCACCGCGCCCACGGCCAGGGCCATGGGGACGGGCAGCGTCCCTTCGGGGAGCACCTCATCGGAGAGGAGGAGGATCCCGGCGCCCCCGCGGACGGCGGCCTCGGCCTCGGCCTCGATGCGGTCCAGCGCCCGGACGAGCCCTCCCTCCACGGCCTCCATGTGGCACCCCACCGTCTCGCTGCGGGGTGAGCGGGAGGCCCTGAGGGCGTCGAGCTGATGGGGGTCCAGCACCGGCGACTCGAGCTCCAGGAGCGGAGGCAGCACCGCGCCGGGCAGCAGGGAGGGCAGGGGACCCACCGTGCACGCCAGGGACATGACCGCCGCCTCACGGATGGAGTCCATGGCCGGGTTGGTCACCTGGGCGAAGCGTTGGCGCAGGAAGCCGTACACGCTCCGGGGAGCGCGGGCCAGCGGCGCGATGGGCGTGTCGTCGCCCATGGACCAGATGGCGGCCTTGCCTTCCACGGCCATGTCCCGGAGGACGTGGGACACGTCCTCCTTGGTCAGCCCCCACAGGCGCCGGTCGCCCGGGGCCGCGACGGGCTCGTGGGGCGGTGGCGTGGCGCCGTCCGCCTTGGGCGGCAGGGGCGTACGGGGGAGGCGCCGCACGGGTGCCCGGGAGGGGCGCAGCGCTCCGGCCAGGAGCTTCCTGGCCGCGTCGTTCTCCAGGACGCGCCCCTCGTCCATGTCCACCAGCAGGACCTGGCCGGGCCCCAGGCGTCCCCGCACCGCCACGTCCTCGGGATCCACGTCCACCAGCCCCGCCTCGGAGCCCGCCACCACCAGACCGTCCCGGGTGCGGAACCAGCGGGAGGGGCGGAAGCCGTTCCGGTCCAGCGCGGCGCCCACCCAGCGGCCGTCGGCGAAGGCCACCGCCGCCGGGCCGTCCCAGGGCTCCATGACCGGCGCGTTCGCCCGGAAGAAGCCCTTGGTGCCGGGAGGCAGGGGCCGCCCGCCCCGGGCCTCCCACGCCGGCACGAGGAGGAGGGCCAGCGCCTCCGGGACCGGCCGGCCGAGGCGGACCAGCAGCTCCAGGGCCTCGTCCAACGCGGCCGAGTCCGAGCCCTCCCGGGAGATGACCGGCTTCATGGCGTCCGGCAGGTCCGGCTCCCGGGCGTCCATCCACGACTGGTTCGCCCACAGGGTGTTGATCTCGCCGTTGTGGGCCAGGATCCGAAAGGGCTGGGCCAGGTCCCAGGTCGGGAGCGTGTTCGTCGAGTAGCGCTGGTGGAACAGGGCGAACGGCGTGACGAAATCGGGGTCCCGCAGGTCGCGATAGAACCGGCGCACCTGACCGCCCGCCGCCAGGGCCTTGTAGACGACCGTGCGCCCGGAGAGGGATGCCACGTACCCCGTCGCGCTCTCCCGCTCGAAGCGCTTGCGCGCGCGGTGGCAGGCGGCCTCCACCTCGTCGGCCTGGAGGCCGGGGGCCGCGGTAGCCAGAACCTGCAGGATGCGGGGCGCCGTGCGTTGGGCGTGGGGCCCTAGGACCGAAGGATCCACCGGCACGTCACGGACGGCCCCGGGGGCCAGCCCCTCCGCCTCCATCGCACTCTCGAGGGCCGTCACCGCGGCATCGCCCCCCTGCGGGGGAGCGAACAGCACCGCCACCACCAGGGGAGCACCCTCGGGGAGCGGCTGGCCCTGGGCATCGGCGGCCCGGCGCAGCAGCGCCTCGGGCACGCCCAGGAGCACGCCGGCACCATCCGCGCTCACGCCGTCGGCACCCACACCGCCCCGATGCTCGAGGCGCTGGAGCGCCTGGAGGGCCTGGGGGAGGACCGTGGCGTCGGCGGAGGCCCCGGGGCGGGCCAGGAAGCCGACGCCGCAGGCGTCCCGCTCGAACGTGGGATCGTCGAGGCCCTTGAACGGTGGATGTTGCCGCGGCATATGGGTCGCTCCTGAACTGGAGGTCTATCGAACGAAAAAGCCCCCCGGATCCTGGTCGGATCCGCGGGGGCGTGGTTGCCCACGATACGCCTTCGGACCCGACCTACCCCGGTCTCCGGGAATTCCCGGACACGAAGGAGGCTTTGATGCACCCCGGATGGGTACAACGCCGCGTAGCTCGCGCCAGCCGGGTGGCCCGGGCCGGCGGTGTCCCCGCGGTCCCTAGAGCGATGCGTACCACCGCCCCCTCGTTCGTGTCGGGTGTTAGCATGGGTGACGAAACATCATACGAGCCTCACGCATAAGAATGCAAGCCCATCCTCCCTTCTTTCCTATGCATCGTCGGTCGGAGGGGCCGGGCACGGCCGCCGCCGTCGGGTGTACCGCCAGCGCCCCGGTTCCAGCCGCGCGCCCATGTGCTTAGAATGAATCGCTTTGTGCGGCCAGAGGCCGTAACCGTCCCCACGAGCGAGGGTTCATGCCGGACGATCGCAAGATCCGCGTCCTGGTGGCCAAGCCCGGCCTCGATGGCCACGACCGCGGCGCCAAGGTCATCGCCAGCGCGTTCCGTGACGCCGGGTTCGAGGTCATCTACACCGGCCTCCACCAGACCCCCGAGATGGTGGTGAGCGCAGCCGTCCAGGAGGACGTGGACGTGGTGGCGCTCTCCATCCTGTCCGGCGCCCACATGACCCTCTTTCCCAGGGTCAAGGATCTCCTGGACGCCGAAGGCGCCGAGCACATCCTGGTGACGGGGGGCGGCATCATTCCCGAGGAGGACATGGAGGCGCTCCGGAAGAAGGGCGTGGGACGGCTCTTCGGTCCCGGCACGCCCACCTCCGAGGCGGTGGCCTACATCCGGGAGTGGTTCGAGGAACAGCGGAAGGCCCGGGCGTGAGCGGCGGGGGTACGGGCACCGCGGCCAGGAAGGGCTCGCGGCTGCAGCAGCTCGGCGAGGAGCTCACGGAGCTCCGCGAGCGGCTGCGCCAGGGCGGAGGGCCGAAGCGCATCGAGCGGCAGCACGCCCAGGGCAAGCTCACGGCGCGGGAGCGCATCGAGCGGCTCGTGGACGAGGATGCACCCTGGGTCGAGGTAGGGCTCCTGGTGGCCCACGACCGCTACGACGGCCAGGCCCCGGCGGCGGGTGTGGTCACGGGGGTGGGCCGGGTCGAGGGCCGGGAGGTGGTGGTGGTGGCCAACGACGCCACCGTGAAGGCCGGCTCGTGGTGGCCCGAGACCATCACCAAGATGCTCAGGGCGCAGGAGATCGCCATGCGCTGCCGCATCCCCATCGTCTACCTGGTGGACTCGGCGGGCGTGAACCTGCCCTACCAGGGTGGCGTCTTCCCGGGGCAGTACGGCGCGGCGCGCATCTTCTACTACAACTCGGTGATGCGCCGCTACCTGAAGATCCCCCAGCTCGCCGCCGTGATGGGCCCCTGCATCGCCGGCGGGGCGTACCTCCCGGCCCTCTCCGACGTGATCCTCATGGTGGAGGGCTCCTCGTTCATGGGCCTCGGGGGCCCCAACCTGGTGAAGGGTGCCACGGGGCAGAGCGTGGAGGCCGAGGAGCTGGGCGGCGCCCGGGTCCACACCGAGGTGTCGGGGGTGGCCCACTACGCCGTGCCCGACGACGAGGCGTGCGTGGCGCGCCTGCGCCAGCTCGTGCGGGAGCTTCCCCGTGAGACCGACGTGGCGTCGGGGGGTGGCACCCCGCCCGTGCGGGAGATCTCCGAGCTGTACGAGCTGCTCCCCGACAACCACCGCCAGCCCTACGACATGGTGGCCGTCCTGGAGACCCTCCTCGACGGCGAGGGGTTGGACGAGTTCCAGCCGGGCTACGCCGCGGAGATGATCTGCGGCACCGGCTTCCTCGACGGCATGCCGGTGGGCGTCATCGCCAACCACCGGGGCATGGTGAAGGACGAGCGCTCGGGGCCGCCCCGCTTCGGCGGGATCGTCTATACCGAGAGCGCCCGCAAGGTGGCGTACTTCATCGAGACCATGAACCGCCACCGGACCCCCCTGCTCTTCGTCCAGGACGTGAGCGGCTTCATGGTGGGGCCCGATGCCGAGCACTCGGGCATCATCCGGGCCGGCGCCCAGTTCGTGGAGGCCATGGCCACCGCCACCGTGCCCAAGCTGGTCCTCACCCTGAACCACGCCTCGGGGGCGGGCTACTACGCCATGGCGGGGCAGGGCTTCGACCCGGACTTCATCCTGAGCCTCCCCACCGGACGGATGGGCGTCATGGAGGGGGAGAGCGCCGTGATGGCCCTGTTCAGCGGGCAGATCGAGAAGCTCAAGGCGGAGGGGAAGGTCCCCGACGAGGACCTCACCACCCGCATGGACGAGGTGAGGGCCGAGTACGACCGTCAGCTCGACGCCCGCTTCGCGGCGGCCCGGGGCTTCGTGGACGAGGTCGTCCTCCCCGAGGAGGTGCGCCCGGCGCTGTCGCTGCTGCTCCGGGCGGCGCTCCACAACGAGGGCCCCCACCTGGGCGCCTTCCAGCTTCCCGAGGGAGTCGTTTGATGGCAGACAAGGACGTCCTGCGGATCGGCTCCGGCCAGGGCTTCTGGGGCGACGACCTGGAGGCCCCCGTGCGGCAGGTGGAGGGGGGTCCGCTGGACTACCTCATGATGGACTACCTGGCCGAGGTCACCATGTCCATCATGCAGAAGCAGCGGGGGCGGGACCCCTCGGCCGGCTACGCCCGTGACTTCGTGCCCCTCATGGAGCGCATCTTCCCCACCTGCGTGGAGAAGGGGGTGCGCGTCATCACCAACGCCGGGGGGGTGAACCCCAGGGGGTGCGCCCAGGCGCTGGTGGACGCGGGCCGGAGCGCGGGCGTGGGAGGGAAGGCCCGGGTCGGCCTGGTCACCGGTGACGACATCCTGGAGCGGCTGGACGAGCTCATGGAGGGCGGCCACGCCCTGGCCAACATGGAGACGGGCGAGCCCCTCTCCACCATCCGGGAGCGGGTCCAGAGCGCCAACGTCTACATCGGAGCCCGTCCCATCGTAGCGGCCCTGGAGAAGGGCGCGGACGTCATCGTCACCGGGCCGCTCCACCGACACCGCCCTCACCTACGCCCCCATGATCCACGAGTTCGGGTGGGCATGGGACGCCTGGGACCGGATCGGGGCCGGCGTGGTGGCCGGGCACATCAACGAGTGCGGCGCCCAGTCCACCGGCGGCAACTGCCTGGCCGAGTGGTGGTCAATCCCCGACATGGCCAACGTGGGCTTCCCGGTGGTGGAGGCCCGGCCCGACGGCACCTTCGTCGTCACCAAGCACGAGGGCACCGGCGGGCGGGTCGACCGCCGCTCGGTCTCCGAGCAGATCGTCTACGAGATGGGCGATCCCTCCAGCTACATCACCCCCGACGTGGTGGCCGACTTCACCACGATCCGCCTGGAAGAGGAGGGGCCCGACCGGGTGCGCGTGTTCGGGATCGAGGGCGGCCCCCCCACCGACTTCCTGAAGGTGAGCGTGGCGTACGCCGACGGCTGGAAGGCCACCGGCACCCTCACCTACGCCTGGCCCGACGCCGCCGCCAAGGCCCGGGCGGCGGCCCGCATCCTCCGGGAGCGCCTGGACCGCCTGGGCCTCGTGTTCGACGCCGTCCGCACCGAGCTGGTGGGGTGGGACTCCACCCACGGCCGCCTGGTGGGCGAGCCGCCCGCCGACCTGCCCGAGGTGGAGCTCAGGGTGGGGGTGCGGGGGAAGGACCGGGCCCACGTGGAGCGCTTCACCCGGGAGCTGGCGCCCCTGGTGCTCACCGGCCCCCCGTCGGTCACCGGCTTCGCCGGAGGCCGCCCCAGGGTCCAGGAGATCATGGCCTATTGGCCCGCGCTGGTCCGCAAGGACGCGGTGGAGCCCTGGCTGGAGGTGGAGGTGATGGAGGTATGAGCCGGACCGCCCTGGTGCACCTGGCCCACGCCCGTTCGGGCGACAAGGGGGACACCGCCAACGTGGGCCTCATCGCCTACGACCCGGCCCACTTCGACCTGCTCAGGGAGCGGGTCACCGTGGACGCCGTGAAGGCCCACTTCGGCGACATGGTCGGCCGGGTGGAGCGCTTCGAGCTCCCCAACCTCCACGCCCTGAACTTCCTCCTGCACAACGCCCTGGACGGGGGCGGCACCGTGTCCCTCATGAACGACGCCCAGGGGAAGGTCTTCTCCACCGCCCTCCTGCGCATGGAGATCGAAGTGCCCGACGCCGTGGCCCAGGCGGTCCGGGGCCGGGGCCGGGCACCCGCGGGAACGGAAGCGCGGCCATGAGCGACGGCGTCCTGCGCTACTCGGTGGAGGACGGCATCGCCACCCTCCTGCTGAACCGCCCCGAGAAGCGCAACGCGCTGAACGGCGCCCTGGTCGCGGCGTTGCGGGAAGCCCTCGTCCGGGCCGCCGACGACCGGGAGGTCCGGGTCGTGGTGGTCCGGGGGGAGGGCAAGGACTTCTGCTCGGGCGCCGACCTGGCCGAGCTGGAGAAGATCGCCAGCCAGGGGCCCGAGGACAGCGTCGAGGACGCCCGCCGCATGGGCGAGCTGTTCATCCAGATGCGGCGCCACTCCAAGCCGATCGTGGCCGTGGTCCACGGACGGGCCCTGGCGGGCGGCTGCGGGCTGGCCACGGCGTGCGACCTGGTGCTGTGCCGCGATGACGCCGAGCTGGGCTACCCCGAGGTGAACCTGGGCTTCGTGCCCGCCATGGTCATGGCCATCCTGCGCCGCAAGCTGGGGGAGGGGCAGGCCTTCGAGCTCGTGGCCGGAGGGTGGCGCATCAACGCCGCCGAGGCGGAGCGCATGGGGCTGGTCCAGAGGGTGTTCCCCGAGTCGGCCTTCGAGAACGAGGTGTGGGAGTACGTCGCCGACCTGGCCAAGCGTCCGCCCTCGGCCGTCACCCTCTCGAAGCGCCTCCTCTATGGACTGGATGCCGTGTCTTTCGAGGAGGGCATCGCCCGGGGCGCCGAGGTGAACGCCCTGGCACGCCTCACCGACGCTTGCAAGGAAGGCGTGCGCCGCTTCCTGGAGCGCGCGCGGCGGGTGTGAGGGCCCATCGGGAGGTCCGGCACCTGGGGCTTCGCGTCGCCCTCTTCGTGATCGGGGCGGGGGTGGGCTTCGCGGGGATGTGGGCCGATCTGGGCTGGCTGGTGGACGTGGCCATCGTGGTCCTCATGATCGGTTTCGCCCTCCGCTTCCTTCCCCACGACCGCAGCGAGGGCGAGGCCTCCCACGGGGACCCCCACCCCGGGCACTGAGCGGCCGATGCGGCCCTCCCACCGCCCTGCACGGACCGGCAGGGTGGGAGCATGGATCCCCTCGCCGTCCTCCGCGAGCGCTTCGGCCACCCCGCGTTCCGGCCGGGCCAGGAGACCCTGGTCCGCGCCGTCCTTGCCGGACGCGACGCCGTAGGGGTCCTTCCGACCGGGGGAGGGAAGAGCGTCTGCTACCAGGTCCCCTCGCTGCTCCTGCCCCACCTGACGCTGGTGGTGAGCCCCCTGGTGTCCCTCATGGACGACCAGGCGGCCCGGGCGGGGCGGGTGGGGATCGCCGCGGGCCGCCTCACCGCCCAGCTCCCCCCCGCCGAGGGGCGCCGCCTCCTGGCACGGGCCGCCGACGGCCGGCTTCGTCTCCTGTTCGTGGCCCCCGAGCGCTTCCAGGTCCCGGCCTTCCGGGAGGTCCTGGACACCTTCCCCGTGTCGCTGCTGGCCGTGGACGAGGCGCACTGCATCTCCGAATGGGGCCACGACTTCCGCCCCGACTACCGGGCCCTCGGGGCGGTGCGGGACGCCTTGGGCTGCCCGGTCATGGCCCTCACCGCCACGGCGACCCCCCGCGTCCGCGGGGACATCGAAGCCGTGCTGCGCATGCGGGACCCGGTGCGGGTCCTGGGCGGCTTCGACCGCCCCAACCTGTCGTTCCACGTGGTCGGGCGTGAGGACGGCGGAGCAGCGGCTTCGGGCGCTGCTCGGGGTCCTCGCCGGCGCCGCCGGACCGTCGATCGTCTATGCCGCCACCCGGCGCGAGGTGGAGGACGTGCGGGACGCCCTGGCACGCCGGGGCGTGCCCGCCGTGGCCTATCACGCCGGACTGGGCGCCGGTGAGCGGGCCCGTGCCCAGGAGGCCTTCCTGTCGGGGCGCCGCCCCGTGGTCGTCGCCACCAGCGCGTTCGGCATGGGCATCGACAAGCCCGACGTGCGCAGGGTGGCGCATTGGCGCCTTCCTGCCACCCTGGAGGCGTACTACCAGGAGGCGGGGAGGGCGGGGCGGGACGGGGCGCCCGCGGCGTGCGTCGCCCTCTTCGCCCGGGGCGACCTGGCGCTCCACCGGGCCCGGGTGGCGGCGGCCTGGCCGAACGATCGGATGTTGGCTCGCGTTCACCGGGCGCTCCGCCGCCGGAGCGGTGGGCGCCTCCTCCGGGGCGGCCTGGCCGCCCTGGCCCGGGACGCGCCGGTGGAGGGCGCCGGCGCGCTGGCTTCGGCGCTGCGGGGGCTCGCCGACGCAGGCGCCCTCCTTCCCCTCCGGCCGCTTCCCACGGCGGCGGACGCCGGAAACGGGAACCGGCCTGCCGGTCCGGGGTGCTTGGAGGTGACCGCGCTCCTCCGCCCCTGGCGGGGGAGCAGCCCGGACTGGCGTCGCCTGGCATCGCAGGCTCGCCAGCGGGTCGCCGCGGTGGGGGCCTACGCCCGCACCCGGGGCTGCCGCCGGGCCCTCCTGCTCCGCTGGTTCGGCGAGGACGGGGAGGGACCCTGCGGCGACTGCGACCGCTGCCTTGGCCGGCAGGCGCCCTTCGCCCGCCTGGCCGGGGCCCGACGACGGATCCTGTTCGCGGTCCGGGGATGATCCCCGCCCGCGCGACCCAGACAACGAGACCATGACGGCAAGCCCCTACCTCTCCGACGAGCACCGCCGCTTCCAGGCTGGGGTGCGCGACTTCGCCCTGGAGAACATCGTTCCCGTGGCCCGGGAGCTGGACGAGACCTCCACGTTCCCGTGGGAGAACGTGAAGGCCATGGGAGAGCGGGGGTACCTGGGCGTCCCGGTGCCAGAGGCCCTGGGGGGGCTGGGCAAGGACTACCTCAGCTACATCCTGGTGGTGGAGGAGCTGGCGAAGCACGACGCCAGCCACGCCATCACCGTGTCTGCCCACACCACCCTGGGCACGTCGCCCATCCTCACCTTCGGCACCCAGGAGCAGAAGGAGCGCTGGCTGCCCCTCCTCGCGGGGGGAAAGGTGCTGGGCGGCTTCGGCCTCACCGAGCCGGGCGCCGGCTCGGATGCGGGAGGGAGCCGGACCCGGGCGGTGAAGGAAAACGGGGGCTACCGGCTCAACGGCTCCAAGATCTTCATCACCCACGCGGGCGTGGGCGAGATCTTCACGGTCACGGCCGTGACCGATCCTTCCCGGGGCTCCCGGGGTATCACGTCGTTCGTGGTGACCAAGCCCACGGTGGACCTGGACAAGGCCACCGCCATCGGCTTCGGCCACGCGGACGACCTGGACTATCTCGAGGGCGTCCGGCCAGGGAAGAAGGAAGACAAGATGGGGTGGCGGGCCTCCGACACCCGGGAGCTCCTCCTCGAGGACGTGATGGTTCCCGCGGAGAACCGCCTGGGAGAGGAGGGGGAGGGCTTCATCAACTTCATGAAGACCCTGGATGCCGGACGCATCGGCATCGCGGCCCTCTCTCTCGGGCTGGCGGAGGGCGCCCACGACGCGGCGCTCCGCTACAGCCAGGAGCGGGAGCAGTTCGGCAAGAAGATCTGGGACTTCCAGGCGGTGCAATTCCGCCTGGCGGACATGGCGACGGACATCGAGGCCGGGCGGCACCTGACGTACCACGCCGCCTGGCTCAAGGACAGAGGCGAGCCGTTCACCAAGCAGGCCGCCATGGCGAAGCTCTTCTGCAGCGAGCTGGCCATGCGGGCCACGCTGGAAGCGATCCAGCTCATGGGCGGCGCCGGATACACGAGCGAATACCCGGTGGAGCGGATGGCGAGAGACGCCAAGGTCTGCGAGATCGGCGAGGGGACGAACGAGATCCAGCGTCTCGTGATCGGACGGCAGATCGTCCGCGAGGCGTTCGGAGAAGCATAGGAGCCCGTCTCCCGAGGGGGAGGGGCTCCGGCACCGGCGGAGCGTCCGTCGGTCGCAGGACACTTCGATCAACGGGTTCCGGAGCACCGGGACTCCGCGACGTGGCCGGCCTCCACCCATCCGACACCGGTCGGCGGGCGGAGCGGGGCGCCGTGGGGTGCGGGGGCGGGGGCCCGGGCAGCAGTGGAGTCACATCCTTGAAGCGCGAGATCCTGATCACGGCGTCGCCCCAGGAATCCTGGGTCGCGCTGCTCGAAGACGACCAACTGGTCGAGCTGATGTTCGACCGCCCCGACGAGGGGCGGCTCCTCGGGGACATATACCTGGGGCGGGTGGACGCGGTGCTCCCAGGCATCCAGGCGGCGTTCGTCGACCTGGGCACCGAGAAGTCCGGTTTCCTCCACGTGTCGGACCTGAACTGGCCCGAGGACGACGACGACGACGCGGCCAGCAATGGCAACGGCGGCCGCCGCTCCCGGAAGTACCCGCCCATCCAGGACCAGCTCAAGAAGGGCGACACCATCGTTGTCCAGGTCACCAAGGAGGCCATCGGCACCAAGGGCCCACGCATCACGGCCCAGGTGTCCCTCCCCGGCCGCTTCCTGGTCTACATGCCCTTCTCCGACCACGTGGGCGTGAGCCGCAAGATCGACGACCGGGAGGAGCGCTCCCGCCTTCGGGGGATGGCCCGGGAGATCCTACCCCCCGACTCCGGCGGCGTCATCGTGCGTACGGTGGGCGAGGAGGTGACCCGGGACACGCTGGACCGGGAGTTCAACCGTCTCCATTCCCAGTGGAAGAAGATCCAGCGGCGGGCCGCCTCCATGAAGGCGCCGGCGCGGGTCCACGAAGAGGTCAAGCTCATCAGCGGGGTCATCCGCGACCTCTTCAGCGACAAGTTCGATCGCCTGCTGGTGGACTCCAGGGACATCTACAACCAGATCGCCCAGTACCTCCGGAACGTGGATCCCGACCTCCTCGACCGGCTGCAGCTCTACGAGGGCAAGCGGCCCCTCTTCGACGAGTTCGGGGTGGAGGAGGAGATCCAGAAGGCCTTCAACCGCAAGGTGGACCTCCCATCGGGAGGCTACATCATCGTGGAGCCCACCGAAGCCCTCGTGTCCATCGATGTGAACACGGGCCGCTACACGGGCAAGAAGGACCCCGAGAGCACCATCCTCAGGACGAACCTGGACGCGGCCCGGGTGGTGGCCCAGCAGCTCCGCCTCAGGGACGTGGGCGGCATCATCGTGGTGGACTTCATCGACATGGAGTCGCAGCAGAACCGCGACCGGGTGCTCCACGAGCTGAAGAGCCACCTGGGGCGTGACCGGGCCCGCACCAAGGCCTTCGAGGTGTCGGACCTGGGGCTCATCGAGATGACCCGCCAGCGGAGGGGCCCGTCCCTCTTCCAGGCCCTCACCGAGCCGTGCGAGCACTGCGGCGGGACCGGCCGCGTCTACACGCCGGCCACCGTCCTGCGCCGCATCGAGCGCAGCCTGGAGCGGGCGGCCGCCACCGACGGTGAGCGCACCCTGGTGGTGCGCGTGCACCCGGAGGTGGCCCTCAAGGTGCTGGAGGAGGAGCCCGACTTCCTGCGCCGCATGGGCCGCAAGACGCAGCTGAGCCTGGACCTCAGGGACGACCCCCTCATGCGCCAGGACGAGTACCGCCTCCTCTCCGGTCCCGCCGAGACGGACGTCACCGACAAGTACGCCCTCCGCTAGGTGGGGGGCTCCAGGGCGTTGACGGCTCCGGGCCCAGCGTCGATCTTTACAGGCTCTATGGAAAAGGACTCCGCGCCAGACGTGGGTATCAGCATGTACGCGGTCTTCGAAACAGGTGGAAAGCAGTTCCGGGCCGAGCCGGGCGTGCGCCTCAAGGTGCCCTCCCTGGACGCCGAGCCTGGTGACACGGTGACGTTCGACCGCGTCCTCCTCACGGGGGATGGCGAGGAGGTGGCCGTGGGCGCCCCCGTCGTGGACGGCGCCACCGTCACGGCCGAGGTCCTGGGCCACGGGAAGGCGAAGAAGGTCATCGTCTTCAAGCGCAAGCGCCGCAAGAACCACCGCAAGAAGCAGGGACACCGCCAGAAGTTCACCGAGATCCGCGTCGCCGCGGTCTCCGGCTGACGGTCCCGAGGAGAGAGCGTCATGGCCCACAAGAAGGGTGTAGGCTCGAGCCGCAACGGCCGCGACAGCAACCCCCAGTACCTGGGGGTGAAGCGCTTCGGCGGCCAGCCCGTCAAGGCGGGCGCGATTCTCGTCCGCCAGCGGGGGACCCGCTTCCATCCCGGCCGGAACGTGAAGCGGGGCTCCGACGACACCTTGTTCGCCCTCGTGGAGGGCGTGGTGAAGTTCGAGTCCTTCCGCGGCAGGAGCGCAGTCTCCGTCTACCCGGCCGAATAGCGGCCTCCGGATCCCCGACGAGGTCCGCTCCCCGGGCACCGTGGAGCGGACCTTTTCTCGTGGGATCCTGTAGTACCTGACGAAGGGGAGGGAGAAGCGGCCGGTCCGACGCCTCTCGGATCAGGCCCGCTGCACCGGGGATCCCCCCGGGAGCACCGTCCCCCACCACCTGTCGACCCCCCGGATGTCCTGTACCGGGTGAAGTGCGTCGGCCGGGTGGTGCGACGAGGAGGTGGCAATGCAGACGACCGACGAGCGTTCGCTCGTGACCAGGGTGAAGGATTCACTCCTGGCCCGGGGCGGTTTCCGCCACCGGCGCTGGCGCCCCACCCGCAGCCTCCCCTTGCTGGCTCTCGGTGCCATCGGTGTGGTGGCGCTGGAGGGGTGGCACCCCGCCGAGCACGCTTCCGCCGATGGGGCGGACGTGACGGTGGTGGCCGAGGCTCCCGTGGGACTCCCGGTGGAGATCAACGCCCGCGTCGAGAAGTGGATGCAGAGCTTCCTGACCGATCAGAGGCAGACCTTCGAGGTCTTCCTCTCTCGCGAGGGCATCTACGCCGGTCTCATCCGGGGCAAGCTGCGAGAGCGCGGCATGCCCCAGGACCTCCTCTACCTGGCCATGATCGAGTCGGGCTTCTCCGCCCGGGCGACGTCGCGCGTGTCGGCCGCGGGTGTGTGGCAGTTCATGGGGCCGACGGCGCGCCAGTACGGCCTCAGGGTCGACCGTTGGGTGGACGAGCGTCGGGACCCGGTGAAGGCCACCGACGCGGCCCTGGACTACCTCCAATGGCTCCACGACCGCTACGACTCGTGGTACCTGGCAGCGGCGGCCTACAACGCGGGCCCGTCCCGGGTGGACAGCGCGCTGCGCCGTCACGGCGGTCGCCAGGGGGGCGACGAGGACCTCTACTGGGAGATCATCGACCGCCTCCCCCGGGAGACCCGGGACTACGTGCCGAAGCTCCTGGCGGCCAAGATCCTCGCCCAGCAGGCGGCCCGCTACGGCTTCCACGTCAACCGGGAGGCCCCCTACGACTTCGACCGGGTGTGGGTGCCCGGGGGCACGCCTCTGTCCACCATCGCTTCGGCCCTGGACATGGACGCGTCGGTCATGCGGGAGCTGAACCCCCACCTCATCCGGGGGGAGACGCCCCCCGGTAGCTCGTACGCGGTGCGGGTGCCCAAGGGGATGTCCAACGCGGTCATCGCGGCCCTGGGCGGCGGGCGCATGGCGAACGCGATGGCGGACGAGTGAGACGGGCGTTCCTCCGCGTCACGCCGTAGGGGTACGGGGGACAGGTGGGGTAGGGGAAGGCCCCGCGGCGCCAGCATCGGCGCCGCGGGGCCTTCGCACGTCCGGCCGCCGTCCCGGGCTACTCCAGCCGGGGAGGCGGGGTGTCGGGCGGTCCCCAGCCGCTCCTCCCCTCCTGGGCCTCACGGGCCGAGGCGATGATGCGCCAGACCACGTCCCGCACCAGCTCTTCGTCCACCCCCGCCTCCCGGGCCCGCTCCGCGGCCCGTCGCACGACGGCCGCCTCCCGGCCCGGATCCATCACCGGGAGTCCCAGCGCCTCCTTCACCCGCCCGATCTCCAGGGCCAGGGCGCGGCGTTCGCCGACCAGGCGCACCAGCCGGCCGTCCACGTCGACGATCTGCTCGCGCAGCGCCTCCAGGGAGGCCCTGAGCTGCTCCGGTCCGTCCACGGGGGGGGGATGTCGTCTCGGCCGTCGGCCATGGCTCCTCGGTGTCGGGAGGCGAAGGGCTCATCGCCCGCGCAAGCTAGGCAGGAGGGCTTTCCTGGTCGAGGCGGCGGCGGTGCGGATAACATCCTTGACATCGGGCTGTGTGATGGATCATTCATTGGTCCCGTTCAGGGACATCGGATTCTTTCGAGCCTTGAAAAGGAGAGACGACACCCGTCATCACCCGGAAGCCTCCGGCCCGACGTCCGCGCCCCCCCTGCCCCCCCCTTCGCACGCGGAACCGTCAGACCCCCCTCTCACGGCGGCCGGCGATGCGTCGCCTGGCGAATACCCTACAGAGGGACCCGTAGGTCTCCCTTCACCGCCGCATCCCTGTGGCCCGACATCGCGTTCCGTTGTGGCACGTGCACCTTGCTCAATCCAATGGACGCGGGCCGCTGAAGGAGTCGGAGAAATGCCCAAAGGATTCGATCGGCAGGATCCGGGTGACCACCCCGGCAGCTTTTCCGCGGATAGAGGGTGCAGTTCTTGCAATACCGCGGTTTCCAACCTCGCAGGACCCACATCTCCCTTCGCAGGAGGAGCCTGGATGCTAACCCTGCTTCGTCGGTTCACGACGCTGGCCGCCTTCGTGGCGCTGGCGTCACCGCTTGCCGCACAGCAACCGACCACCATCACAGGTCGCGTCAGCGACGAGAACGGTCAGGCCATCGATGCGGCGAACGTGGAAGTCCAGGGAATGAACCTTGGGGGACTCACGAACGCCCAGGGTCGTTACCTCATCATCATCCCCGCTTCGCGCGTGACCGGTCAGACGGTGACGCTGCGGGCGAGCCTCATCGGCCGTGCGTCGGCCACCCAGACGGTGACCCTCCGTCCGGGCACCATGAACGTCGACTTCACGCTGACGGCCGACCCCCTCAAGCTCGAGGAGCTGGTGGTGACCGGCGTCGGCATCACCGCCCAGCGGCAGACGCTGGGGGCCACCATCAACACGGTGGAGGCCGACCAGATCCAGCAGAGCCACGAATCCAACATCGTGTCAGCCCTCGCGGGCAAGGCGCCCAACGTCGAGGTGACGTCGTCCTCGGGTGACCCGGGGGCCGGATCCTACATCCAGATCCGCGGCGCCAACTCGCTGCTGGGCTCCAACCAGCCGCTGTTCGTGGTGGACGGCCAGCCCATCGACAACAGCAGCACCACCATCGAGGATCCCGTCCAGGGCACGGTGACCGAGAACCGGGCCATGGACCTCAACCCGAACGACATCCAGAGCATCGACATCCTGAAGGGTGCGGCCGCGGCGGCCATCTACGGCTCCCGGGCCGCCAACGGGGTGGTGCTCATCACCACCAAGTCGGGTCGGCCGGGTCAGAACCGGGTGGAGTACCGCAGCTCCCTCTCCTGGGACGAGGTCAACAAGACGGTTCCCGTCCAGACTTCGTTCGGTCAGGGGCTGGCGGGCGTGCCCGGGGTCAACGACGCCTTCGGCGTTCCTCCGGGGACGATCCCCGAGTCGGGCGAGATCTGCATCGACATCTACGGCCTGCCCACGGACCGCTGCCCCACCAGCTGGGGGCTGCCCATCAGCGGGCCGGCCTACGACCATGCCACCGAGATCTATCACACCGGGTTCAAGAGCGACCAGTTCATGTCCTGGTCCGGTGGCAGCGAGGGCACGGACTACTACCTGTCCCTGGGCCGCCTCGACCACACCGGCGTCATCCGGGGCAACTCCGACTACCAGCGCACCACGGTGCGCCTGAAGGGGAGCCACTCGTTCCGTGACGACCTGAGGGTCGGCGGGAACCTGGCCTACACTGCCGGCAACGGCGACTTCATCCAGCAGGGCTCCAACATCTCGGGCATCCAGCTCGCGGCGCTGCGCACCCCGCCGGACTTCAACAACCTTCCGTACCTCACGGACACGGGGCTGCAGCGCACGTACCGGCTGCCCAATCCGACGTCGATCACCCAGAGCCGGGGCTACGACAACCCCTTCTGGGTCGCCAACGCCATGACCAACAAGTCCACCGAGGATCGGACGTTCGGGCAGGTGAATGCCCAGTACACGCCCTTCGACTGGCTCAGCGTCAACTACACGCTAGGCGTGGACTATTCGGCGAACGAGCGCCGGACGGTGATCCCCAAGAGCTCGTCCGACTTCCCCCAGGGACGGCTCGTACGGGCCGACCTCATGAACCTCGAGCTCGACCACAACCTGGTGGCCACGCTCAAGGGTAGCCTGACGCCCGACATCGGGGTCGAGCTGAACCTGGGCCAGAACCTCAACCAGCGGGAGTTCCGCCGCTATCAGGTCGACGGCAAGAACCTCATCCTGGGCACGAACCAGCTCGACTTCACGGTGGACAAGATCCCCGACGAGTACACCGAGACCATCCGCACCGACGGGTATTTCGGGCAGGCCTCGTTCAACATGTGGGACCAGCTCTACCTCACCGCCGCGCTGCGCTACGACGGGTCGTCGACATTCGGCAACGGCACCAAGCGCTTCGCCTACCCGAAGTTCAGCGGCGCCTGGGACTTCTCCAAGTACCTGGACAACACACCGGTCAGCTTCGCCAAGGCGCACCTCGCCTACGGCGTGGCCGGTAAGCAGCCTCCGGTCTACTCCAACGTCAGCGCGTTCGAGACGACCACCATCACCGACGGCTGGCTCCAGCCCAACGGGCTGCTGACCATCTACAAGGGGAACGAGGGTGTGGTCTCGGAGCCCACCCTGGGCAATGAGAACATCAAGCCCGAGCGGACGCGGGAGTACGAGGCGGGCGTGAACATGGCCTTCTTCGACAACCGCTTCTCATTCGACGTCACCTACTACAACCAGCATACGACGGACGCCATCCTGGCGGTGAACACGGCGCCCAGCACGGGCTTCACCTCCAAGTACGCCAATGCCGCCGAGTTCAAGAACACGGGGTGGGAGGTCACGTCGCAGCTCAACGTGCTCCAGAGCAGGAACGTGCGCTGGGACCTGAGCGCCCAGTGGGCCAAGAGCCACAGCTGCACGCTCGACCTGGCCGGCGCCGAAGAGTTCAGCCTGTCCGGCTTCGTCGGGAGCACCAGCTCCGTCGTGGCGCCGGAGCGGGACGCCAACGGCAACATCACCAAGTGCTATCAGATCGGTGCCCTCTACACCGACGACTTCGTCCGCTTCGGACGGGGCAGCACGGTGGGTGGGGTGGACATCGACGCCACGTACACGGGCTGGAAGCCCGGCGACCTCTACATCGGGTCCGACGGCTTCCCCCGCTACGACGGTCAGAGCCGGGTGACGGGCGATCCGAACCCGGATTGGACCGGGAGCCTGAGGAACACCCTCACCATCGCCAACAACTTCACCATCTCGGGCCTGCTGGACATCAAGCACGGCGGACAGATGTGGAACGGCACCCGGGGTGCCCTGGACTTCTTCGGCACGGCCAAGGACACCGAGCCGTACCACGGAGACGGGCAGACCGGAGTGTTCGGCCAGACATACATGCCCAACGAGCACGTCGCCGGGCCGGGCGCGGGCCAGTCGGTGGACATCAACTGGCTGACCTGGTTCTGGAACGGCCTGGGCTCCGGCTTCACCGGCCCCTCCAGCCAGTACATCGAGGACGCCGGCTACGTGAAGCTCCGGGAGATCGCCGTGTCCTACACGTTGCGCGACATGGACTGGATGAACCGGATCGGCTTCAACTCCCTCGACATCTCCCTGGCCGGCCGCAACCTCTACACGTGGACCAACTACACGGGGATCGATCCGGAGAGCAACCTGACGGGCCAGACCCTGGGGCGGGGGATCGACTACTTCAACAACCCCCAGACGCGTTCGTGGGTGCTCAACTTCACCTTCACGCACTGAAGCGGGAGAGATAAGACCATGGCCAATCGAAACCGTGGAGTGACCGCGGTCGCCGCGGGGCTCCTGGCGCTCTCCCTGGGTGCCTGTGAGTACATCAACCCGATCACGACCGACCCCAACGCGGTGCCCACCGCGTCCGTGGACCAGCTCTTCACCGGCATCCAGGTGAACACCTTCTTCTGGGCCGAGGGCGAGCTGTCCCGGGACGCCTCCATCTTCACCCAGCAGATGGCGGGCACGGACCGCCAGTTCGCCAGCATCGACCACTACGTCTTCACGGAGGAGGAGGCGGACGGCGAGTTCTCCAGCATGTACACGGGCGGCGGTCTCATCGACCTGAAGCAGGCCATCGCCCTGGCCAAGGACGCCGGCCGCTCGTCGTACGCCGGCATCCTGGAGATCTACGAGGCGTACCTCATCGGGATGGGCTCCAGCATCTGGGGCGCCATTCCCTACAGCCAGGCGGCCAGCGACGTATCCAACCCGGCGCTGGATCCCATGGCGGACGTCTACGCGTCCATTCAGTCCCTTCTGGATCAGGCCATCAGCGACCTGCAGGCCGGAGGGCCCGGACCCGGCGCCACCGACATGAACTTCAGCGGGGACGTCGCCAAATGGACGGCGGTGGCCCACACCCTCAAGGCCCGCTTCTACATGCACTGGGCGGAGGTGAACGGACAGTCGGCGTACCAGAACGCGCTGGCCCAGGCCCAGCAGGGGATCGCCGATCCGTCCACCAACTGGGTGGCCGTACACACGGCCGCCTCGACGGAGAATGATTCCTGGTACCAGTTCATGCGCGACCGCTCGGGCTACGTCTCGGCGGGCGACTACCTGGTTCCCCTCATGGTGAAGTGGGACGACCCACGCCTCCCCTTCTACTTCAGCGAGGCCAGCGGCGGCGGCTACGCCGCCCGCGACTCCGAGCTGTCTCCGACGGGGTACGGTGCCCCGGCCTTCAACTTCCCCATCGCCACGTGCGCCGAGACGGCGTACATCCGGGCGGAGGCCCAGTACCAGCTCGGCAACGAGGCCGCGGCCCGGCAGGCCGCCAAGGACGGCCTGGCTTGCCAGGAGGCCCGCTGGGACGTGAGCCTCGACGGACGGCGGGCCGCGCTGGACGCCGCCAGCGGCAACGACCTGTTCGTGGAGATCATGAACGAGAAGTACGTGGCCGACTTCCTGAACATCGACGTGTGGAACGACTACAAGCGCACCTGCCTCCCGGCGATCACGCCGCGGGAGGGCGGGGTGCCGGGCCGTCTCTACTACGGGCAGCAGGAGCGGCAGACGAATCCGAACGTTCCGCCGACATCGCAGCAGCCGGCCCGGAACGCCAACGACCCGAACCCCTGCAGCTGACGCGCTGAGGGGCTCGACAACCTTCACCTGAACCGCCCCGCGTCGGTCGGCACCCCTTCGGGGGGGGCCGACCGACGCGGGGCACCGGTGTATATTCCGACATGTTTCGACGCGCTATCGCCCTGACGCTCCTGGTGGCGCTCCCCGCGCTGACCGGGTGCTATGAGTACGTTCCGGCGGCCCGGCAGGGGCTGGAGCTGGGGACCTCGCTGCGGGCGACCCTGGTGGCGCCCATGAGCTTCGACCTCCAGGACCTCACGGCCCACAACATCGACCGGGTGGACGGCGAGTTCGTCCAGGCGGACTCGAGCCAGCTCACCGTGTCGGCGTTCTGGCTGGATGCCACCACCGGCTCGGGCTTCGACGCCAACGGCTGGACCGTGGAGATTCCGCAGAACGCCCTGGCGAGCCTCCAGGTCAAGCGCCTGGACCAGTGGAGGACGGTGGCCGTGATGGCCGCCGTCGTGGCGGCGACCTACCTGGGCTTCAACGCGTTCAACCGCAACTCGTCCGGCACCGGGTCGGGTGGGACGGGCGGCAACACCCGCTGAGGCTCTCGGCGGCGCGGGCGCGGGCGCGGCACTCCTCTACGGGGGCGGCGTGGGGCCCGCATCCTCTTCGCCGTCGCTGACGCTCTCACCTCTGCTGGTCCCCAGAGTCCCCTGCGAGGGGCGCCGCGCCCGCGCCCTTCCTTCTCGGGGGCCTTTCTCAGGGTCCTACGTCAGGTCAGCGGGCCGGGACGGGGCTCTCGGCTGACTCGGGGGCCGGGGCTCTTGCGCTCCAGGGGTCCACGAAGACGTTCGCGTGGGCCTCCTCCTGGGGGCTCGTCATCAGGCTCACCCCCACCAGCACCGGCACGTGCACCAGGAGCCCCAGCACGCCCTCGTGCATGTGGAGGGGCGCCAGCTCCGGGTGGAGGTAGAAGAACACCGCCGTGGCGGATCCGGCCAGGAGGCCGCTCAGCGCCCCGGCGGTGGTGGCCCGGCGCCAGTAGAGCGCCGCCACCGCGGTGGGCGCGAGCTGGGCGATGATGCCGTAGGCGGTGAGGAGGAGCACCACCAGCGACGACTGGGCCGCCACGGCGTAGTAGTACGCCACCAATCCCACCGCCACCACCAGCACCCGCATGAGGAGGCGCTGCTGGCGGTCGTCCAGCCGGACGAACGGCCCCAGGCCGTCTTCCACCACCACCGACGCGGCGGCGTGGAGCAGGGCGTCCCCCGTGGACATGGATGCGGACAGCGCGCCGGCGCAGAACAGCCCCACCACCAGGGCCGGGAGCCCCGAGCGCAGGATGAGGTGGGGAAGGATGAAGTCGGGCTCCGGCGGCGCCTGGGGGAAGAGCACGCCCGCGAAGCCGATGAGGAACACGGGGAGCAGGAAGAGCTGGAAGGTGGGGAAGAGGATCACGGTGCGGCGCAGCGTGTCGTCGCTCTTCGCGGTGAACGCCTTCATGAAGAGGTGGGGCCACATGGTGAACCCCACCGCGCTGGAGACGATGGCGGTGGTATACGCCCCCCAGCTCCACGGCCCGCCCCCGGCCGCCAGCCCCGGCACGGTCAGGAGCTCCGGCCGCTCGGCCGCGATGCGCCGGAACATGCCCCCCACGCTCCCGTAGAGGTGGATGGGCAGCCACAGCCCCAGGGACCAGGCGATGGCCAGCATGAAGATGCCCTGGAACGTGTTGGTCCACCCCACCGCCGCGACCCCCGACCCCAGGACGTACCACACCACGATCCCATAGGCCACGGCCGAGCCCAGCCATAGGGGCACGTGTCCTTCGGTGACGGCCTCGATGACGATGCCGGCGCCCCGCATCTGGATGGTCACGTAGGGGATGAACGCGGCCAGGGAGAGGAGCGCCAGGAGGAGGGACAGGGATCGGGACGGGAAGCGGCCCCGGAGGAGCTGCGCCTGGGTCACGTACCCCCGGATCCTCCCCACCTGGGCGATCTTGGGCCCGAGCCAGTAGAAGGGCGCCATCCCCAGCACGCCGTAGGAGAGGATGTAGAAGCCCGCCGCCCCCCGGGAGTACGCCCACCCGGGGCCGCCCAGGAAGGCGAAGGCGCTGAAGATGGTGGCTCCGGTGACGAAGTACATGACCAGGAGTCCGAAGCTCCGGTCTCCCGCCACGTAGCCGGTCACGCTCTTCGAGCTGCGGCGGCCGGCCGCCAGGCCGATGGCCAGGGTGACGGCCAGGTAGAGGGCGATGACCACCGTGACCCACTGCCAGCGCGCCATGTCAGCCCTCCCCCCGTCGCTCCCGGGCCCGGGCCTCCACCCGGTCCAGCAGCCAGAGCACGGGGATGGACAGGACCACCCAGCCGGTGATCCAGGCCATGACGAAGGGGAGCCCCAGGACGTACGGCTCCACCCGATCGAAGGGGATGAGGCCCGGCCAGGTGAGGGCCAGGAGCATGAGGACCAGGAAGGTGGCGGCGAGGGTCCGTGCGGCGCGCAGGCTCATGTGCGGCTCCTGGGAAGGGGGCCCCGCCGGGGCCGGGGCGGGGGAGCTTCGGCAGGATAAGGCGCCCGGCGGGTTGGCGCATCCGGCGCCGGTCGGTAATGTTCGCCCTTTCCTCCCCCATTCGCTCCCATGCCCCGCTCCCATCCCCGACGCCACGCCGCCCCCGAGCGGCTCTCGCGGTCGTGCCTGGTGGCCGCCACGCTGCTGGCGGCCTCCGTGGCGCCGCTGCGTGGCCAGGAGAGGCCCGCGGCCCCGGCCGGACCCTACTTCTACCATGGGCTGGACTACGGCACCCAGCGGACGTTCAACCCCTTCTCGGTGCTGCTCAACACCGGCTTCGACGTGTTCCAGTTCGCCAACCACGACATCCGGTTCTGGCGCTACCGGTACCGCCCCTCGTTCGCCCGGGTGGGACGCTCCCTCGGGAACCCGATCCACACGGTGGCCGCCCAGGGGTGGGGCCACTTCCTGAAGACCGAGATCCTGCCGCTGCGCTTCACCACCGAGGACGCCTCGTGGGTGCCGAACTACACGCTCCACCTCATCGGCCTGGGCCAGACCTATGCCGAGCTGGACGAGTTCTACCGGCAGCACGGCGTCCCCCTCCCGAAGCCCCTGGCGGCGGTCACGGCCATGACGGCCGGCGTCCTCAACGAGATGGCCGAGGCCAATGGCGGCGACTTCCCGCCCTCCGCCGCCATGGTGGCGGACGTCTACGTGTTCAACCTGGGGGGTATCCTCCTCTTCGGCTCCGACGGCGTGCGGCGCTTCTTCGCCACGGAGCTCCGGCTCTCGGACTGGTCGGCCATGCCCATGTTCATGAGCGACGGCACGCTCCAGGACACGGGTCAGTTCTGGGCCGTGAAGGCGCCGCTTCCTGGATGGAAGGACACGCGCCTCTTCGTGCGCTTCGGGCTGGCGGGGATCGTGGGGCTCTCCCACGCCTTCGCAGGCGGGTCGGCGTGGAGCGCGGGGGTGGGTCGCACGGGCGTGCACCACTTCATCCAGCCCCGCACGGGCATCGAGGACATCGACATGGACTGGACGGCGGGGGTCTTCTACGACCGGGACGACGCCCTGCTCATGTCCCTCCTGTGGGCCCGGAACACGCGGGAGCTCCTGAGCCTCAGCCTCTATCCAGGACTGCTGCCGGGGCCGGCCCGGGACGTGGGGCTGTGGCTGGCCGTGGACAACGACGGACGCCCGCACCTGGGGATCACTGCGGGAAGGGTGGCGGGACTGGGGTTGGGGTACGCCCCTATCTCCCCCTGAAGTCGGGCTCCCGCTTCTCGACGAAGGCCTTCACGCCCTCCCGGCCGTCCTCGCTGGCGAAGGCCGCCAGGAACAGCTCCTTCTCCAGCTCCAGCCCGGCCGACAGGGGCGTCTCCATGGCCGCCTGCACCGACTGCTTCACCAGGCGCAGCGACACGGGGCTCCAGCGGGCCATCCTGTGGGCCACCTCCAGCGCCTTCTCCACGTGCTCGCCCTCGTCCACGAGGAACTCCACCAGGCCGATACGGTGGGCCTCCTCGGCGTCGATCATGTCGCCCGAGAGAGCGATCCTGAGGGCCTGTCCCGGCCCCACCAGCCGGGCCAGGCGCTGGGTGCCGCCCGCGCCGGGGATGAGGCCGATCCGGATCTCGGCCTGGCTGAAGCGGGCGGTGCGGTCGGCCACCCGCACGTCGCACGCCAGGGCCAGCTCCGAGCCGCCGCCCAGGCAGTAGCCGTGCACCGCGCACAGGATGGGCTTGGGGAAGGCGGCCACGGCGTCGTACACCCGGCGCCGCTGGTACACCTCCCGCTGCTCCCACGCTTCCCGGCCGGCGAACTCGGCCACGTCGGCGCCGGCCACGAAGGCCTTCTCTCCGGCGCCGTGGAGCACGGCCACCTTCACCGTGTCGTCCGTGGCCAGGGCGTCCACCCGCTCCATGAGGCGCTGGCGCACGGCCTCGTTCAGGGCGTTCAGCTTGTCGGGGCGGTTCAGGGTCAGCACGGCCACGGGGCCGTCCTTCTCCAGCAGGACCACGTCGTCGCTCACGTCACTCGCTCCAGTCGTAGAAGCCCTGGCCGGCCTTCTTTCCCGTCTTCCCCTCGGCCACCAGGCGGCGGAGGATCTCGGGCGGGCGGAAGGCTTCCGATCCCAGGGTCTCGTGCAGGTACTCGGCGATGCCCAGGCGCACGTCCAGCCCCACCAGGTCGGTGAGCTTCAGGGGGCCCATGGGGTGGCGGTAGCCCAGCTCCATGGCCTTGTCGATGGCCTCGGGCTCGGCCACGCCCTCCTCCACCATGCGCATGGCCTCCAGCCCCAGCACCACGCCCAGCCGGGAGGAGGCGAAGCCGGGGGAGTCCTTCACCACCACCGGCTCCTTGCCCAGCCCCCGGACGAAGGCCACGGCCGCGTCCAGCGTGGCGTCCGAGGTCTCCGGGCCCCACACCACCTCCACGAGCTGCATGATGTGGACGGGGTTGAAGAAGTGGAGCCCCAGGAAGCGCTCGGGTCGCTCCAGCGCCTCGGCCAGCGCGGCGATGGAGAGGGAGGAGGTGTTGCTGGAGAGGATCGCGTCTTCCGGGGCGGCGGCCTCCACCCTGCGGAAGATGTCCCGCTTGAGCTCCAGCTTCTCGGGAGCCGCTTCGACGACCAGGTCGGCCCCGGCCACGGCGGCCTCGAGGTCGGCCGTGGTGGAGAGGTTGGCGAGGGTCGTGTCCCGCTGGGCGTCGCTCACCTTCCCCAGGGCGACGCCCTTGTCCAGGTTGGCCTTCACCTTGGCGCCGGCCCGCTCCAGGGCGCCCTCGTCCACGTCGAAGAGGGTCACGCCGTGGCCCGACCCGGCCGCCACCTGGGCGATGCCGTGGCCCATGGTGCCGGCGCCCAGGACCGCCACCGTGCCGATGCCGCCGGACGCCATCAGACCGCCTCCCACAGGGTGGCGATGCCCTGGCCCACGCCGATGCACATGGTGGCGAGGCCCCGCTCGGCGCCCCGGCGGCGCATCTCGTGGAGGAGGGTGACCACGATGCGGGCGCCCGACGCCCCCACCGGGTGGCCCAGGGCGATGGCGCCGCCGTTGGCATTCACCTTCTCGGGGTCCAGCCCCAGCTCGTCCATGCAGGGGATGGCCTGGGCGGCGAAGGCCTCGTTCAGCTCGATCACGTCCAGGCCCTCCACGCCCCAGCCGGCCCGCTCCAGGGCCCTCCGGGTGGCGGGGATGGGCCCCACGCCCATGCGGTGGGGCTCCACGCCCGCGACGGCCCCGGCGACGATGCGGGCCATGGGCTCGAGGCCCATCGCCCGGGCCCGCTCCTCTTCCACCACCAGGAGGGCGGCGGCGCCGTCGTTGATCCCCGATGCGTTGCCCGCGGTGACGGTGCCGTCCTTCTTGAACACCGGCCGCAGCCGGGCCAGGATCTCGGCGGTGGTGTCGGGGCGGGGGTGCTCGTCGGTGTCCACCACCAGGGGCTCGCCCTTCCTCCGGGGCACCTCCACCGGCACGATCTCGTCGTCGAAGCGGCCCGCCTCCATGGCGGCCGCGGCCCGGCGCTGGCTCTCCAGGGCGAAGGCGTCCTGGGCCTCCCGGGTGACGCCGAACTCCTCCGCCACCACCTCGGCGGTCTCGCCCAGGCCGATGGTCCACACCTCCGGGAGGGCGGGGTTGGCGAAGCGCCACCCCAGCACCGTGTCGGCCACCTCGGGCACGCCCCGGGGATAGGCGTGCTCGGGCTTGAGCGTGACCCAGGGGGCCCGGCTCATGCTCTCCACGCCCCCGGCGATGAACACGTCGCCCTCGCCCGCGGCGATGGCGTGGGCGGCCGACAGCACCGCCTGCATGCCCGAGCCGCACAGCCGATTCACCGTCTGCCCCGGCACCGTCACGGGCAGCCCGGCCCGGAGCAGGGCCATCCTGGCCACGTTGCGGTTGTCTTCCCCCGCCTGGTTCGTGCAGCCGAAGAGGACGTCGTCCACCACGTCGCCCTCCACCCCCGCCCGGCGCAGCAGGGCCTCGATCACGCGCGCCGCCAGGTCGTCGGGCCGCACGGGCGCCAGGGCGCCTCCGTGCCGGCCGATGGGCGTGCGCACGGCGTCCACGATCACCGCGTTTCTCATGTCGTTCCCGTCGTCAGGTCTGTCAGTCCAGCGCCACCCAGACGCTCTTCACCTGGGTGTACTTGTCGAGGGCCGTGGCCCAGCCGAGGTCCCGGCCGAAGCCGCTCTGCTTGTAGCCGCCGAAGGGGGAGGCCGAGTCGTAGCGGTTGTACGTGTTCACCCACACGGTCCCCGCCTGGATGGCCGAGGCCATCCGGTGGGCCTTGCCCACGTCCCGGGTCCAGACGCCCGAGGCCAGCCCGTACAGCGTGCGGTTGGCCTTCTCGATGGCGTCGTCCAGGTCTTCGAAGGGGATCACGGCGGCCACGGGCCCGAAGATCTCCTCCCGGGCGATGGTCATGTCCGGGTCCACGTCGGCGAACACCGTGGCGGTGACGAAGTTGCCCTTGCCGTCCACCGTGGTGCGCTCGCCGCCGGTGAGGAGGCGGGCGCCCTCCGACTTGCCGGCCTCCACGTAGCGCATCACCCGCTCGAGCTGCTCTTCGCTCACGATGGCCCCGAGGCGCGTGCTCTTGTCCATGGGGTCACCCACCGTCATGGCCTCGGAGCGCTTCCTGAACTCCTCCAGGAAGTCGTCGTAGACGGCGCGCTCCACCAGCACCCGGGAGCCGGCCGCGCACACCTCGCCCTTCCCGTAGAAGATGCCCGTGGTGGCGCCCCGGACGGCGGCCTTCAGGTCGGCGTCGGCGAAGACCACGTTGGGGCTCTTTCCCCCGAGCTCCAGCGACACCTTCTTGAGCGTGTCGGCCGCGCTCTTCATGACCAGCTTGCCCACCTCGGTGGAGCCGGTGAAGGCCACGGCGTCCACGCCCGGATGGCGCACCAGGGCGGCGCCGGCGGTCTCGCCCAGGCCGGGCACCACGTTGAGCACGCCCTGCGGGAGCCCGGCCTCCGCGGCCAGCTCCCCCAGGCGCAGCGCCGTGAGGGGCGTCTGCTCGGCGGGCTTGAGGATCACCACGTTCCCGCACGCGAGGGCGGGCGCCACCTTCCACGCCGCCAGCGAGAGGGGGAAGTTCCAGGGGACGATCGCCCCCACCACCCCCACCGGCTCCCGCAGCGTGTAGTTGAGGAAGGGGCCACTCACCGGGAGGGTCTCGCCGTGGATCTTGTCGGCCATCCCGGCGAAGTAGCGGAAGTTCTCCACCACCGAGGGAAGGTCGACCTTCCGGGACTCGAAGTACGGCTTGCCGTTGTCCCGGGTCTCCAGCGCCCCCAGCTCGTCGGCGTGGGCCTCGATGACGTCCGCCAGGCGCCAGAGCAGGGCGGAGCGCTGGTGGGCGTCCATGGCGCGCCAGCCGGGGAGCGCCTTCCGCGCCGAGGCCACGGCCCGCTCCACGTCGGCGTCGCTCCCTGCGGCCACCGAGGCGATCACGTCGCCGGTGGCAGGGTTCAGCGTGTCGAAGGTCTCGCCCGAATCGGCGTCCGACCACGCATTGTCGATCCAGATCCTGCTCGCCACGGTCTCGCTCACGCCCTTCCCCCCGGTCGGCTCGGCATGCAAAGCGCGGCGGAGCCCGGGACCCCCGGGCTCCGCCGCGCGGAACGAATGCGAATCACTTGCCCTTGAAGGCGGGCTTGCGCTTCTCCACGTAGGCCGAGAGACCCTCCTTCGCGTCCTTGCTGGCGAAGAGCTGGGCCTGCAGCTCCCGCTCCAGCGTCAGGGCCTGCTCGAAGGGCAGGCCGATGCCCGTCTGGACCGAGCGCTTGATGTAGCCGACGGCCATGTTGGCCTTGTTGGGCGTGGTGAACTGCTTGGCGTATTCCAGCGCCTTGGCCACGAAGTCGTCCCGGTCTTCGGCCTCGATGATCTGGTTCACCAGGTTCTTGTCCAGGCCTTCGTCGAACTCGAACACCTCCCCGGTGGTCATGAGCTCGATGGCGTGGGACTTCCCGACGATGCGGCACAGGCGCTGGGTGCCGCCGGTGCCGGGCAGCACGCCCAGGTTCACCTCCGGGAGGCCGATCTTTCCGGCTCCCTTGCGGGCGACGCGCATGTCGGCCGCCATGGCGATCTCCAGACCGCCGCCGACGGTGTGCCCGTTCAGGGCGGCGATGACCAGCTTGGGCGTGTGCTCGAGCCGGTTCAGCGTCTCGTTGGCGTGGAGGCAGAAGTAGTACTTCCAGGTCGGGTCCGCCTCGTTGAGCATCGAGATGTTGGCGCCGGCGCAGAAGAACTTGTCGCCGGCCCCCGTGAGGACGATCACCTCGACGTCGGGATCGAAGCGCGCCTTCACGATGGCCTCGTCGAGCTGGCGCATCATCTCGTGGGTGTACGTGTTCGCCGGCGGGTCGTCCAGGGTGAGGAGGGCGATCTTGTCCTTCACCTCGTAGTGGACCAGCTCCTTGTCGGCCATCAGGCTCCTCTGGGCTTCTCGGGATCGCGTTCCGGTGGCGTGCGCCCGGGAGGGGGAGCGCGCCGATTCCTGCCCGTCTACGCCTCGGACGGCCCGGCGTTCCCCCGGAGGGGTGGAGGGCCCCTCCCGGGAGGCCGCCAAGGGCCGCCTTCCGGGTCCGGAGGTAGGGCCGAAAAGCCAGTGCATACGCGGCCTTTCGGGGCGTTCCGGCGGACCCGGAGGGAGGCATGGGAATTGCGCTAGCAGGGGGGTGGAGCGCACATTGAAGCCACCCCTCGAACCGCGTAAGCACGGGAAGAATGAGCCCCAGCACCCCCCTCCGCAGGACGGCCGTCGCCGCCGCAGCGTGTCTGTCGGTCACGCTGTCGGTGTCCGCCTGCCGTGACAGCGGGTCGGATCCTGCGGCCGTGCTGGTGACAGAGCAGACCCACTCGGCCCTCGCCCTGGATGCCGTGCTGCCGTCGCTGCCGGACCTGGCGGCACGGACCCAGTCGGAGGATCGGCTGGCCGATGCCGTGGGGAGCTGGATGCGCTCGTGGCAGAGCGATTCCGCACAGGGGACGGCGCTGCGGACCCGGGCGTACGCCGACGCCAGCGGTCCCCTGGCCGGTGCCCTGGGTCACGACGGTGTGGCCCGGACGCTGGAGCAGGTGGGGGCGGCCCTGGACGCCAGCGGCCAGGTGGAGCCGGGCCAGCTTCCCCCTTCGGTGATGGAGCAGATCGCGGGGGCGCGCCGCCTGGCCCGGGACGGGCGGGCCGCCCTGGAGGCGGGGCGTGACGCCTCCGCCCTCGAGGACGCCTTGCGGGCCTCCGACGAGGTGCGGGAGGTCGGCCCCCAGGCGGTGGCCATGGTTCTCCTGAGCCGGGCCGAGGCCGCCCTGGCCGATCAGGCCGACGCCCCTACGCTGGACGAGAAGAGCGAAGCGCGCTCCCAGCGCCTCGTAGAGGGCGCCAGGAGCGCGCTTCGGGAGCAGGACTGGTCCCGGGCCATCCAGCGGGCCTTCTACGCCTGTCAGCTCCTGGGCGTGCCCACCTCCTGATCCTGGCGTCCTGACCCTCACCAGGACGTCCGGGGCTACATCTCGCCCCGGGCCATCTTGCGCAGCACCGTGTGCAGGATGCCGCCGTTCTTCCAGTACTCCACGTCCACGTCCGAGTCCAGCCGCACGTCGGCCTTGAAGCGCGTCGCGCCCCCGTCGTCCCGGTGGGCGACCACGTCCACGGTGCCGTTCGGCTCCACACCGGCCATGCCCCGCACGTCATAGCGCTCGTGACCGTCGAGCCCCAGGGACTCGGCGCTCTCTCCCTCCTGGAACTGGAGGGGCAGGACGCCCATCCCCACCAGATTGCTCCGGTGGATGCGCTCGTAGCTGCCGGCGATGACGGCTTTCACGCCCAGGAGGGCGGTGCCCTTGGCCGCCCAGTCCCTGGACGAGCCGGTGCCGTACTCCTTACCGGCCAGGACCACCAGCGGCACGCCATCGTCCTGGTACTCCATGGACGCGTCGTAGATGGTCTCCTGCTCGCCCTCGGGGAAGTGGAGGGTGTAGCCCCCTTCCTTCTCCTCCAGGAGCAGGTTGCGGATGCGGACATTGCCGAACGTGCCCCGCATCATCACCTCGTGGTTGCCGCGCCGTGAGCCGAAGGTGTTGAAGTCCACCACCTTCACGCCCTTCTCCTGCAGGTAGCGGCCGGCCGGCTCGTTCTTGGGGATGGCCCCTGCCGGGGAGATGTGGTCGGTGGTGACCGAATCGCCCAGGAGGGCGAGCACCCGGGCCCCCTCGATGTCCTCGGGCTCGGGGACGTCCAGCTCCATCCCCTGGAAGAAGGGCGGGTTCTGGATGTAGGTGGACGTCGGGTCCCACTCGTAGCGGTCGCCCTCCTCGGGGATGGGGAGGGCCTTCCACAGGTCGTCGCCCTCGAACACCTCGGAGTAGCGCTCGCGGTACATCTCGGGACGCAGCGATTCCAGGATGGTCTCCCGGATCTCCTTCTGGGTGGGCCAGATGTCGGCGAGGAAGACGGGCTTGCCCTCGGCGTCGTGGCCCAGCGGCTCGTTGTACAGGTCGATGTCGATACGGCCGGCCAGGGCGAACGCCACCACCAGCACCGGCGAGGCGAGGTAGTTGGCCCGGACCAGAGGGTGGATGCGGGCCTCGAAGTTCCGGTTCCCCGAAAGCACCGACGCCACCACCAGCCCCTCGTCCTGAACCGCCCTGGAGATGGGCTCGGCGAGGGGGCCGCTGTTGCCGATGCAGGTGGTGCAGCCGTAGCCCACCACCTGGAACTCCAGCTTGTCCAGCGGCTCCATGAGCCCGGCGGCCTCCAGGTAGTCCGTGACCACCTTGGAGCCCGGCGCCATGCTGGTCTTCACCCAGGGCTTCACCTGGAGGCCCCGCTCCACGGCCTTCTTGGCCAGGAGCCCGGCGCCCACCATCACCGACGGGTTGGAGGTGTTGGTGCAGCTCGTGATGGCGGCGATGACCAGGCTGCCGTCGTGAAGGTCCACCTCGTGGCCGTCCTCCAGCGTCACCTTCACCGTGCGCTCCCCCTTGCGGGGCGTGTCGACGGTGGCCGCGGACGCGCCCGCCCGGGCACCGCCGGTGGCCGGCGTGGTCTCGTGGGCCGAGCGGCCGCCGTCCTCCTTGGCCGCCACGGGCTCGTTGCCCCCCTCGCCGGCCCAGTGCTCGGCGCTCCGGGGGGGGCGTTCGATGGCGTCCTCGGTGTCGCTCACGTCGGGCAGCGAGAAGCCCGCGGGCACCAGCTTGGGGAGGTCCCTGCGGAACGCCCCGCTGAGGTCGGTGAGGGTGATGCGGTCCTGGGGACGCTTGGGGCCGGCGACGCTGGGCTCCACCGTGGACAGGTCCAGCTCGAGGCTGGACGTGAACTGGGGGTCCGGCGTCTCGTCGGTGCGGAAGAGGCGCTGCGCCCGGCAGTAGGCCTCCACCCGCTCCACGAGCTGGGGCGAGCGGCCCGTGCCCTCCAGGTAGCGCAGCGTCTGGGCGTCCACCGGGAAGAAGCCGATGGTGGCGCCGTATTCCGGCGACATGTTCGCCAGCGTCGCCTTGTCGGGGAGGGAGAGGTTGGAGAGCCCCGCCCCGAAATACTCGACGAAGCGCCCCACCACGCCGTGGGCCCGGAGCAGCTCGGTCACCCGGAGCACGAGGTCCGTGGCGGTGGCGCCCTCGGGCAGGGAGCCCGTGAGCCTCATCCCCACCACCTCGGGGAGGAGCATGTAGTAGGGCTGGCCCAGGAGGACGGCCTCGGCCTCGATGCCGCCCACGCCCCACCCCACCACGCCCAGGCCGTTGACCATGGTGGTGTGGGAGTCGGTCCCCACCAGCGTGTCGGGGTAGGCCACGAAGCGGCCGCCTTCCTCGCGCCGGTGCACCACCTGGGCCAGGTACTCCAGGTTCACCTGGTGCACGATTCCGGTGCCCGGGGGCACCACGGAGAAGTTCTCGAAGGCGGTCTGGGCCCAGCGGAGCAGGGCGTAGCGCTCCCGGTTCCGCTCGTACTCCCGCTCCACGTTCTGCCGGTACGCCTGGGCGGTCCCGAAGTAGTCCACCTGGACCGAATGGTCGATGACCAGGTCCGCGGGAACCACCGGATTGATGCGGCCGGCGTCACCCCCCAGAGCCGCGAGGCCGTCGCGCATGGCCGCCAGGTCCACCACGGCGGGGACGCCGGTGAAGTCCTGCAGGACCACGCGCGAAGGCATGAAGGGGATGTCGGCGCCCGCGTTGGTGGGGCTCCAGGAGGCCACGGCCCGCACGGCACCCTCGTCCACGTAGGGGCCGCCCGCCTGACGCAGGGCGTTCTCCAGGAGGACGCGGATGGAGAAGGGGAGCCGGTCGAGATCGGCCAGCCCCTGTTCCTCCAGGACGTCCAGGGCGTAGTAGGAGGTCTCGCCCTCGTCGAGGGAGAGGGTCTTCAGCGCACCGAAGGGGTCCGTCGCTCGCTGGGCCAACGCTGGCTCCTCGGAAGTGTTCGTGGTGGGGGGCGGCACAGCCGCTTCCGGAGAGGTCAACCCCGATGGACGGCCGGGGTTTCAGGGGGGGGAGTGGCCGGTTAGCTTGGGCGCCCCGGCCGGGGTGGCGAAATGGCATACGCAGGCGACTCAAAATCGCCCGGGAGCAATCCCTTGCGGGTTCGAGTCCCGCCCCCGGCACTGCAGGCGCCCCCAACACCGACGCTGGCCGGTGCCCTCGATCGCTTTTCGTCCGACCGCTCCGGTCGGGTGTGCCCCGCTCGTCCACATACACCACCGCCGTCCAGTCCTTCTCCTTCATGTTGCCGGGCGTGTGGACGGCTACGGCGGCGTTCAGGCCGTCCAGGGCCGTGCCGTTGAAGTTGCCCCGGTCGATGCGCCCGGCGACGAGAGCCGTACGGTCCCCCTCGGTGTACAGACCCTCCAGCTTCCACCCGCCGCTCCGTGTTCGGGCGTTCCCTCCCGGGAGCGGCGTCCTCCACGCGCTGCTCGAGGAACGCGCTCCCTGCCGCGTCGCCGACTGCTGCGTGGGCGCAACACCCTGTTGGGGGCCCACGCCGGACCGCTCGGCACGAGAAGGGATTGGCGGGGATGGTGCAATCGCCGTAATCCGTTGTGCGGCAAAGGATTGTGTCGGAATGCGTCCTTCTCTGAGCAGATCGTTGCACCCGGCATGGGCCTTGAGGGGAGATCCGTGCCCCCGCACACATGCCCCCCCCACACATGTGAGAGGACGACATGAAGATGGCTCACGCAGGTCGAAGTCTCCTCGTTGTCGTGACCGCCCTGGCTTTCCGGGCCGGAACGGCACAGGCGCAGACGTATTTCGGAGAGGACACGGGCGGATCGGAGACCACCCGGGCCACCCTCTCCGCCGCCCCCAGCGCCGAGACCATGTTCCTGTCGCACCTGACCGGGGTCGGCACCGAGACGTTCGACAGCTATGCCAAGGGGACGACGGCGCCTCTCGGACTGGCCTTCCCCGGCGCGGCAACGGCCACCCTCAACGGGAACGGCTGTGTCTCCGACATCCACTGGGCCGCGTGCAGCAATCAGGTCGACGCCAGCACGCCCGGGGGCACGAACGGCTACGGCCGCTACTCCATCTCCGACCCGAATTACTGGGAAGCGGAGACAGGGGACTTCAACATCAGCTTCTCGAACCCGGTGGCCGCCTTCGGCTTCTACGGGATCGACATCGGTGACTTCGGCGGCACGCTTTCGCTGACGTTCCTCAACCTGGGCGCCACGGTGGCTACCATCGCCGTGCCCCACAGCACCGGCGCCGCGGCGGCCGGGGCGGCGTTCTTCTTCGGGTACATCGACAAGCTGAACCCCTTCGACCAGGTGAGCTTCGCCCTCACTGGTGGCGGTGGTGACGTCTTCGCCTTCGACAACATGACCATCGGCAGCCCGCAGCAGGTGGTTCCGGAGCCCGCGACGTGGTTCCTGCTGGCCACGGGGCTCCTGGGCATGGCCGGCGCGGGGTTCGTGCGCCGGCGGCGGATGACGGCCTGACGCCGAGCATACCTTGGACGAGTCGCGACGCCGGAGGCTGTACCAGGGCGGCTATCTGCTGGCCTTCATGCTGGTGGCCGTGCCGCTCCTCGAGCTGGGGGCGAACGCCTGGCCTCCGGTGTTCTCGGCAGCCCGTTGGCGGTTCGGTGCCGCGGGCTACCTCGGCAACAACCTGCTCCTGCCCCTCGTGGGAGCCTGCCTGGCGCTGCTCCTCTCCACCGTCCTCGGCCACCGCAGGGCGCTCAAGGTCTTCGCGGCCTTGAGCGTCCTCGGTGGCTTCGTCCTCATCGGGGCTGCGAGTTCCATCACCCTGGACGCCCTTGAGCTCCGCAGGGGTGTGAACGAGGGCCTCCTGCGGAGCTTCGACATCGCGGCCGTGAAGGCGTTCGTGAGCCTGGTCCTGGGCGCCCTTCTCCTGTTCTGGGGTGGCTTCTTCGGATGGCGGGCCGCAGCACTGCCGTCCCGTACCGGCAAGAGGGAGGCGGCCGGGAGGGTGGTGGTGGGGCAGGTGTCCGCCCCCGCATCGGCCGGTCCCGGGGTGGAGAGAGCCGCGCTGCGCTGAAAGAAGGCGCTCGGCGCTTCCAGCCCTGCTGGAACCTCTCCCGGCGACGCGGGTCATCGGGCCTCCATGAGCTCCCCCACAGCCACCATCCTCCTCAGCTGCCCCGACCAGACCGGCGTGGTGGCCCGCCTCGCCGGCTTCGTGTACGAGCGGGGCGGCAACATCGTCCACTCGGACAACCACACCGACGCCGCGGCGGGGCGCTTCCTCACCCGCATCGAATGGCAGTTGGACGGCTTCGGCCTTCCCCGGGACGCCATCGCGGACGCTTTCCGCCCCCTTGCCGAGCGGCTGTCCGCCGACTGGCGCCTGCGCTTCTCGGACCGGGAGCGGCGGGTGGCCATCTTCGTGTCGAAGCAGGACCACTGCCTCGTGGACCTGCTCTGGCGGCACCGGGCCGGCGAGCTGGGGGCGCGCGTCGCCCTGGTGGTGGGCAACCATCCCGACCTGGCCGACCGGGTCGAGGGCACCGGGATCCCCTTCGTGCACGTGCCGGTCGAGAAGGGGCACAAGGCCGAGGCCGAGGCGCGCCAGCTCGGGATGCTGGAGGAGCACGAGATCGACCTGGTGGTCCTCGCCAAGTACATGCAGATCCTCTCCGACGACTTCCTGGGCCGGGCCCCCGTCACCATCAACATCCATCACTCCTTCCTACCCGCGTTCGTGGGGGCGCGCCCGTACCACCAGGCGTACGAGCGGGGGGTGAAGATCATCGGGGCCACCGCCCACTACGTCACCGCCGAGCTGGACGCGGGCCCCATCATCGAGCAGGACGTGGTGCGGGTCAGCCACCGGGACGACGTGGCCGACCTGGTGCGCAAAGGCGTCGACCTGGAGCGGGTCGTCCTGGCCCGGGCGGTGCGCCTGCACCTGCGCGACCGGGTGCTCGTCTATGGCAACCGCACGGTGGTGTTCTCCTGATCCCGAACACCCCCTGCCGTGCGGGTGCCCCTCGGCGCGGGACAGGGTTGGGTGGGCATCCCCATTTCCCTATAATTCACCGCTGCCCCTCCGCCGGGCTTCCAGGGAACCCGCCCTCCAGGACGGGTCCCGCCGGGGAACCGGGGCACACGCCAGCGGCGCATCATGCGGATGACGACAGGGAAAGCCTCCACGGAGAAGGGCATGGCTCAGAACGGGAGTGAGGGGAAGGGCTCGCTGACGATCCGGGACAACCGTACCGGACAGGAATACGAGGTCCCCATCCTCGAGGGGGACGTCGTCCGGGCCATGGACCTGCGCCAGATCAAGGTGCAGGACGACGAGTTCGGGATGATGTCGTACGACCCCGCCTTCACCAACACGGCCTCCACCCGGAGCGCCATCACCTTCATCGACGGCGCCAAGGGCATCCTCCGCTACCGGGGCTACCCCATCGAGCAGCTCGCCGAGCGGGCGAGCTTCCTGGAGGTGGCCTACCTGATCCTGAAGGGGGAGCTGCCCACCCAGGACCAGCTCGACCAGTTCGTGCACGACGTCACGTTCCACACCTACGTGCACGAGAACATCCTCAAGGTGCTGGACGGCTTCCGCTACGACGCCCACGCCATGGGGATCCTGATCAGCTCGGTGGCGGCCCTGTCCACGTTCTATCCCGACGCCAAGGACGTGGACGACCCCCACAACCGCTGGATCCAGATCACCCGGGCCGTGGCCAAGCTGCCCACCCTGGCCGCCTTCGCCTTCCGCCACCATCGGGGGCTGCCGTACGTGTATCCGGAGAACGAGCTCTCCTACACGGCCAACTTCCTGAACATGCTCTTCCGGATCGGCGTGAAGGAGTACAAGCCGAACCCGATCCTGGAGCGGGCGCTGGACGTCCTGTTCATCCTGCACGCCGACCACGAGCAGAACTGCTCCACCACCACCATGCGGGTGATCGGCTCCTCCCAGGCCGACCCGTTCTCGTCGCTGGCCGGCGCCATGGCGGCCCTCTACGGGCCCCTCCACGGCGGCGCCAACGAGGCGGTGCTCCGCATGCTGGGCCGCATCGGGAAGGTGGAGAACATCCCCGCCTTCCTGGAGAAGGTGAAGAACAAGGAGGAGCGGCTGATGGGCTTCGGCCACCGGGTGTACAAGGCGTACGACCCCCGGGCGAGCATCATCAAGCGCACGGCCGACGAGGTGTTCGAGGTCACGGGCCGCAACCACCTCCTGGACATCGCCCTGGAGCTGGAGAGGATCGCGCTCAACGAAGACTACTTCGTGGAGCGCAACCTCTATCCGAACGTCGACTTCTACTCGGGCATCATCTACCAGGCGATGGGCTTCCCGGTGGAGATGTTCCCGGTGCTCTTCGCCATCCCCCGCACGGTGGGCTGGCTCTCCCAGTGGGAGGAGATGCTGGAGGACCCGGAGCAGAAGATCGCCCGGCCCCGCCAGGTCTACGTCGGTCCCGACGAGCGCTCCTTCGTTCCTCTGGAGGAGCGGGGGTGACAGCGGCGCCGGCCCGGGCCAGCGTGACGACGGGGTGCCCCTGGCAGGGGCACCCCGTTTCGTCCATGGTGGGTGGAGCACGGTCCGATCCCCCGCGGGGGCGGCGGCGAGCGCGCGGCCGGGGGAGCATCCGGTGAGGGCCACGACCATCGACCTCGTCCACCTGGGGCTACCGGGGGCCATCGCGGCCTACCTGGTCGACACGCCCGAAGGTCCCGCGGTGGTCGACCCCGGTCCGCCCACCACGCTGGAGCGGCTGGAGGCGGGGTTGGAGGAGGTGGGGGTTCCTCTGAGCGAGCTCCGCCACCTCCTCCTCACCCACGTGCACCTGGACCACGCCGGGGGCGCGGGGTGGCTCGCCCGAGGCAACCCCGACCTCCTCGTGCACGTCCACGAGGAGGGCGCTCCCCACATGGCTGATCCGGCCCGGCTGGTGGCCAGCACCCGGCGCGTGTTCGGCGAGGCCCACGACCGGCTGTGGGGCGAGGTGGCGCCGGTGCCGGAGGGGCAGCTACGACCGTGGCGGCCCGGGGCGCCGGCCCCGCTACCGGGGATCCGGGCGCTGCCCACCCCCGGCCACATCGGGCACCACCTGGCGTACCTGGACGAGGAGGGGGGCACCCTGTTCGCGGGCGACGCCCTGGGCATCATCCTCGCGCCCGGCGCCCCCACCCACCCGCCCACGCCGCCCCCGGCGGTTGACGTGGAGGCGTGGCGGGACACCCTCGATGCGGTGGCTTCCCTGGCCCCCGAGCGGGCCGCCGTGACCCACTTCGGTGTCCACGGGCGGGTGAGCGAGCGGAGCAGGGAGCTCCGGCGGGCGCTGGACGCCCTGGAGGCCCGGGTGGAGGAGGCGCTGGTCCGGGGCGAGGAGGGTGGGGACGCGTACGGCCGGGAGGTGCGCGACATCCAGGCGGGTCACGCGGAGCGGGAGAGGGTGGAGCGGTACTTCGATACCTTCTCGGCCACGAAGGATTGGGCGGGAATGGTGCGCTACGTCCAGAAGCGGAAGGAGGCGGAGGGGCGATGAACGGATCCGGGTGTCGGTGCCGGCGGTGGACGGGGATGGTGGTGGCCGCGCTGGCGGCGATCCTGGGGACGGGGCTCCTGCCCTCGCCCACGGTCGCGCAGCAGGCCGTGCCCCAGCCGCTGGTGGCCCGGCCGGTGCCGGGGCCGGTGGTGCCCCCCCTCTTCTTCCGCCGGGCCCTGCAGGACGGCACCCGGAGCCCCGACGGGAGCCCCGGCCCCGCGTACTGGGAGAACCACGCCCTCTACGACATCGACGCCGAGCTGAACCCCGAGGCCGCGCGCGTGAGCGGCCACGAGACCATCCGCTACGCCAACAACAGCCCCGACACGCTCCCGGTCCTGGTGCTGGACCTCTACATGAACCTGCACCAGTCCGGCACCATCCGGGACGAGCCCCAGGAGGTGACGGGGGGCGTGGAGCTCGACAGCGTGGTGGTGGACGGCGCCACCGTGGAGGAGCGGCCCCTGAACCAGCCCTCCTCGTACGGGGTGGACGCGACCCGCCTCATCATCCGGCCCGCTCGCCCGGTGCCTCCGGGCGCCACCACCACCCTCGAGTTGAGCTGGGGCGAGGACTGGCCCGAGAGCAGCTCGGGGCGGGTGGGGCACTCGGACGGGGTGTATTTCGTGGGCTACTGGTACCCCCAGGTGGCCGTCTACGACGACCTCCACGGGTGGGACGCGCCCCCCTACCTGGGCACCGCCGAGTTCTACGACGACTACGCCGACTACGACGTGCGCATCACCGTTCCCGACGGCTGGACGATGGTGGGCACCGGCGAGCTCCAGAACCCGGAAGAGGTGCTGTCCCAGCAGACCCGCCGGCGGTTGGACGCGGCCCAGGCGGCCGACACCGTGGTCCACGTGGCGACCGCGGCCGACCGCGACGCCCACGCCGTGACCGCCCACCCGGCGGGGGGGAAGCTCACGTACCACTTCGTGGCCGACACGGTGCGTGACTTCGCCTTCACCGCCTCCGACGTGCAGCTCTGGGACGGCACCAGCGCGAACGTGCCGGGGCGGCCGGGCGAGGGGGCCGCGGACCGGGTGCTCATCAACAGCTTCTGGCGCCCCGACGTGGCACCCCTGTGGGCGGGGCAGGCCATGGACGCCAAGCGGGCCATCGAGCACCACTCCCGCTACACCGGCTTCGCCTATCCCTGGCCCCACATGACCTCGGTGGAGGGGGGTGGCATCATCGGCGGCGGCATGGAATTCCCCATGATGACGCTCATCGGCGCCTACCGGGGCGCGGGCCCCGACGACCTGAACGGCGTCACCGCCCACGAGCTGGGCCACATGTGGATCCCCATGATCGTGGGCGCGAACGAGAACCGCTACGCGTGGATGGACGAGGGCTCCACCGACTTCATCGAGAACCAGGAGGAGGTGGGGGACAGCGTGGTGGGTGATGCGGTCTTCGGCGAGCGCAGGGCCTACCTGCAGGTGGCCCGGGCCGACCTGGAGGCGCCCCTCATGACGCCCGGCGACGACTATCCGCCGGGGCCGGCCTACGGCACCGCCGCCTATACCAAGCCGGCCACGGTCCTGGTGACGCTGCGGGGGCTCCTGGGCGACGACACTTTCCGGAGCGCGTACCAGGCGTTCATCCGGGAGTGGGCGTTCAAGCACCCCACGCCGTGGGACTTCTTCAACACGTTCGAGCGCTTCGCCGGACGCGACCTCGATTGGTTCTGGAACAGCTTCTACTTCGAGACCTGGACGCTGGACCAGGCGGTGGGGGGCGTGAGCAGCCGAAATGGCCAGCCGGTGGTCACCATCCGGGACGAGGGCTTCGTGCCCATGCCGGCCTGGGTGCGCATCGAGACCACCAGGGGCGGCACACTGGAGCGGGAGGTGCCGGTCACCACCTGGCTCCACGGCGCCACCGAGGCGGAGATCGTCCTGCCGGCGTCGGTGGGGGAGGTGACCCGGGTGGAGATCGACCCCCGGGACCTGTTCCCGGACATCGACCGCTCCAACAACGTGTGGACGCCGTGAGGGCCCGGGCGGGGACGCGCGCGGGCGTCCTGGCGACGGCGGCGCTGGCGGCTGCGTGCGGGGGGGACGCCGGCGGCGGGCCTCCCGCGGCGGCGGCCGCTCCGGCGACGGGCCGCCTGGTGGTGGTGGGGGGCGCCCTGGCTGACTCCACCGCCGACGTGTACCGCGCCATCCTGGACGGGCGGGACGGCGACGGGCCCCTCTGTGTCATTCCCACCGCCAGCGCCGAGCCCGAGGCGTCCATGGCCTCGGCCGTGGCGGCCATCGACCACTACGGTGGCGAGGGCGCGGCCCGGGGCGTCCTCCTCGCCCTCGCCGAGCCCGGTCGGGCGCGCTCCCCCGCAGTGGCCGACACCCTGCGGACGTGCTCGGGCTACTTCTTCACCGGGGGCGACCAGTCCCGGGTGGTGGACTTCTTCCTCCCGGACGGTGACACCACGGCGGCGTACCGGGCCGTCATGGCCCGCTTCCTGGGCGGGGCGGTCATGTCGGGATCCAGCGCCGGGGCCGGCATGATGAGCCGGCGCATGATCGCGGGCGGCGCCAGCGCCGACGCTGTTCGGGCAGGGGTCAGCGCCGCCGAGGACCAGCCTGGAGTCTGGGTCCGGCGGGGCATGGGCTTCGTCACGGGCGCCCTGGTGGACCAGCACTTTCTGTCCCGGGGGCGCATCGGGCGGCTCCTGGTGGCGGTGGGGGACAGCGCGGAGCCACCCCGGGGGTACGGGGTGGACGAGAACACCGCCCTGGTGGTGGACGGCGGCACGGCCCGGGTCGTGGGGGCGTCGGGGGTGGTGCTGGTGGACCGGGGGGCGGCCGCACCCCATGCACCCCAGGGCTCCGGAGCGCTGCGGCTGTCCCTTGCCGGGACGGGCGATGCGGTGGACCTGGCGACACTCCAGGTCCGGCCCGGGGAAGGGAAGGGGGCCCTCGCCGCGGGAGGCGCGGTGGACGTGCCCGACGACCCCTTTGCGTCCTGGGCGTTCCTGCATCTCCTGGCCGAGCTGGCGGCCTCCCCGGAGGCGTCGCTGGACGTGCCGCTGGAGGGGGGCGGGAGCCTCCACCTGGAGAAGGCCCCGGGGTTCCGGGCCGCCGCCTACCCCCGCCCGGGCGTCGACGGCGCGCCTGCGGGTCTGGACGCCGGCCCCTTCCTGGTGACGCTCCCGGCAGGGGGCTGAGCCCGGCCCTCAGGCGTCGCCGGTGGCGTCCTCCTCCCGGGGAGAGGCAAAGCCCACCACCGTGCCGCACGGCGCCCGCACGAAGAGCTCGTCCATGCCGTAGAAGGTGGTGCGCCGGGGCACCACCACCTCGACGCCCGCCATCGCTGCCTCCACCGGGTCCACCGCGTCGACCTCCAGGAAGAGGAGGGCCGGGGGCCCAGTGAAGGTCTCGGCCAGGCCGGGGATGTCCGCGTCGGCGCTGGCCCGGGTCTGGTACATCACCTCCACGCTCCCCTTCTGGAGGATGGCGAAGCCCAGGGCGTCGCCGTGGGGCACGGTGACCGTCACCTCGAAGCCCAGCCGCTCGGTCCAGAACGGGAGGCAGGGCTCGATGGCGTCGGCGAAGAGGATGGGCGTCAGCTTGCGGAGGTCCATGGCGGTGGCTCGAGAGTGGGGGTGGCGGGGGGCGGTCTTCCTCCGCCCGGCATGAAGCGAAGCTAGGCCCCCGCCCCGGCCGCGTCTTGTACGGATGCGTCGCCGTCCGGAGCGCCCCGGGCACCGCGCCAGCGCCCGGGGGTGGTGCCGGCCAGGGCGCGGAAGTCCCGGGTCAGGTGGGGCTGGTCGTAGTATCCGGCCGCCAGGGCGGCGCCGGCGAGGGTGGCGCCGGGGCGCCGCAGCTCCACGAGCGCCCGGCGGAAGCGCTGCACCCGCACCGCCGTCCCCGGAGAGAGGCCCACCGCGGTGCGAAAGCGGCGCTCGAACTGGCGGCGGCCCACACCGGCCTCCCTGGTCAGGGCGTCGACGCCCAGGGGGCCCAGGGTGTCCTCGACAGCGCGGCACGCCGCCACCACGGCGGCGTCCAGGCGCCCGCGGCCACGTTTCAGGACGCGGAGGAGCACGCCCTCCAGCGCCGCCACCCGCGCGTCGTCGCGTTCCGCCTCGCCGAGGCGCTCCCGGGCCTCCGCGGCCAGGCCCGCCCACGCCGCGTCGAGGGGGAGGATGCCATCCGTCACCTCGTGTGCGGGCACCTCGAGGAAGGCCGGCGCCGCCCCGGGGCGGAAGCGCACCCCCACCAGATCCACCCCGCCCTGGTGGCGCACCAGCTGGGGCCCGGTCATGGCGCCCACCACGTAGGACGGCGGGCGACGGCCCTCCCCTCCTTCCTCCCGGGGCGCGCTCCCCAGGGAGAAGAGGATGTCCATGCAGCCGTCCGGGAGGACGCGTTGGAGCCCGGGACCCTCTCCGGGCGCCGTGCGCAGCGTCCACACCCGCTCCACCAGCGGAAGGAGGGCGGGAGCCTGGGGGCGGTGCTCGCGGAACATGGCCCCAGGGTAGCACGGGCGGCGTCTCCGGGGAACGGGGGTCCAACCTCCGGAGCCCCTGGAAGACACGCGCCTACCCGAAGCTCTTCACGCCGGGCGGCGCCTGCCGGAGCGCCGTGAGGTAGCGGAACGCGCTGGCCTTGGCTTTCCACTGTGGGCTCCACGTCTCCCGCACGCCGGGCTCGTCCCGCACCACCTCCCGCACGGCCGCGTCCCGCTCGGCCCGCTCGGTGACGCGCTGCCGGTTCCCCCAGTACTCCAGGGTGGGGGGGAGGTCGGCGTGCAGGCCGGCCGCCTCCCACGTCTCCAGGGGGCCGGGCACGTCGGGGCGCTCCCGGGGGTCCGGGGGCCCGTGGATGTCCGACGGGAGCGCCCCCGGCTCGGGCCCCGCCGCCACCCTGAGCGGCTCCACCTCGTACGCGATGACGTTCATGGTGGCGCCGTCCTTCTGCAGCCGTCCCCGCACCAGGAGGAAGGGCTCCATGCGCACCGCCGAGCGGGCCTTGTCGTACAGATCGGGCTTCACAATCACGTTGATGGGACCTGACTCATCTTCCATAAGGACAAATACATAGCCCTTGGCAGTGGCAGGTCTTTGTCGGGCCGTCACCAGCCCCGCGATGCGCACCGTGGAGCGGTCGGGGAGGTCGGGGAAGCGGTCCGACGTGACGGTGTCGGGGGGGAGCTGATCCCGGAGCAGGGCCAGGGGGTGCAGGCTGGCCGAGAAGTGGAGCATGCGGTACTCGGCCACCAGCCGGTCGGGGTCGTCCAGGTCGGGAAAGGCGAGGCCGGCGTAGGGGTCCTCCAGCGCCAGCTCGGTCTGGGGGTGGTCGTCCCGGCCGCCGGTGCGGTCGGGGTCCGACTCGGGGCCCAGCCACAGCCCCGCCTGCCACAGGAGCTCCCGGCGGGTGAGGCCCAGGCCGTCGAAGCCCCCCACCCAGATGAGGTTCTCGATGGCCGGGCGCTTGAGGCTCGCCGGGGTCCTGCGCAGGAAGTCCACCAGGGAGCGGTAGGGGCCGCCCCTCTGCCGCTCCGCCACCACCCGCGTGGCCACGTCCTCCCCCCAGTCCCGCACGAAGCCGAGGCCCACCCGCAGGTCGTCGCCCTCCGGGGTGCACGTCACCCGGCTCCGGTTCACGTCGGGGAGGAGGATGTCCACGCCGTGGCGGCGGGCGTCCCGGCCCAGGGCGTCCAGGGAGTAGAAGCCCATGGGCTGGTTGTTGAAGAGGGCCACGTAGTACGGGGTGGGGTGGTAGTGGCGCAGCCACGCCGACTGGTACGCCAGCAGCCCGAAGGCCGCGGCGTGGCTCTTGGGGAAGCCGAACTCGCTGAACGCCACCACCTGGGTGAAGACCTTTCTGGCCGTCTCCTCGTCCACGCCCCGGGCGGTCGCGCCGGCCCGGAATTCCTTCCAGTGGGACGACAGCGCCTCCTTGGAGCGCTTGCGGCTCATGGCCCGGCGCAGCTCCTCGGCCTGGCCGTCGCTGAAGCCCGCCAGCGCCTGGGCCACCTTGAGCACCTGGTCCTGGAAGATGATGACCCCCAGCGTCTCCCCCAGCGCCTCCTCCAGGAGGGGGTGGTCGTAGGGCACCTGGAAGCCCGGGTCCTCCCGGAGCATCTCCCGCCTGCGCACGTAGGGGTTCACCGCGCCCCCCACGATGGGCCCCGGGCGCACGATGGCCACCTGCACGGCCAGCTCCTCCAGGGTCCGGGGGCGGACCCGCCGGATCATCTGGATCTGGGCCCGGCTCTCCACCTGGAACATGCCCACGGTGTCGCCCGAGCAGATGCGGTCGTAGACCGCCTCGTCCTCGAAGTCGATGCGCGACAGGTCCGGGGGCTCGCCGTCCTCGCTCCCCTCGGCGATCAGGTCCACCGCCTCCTCCACCAGGGAGAGCATCCCCAGGGCCAGGAAGTCGATCTTGATGAAGCCCGCGTCGTCGCACGCATCCTTGTCCCACTGGCACAGGACACGCCCCTCCATGGCGGCGGGCTCCAGGGGGACCATCTCCACCAGGGGGCGGCTCGAGATGATCATCCCCCCCACGTGCTGGGAGATGTGGCGCGGGAGCCCCGCGATGTCCTCGCACACCTCCACCAGCGCCTGCCACAGGGGCGCGTCCAGCTTCTCCCGGACCTCGGGGAGGCGCTCCATCTCGTCTCGCAGCGCCAGCGGCGTGTAGTGCTCGGCCAGCTTGGCCAGCTTCTCCAGCTCCCCCTGGGGGAGATCCAGCGCCTTGCCCACCTCCCGCACCGCCGAGCGCATGCGGTACGTGGGGAAGGTGGCCACCAGCCCCACGTGCTCGGCGCCGTACTTCCGGTAGACCCGCAGGATGAGCTCGTCCCGGATGTCCCGGGGGAAGTCCAGGTCGATGTCGGGGACGCTCCGGAGCGCCTCGTTCAGGAAGCGCCCCAGGAAGAGGTCGGCCTTCACCGGGTCCACGTTGGAGAGGCCGATCAGGTAGCAGATGATGGACGACACCGAGGAGCCCCGCCCCCGCCCCGGAGGCAGGTTGGCCCGGGCCCGGGCGCTCATGCCCCGGATGTCGGCGGCCACCTCCCGGGCCAGCCCCATGATGTCCCGGTAGACCAGGAAGAAGCCCGCCAGCCCGTGGAGGTCCACCAGCCGGAGCTCCTGGTGGAGGCGCTCCCGGGCCTCGGCCTCATGGGGGCTGCCCGGCTCGTAGCGCCGGGCCAGCTCGGCCAGGCACACCGCCGCCAGCGTCTCCAGGGCGCCCCCCCGCTCGCTCCCCTCGAAGTCGGGGAAGGTGTAGCCCAGGTCCTGGGTGAGGTCGAAGGCGGCGCAGCGCTCGGCGATGGCCAGGGTGGCGGTGAGGGCGTCTTCCCGGCCCCGGAAGCGGTGGGCCATCTCCTCGGCCGAGGCCAGGTGGAAGAGGGCGTTGGCGCGCCGGAGCCCGTGGGCCCCGTCCAGGGTGGTGCGGTTGCGGATGGCCACCAGCACGTCCTGGAGGCGGTGCCGCTCCCGGCGGTGGTAGTGGACGTTGCCCGTGGCCACCACCGGGAGGCCCAGCCGGTCGGCGAGGCTCCCCAGGGCCCGGTTCCGGGGCCCGTCGCCCTTCACGTGGTTGTCCTGGAGCTCCACGAAGACGTTGCCGGGCCCGAAGGCGCGTGCCAGCCGCCGGGCGAAGGCCTCGCCCTCGGCCGCGCTGGAGTCCAGGGCCGCGGCCAGCGGGCTCTTCCGGCACCCCGTGAGGAGGATCAGCCCCTCGGTGCGCGCCGGGTCCAGGAGGGCGTCCAGGGGGAGGCGGGGGTCCTCCCGGGGGCTCTCCATGTGGGCCTTCGTCAGGAGGCGGCACAGGTTGGCGTAGCCCGCGGGGGTCTCGGCCAGGAGGGTGACGTGGCGCTCGGGGGCGGGGAAGGCGGCGTTGGCCTCGGCCGGGGAGCCCTTCGGGTCCTCTTCCTCCGGGAAGCACTCCCGGAGCGTCACCTCGGCCCCCGTGATGGGCTGGATGCCGTTGGCCCGGGCCCCGTGGGCGAACTCCATGGACCCGTACAGCCCGTCGTGGTCCGTGAGGGCGAGGGCCGGCTGGCCCAGCTCCAGGGCCCTGCGCACCAGCTCGTCCAGGTGGGAGGCGCCGTCCAGGAAGGAGTAGCCGGAGTGGCAGTGGAGCTCGACGTAGGGGGGCGTGGCCATGGCTCGATGGGTCGGGGGAACGGAACCCGAACATAAACCGAATATGAATCTCCGGGCCACATTCGTTGTCTGGACGGCATCGACCAAACGGGGAAGGACCGCCGGAAACGCAGCACCTACCGCTCTCCGCCTCTTCCGAGCGGCGTTCGCCGGAATGATCGCCGGAAACCGCAGCGCGCTACCGCTCCCCGTTCCCTTCCGTGCTGCGTTTCCGGCGACGCCTCCTCCGGCCTCGGCGGGGGACCGTCCCACGGCCACGCCACGGGCACGCCCCTCCGTCCGTCGGGGTAGCGCTTCCCATGCACGGCCCAGGCTCCTTTCCCCTCTACACGATCGGCCACTCCACCCGCTCCACGGAGGAGTTGGTGGCGCTCTTGAAGGCCCACGGGGTGCGGGCGGTGGTGGACGTCCGGCGTTTCCCCGGCTCCCGCCGCCATCCCCGCTTCAACCGGGAGGCGCTGGCCCAGGATCTGGAGGCGGCCGGCATCGCGTACCGCCACGAGGAAGGGCTGGGGGGACGGCGTGGCGCCCCCGCCCCCGCATCGCCCAACGGCGGGTGGCGGAACGCCTCCTTCCGGGCCTACGCGGACCACATGGATACGGCGGCGTTCCGGGCGGCCCTGGAGCGCGTTCTCCGGGCACCGGACGGCCCCGTGGCGGTGATGTGCGCCGAGGCGGTGCCGTGGCGCTGCCACCGTCAGCTCATCGCCGACGCCGCCGTGGCGCTCGGACGCGAGGTGCGCCACATCCTCTCGCCCGACCGTGCCGAGCCCCACCGGCTCCACGAGGCCGCGCGCGTACGGCCCGACGGGACCGTGGTCTACCCGCCGGAGCCGCCGTCCCAGGGCGACCTCTTCCGGGAGGAGGCGGGGTGAGGGGCCCGTGAGCGTCCCCCTCGTCCTCCTGGCCCGGACCTCCCGGGACGTTGCGGCCCTCCCGGGTCGCCTGGACAAGGTGCGCCGCCTGGCCGAGACCCTGCGAGCCCTCCCCGAGGGATGGCGCGAGGTGGGGGTGGCCTACCTGTCGGGGGTGCTGCCCCAGGGGCGGATCGGCGTGGGCTACCGCACGCTCCAGGACGCCTTCCCCGAGACGGGGGCGGCCGAGCCCACCCTCACCCTGGAGGAGGTCCACGGGGTCGTGGACAGGATCGCCGCCGCGGCGGGCCCCGGCTCCCAGGCCGAGCGCACCCGCCTCCTCCGCGACCTCTTGGCCCGGGCCACCCCGCTGGAGCAGGACTTCCTGGCCCGCCTCCTCCTGGGGGAGCTCCGCCAGGGCGCGGCCGAGGGGGTGCTCCTGGAGGCGTTGGCCGAGGCGGGGGGCGTGGACGCCGGCGACGTGCGCCGGGCGGTGATGCTCCGGGGCGACGCGGCGGCGGTAGGGCGCGCGGTGCTCGCGGAGGGGAAGGGGGCGCTGGACGCCGTCGGCCTCCAGGTCCTCCGCCCGGTGAAGCCCATGCTCGCCCAGGCGGCGGGCAGCGTGGAGGAGGCCCTCGAGCGCCTGGACGAAGCGGCCTTCGAGTGGAAGCTGGACGGCGCCCGCGTCCAGGTGCACCGGGCGGGGGACGAGGTGCGCGTGTTCACCCGACGCCTGAACGACGAGACCGCCGCCCTTCCCGAGCTCGTCGAGGCCGTCCGGGCGCTCCCGGTGGACGAGGTGGTGCTGGACGGCGAGGCCCTGGGACTGCGCCCGGGCGGCGCGCCCCGGCCGTTCCAGGAGACCATGCGCCGATTCGGTCGCGTGAAGGACGTGGAGGCCGCCCGTCGTGACGTGCCCCTCACGCCCTTCTTCTTCGACGTCCTGTGGCTGGATGGCGAGCCTCTCCTCGACCTGCCCGCGTCGGAGCGGTGGCGCGCCCTGAGCCAGGTGGTGCCCGAGGCGGCCCGGGTGCCCCGCCTCGTTACCGCCGACGTCCGGGAGGCCGCCGCGTTCTTCCGGGACGCCCGGGGGCGGGGTCACGAAGGGTTGGTGGCCAAGGCGCTGGACGCGCCCTGGGTGGCGGGGCGCCGGGGCGCCGGCTGGCTCAAGGTGAAGCCCTCCTTCACCGCCGACCTGGTGGTCCTGGCCGCGGAGTGGGGGAGTGGCCGCCGCAGGGGCTGGCTCAGCAACCTCCACCTGGGCGCCCGTGGGACCGAGGCGGGGCGCTTCGTCATGGTGGGGAAGACGTTCAAGGGAATGACCGACGCCATGCTCGCGTGGCAGACCGAGCGCCTGCAGGAGCTTGCGGTGGAGCGGACGAAGCATGTGGTCCGGGTGCGCCCGGAGCTGGTCGCGGAGGTGGCCTTCGACGGCCTCCAGCGGAGCCCCCGCTACCCCGGAGGGCTGGCGCTGCGCTTCGCCCGGGTCAAAGGCTATCGGGAGGACAAGGCTCCCGAGGAGGCGGACACCATGGGGTTCCTGCGGGAGATCCACGCCCGCTGGGGGTGAGAGACGCGCCCGCCACTGCAACCCGTCGGGCGGGAGGAGGCGTCCTAGCTACCGTGACGGTAATATTACTTCCACGGTAATGAATCCATGTCCAGCCTCCCCTTCGCCGGAGGGCTCCTGTCCGCGGCCCTCGTCTGCTGCTCCGGGTCGAGTTCCAGGGCGACCGACGCCCTCTTCGACCGCCACGACGTGGAGGTGGGCGTGCGGGCGGCGTGGGTCACCGCCGCCGACGCGGACGGCGACGGGGATGCCGACCTCCTCGTGTGCGGCGAGGGGCGGCTGGTCCTCCTCCTGGGCGACGGGCGGGGCGCGTTCCGTGCCGCGGGGAGCACCCCGGCGGGCGAGAACCCGGCCGGCCTGGCGGTGGGCGACGTGGACGGGGACGGGCTCCTCGACGTGGCGGTGGCCAACCACGACACCGACTACGTCACGCTGCTGTTCGGGACGGCGGCACCCGGCTTCGAGGCCCGGGAGGGATCGCGCCTCCCGGTGGGCGTGCATCCCCACCCCCACGCCGTGGCCCTGGGCGACGTGGACGAGGACGGCCGGCTGGACCTGCTGGTGGACGATCGGGACACCCAGGCGCTGCGCCTCTTCCGGGGACGGGGGGGCGGGCGCTTCGCACCGGGGGAGGCGGTGCCCGTGGGCGGTGACCCCTACCGGGGGATGGAGGTCGCCGACGTGGACGGCGACGGCCATCTGGACGTGGTGACGCCGTTGGCGGCGGCGGTGGCGGTGCTGCGGGGGGCCGGGAACGGTACCTTCGCGGCCTGGCGCACGCTGCGGGCGCCGGGGCTGGCTCCCTTCAGCGCCGCCGTGGGAGACCTGGATGGCGACGGCGCCCCGGACGTGGCGGCGGCTTCGGGCGAGGGGGAGGGGCGCTTCGCCGCCTGGGTGGCCCGGCCGGGGAAGCGCTTCGCGATCCTGGGTGCCCCCCTTTCCGTGGCGCCCGGCCCCACGTGGACGGCGGTCACGGACGTCGACGGTGACGGCTCGGACGACGTGATCGTCACGGGCTATACGGGCGACGAGGTGGCGGTGCTCCGGGGCGGCGGCCCGGGCGGCGTCGTGCGCCTCCCCGTGGCCGGCAGTCCCTGGGCCGTCACCGCGGCGGACTTCGACGGCGACGGTCTCGGCGACTTCGCGGTCGCCGCCTACGAGACCACCCACGTGACCGTGTTCCTGTCCCGATTCCCCGCCCGGAGCCCGCGATGAGCGGCGCCACGCCCGAGGGTCACGAGCCCCTCACCCCGGCCGTCTTCCACGTGCTGCTGGCCCTCGCCGACGGGCCCCTCCACGGGTACGGCGTCATGCGGAAGGTCGAGGAGGCATCGGGAATCCGCATGGGCCCCGGCACCATCTACGGCACGCTGGAGCGGCTGGAGGCGGCGGGTCTGGTGCGGGACGCCGGCGAAGACGGGACCGACCCCAGGCGGCGCCGGCGCTTCGGGCTCACGTCGGCGGGAAAGGGGGTGCTGTCCGCCGAGGCGGTGCGGCTGCAGCGGTTGGCGGCCCTCACCCGCCACCTGGCCCCGGGCGAGGGGCGGTGACGCCCCGGGCCGGCCGGCTCGCGGGCGTCGTCTGCCGGTGGCTGGTGGTCCTCTACCCGCCGGCCTTCCGACGGCGCTTCGGCCGCGCCATGGTCCAGGACCTCGAGCAGCTCGTGGAGGAGGAGGGCGCGGTCGCGGCGCTGGGGCGGATGGTGCGGGACGCGGCCGTCTCCCTCCCGGCGGCGTGGTTCGCGTTCGCCTGCCCCCTGTGGCGCGCCGCCCCGCAGCGCCTGCTTCGGGAGGCGCGCTTCGCCCTCCGCTCCCTCCGCCGGGACCCGGGCTTCTCCTCGCCGGTCGTGGTGGTGCTGGGGCTCGCCTTCGCCGCCGTCGCCGTCGTCGCGACGGTGGTGGACGCCTACCTGGTGCGGCCCCTTCCGTACCCCCACGCCGACCGGCTGATGAGCGTCTCCCCGGCCGTGCCGGTGGGGCTGGACGAGGCACGGGAGGTGATGGACCTCCCCCTCACCTGGGAGCTGGACGTGTTCACGCTCGTGGGCGACGGCGCCCCCGAGCAGGTCCGGGGGGCGTGGGTGGGGCCCGGCTACCTGGAGGCCTACGGCGTCACCGCGGCGCTGGGCCGATCCTTCCATCCCGGCGAGTTCGGGGAGGGAGCCCCTGCCGTGGCCATGATCTCCCACGCCCTCTGGCAGGACCGCTTCGGGGGCGACCCGGCCGTCGTCGGGCACACGCTGCGGACCTACAGCTCCGACCGCCCGGAGGACGGGGAGACGTTCACGATCGTGGGGGTGCTCCCCGCCGACCTGTGGCTGCACCGGGGCTACGACGACGTGATCGTCCCGTTGCGGGCTCCCAACGACCTGTACGAGGGGCGCCTCCGGCCGGGCGTCCCCCGGAAGCGGGCGGAGGCGGTGCTCACGGAGCTGGCCCGGGGGCACCCGGGCGCCCTCGCCCCCGGGGAGCGGGTGACCCTCACCTCCGTCCAGGACCGGTACGTGGCGCGGGTGCGGCCCGCACTGGAGCTGCTCGGGACGGCGGCGCTCCTGGTGCTCCTGGTGGCGTGGGGTAACGTGGGCCTGCTCTTCGTGGTGCGGGCTCAGCGGAACGCGGGCGAGCTGGCGATACGCCGCGCCCTGGGTGCCGGCCGATGGGCGCTGGCTGCGCGGTCGGGAGCCGAGGGGCTCGTCGTGGGGCTGGGCGCGGGCGCCCTGGCCGCTGCGGCCGCCACCCTCACGTTGGACGCGGTGGGTGGCTCGCTGGCGTTCGGGTTGGGCGTCCCCGTCCCCGGCGGGCCGGGTGCGCTCCACACCGGCCCGGGCGCCCTCGCCCTCCTCGTGGGGGCGTGCTGCGCCACCGGCGGGGCCTTCGGCCTCCTCCCCCTGCTGGGGCGGGGAGCGCGGGAGACCCGGCCCCGGGCGGCCAGCGCCGAAGGCCCTGCGGCCCGCTCGCTCCAGTCCGGGGTGATGGCCGCCGAGCTGGCCCTCTCCCTGGCGGTTCTCGTAGCGGCGGGGCTCACCCTCCGCTCGGCGCGCACGGTGGCCGGCACCGACCTCGGCTTCGACCCCTCCGGGCTCGTCACCGCCGGCCTCACGCTGCGCGAGGGCAGCTACCCCGACGCCGCCTCACGCGTCGCCTTCCATGACCGCCTGGCCGATGCCCTCGCCGCCCTGCCGGGGGTGACGTCCGCCGGGATCGCCGTCCGGCCGCCCATGGGGCGGCGCTACGCCCCCCGGCCGGTGGAGGCCCAGGGGCGGCTGCCCGGTCCGGGAGGTCCTCTCCTGGCCGAGCCCCAGGTGGCGGACCGGGCCTACCTGGCAACCCTGGGGCTCGCGCCCGTGCGCGGCCGGACGTTCGACGGGAAGGACGGACCGGGCGGCGAGCCCGTGGTCCTGGTGAGCCGGGAGCTGGCCGCCGCCCTCTGGCCGGGGGAGGACCCGCTGGGGCGGCGGCTCCGGGAGGGGCCCGGGGGGCCGTGGCGGACGGTGATCGGGGTCGTTCCCGACGTGCGCCAGGACCCCGCGGCGGCGTCCCGGGGGGACTACTACCTCCCATGGCTCCAGGAGGCACCCCGCTACCTCATGGTGCTCCTCAGGACCCGCCCTGGGGCGTCCTCGCCCATCCCAGCGCTGCGGGCGGCGGTGGCGGCCCTGGACCCCGAGGTGGCGGTGGCGGACGTGGGGAGCGTGGCGGCCGCCGTACGGGACATCGGGGCGCCTGGACGGCTTCTGGCGTTTCTGCTCGCGGGGTTCGGTACCTTCGCGGCGCTCCTGGCGGTGCTGGGACTCTACGGCACGGTGGCCTACGCGGCCGCCCGGCGCCGGCGCGACGTGGCCGTGCGGCTCGCCCTGGGTGCTCGCCGCGGCGCCGTCGCCGCCCTCTTCCTGCGCGAGCGGGTGGGGGTGCTGTCGTCGGGGCTCGTCGTGGGGTTGGGTGCCGCCGCCGTCCTCGCCCGCCTCCTGGAGGGTCAGCTCCGGGGCGTCTCGCCGGGCGACCCCGGCACGTACGTGGCCGCGGCCACCCTCCTGGCGGCGGTGGCGCTGCTGGCGGTGTGGCTGCCCGCACGCCGGGCCGCACGGGCCCACCCCGCCACCGTGCTCCGGGAGGAATGAGGCCTCGCCCGTGCCCTCAGACGCCGTCCCCGGCCGGTCCCTCACCCGCCGCTCGCGTCGCCGCCTCCACGGCCCGTCCCAGGGCCGCTCCCCCGAAGCCCCTCCGGGCCAGGTAGTCCCGGAGCCTCCGCAGGGCCTGCTCCCGCTCCGGCGTGAAAGGCGGGGCGGCCAGACGCTTCGCCACCGCGTCCCGGCGCGTGCGGAGCCACTTGAGCGCCACGTCCACTGCCAGCGCCTCCTCCCCGGTAGCGGCCTCCGCGAACACGTCGTCCACCGCGGCCTCCCCCACGGCGCGCTCCACCCCCTTCTGGCGGAGCTCGGCCAGGAGACGCCGGCGCCCCCGGGGCTTCAGGCGGATCCGGTCCCGCACCCAGGCCCGGGCGAAGGCGGCGTCGTCCAGGAGCCCCGCCTCCACCAGGTCCTCCACGCAGGCGGCGGCCACGGCGGCCGGAACGTCCTTCCGGCGCAGGTGGCGCCGCACTTCGGCCCGACTCCGGGGGCGGAGGTCCAGGAGCCCGAGGGCCATCTCCCGGGCCCGCCAGCGCAGGTCCCGGTCCACCAGCCGCGCCCGGAGGGCGTCGTCCACGGGGTCGCCGGCGCCCACCCCCTCCGAGTCCAGCACGGCACGGGCGACCTCCAGTGCGTCGCCGTGGTCCAGCACCAGGCGGACCCGGAGGCCGCGCCGGTCCACCGGCTCGAGGCGGACGAGGGTGGCCGGCGGCGGGGGCGCCTCGCCGGGGTTTGCGGCGCTCACGGCGGCGGGACCGTCACGCCGCTCCGCCCCTCCACCAGGGGCGATACGGCGCTCAGGAACGCCCGTGCGGCCGCCTCGAGGCCGAAGGCACTGGCCGTGCGGGCGGCGCCCTCGCCCATGGTCTGGCGGAGGGGTGCGTCCCCCAGGAGGCGCAGGAGCGCCCCCGCTACCGCGTCCGGATCCAGGGGATCCACCAGGAAGCCCGCCTCCCCGTCGGCCACCACCTCCGGTACGGCCCCCGCCCGGGAGCCCACCACGGGCAGGCCGGCGGCCATGGCCTCCAGGAAGGCGATCCCGAAGGCCTCCTGCAGGCGTGGGGAGGCAGAAGCACCACGCCCGGAAGTACTCCCGGCGGACGGCGTCGTGGTCGGGGAGGCCGCCCAGGAAGCGCACCGCGTGGCCGATACCCAGCTCCCGCGCCCGCCGCGCCAGGGGCCTCGCCCGGGAGCCCTCCGCCCACCACCCGGAGGCGGGCGTCCGGGAGCTCGGCCACCACCCGGGCGAAGGCGTCCACCAGCGTGGCGGTGTTCTTGCGCGGGTAGAGCCGGGCCACGGAGAGCACGGTGGGGGCGGGAGCCTTCGGGGCCGGCGGGCTCCGGCGCAGCGCCGCCCAGGCGTCCACGTCCACTCCCTCCGGGACCACGGCCAGCCGGCGGGGGTCCAGCCGGTAGCGGAGGAGGGCCTGGCCGGCGCTGTAGTCGCTGGGCACCACCACCAGGTCGGCGCGGCGGGCGTTCATCGCCTCGGGGAGGGCCGCCAGCCGGCGCAGGAGACGGGGCGTTCCGCGCTCGAAGCGGGCCTCGTCCGCCGCCACCCCCTTGAGGAGCACCACATAGGGAGGTCGGCCGGTGCTGGGCAGGGTGACGCCGTCGCCGTCGACGCCCACCACCAGGTCGGCCTCCAGCATCGTGGCTCTGCCGGGCAGGGAAAGGTTGTACGCCACCCGCGCCAGCCACGGCGGGAGTGGGGAAGGGAAGGGTCGGCCGCGCCACGTCGTCGACCCGGTGCCCCAGGGCACGCAGCCCCCGGGCGAGCCCCGACACGGCCACCCCCGTGCCGGTGCCCCGGGCGCTGTCCCGGGGCCAGGAGCTCAGGAGGGTGACCTTCACCCCCGCCTCACGGGGCGAGGCGGTCGATCTTCGCGGCGAGGATGAAGTCGTTCTCGGACAGGCCGTCGATGGCGTGGGTCCACACGCGCACGGTGGCCCGCCCCCAGGTGATGCAGATCTCGGGGTGGTGTCCCTCGGCCTCGGCCAGGGCGCCCACGCGGTTGGCGAAGTCCAGGGGACCGGCGAAGTCGTCGAAGTCGAAGCGGGCCACCAGGTGATGGTCCTCCACGGCGCTCCAGCGGTCCTGCAGGACGTCGAGGTACGGCACGAGGTCGCTCCCCTCCAGGGGAGGCGTCTCGGCGTCGCAGGGCCTGCAGTGCTGCCTCGCCAGGTCCATCGGTCACTCCCGTTCGCGGCGGTCGTGGGGTGGGGACGGGGGCCTCCGGGCTTCCACCACCAGGACCTCACCGTCGGTGGCGGGCCCTCGCCCGTCCCAGCTCGTCCACCGGTGGGTGGCAAGGAGCCCCGCTTCGACCAGCCTGGCGTCCAGCTCGCCCTCGCGCCAGAGGCGGCAGGTGAAGCGCGCCTCTACCAGCCTCCTCCCCCGGTGGAAGTACTCGTACCGGGCCCGGCATCGGAGAGTTTCCCGGTCGCACCGCCACGTCTCCCGCACCCGGTCCGCGGGCCCCCCCGCCAGGGGGCGCTCCCGCCGCCATCCCTTCGGCGTCGACGCCGCCTCCAGCCGCGATGGCGCCATGCGGAACGCCTCCAGCACGAAGCGACCGCCCGGTTTCAGGACCCGCGCCACCTCGGCCAGGGCCTGCTCCCGGTCGTGGTCCTCCAGCAGGTGCGTGAAGGGATCGTCCGCTGCCGCCACGAGGGCGTAGGGGCCTCGCAGCGGGAGGGCGCGCATGTCCGCCCGGAGGAGGCGCACGCCGTGCCGGTGCCCGAGGCGGCGCCGGGCGCGGACCAGCATGTCGGGAGAGAGGTCCAGGGCGGTGATGCCGCGTCTGGTGCCGGCCAGGGCGGCGGTGACGCGCCCCGTGCCGCACCCCAGCTCCAGCACGGGCCCCGCGTCCTCTTGCGCCCTCCGACGCCAGAAGGGGAGGTCGGACCGGTCCTCGAGCTCGTGGTCGATGAAGGGGGCGACGCGGCGGTAGTAGGCCTGGATCGGGGCGGCGTCGGAGGAGGGCATGGCGCTTCTTCCTCCGGCAAGCGCTGGGCCGGGGGCGCCTCACCCCTGGCTCCACCACCCACCCTCCACCAGGTCCCGGTAGAGGGTGAGGGGGCGTCCGTCCTCCAGCACCACCGCCACGTATTCCCGGGAGAGGGGCCGCCGCCACCACTCGTCGTCGATGCGCCACACCTCCCGCACCGCTTCCACGCGTCGGACGCGCCGCCCCACCCGCACGGCCACGGGGAGGCCGTCCTGGCCGGTGCGCACGTCGGCGGGGGCGGGCTCGGCCAGGGGGCGCAGGCGGGTCGCGCCGCCGGGGCTCCGCTTCATGGGTCGAAGGTGAGCAGCGCGTGGCGCCGCTCGGGGATGCGGGACCAGGGGTCCACCTCCACCACCCGGTAGAGGGGCGAGTAGCCCAGGCGCAGCTTGAGCTCCTTCACCGCCTCCCTGAGGGAGGGCGGCACGTCCCCGTCCACCAGCTCCCGGCCCGCCTCGGAGCGGCCGCTCCGGCTCTTCCGGTCGAAGAGCTCCTCCTGGCTGGTGGGAGGCCCGAAGCGGGTGAGCTCCACGGACAGCCCCTCCACCGCCCGGGAGGGCGGGGACAGGGCCATGCGGGAGCGGAGCACGAAGGCCAGGCGGTCCCGGAGCGCCGTGGGCTCCCGGAGCACCGCCTCCGCGGTCCAGGATCCGCCTCCCTCCAGACGGGCGGCCAGGCGCGTCTCGGACACGCTCCTTCCCCGGCGCGCCGGCCGGGACAGGGCCCGCTCCAGGAGGCGGTCCAGGGCGCCGTGGAGGGGCTCCACCTGTCCCACGGGGGAGGGAAAGTCCAGGGCCGCCCGGATGGGGCGGGGACGGTGCCACGGGCGCACGGGGTCGATGCGCTGCCCGGTGGCCCACGCCCGGGCCTTCCTCCCGTCCTCGCCGAACTGGCCCACCAGGGCGGGGCCGGGGAGGCGGGCCATCTCGCCCAGGGTGCGGACCCCCAGCCGCTCCAGGCGCTCCAGCATCGAGGGGTCCACCGGCAGGGCGCCCACCGGCCGGTCGGCCAGGAAGCGCACCAGCGTGGCCTCCGACACCACCAGGGGCTCCCCGGGGCGGGCCGAGGCGGCGGCCACCCAGGCGGCCAGCTTCCCCGGCGCCCATCCCGCCCGTGTGGCGGCCACCAGGGGGGGAGGGAAGATGCGGAAGAGGGCCCGGAGCGCCCGCCGCGCCTGGTTGGGCGGGGAGCCGTACAGGCGGCCCAGCCCGTCCATCCCCAGGAACACCCGTCCCCGTCCCGCCGGCTCCACCACCGGGGTCAGCTCCCCCAGGACCTCCAGCAGGGCCTCGTGGGCCGCGTCGTAGTGGGCGGGATCGGGCTCCAGCAGGGTGAGGGCGGGGCAGAGTGAGACGGCCTGGGAGACGAGCTGGCCCGGCCGCACCCCGGCGTGGTGGGCCCGCTCCGACACCTGCCATACCGTCCGTCGCGCGCCCCCCTCCGGAGAGAGGAGGGCCACGGAGGTGGTGTCCAGCTCGGGGGCCCGCACCAGCTCCAGGCGGAGCTCGAAGGTGGGGAGCCAGAGGCACAGCGCCGTGCGGGAGCCGCTCCGGAGAGGGGGGCGAAGGTCCTCGCTCCCTCCTCCGTATCGGGGGGTGAGGTCGCCGCGGGGGCCTCCCCCATAGCGGGGGCTCCGCCCGCCGGACGGGGAACGGCCTTCGGAACGGGTCTCGGACATAGGCGACCTCGGTGGGACGAAGCCGCCGCTCCCCGACGGGGAGGCGGCGGCCGTAACCGAACATAAACCGTAACCGAAGGTACACCGAAACCGGCGGGGGAGGCAACCGTGGCGGGCGAGGGCGCGAAGCCCTTACCATGGATATGGACGCCCGTCCGTCCGTCCCCCTTCCATATCCCGAGGAGCGAACGCCATGGGCTCGTGGATCCCGTTGATCCTGGTGGCCGTGCTGCTGATCTACCTGGTCGGCGTCTACAACCGGCTGGTGAGCCTCAGGAACCGGTACAAGAACGCCTACGCCCAGATCGACGTGCAGCTCAAGCGCCGCTACGACCTCATCCCCAATCTGGTGGAGACGGCGAAGGGCTACATGAAGCACGAGCGGGAAACGCTGGAGGCCGTCATCGCCGCCAGGAACCAGGCCCGGGACGTGGCGCAGCGCGCCGCCGACAACCCTGGCGATGCCCAGGCGGTGGGCCAGCTCATGGCCGCCGAGCGGACCCTCACGGGCTCCCTGGGGCGCCTCTTCGCGCTCTCGGAGGCGTACCCCGACCTGAAGGCCAATCAGAACATGCAGCAGCTCCAGGAGGAGCTGGCTTCCACGGAGAACCGCATCGCCTTCGCCCGGCAGGCCTACAACGACGGCGTGATGCAGTACAACACCTACCGGGAGAGCTTTCCCCAGAACCAGATCGCGGGGGCCTTCGGTTTCCAGCCCGCCACCATGTTCGAGATCGAGGTCGAGGCCCAGCGCGAAGCGCCCAAGGTCTCCTTCGACTGACCCACGCCACGGCCCCTGCGGACCTCCCGGCTCCCTGAGCCCGGGAGGCCCCCGGCCCTCCCTCGCCCATGGACTTCTTCGAGCAGCAGGAGCGGGCCCGGAAGCAGTCGGGCCGCCTCGTCTTCCTCTTTGCCCTGGCCCTCCTGGCCATGGTGACGGTCATCTACCTGGCGGTGTGGGTGGCCATGGGCTCCCAGGCCCACGGACCCGTCCATACACCTCTCTGGGATCCGGGCCTCTTCGCCTTCGTGGCGCTGGCGGTCGGCGTCGTCGTGGGCGCCGGGTCCATGTGGAAGACGAACCAGCTCAAGGGGGGCGGTGAGGTGGTGGCCTGGCGCATGGGCGGCCACCGTCTGGACCCCGGCACCCGCGACTGGAAGGAGCGGCGGCTCCTCAACGTGGTGGAGGAGATGGCCATCGCGTCCGGGACGCCCGTTCCCGCCGTCTTTCTCCTGGACGACGAAGAGGGCATCAACGCCTTCGCAGCGGGGCACGCTCCGGGCGACGCCGTCATCGGCGTCACCCGGGGCGCCATGGAGAAGCTCTCCCGAGACGAGCTCCAGGGCGTCATCGGCCACGAGTTCAGCCACATCCTCAACGGTGACATGCGGCTGAACCTGCGCCTCATGGGGGTGCTGTTCGGGATCCTCCTCCTGGGGCTCATCGGCCGCATCATCCTGCGGGGCGGGGGCGGGCGGCGACGCTCCCGCAACAGCAAGGGCAGCGGAGGCATCGCCCTGGTGGGGCTCGCCCTCTTCATCGTGGGCTACGTGGGCACCTTCTGCGGCGAGCTCATCCAGGCGGCCGTGTCGCGCCAGCGGGAGTTCCTGGCCGACGCGTCGTCGGTCCAGTTCACGCGGAACCCCGCGGGTATCTCGGGGGCGCTCCAGAAGATCGGCGGCTTCGTGCGGGGCTCCCGCCTCCACGCCGCCCACGCCGCCGAGGCCAGCCACATGTTCTTCGGCGACGGCCTGAAGCGGCTGTCGGGGCTCATGGCGACCCACCCGCCACTGGAGGAGCGCATCAAGAGGATCGATCCCACCTTCCAGGGGCGCTTCCCGGCGGTGGCCGCCGACTACGTGGCGCCTCCCGAGCCGGAGCTGGCCGGCCTGGCGGCGGAGGTGGGGGCGGTGGCCGTGGCCGGCTTCGCCGGGGGGACGGCCGCGGCGCCTCCCCGGACCCCCCGCGGCCCCGCCGCCGTGCCCGCCCGGCCGGCACCATCCGCCGGTAGCGAGCCGGCGGCGGACGCCGCGGAGGCTTCGCCGGGCCAGGGGGCGCTGGAGCGCATCGGCGACCCCGGGGCGGAGCACGTGGCCTACGCCCGACGCCTGCTGGCGTCGGTGCCCCCGCCGCTCATGGACGCCGCCCGGGACGCGGTGGGTTCCCGGGCCCTGGTCCTGGCGCTCCTCCTGGGAGACGGGAGCGGCGATGCCGGGGCCGAGGCGGAGGCGCTGGACGGCGCCGAAGCCGGCGACGTCGCCGCGGCCGCCTGGCGGCTGGCGCCCCTGGCCGCCTCGCTCCCTCCCGAGGCGCGCCTCCCCCTGGTGGAGGCCGCCGCCGGCACCCTCACCGCGCTACCCCGCCCCGACGCCGAGCGCTTCGTGCGGGCGCTCCGGACGGTGGCGTCCGCCGACGGGGAGCTGGCCCTGGAGGAGTGGCTCCTGGTGCGCCTCGTCATGCATCATCTGCAGCAGCACCTGGATCCCACGCGGGCGCTGCGCGCCCCGGACTACCGCTCCCTGCAGCCCTTCACGATGGAGTGCTCGGTGCTCCTGAGCGCCCTGGTCCGGGCCGGCTCCGACGATGCCGCCGAGGCGGAGCGGGCGTTCCAGGCCGCCTCGGCGGCGCTGGCGCTCCGAGGCGTCACCCTCCGTCCTGCAGAGGAGGCCGGAGCGCCCCGCCTGCTGGAGGCGTCGCTGGAGACCCTCTCCGGGCTCGTACCCGAGCTCAAGCGGCGGCTGGTCCGGGCGTGCGCCACCTCCGTGGCCGCCGACGGCGTGGTGACCGCCCGGGAGGCCGAGCTCTTCCGGGTGGTGGCCGACGGCCTCGGGGCTCCGATCCCGCCTCTCCTGCCCGGGCAGCGCCTCCGCTAGGGAGCCCGTAGGGGGGATCCCGCACCGCCGGCACGCCTCGCCGCCTCCCTTCTCGAGGGCCCCCTCCACGGCGCCCACCGCGCCTTGATCGCGCTCTCCGTCTCCGGCTACCTTCCGGCGCTCCGCGCCGCCGGCGGCAGGTCGGTACGGGGAGCCGGACCCTGGCCGTCATCTCACCCCCGGAGGCTCGATGGACATCCGCCTCGTCCCCGCGACGGAGGCCCCTCGCCACCCTACACCGCTCCTGGCCGTGCCCGTGCTCCAGGGGGAGGGCGGGCAGGCCCTTACCCCCGGCGTCACGGGGGCCCTGGAGGATGCCGTCCGCAACGCCCGTGAGGACGTTCGGGGCTCACTGGGCACCACCCTGGTGGTGAACACCGGACTGGACGAGGGTCCCCGGCGCGTTGCCCTCGTGGGGGTGGGACCCGCCTCGGAGCTCACGGGGGAGGCGGTCCGGCGCTTCGTCGGCCGGGCGGTGCGGGTGGCGGAGGCGCGAAGGCTCGAGGCCCTCTCCGTGCACCTTGGCGGCCTGGACGCCGTGGCCCCGGGGGAGCGGGCCCGGGCGGCCGCCGAAGGGGGCATCCTGGCCGCGTGGGTGTTCCGGGAGCTCAAGACCGAGGTGGGACGTGACCCCGCCGCCGAGGAACCGGCCCCGGAGGTCACCCGTCTCGACCTCATCCTGGCCCAGGATGACCACGCGGCAGCCGAGGAGGGGATCCGGATCGGGAAGGCCGTGGCCGAGTCCCAGAACTTCGCCCGGGTCCTCCAGAACCGGCCGGGCAACGTGGCGACCCCGACCCACCTGGCCGAGGAGTCCGAGCGCATGGCCGCCGAGGTGGGGTTGGACGTGGAGGTGTTCGGCCCCGGACGCATCCTGGAGGAGCGCATGCACGCGCTCCTGGCGGTGAACCAGGGCTCGGACCAGGAGGCCCGCTTCATCGTCCTGCGCCACAACGGAGGCGACGAGGGCGATCCTCCCCTGGTGCTGGTGGGCAAGGGGCTCACCTTCGACGCCGGCGGCATCTCCATCAAGCCGGCCAAGGGCATGGAGGAGATGAAGTTCGACATGTCCGGCGGTGCGGCGGTGCTGGGCGCCATGCGGGCCGTGGCCGCCCTGGAGGTGCCCTTGAACGTGGTGGGCCTCGTGGCTTCCACGGAGAACCTCATCTCGGGGAAGGCCCTGAAGCCCGGCGACGTCATCCCCACCCGCTCGGGGAAGACCGTGGAGGTGGTGAACACCGACGCGGAGGGGCGCCTGATCCTGGCCGACGCCCTGGACTACGGCCGGGAGCTGGGGCCGGCGGCCATGGTCGACCTGGCGACCCTCACCGGGGCCGTGATCATCGCCCTGGGTCACCACGCCGCAGGCGTGATGGGCACCGACGACGGCCTCGTCGACGAGCTGCGGCAGGCCGGCGAGCGCACCGGGGAGCGCTGCTGGCCCCTCCCCTTGTGGAGCGAGTACCGGAAGCAGCTCGACAGCGAGGCCGCCGACTTCATGAACGTGGGCGGGCGCCCGGCCGGCAGCATCACCGCCGGCTGCTTCCTGCGGGAGTTCGTGGGCGACGTGCCCTGGGGCCACCTGGACGTGGCCGGCACCGCCTACGGGACGGAACCCCTTCCGTACCAGCGGCCCGGAGGGTACGGCTTCCCGGTGCGCCTCCTGGTGGAGTGGGTGCGGGGCCGGGTGAGGTGACCGGCTCCCTCCTCCGCCTTCCGACGCCCCGGTCCGCCCCGACCGGGGCGTCGGCGCGTCCGGCCGCCAGGGTGGTGCTCCTGGCCCTGGCGCTCCTGGCCGGGGCGGCCGCCCCGGCGGTGGCCCAGGCCCGCGGCGACACCATCCCGCTGCCCGACTCGGTGGTGATCCCCGACACGGTGCCTCGGCCGGACACCCTGTTCCTCTCCGACACGTCCAGGGTGCTGGTGGTCCCGGACACCGCCGTCACCCGCCCCGGTGGGGAGGCCGACACCTCCTCCGCCGCGCCCTTCCACCGTGTCCCCGAGATGGTGGGGGGCACGCCGGCCGGCCCCGCCACGGGCGTGTGGGTGTTCGAGCGCGAGGACATCCTGGGCAGCCGTGCCCTCACGCTGGCGGAGCTCGTGTCCACCCTTCCGGGCGTGCTCCCCCTGCGCGGGGGCGATTTCGGCACGCCCCGCACGGTCACCGCGTACGCCCTGGGAGGGGGCGGGGTGCGGGTGCTGTGGGACGGGGTGGAGATCGTCCCCCTGGACGGCGGGGCCGTGGACCTGGGCCAGGTGGGCCTGGGCGGCGTCGAGCGGGTGCGCATCGTGCGGGACCCGGCCGAGCTCCGCATCGAGATCACCAGCCTGCGCAACTTCGACCCCCGGCCGTACACGCTGGTGGAGGCCGGCACCGGCGACCTGAACACCAACGTCTTCCGGGGGACGTTCGTCCACCCCCACGCCCTGGGCGGGAGCCTGGGCGTGTCCCTGGACCGCCTGGACACCCGGGGCCCCCGGGGGGAGGAGAGCGGCTCGCTGGTGGGGGCGTGGCTGCGCTACACGTGGCACGGCGGCGACCGCTGGGCGGTGACCGGCGAGCTCCGACGCATGAAGGCCGAGAACGACGTGACCCTCTTCCCGTCCTCGTCCACCCGCGCCGACTGGGTGCTCCGGGCCCGGGGCAGGCTGGCCCCCGGGCTGGTGGCCGAGGCGTACGCCGTCCGCTCGTCGCTCCGGGACGAGCTCACCGACACCACGTGGTCCCGGGACGGGAGCCAGTACGGCCTGCAGGCCTCCTGGGACCCCGGGGCCTTCTGGACCCGGGGCGCGCTGCGCCTGTTCGGGGGCGACGTGCCCTCCTCGTCCGTCGACCTCTCGGCGGGGGCGTCCCTCCCCCGGGGTGGGGGCGCCGACGCCGCCCTGTCCCGGGACGTGTGGCAGGGCGACGCCGCCACCCTGGTGCGCCTCCAGGCCTGGACGCCGCCCCTGCTGGGGCTGTCCGCCTTCGCGAGCTGGTCGTCGGGGAAGCGGGGCGCGCGCCGGGATACCCTCGCCGTGCCCCCGGCGGACACGGGCGAGGGGACCGTTCCCGCCCCCCTGCCGGTGGAGCCCTTCTCCCGCCTGACCGACCGCACGGCGGTGCGCCTCGGGGCGGTGTGGCGCTGGAAGGACGCCACCGTGAGCGGCGCACGGGTCACCCTGGACACCGACTCCCTGCGCCCCCTGGGCACGCCCCTGGACCGGGACGGCCTCGTGCTTCCGGGCGTGAAGCGGACCGGCTGGGAGGTGACCGCCAGCCTCCCCCTCCCCCTGCTGCCCGAGGGCTTCGCCTTCGACGGCTCCTACCAGCAGTGGGACGAGGGGGCCCGCTACCTTCCCCGCCGCCAGTACCAGGCCGCCGTGGACTTCCACGACACATTCCTCGCCACGCACAACCTGGAGGTGTGGAGCGCCCTGGGGGTGGACGGGCGCGATCCCATGACCGTCCCGCTGCTGGCGGCCGAGCAGCCGTCCGACCCGGAGGCCCCCCGGGCCCTGGCCGCCGTCCCCTTCTACCAGAGCTGGTACGGCTATCTCCAGATCCGGGTGGTGACGGTGCGGGTCTTCATCCGCTGGCAGAACTTCACCCTGCGGGACGCCAACCAGGACTTCCCCGACCGGGTGCTCCCTCGCTCCCGCACCCTCTACGGCGTGCGCTGGACGCTGTGGAACTGACCCGGGGAGCGGGCGGCTTCACGCCAGGGGAGGCACCCATTAGCTTTACGGGCTCCCGTATCGGCCCGCGGCGCGCCGCGCAAGGCGCCATCATGGCAGGGGTTGGAGCCGCATGATCCGCAGCATGACAGGTTTTGGGGATGCGGAGCGGGACATCGACGAGGGCAGGCTCCGCGTCGAGATCAAGACCGTCAACCACCGCTATTTCAATCCCCACCTGCGCACGCCGCCCGGCTTCGACCGGTACGAGGCGGCCGTCCAGGCCTGGCTGCGGCCCCACATCGTCCGTGGCCACGTGAGCTATACGCTCACCCTGGAGCGGGCCGGGGCCGACCGGGGCGACCTCCCCGAGGTGGACCTCTCCCGGGCGCGCCATTACCGGGACCTGCTCACGGTCTGAGAGACGAGCTGGAGCTGGCCGGCGACGTGGACGTGACGATGGTCGCCCGCTTCGGCGACATCTTCCGCGCCCCCGAGGGTGACCGGGCGGCGCCGGAGGTGGACGAGGACGTGCTCCGGGAGGTCACGGAGGAGGCGCTGGCGGAGGTGTTGGCCATGCGCGAGAGCGAAGGCGCCCGTCTCCAGGAAGACCTGGAGGGGCGCCTCGCCACCATCGAAGGGGCCCTGGACAACGTGGAGGCCCGGGCGCCCGAGCGGCTGGTGGCCGAGCGCGACCGCCTGCGCAACGCGGTGCGGGAGCTGGGAGGGCAGGAGCAGGTGGACCAGGACCGGCTGGCCCGGGAGATCGCCTATCTGGCCGAGAAGTGGGACATCAACGAGGAGATCGTGCGCTTCCGGGCCCACGTGGAGCACTTCAAGGACCTCCTGGCCGCCGACGCCGGCGAGGCGGTCGGGAAGCGGCTCTCCTTCCTCGTCCAGGAGATGCACCGGGAGGCCAACACCATCGGCTCGAAGGCCAACGACGCCCAGATCGCCCACGCCGCCGTCGCGTTCAAGGAGGAGATCGAGCGCCTCCGGGAGCAGTTGGAGAACGTGGAGTGACCCACCTCCCCGGCCGGGCTTTCCCCGTGGTCCTCGCCGCCCCCAGCGGGACGGGGAAGACGACCATCGCCCGGGCCCTGGTGGCCGATTCGCGGGACTTCGTCTTCTCCGTGTCCGCCACGACCCGGCCGCCCCGGGCGGGGGAGCGGGAGGGCAGGGACTACCAGTTCGTGGCCCGGGACGCCTTCGAGGGCATGCTGGAGCGCGGCGAGCTGGTGGAGTGGGCCGAGGTCCACGGTCACCTCTACGGCACGCCCCGCCACAACCTCGAGGCGGCGGCGTCCCGGGGGCAGCACGTGGTCCTGGACATCGACGTGCAGGGCGCGCGCCAGATCCGGGAAGCCGTGCCGGAGGCGGTGCTGGTCTTCATCTTCCCGCCCTCTCTGGACGCGCTTTTGGCGCGGCTCGGGAAGCGGGGGACCGAGGCACCGGAGGAAGTGGCCCGCAGGCTGCGAAACGCCCGCCCCGAGCTGGAGCGGGCGGGGGACTTCGACTACGTCGTCGTGAACGACGACCTGGACGACGCCGTGTCGGTGGTGCGGTCCATCGTCCGGGCCGAGGCCCACCGTCCCATCCGGGCCCTGGACCTGGGAAGCGACGTGAGCCGCCTGCAGGAGGAGGTGGCCCACGTGCTGCATGAGCGTTACTCGAACGTCAACCGATAGGAGCGATCAATGCGCGTCTTCACACCCCTCGAGGTGGCGAGCACGACCGGGAGCAAGTACCTGGGCGTGCTGGTGGCCTCCAAGTACGCCCGGGAGCTCAACTCCCTCCCCCGGGAGACCCTGCCCCTGGGCGAGGAGAAGAAGCTGACCACCCGGGCGCTGGAGGCTCTCACCTCCGGCCAGCTCGAATTCCGGCTGGTCAAGCGGCGCCGCAAGGACGAGGTCTGACGGCTCCCGCCGACCGCGGCGACTCCGCCGCGGCGAGGCGGGACGGCCCCGCGCGCGTCCGGTGAGCGACGGCGTCCTCGGCCCCCGCCGCCCATGGCGGGGAAGGCGGGTGGTCCTCGGCGTGACGGGCGGCATCGCCGTCTACAAGTCGGTGCAGCTCGCCCGGGATCTCGCGCGCCTGGGCGCCGAGGTCGGACGTGGTCATGACCCGGGCCGCCGGAGCGTTCGTCCGCCCCCTGGCGTTCGAGGGCGTCACCGGACGCCCGGCCCTCACCGAGCTCTTCTCCACCCGCGGGGCCGCGCTCCACGTGGCGCTGGGGCGGGACGCCGACTGCGTGGTGGTGGCCCCCGCCACCGCCGACTTCCTGGCCCGGGCGGCCCAGGGCCGGGCCGACGACCTCCTCACCACCACCCTCCTGGCCACCCGCGCCCCCGTCGTGCTCTGCCCCGCCATGAACGACCGCATGTACGCCCACCCCCAGGTGCAGGCCAACGTGGCCCACTGCCGGGACGCCCTGGGGTACCGGATCGCGGGCCCCGGCGGTGGGGCCCCTGGCGGCGGGGGAAGGGGAGGGGCCCGGCCGCATGCTGGAGCCGTGGCAGATCGCGGAGCACGTCGGCCGGGCCCTTGGGAGGGACGACGTCCTGGCCGGCCGCCGGGTGCTGGTCACCGCGGGCCCGACCCGCGAGCCGCTGGACCCGGTGCGCTACCTGGGCAACCGCTCCTCCGGGAGGATGGGCTTCGCGCTGGCCCGGGCGGCGTGGCGCCGGGGCGCCGAGGTGACGCTGGTGACGGGACCCGTCGCCCTGGACGACCCCGTCGGGGCGGACGTGGTGCGGGTGGAGACGGCCGGGAGATGTACGCCGCCGTGGAGGCGCGCCTCGGCGGGGCCGACGTGGCCGTGTTCGCGGCCGCGGTGGCCGACTTCCGTCCCGAGAGCCCCCGGGAGGGAAAGGTGAAGCGCTCGGAGGTGGGGGGCCGGCTGGACGTGGCCCTGACGGCGAACCCCGACGTGGCGGGAGGGACGCGGGCGGCACGGAAGGAAGGCGCGGTGGTGGTGGGCTTCGCCCTGGAGACCTCCGACCTGGTGGCGAACGCCCGGGCGAAGCTGGAGGCGAAGGGCTTCGACCTCATCGTGGCCAACGACGCCGGCGAGGCGGGCGCCGGCTTCGAGGTGGAGACCAACCGGGTCACGCTGCTGGGCGGGGAAGGGGAGGCCGAGACCCTCCCCCTCCAGTCCAAGGACGAGGTGGCCGAGGCCGTGCTGGACCGGGTGGCGGCGATGCTCGGCGGGCGCGGCGTGAGCGGGGCGGGGGTCCGGGCCCTGGCCCGGCTGCTCCGTCAGCGCCAGGAGATGGGGGCGCCGGCCCTGGTCCTGGACGACACCACCCGGGACGCCCTTCTGGCCGTGGTGGCAGCCGCCCGCCGGGAGGCGGCAGGGCCGCCCCGGGCCTGCCGCCGGCCGCCCGGCCCTCCGCGGAGGCACCGGCAGCGCCGTCCTCGCCCGCCGGCGGCGCCCACGCGCCCCTGCCGCGCCTCCCGTCCCGACGGCGGACGCCCGCCCCGGAGACGCCCCGCTCCCCGTCCTCCCCTCGGACTACGCCGAGCTCCGTGATACGGCCCTGGCGTGCACCCGCTGCGCCCTGGCCGGGGGGCGCACCCAGGTGGTGTTCTCGGACGGTCCGGTGGACGCCCGGGTCATGGTGGTGGGGGAGGCCCCCGGTGCCAACGAGGACGCCACGGGGCTCCCCTTCGTGGGGGCCGCGGGGAAGCTCCTGGACCTCCTCCTCATGAGCGTGGGCCTGTCCAGGAAGGAGCAGGTCTACATCTGCAACGTCCTCAAGTGCCGGCCGCCCGGGAACCGGAACCCCCTCCCCGGGGAGATCGAGAGCTGCACGCCCTTCCTGAGGAAGCAGATCGAGCTCGTCCGCCCGGAGGTGCTCCTGGGCGTGGGCACCTTCGCCGCGCAGTTCCTCACCGGCACGTCGTCACCCCTGGGCAAGCTCCGCGGCGAGGTGTACAGTTACGAGGGCGTCCCCGTCGTGGTCACGTACCACCCGGCCGCGCTGCTGCGCAACGCCGGATGGACCCGGCCCACCTGGGACGACCTCCAGCTCCTCCGCCAGGTCCTCGACCGGGGCTGAGGCGCCTCGACGTCGCCCGACCCGCACCGCAGGAATCCACGTTGAATCCTCTGGAAGCCCTCCAATCCGCCCCGGGACGTCCCAGGGCTCCGAGGGCTTCGACCGGCGCCCGCCGTATTCGGCGGAGGCGGAGATCTCCGTCCTGGGAGGCATGCTCATCGACCGGGACGCCGTGGCCCGGGCGGTGGAGCACGTCAACGACGCCATGTTCTACCGCGAGGCGCACCGGCGCCTCTTCCGGGCCATGGCGCGCCTCTTCGAGCGGGGCGAGGCGGTGGACGTCATCACCCTCTCGGAGGAGCTCAAGAAGACGGGCGAGCTGGACGACGCCGGGGGCATGGAGTACCTGGCCCAGCTCGTGGACGCCGTGCCCACCGCGGCCAACATCGAGTACCACGCCCGCATCGTCCGGGAGAAGGCGCTGCTCCGGCGTCTCATCGAGGCCTCCTCCGGGATCATCCGCGACGCGTACGACCAGGGCGCCCGGGACGTGGAGGAGATCCTCGACCAGGCGGAGGCCCGGATCTTCCAGGTGGCCCAGAGCCACGACCGGGAGGGCTTCGTCTGGATCAAGGAGATCCTGTGGCCCACGTTCGAGCACATCGAGCGGCTGCAGGAGAACGCCGGCGGCATCACCGGCGTGGCCACGGGCTTCCCGGACCTGGACCGCATGACGACCGGGCTCCAGAAGGGCGACCTGATCATCGTGGCCGCCCGCCCGTCCATGGGGAAGACGTCGTGGGTCATGAACGTGGCCCAGACCGCCGCCATCGAGCACAACGTGCCCGTGGCCATCTTCTCCCTGGAGATGAGCAAGGAGCAGCTCGTCCAGCGCCTCCTCTGCTCCGAGGGCCGGGTCGACGCCCAGAAGCTCCGGCGCGGCCGCCTCTCCCCCGAGGAGTACCAGCGGCTGGCGGCCGCGGCGGGCCACCTGAACACGGCTCCCCTGTGGATCGACGACTCCCCCGGCGCCACGGTGCTGGAGATGCGCGCCAAGGCCAGGCGCCTCAAGGCCGAGACGGACCTGGGCCTCCTGGTCATCGACTACATGCAGCTCATGTCCGGGGGCGGGCGCTCCGAGAGCCGCGTCCAGGAGGTGAGTCAGATCTCCCGCAGCCTCAAGGCCCTCGCACGGGAGATCGACGTCCCCGTCGTGGCCCTCTCCCAGCTTTCCCGGGCGCCCGAGCAGCGCAACGACCGGCGGCCCCAGCTCTCCGATCTGAGGGAGTCCGGATCCATCGAGCAGGATGCCGATCTGGTCATGTTCCTGTACCGGCCCGAGTACTACTTTGGCCCCGTGGACAAGGACGGGAACTCCCTGGAGGGACAGGCCGAGCTCATCGTGTCCAAGCAGCGGAACGGCCCCACCGGAAGCGTGTCGCTCTTCTTCCACAAGGCGTACACGCGCTTCGACTCCGCCACGCGGGAGTCGGAGCCCGCCGGCGCCCACGGCGGAGCCCCGTTCTGAGTGGAGGGGACGCCGGGGGGCGATCCACCTCCGGCGGGCCGACCCGGGTCGGCGTCGTGGTCCCGGCGGCGGGCGAGGGGCGGCGCATGGGGGGGCGGAAGAAGCCCTTCCTGGAGCTCGCCGGCGAGCCGGTCCTGGCCCGGGCCCTGCGCCCCTTCCTGCAGCACCCGGCCGTGACCGCCGTGCGCGTCGCCCTGGCCCCGGCCGATGCCGACGCGCCGCCGGCATGGCTCACGGCCCTCGACCCGAGGGTCGCGGTGGTGGCGGGTGGGGCGACCCGGGCCGCGTCCGTGGGGGCCGCCCTGGCCGCTCTCCCCGCCGACGTGGAGGTCATCCTGGTCCACGACGCGGCCCGGCCCCTGGTGACCCGGGCCATCCTGGACCGCTGCATCGCCGCGGCGGCCCGGGGCACGGGGGCGGTGGCGGGGTGGCCGGCCCGGGACACCCTCAAGGAGGTGGACGACGCCGGGCGGGTCGTGGGGACCCCGGAGCGGAGCCGCATCTGGCACGCCCAGACGCCCCAGGCCTTCCCCGCGGCGCTCCTTCGGCGGGCATACGAGGCGTGGGACGGCGCGCCGGCCACGGACGACGCGGCGCTGGTGGAGCGGGTGGGGGGGGTGGTGGTGATGGTGGAAGGGTCGCCCCGGAACCTGAAGGTGACGCGCCCCGACGACCTTCCCATCGCCGAGCTCCTCCTGGGGCGGGGGGACGAGGATGGGTGAGGGCGGCCCCCGGCGGCTGGACGTGCGGGGCGAGGTCGTCGACGACCTCGCGCTGGCCCCCGTCGTGCAGCACCTCCTGGCGGATGGCCTGCTGGCCTACCCCACCGAGACCGTGTACGGCTTCGGCTGCGCCCTTCGTCCCGCGGCCCTGCGAGCGCTGGGCGCGCTGAAGCGCCGCGGAGACGACAGCCCTTTCCTGGTGCTCCTCCCCCACGCGGGGGCGGCGCCCGGGTTGACGTGGACCGAGGCGGCCCGGGAGCTGGCGGCCCTCTTCTGGCCAGGGGGGCTGACCCTGGTGCTGGACGACCCGGCGAATACCTTCCCCGAGGGCGTGAGGAGCGCCGCGGGCGGGGTGGCGGTGCGGGTGTCGCCCCACCCCCTGGCGCGGGCGTTGCCGGAGCTGCTGGGTGGGCCCATCACCAGCACCAGCGCCAACGTTCCCGGCGAGCCCGGAGCCCGGAGCGGCACGGACGCCCTGGAAGCCGGGCGCCGGCTGGGCGGCGACGAGAAGCTGTGGGTGCTGGACGCGGGGACACTGCCGCCCTCGCCGCCTTCGACGATCGTAGACTGCACCGGAGCCGTGCCGGTGGTGCTCCGGGAGGGAGCGGTTCCCCTGGCGCGCCTCCGCTGCGCGGTTCCCGAGATCGATGGACGCTGACGACGTGACTGCCGAGACGTTCCGGGTGCTGTTCGTGTGCACCGGCAACACCTGCCGGAGCCCGCTGGCCCAGGTCCTGGCCCTGCGCGAGCTGGAGGCGCTGGGTTGGACCCACGTGGAGGTGCGCTCCGCGGGGGTGGCTGCCGCGTCGGGGGAGCCGGCCAGCGAGGGGGCGCGGCAGGTCGCCGAGCGCCACGGGCTCTCCCTGGAGGAGCATCGGAGCACGCCCCTCGACCGCGAGCTGGTGGCGTGGGCCGACCTGATCCTGGCCATGTCGCCCGGCCACCTGGTGCGGGTGGCGGCGCTGGGAGGCGGCGAGCGGGCGGCGCTCCTGGACGCCTTCGCCAGGGGGGACGATGCGGAGGCCGCCACGGGGGGGGTGCCCGACCCCTTCGGGGGGGGCGAGGAGGCCTACGCCGAGGCGTACGAGGTCCTGGAGACGCTGGTGCGGGCCGCGGTGCGGCGCCTCGAGCCCATCCTGTCGCCATGAGCGGGGGCACCGCCGGGGCCCCGGGGATCGGCTCGGATGCCGACAGCCGGGAGCGCCGCTCCATCACGGCGGGGACGCGCGTCCTGGCCCTCCTGGGCGACCCGGTGGCCCACTCCCTCTCCTCGGTGCTCCAGAACGCCGCCCTGGCGGAGGCGGAGCTGGACGCCGTCTACGTCACGATCGCGTGTGGCGCCGAGGACGTGGCCGGGGTGCTGCGGTCCCTCGCCCGCTCGGGCGGGGGCGGCAACGTCACCCTCCCCCACAAGGAGCGCGCCGCTACCGTCGTCACTGCAGCGTCGGACGCCGTCCGCCGCACCGGGGCGTGCAACACCTTCTGGGGCGAAGGCGACGCCGTCCACGGCGACAACACCGACGTGGAGGGCTTTCGCCGCGCCCTCGAGGCCTTCGTTCCCGGAGCCCCCGCCGGAGCCCGGGTCCTGCTGCTGGGTGCCGGCGGGGCCGCCCGGGCGGCGCTGGTGGCGCTCCTGGACGACGGGGCCCGTGAGGTGAGCCTCTTCAACCGGACCACCGAGCGCGCCCGGGCGGTGGCGCGCCGCATCGGCGGGGAGCGCGTGCGGGTGGTGACGGGGGGCGAGGAGCTGGAGGGGGCGGTCTTCGACCTGGTGGTGAACGCCACGCGCCTGGGCCTCGACCCCTCGGACCCCCTCCCCATGGACCTGGAGCGCCTTCATCGGGCGGGGGCCGTGATGGACCTGGTGTACGGCGCGGGGGCCACCCCCTTCGTGCGTCACGCCACCTCCCTGGGCTACCGGGCCACCGATGGCGCCGAGATGCTCGTACAGCAGGGCGCGGCCGCCTTCGAGACGTGGTGGGGCCGGCCCGCCGCGGTGGAGGCCATGCGCCGGGCCCTGGAGGACGCGCGGGAGGTCGTCGGGGAGTGAGGACTTCGCCCGGGACCGTCCTCCTGGACCTCCTGGACCTCCTCCTCCCCGGGCGCTGCGCCGGCTGCTCGGCGGCCCTCCCCCTGGACCGGGCGGGTGCGCCCCTCTGTCCAGGGTGCGCGAGCCGGCTCCGGGAGCCGCCCTTCCCCCGCTGCCCCCGCTGCGACGCCCCCCGGGGCACGGGCCGGGAGCAGGCCGAGGACTGCCTCCACTGCCGCGGGTGGCCGCCCATCCTGACCCGCGCCCGGGCCGCCGCCCTCCTCGAGCCTCCCTGCGACGGCCTCGTGCACGCGCTGAAGTACGGGGGACGACGGGAGGCCGCGGCGTGGATGGGCCGCCGCATGGCGTCCGGCCGCCGCGCCGTGGGCGCCTGGGGCCAGGCGGTGACGTGGGTTCCCACCACGCCAGGACGGCGGCGCAGGCGGGGCTACGACCAGGCCGAGCTGCTGGCCCGGGAGGTCGCGGCGGCGCTGGGGATCCCCGTCCTGCGCCTTCTCGCGCGCACCCGGGAGGGGCCCTCCCAGGTCTCCTTGCCGCCCGAGATGCGCCGGAGTAACGTGGAGCAGGCCTTCTCGACCCTGGCCGGCGCCCCCGCGCTCCCCGAGAGGGCCCGGATCGTCCTGGTGGACGACGTCCTCACCACGGGAGCCACCGTCGCCGCGGCCGCCTCGGCGCTGGAACGGGCTGGAGCTTCGGGGGTTACGGTGCTCACCTTCGCGCGTTCGATCCCCGACCGGACCCGCACCGCCTGACCCCTCCTGGCCCGAGGGCATCCGGACGGGGCACGGACGTTGCCCGCACATCCGGTCGACCCGCACCAGGAGACCTTCTCGATATGCCCATTCGCGTCGCCATCAACGGCTTCGGCCGCATCGGCCGCAACGTGCTCCGTGCCGCCAAGAAGGCCGGCAGGGACGATCTGGACTTCGTCGCCGTGAACGATCTCACGGACAAGAAGACCCTCGCCCACCTCCTCCGCTACGATTCCGTGCACGGGCGCTACCCCGGCACCGTGGAGGTGGCGGAGGAGGGCATCGTGGTCGACGGCGACGCGATCCGGGTCACGGCCGAGCGCGACCCGGCGAGCCTTCCGTGGAAGGAGCTGGAGGTGGACATCGTCATCGAGTCCACCGGCATCTTCCGGGACCGGGCCGGTGCGTCCAAGCACCTGGACGCCGGAGCGCGCAAGGTCATCATCACCGCTCCGGCCAAGAACGAGGACGTGACGGTGGTGCTGGGCGTGAATCAGGACGCCTACGACCCGGAGAAGCACCACATCATCTCCAACGCGAGCTGCACCACGAACTGCCTCGCCCCGGTGGTGAAGGTCCTGATGGACCGCTACGGCTTCCGCCGCGGCCTCATGACCACCGTGCACTCGTACACCAACGACCAGTCGCTCCTGGACCTGCCCCACAAGGACCTGCGGCGGGCCCGGGCGGCGGCCATGTCCATGATCCCCACCACCACCGGCGCCGCCCGGGCCACCGCCCTGGTCATCCCGGAGGTGAAGGGGAAGATCGACGGCATGTCCATCCGGGTCCCCACGCCTGACGTGTCCATCGTGGACCTGGTGGCGGAGCTCGAAGCGGACGTCACCGCCGACGAGGTGAACGCCACCTTCCGCGAAGCCGCGGGCGGGGCCCTGGAAGGCATCCTGGCCGTGGAGGACGAGGAGCTTGGTGAGCATCGACTTCACGGGAAACCCCGCCAGCTCCATCGTCGACGCCCCCTCCACCATGGTCACCGACGGCCGGGTCGTGAAGGTGCTGTCGTGGTACGACAACGAGTGGGGCTATTCCTGTCGGGTCGCCGATCTTGCAGGTTATGTAGGGGAGCGGCTCCCGGCTTCGGTGGGGTGATGTGGCGTCGCCGGAGAGCCGCCGAGGCATCGGGATTGCAGCCCCGTGGGGGCGGCGTCCCCGAGCAGGGCGCTCTGGGCACCCTGTCGCCGGCAGATCTCCGCAAGGAGGAGCGCACCATGGCCACGGAACCCATCCACGACGCTGACGAGGCGGCCCCCGACGTGGGCTGGCGCACGTACAAGTGTCCCGTGTGCAGCCACACCGACGGCGTCCTCATGGCGGGCGCCCGGGAGGTCCTCATCCGCTGCAGCCACTGCGACACGCCCCTGGAGGTGTCGGGGAAGGGGAGCGGACAGGCAGCCGCGGCCACCGTCGCCGTGAACCGTCGACGCGGCCAGCGGGAGCGCGCCTGAGCGGGAGCGTGTCCGGGCCGCGGGGCCCGGACGCGGTGCGACGGAAACGGGGCTCCGGGACACGTCTCCCGGGGCCCCTTCGCGTTTCGGACCGGCGGCCCCGGAGACCGGCTCCACCAGCGGGCGTAACCCGATCCCGCCCGCGACGTACCTTGAAGCGATGCCGGACGAGACGACGTCGATCCAGAGAGGTCGCGTGTCCGCCGACCCGCCCCCGGACCCGCCGGACCCGGGGGAGGGCGGGGCCGACGCCACCGCCGAGAGCCTTCCCCCCTCGTTCGAGTCGTGGTATCACGACCACCGGGGGACGGTCTACCGCTACGTGCGTTTCCGCGTCGCCACCCGGGAGACGGCGGAGGACCTCACGTCCGAGGTGTTCATGAAGGCGTTGCGCGCCTTTCGTCGCTACGATCCGCGGCGCGCCTCGCCCCGGACCTGGCTGCTGCGCATCGCTCGCAACGCCGTGACCGACCACCTCCGCAGCCTGAGGCGCCGGGGCTCGCTGCACGTGTCGCTGGACCGGGTGCCGGACCTGGTGGCCGACGTGGCGGGCCAGGAGGAGCGGGTGCTGCGGCAGGAGCGGATCCAGACCCTCCTCAACGGCATGCAGACCCTTCGCAAAGCAGACCAGGAGATCCTGTCCCTGCGCTACGGAGCCGGCCTCTCCAACAGTGAGATCGCCGAGCACCTCGACATCAGCCCCAACGCCGTCGCCGTGCGCCTCCACCGGGCCCTGAACCGGCTCCGGAAGGCGGTGGAGACGGATGAGACTCCATAGACGATGACACCCCACGAATCGCGCCGACCCGACCGCCTGCCCGGCCTGCCGCCGGAGCTGGACGCCCTGGACGCCGAGCTCTCCGAGCTGCGCATCCACGAGCGCCCCTCCTTCGCCCCCGAGCTGGAGGGGGAGCTCCGCCGCACGGCCCGGCTCTCGCCCCCGGCGCGCCGCCGGCGCAGCGCAGCGCGCCACGTGCTCGCGGCCGCCGCCGGCGTGGTGCTGTTCGTCGCCCTCACCGTGCCGCCCGCCCGGGCGTCCCTGGCCCGCGCCGGGGCCACGCTGGTGCGGCTGGTGGCTTCCGGGCCCCGAGCCGGCGCCGGCCGCCGGGTCGGCCGCTTCCGCGCCCGCCGCCCCGGCCGCCTGCCTCCGCAGCCGACCCGCCCGAGGCCCGACCGGTGACGGAGAGGGCGTCCTCGTCCGTCCCCTCGGACGAGGTGGAAGGGGAGCCCTACGCGCCTCCCCCGGTGAGCCTCCCCGAGATGATCGACCCCGGGGCCTCGGAGCGCCTCATGCGCCGCTACTACCCCCGGGCCCTCCTGGAGTCGGGCGTGGGGGGGACGGTCTACCTCCTCCTCTGGGTCGACACGACGGGGACCGTGGACCACGTCCAGGTGAGCCGTGGCTCCGGCTCCCCCGAGCTGGACAAGGCGGCGGTGGACGCCGCACCCCACCTCCATTTCCGGCCGGCCACCCGGAACGGCACGGCCGTGGGCACGTGGGTGGAGTTCCCCCTCACCTTCGAGGTCATCCCCAGCGCGGCCCCCGCTCCGTCGCAGGGTGCCGTCGCACCCGGCGGGGGAGGCCTCCGGCGGCGGCTGGTGAGGCCCGCTGCTGCGCCGCCGCGCCGCCGGCCCGAGAGCCGGCCTGGTCGCTTTGCCGCCTCCCACCTTGGGCCTTTCGCCCTTCCCGTTTAGCTTCCTGCCGGCCCGCATCGTGCGGACCCCTCCCTCGGCCGCTCACGGACGAGCCGCCGGCGCAACCGACGACCGCCATGAATCACCGGGGACCATGCATAAACGATCCCTCCGGGAGCTGGATCCGTCCTCCCTCGCCGGACGCCACGTCCTGGTGCGGGCCGACCTCAACGTCCCCCTCGAGAACGGGCGCGTCACCAGCGACACCCGCGTCCGGGGCATCCTTCCGACCCTCCGCTTCCTGAGGTCGGCGGGCGCCCGCACCGTCGTCATCTCCCACCTCGGCCGTCCCAAGAACGGTCCCGACCCGGCCTTCTCCCTCCGTCCCGTGGCCCGGAAGCTCGCCGACCTGCTCGGGGGCGAGGTGGTCTTCGCCGGCGACCTGGTGGGCCCCGAGGCCCACGCCGCGGTGGACGGCCTCCACGACGGCGGCATCGCGGTGCTGGAGAACACGCGCTTCGAGCCGGGAGAGACGAAGGACGATCCGGAGCTGGCCCGGAAGTTGGCGGAATTCGCCGACGTGTACGTGGACGACGCCTTCGGCGCCGCCCACCGGTCCCACGCCTCCACCGAAGGGGTGGCGCGGGTGGTGCGCGCCCGGGGAGGCCCCGCCGTGGCCGGGCTCCTCATGGACCGGGAGCTCGAGTTCCTGGGACGCGCCCTCGAGGACCCGGAGCGGCCCTTCGTCGCGCTGCTCGGGGGCGCCAAGATCTCCGGGAAGATCGACGTCATCGAGGCGCTCCTGAAGCGGGTCGACCGGCTCCTGGTGGGAGGGGCGATGGCCAACACGTTCTTCATGGCGCTGGGGCTGGAGGTGGGCGACAGCCTGGTGGAGGAAGACCGGGTGGAGCGGGCCAGGGAGACGCTGGAGAAGGCCGGCGACCGGCTCCTCCTCCCGGTCGACTGCCGGGTCGCGCCTGCCATCGAAGCCGGCGCGACACCCAGGGTGGTCGCCCGCGACGCCATCCAGCCCGGCGAGCACGTGGGGGACATCGGCCCGGCCACCGTGGAGCTCTTCGCCCGTGAGCTCGCCCAGGCGCGCACCATCGTCTGGAACGGCCCCATGGGCGTGTTCGAGCTGGAGCCGTTCCGGGAGGGGACCATGGCCATGGCCCACGCCGTCGCCAGCGCCACCGACCGGGGCGCGCTGACCGTTGTGGGCGGCGGTGATTCGGCTGCCGCGGCGGAGATGGCGGGCGTGACCGAGCACGTGTCCCACGTGTCGACGGGAGGCGGGGCGTCGCTGGAGTTCCTGGCGGGGGATGAGCTGCCCGGCGTCGCCGTCCTGGAAGACGCCTGAGAGGGGGAGGGAGCCATGGCACGGACGCGAGTGGTGGCGGGGAACTGGAAGATGCACCACGGGCCCACGGCCACCCGGACCTTCTTCGGCGACTTCCGGCCGCCCCGGGGCGAGGGTGCCCCCGAGCTCCTGGTCTTCCCCCCGGCCCTCTCCCTGGCGGCCGCGGTGGACGCCCGGGGAAGCCTGCCGGTGGGGTTGGGCGTGCAGAACATCCACTGGGAGGACGCGGGCGCCTTCACCGGCGAGGTGTCGGCTCCCATGGCCGCGGACGCCGGCGCCAGCCACGTCCTGGTCGGCCACTCCGAGCGGCGCCACGTCTTCGGGGAGACCGACCAGGACGTGGCGCGGAAGGTGGCCTCGGCGCTGCGCCATGGGCTCGTCCCCGTCATCTGCGTGGGCGAGACGCTGGACGAGCGCCGGGGCGGGCGGGTGGAGGCGGTGATCCTCCGCCAGCTCACGGCCGCCCTCGCCTCGCTGGGGGGTGACCCGCCCCCCTTCCTCCTCGCGTACGAGCCGGTGTGGGCCATCGGGACGGGGGAGACCGCCACGCCCGACGACGCCGCGGCGGCCTACGCCACGCTGCGCCGCCGGCTCGCCCAGTCGGTTGGGCGAGGCCCGGGCCGCCGCCGTGCCCATCCTCTACGGAGGGAGCGTCAAGCCGGACAACGCGGCCGAGCTCCTGGCGGCCGAGGACGTGGACGGCGTCCTGGTGGGGGGCGCCAGCCTCGACCCGGAGGCCTTCGCCCGCATCGCCGAGGCCGCCACCGCCGGGGACGTCCGTTGACACCCGGGCGGGCGGCGGCGACGTTTACCCGCTGATCAGCGGAACGTCCTCGGAACACGCGCGATGTACGGCTTTCTTCTTTCCATTCTGGTGCTCGACGGCATCTTCCTGGCGGTGGTGATCCTCCTCCAGTCCGGGAAGGGCGGCGGGCTTGCGGCCATGGGTGGCGGCGCCGCCGCCACCGAGGGCATCCTGGGCGGTCGTCAGGCCACCACGATGCTCACCCGGGCGAGTTGGACCGCCGGCGGCCTCTTCATGGCCCTGGCGCTCATCCTCTCCATCCTGTCGTCCCGAGCGCAGCAGCCGACGTCGATCCTGACGCCGGAGAACGTGGCACCCAACGCCACGGCCCCGGCGCCTCAGCCGCTCCTTCCGGGGAACGGAGAGCCCACCGAAGAGGGTCCGGGGACGCCGCCTGCGGGTAACGGGGCCGGCGCCGCCACCGGCGGCCAGGCGCCCGGCACCAGCGGCGGAAGCTGAGGCCCGGCTTGATGGTCGGCAGGGCCGTCGGCGCCCTTCCCAGCCCACGCCCATGAGTGATCCCGTGGTCGCGGACCTCACCCGCGAGCAACTCCACGACATCCTCTACCACCTCGTCCTGACCCGTGCCGCGGAGGAGCGCCTCGAGCTCCTCCAGAAGCAGGGTCACGTGCACGGCGGGCTGTACCGCTCCCTGGGCCAGGAGGCGGGCGCCGTGGGCGCCGCCTTCGCCCTGCGCCGGCGATCCGACGGGACGGGGGACATGCTGGCCCCCACCATCCGGGCCCTGGGGGCGATCTTCGCCTTCGGCGGCAGCCCCGTGGACTACTTCCGTCAGTACATGGCCCGAGCCACCGCACCCACGGGGGGGAAGGAGGCCAACGTCCACTGGTGCGACTTCGAGCGGGGGCTGGTGGGGCCGGTCTCGCCCCTGGGCACCATGCTCGAGGTCATGGCGGGCATCACGCTGACGTTCCGCCACCGGGGCGAAGACCGGGTGGGGATGTCGTTCTACGGGGAGGGCGCCTCGGCCACCGGCGCGTGGCACGAGGGGCTGAACTTCGCGGCGGCCCAGCGCTGCCCCCTCATCCTGATGGTCGAGCACAACCAGTGGGCCTTCTCCACGCCCACCTCGAAGGAGACGCGGGTCCGCCAGTTCATCGAGAAGGCGCCGGGCTACGGCATCGGCGCCGAGTCGGTGGACGGCAACGACGTGCTGGCGGTCTACGAGGCCGTGCAGCGCGCGGCCGCCCGGGCCCGGGCGGGGGAGGGGGCCCAGATGGTGGAGCTCAACTACTACCGCCGGAAGGGCCACGCCCAGCACGACCCACAGGACTACGTCGACCCCGCCGAGATCGCGGAGTGGGAGGCCCAGGACCCCATCGACCGCTTCCGCCGGCGGCTCCTGGAGGAGGGGTGGGCCACGGAGGACGAGATCGGCGAGATCGAGGCCCGGGCGCAGCGGGAGGTGCTGGAGGCGGCCGAGCAGGTGGTGGGCGAGCCCACGCCCCGGCCTGAAGACGCGTTGGAGCGGGTGTACACGGACGTCCGGACGCCCACGCCCTGGACCCGGCTCCCGGAGCCGGATCCGACGGCGTAGGCCGGACCAGCCGGCGGGCCGCAGGCCCGCCCGAACCACGGAGGCAGCACGGTGGCCACCACCGAGACGGAGGCCGGGACCACGCCGGAGTACCTCTCGAAGACGTCGAGGGGCGAGCCCGTCACCTTCCTGGAGGCCCTCAGCGAGGCGCTCTTCGAGGAGATGGAGCGGGACGACCGCGTGTTTCTCATGGGCGAGGACATCGGGGTCTACGGCGGCGCCTTCAAGGTCACCCGCGGCTTCCTGGAGCACTTCGGCGAGCGTCGGGTCATCGACACGCCCATCTCCGAGGGGGGCTTCACCGGGGCGGCCGCCGGGGCGGCCCACATGGGGCTCCGCCCCGTGGTGGAGATGCAGTTCATGGACTTCATCTCCCCGGCCTACGACGTCATCACCAACTACATCGCCACCTCCCTGTACCGGGGCGCGGGGCCCCAGCCCCTGGTCATCCGCGGGCCCGTGGGCGGCGGCAACCGGGGTGGGCCCTTCCACTCGCAGAACGTGGAGATGGCGTTCTTCCACACGCCGGGGCTGAAGATCGTCTACCCGAGCACCGCCTACGACGCCAAGGGCCTTCTCAAGGCGGCCATCCGGGACGACGATCCCGTCCTCTTCGAGGAGCACAAGGGCCTCTACAGGGCGCCGTACCTCAGGGAGGTGCTCCCGGACGAGGACTACGTCGTGCCCCTGGGGAAGGCCCGCACGGTGCGCGAGGGGAAGGACGTCACCATCGTCACGTACGGGATGATGGTCCACCGGAGCGCCGAGGCGGCCGAGACCCTGGCCGCGGAGGACGGCATCGAGGTGGAGATCCTGGACCTGCGCACCCTCCTCCCGCTGGACGAGGAGGCGATCGTGGAGAGCGTGAAGAAGACCGGGAAGCTCCTCGTGGTCCACGAGGACACCCGCACGGGCGGCATCGCCGGCGAGATCGCGATGCGCGTCAGCGAGAAGGCGTTCGAGTGGCTGGACGGCCCCATGCTTCGGGTCACCGCCATCGACGCCCCCGTGCCATACGCCGGCGCGCTGGAGGACTACTTCCTCCCGCAGGCCGGTGACATCGTGAACGCAGCCAGGTACCTGGCGCGGTACTGACGAGAGCCAGCGTCGCCGCTGGACCCGGCGTCCCCTTCGCGGGTAGCCCGGGTCCGTGGCGCGGCCGGACCGAGACCTCAACCGGAACACCGGAGTAGCGAGCGTGGCCCGCATCGAAGTTCCCATGCCCCAGATGGGCGAATCCATCGCAGAGGGCACCGTCTCCAAGTGGCTGAAGGACATCGGCGAGACCGTCGAGCGCGACGAGCCGATCCTGGAGATCTCCACCGACAAGGTGGACGCCGAGATCCCGGCCCCCGCCTCGGGCACGCTGGTCGCCATCGAGGTCCAGGAGGGGCAGACCGTCGAGGTGGGCACCGTCGTGGCCTACATCGACACCGAGGGTGGCGCGCCCACCGGAGACGGCAAGGGCGCCGGCAAGGCCGAGGCGCCCGCCGCCGAGAAGGCGGCTCCGGCGGCGAAGCAGGAGGAGGCTCCTGCCGCCGCACCGGCCGCGGCCGCCGCTCCGTCCCGGGCCCCCGCCGAGCCCGGCACGGCGGAGGAGCGCTTGCGGACCCGCTCCACCCCCGTCGTGCGCAAGATCGCCGAGGAGCACGGCATCGACATCGCCCAGGTCGAGGGCACGGGCCACGCCGGCCGGGTCACCAAGCAGGACATCCTGGGCTACATCGACTCGGGCGCCGCCGAGAAGCCGGCGGCCGCCCCCGCGCGTCCGGCTGCGCCCCCGGCGGCTCCTGCCGCCCCCGGCGCGCCGTCGGACCTGTGGAAGCGCTTCTACTCGGAGGTGCAGCACCCCGAGTTCCCGGTTCGGGCCGCCGACACGGTGGAGCCCATGGACAAGATCCGCCGCCTCACGGCCGAGCACATGGTGCTGGCCAAGCGGGTGGCGCCCCACGTCCACTCCTTCATCGAGATCGACTTCACCCGGGTCTTCCGCATCCGCAAGGAGAACAAGGCGCGCTGGGAAGCCCAGGGCGCCCGGGTGAGCTTCACCGCCTTCGTGGTGTGGACGTGCGCCAAGGTCCTCCGGGAGTTTCCCATGGTGAATGCCACCGTGTCGGGGAACAACATCATCTACCGGGGCAACGTGAACCTGGGCATCGCGGTGGACCTGAACCCGGGCCTCATCGTTCCGGTCATCAAGGACGCCGACGACCTGAGCCTGGTGGGCGTGGGCAAGCGCATCGTCGACCTGGCCGACCGGGCGAGGAACAAGCAGCTCGCCCCCGACGACGTCCAGGGCGCCACGTTCTCCATCACCAACCCCGGCGTGCTGGGGACCCTGGTGGGCATGCCGGTGATCCCCAAGGGCACGGCGGCCATCCTGGGGACGGGTGCGATCGAAAAGCGGGTCGTGGTCGTGGAGGACCCGGAGACGGGGGCCGACGTGATGGCCATTCGGCCGCGGTCGATCTTCTCCATGGGCTACGACCACCGGCTGGTGGACGGCGCCGACGCCGCCCGCTTCCTGGCCCGCCTCAAGGAGGTCATGGAGACGTTCCCCGAGGACGTCTAGGAACGCTCGCCGTCCGGACGGCTTCCGGGGGCGCGGTGAACGGTGGGGCGGGTCCGGTTCACGGGCCCGCCCCGCTATCTTTTTCGCCATGAGGGATTCCGGGGTGGTCCGGTCCGATCGGCCGGTGGAGCAGGGCGGGGAGGTCCGTCCCCTGGCGGTGCGCCGCCTCGGCGTGCTCCCCTACGCCGAAGGGCTGGCCCTCCAGGAGAGGCTGGTGCGGGAGCGGAGGGAGGGGCGCATCCCCGACACCCTCCTCCTCCTCCAGCACCCCCACGTCATCACGCTGGGCACGGGCGCCAGCCCCGAGCACGTCCTGGCCGACGCCGGCGAGCGGGCGCGGTTGGGGGTGGAGCTCTTCGAGACGGGGCGGGGGGGCGACGTGACCTACCACGGCCCGGGCCAGCTCGTCGGCTATCCCATCCTGGACCTGAAGCCCGACCGCAAGGACCTGCACCGCTACCTGCGGGACCTCGAGGGCGCCCTCATCGACGCCCTGGCGGGCTTCGGCATCGAGGGAGAGCGGGTCGAGGGCCTCACCGGGGTGTGGACCGCCGGCGGCAAGGTGGCGGCCATCGGGGTCCGGGTCTCGTCGGGGTGGATCACCTCCCACGGCTTCGCCCTCAACGTGGCCCCGGACCTCGCCTACTTCGGCACCATCGTCCCCTGTGGCATCCGGGACAAGGACGTCACCTCCATGGCCCGGGAGCTCGGCCGGCCGGTTCCCTTCGAGGCGGTGGAGCGGGCGGTGGCCGCATCCGTCGCCCGCACCTTCGGACGGCGCCTCGACGGCTGAACCCGTCCTGGTTGTCCGCCCAACACCGGGGCCTGACTCCCGACCCGCGTCCCGGCCTCTGTTTTCCCATGTTCCTGACGGTACGAGCCCCGGGGGACGGAGCGAACGCCGCCCAAAACATTTGTTTATGGGATCCCGTCGGACGGCCGCGCCGTAGCAGGGAAGGGGGCCGTAAAGGCCAGTGCGGCAACGATGTACGGCTAGCGAGGCTCCTCGCCCGGACGGCGGAGGACGGCGCTTGCGGGGAGGGACGGAAGACGTGTAGAATGGATCAGCGTGACCGGGGGCGGCTCGCCGGATCGATGGCGTAGGCCATCCCTTCGGCGACCCCGGCACGAAGGTTCCGCGACGCGACGGCGTCGGACGGAATCGCCTGGCGGACCTTGGAGTCCGCCCGGGCCGTCGGAGAGGTCGCTGGCCTCCGACGTAGCCTCCGGAGCTGGGAGGCGCCTGGACCGCGGACCGCGCGGCCTCAAGGGCAAGGGACCTGGATCGGCCATCCGCACGTGGATGGATCCAAGCATCGACCGAGTCCTTCCAGCGGAAATGAAGCCCCCGGTTGCGACGTGCTCGTGACCGGGGGCTCTTTTCTTTCCCCGGGGGGCCGGGGAACCCGTCAGTCGTCCTCCGGCGGGACGAACTCGAAGAAGTCCATGTAGCGTCCCGCCTTCTCCCGCTCCGCCTCGAGCCATTCCCGGAAGCCCGACGCCACGAGCCCGCCCGAGGCGTCCTGCTCCTTGGCGGCGCGGGTGGCCAGGTAGTTCGCGTACTCGTTCCTCGGATGGCCGGCGTGTCCCCGGACCCAGCGCCACGTCACGTCGTGCCGGGCCGCCACCTGGTCGAGCTCCTTCCAGAGCTCCAGGTTCTCGATGGCGCCGGACTTCCGCTTCCAGCCCCGGGCCTTCCACCCCCGGACCCACTCCCTCATCCCCTTCACCAGGTACTGGCTGTCCGAGACGAAGACCACGTGGCAGGGCCGGCGCAGGGCCTCCAGCCCCTCGATGGCGCTGCGGATGGCCATGCGGTTGTTCGTGGTTCCCGGCTCCGAGAGCCAGTAGTCCCGGGCGGTCCAGACGTCTCCCTTCCAGTGCTCCAGGATCCCGGCGGCGCCTCCCGGGCTGTCCCGGTCCTTGAACTGGTTGCCGAGGCAGGACTCGTCGGCATGGATGTAGACGCGCTCTCGCTGGCTCATCCGCCTCCACGGGATGGAGCCCCGCGGGGGCGGGGCGGCGGTCGGGACGAAGGGAGCCAAAGGTAGGCGCGGCCGCCGCCCGGCGGCACCCCCGGCGGCGCGGGCGGCGCACCGTTGCGTTCCACCCGGAGCCTTCTAGCTTTCTCCCGGATCCTGCCCGCTCCTCCTTCGTGGGAACGACCGCTGAACGACCCTGCGTACCTTCTCCTGGAAGACGGCCGGCGCTTCGACGGCGTCCGGCTCGGTGCCCCGGGCCCTTCCCTGGGCGAGGTGGTGTTCAACACGTCCATGACCGGCTACCAGGAGATCCTCACGGATCCGTCCTATACCGGTCAGCTCGTGTGCATGACCTACCCCCTCATCGGCAACTACGGCGTCAACCAGGCCGACGAGGAGTCGGACGGGCCCCAGGTGGCGGGGTTCATCGTGCGGGAGGTCCCGGTGCGGCCGTCGTCGTGGCGCGCGCGCCAGGACCTGCCCCGCTACCTGGAGGAGCACGGCGTCGCCGGGATCGAGGGGATCGACACCCGGGCCCTCACCCGCCATATCCGGGCCCAGGGCGCCTTGCGGGGCGCCATCGCCCCCGCCGACGTGGACGCCACCGTGCTCCTGGAGCGGGTCCGGGCCCACCCTCGCATGGAGGGGCTGGACCTGGCGTGCGGAGCCTCCACCGACCGCCGCTACGAGGTGGACCCCGTGGGCGCGGAGCGCTTCCGCGTTTTCGCCTACGACTTCGGCGTGAAGGCCCACTCCCCCCGCCTGCTGGCGGAGCGGGGCTGCCGCGTCACGGTGGTGCCGGCCGACACCTCGGCGGACGAGCTCCTCGGCGCCTCCCCCGACGGCCTCTTCGTGTCGAACGGCCCGGGCGACCCTGCGGCCGTGGCCCAGGCGCAGGAGGCCATCCTCCGCTTCTCGGAGCAGGGAATTCCCGTCTTCGGGATCTGCCTGGGCCACCAGCTCATCGCCCGGGCCTTCGGCGGCCGCACGTACAAGCTCCCCTTCGGCCACCACGGCGGGAACCACCCGGTGAAGGAGCTGGACCGGGGCACCGTGGAGATCACGGCCCAGAACCACGGCTTCGCGGTGGAGGGGGACGACGACCGCTCGGTTCCGGGCGCCCCCGACCTCCGGGTGACCCACGTGAACCTCTACGACGGCACCGTGGAGGGGCTGGAGCACCGCGGCCGGCCGGTGTTCTCCGTCCAGTACCACCCCGAGGCCGCGCCGGGACCCCACGACAGCCGCTACCTCTTCGATCGGTTCGTGTCCCTCATGGAGGGCGCCTGACCCCCCGGAGCCGGTGCCCCTGCTCCGTAGGTGCATGGCGGGCTTGACGTTCCGCGGCTCGGGGCCTTACCGTCCGGCTGCTCGCTCCACCCCCCAGCACATCGACACGTCCTTGCGGAGGAACCCATGACGAAGGCCGACCTGGTCGAGCAGGTTGCCGAGGCCATCGGTCCGGGGATCACGAAGAAGGATTGTGCGCTCGTGGTCGACGGGTTCCTGAATGCGGTGAAACAGGCTCTCGCCAATGGCGAGAACATCGAGATCCGCGGGTTCGGGACCTTCAAGGTGCGCCGGCGCAAGACCCGCATGGCCAGGAACCCCCGCACGGGCGATCCCGTCCGGGTGCCCTCCCGGTCCGTTCCGGTGTTCAAGCCTTCGAAGCACCTGCGCAGCAAGGTTTCCCGCAAGGAAGGGGCGCAGGACGGGGACTGACGCGTTCCGCCCCACCGGGATCCGGCCCGCCTCCGCTCCCGACGGGAGCCGGGGCGGGCCGTTCTCGTTTAACGTTTCCCCCCCCTACGCCGTCTCCTGATCGGTGACCGACGACGCCTCGACCCCGGCTCCCGACGATCAGGAGCTGGTCGCCCGGGCCCGGTCCGGCGACGAGCGGGCGCTGGGCGCCCTGGTCGACCGGCACCACGCGGCGGTATTCCGGACGGCCCTCGCGATCCTGCGGGACGAGGATCAGGCCGCCGACGTGGCGCAGGACGCTTTTCTGAAGGCGTTCCGCGGGCTGGATGGCTTCCGGGGCGATGCGGCGTTCCGCACCTGGATGGTCTCCATCGCCGCCAACGAGGCCCGGAGCATGCTCCGGCGCGTGGGGCGGCGGCGGGAGACGGGATTGGAGAGCGCCGAGGTGGTCCCGGCGCCGGGCACGAGCCCGGCGGACCGGGCGTTGCAGAGACTGGAGGCGGACCGGGTGCGATCGCTCCTGGGCCGCCTCCCCGAGAAGCAGCGGCTGGCGGTGACCCTCCGCATCGAGGAGGGGATGAGCTTCAGGGAGGTGGGGAAGGCCATCGGCTCCTCCGAGGGGGCAGCCAGGGTGAACTACTTCCACGGCGTCCGTCGCCTGAGGGAGATGCTGGAATGACTGAGTGGACCTGCACCTGCGAGGAGGCGCGCGAGCGCCTTCCCGACCGTGGGCGCGGCCGCCTGGCGCCGCGGGAGGAGGCGGCCCTGGAGGCGCACCTCACGGCGTGCGCCGACTGCGCGTCCGAGGCCCGTCTGGTGGGTGTGCTCCTGGCCTCCCGGCCCGCGCCGCCGCCGGAGCTCGGCACCCGCATCCGGGTGGCGGTGAGCGCGGACGCCGCGGGGCGCCAGCTCGCGAAGCTGGGGGGCCGAGGGCCCCGGACCCGCTGGCTGGGCGTGCCCCGCTGGATCCTGGCCGCCACCGCGGCGCTGGTCCTGGCCCTGGGAACGGGCCTCTACTGGCACGACGTGACGGGGGGCGGCGCCGGCGACGTGGGCGCCGTGGCCCTGGGCGACGCCGCCCTGGACCCGGTGCCCGATCCGTGGATCGACGACGACGCCGTGGTGGCGGGAGCTCCCGTCCTGGACGGCCTCTCCGCCGACGCGCTCGCGGCCCTGCTGGAGGAGATGTGAGCATGAGCGGGCGCGTGAGGTCGGCCCTGCGGCGGTGGACGATGCCGCTGGCGATGACGGTGGCCCTGGTGGCCGCACCGGCGGCGGGGAGGGCCCAGCAGCGGCCCCGGGGCGGACCACCCCGGGAGGAGCTGGAGGAGCGGGTGCGGGCCCGTTTCGCCGAGATGGTGAAGCAGCGGCTGGGGCTGACGGACCAGCAGGAGAAGAAGCTCACCGAGGTGGTGATGTCGTTCCAGGGCGACCGTCGGGACCTGGCCCGCCGGGAGCGTGCCCTCCACGATCGCATCGATTCCCTCCACCTCGGCTCCGACGCCCCCAGCGCCCCTCCGGGCGAGGCCAAGGCGGTCCTGGACGAGATGATGCGCCTGCGGGAGCGCGAGCTCGAGCTCTCCCGGAAGGAGCAGGACCAGCTCCTCAAGGTCCTCTCGCCGCTGCAGGTGCTCGAGTTCCATCAGCTCCGGGAGGACATGGCGGATCGGATCCGCCGGGCCCGCGAGAACCGCCGCGGCGGTCCCGGACGGGGCGGCCCTCCCGGGGGCCCGCCGCCCGGCGCCGGCGCTCCCCGCCCGGGACCCGGCGGCGGCTGAGCCTCGCGCTCCCCCCTCCCGGGGGGAACGTTTGACGCGGCCCGAGGGTTGGAGATAGCGTGACGGCTCCCGCCGCCCGGACCCTCCTCGCTCCCTGGAACCGTGCACGTCCGCACCCTCTTTTTCGCCTCCTACCGCGAGGCCGTCGGCACCCCCGAGCTCGAGCTCGAGCTCCCCGAGGGCGCCACGGTGGCGGAGCTGGTTCGCCGGCTGCGCGGCCGGGGATCGCCCTGGAGCGCCCTTCCCGAGCGGCCCGCCGTGGCGGTGAACCGCACCTGGTCGCCGCTGGACACCGCCCTGGGGTCGGGCGACGAGGTGGCGTTCCTCCCTCCGGTGGCGGGGGGCTGAGCCGTGGCGGTGTGGAGCGACGTCGTGGAGGCACCCATCCGGCCCGACGAGGTGCTGGCACGGGTGGGGAGCGACGCCGACGGCGCCGTCCTCCTCTTCCTGGGCACCGTGCGCGACCATGCCGACGCCCGTCCCGTCCGGGGGATGCGCTACGACGCCTACAGTGAGATGGCGGCGCCCGTCCTCCAGGACATCGCGGCGGAGGCGGCCGCACGCGTCGGCTCCGACCGGGTGGCCGTGGTGCACCGGGTGGGGGAGCTGGGGGTGGGCGAGGTGAGCGTGGCCATCGCGGTATCGACGCCGCACCGGGCCGAGGCCTACGAGGCCTCGCGGTACGTCATCGAGGAGATCAAGAAGCGCCTGCCCGTGTGGAAGAAGGAGTTCTACAGCGACGGCGAGGCGGCCTGGGTGGAGGGCACCGAGCCCGTACCCTCCGGCGGCGGGGAGGTGGCGCCATGATCGACGGGTTCGGCCGCCGCATCGAGTACCTGCGCGTGTCGGTCACCGACAAGTGCAACCTGCGCTGCGTCTACTGCATGCCCATGGAGGGGCTCGAGTGGCTGCGGCGCGAGGACCTCCTCACCTACGAGGAGATCACCCGCATCGTCCGGGTGATGGCCCCCATGGGGCTCCGGAGGGTGCGCTTCACGGGGGGCGAGCCCCTGGTGCGCCGCGATCTCCCCGACCTGGTGGCTGCCGTGGCGGCGGTGCCGGGTATCGAGGACCTGTCTCTCTCCACCAACGCCGTCCTGCTGGAGGAGAACGCCGAAGCGCTCCGCCGGGCCGGGCATCGGCCGGGTGAACGTGTCGCTGGACACCCTCCGGCCGGAGCGGATGGACGCCATCGTCCGGCGCAGCGGCTCCTGGGAGCGCATCATGGCGGGGCTGGACGCCGCCGAGCGGGTGGGCTTCGACCCCATCAAGATCAACGTCGTGCTCATGCGGGGGCAGAACGACGACGAGATCGAGGCCTTCGCCGAGATCACCCGGGAGCGGCCCTGGCACGTCCGCTTCATCGAGCTCATGCCCACCGGCTCCAACCTCGCGCTGTCGGCCGACGCCTTCGTGTCGTGCCAGGAGGCGCTGCGGCGGGTGCGGGCCATCGGCGACCTGGAGCCCGCCCAGGGGCCCGAGGGGAACGGGCCCGCCACGTACCACCGCTTCCCGGGCGCGCCCGGCACCGTGGGCGTCATCACGCCCATGAGCCACAACTTCTGCGACCGGTGCAACCGGATGCGGCTCACCGCCGACGGACAGCTCCGGCCGTGCCTCTTCGGTCGACCTCCAGACCAACCTGCGCGACCCGCTCCGCCGGGGCGAGCCGCTCCAGCCCCTGGTGGAGGAGACGCTGCGGGTGAAGCCCGAGCGCCATTTCCTCCTCCAGGGCAGCAGCCTGGGATCCGGGGGGCTCGTGGCCCTCTCCCAGACGGGCGGCTGACCTCCCGTCGGGGGGCGCGAGCGGATCTTCGCTCCCCCGGCACCTTTCCCGCTCCTCGGGGGTTTCCCCGGGCCGCCCAGACCGGCCGTCCGGCCAGCTCCAGCGCCACCGCGGGCCGCGTTGACACGCTCCGCGGCCGCCGGTAGGTTGGCGCCGGTTTTTCCAGGGAAATCGCGGCATTCCGCCGCTTCGACGAGAGAGGGAGCGCGCCATGAGCGCACGCAAGATCACGGTGGTCGGTGCCGGCCACGTGGGTGCTACCTGCGCCCAGCGTCTGGCCGAGAAGGAGCTCGCCCGCGAGGTCGTGATGGTGGACATCGTGGAGGGCATCCCCCAGGGGAAGGCCCTGGACCAGTGGGAGTCGGCGCCCGTGGAGGGCTTCGACAGCCGCATCGTGGGCGCCCAGGACTACGACGCCGCCGAGGGCTCGGACATCTTCATCGTCACGGCGGGCATCGCCCGCAAGCCGGGGATGAGCCGGGACGACCTCCTCAAGACCAACGCCAACATCGTCCGGCAGGTCTCGGAGGAGATCAAGCGAGTGGCGCCGGAGTCCATCATCATCATGGTCTCCAACCCCCTCGACGTGATGGCCTACGTGGCCAAGGAGACCACGGGCTTCCCCCGGGAGCGGATCATCGGCATGGCGGGGGTGCTGGACACCGCCCGTTACCGCTCCTTCCTGGCCCTGGAGCTGGACGTGAGCGTCCAGGACATCCAGGCCCTCGTGCTGGGCGGGCACGGCGACACCATGGTGCCCCTCACGAGCTGCACCACCGTCGCCGGCATCCCCGTCACCCAGCTCCTCTCCCGGGAGCGCATGGACGCCCTGGTCGAGCGCACCCGCAAGGGCGGCGCCGAGATCGTGGGCTACCTGAAGACGGGGAGCGCCTACTATGCGCCCTCCGCCGCGGCCGTGCAGATGGCCGAGGCCATCGTGCTGGACAAGAAGCGCATCCTCCCGTGCGCCGCCTGGCTGGAGGGGGAGTACGGTCAGGAGGGCATCTTCCTGGGCGTCCCCTGCAAGCTGGGCCGGGGCGGGCTCGAGCAGATCCTGGACGTGGAGCTCACCGACGACGAGCGCCAGGCGCTCCAGAAGAGCGCGGACGCGGTCCGCGAGACCATGGGCGCGCTCTGATCCGTCCCATTCCCGAACGCAGAACAAACTCCGCGGAGACGTCATGCGCCGCGTCGTGAGCCTCTACCGCTCGTCGGTGGGGAAGAAGGTCCTGATGGCGGTCACGGGCCTGATTCTCTTCCTTTTCCTCATCGCCCACATGGTGGGGAACCTCAAGGTCTTCTTCGGCCCGGGGGAGTACAACGCCTACGCGGAGTACCTCCGGACGGTGGGCTATCCGGCCCTCCCGAACGGATCGGCCCTCTGGGTGGTGCGGGTGGTCCTCATCCTGTGCGTGGCCGTCCACATGGTGGCCGCGTTCCAGACGTGGGCCCAGAGCCGGGGCGCCCGCTCGGTGGGCTACCGCAAGACGGAGAACCTGTCCTTCAGCTACGCGTCACGGACCATGCGTTGGGGAGGGATCATCATCGCCCTCTTCGTGGTCTACCACATCCTCCACTTCACCACGGGAACCCTCCACTCGGACTTCGTGAAGGGTGACGTCTACCACAACTTCGTGGTGGCGTTCAAGCGGCCGCTGGTGCTGGCCATCTACCTGGTGGCCCAGGGCGCCCTCTGCCTGCACCTGTACCACGGGCTGTGGAGCGTGACCCAGACGCTGGGGGCCAACCACCCCCGCTACAACCGATTCCGCCGGCCCCTGGCCGCGCTCTTCGCGCTGGGCATCTTCGCCGGCTTCATCATCCCACCCGTCATGGTGTTCGTGGGAGTGATATCGTGAGCTTCGAGCTGAACGCCCGCATCCCGGACGGCCCCATCGCGGAGAAGTGGGACCGGCACCGCTTCGAGATGAAGCTGGTGAACCCGGCGAACAAGCGGAAATACGACGTCATCATCGTGGGAACCGGCCTGGCCGGCGCCTCGGCGGCGGCCACCATGGCCGAGCTGGGCTACAACGTGAAGGTGTTCACCTTCCACGACTCGCCGCGGCGCGCCCACTCCATCGCCGCCCAGGGCGGCATCAACGCCGCCAAGAACTACCAGAACGACGGCGACTCCATCTACCGCCTGTTCTACGACACGGTGAAGGGCGGCGACTTCCGCTCCCGGGAGCCCAACGTCTACCGGCTGGCCCAGATCAGCCTGAACATCATCGACCAGGCGGTGGCCCAGGGCGTGCCCTTCGCCCGGGAGTACGGCGGCATGCTGGCCAACCGCTCCTTCGGCGGCGCCCAGGTGTCCCGGACGTTCTACGCCCGGGGGCAGACGGGGCAGCAGCTCCTCCTGGGGGCGTACCAGGCGCTGGAGCGGCAGGTGCAGGCGGGCAAGGTGGAGATGCACACCCGCCACGAGATGCTGGACCTGGTGGTGGAGGACGGCGTGGCCCGGGGGATCGTCACCCGGGACCTGGTGTCGGGGAAGATCGAGCGCTGGGCCGGCCACGCGGTGGTGCTGGCCACCGGCGGCTACTCGAACGTCTTCTTCCTGTCCACCAACGCGAAGGGGTGCAACGTCACCGCCACGTTCCGGGCCTACAAGCGGGGCGCCGGCTTCGCCAACCCCTGCTACACCCAGATCCACCCCACCTGCATCCCACCCAGCGGCGACTACCAGAGCAAGCTCACCCTCATGAGCGAGTCGCTCAGGAACGACGGGCGCATCTGGGTGCCGAAGAAGAAGGGCGACGAGCGGGATCCCAACCAGATCCCCGAGGCCGAGCGGGACTACTACCTGGAGCGCATGTACCCGGCCTTCGGGAACCTCGTCCCCCGGGACCTGGCGTCGCGCCGGGCCAAGGAGATGGTGGACAAGGGGTACGGGGTGGGCCCGCTCAAGAACGGCGTCTACCTGGACTTCAAGCACGCCATCGAGCGGGTGGGCCGCGAGGGCATCAGCGAGCGCTACGGCAACCTCTTCGCCATGTACGAGAAGATCACCGGCGAGGACCCGTACAAGACGCCCATGCGCATCTACCCGGCGCCCCACTACACCATGGGCGGGCTCTGGGTGGACTACGACCTCATGACCACCGTGCCGGGGCTGTTCGCCATCGGGGAGGCCAACTTCAGCGACCACGGCGCCAACCGCCTGGGGGCCAGCGCCCTCATGCAGGGGCTGGCCGACGGCTACTTCGTCATCCCCATGACCATCGGCAACTACCTGGCCCGCACCAAGGCCAATCCCCTCTCCACCGACGGCGCCGCCTTCGACGACGCCGAGCGGGAGGTGATGGCCAAGACCGAGAAGCTCCTGGCCGTGAACGGCTCGAAGACGGTGGACGAGTTCCACATCGAGCTCGGCCGCCTGGTGTGGGACAAGTGCGGCATGGAGCGGAGCGCCGAAGGCCTGAAGGAGGCCTTGACGAAGATCCCCGAGATCCGGGAGCGCTTCTGGAAGGACGTGCGGGTGCCGGGGAGCGCCGCCACCCTGAACCAGTCCCTGGAGAAGGCCGGCCGGGTCGCGGACTTCCTGGAGTTCGCCGAGGTCATGTGCCTCGACGCCCTTGCCCGGGACGAGTCGGCGGGCGCCCACTACCGGGTGGAGCACGTCACGTCCGAGGGCGAGGCCAAGCGCGACGACGAGAACTTCGCCCACGCGGCCGTGTGGGAGTACATGGGGCCGGACCAGGAGCCCCGCCGCAACAAGGAAGAGCTGACCTTCGAGCACGTCCCGCTGTCCCAGCGGAGCTACAAGTAGACATGAGCCAGACCATGAACCTGACCCTGCACGTGTGGCGGCAGGAGGGACCGAAGGCCTCCGGCAGCTTCGAGACCTACCAGGCCCACGGCATCACGGACCACATGTCGTTCCTGGAGATGCTCGACGTGGTGAACGAGCGTCTCATCAAGGACGGCAAGGAGCCCATCGCCTTCGAGCACGACTGCCGCGAGGGCATCTGCGGCTCGTGCGGCATGGTCATCAACGGTGAGCCCCACGGGCCCGTGGGACATGACCACCGTGTGCCAGCTCCACATGCGGGAATACTCCGACGGCGACGAGCTGTGGATCGAGCCGTTCCGGGCGACGGCCTTCCCGGTCATCAAGGACCTGGTGGTGGACCGCTCGCCCTTCGACCGCATCATCGCTTCGGGCGGCTACGTCTCGGTGCGCACCGGCAGCGCCCCGGACGCCAACGTCATCCCCGTGGCCAAGCCCGCCGCCGACGCCGCCTTCGACGCCGCCACGTGCATCGGCTGCGGTGCGTGCGTGGCCGCCTGCCCCAACGCCTCGGCGATGCTCTTCACGTCGGCCAAGGTGGCGCACCTGGGGCTGCTGCCCCAGGGTCAGACCGAGCGGTGGCGCCGGGTGCTGGACATGGTGGCCGCCCAGGACGAGGAAGGCTTCGGGAACTGCACGAACCACGGGGCATGCCAGGTCGCCTGTCCCAAGGGCATCAGCGTCGACTTCATCGCGCGGCTGAACCGGGACCTGGTCAAGGCCACGCTACGCTCCACCGCCGGCGTCGAGGGCGGGGAGGGCGAGGCGGCGTAACGCCCGCTCCGCGGGCGGCGTCCGCGGACCACGGAGACGAGGAGGAGGCCATGGCGCTCAGGGTCGTTTCAGGCATCATCCTGCCCACCCACGGCCACCGGCAGGCCGGCACGGCCGTGATCCACTTCCACCCCCACCGGGTGGAGGGCGACGTGGAGCCTGCCTCGCCGGAAGACGTGGGCACCGCCGGCCCCGACGGCCCCTTCGTGGAGCGGCCCTGCAAGATGGTGGCGCTCCGGCGGGTGTCGGTGCGCTACACCGACCGGGACAGCATCCTCGGGGGCGAGGGCCGCACCTACACCGAGGGGTGGGACCTGGACGACTGGTTCGACGACACCGGCCGGGAGAGCCTCACGGTGCGCTGGGACGGGGGCGCCGCCTCCGAGGTGCTGGAGATCGCCTACCAGATCACCGGAGAGGTGGCCGGACCGGCCGAGGGCTGAACCGGCCCCGCCGACCTCATGGCCGGCGTGCGGGGTAGAGCAGGCGGAGACGACAACGACCTTTCCCGGACGGACGACGGCATGACGCGCGGAAGCATGAAGCGGTGGGGGACGGTGGCCACGCTGCTCTCCCTGATGGCCCTGGCCGCGGCCTGCGGCACCAAGACCCTGGCGGCCCCCGACATCCAGGACGCGTCCTTCGCCACCTCCCTGGGGATCGACCTGGCCGACTTCACGAAGACGTCCAGCGGTCTGTGGTACCAGGACGTGACCGTGGGGGAGGGGGCGACGCCCGTCTCGGGCGACTCCGTGCAGGTGACGGTGCAGGGGTGGTTCAGGGACGCCACGGTGTTCCAGCCGCTCCAGACGTTCGACATCGTCGTGGGCGGCGCGATCCCTGGATTCAACGAGGGGCTCGAGGGGATGAAGGTGGGTGGCGTGCGGCGCCTCATCCTGCCGCCGGAGCTGGGCTACGGGACCGGTGGAAACCCGCAGGCCGGCATCCCCGCCAACGCCATCCTGGTGTTCAAGGTGGAGCTCAAGAAGATCTACGCCACGCCCTGAGGATGGGCGGGGCCCTCCGGCCGGAGGGCCCCGCCACCCGGCCCCCTACATGCGGGGCAGCGTCACGCCCGTCTGCTTCTGGTACTTCCCCTTGCGGTCGGCGTAGGCCACCTCGGGCTCCTCGTCCCCTTCGAAGAAGAGGAGCTGGGCGATGCCCTCGCCCGCGTAGATCTTGGCGGGGAGCGGGGTGGTGTTGCTGATCTCCAGCGTCAGGTAGCCCTCCCAGGCCGGCTCCAGCGGCGTGACGTTCACCACGATGCCGCAGCGGGCGTAGGTCGACTTCCCCACGCAGATGGCCAGCACGTTCCGCGGCATGCGGAAGTACTCCTCCGTTCGGGCCAGCGCGAAGGAGTTGGGGGGGACGATGCAGTGGTCCGCCCGCACGTCCACGAAGGAGCGGGGATCGAAGTTCTTCGGGTCCACCACCACGTTGTGCACGTTGGTGAACACCTTGAACTCCGGGGCCACCCGGATGTCGTAGCCGTAGGACGAGAGCCCGTAGCTGATCTTCCCCTCCCGGACCTGGCCGTTCTCGAAGGGCTCGATCATGCCGTGGTCCTGGCACATCCTGCGGATCCACCTGTCGCTCTTTATGGGCATGGACGCTGTGCGCTGGTAGTGGATGAACGCCATGTCCCGCCGGGCCGTTCCGCCGCCGGAACGCGCCCCGGGGGGCAGGGTACTGGCGGCCAAGATAGACCCCGTCCGACGGCGGGGGCAACGCGGCGGAATCGGCCCTCGGAAGCTCGCTTGACACCCCTCCGAAGGCCCGGATACATTCCGGCCGCCTCACGTGACAGATTTCACAAGCGCCTTTCCGAGCGACCTTTCAGGGGCCGCCCGGGGAGGGCGGACGGACCGACCGGGACCATCATGTCGGGAGCCTACATCCCGCTTCTCATCCTCTTCGTCATCTCCGCGCTGCAAGCCGTGGGGATGGTCGTCCTGAGCCACATCCTGAACCCCAGGCGGCCGACGCCCCAGAAGGAGATGCCCTACGAGTCGGGGATGATCCCCCTGGGCGACACGCGCGCCCGCTTCTCCGTGAAGTTCTACATGGTGGCGATCAGCTTCATCGTCTTCGACCTGGAGACGATCTTCCTGCTGCCGTGGGCCGTGGAGATGCGGAGCCTGGGGTGGGGTCCCTTCGTGTCCATGTTCCTGTTCGTGATCGTCCTGGCCGTCGGGCTCCTCTACGAGTGGAAGAAGGGAGGTCTCGAATGGGACTAGACGACGACAAGGGCGGGCAGCAGCTCCCGGGGGGCGGAACCAGTCACCGCTCCGGCGGCATCCTGGGCGCGGGCGGCCCCACGTTCCTCACCACGCGCCTCGACGCGGTGGTGAACTGGGCCCGGCGCAACTCGCTGTGGCCCATGCCTTTCGGGACCGCGTGCTGCGCCATCGAGATGATGGCCTCGGCGGCGTCCAACTTCGACCTGGCGCGCTTCGGCATGGAGCGCATGAGCTTCAGCCCGCGCCAGGCCGACGTGTTCATCTGCGCCGGGCGGGTGCCCTACAAGCTGGCCCCGGTGCTGCGGCGCATCTGGGATCAGATGCCCCAGCCCAAGTGGTGCGTGTCCATGGGGGCGTGCGCCAGCTCGGGCGGCGTGTTCGACGTCTACTCCATGGTGCAGGGCATCGACACCATCATCCCGGTGGACGTCTACATCCCCGGCTGCCCGCCCCGCCCGGAGGCGCTCATCTACGGGCTGATGATGATCCAGGAGAAGATCCGGGAGGAGAAGCTCTCGGAGAGCGGCGTCCTGCGCGCCGAGGCGCCCGAGGGGGCCGGCGTGGCCAGGGCCAGCGCCGAGCAGGTCGTCGGGCTCACCGGACCCTTCGGCAACTCGACCAAGCAGAACCGGGTGGGGGGACTGGTCCAGACGGACCGCACCGACCGTCCCGGAGACCGACTGCCGTGAGCGACGACAGCCGGGGCAGCGGCCCCATCAAGCCGGGCGAGGAAGACGACTCCCTCCGCCCGGAGGGCACGCGCGTGGAGGGGGAGACCCGCCCCGACCAGGGCGCGGCGGACAAGGTGGCGCTCCGCCAGGAGGCCGAGGGTGACAGGCCGTCGGCCCTGGACGCCGTGGAGGGCGGGCCCCGCCCCACCGGCGACGCCGGCGCGGTGCGCTTCCTCCAGCCCGAGGTCACCGCCGAGCGTCACCCCAGCGTGGAGGCCCTGAAGGCCCGCTTCGGCGACGCCGTGCTGCACCACGAGGTCACGGCCGGCGACCAGCACGTCGTCCACGTCGACCCGGCCCGCAACCGGGAGGTGCTGGGCTGGCTCAAGGACGATCCCGAGCAGCGCTTCGACTTCCTGGCCGACGTCACCGCCGTGGACTACGGCGGCGGGCGGCCCCTCCAGGTGGTCTACCAGCTCTGGTCGATCCCCCACCGCCGCAGTCTCAGGGTGAAGTGTGAGCTGCCCCTCTCCGCCCTGGAGATCGACTCGGTGGAGCCCCTGTGGAAGACCGCGAACTGGCTCGAGCGGGAGGTCTACGACCTCTTCGGCATCGAGTTCAGGGGTCACCCCGACCTCCGGCGCATCCTCATGCCCGAGAGCTACGCCGAGGGCCACCCCCTGAGGAAGGACTTCCCGCTCCGGGGCCGCTTCTCCCGGGCCGAGCAGACGCGGCGGGCCCTGAGCCAGGACCCCGAGGACTACTACATCCCCTCCGAGATGGGATTCGGCGCCCCCCAGATGGCGGAGGGGACGCCGGCCACGCGCCCGGAGCTTCCGGACGACGAGGAGGGCTGAGGACATCATGGCCGAGAGGACCGTCGAATTCGCGGTGGGAAGGAACCCCGAGATGGGGGTGAGCGGACGTCCCGCGTGGGGCCCCCTGGCCCCGGTGGACGTGGCCGAGCCCCAGCTCGGCTCCGAGCACATGCTCATCAACATCGGGCCCCAGCACCCCGCCACCCACGGCGTGCTGCGCCTGGTGTGCGAGCTGGACGGCGAGACCGTCGTCCGCTGCATCCCCCACATCGGGTACCTGCACTCGTCGTTCGAGAAGCTGGGCGAGTACCGGACCTGGAACCAGATCGTCCCCCTCACCGACCGCATGGACTACCTGGCGCCCCTCATCTACAACTGCGCCTACGTGATGTCGGTGGAGAAGCTCATGGGGATCGAGGTCACCGAGCGCTGCAAGGTGGTGCGGGTGATCCTCATGGAGATGGAGCGGATCTTCAGCCACCTGCTGTGGCTCGGGACCACGGCCATCGACCTGGGGGCGTTCACGCCGTTCCTGTACGCGTTCCAGGAGCGGGAGCGCATCTACAAGCTCCACGAGGCGTACGTGGGCGCCCGCATCACCACCTCGGCGACCCGGGTGGGGGGCATGATGGCCGACCTTCCCGAGGGGTGGACGGAGGGGCTGCGCCACTTCCTGGAGACCTTCCCCCACACCCTGGACGAGATCGACGCCCTCCTCACCACCAACGGCATCCACCTGGGCCGGACCCAGAACGTGGGGGTCATCAGCGGTGAGGACGCCATCAACTGCGGCCTCAGCGGTCCGAACCTGAGGGCTTCGGGCGTCGCCTACGACATCCGCAAGGACAACCCCTACTACGACTACGAGACCTACGACTTCGAGGTCCCGGTGGGGGAGCACGGCGACTGCTACGACCGCTACCTGTGCCGCATGGAGGAGATGCGCCAGAGCGTGGCGATCCTGTGGCAGGCGCTGGACCGGCTGCCCGGCGGCCCCATCAACGTCCAGGACCCCCGCATCTCGCTCCCGTCCAAGACGGACTGCATGAGCGACATGGAGTCCATGATCCACCACTTCAAGCTGATCATGGAGGGCATCAAGGCGCCCCCCGGCGACTGCTACTTCGCCGTGGAGGGCTCCAAGGGGGAGCTGGGCATGTACGTGGTGGGGGACGGCGGCTCCAAGCCCGTGCGCTGGCGCATCCGGCCGCCCTCCTTCGTGAACCTCTCGACCATCGCCCAGCTTGCCGAGGGCCACCTGGTGAGCGACCTGATCGTGATCAACGCCAGCCTGGACATCGTGCTCGGGGAGATCGACCGATGAGCCCCGACGAGCGGGGAGGGAAGGGGGCGAAGAAGCCCCCCTTCCACAACCCCGGGTGGGCCGGGAACACCGGCGAGTTCGACCTGAGCGAGGCCCAGGTGCGGGGGGTGGACTTCGCCGGCGGGCGCCCCGTGGCGGGCGGTCACGCGGCGGGCTCCGCCAGCTACCCCTACATGCTGGCCGAGAAGCACCCCGAGGCTCCCCTGTTCGAGGGCGCCTACCAGGAGCGCTTCGAGAAGATCCTCACCCGCTACCCCGACCGGCGGGCGGCGCTGCTGCCCGCGCTCAACCTGGCCCAGGAGGTCCGGGGCTGGGTGTCGCCCGAGTCCATGGACCGGGTGGCCGAGCTCCTGGATCTGTCGCCCGCGTATGTCCGGGGCGTGGCCACCTTCTACACCATGTACAACAAGCGGGAGGTGGGGCGCTTCCTCATCCAGGTGTGCACGAACATCTCGTGCAACCTGTGCGGCGCCGACGAGGTGATGGACGCCTTCCTCCGCTACACCGACACCGAGGAAGGGGAGACCAGCGAGGACGGCAACTTCACGGTGGTCGAGGCCGAATGCCTGGCCGGCTGCGGCTTCCCCACCTGCGTGCAGATCAACTCCCGCTACTACGAGAACGTGACCCCGGGCGAGGTCTCGGCCATCCTCGAGCGCTTGAAGCGCACGGGCGACCAGGTGCCCGACGCCGGGGCGTCCGGCGACAAGGGAGGGCGCTGACGTGGCCTATCCGTACGTGTCCGACCGGGAGGTGCGGGTCCTCTCCACCGCCTTCGGCGACCCCACCGCCCGCACCCTGGAAGGGGCCCGGAAGCGGGGCCGTTACGAGGCGCTGAAGAAGGCGCTGGCCATGGAGCCCGGCGAGGTCGTGGACGTGGTGAAGGCCTCGGGGCTCCGGGGACGGGGCGGGGCGGGCTTCCCCACGGGCGTGAAGTGGAGCTTCATGCCCAAGGACGGGACCCGGGACGCCTACCTCTGCTGCAACGCCGACGAATCCGAGCCCGGCACGTTCAAGGACCGGGAGCTGCTGCGCTGGGATCCCCACCAGCTCATCGAGGGCTGCCTCATCGCCTGCCACGCCATCCGGGCGAAGCACGCTTACATCTACTGCCGGGGCGAGTTCTTCGAGGCCACCCAGGTGCTGGCCAGGGCCGTGGAGGACGCCTACGCCGCCAACCTGGCGGGGAAGGACATCCTGGGCTCGGGCGTGGACATCGACGTGACGGTGCACGTGGGCGCCGGCGCCTACATCTGCGGCGAGGAGACGGGCCTCATGAACTCCCTGGAGGGCCGGCGCGGCCAGCCCAGGGTGAAGCCCCCGTTCCCGGCCGCCGTGGGCGCGTTCGGCATGCCCACCACCATCAACAACGTGGAGACCCTCTCCGCCGTCCCCCACATCATCCAGAACGGCGGCGACTGGTACCGCCAGTGGGGCACCGAGAAGAGCCCCGGGACCAAGCTCTTCTGCGTGAGCGGGCACGTGAACAAGCCCGGCAACTACGAGCTTCCCCTGGGCTTCCCCATGATGGAGCTCATCGAGGACGTGTGCGGGGGCGTGCGCGACGGCAACAAGCTCAAGGCCGTCATCCCCGGCGGCAGCTCGGTGCCCATCCTGAACGCCGAGGAGTGCGCCCGCTGCAACCTCGACTACGAGGGCGTGGTGGAGGCGGGCAGCATGCTGGGGTGCGCCTCGGTCATCGTCATGGACGAGAAGGCCGACATCGTGAAGCAGGTGCGCAGGATGGCGTACTTCTACGCCCACGAGTCGTGCGGCCAGTGCACGCCCTGCCGGGAGGGCTCCTCCTGGGTCACGAAGATCCTGCGGCGCATCGAGGACGGGCGGGGCACCGAAGAGGACCTGGACACGCTGGTGGAGGTCACCACCCAGATGACCGGGACGACGATCTGCGTCCTCTCGGATTCCGTGGCGGCCCCGGTGCAGAGCTCGATCAAGAAGTTCCGAGACGACTACCTGGCGCTGATCCGGCGCGGCGAGCGCGTCGGTGCCGCATGAGAGCCACCTGGCGAGACGCATGAGCGACGAGAAGCCCCCCGAGACCGTCACCCTCACCATCGACGGGCTGGAGGTCACCGTTCCCAAGGGGACCACGATCCTCCAGGCCGCCGAGAAGGTGGGGACCAAGGTCCCCCACTACTGCTATCACGCGGGCCTGTCCTCGCCGGCCATGTGCCGGCTCTGCCTGGTCGAGGTGGAGAAGGCGCCCAAGCTCATGCCGTCGTGCGTGACCGTGGCCGGCGACGGCCAGGTCGTCCACACCCAGAGCGAGAAGGCCCTGGCCATGCGCCAGGGCGTGCTGGAGTTCTACGCCCTCAACCACCCGCTGGACTGCCCCATCTGCGACCAGTCCGGGGAGTGCCTGTTTCAGGACTACATCCACGCCGAGGGGCGCCCCCACGGGCGCAGCCGTGAGCCGAAGCGGGTGTTCGGCCGGGACGACTTCGGCGCCGACGTCCTCTTCTACGGCGACCGCTGCGTCATGTGCACGCGCTGCGTGCGCTTCATGAACGAGGTGGAGCAGGATCCGCGCCTCACGGTGGTGGAGCGGGGCGACCGCTCCATCATCGACACGTTCTTCGAGGAGGGGCTGGAGGGCACCCACTGGTCGGGCAACATCGTGGACATCTGCCCCGTGGGCGCCCTGGTCTCCAAGGACTTCCTCTTCAAGCAGCGGGCCTGGGACCTGGACCACACCCCCTCGATCTGCCCCAACTGCAGCCAGGGCTGCAACATCGACCTGCACACCCGGGACAACCTGGTCCAGCGGCTGAAGCCCAGGGCCAACCTGGACGTGAACGCCTACTGGATGTGCGACTACGGCCGGGGCCGCTACGAGTGGATCAACCGGGGCGACCGGGTCGAGGTGCCCCTGGTGCGGACGGACGGCGCCACCCGGGCCACGGGATGGCGGGAAGCCCTGCGCGACCTCTACGAGCGCCTGGGCGAGGTGGACGGGGGTGTGCGAGCCGTGGTTGGCCCGTCCCTCTCCAACGAGGACCTGGGCGCCGTGAAGGCGGTGGTCGACGCGCTGGGCGGCGGCGAGGTGGTGTACCGCACGCCGCTGGCGGACGAGGAAGTGCCCCTGAAGGGCGTGGCCGGCCTGGCCCGGCGGAGGGAGCTGGCCGCCAACGGCCGGGGCGCCGAGCTCATGGGCTTCCGCCGGGTGGGCCACGACGACGGCACCGGCGGCCTCTCCGAGGCCGGGCGCCACACGGGGACCCTGCTGGTGGTGGGCGACGACCTGCCCGACCAGGACGCCACCTTCGGCGCCGACGCGGCCCTGTACGTGTACCTGGGCGCCCATCCCTCGCCGGCGGCGGCCGAGGCCCACTTCGTCCTCCCCACCACGACCTTCGCCGAGATGGAGGGGACGTTCACGAACCTCGCGGGGCGGGTGCAGCGCTTCTGGCCGGGGCTCGAGGCCCCGGGCGCGGCGAGGCCGGCCTGGCTCGTCCTGGGCGCGCTCCTGGCCCAGCGAGCCGGCGAGGCGCCGCCGCTCAAGGCGGCCGACGCGTTCCTCCGCGTGGGTGAGGCGGTGGCGGCGTTCGGCGGCCTCACCTACGAGGCGATCGGCACGCGGGGGGCGCTGGTCAACGAGCCCGTGCGCCTGGCCGCCGGGACGTCCGGCGGGGAGGGCCGCCCGTGAGCCCCTTCTGGTTCATCGTGACGTCGGTGCTCAAGGCCCTGGTGGGCTTCGGCGTCCTCATGGTGGGCGTGGCCTACGCCACCCTGGCGGAGCGCCGCATCAGCGCCTGGATCCAGGATCGTCACGGCCCCAACCGGGTCGGGCCCTTCGGGCTGCTCCAGCCCATCGCCGACGGGATCAAGAACATCATCAAGGAGGAGACCCTCCCGGGGACCGCCTCCAAGCTGTTCTTCCTCCTGGGCCCCATGCTGTCCATCACGCCCGCCGTGATCATCTTCGCGGTCATCCCGTGGGGCGCGCCGCTCCCCACGCCGGTGGGCACCGTGGACATGATGGTGGCCGACGTGCCCATCGGGATCCTCTACGTCCTGGCCCTCAGCTCCGTGGGCGTGTACGGGCTGGTGCTGGGTGGATGGTCGTCCAACAACAAGTACGCCTTCCTGGGAGGGCTCAGGGCGTCGGCCCAGATGGTGAGCTACGAGGTGGCCCTGGGGCTGAGCCTGGTGCCGGTGCTCATGCTCGCGGGGAACGTCACCCTCACCCAGGTCGTCTTCCAGCAGCAGCAGCTGGGCATGTGGTTCGCGCTCCCCCTGTCGCTGGCGTTCATCCTCTTCGTGATCAGCGCCTTCGCCGAGACCAACCGGCTCCCCTTCGACCTCCCCGAGGCCGAGTCCGAGCTCATCACGGGATACCACACCGAGTACTCCTCGATGAAGTTCAGCATGTTCTTCATCGCCGAGTACGCCCACCTCCTCACCCAGTCGGCCCTCATGGCCACGCTGTTCCTGGGCGGGTGGGACATCCCCTTCTGGTCGGGGGACACGGCGTTCCTCTACCACGGCGCCTACATCAGCGGCTTCGGCCCCGACGGCGTCCCCATCGCGGCCCACCTGGCCTGGTGGAAGACGCTCCTCACCATCGGCGCCTTCGTGGTGAAGACCCTCTTCTTCGCCGGGGTCTACATCTGGGTGCGCTGGACGCTGCCCCGCTTCCGCTACGACCAGGTGATGCAGCTCGGCTGGAAGATCATGCTGCCCACGGCGCTGGGCTACGTGATGCTCATGGCCGGGAGCATCCTGGTGCTGGACCAGATCGGGGTGCCGTACGGCTTCGTGTACGGGCTCGTCCTCACGGGGGTGAGCCTGGTGGCGACGGTGATGTTCGTCTTCTGGCTGGACCGAGGACGCACCATCGAGGGGGCCGCGGCGCACCCGGCCTACGGGCGGCCGCGGCTGGGGAGCGAGGTCGCCCAGGCCCGACGCAGGATCGCGCCGGCCGTCCAGGGGGCCTCGGGCCCCGTGGGCGGTCCCCTGGGCGACTGAGGCTCGGAATCCGACACAGACTCACGAACCGGACAGCGGAAGGACCATGGCGGCAACGGTCAAAGTGATGCGCAGGCCGGAGGGCAGGAAGACGTCCTACCTCCGGGCCGCGCTCAAGGGCATGGGGCTCACCTTCAAGCACCTGGTGAGCCCGGACAAGGTCACGCTCCAGTACCCCGAGGAGCAGCCGGACCTCTCGCCGCGCTGGCGGGGCACGCACCGGATGGAGGTCCACGCGGACGGGCGGCCCAAGTGCGTCGCCTGCGGGCTGTGCCCCACGGTGTGTCCGGCCAACTGCATCCGGCTGGTGGGAGGCGAGGACGACCAGGGCAACCGCTACCCCATCGTCTACGAGATCGACGAGTTCCGCTGCATCTTCTGCGGCATGTGCCAGGAGGTGTGCCCGGTGGAGGCCATCCACGTGGGGGTGCACTTCGAGAACGCCGAGTACACCCGGGACCGGTTCGTCTACGACCTGGACCGGCTGATGGAGCAGGACCACCCGACCACGCTGCTGTGGGATCCCTCGGATCCGAGATCGGAATAGTGGACATCCTCTTCTACATCTTCGCGGCCCTCGCCCTGGGGTGCGCCATCGGGGTGGTGGCGGGGAGGAATCCCGTCACCAGCCTGCTGTTCATGGTGGGCACGCTGGCCAGCATGGCGGCGCTGTTCATCATGCTGCACGCCCAGTTCCTGGGGGCCATCCAGATCGTGGTGTACGCGGGCGCCATCATGGTGCTCTTCCTGTTCGTCATCATGCTCCTGAACCTGGGGCACGAGTACCAGCCCGACGTCAAGGGAGGGGCGTGGGCCATCGTGTCCTTCGTGGTGCTGGGCACCATGGCGGGCTTCCTCGCCCGCCAGTTCAGGGGCGCCGACGACGCGGTTCTCTTCGGCTACCTCCGGGGGGGCGCTATGGTGGACGCCGCGGTGGACAAGTACGGAGTGGTGGGCGCCATCGCCGAGCCCCTCTACACGAAGTACGTCGTCCCCTTCGAGATCACCGGCATTCTCCTCCTGGTGGCCATCGTGGGTGCCCTGGCCCTGGCCAAGAGGCGCGTATGATCACCGAATCGCTGATCGTGAGCGCGTTGCTGTTCGTCATCGGCGCCTTCGGCGTCGTCATCCGGCGCAACGCCATCATCATGTTCCTGTGCATCGAGCTGATGCTGAACGCCGTGAACCTCTCCTTCGTCGCCCTCTCCCGGGGTGCGGGCATCGAGGGGCAGATCTTCGTCTTCTTCGTCATGACCGTGGCGGCGGCGGAGGCGGCGGTGGGGCTCGCAATCATCATCTCCATCTTCCGTCACTACGAGACGGTCAACGTGGACACCTTCAACCTCCTGAAGTGGTAGCGCCGTGGCGCCCCTCTCCATGCTGACGGCCGCGCTGGCGGCCCTGCCGGTGGCGGCGCAGGAGGCCGCGAGCCAGGCGGTGGAAGGCGGCGGCGGGAGCTTCCGGCCCTTCCTCCCCGGGCTCGTGATCCTGCTGCCCCTCCTGGGCTTCCTGGCGAACGGCGTCCTGGCGCTGGTACACGCGCGCCGGAGCGCCGACGCGGTGCGGGAGGGCCGGGAGCTGGACGTGCCCTCCGGGGAGCGGCCGCTGACCCACAGCCTCCCCACGTGGATCGGGCCGGGGGTGCTGCTGGCGGCCTTCGCCATCGTGCTGGTGAACTTCGGCCGCATGTTCGGGGCCGATCTCCAGGCGCCGGTGGTGGTGGAGTACTGGGAGTGGCTGGTGACGGGCACCTTCCGGGTGAGCGCCGCCGTGCAGCTCGACCAGCTCTCCATGGTCATGATGCTGGTGGTGACGGGGGTCGGCTTCCTCATCCACGTGTTCAGCGTGGGCTACATGAAGGACGACCCCGGCTACCCACGCTACTTCGCCTACCTGAACCTGTTCGTGTTCTTCATGCTCGTGCTCGTCATGGGCTCGAGCTTCCCCGTCCTGTTCGTGGGCTGGGAGGGGGTGGGGCTGTGCAGCTACCTCCTCATCGGCTTCTGGTTCTCCGACAGCGCGAACGCCGACGCGGGCAAGAAGGCGTTCATCGTGAACCGCATCGGGGACTTCGGCTTCCTGATCGCCATGTTCCTGCTGTTCACCGCCTTCGGCACCCTGGACTTCACCGGGGTGTTCGGCGCCGCGGCGGCGGACTCGGCGGCGCTCTACGGCGGGGGCTTCATCACGGCGGTGACGCTGTTCCTCCTCCTGGGAGCCACGGGGAAGAGCGCCCAGATTCCCCTCTACGTCTGGCTGCCCGACGCCATGGCGGGCCCCACCCCGGTGTCGGCCCTCATCCACGCCGCCACCATGGTGACGGCGGGCGTCTACATGGTGGCCGCGGAGCTCGGTGCTCTTCTCCCTGGCGCCGGTGGGGAGCCTGGTGGTGGCGGGAATCGGCGTGGTCACGGCGTTCTTCGCCGCGACCATCGCCGTGGCCCAGTACGACATCAAGAAGGTGCTGGCCTACTCCACCATCTCCCAGCTCGGCTACATGTTCCTGGGCGTGGGGGTGGGGGCGTACACGGCGGGCGTGTTCCACCTCATGACCCACGCCTTCTTCAAGGCGCTGCTCTTCCTGGGCTCGGGCGCGGTGATCCACTCCATGCACCACGCCCTGCACCACACCCACAGCGACTGGGACGCCCAGGACATGCGCAACATGGGTGGGCTCAGGAAGCACATGCCGGTGACCTGGATCACCATGTGGGTGGCTACCCTGGCCATCTCGGGCGTGTGGCCCTTCGCGGGCTTCTTCTCCAAGGACGAGATCATCTGGTACGCCGGCGCGGCCGCCTCCAGCAACCGCTTCGGGTGGATCTACACGATCTACTGGATCGTGGCCCTGGCGGCGGCCATGCTCACGGCGTTCTACATGACGCGCCTCATGGTCATGACCTTCCACGGCGAGAACCGCACGGGGAAGGAAGAGGCGAAGCACCTCCACGAGGCGCCCCTCACCATGACGGTGCCCCTGGTCATCCTGGGGGTGCTGGCCGTGGTGGGCGGCTGGATCAACGTGCCCGAGGGGCTCCAGCACAGCTTCGTGAGCCTGTTCGGCGTGCTGCCCATGGGCGAGTGGCTCCACCACTGGCTGGAGCCCATCACCGCCACGGCCCACGGCATCCGGGCCGCCCACCTGGGCGAGTACGCCGAGGAGGCGCCCTTCGGGGGCGGCGAGCTCGTGTGGGCGGTGACCTCCACCTTCCTGGCCGTCGTGGTCGTGGCCGGGGCGCTGGCGGTGGTGGGGAAGTGGGCCATCCTGCCCGCCACCGAGGCCGGCGAGCCCCGGGGTGGCTTCAAGCGCGTCCTCTTCCGGAAGTGGTACGTCGACGAGCTGTACGACCGGGTCGTGGTGCGGCCGGTGCGGGGCGGCTCCCGCCTCCTCTGGCGCGTCGTGGACCAGGGGGTCCTGGACGGTCTGGTGAACGCCGCGGGGAACCTCACCCGCGGGGTGGGCTGGGTCGCAAGCCTCTTCCAGACCGGCGCGGTGAACACCTACGCCTTCGTCCTCACCGTCGGGGTGCTGGTCATCCTCGGCGTCATCGCCTTCTGAGACGCCCATGGACGCTTTCCTGAACGCCATCGGGTACCAGGGCTGGATCCTCCACCTCCTGGTGTGGGGGCCGCTCGTGGGCATGGCGGTGGTGCTCGCCGCCCCCGTGGAGCGGGCCAAGCACATCGCCTTCTGGTGGAGCGCCGCGCTCCTGGTCCTCTCGGTGGGGCTGTGGTGGGCGTACGACCCGGGGCAGGGCACCTTCCAGATGCTGTCGGTGACCCCCTGGATTCCCGACTGGGGGGTGCGCTACGCCCTGGGGGTGGACGGGATCAGCCTCTTCATGGTGCTGCTCACCACGTTCACCACGCCCATCGCGGTGCTGGGGTCGTTCAACTACATCACGAAGAGGGAGAAGGCCTTCTACGCCCTCGTGCTCCTCCTGGAGACCGGCGTGGTGGGGGTGTTCCTCTCCCTGGACCTCTTCCTCTTCTACGTGTTCTTCGAGCTCACCCTGGTGCCCATGTACTTCATCGTGGGCGTGTGGGGGGGTGAGCGGCGCATCTACGCCGCCGTGAAGTTCTTCCTGTACACGGCATTCGGATCGCTCCTCATGCTGGTGGCGATCCTGTACCTGTGGTACCGGGCCCGGATGGTGTTCGGGGTGCCCACCTTCTCGTACGCGGACCTCCTCCAGGTGCCGCTGACGATGAAGGAGCAGCTCTGGCTGTTCAGCGCCTTCGCCCTGGCGTTCGCCATCAAGGTGCCGGTCTTCCCCCTGCACACCTGGCTCCCCGACGCCCACGTGGAGGCCCCCACCCCCGGCTCGGTGATCCTGGCCGCGGTGCTCCTGAAGATGGGGACGTACGGCTTCATCCGGTTCCTGCTGCCCCTGTTCCCCGCGGCCTCCCAGAACCCGGCCGTGGTGGCGGTGATGCTGACCCTGGGGGTGGTGGGCATCGTGTACGCCGCCCTCGTGGCGGCCGTGCAGCCCGACGCCAAGAAGCTGGTGGCCTACACGTCGGTGGCCCACATGGGGTTCGTGGTCATCGGCATCTTCGCGTTCACGGTGAACGGGCTCCAGGGCGGCCTGGTGGTGATGATCTCCCACGGCGTGAGCACGGGCGCGCTCTTCCTCCTCATCGGCATGCTGTACGAGCGGCGCCACACCCGGCTCATCGCCGACTTCGGCGGCATCGGGCGCGTGGCGCCCTGGCTGGCCACGGCCTTCGTGATCACGGCCCTGGCCTCCATCGGGCTGCCCGGCACCAGCGGGTTCGTGGGCGAGTTCCTGGCGCTCCTGGGCACGTTCCAGAGCCACCCGTGGTTCGGGGGCGTGGCGGCCACCGGCGTCATCTTCGCCGCCTACTACATGCTCCCCATGGTGCAGCGGATCTTCTTCAACCGCCTGGACGGGGAGGCGAACCGCCGCATGCTGGACCTGTCGCGCCGCGAGGTGGCGATCCTGGCCCCCATGGTGGCCCTCATGATCTGGATCGGCGCCTACCCGGCGCCCTTCCTCCGACGCATGGAGCCCAGCGTGGAGCGGGTGCTCCACCGGGTGATGATCCAGGCCCCCCACGGCGGGGCGCCCATGGGGCTCCGGACGGCCCCGCCCCCGGCCGCGTCCCTCGCGGACCGAGCGTCCGCGACGGAGCGGGCCCACGACCTCGAAGCCCACGCCGCGCCCGCGGCCGACCGGTAGACGACATGGCGCTCGACTTCTCCACCAACCTCGACTACGTCTGGGCCCTCCTGCCCGAGATCTTCCTGTGCGCCTGGGCCATGGTGGTGCTGGTGGCCGGCGTGTGGGGGAAGGGTGACGAGCGGGGCGACAGGGTGCCCGGAACGGACGACGGGCTCCGCGCCAACGACCTGGGCTGGCTCGCCATGGTGGGCGTGCTGCTCGCGGCGCTGGCCAACGGCTGGCTGTACGGCGTCCAGGAGGTGGGCCCCGGCGGGATGGTGGCGGTGGACGGCCTGCGGCTGTTCGCCAACTGGATCTTCCTGGCGGCGCTGACCATGGCGATCCTCATCTCCTTCGCCTACGTGTACCGGCAGCGGCTGCAGGCGGGCGAATTCTACGGCCTGATGCTCCTGGCCACGGCCGGCATGATGTTCATGGTGGGCGCCCGGGACCTCATCATCGTCTTCCTGGGCCTGGAGGTGATGTCCATCGCCGTGTACGCCCTGTCGGCCTTCAACCGGCGGGATCGGAGGTCGGCCGAGGCGGGGCTCAAGTACTTCCTCCTGGGCGCCTTCTCCACCGGCTTCTTCCTCTACGGCATCGCCCTCACCTACGGCGCCACGGGCAGCACCGACCTGGGCGCCATCCGCAGCGCCGTGGAGAGCGGAACGGCCCAGGGGCCCATGCTGCTGTTCGGGATCGGCCTGCTGGCGGTGGGCTTCGCCTTCAAGGTGTCGGCGGTGCCGTTCCACATGTGGACCCCCGACGTGTACGAGGGCGCACCGACGCCGGTGACGGCGTTCATGTCGGCGGCGGTGAAGACCGCCGCGTTCGCCGCCTTCCTCCGGGTGTTCATCGTGGCCTTCCTGGGGGCGTACGCCGAGTGGTACGCCATCCTGTGGTGGCTGGCCGCCATCAGCATGGTGGTGGCCAACATCATCGCCCTGGTGCAGACCAACGTGAAGCGGATGCTGGCCTACTCCAGCATCGCCCACGCGGGCTACCTCATGGTGGCCATCACGGCGGCCAACCAGACGGCGGCCGCCGGGCTCCTCTTCTACCTGCTGGTCTACACGGTCATGAACATCGGCGCCTTCGCCGTCGTCATCGCCGTGGCGGGGCAGGGAGAGGAGCGTCTGAACATCGAGGACTACGCGGGGCTGGGGAACCGTCAGCCCGTGCTGGGCGTGGTCCTCACGATCTTCCTCCTGTCCCTGGCCGGCTTCCCCGGGACGGGAGGCTTCATGGGGAAGATCTTCCTCCTGCAGGGGGCCGTGGACGCCCACCTGTGGACCCTCTCGGTCATCCTCGTCCTCACCACCGTGGTCTCGTATTACTACTACCTGCGCGTGGCGTGGTACGTGTGGATGCGAGAGCCGCTGGAGGAGGACGCCCACGTCGGTGTCTGGATGCCCCTGCCCATGCGCCTGGCCCTCGTGGCCGGCGTGGTGGCCGTCGTCTACCTGGGGATCTTCCCCTCCTCCACCATGCACCTGGCCATGGTCAGCGTGCGGAGCATGCGCGCCGTGGGCGGGGCGCTGGTCGGGATGACGCCCTGACCCGCTAGCCAGGCGGTCCGGCCGGCGTCGCTGTCCGAACCCTCCCGCGCCCTGCGGGTACCGGCAGACCGGGTCCCACTCCACCGGCCCGAGCACCGCTCCAGGGCGGTGTCCGACCCCAACCCCGGGGCGTCCGCGGGTGTGCCGCAGGGCCGGCACCCCCGGCGGCCCCCGCAGAAAGGCGCGCGCGCATGGACCGAACCACCCTCCCCCTGGCTCCCCACATCTTCCGGCAGTACGACATCCGTGGGATCGTCGGCGAGGACCTCGATGCCTCGGTGGCCGAGCGCGTGGGCCGGGCCTACGGCAGCCATCTCAGGGACGCCACCGGGAAGGCGAAGCCGAGGGTGGTGGTGGGGCACGACAACCGCCCCAGCTCGCCCGATCTGGCGGAGGGGCTCCTCCGGGGCATCCGGGCGGCGGGTGTGGACGTGCTCTTCATCGGTACCGTCCCCACGCCCCTCGTCTACTGGGCGGAGCAGACCCGGGCCGCCGACGGCGCGGTCCAGATCACGGGCTCCCACAACCCCCCCGAGTGGAACGGCATCAAGATGACCGTGCAGGGGCGGGCGATCTACGGCGACACCATCGCCGGTCTCCGTGAGCGCGTCGTGCAGGGCGACCTCCTGGAAGGGGAGGGGGCGCTGGAGCGCGAAGACGTCATCGACGCCTACGTGGCCGACGTGGCGGGGCGCTTCAGCCTGGACCGCCCGGTGCGGGTGGCGGTGGACTGCGGCAACGGCAGCGCCGCCCTGGTGGCCCCGAAGCTGTTCGAGGCGTTCGGCGCCGAGGTGGTGCCGCTGTACTGCACGTCCGACGGCACCTTCCCGAACCACCACCCCGACCCCACGGTGGACGAGAACCTGAAGGACCTCATCGAGGCGGTGCGCAACACGCGCTGCGAGGTGGGCATCGCCTTCGACGGCGACGCCGACCGCCTGGGGGCCGTGGACGAGGACGGACACGTCGTGCGGGGTGACATCATCCTCCTCCTCTTCGGTCTCGACGTCCTGGAGCGGAAGGGGAAGGGGCAGAAGCTGGTGTTCGACGTGAAGTGCTCCCAGGTGCTGCCCGAGGTGTTCGGCGAGGCGGGAGGCGAGCCCATCATGTGGAAGACCGGCCACTCCCTCATCAAGGAGAAGATGCGGGAGACGGGGGCGACCCTCGCGGGGGAGCTGTCCGGACACATCTGCGTGGGCGGAGACCTGTACTACGGCTTCGACGACGCGCTCTTCGACGCCTGCTTCCTCGTGGACCTGCTGGCCAGGAGCGGCCGCTACCTCTCGGAGATGGTGGGGGAGCTGCCCCAGTACGTCTCCACCCCGGAGATCCGGGTGGAGGTCACGGAGGACAGGAAGTGGAAGATCGTGGAGGCGGCCCGGGAGCGCTTCGCCCGGGATCACGACGTGGTGGACGTCGACGGCGTGCGCGTGCTGTTCGGAGACGGATGGGGGCTCCTGAGGGCGTCCAACACCCAGCCGGTGCTGGTGCTGCGCTACGAGGCCAGGACCGAGGAGCGGCTGAAGGAGATCCGCAAGGTCATGGAGGGCTTCCTCCACGACCAGGGCGTCGACGTCTGAGCACCGGGAGCCGTTCCCCATGGCCAGCGGGATGACGGACGCGCCCCTCCTCGGGAGGCTCCGCTCCCTCCGGGGCGGGCGCCTGGCCCTCGTCCTGGTGGGGGTGTTCGGCGTCCTGCTGGTGACGGGCCGCATCGTCACCTTCCTCTGGGTCGAGGCCCTGTGGCACGAGCAGGTGGGCTACGGCCCCGTGTTCTGGCGCCAGCTCGCCTGGAGCTGGGGGCTCCGTGCCGCCGTGGGCATCGTCGTGGGCGCGATCCTCTTCGTGAACCTGCGCCTGGTGGCCCGCACCCTCGGTGGGATCCGCATCAAGCGCCGCTTCGGTGACCTGGAGATCGCCGAGCAGCTCCCGGCCTCGTACGTCACGGCGGCCATCCTGGGCGTCTCGGCCCTGGTGGCCCTCTGGTTCGGGGGCTCCATCCCCAGCACCATGGGTCTCCAGGCCCTGCTGGCCCACCAGGCGCCCGCCTGGGGCTCCCGGGATCCGGTGTTCCACCTCGACCTGTCGTTCTACGTCTTCACCCTGCCCCTGCTGCGCACGGCGGCCACCTTCGGTCTCATCGTCCTGTTCCTGGTGTTCACCGTGAGCACGGCGGGCTACGCGGCCACGGGAGCCATGCGCTGGGGCAAGCGCGGCCTGGTCATGGGGGAGCTGCCCCGGGTGCATCTGGGGGCGGTGGTGGCGGCCTTCCTGGCGGTGATGGCGGCTCGCACGTGGCTGGGCCGCTTCATGCTGCTGTTGAACGGCCATTCGGAGGTGCAGGGCATCTTCGGCTACACCGACCACCAGGCCCGCATCCCGTCCCTCCAGATCATGACCGCCCTGACGCTGCTGGCGGCGGTGGCGCTGTTCTGGGGCGCCTGGAAGAACCGGGCGGTTCCGGTTCTCGGTGAGCGGGGTGGTGGTTCTGGCGGGGGGGCTGCTGGTGGTGGAGTTCTATCCGTCGCTGGTGCAGCGCTTCCGTGTCGAGCCCAACGAGCTGGCCCGGGAGACCCCGTGGATCGAGGCGAACATCGCCTACACCCGCGACGGCTTCGGCCTGTCCAGGATGGAGCGCCGGGGCTTCGAGTACGCGCCCCCCGACGACGTGGACTGGGAGGCGGCCCGGAGCCAGTTCGCCGGGCTCCCGGTGTGGACGAGGAACGCGCTCCTCACCACGTATCGTGAGGTGGAGGCGCGCTTTCCCTACTACGACTTCTCGGACGTGGCCATAGACCGCTACGCGGAGGGCGACAGCCTCGAAACGGTGGCGCTGTCGGTGCGGGAGGTCGAGCGGGCGGGCATCCAGGACCCCAACTGGCAGAACCTCCACCTGAGGAAGCGCTACCTCAGTGGGATGGGGCTCGTGGCCAGCGACGCGTCGTCGCGCACGGCGGAGGGGCGCCCGCCCATGATCGTGTCGGGCATCCCTCCCGAGTTCACCGATCGCGCCAACGCCCCCCAGGCGCTGCGCCTCACCGAGCCCTCGGTGTACTTCTCGTCCCGCCCCCAGAGCTACGCCATCCTGAACGCCAACGGCACCGGCGGCGCCCAGGTGGATTCCGTGCGGGGCAAGCCCGGCGTCGACTATCCCTCCGGGCTCCCCCTCTCCTCCACCCTGAAGACGTTCGCCCTGGCGTGGTACCTGAGGGAGCCGAACCTCCTGTTCGCGTCGGAGGTGGACGCCGCCAGCCGCCTGGTGTTCCGGCGGCAGGTGACGGAGCGTGTTCGGGAGATCGCCCCCTTCTTCCGCTACCCCGAGGCGCCCTATCCCGTGGTCCACGATGGACGCGTGGTATGGGTGCTGGAGGGCTTCACCGCCACCCGCTTCTTCCCCCTGTCCACGCCCCACGCCCTCGAGCCGCGCCGGGGCCCGGTGAGCTACGTCCGGAATTCGGTGAAGGTCACGGTGGACGCGGTGAACGGCGACGTGACGTTCTACCGCCTCTCCGGCGACGATCCTCTCCTCAGCGCCTACGACCGGGCGTTTCCGGGGCTCCTGCACCCCCTCGAGGACATGCCGCCGGACCTGAGGGAGCACCTGCGCTATCCCCGCACGCTCCTGTCGCTCCAGTCCGACGTGCTCCTCCAGTACCACCAGGACACCGCTCCCGCCTTCCACGGGCAGCAGGACGTGTGGGCGCTCCCCACCGAGCTGGGGCAGGGCACCACGCCGGTGGCCTACCGCCCCGAGTACGGCGTCTACGCCCTGCCCGGGGAGCAGAAGAAGTCGTTCCTCCTCACCACGGTGTTCGTGCCCGCCGGGCGGCAGAACCTCACGGCCATCCTGGTGGGCCGCCTCACGCCCGACGGCCGCCACGAGCTCATCCTCCACGACGTGCCGGTGGAGGAGCAGGCCCCCGGCCCTCGGCAGATCGAGGCCCTGGTGGAGCAGGACCCGGAGATCTCCCAGCAGTTCTCCCTCTGGCGCCAGGGGGGAAGCCAGGTGTGGTCGGGACACCTCCACCTGGTGCCGGTGGGACACAACCTCCTGTACATGGAGCCCATCTTCCTGGCGGCCGAGGCCAACGCCATCCCCGAGCTGCGCCGCTTCGTCGTGAGCGACGGGCACCGGGTGGCCATGGAGCCGACCCTGGACGAAGCGGTGGCGGTCCTGCAGGGGAAGGCGCCGCCCACGGCGCCCGAGCCCGCCACGGCCACCACCACGGCCGCGCCTCCCGGGGAGGCCCACTGGCCCCGGGAGGCGCTGGACCTCCTCCAGCGGGCCGAGACCCGTCTCAGGGCCGGCGACTTCCAGGGCTTCGGCACGGCCCTCCAGGAGCTCCACGACCTTCTGGCGCGGCTCTCCAACCCCGGCGGCTCGGGGGGCTGAACCCGGCGGTGGTGCGCGGTTGATCGGCCCCCCGCACCTCGGTACCTTCCACGTTCTGTGGCGCCGACGGGGGGTCCCCGTTCGTCAGCGATCCAAAGTCAGAGAGCGACATGGACATCCACGAGTACCAGGCGAAGGAGATCTTCCGCGGGGCCGGCATCCCGGTCCCGCCCGGCGAGGTGGCCACCACGCCCGAACAGGCGGAGGACCTCGCCCGGAAGTACGGCGGCATGGTCGTGGTGAAGGCCCAGGTGCACGCCGGCGGCCGGGGCAAGGCCGGGGGCGTGAAGCTGGCCAAGACGCCCGAGGAGGCCCGGGAGCACGCGTCGAAGATCCTGGGAATGAAGATCAAGGGCCTCACCGTGGAGAAGGTCCTGGTGACGCCCGCCGAGGACATCGCCAGCGAGTCGTACGTGGGGGTGCTGGTGGACCGGAAGGGCCAGGCGCCCCTCTTCATGGTGTCCCCCGAGGGCGGCATCGACATCGAGCAGGTGGCCAGGGAGCGGCCCGAGGCCATCAAGAAGCTCCGGGTCGACCCCCGCTACGGGCTCCTTCCCCACCAGGCGTACTGGCTGGCGTCGTTCCTGTACGACGACCCCGGCCACGTGAAGCAGGCGACCCGCATCATGCGGCAGCTCTACGACGCCTTCCTGGGTGCCGGGGCGTCCATGGCCGAGATCAACCCCCTCATCACCACCCCGGGTGGGGAGGTGAAGGCCATCGACGCGAAGGTGAGCATCGACGACAACGAGCTGTTCCGGCGGCCCGAGATCGCGGCCTACCGGGACAGCGGCTCCGAGCCTCCGGCCGAGACCAAGGCCCGGGAGGCCGGGCTCAGCTACGTGAAGCTGGACGGCAACGTGGGCTGCTGCGTGAACGGCGCCGGCCTGGCCATGGCCACCATGGACCTGGTGAAGTACTACGGCGGCGAGCCGGCGAACTTCCTGGACATCGGGGGCTCGTCGAACCCGGACAAGGTGGTGGCCGCGCTGGAGATCATCACCGACGATCCCAACGTGAAGGCCATCCTGTTCAACATCTTCGGGGGCATCACCCGCTGCGACGACGTGGCCCGGGGCATCGTGGAGGCCACGCGGCGCATCGACATGAAGGTCCCCATCGTGATCCGCCTCACCGGCACGAACGAGGACGAGGCCCTGAAGATCCTGGCTGACGCCGGCTTCAGCGCCTACACGTCCATGGACGAGGTGGTGGAGAAGGCGGTCGAGCTGGCGGCCCAGAGCTGACGAAAGAGAGAAACGAGCGTCATGGCGATCTTCATCGACGAGAACACCCGGCTGGCGGTCCAGGGGATCACGGGCCGCGACGGATCCTTCCATACGTTCCAGATGATGGAGTACGGGACGAACGTGGTGGCGGGGGTCACGCCGGGTAAGGGCGGGCAGACCTTCGAGGGCCCCGACGGCAAGAGCTGCCCCATCTTCGACACCATGGACGAGGCGGTGTCCGAGACGGGCGCGAACACCTCGGTGATCTACGTGCCGCCGGCGTTCGCCTCAGGGGCCATCATGGAGGCGGCGGACGCGGGCGTGGACCTGGTGGTGGCCATCACCGAAGGGCTGCCGGTGCTGGACATGGCCCGCACGGTTGCCTTCGTGCGCGACCGGGGCGCCCGGCTCCTGGGCGCCAACTGCCCGGGGCTCATCAGCCCCGGCAAGTGCAAAGTGGGCATCCTCCCCGGCCAGATCGTGACGCCGGGGCCGGTGGGGCTCATCTCGCGCTCCGGCACCCTGACCTACGAAGCGGTCTACCACCTCACCAACGCGGGGATTGGGCAGACGACCTGCGTCGGAATCGGTGGCGACCCCATCAACGGCACGAACTACATCGATTGCCTCGAGGCCTTCAGGAACGATCCCGACACCCGGGCCATCGTCATGATCGGCGAGATCGGCGGCACGGACGAGCAGGAGGCCGCGGCCTGGGTGAAGGAGAACCTGGACCTGCCGGTGGTGGGCTTCATCGCCGGCCAGACCGCCCCTCCCGGGCGTCGCATGGGCCACGCCGGCGCCATCATCAGCGGCTCCGCCGGCACCGCCGAGGAGAAGATGAAGGCGTTCGAAGACGCGGGCATCCGCGTGGCCAGGCGGCCCGTCGAGATCGCCACGCTCATCCAGGAGGCGCTGGAGGCGTAGAGCCTCCAGCCGCCCCCCACTTCCGCGGGGGGTCCCCACATGAAGCTTTCGGATCTGCTGGTCGACGAGTGGATCGCCGTGCCCCTGCACGCCGGGGGACTGGCCGAGGCCCTTGCCATCCTGCTGGAGCGCCTCGCGGCCTCGGACGTCCTGCCCCAGGAGCGGACCCGAAAGCTGGCCCGCGACCTGGCCTTCGGGAGCGAGGGCGAGGTGGTGCGGGTGAACGACGACGTGATCCTGGTCATCGGGCGGGTGGACGGGCTCGAGGACCTGTCCATCACCCTGGGCGTGACCCAGGCCCCCTTCACGGTGACCGCCGAGGGGGAGAGGAAGCCCAGGACCGCCCGTGCCCTGCTCCTGGTCCTGACCCCCCGGGGGCTCGGAGCCCTCAAGGCGGAGGTGGTGCCGACGCTGGTCCGGGTCCTGCGCGACCCGGCCCGCACGGCCCAGCTCCTGGCGGCGGGAAGCCCGGTGGAGATCCGGGCGCTCCGGGAGCTCATGGACGCCGAGATCCAGCACCGCCTCCTGGTGGAGGACGCCCTGGAGCCGGCCCGCTACCGCATCTACCCAGACACGCCCCTCTCCGAGGTCATGGACCTCATCGTCCGCCGCGGCCTGAGGGCCGTGCCGGTGGTGGGGGAGCGCTACGAGGTGCTGGGCATCATCACCGCGGGAGACGCCCTCCGCCACCTCCTGCCACGCAAGCGTCCCGGGGACGGGGAGAAGGAGGCCGGGGCCGACCATCCCCTGACGGCCCGGGACGTGATGACGCGCAGCGTGATGTGCGTCTCCGAAGACCAGAGCCTGCTCGAGGCGGCGAACCTCATGGTGAACCGTGACGTCGAGCAGCTCCCCGTGGTGCGGGAAGGGGAGCTGGTGGGCTTCCTCACCCGCGACTCGATCCTCCGGACGCTCTTCGGCGCCCGGACCGAACCCGATTCCTGAACGAGCAAGGACGATATCCATGAGCCGGACCCTCGCCATCATCAAGCCCGACGCCGTCGCCTCCGGGAAGGCCGGGAAGATCCTGGCCCACCTCGAGGACGCGGGCTTCTCCGTGAAGGCGCTGACGATGACCCGCCTCTCCCAAGCCCAGGCGGGCCAGTTCTACGCGGTGCACAGGGAGCGGCCGTTCTACGGGTCTCTGGTGGCGTTCATGACCTCGGGTGCCGTGATCCCCATGGTGCTGGAGGCCGAGGGGGCGGTGGCGAAGCTCCGGGAGGTCATCGGCGCCACCGATCCGGCCGAGGCCGCCGACGGGACGGTGCGCAAGCTCTACGCCGAGTCCAAGGAGCGGAACGCGATCCACGCCTCCGACTCGGACGAGAACGCGGCCGCCGAGATCGCGTTCTTCTTCGCCCGCCACGAGATCCTGGGCAACGAGGGGTGAGGGCGGCGGGGCGCGCCCCGACCCTCCCGCGCCACGACCCGTGGAGCTGACCCCGGTGGCGGTCTTCGGCGGGGGCACGGCCGGGCGGGGCATCGCCCGGGCCCTGGCCGCGGCCGGCACCGACGTGATCCTGGTGGAGGTGTCCGACGCCGCCCTGGGCCGGGCGCTGGACACCATGCGGGAAGGGATGAACCGGGACATCGCCCGCTGGTCCATCACCGAGGGCGAGCGGGACGCGGTGATGGCCCGGATCACCGGCACCGTCCGCCTGGAGGACGCCGCGACCGCTCCCGTGGTGGTGGAGGCCATCCCCGAGGACTTCAAGGAGAAGACCCGCCTCTTCGCCCGGCTGGACGCGGCGTGCCTCCCGGAGACGGTGCTCCTCACCAACACGTCGACCCTGTCCGTCACCGAGCTGGCCGAGGCCGTTGGGCCGGCCCGGCGGCCCCGCATGGCGGGCTTCCACGTCATCCATCCCGTCACCCGTGTCCCCCTGGTGGAGCTGGTGCGGGGGCGGGAGACCGGCGACGCGGCGGTGGAGACGGCCCTGGCCCTGGCCCGGCTGCTGGGGAAGGAGGTGGTGGAGGTGGGGGAGTACCCCGGCTTCGTCACCTCGCGCCTCACCCTGGCGCTGGTGAACGAGGCCGTCACCTGCCTGGGCGAGGGGGTGGCCACCAGGGACTCGATCGACCGCGCCATGAAGCTCCAGGGCCTCTCCCAGGGGCCGCTGGCGCTGGCCGACGAGATCGGCCTGGACTCGGTGGTGCGGGCGCTGGAGTCGTTGTGGAGCGAGCTGGGGCTGCCCCAGTACCGGCCCGCGCCCATACTGCGGCTCATGGTGTCCCGGGGCTGGCTGGGCGAGAAGAGCGGCCGGGGCTTCTACCGCTACGACGAGACCGGCTGCCGGCTCACCGACGAGGCGCCGGACTTCTCGCGGCCGCCCCTGGAGGACCGGCTGGGATGAGGGTTCTGGTCCTTAACTCGGGGTCGTCGTCCATCAAGTACCAGGTGGTGGACACGGAGCGCCGGGCCGCGGAGGTGGTGGGGCTGGTGGAGCGCATCGGCTCGGGGGGCGCCGTCCTCACCCAGGACCGGGCCAGCGACGGCCGCCGTACCCGGGAGTCGGCTCCCGTGCTGGACCACCGGGACGCCATCCGCTGGATCCTGGACCGGCTGGTGGCGCCGGGGGAGGGGGTGCTGGGCTCCGCCGAAGACCTGGACGCGGTGGGCCACCGGGTAGTGCACGGCGGTGAGCGCTTCACCGAGGCCGTGCTGGTGGACGACGCCGTGCTGGAGGCCATCCGGGAGTCCATCGTGCTGGCCCCCCTCCACAATCCCCATAACCTCTCGGGCATCGTGGCGGCCCGGGAGCGGCTCCCCGGGGTGCCCCACGTGGCGGTGTTCGACACGGCGTTCCACGCCACCCTGGCACCCACGGCCTACCATTACGCCCTCCCCTACGTGCTCTACCGGCGCTACCGCATCCGGCGCTACGGCTTCCACGGCACCAGCCACGCCCACGTGGCCGACCACGTGGGCGCGCTGGTGCCCAGGAAGGAGGGTGAGGCGCCCCTGCGGTTGGTGTCCCTCCACCTGGGCAATGGCGCCAGCGCCTGCGCCATCCTCGGCGGCCGCTCGGTAGACACCTCCATGGGCTTCACCCCCCTGGAGGGGCTCGTGATGGGCACCCGCTCGGGGGACGTGGACCCCGCCGTGGTGCTCCACGTCATGGCCCGGGAGGAGATCACCGTGAGCGACGCCACCGCGCTCCTGAACAAGCACTCGGGGCTCCAGGGGCTGAGCGGCCTCTCCTCGGACATGCGCGACCTCCTGGAGGAGGAGGCAGGGGGCTCGGAGCGGGCCCGCCTGGCCCTGGACGTGTACTGCTACCGCATCCGCAAGTACATCGGCGCCTACGCCGCGGCCCTGGGTGGGCTGGACGTCGTGGCGTTCACGGGGGGCGTGGGCCAGAATTCGCCGGAGATCCGGGCCCGAAGCCTGCAGGGACTCGAGTTCCTGGACGTGGACGTGGACGCCGGAAGGAACGCGCCGCTCACCGGTGGTGTGGAGGGAACCTTCCAGGCGGGAAGGGTGGTCCTGGCGGTGGTACGGACCGGAGAGGAACTGCGGATCGCGCTGGAGGCGGAAAGCCTTGTGCTACAGGGATCTTCGCGTTGACACCCCCCCCGCTCACGGATAGCTTTCGAGACTATGCTCACGCTCGACCTCAATCGTCTGGACCGGGAGGGATCGGTCCGGGTGGAGGGGGAGATCCCGGCGGACGCGCCCCTCTGGGAGGGGACCGGGCTTTCGTTCGAGGGACCGCTGGAGGTGCGCCTCCGGGCCCAGGAAACGGGGAGCGGCGAGGTGGTGGTCCGTGGCACGGTGAGGGGGGTGCTGGCCAGGGAGTGCCGGCGCTGTCTCGACCCCGTGAAGCTGGCGGTGGACGAGGAGGTGACGCTGGTGTACGCGCCCTCCGACGCCCTGGCGGACCGGGACGACCCGGAGGTCCGGGAGATCCCCCCGGGCGTGGTCGAGCTGGACCTGGAGGAGGCGCTGAGGGAGGAGCTGGTCCTCTCCGTGCCCCCGTACTCGGTCTGCAGGCCCGACTGCAAGGGGCTTTGCCCCACCTGCGGGGCGAGGCTGAACGAAGAGACGTGTTCGTGCACGACGGAGGAGGTCGACCCACGATGGGACGTCCTCCGTTCCCTGAAGAACGAGTGAGCTGAACCATGGCCGTTCCCAAGAAGCGCACCTCCAAGCAGAGGAAGCGGAAGCGCCGGACCCACTACAAGGCCGAGGCGCCCACGCTCCAGACCTGTCCGCGGTGCGGCGACCCCAAGCAGCCCCACAGGGTGTGCCCCAGCTGCGGTTACTACCGGGGTGAGAGCGTCATCGACGTCGAGATCGACTGACCTCGTCCCCATCTGAGGAGGGCTCGGGTGCGGATCGCCCTTGACGCCATGGGCACCGACGCGGCACCGGTGAGCGAGGTGGCCGGCGCCGTGGGGGCCCTCCGGGACCTGAATGCCGACCTCGAGGTGGTGCTGGTCGGCGACCGCGAGGTGATCGAGGCGGAGCTGGCCAGGCACGAGGACTATCCGGCGGGCCGGCTGCACGTACACCACGCGCCGGACCGCGTCCTCCCCGGCGAGCCCCCCGCGTCGGTCCTGCGCAAGAAGCCCGATTCCTCCATCGTCGTCGGCCTGAAGCTCCAGAAGGCCGGCGAGGTCGATGCGTTCGTGAGCGCCGGCTCCACCGGCGCGGTCATGGCGGCGTCCCTGTTCATCCTGCGGCCCCTGGAGGGGGTGGACCGCCCGGCCATCGGCACGCTGCTGCCCACGGCCCGGACCCCCGTCCTCATGCTGGACGCCGGGGCCAACGTGGACTGCAAGCCCCACCACCTCCTCCAGTTCGCCCACCTGGGCCATATCTACGCCCAGGATCTCATGGGCGTGGCGAACCCCCGGATCGGCCTGCTGAACATCGGGGAGGAGCCGGAGAAGGGCGACGAGCTGGCGGTGGAAGCGCACCAACGGCTGGCCTCCCAACCCGGCCTCCACTTCATCGGCAACGTGGAGGGGCGCGAGATCATCCAGGGCACGTGCGACGTGCTCGTATGCGACGGCTTCGTGGGCAACGTCCTCCTCAAGTTCTACGAGTCCGTCGCCCAGTTCATCATCGGCCTCCTGAAGCGGGAGCTGGAGCGCACGTCCACCTCCCTGGACCTGGAGGACGTCTTCCGGGTGCTGGATTACTCGGAGTACGGCGGCGCCCCCCTTCTCGGCGTGGGCGGCGTCTCCATCATCTGCCACGGCCAGTCGCCGCCCAAGGCCATCCGGAACGCCCTGAGGGTCGCCCACCAGGCGGTCCGCTCCGACATGGTGGCCCACGTGACGGGGGAGCTGAAGGGGCTCCAGGCGGCCCGAGCGAAGGAGGCCGGATGAAGAAGCCCAGGCCCGTGGCGGAGATCGTCTCCACCGGCCGCTTCCTGCCGGAGCGGGTGGTCACCAACCAGGAGCTGGAGAAGACGGTCGACACCACGGACGCCTGGATCGTGGAGCGCACGGGCATCCGTGAGCGGCGCATCGCGCCGGAGGGGATGAAAACCGCCGAGATGGGCGCCAGGGCCGCCACCCAGGCGATGGAGCGGGCCGGGGTGGAGCCGGGCGAGGTGGACCTCCTGGTGCTCTCCACCGCGACGTCCGACCGGCTGCTGCCCAGCACCGCCTGCGACATGCAGGCGCTCCTGGGCGCCGACAACGCCGTGGCCTTCGACGTCCAGGCGGCCTGCTCGGGGTGGCTTTACGGCCTCACCATCGCCGAGGGCATGCTGGCCGCCGGACGGGCCGAGATCGCCCTGGTGGTGGCCGCCGAGAAGATGAGCGCCATCGTGGACTGGTGCGACCGCTCCACGTGCGTCCTCTTCGGCGACGGGGCCGGCGCGGCCGTGGTGAAGCGCTCGTCCGGTGAGCGGGGGATCCTGGCCAGCTACCACCGCACCGACGGACGCCTGGCCGACCTCCTCTACCGTCCGGGAGGCGGCGCCGCCATGCCCTTCGACGCGGAGGTCCTGGAGCGGCGCGACCACCTGGTGAAGATGTCCGGCCGGGAGGTGTTCCGCGCGGCGGTGCGCTCCATGGCCGAGGCCGCCGACGTCGCACTGCAGAAGGCCGGCCTCACGGGGGAGGAGGTGGACCTCCTGGTCCCCCACCAGGCCAACATCCGCATCATCGAGGCCACCGCCCGGTACGCCCGCATTCCCATGAAGAAGGTGTTCGTCAACGTGGACCGCTACGGCAACATGAGCTCCGCCACCGTGCCGGTGGCCCTCGACGAGGCCCAGGAGCAGGCGCTGCTGCAGCCTGGGATGAACGTCCTCTCCGTGGCCTTCGGCGCCGGCTTCACGTGGGGCGCCACGGCGTTCCGCTGGTGAGCCTCGCCCTCCTCTTCCCCGGCCAGGGGTCGCAGCACGTCGGCATGGGCAGGGAGCTGGCGGAGGCCGAGCCCGCCGCCCGCCGCCTCTTCGAGGAGGCCGACGACGTGCTGGGTGTGGCCCTGTCCCGCCTCATGTGGGAGGGCCCGGAGGACGAGCTCACCGAGACGGCCGTCGCCCAACCGGCCCTCCTCGTCCACGGCGTGGCCGCCTGGACCGTGGCGGGGGAGCGGGTGCAAGGCGCCACGTTGGCCGCAGGCCATTCCCTGGGAGAGTTCACGGCCCACGTGGCCGCCGGCACGCTGGCGTTCCGGGACGCCCTGGAGGCGGTCCGCCTCCGGGGCGAGCTCATGTCCCGCTCGGGGCGGGAGCGGCCCGGGACGATGGCGGCCGTGCTGGGGCTGGACGACGGCGCCGTGCGGGAGGCGTGCGCCGCCGTGACCGGCGGCGTGTGCGTCCCGGCCAACTTCAACGCCGACGGCCAGGTGGTCATCAGCGGCGACGTGGCGGGCGTCGAGGAGGGGATGCGCCGGGCGAAGGAGGCGGGGGCCAAGCGGGTGCTCCCCCTCAACGTGTCGGGGGCGTTCCATTCGCCCCTCATGGAGCCCGCCGCCGAGGGGCTCCGGGAGAAGCTGGAGACCCTCGACTTCGCCGACCCCCGCATCCCGGTGGTGTCGAACGTCACCGCGGAGCCGGTGACGAGCGGCGAGGAGGCTCGCCGCCTCCTGGTGGAGCAGCTCACCTCTCCGGTGCTCTGGTCCACGTCCGTGGCCACCCTCCTCCGGGAGGGCGCCGACCGCTTCGTCGAGCTGGGGCCCGGCAGCGTGCTGTGCGGCCTCAACAAGCGCAACGCCCGTGGCGTGCCCTGCCGGTCCGTGGCCACGCCCGCCGACCTGGAAGCCCTGGAGGCCACCCCGTGAGCGACGCGGACAGCGCCGCGGCCCAGGCCGCGGCCACCGAGACCCGCGAATGGCGGGAGCTGGAGGGGCGGGTGGCGCTGGTCACCGGCGGCTCCCGGGGCATCGGCCTGGCCGTGTGCCGGGCCCTGGCCGCCGGAGGCGCCCGGGTGGCGGTGTTGGCGCGCAACGGCGACGGGGCCCGGACCGCGGCCGAGGGGCTGGAGGGGGAGGGCCACGCCGGCTTCGCCTGCGACGTGGCGGACGCCGAGCGCGTCTCCTCCACGGTGGCCGAGGTGGAATCCGCGCTGGGCCCCGTGGACGTGCTGGTGAACAACGCGGGCATCACCCGGGACAACATCCTCCTCCGCCTCAAGGACGAGGATTGGGATGAGGTGATTGCGGTCAACCTCAAGGGCGCCTTCATGATGACCCGTTCCGTCGCCAGGGGAATGATGAAGCGCAGGGACGGCGTGATCCTCAACGTGACGTCGGTCGTGGGCCTCATGGGCAACGCCGGCCAGTCCAACTACGCGGCGTCCAAGGCGGGGCTCGTCGGGCTCACCAAGAGCGTGGCCCGGGAGCTGGCGTCCAGGAACGTGCGCTGCAACGCGGTGGCCCCCGGCTACATCCGCACGGACATGACGGCGGAGCTGGGTGAGAAGGCCACCAGCGAGCTCCAGGCGCGCATCCCCATGGGGCGCCTGGGCGAAGCGGGCGACATCGCGGGCGTGGTGCGGTTTCTCGCTGGACCGTGGGCGCGCTACATTACCGGCCAGGTCGTCACCGTGGACGGCGGCATGGCGATGTGACGGTCGCCCTCCGGGCGGCCGATGAACCCCAAAACTCCTAACGTTCGAAAGGAACCGAGCATGGCGGAAACCACCGAGGCCAGGGTCAGGGAGATCATCATCAACGAGCTGGGCGTCGAGCCGGAGAAGGTGACCGACGACGCCTCCTTCGTGGAGGATCTGGGGGCGGACTCCCTGGACACCGTCGAGCTGGTGATGGCTTTCGAGGAGGAGTTCGGCATCGACATCCCCGACGAGGACGCGGAGCAGATGCGCACCGTGGGGGATGCCATCCGCTACCTGCGGAAGCACGAGGGCCAGGGCTGATCCCGCCTGGGCGACGCACTCCGTCATGACGGAGAGGAACGGAGGCCCTCGCCGGGTCGTCATCACCGGCACGGGGGTCGTGAGCCCCGTCGGCAACGACGTCGCGTCCACATGGGAAGCCCTCCTCGCGGGCAGGAGCGGGGGCGGCCCCATCACGCTGTTCGACGCCACGGAGGACTACGCCACGCGGATCGCCTGCGAGGTGAAGAACTTCGATCCCACGGGCTTCCTTGACGCCAAGGAGATCCGGCGCTACGACCGCTTCTCCCAGTTCGCCCTGGGCGTGGCGGAGGAGGCCATGCGCTCGGCCGGCCTCGCGGGCGTGCCCGAGGGCACGGAGCCCCAGCGCTTCGGGGTCATCTTCGGCAGCGGCATCGGCGGGATGGCCACCTTCGAGGAGCAGTGCAGGACGCTCATCACGAAGGGTCCCAACCGGGTGAGCCCCTTCTTCATCCCCATGTTCATCCCGGACATCGCGGCGGGGCTCATCTCGATCCGCTTCGGGGCCCAGGGACCGAACTACGCCACCGTGTCGGCGTGCGCGTCCAGCGCCCACGCCATCGGCGACGCGTTCCGCACCATCCAGAGGGGCGACGCCGACCTGATGATCGCGGGAGGCACGGAGGCGAGCGTGGCGCCCCTGGCCATCGCCGGCTTCGCCGCCATGAAGGCCATGAGCACGAGGAACGACGAGCCGGAGACGGCGAGCCGGCCCTTCGACGCCACCCGGGACGGCTTCGTCATCGGAGAGGGGGCGGGGGCCGTCGTGCTCGAGGAGCTGGACCACGCCCTGGAGCGGGGCGCCGACATCGTGGCCGAAGTCGCCGGCTACGGGCTGTCCGGGGACGCATACCACATCACCTCGCCGGCGCCCGAGGGCGCGGGGGCCCAGCACGCCATGCGCATGGCCCTGAAGGACGCCGGCGCGCGCCCCGAGGAGGTGGCCTACATCAACGCCCACGGCACCTCCACGCCCCAGAACGACAGCAACGAGACGGCGGCCGTGAAGGCGGTGTTCGGCGACGCGGCCAGGACCCTTCTCATGGGGTCCACCAAGTCCATGACCGGCCACCTCCTGGGGGCTGCCGGCGGCCTCGAAGCCGTCATCACCGCGCTGGTGTGCCGGGAGGGGAAGGTGCCTCCCACCATCAACTACCACGTCCCCGATCCCACCTGCGACCTGGACTACGTCACGGACGGGGTGGTGGAGCGGGAGGTGCGCCTCGCGGTCTCCAACTCCTTCGGCTTCGGCGGCCACAACGTGTGCCTGGCCATCCGGAAGTGGGAGGGCGCCTGACCCGATGAGGGTGGGCTTCGGCTACGACTCCCACCGGTTCGAGGAGGGGCGCCGGCTGGTGCTGGGGGGCGTTCACGTCCCCGACCACGCGGGCCTTTCGGGACACTCGGACGGGGACGCCGTGGCCCACGCGGTCATCGACGCCATCCTGGGCGCCGCCGGCGCCGGCGACGTGGGGAGCCACTTTCCGCCCTCGGACGAGCGGTGGCGGGGCGCCGACTCCATGGACCTGCTGCGGCGCGCGGTGACCGTCCTGGAGGGCCGGAACGTCCAGGTGGTGAACGTGGACGTCACGGTCATCTGCGAATCGCCCCGCATCGGACCCCTGGCCGAGGCCATGCGGGAGCGTCTGGGCGCGGTGCTCAAGGTGGGCCCGGACCGGGTGTCGGTGAAGGGGAAGAGCAACGAGGGCATGGGCTGGGTCGGGGCCGGGGAGGGCGTCGCCGTCCACGCCGTGGCCCTGGTGGACACCATGCCGGAGCCCGACGGCGACGCCGGAGGCACGGGCGGGGGCGCGCTCCCCCTCTGACCCCCGGTCCGGGCCCGGCGGGAGGGCCGCCATGACCTTCCAGAGCATCCTCGCCTTCCTGCAGGACCTCCACCCGGCCATCCTGTACGCGGTCCTCGGGCTGGGGGCGGGGCTGGAGAACCTGGTGCCCCCCATCCCGGCGGACACCTTCGTGCTCCTGGGCGGCTTCCTCTCGGCCGGGGGCAGGGCGGGGGCCATGGGCGTGTTCCTGGCCACCTGGGGGTGCAACGTGGCCTCGGCGCTCCTGGTCTTCCGGGTGGGCGCCCGCTACGGCCCCTCCTTCTTCAGCGAGGGGTGGGGGCGGCACCTCCTGAACGAGCACCAGCTCGGGCGCATGCGGGTCTTCTACGCCCGCTGGGGCATCTACGCCATCTTCTTCACCCGCTTCCTTCCGGGATTGCGGGCGGTGGTGCCCGCGTTCGCCGGCGTGAGCCGCCTGCCCGTCCTGCCGGTGGCCCTCCCGCTGGCGCTGGCGTCGGCGGTGTGGTACGGCGCCCTGGTGTGGCTGGGCGCCACGGCGGGGCGGAACCTTCCCGCCATCGAACGGACGCTGGGGAGGGCCAACGGGGTGCTGCTGGCGCTGGCGCTGCTGGCGGGGCTGCTGCTGGCCCTGTGGTGGTACCGCACCCGCCGCGCACCGGAAGGCGGAGAGGAGCCGTGAGCGGACCGCCGCTGACGTACCGGCTGGAGCCCTTCGTCGACCACCTGGCCTTCGAGCGGGGGTTGGCCGAGCGCTCCATCCGGGCCTACCGCCGCGACCTGGAGCGCCTCGTCGCGTTCCTGGTCGAGAAGGGGGTGGGCGGCCCCGGCGACGTGACCCACCTGCACCTCCGGAGCTGGGTGTTCGACCTCAAGGACCGGGGGCTGGCCGCCACCTCGATCCGACGCGCCCAATCCGCCGTGCGCACCTACTTCGCCTTCCTGCTGTCGGAAGGCGTCGTGGAGGAGGACCCGACCGAGCGGATGGAGTCGCCCCGGACGTGGCGGCGCCTTCCCGACGTCCTGTCCATCGAGGAGGTGGAGAAGCTCCTGGACGCGCCCGACCCGGAGCGGGCCCTCCACTGGCGCGACCGGGCCATCCTGGAGTTCCTGTACGCGTCGGGGGTGCGGGTGTCCGAGCTGGTGGACCTCCCCCTCACCGCCCTGGACCTGGACGAGGGCATCTGCCTGGTGTTCGGGAAGGGCTCGAAGGAGCGCCTGGTCCCCGTGGGGGGCCCGGCCCGCCGTGCCCTGGAGCGCTACCTGCGCGAGGTGCGGCCGGGGTTGGAGCGGGGGGAGGGGCAGGGGAAGGTGTTCCTGAACGCCCGGGGGCGGCCCCTCACCCGCATGGCGGTGTGGAGCATGGTGCGGGACGCGGCGCGGCGGGCGGGCATCGAGCGGAAGGTGTCACCCCACACGCTCCGCCACACCTTCGCCACCCACCTGCTGGAGGGGGGCGCCGACCTGGCCTCGGTGCAGGAGCTCCTGGGCCACGCCGACATCTCCACCACCCAGGTCTACACCCACGTGGACCGGGACTACCTGAGGGAGATGCACCGCAGGTACCACCCGCGGGGGTAGGGAGCCTGGTGCGCCGCCCCCGGACGCGCGGAGGGGCGGGCCCCGTTTCGGGAGCCCGCCCCTCGGACGTCCGACCTCGATCGGGCTCAGTTGCCGCCGTGGTCCGTCGTGGCGCCGGTGCCGGAGCTGGCGGTGTGCTGCTGGGCCTTCACCGCGTCGGCTTCGGCGAAGAGCTGGTCCTGGGTCTGGGCCGAGCTGGCCAGCGTCACGGCCTCCCGGAGGACCGGATCGCGCTCCATGCGGATCTCGGTGACGGCCGCCACGTCGTTGTCGTCGGCCATGCGGTCGGCGACGGTGAGCTCCAGCCTCCAGCGCAGGTAGTCCCGCTCCACGGGCTGATCCAGGTGGTCGGGCGGCATGCCGTCCTTGCGCAGCACGTCCAGGTACTTCACGAAGGTGGCGTCGTCGACCGAGGGCGGCTCGCCCTTGTCCTTGAGCTCCTGGGCCCGGGCGAAGCCGATCTCGGCCTCCCGCACGCCCAGGGGAACCTTGGCCGCCGCCGCCGCCGACAGGAGCTCCCGCTCCGCCGTGCGCAGGGTGTCGGCCGCCATGGGCAGGTCGGGGAAGATGCCGCCGCCGGCCGTGAGGACCCGTCCCTCCGCCGTGGTGACGGTGGGCAGGGTGTCCGTCTCCTCGGGGAGGAGCTTGCCGTCCATGTCCCGGGGACGGTGGAGCGAGCGGCCCAGCGGCGTGTGCCAGGTGCCCGTGGTGATGCGCAGCTTGCGGCCGTAGGGGAGGTCCAGCACCGACTGCACCAGCCCCTTGCCGAAGGTGCGCTCGCCGATGACCAGCGCCCGGTCGTGGTCCTGCAGGGCACCGGTGACGATCTCCGCCGCCGAGGCCGTGTAGCGGTCCACCAGGATGATGATGGGCTTGTCCTTCACCCGGGCGGGCATGCGCGAGCTCCAGGACTCCTCGGCGGGCAGGCCGCTGTCGCCGCCCCTGCTGTGGGTGCTGGCGATCTTGAGGTTCGGGTCCAGGAAGAGGTCCGACATCATGAGGGCCTCGTCCAGGTAGCCGCCGGGGTTCCTGCGCAGGTCGAAGACGATGGCCTTGGCGTTGGACAGCCGGCGCAGCGCGTCGTCGATCTCGCGGGCGGAGTTGCGCGCCACCCGGTCCAGGGAGAGGTAGCCGATGTCCCCGTCCAGCATGGCGGTGGTGACGGCCTTCACGTGCACCTCGTCGCGCTGCAGGCGGAAGGGAAGGGGCTCGCTCATCCCCTCCCTGCGCACCCGCACCTCCACCTCGCTCCCCACCGGGCCCCGGATGCTGTCGGACGCCATAGTGGTGGTCCAGGTGCTGGCGTCGTTGTCGCCGACGCCCACGATCACGTCGCCTTCCTGGAGTCCCGCCCGGTTGGCCGGCGTGTCCCGGAAGACCTTGGTGATGGTGACCGCGTCGTTCAGCTCCGTGATCTGCACGCCGATTCCGGCGTAGTTGCCGGTGGTCTCCTCCTCGAACGCCGCCACCTCGGCGGGGGTGAAGACGGAGGCGTACGGGTCGTGGAGCTCCTCGATGAGCCCGTCCAGCGCCCTCGTCCACAGCGTGGAGTCGCTGTAGGCGTCCATGTGCATGCGCTCGATGTCCTTGAGCGCGCTCATGAAGATCTCGGCCTCCTCGGCGCCGGAGCTGGACCTGGCGGATCGGGCGGAGGAGGGGGAGGCGTTGTCGGTGCCGGGAGAGGCCTGCTGGGCCCGCGCGGCGGCGGGGAGGCACAGGCCGGCGGCCAGGGCGAGGGAAAGCAGCCTTCTCTTCATGCGATGGACTCGGGGCTGGGTGGGGGCGCGTGGCTGAGGGTTGAACACCGTCTCCGGCGCTCCCGTTCCCGCCCGGGGACGCCTACCTTGGTGCCAGACAATCTCCTCTCCCCGAGGACCGTGCGCAAATGTCCCATCCACCCCACCGTCCCCCCCTCCGGGTGGGGATGGTCCAGCTCAAGCCCCGCAAGGCCGCCGTCGAGCAGAACCTGGCGCGCATCCGGGAGCACGTGGTGGCGGGCGCCCCGGAGCACGATCTCCTGGTGTTTCCGGAGGCCTCCACCAGCGGCTACTTCCTGGAGGGAGGGGTGGCCGAGGCCGCCCTGTCGGTGGAGGCGCTGGCCGAGGGGCTAGGGGCACCGCCCGCCGATGCCCCCGACGTGGTCGTGGGCTTCTACGAGCGCTGGCGCCGGCGGCTGTACAACGCCGCGGCCTGGCTCACCCCGGAGGACGGCGCCTGGAAGCCGGTGCACGTCCACCGGAAGATGTTCCTGCCCACCTACGGCGTCTTCGACGAGGCTCGCTTCGTGGAGACGGGCACCGAGCTGTCGGCCTTCGACACCCGCTGGGGCCGCATGGGGCTCCTCGTGTGCGAGGAGATGTGGCACTCCCTGCCCCCCACCGTGCTGGCGCTGGCGGGTGCCGAGCTCCTGGTGGTGGTGAGCGCGTCGCCCGCCCGGGACTTCTCCCCCGGGAGCGGAGGACGTCCCGGCAACCTGGAGCGCTGGGACCGCCTGGCCCAGGCCACGGCGCAGGAGCACGGGGTGTTCGTCCTGGTGGCCCAGCTCGTGGGCTCCGAGGGCGGGAAGCTCTTCCCGGGCGGCTCCATCGTCGTGGGCCCCGACGGCGCCCAGCTCGTCCGTGGGCCCCTCTACGGCGAAGCGGTGGTCACGGCCGTGCTCCGGGGCACGGACATCGACCGGGCGCGCTTCGGCACCCCGCTCCTGGCGGGTTTGGAGCAGATGCTCCCCCACCTCCAGCGCGCCCTGGCCCGGGCGCGCCGGAGCGGGCTGGCCCTGGACGACGGCATCGAGTCCGGGGAGAACGGGTCCGCCCCGGCCGCCCCGCCGGCACCGGCGCCGGAGCGGGCGCTCCTCCCCTCCCCGGCGCTGGGAGGACGGGCCCGCGAGGCGGAGGGCGCCGAGGGGGCCGCCGCGGCACCGGCGTTCCACGACCCCGGTCTCCTGGACCTGGACCTGGCGCTGGTGGAGCGCACCCTCGTCGAGTTCATCCGGGAGGAGGTCATCCGGCGCCGGGGCTTCCGCAGGGTGGTCCTGGGCGTCTCGGGAGGGGTGGACTCGGCGGTGTCCCTCTACCTGGCGGCGCGGGCCCTGGGGCCGGAGAACGTCCACGGCTTCCGGCTGCCCTACGCCACCTCGTCGGTCGAGAGCCGGGAGCACGCCGGGCTGGTGCTGGCCGCCACCGGGGCGGTGGACCGCACCCTGGACATCACGGGGCCCATCGACCGCTACGTCGACGCCTTCGAGCCCGACATCTCGCCGCTGCGCAAGGGCAACCTCATGGCCCGCCTGCGGGCCGTGATCCTCTTCGACCAGTCCGCCCGGCTGGAGGCGCTCCCCCTGGGCACCGGCAACAAGAGCGAGCGGCTTCTGGGCTATTTCACCTGGCACGCCGACGACTCGCCCCCCATCAACCCCCTGGGCGACCTGTTCAAGACCCAGGTGTGGGCCCTGGCGCGGCACCTGGGCGTGCCGGAGGCCATCGTGGAGAAGCCGGCCACCGCCGACCTGGTGAAGGGGGTCACGGACGAGGACGAGATCGGCATCGGCTACCACCGGGCTGACCCCATCCTCTACTGGCTGCTGCGGGGGTACGCCCCGGCCGAGCTGGTGCGGGAGGGCTTCGACGAGGCGGAGGTGGCGCTGGTGTGGCGGCGGCTGAACGCCACCCACTGGAAGCGGGAGCTGCCCACCGTGGCCATCCTCTCCTCCAGCGCCATCGGCGAGTTCTACCTGCGGCCGGTGGACTACTGAGGCCCTCCGCCCCCCGGCCTCCCGGCCTCAGCCCTGGCCGGCGACCCTCCTGCGGAGCTGCTCCAGGAGGGGCATGTCGGTGAGCTCGCCGTCCACGATGGACGCCAGCTCCTCCTCCACCTCCCAGGCGGCCTCCAGGTCGGCCAGCTCCATCTCCAGCAGCCGCTGCTCGGCGTGCTCGTTGGCGGAGATCTCCAGGGCGATGGCGCCCGTGCGCTGGATGTCACCCAGGCGGCGCCCCTCCTGGACCACGATGCGGGCCAGGTCCCTGGACGTGCCCGCCTCCTGGATGAGCCGGGCGGCCGAGCGCACCCGGTTCTCGGAGGCGCCCGCGTAGTGGTGATAGGCCAGGACGCGGCGGAGGACGTGCTCGGAGGCGGTCCCCGTGAGGTGGAGCCCCCCCTCCCGGACCGTGCCGCAGGAAGGGCAGCGGCGGACCACCTCGGCGACCTCCCCGTCCCCGGTGCCCGGCAGGAGGACGAGGCCCGAGCGCTCCTTGTAGCGCAGGGTGCGGAAGACGTGGCCGCAGCGCTGGCAGGCCGCGTCGCCCCGCCAGGCCGCGCTCCCGAAGCGGAGCCAGCGGGCGGCTCCGGTCACCGCTTCGGGCGCCCGGCCCCACAGCCACCACACCCCCATGAGCCCGGCGGCCCCCGTCGCCCATCCCCCCACGGCCACCGCCCCCGCAGCCACGGTGCCGGCGAGGGAGAGCTTCTTGTAGGTGGCCCGCCGGCTGGTGAGCTCGCGCCCGTAGCGCCACCACGCCTCCTCGACGAGCTCGGCCCGGCCCACGCGCACCACCTCCAGGGGACCCACCTTGAGGAGGGCGACGTTGTCGGTCTGGGAGAGGAGCCGCGCCCGGTCCCGCACCAGCTTCTCCAGCTCCTCCAGGGCCTCCCAGCGCTCCTCGATGGGGGCCAGCGACCACCGCCGGCACGCCCGGCACACGGCCCACAGGCGCCCCCGGACCGGGTCGAACGCCACCCGCTCCCCGGTGGGGAAGCGCTCCAACACGTCGTTGGAAGGGAAGGGGGTGGAGCAGACCAGGCAGCGGGTGAACACGGGCCCTCCTCCGTCGTAGGGCGCGGGGGGAACCGCCGGGGCGCCCCGGGTGAAGAAGAGGAGCCCGCCCGGCGGGCTCCATCCACCGGTACGTACACGCGCCGGTGACCTTCGTTCTCTACCGGAAGGTCCCTTTCCGTGACGAACACCCGTGCTCTCCGCGGCCCCGCCCGCGCCCGCGTGTCCGGCCGTCTTGCGGCCCTCCTGGGCCTCCTGGCGGCGGCCTGGGCCCCCTCGCTGCAGGCCCAGCGGATCCCGGGGCAGCCCCTCACCGTGGACGCCATCTTCGGTTCGGCCGAGTTCCAGCCCTCGGGGCTGCCCGAGCTCAAGTGGACCCCCGACGGAGACCGCTTCACGTGGGTGCAGCGGGGGCGGCGGGGGGGCACCGACCTGGTGGCCATGGATCCGGTCACCGGACGGGGCGAGATCCTGGTCGACGGCAGCAAGCTGGTGCCGGCCGGGGCGGGCGAGCCCCTCTTCATCGAGGGCTACGACTGGGGTCCGGAGGGCCACCGGCTCCTCATCTACACCAACAGCCAGCGGGTGTGGAGGGAGAACACCAAGGGGACCTACTACGTCTACGACATGACCACCGGGACCCTCTCGCCCGTGTCGACCGCAGAGGGGTGGCAGCAGTTCGCCAAGTTCAGCCCCGACGGCACCAAGGTCGGCTTCGTCCGGGACAACGACCTGTACGTGGTGGACCTGGCCACCGGAAAGGAGCGGGCGGTCACCCACGACGGCTCCGACACCATCATCAACGGCACGTTCGACTGGGTCTACGAGGAGGAGCTGGGGCTCCGGGACGGGTGGCGCTGGAGCCCCGACTCCCGGCGCATCGCCTACTGGCGCCTGGATCAGTCGCCGATCCCCGAGTTCCTCCTGGAAGACCAGCTCAAGCTCTACCCGGAGGTGACGCCCATCCGCTACCCCAAGGCCGGCGAGCCCAACTCGCTGGTGCAGATCGACGTGTTCGACCTGCAGAGCGGGAAGACGGTGCGCATGGACACCGGCGCCGATCCGGAGGCGTACCTGGCCCGCATGGAGTGGGCGGAGTCGCCCGACGAGCTGGTCATCCAGAAGCTCAACCGGCACCAGGACACCCTCACCGTGATGCTGGCCGACGCCGCCACCGGAAGCGCGCACCCCATCCTCACCGAGGGGAGCGACACCTGGGTGGACGTGGACCTGGACTTCCGCTGGGTGAACGGGGGCAAGCAGTTCCTGTGGACGTCGGAGCGGAGCGGCTGGGACCACCTCTACCTGTACAACCGGGACGGGTCGCTGGCGCGCCAGCTCACCGACGGCGACTGGGACGTGGACGCGCCCCAGGGGGTGAGCTCCGACGGCTGGGTCTACTTCACCGGCGCCCGGGAGGGCCCGGAGGAGCGCTACCTCTACCGGGTCCCGCTGAAGGGCGGCGACGTGGAGCGGCTCACCGACCGTCCCGGCTGGCACGACGTGCAGATGAGCCCCGACGCCCGCTTCTACATGGACGGCTGGTCCCGCTTCGGCGTGCCCCCCGAGTTCGGCGTGTTCCGGGGCGACGGGAGCGCGGTGCGCACCCTGGTCGACAACGCCGAGCTGAAGGACCGGCTGGCCTCCCTGGACCTGGGCGGCCACGAGTTCTTCACGTTCACCACGTCGGACGGGGTGAAGCTCAACGGCTGGATGATCAAGCCGCCGGACTTCGACCCGAGCCGGAAGTATCCGGTCCTCATGTACGTGTACGGCGGGCCGGGCTCCCAGACCGTGACGGACCAGTGGGGCGGCCCCGAGTACCTGTGGCACCAGATGCTGGCCAAGGAGGGCTACATCGTGGCCAGCGTGGACAACCGGGGCACCGGCTTCCGGGGGCGGGCCTTCAAGAACGTGACGTACCTGGAGCTGGGAAAGTGGGAGACCCACGACCAGCTCGAGGCGGCGCGCTGGCTGGGCTCGCGCCCGTACGTCGACGCGGGACGCATCGGCATCTGGGGGTGGAGCTACGGGGGCTACATGAGCCTCCTGAGCCTCTTCGAGGGGGGCGACCTCTTCAAGGCGGGCATCAGCGTGGCGCCGGTGACCAACTGGAAGTTCTACGACACCATCTACACGGAGCGCTACCTGCGCACGCCCCAGGAGAACCCGAAGGGGTACGCGGAGGGGGCGCCCCTGAGCCACGTGGAGGGGCTGGACGCCGACCTCCTGCTGGTGCACGGGACCGGCGACGACAACGTCCACTTCCAGAACAGCCTGGAGCTCATCGACGCCCTGGAGAAGGCGGGCAAGCAGTTCAGCCTCATGATCTACCCCAACAAGACCCACTCCATCAGCGGCGACGGCGCCCAGGTGCACCTGTTCCACCTGCTCACCGACTTCCTGAACGCCCACCTGCCCGTGGCGACGCCGGTGACGGCGCACGCGGGGAGCTGAGGCCTCCGTGCTCCTGGTCCTGGACAACTACGACTCCTTCACCTGGAACCTCGTCCAGATGCTGGGGGAGCTCGGCGCGGAGCCGGTGGTGGTGCGCAACGACGAGAAGACGGTGGACGAGCTCCTGGCCCTGGGCGCGGAGCGGGCGGTGATCTCGCCGGGGCCGTGCACCCCTGCCGAGGCCGGCGTGAGCGTCCCCCTCATCCGGGCCCTGGCCGAGGAGGGCGTGCCCCTCCTGGGCGTGTGCCTGGGCCACCAGGCCCTGGGGGAGGCGTTCGGGGGCCGCACCGTGCGGGCCCGCCGCCTCATGCACGGCAAGACGGCCCCGGTACGTCACACCGGAGCCGGGCTCTTCCAGGGCATTCCCTCGCCGTTCACGGTCACCCGCTACCACTCCCTGGTGACCGACGCCGACGCCCTTCCCGACGCGCTGGAGCCCGTGGCGTGGACGGACCTCCCCGAGGAGCGGGACGAGGTCCAGGCCATGCGCCACCGGGAGCGGCCCGCGTGGGGCGTCCAGTTCCATCCCGAGTCCCTCTTCTCCCAGCACGGCCGGGCCCTCCTGGCGAACTTCCTGGCCCTCTGACCCTCCGCCTTACGGGCCCGGGCTCGCGGCGGCGCGGGGAAGGCCCCTCCGCGGCACCGTCCGTGCATGGGTTCGTACCGGGATGGACGGACAGCATGCGGGAGTGAGGGCTATGGAGATCCGGCTTCGACGGCTCGGCTGGGCCGTCGCCCTGACGGCTCTGGCGGGGTGCGGCACGTCGGTCACCGGGCCGGTCGGCCTGGCGGTGGGCGGCGGTCAGGAGACGACCGTCACGGTGAGCCAGGGGACCGCGCCCACGTACACCTGGACGGGGGGCCCGGCGCAGCGGCTGGTGGTGCAGGACGCCCTGGCCGGCACGGTGGCCTGGGATATCCAGGCGGTGGATCCGGCCACGGGCTTCGCGAGCCCCGTGAGCCAGGGCGTGGCGCCCCAGAATGCCCGGGTGGTGACCACCGCCGCCATCCTCCAGACGGGGACCCGCTACAGGGTCGTGGTGACCCTCCTGGACGGCACCGAGACGACGGACGAGTTCGTGCCCTGAGCGACGCGGGCGGCCCGGTGGCGGCGCCCAGGGCTCCGGCGCCGCGCCGTGCCGCCACCAGGCGGGTCACGGCTTGACCCCCGACTCCGCCGGCGGGTACCTTCAAGGGCGTGCACAGACCCGCCACGCGCCCCATCCGGCGGCCCCTCGAGGGCCGATGAGCGGCCCCGTCCTCGGCATCGTCCCGGCGCGGCTCGCCTCCAGCCGCCTCCCCAACAAGCCCCTCTACCCGATCCTCGGACGCCCCCTCATCGAGTGGGTGTGGCACCGCGTACGTGACATGCGTGCCCTGGACCGGGTGGTGGTGGCGACGGACTCGGAGGAGGTGGCCGAGGTGTGCAGGGCCATGGGCGCGCCCGTGGAGCTCACGTCGCCCGACCATCCGTCGGGGACGGACCGGGTGGCCGAGGTGGCCGGGCGCGAGGCGTACCGCGACTTCCCCGTGATCGCGAACATCCAGGGCGACGAGCCGCTGCTGGAGGAGCGCCAGCTCACCGCGGCGGTCGAGCTGGTGGTGGCGGAGGGGTGGGACGTGGGGACCTGCGCCACGCCCCTGGCCCGGGAGGATGCCCGGGGCGACCCCAACGTGGTGAAGGTGGCCCGGGCCGCGAACGGGCGGGCCCTGTACTTCTCCCGGGCCAAGATCCCGTACAAGCGGGACGGAAAGCCCAGCGACGAGGAGCTGGGGCGGGCGCCGTTCCTCCGTCACGTGGGGATCTACGCGTACAGCCGGGACGCCTTGGCGGCCTGGGTGGCCATGCCGCCCTCGCCCCTGGAGCGCCTGGAGATGCTGGAGCAGCTCCGTCCCCTGGAGGCGGGCCTGAGGATCGGCGTGGCGGTGGTGGGGCGGGCCGATCCCGGGGTGGACACCCCGGCGGACGTGGTACGGATGGAGGAGCGGCTGAGCGAGCTCGGCCTATCGGCACCCTTCGCAGCGCACGGACGATGAGCGACCGAGACGAGCGGAAGACCAAGTACATCTTCGTGACCGGGGGCGTGGTGTCGTCCCTGGGCAAAGGCATCGCCGCGGCCTCCATCGGGCGACTGCTCAAGGAGCGGGGCCTCCGGGTCACGCTCCAGAAGTTCGACCCCTACATCAACGTCGATCCGGGCACCCTGTCGCCGTTCCAGCACGGCGAGGTGTTCGTCACCGACGACGGGGCCGAGACCGACCTGGACCTGGGGCACTACGAACGCTTCATCGACGCGTCCCTCTCCCAGGCGAACAACATCACTACGGGGCGCATCTACCAGACCGTCATCAGCAAGGAGCGCCGGGGCGACTACCTGGGCTCCACGGTGCAGGTCATCCCCCACATCACCGACGAGATCAAGGCGTGCGTGCGCCGCCTCTCCGACGGCCACGACGTGGTCATCACCGAGATCGGCGGCACCGTGGGCGACATCGAGAGCCTCCCGTTCCTGGAGGCCATCCGCCAGTTCCGGCAGGACGCGGGGCGGGAGAACGTCATCTTCATCCACCTCACGCTGGTGCCGTGGATCGCCGCGGCGGGGGAGCTCAAGACCAAGCCGACCCAGCATTCGGTGCGGGAGCTCATGGAGATCGGGATCCAGCCGGACGTGCTGATCTGCCGCACCGAGCGGCCCCTGGACGAGGACATCCGCAGGAAGATCGCCCTCTTCACCAACGTGCCCCTGGACGGCGTCATCGAGGCCCGGGACGTGGAGACGATCTACGAGGTCCCCCTCGAGTTCCGGCGCCAGCGCCTCGACGACGTGGTGCTGGAGCGGCTCCAGATGGACGCCCCCGTCCCCGACCTGGCGCCATGGACCGAGATGGTGGAGCGGGTGCGGCGGCCGGGGCACGGCCAGGTGCGCATCGCCGTGGTGGGCAAGTACACGGAGCTGGTGGACTCGTACAAGTCGGTGCAGGAAGCCCTCATCCACGGCGGCATCGCCAACGACGTGGGGGTGAGGATCGACTGGCTCTCCTCCGAGCAGTTCGAGGAGGGAATCGGCACCGACCGCCTCGAGGAGTACGACGGCCTCCTCATCCCCGGTGGCTTCGGGCCCCGGGGCGTGGAGGGCATGCTCCTGGCCATCGGCTGGGCCCGGGAGAACGGGCTGCCCTTCTTCGGCATCTGCCTTGGGCTCCAGTGCGCGGTCATCGAGTTCGCCCGCAACGTGGTGGGGCTGGCCGAATCCGACTCCTTCGAGTTCAGCGAGGAGTCGCCGGACCCGGTGATCTGCCTCATGGACTCCCAGCTCAACGTCACCACCAAGGGCGGCACCATGCGACTGGGTGCCTACCCGGCGGTGCTGGCGGAGGGGTCCCGTGCCGCGGCGATCTACGGCGCCCGGGAGATCAGCGAGCGCCACCGCCACCGCTACGAGGTCAACAACGGCTACCGCCCCCGGCTGGAGGAGGCGGGGCTGGCGTTCAGCGGCACCTCTCCGGACGGGAACCTGGTGGAGATGATCGAGCTTCCCCACCACCCCTGGTTCGTGGCGTGCCAGTTCCACCCGGAGCTGAAGAGCCGCCCCACGCGCCCGGCGCCCCTGTTCGCCTCCTTCATCGGAGCGGCGGCGCGCCACGCGGATCTCCTGGAGCCGGGGGAAGAGGCCAGTCGCTCCCGGGCCACCACCATGGGCGCCGCGGATTGACGGGGCGGTGGCCGTGATCTTCGACCGCTTCACCCTCATCGCCGGCCCCTGCGTCCTGGAGGACGACGGGCTCAACCTGGAGGTGGGCCGCGCCCTGGCCGCCCTGTCGGCCGAGCTGCCCCTGCCGGTGGTGTACAAGGCGTCCTTCGACAAGGCCAACCGCTCCCGGCTCGACTCGCCCCGGGGGCCGGGGCTGGAGGAGGGGCTCCGCCGCCTCGCCCGGGTGAAGGACGCGACGGGGCTCCCCCTCCTCACCGACGTGCACGAGCCCGGCCAGGCCGCGGCCGCCGCCGAGGTGGTGGACGTGCTCCAGATCCCGGCCTTCCTGTGCCGCCAGACCGACCTGCTGGTGGCGGCGGGGGCCACGGGACGGGCGGTGAACATCAAGAAGGGGCAGTGGATGGCCCCCGAGGAGATGGCCCGGGCGGTGGAGAAGGCCCGGGACGCTGGCGCCGCCGAGGTGACGGTCACCGAGCGGGGCACCTTCTTCGGCTACGGCGACCTGGTGGTGGACATGCGCTCGTTCCGCCGCCTCCGGGAGGCCGCCGGCGTGCCGGCCATCTTCGACGGCACCCACTCGGTGCAGCGTCCGGGGAAGGCGGAGGGCTCCAGCGGCGGCGACCCCCGCTTCATCCCCGACCTGGTGCGGGCGGCGGTGGCGGCGGGCTGCCAGGGCCTCTTCCTGGAGACCCACCCCCGACCCACCGAGGCGCCCTCGGACGCCACCAACATGCTTCCCCTCGAGCGGCTCCGGCCGCTGCTGGAGGAGGTCCTGGCCCTGCGCGAGGCGGTGGGCGAGGCGGCGCCGGCGAGGCGGTCGTGACGCCGCCCCCGCAGGGGGCCGAGATCCCGGAGGCGCTGGCCCGGAACGTCGAGCTGGTGATCTTCGACGTGGACGGCGTTCTCACCGACGGGGGCGTCTACCTGGGCGCCCTCCCCGGCGGTGGCGAGGTTGAGCTCAAGCGCTTCGACATCCAGGACGGCCTGGGCATGAAGATGCTCATGTGGGCGGGGATCCGGGTGGCCCTGGTGTCGGGCCGCGTGTCGGACGCCACCACGCTCCGGGCCCGGGAGCTGGGCATCGAGGAGTGCCTCCAGGACCCGGACGCGCACAAGGTTCCGCTGGTGGAGGGCCTCCTGGAGCGCACCGGCGCCGGGTGGGACACCGCCGCCATGCTGGCCGACGACCTCCCCGACCTGGCGGTCTACCGCCGGGTGGGCCTCCGGGGCGCCGTGGCCAACGCCCAGCCCGAAGTGGCCGAGGAAGCCCACTGGGTGGCCCGCTCCCGGGGCGGTCACGGCGCGGTGCGGGAGTTCTGCCGCGCCCTGCTGGTGGCCCGGGGCGAGTGGGACGCGCTGGTGGAGCGGTACGTCGATGACCGGAGCTGACGGGGAGGTGCGGCCCGACGCCGTCCTGGCCGAGGGCCGCCGGGTGCTGCGCCTCGAGGCCGAGGCGGTGGCGGCCCTGGCCGACCGGCTGGGCGACGCCTTCGTGGAGGCGTGCCGGCTGGTGGCGGGGGCCCAGGGGCGCATCATCGTGTCGGGCATCGGCAAGAGCGGCATCGTGGGCCGGAAGATCGCCGCCACCCTCACCTCCACCGGGACGCCCGCCACCTTCCTCCATCCGGTGGAGGGGCTCCACGGCGACATGGGCATCGTGTCGGGCGCCGACGTGGCCCTCCTCATCTCCAAGAGCGGCGAGACCTCGGAGCTCACCGGGCTGGTGGAGTACCTCCTGCGCATGGGGGTTCCCATCATCGCCCTCACCGGGCAGGCGGTGTCCTCCCTGGGGCGCCACGCCCGGGTGGTGCTGGACTGCTCGGTGCGGGAGGAGGCGTGCCCCATGGACCTGGCCCCCACCTCCTCCACCACCGCCACCCAGGCCCTGGGCGACGCGCTGGCCGTGGTGGTGCTCCAGTTGAAGGGGTTCCGCCCCGAGGACTTCGCCCTCCTCCACCCCGGGGGCGCCCTGGGGCGGAAGCTCACGCTGCGGGTGGACGACGTGATGGTGGGGGAGGGCTACCCTTCGCTGCCCGAGGACGCCCTCATGCGCAGCGCCGTGGTGCCCATCGCCGAGATGCGGGGCACGGTGCCCGTGGTGGACGGGACGGGAACGGTGGTGGGGGTGGTGACGGCGGGAGACCTGACCCGCCTCATGGAGCGGGACGAGACCGGGTGGGCGGGCCGGCCTGTGGCCGAGGTCATGACCCGTAGCCCGAGGGTGGCGCGCCTGGGCGAGCTGGGCTCGGCGGCGGTGCACCGCATGGAGGCCCACGGCGTCATGGCGCTGCCGGTGGTGGACGACGACGGCGTGCTGAAGGGCGTGGTCCACCTCCACGACCTTATGAGGTCGGGGGCGGTATAATAAAGGCTATGCACGAGATCTCCCGCTCCCGCCGCCTCGCCGCCGCCGTGGCCGCGGGTGCCCTCCTGGGCACCCTGGCCTGCGGCGAGCCGGCCACCACGGCCGTGGCCGACGAGTCCCTCCAGGACCTGACGGCCGACCTGGTGCTCTACGACATGAGCACCTACGTCACGTCGAAGGGCGTCCGGCAGGCCCAGATTCAGGCCGACTCCGCGTACTCCTACCAGGACTCGGCGGTGGTCCACCTCATGGGGGTGGACATGACCATCTACGGGGAGCGTGGGGAGACCCGGGCCACCGTCACGGCCAGGAAGGGCCGCATCGATCAGAAGTCCCAGATGCTGACCGCCCAGGGCGACGTGGTGCTCAGGATCCCCGACCAGGACCGGATCATCCAGGGGCCCGAGCTGAACTACGATCCCAACGGCGACCGCATCTGGAGCGACTCCACCACCACCATGCGGGAAGGCAGCCGGACCACCACGGGAACCTGCTTCCGCTCGGACCTCCAGTTCAAGAACTTCACGGTGTGCAACATCCGGGGCGCGGCCGGCGCCATCGCCACCCCCGGGGACGGCGGATGAGACGTGCCGCGGCCCTGCTCCTGCTCCTGGCGGCGGCGCTGCCCGCCAGGGCCTGGGCCCAGGAGGACTGCGAGTTCCTGGCCGGCACCGGCAACGTCCGGGGCGTCACCCTCGGGGCGTCGCGCATCACCTACCTGAGCACGCCCAACCTGGCGTGCAAGAACGGCGTCCGCATCCGGGCCGACAGCGCTGTGGTGTTCGAGTCGTCGGACTTCACCCAGCTCTTCGGCCACGTCCGCTTCGAGGACGCCGAGCGGCGCCTCCGCTCCCAGCGGGCCCAGTACTTCAGCAAGGTCGGCCGCCTCCAGGCCCAGGACGACGTCGAGCTCACCAGGAAGGCGGACGGGTCGGTGGTGCGGGGGCAGGAGCTGGTCTACCTTCCCGAGGCCGAAGGCCGCCCGGAGCGCCTCACGGTGACGGGCGGGCGACCCACGGCGACGCTGCGGCTCGAGCCCACCGCCGCCGCCGGCCCGGACAGCGCGGCGTCGGCCCCGGGCAGCGCCGTGACGTACCAGGTGGAGGCCGACCGCATCGTCCTGGAGGGCGCCACGGGCTTCGTGGCCACCTCCCGGCGGGGACCGGTGAGCATCCTCCGCGACAGCCTCCAGGCGTACGCCGACTCGGTGTCCTACGCCCCCGACGCGGGTGTGCTGGCGCTGCGGCAGAAGGCGCGGCTGAACAGCGCATCCTACGACCTGTCGGCGGACTCGATCGACGTGGTCCTCCCCGACCAGCAGGTGCGGGAGATCCGGGCGGAGCACGACGCCGTGCTGGCGGGGGAGGACGTGCACCTCATGGCGCCGCGCATCCACCTGTTCCTGCAGGACGGGCTGCTGCAGCGGCTGGTGGCCCGGGGTGAGCCGCCCGCCGCCCAGGACTCGGCGGCGGCACCCCCCGAGCCGGGGCACCCCCGCCCCCTCCGCCGGAGCGCCCCCGGGCCACGGCCGAGTCGTTCCAGCTCGTGGCCGACTCGCTGGACATCCTGGCGCCGGGGCAGGTGCTCCAGCGGCTGGTGGCGGTGGGCGACGCCCGGGGCGTGTCCAGCGCCCGGGATTCGCTGAACACGCCGGGCACGCCCCCCATCGCCCGGGAGGACTGGATCGAGGGAGACACGGTGATCGCCCACTTCAGCCGGGTCCCCGCCCCGACTGTGAGCGCCGACAGCCTGCCGCCCGTCCCGGGGCGCTCCGACAGCGCCCGGGCCGACACGGCGGCCTACCGGCTGGACCGCCTCGAGGCCCGGGTGGGCGCCCGCTCCCTCTACCGCATTCCGCCGTCGGACTCGGCCCGCGCGGCCGGCCAGACGCGCCTGGCGCTGCACTACGTGACCGGCGACGCCATCGTCATCGACCTGAAGGGCGGAAACGTGGAGAGCATGCAGGTCACGGGGCCCGCCAAGGGGCTCCACCTGGAACCCCTGCAGCAGCCGCCGCCGCCCGGGGGCGACACGACCAAGGCCAAGCCCGCCACGGCGGGCGGAGGAGGGCGATGAGGACGCGCCAGGAGTTCCTGGACTGGGTGACCGGGCTGCGGGGCTCCGACGTGTCGTTGGCGGTGGCCCTGGCCGAGCTGCTGCGCCGTGCCGACGCCACGGGCTGCGCCGACCGGGGGGCCTGGGTGGCGTCGGTGCGCGACCGCTACCAGGCGCTGGCCAACAGCCAGGGCGACGGGGGCTTCCCCATGCTCTCGGCCGAGGGCGAGGCGCTGGGAGCCTACCTGGAGGAGCACGTGCTGGCCCGTCTCGAGGGGGAGGGGCTGGTGCGCCGCGCCCCTCCCGGGGCCGACTGGAGATCCCTCTGCTTCGTCGACGACGTCTGGGGCGTCGTCGCTCCGGAACGGGACACCTTCCGGGAAGAGCTGGAGCGGACCGTGGGAGACCTCCAGGCGCATCGGGCCTCCCAGCCCCGGGTTCCGGCCGTGGCGGCGCCGCCGTCCGACGGGAGCCGTCTGTGGGCGGAGGGTCTCACCAAGACGTTCCGCAAGCGGAAGGTCGTGAACGGCGTGGACCTCACGGTGACCCAGGGAGAGATCGTGGGGCTCCTGGGGCCCAACGGGGCAGGGAAGACCACCACCTTCTACATGATCGTGGGCCTCATCCCCCCCAACGAGGGCCGGGTCTTCCTCGACGACAACGACATCACTGAAACGCCCATGTACCGGCGGGCCAGGATGGGGATCGGGTACCTGGCCCAGGAGCCGTCGATCTTTCGCAAGCTGAGTGTGGAGGACAACGTCAAGGCGATCCTGGAGACGCTGAAGCTCCCCAGGAAGGAGGAGAAGCAGCGGCTCGAGGAGCTCCTGGACGAGCTCTCCCTCACGCACCTGAGAAAGAGCAAGGCCTACTCCCTCTCCGGCGGCGAGCGGCGGCGGCTGGAGATCACCCGGGCGCTGGTCCAGCGCCCCAAGTTCATGCTCCTGGACGAGCCCTTCGCGGGCATCGATCCCATCGCCGTGAACGACATCCAGCAGATCGTCGCCGAGCTGAAGACCCGGGGGATCGGCACCATCATCTCCGACCACAACGTGGAGCAGACGTTGGAAATCGTGGACCGGGCCTACATCATGTATGAGGGGCGCATCCGCGTTTCTGGCACGGTTTCTGAATTGGTGTGGAACGATGAGGTAGCCGAGATCTATCTTGGACCCATCCTCACACACCGGATGCGCGAGCGGTACGCTCCTCCGGCGCCGTCCACGGCGGCTCCACACCCAGACCAGACGGAAACTCCTGTCCAGGATTAGATGAGCCAGTTCAGCGCCAAGCTTCATCAGTCGCAGCAGATGAAGCAGGAGATGAAGATCAACCCTCGCCTCTACCAGGCGATGGAGTTGCTCTACATGCCCCTGCTCGACCTCCAGCAGCACCTCAAACAGGAGCTGGCGGAGAACCCCTTCCTCGAGATGACGGACGCCGACGTCCAGCAGGAGGTGGAGCTCAAGGAGGAGGAGAAGGAGGCCAAGGAGGAGGAAGAGGAGATCGACTGGGAGGAGATCCTCCTGGACGGCTTCGACGCGGGCGGGCGCAAGGCCCAGTACGAGCACAAGGAGTACTACCAGCCCACCCCCGTCGAGACGAACGACCTCAGGGACCACCTCCACGACCAGCTCCACCTGCTGGAGCTCACCGAGCGGGAGCGGCGCATCGGCGAGGAGATCATCGGCAACGTCGACGACGACGGCTCCCTGTCGTGCTCCATCGAGGAGGTCGTGGAGGGGATCAACGGCTACCTGGACGAGCTCGACGCCGTGGCCCGGGAGAACCTCGAGGACATCGAGGACCCGGAGCAGCAGGCGCTGGAGGAGGCCGAGATCAGCGAGCTGTTCCGGCCCTACGCCCTGGAGGAGGCCGAGGCGCTCCTGTCCCGCATCCAGCAGTTCGACCCGCCCGGCGTGGCGGCCAGGGACCTGCGGGAGTGCATCCTCATCCAGATGCGCCACCACGACATGGAGGGGACGCTGGCCCACACCATCGTCCGCGACCACTTCGACGACCTCATCAACCACCGCTGGTCGGACATCGCCAAGTCCATGGGGATCGGTGCCAAGGAGGTCCAGGACGCCGCCGACGACATCAGCACGCTGGACCCCAAGCCGGGCCTCAAGTACATGCCGGACCCGGAGCAGTACGTCATCCCTGACCTGATCGTGGACAAGATCGACGGGGAGTACATGGTGTTCGTGAACGACACCAGCCTGCCCCGGCTGCGGCTCTCCAGGGCCTACCGGGAGGTGGCCCGGGACAAGAACAAGTTCAAGGGGGAGAACAAGGAGTTCATCTCGTCGAAGCTGAACTCCGCCAACTGGATGATCCAGGCCATCGAGCAGCGGCGGCAGACCATGCTCAAGGTCATGAACTTCATCGTGGACCGGCAGCGGGACTTCTTCGAGAAGGGCGTCCAGCACCTGAAGCCCCTCACGCTGCGGGAGGTGGCCGAGCACATCGACATGCACGAGTCCACCGTGTCCCGGGTGACGAACGAGAAGTTCTGCCAGACCCCCCGGGGCGTGTACCCCCTCAAGTTCTTCTTCTCCAGCGGCCTCTCCACCACCTCGGGCGAGGACATCAGCGCCCGGGGCGTGAGGGACAAGATCAAGAACCTGGTCGACGAGGAGGACACCCGGAAGCCGCTCACGGACCAGTCCATCGTCAACCTCCTGAAGCAGGATGGCGTGAAGATTGCGCGCCGAACCGTAGCCAAGTACCGGGACCAGCTCGGCATCCTGCCGGCCCGCATGCGCAAGCGCGTGTAACGGTCCCCCACCCAGCACCGGGCCCGCCTCCTGTCGGGGCCCGACGGAGGCTCTCCCATGTCACCTCGCCCCTCCCACCGGTGGACCTCGGACACGTCGGAGCGCTCCACCCGGACGCTCTTCCACCAGATCGCCCTGGCCTCGTTCGCCGTCGACCGGGCCCTGGAGGACGACCCGACCCTGGACGACGGCTCGCCCGGCCGTCTGGAACGGGTGAGGGAGGCGCTGGACGCCCTGGAGGCCTTCGACGTCCTCGAGCGGGTGAGCCCCGACGTGGTGGTGCCCCGGGAGGTGCGCCGCCGGGTGCGCCTGGCCGCCGAGTTCCTCGCCTCGGACCACCTGGAGCTGGCCCGGGCCGACCTGGGTCGCGCGGGTGGCGAGATGGAGCGCCGGTGCCTCGGGGTGGGGCGGCGGGCCTGACCGGTCGGCCGGCCTCGCGAGCGGTCCGCGCCCGCCTCCGGAGCACCGGGGGCGGGCGCCGCGCTTTCCGGCGCTGGAGTGGCTCCCCTCGTTGCCGTATCTTGGGCCGTCCATGGCCGATCCCCACACCCCGTCCCTCGACGACGCCCCCACCCGTGGGGCGGACGCGCCGGCTGACGCCGGCGCCCAACCCCCCGCGTCCGGGGGCGGGCGCGGCGCCGTCAGCCCCGACGCCCGGGAGGCCGCCCGCTCGCTGAGCCCCTCCATGCGCAGGGACTTCGCCCTTGTGGTCCCCGCCTTCGACGAGGCCGAGGTGGTGGAGACGCTGGTGGCGGAGCTGAAGCGCGCTTTCCGGGAGTACGACCTCCACGGGGAAGTGCTGCTGGTGGACGACGGCTCCACGGACGGCACGGCGGAGCTGGCCGAGCGGGCCGCCGACGGCTGGCCGGCGTTGCGGGTGCTCCGCCACCGCATCAACCTGGGCAAGACCGAGGCGCTCCTCACCGCCGCGGCCCACACCGAGCGCACGTACCTGGTGCTGTTCGACGCCGACCTCCAGCACCTCCCCGACGAGATCCCCCGCTTCCTGGCCAAGCTCCAGGAGGGGTGGGACATCGTCACCGCCCGCAAGGTGGGGGCGTACGACAAGCGGGCGGTTTCTTCGGTCTACAACGCCCTCTCCCGGCGGGTGTTCAAGGTGCCGGTGAGCGACCTCAACTCCATGAAGGCGTTCCGGCGGGAGATCCTGGACGAGATCCAGCTCCGCCACGACTGGCACCGCTTCTTCGTGGTGCTGGCCCACGCCCGGGGGTGGACGGTGGCGGAGATCGACGTGCCCCTCTACCCGCGCCGGGCGGGGGTGTCCAAGTACCGGGGGCCCCTCCGCATCCTGATCGGGGTGCTGGACCTGGTGTCGGTGGCGTTCCTCCTCCTCTTCTCGAGGAAGCCGCTGCTGCTGTTCGGCGTCACGGGGGTGGTGCTCATCGCCGCCGGGGCCGCCGTGGGCGTGGTGGCGTTCTGGCTGCGCTTCGCCGAGGGCTTCGGGTTCCGGCCGTTCCTGTACCTGGTCATGCTCCTGGAGACCGTGGGCTTCCTCCTCTTCGGCTTCGGCCTCATGGCGGAGATGATCGCCCAGCTCCGGGCCGAGCTGGACGCCCTGCGGAGGCGACGCTGACCCGGCCGCCGCGGCGGCGCGCGGGGCCTCCCCGGGTGCTGGCCGTGGTGGGGACGCGCCCCGAGGCTATCAAGATGGCCCCCGTGGTGGAGGCGTTGCGGGCCAGGGGCGACGAGGCCGAGGTGCAGGTGGTCCTCACGGGGCAGCACACCGACCTGGTGGACCAGGTGCTGGAGACCTTCCACATGGCCCCGAAGCACGACCTGGCCATCATGCGGGAGGGCCAGACCCTCTACGACGTGGCCCACGGATGCCTGGACGGCCTCCGCCGCGTGGTGGCCGAGGAGTCGCCCGACGCCCTCCTGGTGCAGGGCGACACCGCCACCGTGTGCTTCGGCTCGCTGGTGGGGTTCTTCGAGAAGGTGGCGGTGGGGCACGTGGAGGCGGGGCTCCGCTCCGGGGACAAGTGGGCGCCGTGGCCCGAGGAGGTGTTCCGCCGGGTCACCGACGTCCTGTCCGACTGGTATTTCGCCCCCACCCGCCGGGCCGCCGAGCACCTCCTGGCCGAGAGCGTGGACCCCGGCGCGGTGCACGTCACCGGCAACACGGTGGTGGACGCGCTCCAACGGGTGGCCGCCGCCGCCGGCGAGCCCGAAGACGCGGCGCTCCGGGCGGCCCTCGCCGGCGGCCGCCGCCTGGTGCTCCTCACCGCCCACCGGAGGGAGTCGTTCGGAGAACCCCTGCGGGAGGTGTTCCGGGGGGTGCGGGAGGTGGTGGACGCCCACGACGACGTGGAGGTGGTCTACCCGGTGCACCCCAACCCCAACGTCCGGGCCGCCGCCGCCGAGGTCCTCGAGGGGCACCCCAGGATCCGCCTCACGGAGCCGGTGGGCTACCTGGACCTGGTGAGGGCGCTGCGGGCGGCGTCCCTGGTGCTCACCGACTCGGGGGGCATCCAGGAGGAGGCGCCCACCTTCGGCACCCCGGTGCTGGTGCTCCGGGAGGTCACGGAGCGGCCCGAGGGGGTGGAGGCGGGGGTGGCCGAGCTGGTGGGCACCGACCGGGCGCTCCTGGTGGCGCGGGCCTCGGCGCTCCTGGACGGGGAAGGGAAGGGGCGCCCCCGGGCCAACCCCTACGGCGACGGCCGGGCGGGCGAGCGCATCGCCGACATCGTCATCGCGGACCTGACGGGCGCGGCCCGCCGGACGGAGGACTGGGCGGGGTGAAGGTGCTCATGCACTGCGTCTACTTCCCGCCGGAGGTGGGGGGGCTGGAGAGCCACGTCTTCTACCTGTGCCGGGCGCTGGCCGCCCGGGGGCACAGGGTGGAGATGGTCACCTCCCGCTCCCTCCCCGGCGTCCCGGCCCACGAGGTGATGGACGGGGTGGAGGTGTGGCGGACGTGGTTTCCGGCCCGCAACCCGGCGGGGTGGGCGGCCCACGCCATGGCGTCGGTTCCCCGCTTCCTGGAGCGGGCCCGGGACGCGGACGTCCTCCACGCCCAGGACATCGCCTCGGTGCCCCCGGGGGAGATCGCCCGGGCCCGGACGGGGGCGCCCCTGGTGACCACGTTCCACACGTCCCATTTCCTGCGGCGGGCCGCCAGGCCCCTGTGGAGGCCGGTGCTGGGCCACTTCGTGCGCACCTCCGACTACGCCCTCGCCGCCAGCAAGGAGATCGCCCGGGTGGCGGAGGGGTTGGCCCCGGGGGTATCGGTGGAGGCCCTCACCAACGGCGTGGAGACCGGCCTCTTCCGCCCGGTGGAGCCCACGCTCCCGCCCACGCCCCGCAGGCGGCTGGTGGTCCCCCGGCGCCTGTTCCAGAAGAACGGCGTGGAGTACCTCGTGCGGGCGATGCCCTACATTGTGGGCCGGGTGGACGCCGAGGCCGTGCTGGTGGGCGACGGGCCCGAGCGGGACAGGCTGGAGGCCCTGGCCCGGGAGCTGGGTGTGGAGGACCGGGTGGTCTTCCTGGGGTCCCGCCCCAACGCCGAGATGCCCGGCCTGCTGGCGTCGGGGGAGGTGGCGGTGTTCCCCTCCCTCATGGAAGCCACCTCCGTGGCGGCCCTGGAGGCCATGGCGTGCCAGGTGCCGGTGGCCGCGTCCCGGGTCGGCGGCCTCCCCGAGATCGTGGACGAGAGCGTGGGGGGGCTGTTCGAGCCCGCCGACCCGAAGTCGTTGGCGGACAAGGTGGTGGAGCTTCTCACCTCGGGCGATCTCGAGGGGCGGGGACGGCGGGCGCGGGAGCGGGTCGTGGCCCACTGGAGCAACGACCGGCTGGCCGAGCGGCACCTGGAGATCTACGAGGCGCTCCTGCAGCGGAAGGGGAGGAAGGCGTAGCCCATGGCCAGGACGAAGCGGGCCCGGAAGAAGAAGGATCGACGCGTCGCCGAGGCGGCGCCGGCGCGGGAGCTCCCGGGATGGGTGGCGCCCGTCGTCTTCGCCGTCGTGACGCTGATCCTCTTCCGGGCGTTCGTCTTCTCCCGGGGGATGCTCTACGGCGGCGACACCGAGGCCCTGGGCTACATGGCCCGGGCGTTCTACGCCGACGCCCTCAAGCGGGGCGTCTTCCCCCTGTGGAACCCCTACCTCCTGGGCGGGATGCCCTTCCTGGACGCCCTGTCCGCGGGCGACTCCCTCTACCCCACGGCGGCCCTGCTCCTGTTCATGGCCACCTACCGGGCCCTGGGGTGGAAGCTGGTGATCCACGTGTTCCTGGCCGGGGTGTTCACGTACGGGTGGACGCGGCGCCTGGGGACGAGCCGGGTGGCGTCGCTGCTGGCCGGGCTGGCCTACATGATGGCGCCTTTCTTCGTGACGCTCGTCTTCCCGGGTCACGACGGGAAGATGTTCGTCACGACGCTCACGCCCCTGCTGTTCTGGGCCATGGAGTGGACCTTCGCCCGGCGGGGGCTCCTGCCGTACGCGGCGGTGGCCGCGGTGGTGGGGCTGGTGATCCTCACCACCCACTTCCAGATGGCGTACTTCCTCTTCGGCGCCGCGGGGGTGTACTACGCGTTCCGCTGCGTGGTGGTGTGGCGGCGGGGCGGCGGCCCCACCCGGGCGGCGGCGCGCTTCGGGCTGTTCCTGGCCGCCTCGGTGGTGGGCGGCGCCCTGGCCGGTGTCCAGCTCGTCCCCGCCGTGCGCTACGTCGCGGACTTCAGCCGCCGCACCGCCACCACCACGGCGGCCTCGGCGGAGGAGAACCGGGCGTACGCCGCCTCCTGGTCGCTCCACCCCGAGGAGCTGGTGTCGGTGCTGGTGGACCCGGAGTTCGTGGGCAACAACGCCGGCGGATCCCTCCCGGGCACGTCCATGCCGGGGTGGGTGACGGGGACGTACTGGGGGCGAAACTTCTTCAAGACGAACCTGGAATACGTGGGCGTGGTGGTCCTCATGCTGGCGGGGCTGTCGTTCCTCGGAGGACGGCGGCGGGCCGAGCGCTGGTTCCTGGCGGTGCTGGGGACGCTGGGCCTCCTCTACTCCCTGGGCGCCCACACCCCCGTGTGGAACCTGGCGTACGACCTCCTGCCCGGGGTCAGCCTGTTCCGGGCGCCGTCCATGGTGGTGTTCCTGTTCGGCTTCGCCGCGGCCACGCTGCTGGCGCTGGGCGTGGACCGGCTCCTGGAGGCGCTCGCCGGCGACGAGGCGGGGTGGCGGCCGGTGTCCCGCTACCTGTGGATCTTCGCGGGCGTGCTGGTGCTGCTGATGCTGCTCGCCGGGTCCGGCGCGCTGCTCCGCTTCTGGACCGCCGTCGTCTACCCGGACATGGACCCGTCCAAGGCGGCGGCGCTGCAGGCGGCGCGACCCTACATCGTGCGGGGCTTCCTGCTGGCCGCCGTGTTCGGGCTGGTGGTGGCGCTGCTGGCGTGGGCGGCCCGGGGCGGCTACCTGCCGCGCTGGGGACTGGTGGCCGGCCTGGCGCTGGTGCTGGCCCTGGACCTGGGGAGGGTGGACGCCCCCTTCATCCAGGTGGTGGACCCGGCCCGGGTGCGCCGCCCCGATCCCAACATCGACGTCCTGGTGAGCCGAGAGGCGAAGGAGCCCCCCTTCCGGCTGTGGCAGATCGCCAACAGCCAGGACGTGGGCCCGGCCGTGTTCGGCATCGAGCTGGTGGGCGGCCACCACCCCAACGACCTGGCGCCCTACCGGGAGCTCATCGGGCAGCAGGGCGGGGGACAGGCGCAGAACCTGTTCAACCAGAACGTCGCCCGCCTCCTGAACGTGCGCTACGCGCTGTGGCCCACCCTGCAACAGGGGCAGGAGCTGCAGGGGCTGCCCAAGGTGTCCGAGTCCAAGCTCCAGGACGGACGCGTGTACGAGACGCTGTACGCGTACCCGGGGCTCCCCCGGGCCCGCCTGGTGGGGGCGGCCGAGGTGGTGCCGTACGACCGCCAGGTGGCCCGCATCCTGGAGCCGGGCTTCGACCCGGACACCGTCGCCATCCTGGACGAGGCGCCGCCCCTCCAGCTTCCGGGCCACGCCGTGGACGGCGACGTGACGTGGGAGGAGCGGGGGCTCAACCGCCAGCGGCTGCGGGTGCGCACGTCGACCCCGGCGCTCCTGGTGGTGGCGGACAACTGGTATCCGGCGTGGCACGCCACCGTGGACGGGGGGCCGGCGCCGGTGCTCCGGGCCTATCACACGCTGCGGGCCGTACCGGTGCCCGCCGGCGACCACGAGGTGACGCTGGCGTACCACTCGGCCGTGGTGCGCTCGGGGCTGTGGCTGAGCGTGGGGGCGCTGCTCCTGCTGGTGGTCGTGGCCCTCGGCGCGCGCTTCGTCACGCCCGGGCGGGAGGCGGAGGCGTCCGATGGCGAGCGCCCGGGTGACGGCGGCTGACGTGGCGGTCGACGCCCCCCCGGGGCCCGACGCCGCCCAGGGGCGGGCGCGCCGCATCCTCGTGCGCCTGCTCCAGCTCGCCCTGACCGGGCTCGTCACGTGGTGGATCCTGGGCAGGGTGGGCCTCAGCCTGGACCAGCTCGCCGGGGTGGACCCCGCGCGCTGGCGCCCCCGCTGGGGGATCCTGGCCGCGTCGTGCCTGCTCCTGGCCTCGGGCTACGTGCTGTCGGGGTGGATATGGGGCCGCATGGTCCGGGATCTGGGCGGCCCACGCCTGGGCGCCCTGGACGCGGTGGCGGTCTACATGGTGGCCAACCTGGGCCGCTACCTGCCGGGCAAGCTGTGGCAGATCGCCGGCCTGGCCGTGCTGGCTCGGCGCCGCGGCGTGCCCGCCGCGGTGGCCACGGCGGCCGCGGTGCTGGGCCAGGCGGTGGCCCTGGCCGGGGCGTCGCTGGTGGGGGTGGGCGCCATCGTGGCCGGCCCGCCGGGACTGCGCCGGTGGACGCCCGCGGTGCTGGCCGGCGCGGCCCTGGTGGTGGCCCTGGTGAGCGTGCCGGCGCTGGCCCGCCGGGCCCTGGCGCTTTGGTTCCGCCTCGCCCGCACCGAGATGCCCGAAGGCGCCGCCCACGGGGGCCTGGAGGGCCTCCGCTGGCTGGCCATGTACACGGCCAACTGGGCGGTGTACGCCTCCGCGTTCTGGGTGCTGGCCCGGAGCTTCGGGCTGCCGGGCACGATCGTCGTGGTGGCCCCCGCATTCGCGGCGGCCTACGTGCTGGGCTACGTGGTCCTCTTCGCCCCCGCCGGCATCGGCGTGCGCGAGGGCTTCATGGTGGCGCTCCTGGCGCCCGTCATGGGCGCCGCGCCCGCCGGCGTCCTGGCGGCGGTGGCCCGCCTGTGGACCACGGCCGTGGAGGTGTTGCCGGCCGGCGCCTTCTGGGCCCGGGAGGTGGCGGGGAAGGGGGCACGGGCCGATGGCTGACGGCCTCGGCGTGCAGCACACGCCCACCACCCTGGAGCTGGCCCGGAGCGCCGGCGCCCCGTCGGACATGGACGCGCCCGCCGACCGCGCCTTCGACGCCGCCGACCGCTTCCTGGTGGTGATGCCCACGTACAACGAGCTGGAGAACGTGGGGCGTATCCTCCCCATGGTGCTGGCCAAGGACGCCCGCTTCGAGGTCCTGGTGGTGGACGACAGCTCTCCCGACGGCACGGGAGATCTGGTGCGGTCCATGGCGGAGGACGAGCCCCGCATCCACCTGCTGGAGCGGGCGGGGAAGGAGGGGCTGGGGAAGGCCTACCTGGACGGCTTTGCGTGGGCCCTCGCCCGGGACTACGCCCTGATCATCGAGATGGACGCCGACCTCTCCCACCACCCCGACAACCTGCCCGCCCTCCTCGAGCGGGCCCGCTCGGCCGACGTGGTGCTGGGCTCGCGCTACGTGGGGGGGCGGGTGACGGTGGTGAACTGGCCCATGGGCCGGCTCCTCATCAGCTACTTCGGGAGCTTCTATGCCCGGGTCATCACGGGCCTGCCGGTGCGGGACGCGACGGGCGGCTTCAACTGCTTCCGCCGGGAGGTGCTGGCGTCGCTGGACCTGAGTCGCATCCGGGCCAACGGCTATGCCTTCCAGATCGAGCTAAAGTACCGGGCGTGGCGCAAGGGCTTCCGCCTGGCCGAGGTGCCCATCGTGTTCACGGAGCGGGAGAGCGGCGAGTCCAAGATGTCCAAGCGCATCGTGCGGGAGGCCGTGTGGCGGGTGTGGTGGCTCCGCCTGCAGGACCTCGTGGGGCGCCTGTGAAGGAGAGGGAGGCATGAGCCAGGACGAGGGCGGCAAGAGGATCGACGCCGAGTACTACGACAAGAGCGAGTACTTCGTGGGGGGTACCGAGCACCTCACCGACCTCCGGAGCCGCTTCCAGCGCTACCGGGTGGCGAAGGTCCTGGGTGTCTACGACCCCCTGCCGGGGGAGCGGGTGCTGGACCTGGGGTGCGGGTGGGGCACGTTCGAGTGGACCCTGGCCCCCCGGGTGGAGGCCATCGTGGGGCTGGACTTCAGCGCCCGCTCCATCGAGATGTGCCGGAAGCGGCTGGAGGCCACGGAGCTGGACAACGTGCGCTTCGTCCAGGCCGACGCCGGCGACACGGGGCTGGAGGCCGACGCCTTCGACGTGGTCATCGCCGCCGATCTCTTCGAGCACCTCTATCCGGACGACTCGGAGCGGGTGGTGCGGGAGGCGTGGCGGGTGCTCAAGCGGGGCGGGCGCTTCTCCATCTGGACCCCCCACCGGGGGCACGTCCTGGAGATCCTGAAGAACAACCACGTCCTCCTGAAGCCCGATCCCACCCACGTGGACTACAAGTCCATGGAGCGGCTGCGCGCCATGCTGGAGGGGGCCGGCTTCGTCATCGAGAAGGCGTACTACGCCGAATCCCACCTGCCCGGGCTCAGCACCCTGGAACGGGGGCTGATGGCCTTCGTGCCCATGCTGCGGCGGCGCATCGCGGTGCTCGGGCGCAAGGTGTAGCGGTGCAGATGAGGAACCGGGTCTATCGCATCCTCGTCATCGACGCCGACGCCGACGACCGGCTCATCCTGGATGACCTGCTCGGTGACATCGAGCTGTGGGACGCCGAGGTCACCTGGGCCGACAGCTACGAACAGGGCGTGCGCTGCATGGCGGAGGGCCCCTTCGACGTCGCGCTGGTCGACTACCGCCTCGGGGCGCGCCGCGGCGTCGAATTCGTGGGTGAGCCGGTGGTCCGAAGCGAGGGTCTGCCGGTGGTCATCCTGACCGGTCAGGGGGGATCCGAAGCCGACCTGGCCGCCGGCGATGCCGGCGCGGCGGACTTCCTGCCCAAGCAGGATCTGGACGCGACACTGCTCGAGCGGACCATCCGCTACACGGTGGAGGAGCACCGCCGGCACCGCACCGAGGCCCGCTTCCGGGCGCTGGTCGAGAGCTCGCGGGACCTGACCACGATCCTGGACGCCCAGGGGCTGCTGGAGTACGCCACGCCCTCGCTGCGGCACGTGCTGGGCTACGACCCCGAGGAGATGCTGGGCCGCGATCTGGTCGACCTCGTCCACGAGGCGGACCGGAAGCGCGTGCGGGCCGAGCTGGACGACCTGATCGCGCGGCCCGGCGCTTCCGTTCACTCCCGCTACCGGATCCATCACCGGGACGGCTCCCTGCGCACCTTCGACTCGGTGGGCCAGAACAAGCTGGCGGACCCCCTGATCCGCGGCGTCGTGATCAGCTCCTGGGACGTGACCGAGCTGCAGGAGGTCCGTCAGCGCACCCGCTTCCAGGGGAGGCTCCTGGACGCGGTGGGCCAGTCGGTGATCGCCACCGACCTCGAGGGCACCATCATCTACTGGAACCGCGCCGCCGAGGAGCTCTTCGGATGGAGCCGGGAGGAGGCCCTCGGGCGGTCCGTGGTCGAGATGACCCCCGCGGAGGGCGCCCGGGAGCGGGCCATCGAGATCTTCGACGTCCTGCGCGAGGGCCACGTCTGGACCGGCGAGTTCGAGCTTCGAAGGCGGGACGGCTCCACCTTCCACGCCCTGGTCACCGATGCCCCCATCTACGACGGGGAAGGGGAGCTCATCGGCGTCATCGGCGTCTCCTCCGACGTCAGCGAGCGGCACGCCCTGGAGGAGCAGCTGCGCCAGTCGCAGAAGATGGAGGCGGTCGGACGGCTCGCCGGGGGCATCGCCCACGACTTCAACAACATCCTGACCGCCATCGGGGGTCACTGCGAGCTGCTGCTCGAAGACATGCCCGAGGGGCCGCACCGGACCGACGTCCAGGACATCGCACGGTCGGCCAAGCGCGCCGCGGCGCTGACCCGCCAGCTCCTCGCCTTCAGCCGTAAGCAGGTCATGGAGACGCGCAGCCTCGACCTGGGAGCGGCCGTGGCGGACATGCAGCCGATGCTGCGGCGCTTGGTGCCGGAACGCATCGCCCTCGACGTCGCTGCCGCCGACGGCTGCATCGTGCGCGCCGATCGCTCCCAGCTGGGCCAGGTGCTGCTGAACCTGGTGGTCAACGCCGCCGATGCCATCCAGGGTGCGGGCACCATCGAGGTCGTCGTGGACCGCGTGGTGCTGTCTTCCGCCGATGCTGCGGCGCTCCCCTGGGCGGTGGAGCCGGGGGCGTACGCCCGCCTGGAGGTGCGGGACACCGGCTACGGAATGAGCGAAGACGTGCTGGAACACGTGTTCGAGCCGTTCTACACGACCAAGCCCGAGGGCCGGGGCACCGGCCTCGGCCTGTCCACCGTGTACGGCATCGTCAAGCAGAGCGCGGGCCACGTGTTCGTGGACAGCGAGCCGGGGCGGGGCACCCGCTTCCGTGTGCTCCTGCCGGAGCAACAGGAGGGCCCGGAGCCGGCACGCCCTCTCGAGCCGCCGTCGTCTCCAGCTCCAGGAGGGGTGGTGCTGCTCGTGGAGGACGACGACGCCGTACGCAGCCTCACGCGGCGCGTGCTCACCCGGGCCGGCTTCGAGGTGCTGGAGGCCTCCAACGGCCGGGAGGCGCTGGAACGGCTCGACCAGCACCCCGGGGCCATCGACCTGGTGCTGAGCGACGTGGTCATGCCCGACATGGGGGGCGCGGAGCTGGCCGACCGCCTGCGCGAGCGCCGCCCGGGGCTGTCGGTCGTCCTGACCTCCGGCTATTCGGAGGCGGAGCTGCGCGGCGAGGTGCGGGACCGGGCCTCGGCGTTCCTGGTGAAGCCGTTCACGCCCGAGGCCCTGGTGCGGGTGGTGTCGGAAACGCTGGCCGACTCGCGTCCCGGCCCGTCGAAGGGGTAGCGGGCGTCGTTTCACGCCCGCTCCGCTCGTGGCGTTCCACGGTCGGACGGGGGGAGGGGCCCCCCGCCGGCACCGAGGTGACGGGGAGGCTTCCATGACGACGCGCACGCCGGCCTGATGGCGACGGCAACCCTGCCCGAGGCCACCCTCGAGGCGTGGATGGCCGCCCACGGCGCCGAGCTGCGGGCCCACCTGGCCCGTTTCGTGGACGCCGACGACGCCGAGGACCTCCTGCAGCGGGTGTGGCTGACCGCCCACCGGCACCCCCCCGAGGGCGGCCCCGGCGCCAACGTCCGGGCGTGGCTCTACAGGGTGGCCACCAACGCCGCCCTCGACGCCCTGGCGCGGCGCAAGCGGCGGCGGACCCTCCTGGAGGAGGGAGCCCACCGCCTGGTCCCCGACGGACAGGACGCCGCTGCCGCTCCGCCCGGGGTTTCCGAGCCGGTGCGCCTCCGGGTGAGAGCTGCCGTGGCCCGGCTTCCCAGGAAGCAGCGGGGGGCGGTGTGGCTCCGCTGGGTCGACGGCCTGGCGTACGACGAGGTGGCCGAGCGGCTGGCGTGCACCCCCGACAGCGCCCGGGCCAACGTCTACCAGGGCATGAAGCGGCTCCGGCGCGAGCTGTCGGAGCTCCTGAGCGAGGAGGATCGATGACGCACGAAGCGGAGGACCGGGTGCGGAGCGACGACGACCGGCTGCTGGCGCTGCTCCTGGCCGCCCAGGAACCCGGCGACGCGGTCCGCTTCGACCGCTTCGCCAGCCCCTTCGGGACCATGTACCTGGCCGTGACGGGGCGCGGCCTCGCCCGGCTGTCCTGGGATCAGCCGGGGGACGACGCCTTCGCCGCCGAGCTGGAGGCCCGCTGGCCCGACCGGCCGGTCATCCGGGACCGGGGGGCCCTCGCGCCGTTCCGGGAGCAGCTCGAGGCGTACTTCCGGGGCGAGCTGGACCACTTCGACCTCCCCGTGGACCTGGGTGGGCTGCCGTCGTTCCAGCGCGAGGTGCTGGAGGCCGTGTCCCGCGTGCCGTACGGCAGCGTGATCCCCTACAGCGAGCTGGCCCGGCGCATCCGGCGTCCCCGGGCGTCCCGCGCCGTGGGCAACGCCCTGGGTCGAAACCCCGTGGCCATCGTGGTGCCGTGCCACCGGGTGGTGCGGCGGGACGGGTCGCTGGGGGGCTACGGCGGCGGCGTGGAGTTCAAGGAACGGCTGCTGGCCCTGGAGGGGCACGAGGACGGTCTGCGGGCCGGGTGACGCCTCACCAGAACGACCAGCTCCCCGTGACCAGGACGTACCCGGCGAGCAGCCCGTTGGTGACGGCGTGGGCGAGGATGGCACACCACAGGTTGCCGGTACGCCGGTAGATCTCTCCGTAGACCAGGCCGGCCAGGAGTCCCGCGAACCAGAGCCGGTGCTCGAGGGCGAACACCGCCGAGCTGATGAGCAGCGCCCGGAGCCCCACCTGGCGGGGCTCCACCGCGAGGAAGCGAGGGTGCTGGACCCAACGCATGACCCAGGAGCGCCAGAAAAGCTCCTCCGTGACGGGCACCACCAGCGCCGATCCGGCCGCCCGGGCCGCCGCCACCCCCACCAGCAGCCTCCCCTCGTCCGAGAGGGGGACGAAGCCGGCGGTGGCCTCCCCGATCACGAAGGGCGGACCGTCCAGGACGATCCAGAGAAGAAACACCACCACCCCGGCGACGGCCGCCCAGAACCACGGCGCCGCCCCGATCCGGGGAGCGTTCCGCAGCTCCCCGTAGCGGCCCCGGAACGCGAGCAGGAGCAGGGCCGTGGCGCCCGCCCGCACCCCGTACAGCCAGCGCGGATCCAGGAGCGACGCCGTGAAGGGGGCGAGCACCGGCTCCAGGGCCATGAGCACGATGAAACAGGCGAACGGAGCGATCCTCGGCACGGCCGGGTGGCTCCGACGAGGGGACCCGTCGGTCATGGGCGTCATCGGTGGGGAAGGGGGAGCGGCCTGGGCTAGGCCGCGTGCCGGCGGGTGGGTTCCCAGATGGGGTTGCGGTCTCCGTGGAGCGCGCGCAGGGAGGCGTAGAGCGTTGCCACGTTGCTCATCACCAGGAAGGCCGGCACGGAGAGGAAGCCCGGCAGACGCCGGCTTCCGCCGAGGAGCCAGGCCCCGGTGCCCACGAGGCCTGCCGCCACGACGGCGATGAAGAGCGCCAGGGCCCAGGGCGAGCCTGCCGCGAGGAGTCCCAGCCCCACGATGCCGACCAGCGCCATCCAGGGCAGGGCCCAGCGGCACACCTTGTGGCTGAAGAGCATCCACGCGTACACGCCGAAGCGGAACGGGTCCAGGAGGGCCCGCTTGTACCAGAGGGTTTCGATCCCCCGGGTGATGGTCCGGACCTTCCTCGGGTATTCGTGGCGCAGGGAGCCCGTCCTCGGCACCACCGCGGTCGCCGCCTTCACCGAGACCGGCCGGTACCCGAGCTCCCGCGTGTTGAGGGCCGCGGCGAAGTCCCGGCTGAGGGAGTCCGGAAGGGTGATGCTGTGCAGGTCACGGCGGATGGCGTAGAGGCATCCGGAAGCCCCCACGATGCCCTCCACCCGCGTCTCCAGATCGCGCACCCACATCTCGTAGCCCACGTACCCGCCCTCGCCCCGGTTCGCGTCGTCCTCGGCCGCCCCCACGCTGATGTCACGGCCCGACGCCAGGCCCGATCCGGGGGTCCACGAACGGCGCCACCAGGGGCTTGAGGCTCCTCGGCTGGATGCGGATGGAGGCGTCCGTGTTGACCACGATGTCGCCCGTGATGTGACGGGCCGCGAGGGCCTCCGCCGCGGTCTTGCCGCTCCGGACCGCCTGCCGGACGAGCTGGACGCCCTGGTCCGCGAAGCCCTGGACGATGGCGTCGGTGCCGTCGCTGGAGGCGTCGGACACGATGAGGATCTGGAGCCTCTCCCGCGGATAGTCGAGGCGCAGCAGGCTCTGCACCGTCTCCGCCACCTGCCGCTCCTCGTTGTACACGGGCACGGTGATGGTCACCGGGGGCCACGCCGTGTCGGGGGAGGGCGCGGGAACCGCAGGCGCACGCCGCACGCTTCCCAGGACCATGAGCAGGCCCGGGTAGAGCACGAAGGTGTAGAGGCCGAACAGCGCGGAGAGCGCCAGGAGGAGGATCCCGAGTCGCGTCATGAACGTGGCTGGAGAGGATACCTGGGAGGCGGAGCGCCGTCCATCAATGATAACAGCGGCGGGTTGGGCGATCACGCCCGTCGATGTTTGGCGGTGGACGGCCTCGGCGGGGAAGCTGCCCTGGCGAGGGAGGTCTTTCCTGCGGGCCCCTCATCCCAGGAACGCTTCAACTTTACATAATGTGTATTATACGAACCGAGGAAAGCGTGTGGAAAACCCGGGCGTTGCCCGGATGCCGCCCCTCGCCTAGCATCCCACACTCCATGGCCACCGTTCTCGTGACCGACGGCGATCAGCGGGCCGCCCTGGCCGTCGTACGGTCGCTGGGGCGCGCCGGGCACCGCGTGCTGGTGGCGGCCGAAGGCCCTCGGTCGCTGGCCGGCGCGTCGCGGTGGGCCGCCGGGCGCCTGGTCGTGCCCGATCCACTGCGCCAGGCCGACGCGTTCGTCGCCTCGCTGGGCCGGGCCGTCACGGCCGAGGGCGTCGACGTCCTGCTCCCGGTGACGGAACCCTCGCTGATCGCGGTGCTGGCCCACGCCCAGGCCCTGGCGCCGGCCCGCATCCCGTTCCCGCCGCTTCAGACGTTCCTGAAGGCCAGCGACAAGGCGTGGGTGGCCCAGGCGGCGGCCGAAGCCGGCTTGGCGGCGCCCGGTCAGCGGGTGCTCGCGTCACCGGCGGAGGCCGTGGAGCTCCCCGAGCGCGCCCGGGAGCCCCTGGTCCTCAAGCCCGGCCGGTCGGTCCAGGGCGGCAGGAAGCTCGGCGTGTCCTACGTGGCCGAGGGCGGTCCCCTGAGGAGCAGCGTCCAGGCGCTACCCGAGGAGGCGTTCCCCCTCCTCCTCCAGGACCGGGTCGTGGGCCCCGGCACCGGCGTCTTCCTCCTCCGCTGGGGTGGCCGCACCCGCGCGGCGTTCGCCCACCGGCGCCTCCGTGAGAAGCCGCCCTCGGGCGGCGTCAGCGTCCTGCGGGAGAGCGTGCCCCTGGATCCCGGCCTCCAACGAGCCTGTGATGCGCTATTGGAAAGGCTTGACTGGCAAGGGGTTGCAATGGTCGAGCTCAAGGAAGACATGAGCACTGGAAGGTCCCACGTCATGGAGATCAACGGCCGCTTCTGGGGTTCGCTCCAGCTCGCCATCGACGCCGGCGTCGACTTCCCCCGCCTCCTGGTGGCGCTGGCCCTGGGGGAGGACGCGGAGGGACCGGCAGACTACCGGGTGGGGGTACGGAGCCGCTGGCTCATGGGCGACCTGGACCACCTGCTGATCCGCCTGCGCAGGTCTCCCGCGGCGCTCCACCTCCCTCCCGACGCGCCGGGCCGGCTGCGGGTGGTGAGGGACTTCCTGCTGGGGTTCCTGCCGCCCAACCGCGAGGAGATCCTGCGGCTGGGCGACCCAGGACCGTTCCTCGCCGAGGTGCGGGGCTGGCTGGGGGCGCTCAGGGGTCGCTAGCTGCCTCGAGGCGGGTCACAAGGGGCGAAAACGATGCAACCGCTCGCTCACGCCAGGTTCCGCCGGCGGCGCCCGGCCGTGAGACCCAGCCCCAGGAGACCGGTCGCCAGCAGGACGAGGGTGCCGGGCTCGGGCACCACGTTCGCGCCCCCCCCGCCCTGGGGTGCGCCGGGGCCGAGGGTGGGCGCATCCTGGTGAGGGGGCGCGTCGTCGGGCGTTGCTCCCGCGTCGGACGACTGCAGACGGTCCGGGGTGGTCGGCTGCTGACCCTCCGTGATGATCGGCTGCTGACCGGGGGTGGTGAGCGGCTGCTGACCAAGCACCTCGGGCGGCCGCTGACCGTCCGTGGTGCGTGGCTGCTGAGCGTCCATCGGGGCGATGAAGGGTGCGAACTCCCCGCTGTGGCGGACGTCGGAGGCGGGGTGGGTCGCGGCGGCGAAGAGGGCCTTCGAAGACGCGAACCTCTGCGGCCCCACCCGCGAGGCCATCGGGCCGCCGACCCATCTGGGGGTCGGGATACCGGGGGTCAGGCTTGCGGTCCGTGGGAGGCGATCAAACGCCAGAGGGGGCGTGGGCGCCTCGGGGGCCCGAGCCTGCAGGCGGGGACCCTGGAGCCGGGGGATTCCACGCGTGCCCGACCCGGCCAGGAGCATGCGCAGGTAGGACGACGCGCAGGCGGCCACATCCATGTCCGTGTTGGCGGTCATGCAGGTCTGCAGCATGCGGCCGGGGGCCTGCGCCCGGACGGAGGCTGTCGTCATCGCCATGAGGATCGCGGCGACAACCATAGTTCGTCCTACCATGCTTGGCCTCACAACACCGGGGGGAGCGGGCTACCCGATGTGGCAAGAAGCACACTTCGTGCCCGGGGCTCCTGGAGGCGCTGGGGAGCTAAGCGCCGCATCCTTCGGTCCGTGTCCAGAGACACCCACTCTTGCGCACCTCCCTCAGGCTGGCTTCGTCTCTCCTCCGGTCTCGGGTGAAGGGGGCGGGCTCTGCAGGAGCCCGTCGAGCTCCCGGAGCCGGTAGCTCCGCCCGTCGATGTGGATGATGTGCACGTGGTGGAGGAGGCGGTCGAGGATCGCGGTGGTGAGGATCTCGTCGCCCGCGAAGATCTCGGGCCAGTCCCGCACGTGCTTGTTCGACGTCAGGATGATGGAGCCCTTCTCGTAGCGGGCGCTGACGAGGCGGAAGAAGAGGTTGGCCTCCTGGCGGTCCAGGGGACGGAAGCCGACCTCGTCGATGACGAGGAGCGCGCTGTTCAGATAGCGCTTGGAGCGGAGGCGCCGGGGCGGGATGGCCGCATCGCCCTTGAGCACGTGCATCAGGTCGTCCAGGACGTAGTGCTGAGTGCTGAAGCCGTTCTTGATGGCCTTCACGCCGAGCGCCACCGCCAGATGGCTCTTGCCGACGCCGGGCGGCCCCATGAACAGGACGTTCTCGGTCTGGCGGATGAAGGCGCAGGTGGCCAGCGCGTCGAGCTTGCCCCGGTCCGCCCGGGGCTGGAAGCTCCACTCGAAGCCCTCCAGGGTCTTGCCCGGGGGCAGGCCGCTCAGCTTGAGCGAGGTAGCGATGCGGCGCTCGTCCTTGCGCTCGATCTCCTGCTGGAGCACCCGGTCAAGGAAGTGCACGGGGCTCAGGTCCTCGCGGCTGGCCTCTTCTAGAAGCTCCGGCAGACACTGGGCGGCGTGCACGAGCTTGAGCGCCTCGCAGCGCTGGGCGATGACGTCCAGGTCGACCTTTCGGCGTTTGGCGGCCGCGGGGCTCATCGGAGCGCCTCCACGAGCTGCACGTACGCCTCCAGCGGCCGTGCCACCCGCCCGGGCTCCGGCGCCTCGAGCAGCGCCCGCCTGGATGGGCTCGAGAGGCCCTGCATCTGGAGCTGGGCCCTGCGGCCGAGGGGCGTCGGTCGCTCGACTCGGTCCGTGGAGTTACCTTCGTAATGGCGGGGATCCAGGAGCAGGCGCTGATGGGTGCCCCGGGCGTGGCGGGCGATCTCTTGGCCTTCGCCCCGGATCACCACGAAGGGCACGCTGTAGCGCCGTCCCTTAAAGGAGACCAGGCAGTCACGCTGGACCTTCCGCGTCACCACGACATCGAAGGGCTCCCTCATCGTCGGCAGGGGCTGAAGCAGAGCCCGCTCCGCCATCCACGCCTCCCGCACTGGAGTGCCCGTGACCGGGCACTGAAGGCGGTCCAGGAGTCGCTTGGCCTCGGCGTCCAGCAGCCACTGGAGTTCCTCCATGGACCCGGTGCCGCGACGGAAGACCGGGCCGAAGGAGCCACGAAGTGTCCGCACCGAGCGCTCCACTTTGCCTTTGTCCCAGCCCTTCCGCGACCGGCAGGGATCGATCTCGAAGCCGCACGTGCGTGCGAAGATCTCATACGTCCGATTGAGCAGCGCGTTGGATCCCGCGCCCGCGGCCACGCCCGTCTTCAGGTTGTCGATCCGCACCCAGAGCGGCACGCCCCCGTAGCGACGGAACAGCGCCAGATGGCCCGTGTGCCAGGCGAGCTGACTCTGGTCCCGGCTCACCCAGCAGAAGCGCGCCCGGCAGTGCGACAGCGTCCCGACCAGGGATTGCAGCTTCCGCCGCTTCCGTCCCACCGGCACCCGGACCTCGAACCAGTCGTGCTGGGCCTGCACTCCGGGAGGCGTCTCAACCCGCCGCAGCGCCCGGATCTTCGGGCGCCCGTACCGCCGCCGGAGATGCCGCACCACGGCCTGATAGCTCCCCCGGTAGCCGTAGTCGCGAACCAACGCCTCGTAGATCTGGCGCGCCTGGCAGGGCCGCCCCTCCCCCAGGCGCTCCTGGATCGCGACCACGGCCGCTTCGTGCTCGTCCAGCGCCGTCGCCTGAGTCGCGCGGCCATCCGGCCGACTCTCCTCGCGCTTCTTCAGCCGGTACCGCAGCGCGCTCTCCGCCACCCCGAGCTGCTTCGCCAGCTGACGGATCGACGTCCCACGATCGTTCATCGCTTTCGCCACCATCACCTGCTCCTCGCTCAGCTTCACGCACGCGCTCCGGGCCGGGGAATCCGGCCCGGAGGGGACCCGCTCGCGCGGCTCCTGTCAAATGGATCAGGTGCGCAAAACTGGATGTCTCCAGAGCTCCATGATGGCGGTGTCTCCTACAGTCCGCGCATTGCGGACTCCAGGCGCTCGTGATTGGCGACGGTGTGCCACGCCCTCGACCAAGCACCGCCTCGCCTCTGGACCGCCGCTCGGCATCGACGGACGGCTGGCAGAACGGCATGACGGACGGCGGCGTTGCGTTCGTTCTCGGCGCCGCGGGAACCGATGAGCAGGACGCGGGCGACTACGTGCTCCGGGTCAAGGCGACCGGGAGCGACGGCCTCACCTACGTCTCCATCCACCGGCTGACGGTCTACGAGGATGGAGACGCGGGGGCGCCATGACACGTCGCCTCCTCCTCGCGGCGCTGGCCGGCGCGGCTGGTGGAGCGGCCGTCGTCGGGCTCCCCTGGGCAGCGCTCTGGTAGGAGGAGCGGCGCATGCGGCAGGGCGGATGGAAGGCGCTCGCCCACGTCGGGATGGGCCCGTGAGGATCCGGGACGCAGCCGCCCTGCTCCTGGTCGCGGCCTGCGTCGCCACGTGCGCGGCGTCCGCCTATCCTCGCAGCGATCCCGTCCAGCCCAGGACGTGCATCCCGTTCATCCTCGAGGGCGACTCCATCCTCGTCGGCGCCTACGCCCAGCCCTGCTCAGGGCCACGGGTTCTTCTCCACGACCTCGACGCCGTCCGTATCTGGCGGCTCCCGTCCCGGCACCGGCGGTGCACCATGGCCGGTCTCCTGGACGTGGACCGCGGGTGGCTCCAACTGGTCGTGCTCGCCTGTGACCGGGCGGCGAAGCGGTCGTAGATCCCAGTCCCAGTGGATCATGCCCATCTGTGATTACGCATCATGGCCGCCCCGGCGAGCCCCAAGAGTCCAGTCAGCATGAGCCAGAATGCCGCTGGTTCCGGTGCGAGAAGGTACGGGCCGTACGCGTCCTCCAAGTGCACACCCAGGTTTGAAACAGACATGTTCGCCGGACCGCTAAATGAAAGGGTCACCCAGCCGCCGGGGCATGTTTGATAGAAGTCCACGATCGGCTGGCCCGCGATGTCGTCAGCGGGTACGTCGCACCCGGCGATTCCCTGATGGATTGTTCGCCCGCTGCTCACCTCGATCAGGGACCCGCCGGGTTCGCCCGCCCCTCTGTGATTTGGATAGTAGTCGTAGGCGTCCGGGATGACGATCTCTTCTCCGGTGACGTTCGCCTCGCCCGTATGCACGTATTGGGCGCCCCCCGAGGTCGACACCTCAATGTCCCGTAATCCGACCCACCCGCCGGGTCCCACGAGGCCAAGATAGGCGGCCTGGAAATACATGTTGGACGTGATGAGCCCCCCGCAAAGGTTCTGCATTCGGAGGAAGAACCTGGTCCCGCTTGCGTCCGTCCTAGAGCCCCAAATCGCTGGGTAGCAAGGGTCGACGTATGGGACCGAGATCGTCTGAGCGCTACCAGATCCCGGGGCGGCGATTAGGGCCATGGGGATGACGGCGAGTAGGAATGGGCGCATCGGATACCTCCGGGCTGCGGGGTAGGTGAAACACATCTATCCCTCACGCGGGCCTCGCAAGCCCACGGTCAATCCGTGCAAACCGAGGCCACCGGGTCCTGGCCGGTCTCCTGGAAGCCGTCGGCCGTCAGCTCCCACTCCGTCACCGTGCCGGCCGCGGCTTGCAGGTTCCCGAGCTACTCCGATGCCTCGCCCTGGGAAATCACCCGAGGTGTCCCAGCCCCCATCCTCCCGGGAGCGCGCCGCGTCCTGCGGCGTACTGCCCCGTGGTGATGGGCAGTAATCGTATTGCGTCTTAATTGCGGCCGCCACCCGAAAGGAGCTTGTCAACCCCCAAGCACCTCCCGATAGATGGCGGCGTAGTCGCCCACCATGCGCTCCACGGCGAAGCGCTTCCGCACGTCCTTGTCCCCGGCGGCCCCGAGACGCGCCCCGAGCTCCGGCTCCCGCCAGAGCCGCTCCAGGCCGTCCGCCAGCGCCGCCGGGTCGCCGGTGGGCAGCAGCAGCCCCGTCTCGCCCTGCCGCAGGATCTCCTCCGGTCCACCGCTCCGGGTCGCCACCACGGGGCGCCCCAGGGCCAGGGCTTCCACGATGGCCAGGGAGAAGCCTTCGCTGCTGGAGCTGCTCACCACGGCGTCGAAGGTGGCCAGGAGCCGCGGCACGTCCCGGCGGAAGCCGAGGAACGCCACCCGCTCCTCAAGCCCCAGCTCGGTGCGGAGGGCCAGGAGCTCGTCCCTGAGGGCGCCGCTCCCCTGCCCCGCCACCACCACCCGGAGCGGCACCCGCCTCCGCACCAGCTCGGCGGCGGCCCGCAGGAGCGTCGCGTAGTCCTTGGCGGGGCGGAGGTTGCCCACGGCCCCCACCAGGAAGTCCCCCGGCCCGGCTCCGAGGGCGGCCCGGTCGAGGGGCGGGGTGCCCGGCGGCGGCAGCTCCACGCCGTTCGGCACCACGCGGGTGAGGTCTCGCCGAAATCCGTGCCGCTCCACCATGGCATCCCGCAGCTTCCCCGAGACGAACACCACCCGGTTCCGGCGGCGGGAGAGGATGCGGATCTTGGAGCTCGTCCATCGGCCGCTGGGCGGGATGTCCGGAAGCCCGTGGAACGTGCTCACCACGGGCACGCCGAAGGGCGCTGCGGCCAGGCTCGCGTACACGGCCGAGCCCAGGAGATGGGTGTGGACCACGTCCACGCGGTGGCGCCGGATGAGGCGCAGGATCGTCCGCAGGTGGGCGGGGCCCGCGAGCTCCTCCGGCCGGAGGAGGATCGGCTCCACCCCCCGCTCCACCAGCGCGCCGTGGAGCCAGTCCCGCACCGGCACGACGGGCACGGAGCGCCATTCCGGGCCCAGGCCGGTGACGACGCTCAGCAGGATGGTCTCGGCGCCGCCGGGGCCGCCGGTGTCGATGAGGTGGAGCACGGTGCGGGCAGGCATCGCGCGAAGCTAGACGGGGGCGCGAGGGTGGGTCAATTTCCTTCCGGCTTCCGCCCCACCCTCATTCGATCCCCCGAGGTCCCGCTGCCGTGAGCTCCGGCTCCGCTCCTCTCCGTGTCGTCCACGTCACCGCGCCCGCTCCGGCCGGCGGCCTGGAGAGCGTGATCCAGTCCCTGGTGCCCGCCCAGGCCGAACGGGGGCAGCGGGTCACGGTGGTCGCCGTCGTGGTGCCTGGCGACGTGGCCGCGGACCGGCTCTTCGCCCCGCTGCGGGTGCTCCCCGTGCGGCTCGAGGCGCTGGAGCTGCCCGCGCGGGCGTACCTCGGGGAGCTGCGCGGCCTCGCCCGCATCATCCGCGACGCAGGGGCGGACGTGGTCCACACCCACGGCTACCGCTCCGACGTCACCGGGGGGACGGCGGCGCGCCTTCTTGGGCGTCCCCGCGTGAGCACCATCCACGGCTTCATCGGGGGCACGTCCCGGGGGCGGCTGTACGAGGCGGTGCAGCGGCGCATGCTGCGGGCGTTCGACGCCGTGGTGGCGGTCTCCTCCCCGCTGGTGGCGGAGCTCCGGGCCGTGGGCATCGCCCCGGAGCGCATCCATCGCATCCCCAACGCCCTGGGGGGCGATGCACCCACCCTGGAGCGCGAGGAGGCCCGGGCGTCGCTCCGGTTGGAGGCGGGGCCCAGGCACGTCGGCTGGGTGGGCCGGCTCGGCCTGGAGAAGGGACCCGACGTGGCGGTCGAGGCGGTGGCGGCGCTGGCCCGGAGCGACGTCGTCCTATCCTTCGTGGGCGACGGCCCCATGCGGGGGGAGCTGGAGACGCTGGCCCGGGAGCGGGGCATCCAGGAACGGGTCCGCTTCCACGGCCTCATCGAGGGGGCCGGGCGCCTGATGCCGGCCTTCGACGCCCTGCTGCTGAGCTCCCGCACCGAGGGCACCCCCATGGTGCTCCTGGAGGCCATGGCCGCGGGCGTCCCCATCGTCGCGACGCGGGTGGGCGGGGTGCCGGACGTGGTGGAAGGGGTGGGCCGCCTGGTGGAGCCCTGCCAGCCGGAAGCCCTGGCCCACGCCCTGGGCCAGGTGCTGGACGCAGACCGGGACGCGCTGGGCCGAGCCGGGCGGCGCAGGGTGGCCGAACGCTTCGCGCCCGGGCCGTGGGCGGAGGCGTACGACCGGGTCTACCGGGGCGTGGTTCGCCCCGGGCGAGGGACGGAGGCCCGTAGATGAGGCGGCCGTCGTTCCGGGGGGTCGCCAAGGGCGTGGTCGAGCGAGCTCTGGCGCCGGTCGCGTGGCGTGCGCGCCGGAAGCAGGCGCGCCGCGGCGGGGCGGTCATCCTGGCCTACCACAACGTGGTGGAGCGGGAGCACGCCGGCCGGGGGGACCGCTCCCTGCACCTGCCGCTCGACGACTTCCTCGAGCAGATAGATCGCCTGGCGCTCACCCACGACATCGTCCCGTTGACGACGCTGACCTCCGGTCCGGCCTCCGGCGGCCGACCCCGGGCGGCGGTGACGTTCGACGACGCGTACCGGGGCACCTTGCGGTTGGCGATGCCGGCCCTGGCGGCGCGGGGCATCCCCACCACCCTGTTCGTCCCTCCCGGCCTGCTGGGGGGGCGGGGGTTCTGGTGGGACCTCCTCGCCGTGGGGGGTTCGGGACTCCCGCCGGCGACCCGGGAGCGCGCCCTGGGCGCGGACGCGGGTCGCCCCCACGTGCCCGAGGGCATCGCCGCCCCGGCGCCGGACTACGAGCCCGGAACGGTGGCGGAGGTGCTGGAGGCGTTGGCGCTGCCGGGCATGGAAGGCGGCTCCCACACCTGGAGCCACGCCAACCTCACCGCCCTCTCCGACCGCGACCTCCGGGACGAGCTGGAACGCTCCCGCGCCTGGGTCACGGATCACCTGGGGGGAGCGGCGGCGGATCATCTGTCCTTTCCCTACGGTCTGTGGGACGAGCGGGTGGGGCGGGCCGCGAAAGCGGCGGGATACCGCTTCCTCTACCGGGTCGAAGGGGGCGCAGCTCTCCCCGAGGGCGGGAGCTTCCCCGCCGTGCTGCCCAGGGTGAACCTCCCCGCCGGGGTCAGCCTGCGGGGCTTCGACCTGAGGCTCGCCGGCCTCTTCGGCGAGGGTTGACGAGGCCACCCGACTCCCGCTCTGCGCTGCGTGCGCGCACCGTCTGTTGCGGCCGTCCAACGAATCAAGAGGGTGCATCGGAACGCCTTTGGCGCCCCCCTGCCTTCGGAACCCAATGCCGTCCAAAGACTTACCGCTCAAGGACAGGGTCGGGGCGCCGTGCTTGCTCCACAGGAGTCCGATTCTATTCGCCCCCCCCAAGCTTCGGTGACAACCGATGACATCGCATTCGTTCATCGAGCTCGCACCCGGCTCCGACGGGACGCTGAGGCGGCTCCTGGCCGCATCGTGCCGTTGGGGCAGGGGCCGCCCCGTGTACGTATGGCTGTCGGGTGTGCGGCGGGACCGCGTGGAAGCCCTCCTGGACGAGGTCATCCATGAGTCCGGCGCTCCCCAGATCGAATTCCTCGAGCCGCACGACCAGCCCTTTGCCGAGAAAGTCGCCCGGACGGCGGCGTTCTGCCTCCTGAGCACCTCCACCTTCGGCGCCCAACTGGGCGACGACCAGGTGGCCGTCTACTTCCCCACCTGGAGGAGCCGCAAGGCCTTCCCCCTGGTGGGCCACGCCGTCGCAGGCGACTGAAGCCCCGTTTCAAGCCCCCCCGGGTAAGAAGGAAGGCCCCTCCGCCGTTCGCGGAGGGGCCTTCCTTCTTTTCTCGGGCCCGCGGAGGATCGCCGGGGATCAGGCCGGCCGCTCGGCCTCCCAGGGGCTCCGCCGGCGCCGCATCATCAGCGCCACGCCCAGGAGGCCCGTGAAGAGCAGCACCACGGTGCCCGGCTCCGGCGTGACCGTGGCGGGATCGCCACAGGCGTCCCAGTCGGCATCGGTGATGGTGGCGAATCCGCCGCTGCGGTTGTCCAGCTTCCCGGAGCAGCTGAGGGCACCGAAGCTCTGGATGTGGGCCCGGGCGCCCAGGCCTTGGGCCTCGGTGAAGGAGGTGGAGCTGATCGCCAGGTTCGACGTGAAGCTGAACTTGACCATCTCCCCCACGTGGAGGCCGGACTCGCTTCCGCCTCCGGTGCGCTCGGCGCACGCCTCGAAGAGAGGGTTGCCCACGCCGCCTCCGGTGGTGGCGCAGGGATCGTTGTCGAAGGCCGCCCACGCCGCGTTCGGCGCCGACTCCAGCGCCACGGCGCTGAAGCCGTAGTCCGGATTGCCCGACAGGTCGTAGATCGAGACCGCCCTGACCACGCCGGGATCGAGAGCCAGCGACGAGAGATACGTCACGCTGAAGTAGTACTTGAGGCTCTGCGCGTTGTCCGCGTTGAGCGTGAACTCGACGCAGGTCTTGAGCGTGCTCCCGCCGCAGGTCACGTCCTGCCACACGTGCGTGCCGGTGACCTCCTGCGCCGAAACACCACCCGGTACCGCGAGGGCGACGGCGGCTGCCGCTACCATGAATGCCGACTTGCTAACCATGCAGGGTCTCCCGGCGACTACGTCGAAGAAGAGTGAATGCCGCTACCCCATAGGCCCCGCCGAATCCGGCTCCCATCGCCAACGTCCGGATGATTGCGCGGTAGATCGCGGGGCCCTGTGGACCATCGGCCGCCTTGAGCGCGAGCGGCACGTCCAGCAGGAAGAGAACGAGGCCGGCCGCCACCGCCATGACCAGGATCGTGAGGACCACGGCCCCCACGATCCGGCCTCCTCTCCCTCCCCTCACCAGCAGCCAACCGACCACGGCGGCCAAGCCGATCGTAGGCATCGGCAGCGAGCTCACCGCTGACGTCACCACGCCGAACTCCCACTCCGGAGAGCTGAACGCGGGCGGGTAGAAGTAAAGCCCCACGTCCAGAAGGCCGAGCACGGTGAGGAGCAGCCCGAACCCGCCCAGCGCGTTCCAGCCCCTCCCCTGGTTCCGGAGCTCGGCCCTCATGGCTTCGGCGGCGCTGGCGGCCCGCTCCTCCTGAAGGAGTATCCCGGGATTCCGCTTCACCGTACCCGTGGTCAGAGCTGTCTGGTCGCCTTATACGACAGCAGGAAGCCGGCCGCCGGATCGGCGAGGGTGGTAATTCCCGGATGTCGTTGTGCGACAACGCTTTCGGGCGCAGGGGCACGACCTCCGGTGGACGCGAGGGGTTGGGCCTCGCCAACAGGTCGTTGCGCCGACGCCACACCGCTCGGCTTCGGCTCCGGTATTATCAGCAGGTCCGAGCCGGAGCGGGGCGCGAGCTGCCACGCCGTCGCGCCGGCCTCGGTCAGGTAGGGGATCAGGAGCCCCGTCGCCTCCCGCACCCGGACCGAGTCGGGCTTGAAGAAGGAGGCGTCGGTGCCGAGCGAGGAGCGAAGCAGGATCTGCAGGGGGCCGGTCCCGTCGTTCACGGTGAGGAGCACGTCGTTCCCCTGGTTGACGGACGACACCAGGTCGGCGTCCCGGATGCGGACGAGCTCGGCGGCCGCAGCGCCGGTGTCGGCGGTGGCGGCGCGACCGGTGGTGAGAGCCAGCGGCTGGGGGTCCTCCACGGCGGCGCGGAGCTGGAAGACCTGGCCCTCGGTGAGGATCGGCACCTCCGCCTCGCTGGCGCGCCGCCCCAGCACCCGCACGCTGTCGCCGGCGGAGATGCTCTGGCGCACGATGCTCGTGACGCGGAGGGCCTCTCCCCCCGACCTCAGGTGCAGCTCCCGGGGGCCGTTCGTGTAGACCGTGTTGAGGGCGATCCCCTCGGTGAAGACCTTCTTGCCCGGGGGAACGGTGTCGACGGCGGGCAGGTCGACCTTGGGATAGGTGAAGCCCACGGTCAGGACGGTGGAATCTCCCCGGGCCAGATCCAGCGTTTCGCCGACCGCCAGGCCGAAGATCTCCAGGGTGTCGCCCAGCTCGGCGGAGTCCACGTCCAGGCGGACCCGTCCGGCGGGCACGTCGACGAGCTTGAACACGCCCAGGGTATCGGAGACCGTGTCGGCCACGGTGACGCCGTTCGGGGCCACGAGGCTCACCGGCCAGTCCTTCACCGGGTCGTCGGCCGCGTCCAGGCGCCCGCTCCCGTTCTGGTCCAGGAACAGCACACCCACCACCTTGGCCGTGGCGTCCACCACGGCGGTCGGATGGTCCTCGATGCCCTTGCACGCGCCCGTAGCGAGCAGGAGCGCCAGCGCGCATCCCGCGCGGATCGTTCTGGTCATCATGGTGCTCCCACACGCACGCCCAACCGGACGAGGCGCCCGGGGTCGGTTCTCAGGAGAAGGGATCCGAAGCCCGGGTTCACCCGGTAGGGGATCACGAGGTGCCCCCCGGCGTCGGTGTCGAGGGCCGCCCCGGGCTCCAGGCCCACGAGCGCGTTGTCGCGGATGCCCTCCGCCTGGTCGGTCACGTTGAGGGCGTCGACGACCACCTCCACGGGAACGGAGCCGAGGTGGAAGGGGCCCAGCGCGGCGCGGAGGTCCAGCGTCTTCACGAAGTCGCCCCTGCAACTGTTCCGCTCAGGGAAGCCCCCCAGCGCCTGGTCGAGGCAGCTCCAGGTGCCGGCCAGCTCGCGGACCGCGTCGACGTCGGGCACGAAGGCCACGTCGTTCAGCCACGACCCGTCGCCGTTCACGTCGAGCCCCCCCCGCACCATGGGGGTAAAGGGCAGCCCGGAGCGGACCCGGAACACGCCCGTGAGGGTCGCGTGTGACGTCTTCACCACCGCGCCCACGGCCAGCCGGTGGGGCACGTCGAGGTCGGACACCCCCTCGTCCCACGGCGTGCCGGCCACATCCGGGAGGCCGGGGCTCAGACGGGCGCCGGGCTCGGGGCTCCGCAGCCCGAACAGGTTGTCGGTGGTCTCGGAGTAGGTGTAGTTGACGAAGAAGGTGCCGTCCGCGGGCAGGGACTGCTCCAATCCCACGGTGAGGCCCCGGTAGCGGGACCACCCGTCCGCGTTCAGGGCCCACACGGCGTCGTACGCCGGGAAGCGCCGCCAGGTCGAGAGGTCCGGCTCGACCAAGCCGCCGTCGGCGACCAGCGGCGCCAGCACGGGGCGGCCGTCCGCCGTGGTCGTGGAGGGCGACACCGGCCGGTTGAGGTCTGCACGGCGGAGCAGGAACTGGGTCTGGCGGATGCTCCCGGCGATGCGCAGCGTGGTGGCGTCGCCGAAGCGGTGGGCGAAGCCCAACACGCCGTGGGTGGTGCGGGGCGGCACGAGGTCGGGCCCGAAGAGGGAGAGGCTGGCGCCCTGGAAGGCGAAGGAGGCCGGCGACGAAGGCCACGACGCCAGCTCGCCCAGGGTGCGCCCCACGTCCATGCGGCCGGTGTTCAGGATCACCTCCTGGAGCGCCGCCGGATCCACCTCGCCGTTCTCCACCGAGACGCCGCCCTCCAGGACGGTGCGGTTCTTCCCGGTGATGTCCCAGGAGCCGTGGAGCAGCGCCCCCACCGTGGCCGGCATCTTCTGAACGTCGTTGTTCTGGAGCCCCGTGCGCGCCGCCCACTCGGCGTCGGGCCGGATCTGGTCGGTGGGGAGCCGCTCCACGTCGTAGCGCACACCCGCCGTGAAGACGACCGCGGGCACCGGGTTCCACCGGTACTGGACGAAGCCCGCCAGATCGTCCACCCCGAACGATGTCTGGGGCGCGGTCCCCAGCGCCCCGACGGCGAGGCCGGTGGTGCCCACGGAGGCCGCGTCGCCGAAAAGGAACGTGTCGCCCGAGCGGCCGCCCTCGTACCGGTAGGAGGCCTGACTCGCGCGCAGGCCCGCCTTGAGCCGGTGCGGACCGGTGGTCAGGTGGAGGATGGCGCTGGCACCCACCTCGGTGCGCCGGACCTTCCCGCTCACGCCCGGGGTGTGGCCCAGGACCACCGCGGGATCCAGGAGGAGGGTGCTCCCCTGGCCCACTGCCGTGCTGTCCAGGAAGGCGGAGTAGTCGCGGCGGCTGAAGGACCCGCCGCCCCGGATCTCGAGGGCGAGGAGCTCCGTCAGCTTCACGATCAGGTTCGCCGTGGCCGCGCCGTCCACGCCGTCGGTCGAGGGTGCTGGCCCGAGGTAGCGGGCGTCGGGTGACGGGAGAGGGCCCCGGTCGAGGGAGAAGGCAGCGCCCTCCACCCCCGCCTCGAGCGTCCCCCGCTCCCCCAGGTTCCAGTCGAGCCGCGCCGAGCCGGAGGTGGCGGTGGCGTCCTCCAGCACGGGCTGAGCGAGGGGAGAGGTAGTCCCCTCCTCCGGCGGGAAGAGGAGGGTGGCGACGGAGTCCGACAGGAGCGGCGCCACGGGCCTCCGCACCCGGGACGTCTCCACCGCGACGTGGAGGACGGCCGTGTCGGGGACCAGGTCCAGCGACGTGCCGACCCCTCCCCACACGGAATTGAATCCCGGCACCGGGCCGGGGAAGGCGCCGGCGCTCCACAGGGGGTCTGCCGACCAGAGCCCGTAGACCTCGGGCACGCCGGGGCGGTGCACGCCGGTGGACAAGGCGAGGTAGCCACCGGGCCCCCCCTTCCACTCCACGTCGGACGTGCCGGGGAAGGCCGCGGCGTGGGCGATGGACGACGCCGGGAAGAGGAGCCCCTTGCCGGGGTCACCGGAGCTGCCCGGCAGCCGTGCGGGTGCGAACGGCTGGCCGTCGGCGTAGAGACGGGTGAAGCGCTCGGGCAGTCCCTCGAAGCCCAGGTCTCCGTCGGTCTGGCTGCTGAGCGAGGCCAGGTAGGAGAGGTCGCGGGTGCGGTCCGGGAGCGCGCGGATGACGTCCGGGTCGGCCCAGGCGAGGGCGGCGCCCGTGGCTTCCGGGAGCCCGGCGTGGTGGAGGGTGTCCCGCCGCTCGACGGGCGGGGTGGCGACGGCCAGGGGGACGTCGATGCGGCTCGCCCGCCCCGGCTCGACCCGGAGTGCCTCCACCAGCACCGGACGCCGCCCCAGCGCCTCGGCCAGGATCTGGTAGCGCCCGGGGAGGAGGAACGGGAAGGTGAAGCGTCCCTCCTGGTCGGAGGTGGCCACCTGACCGGGCCTCCCCTCCGTGCCCTCCGCCTGCCTGAGGGTGACGAGCGCTCCCTGGAGCGGGGCGCCCTCCGCATCGACCACGCGGCCCAGGATGTCCCCGGTGACGATGCTCTGGGCCCGGGCCGGAACGGGGGCCAGGGCGAGGGCGCCCGCCAGCACTGCCAGGGCGAGGCGCGGGGCGGCCATCCGGGGACGGCTCACGCGCGGGCCCCCCGGGCGCCGAGCGCCCTGCGGACCAGGCCGCCCGCCAGCACGCCGGCCGCCACCGCCGCCGCCTCCACCGGACGAAGGCTCACCCACGGCGACGCGGCCGCCACCAGGGCGAAGGCGATCGCCGCGGCGGGCGCGAGGAGCGCCCCCAGCCGGGGTGTCCACGCGGCGATCCCCACCAGCGCCCACATGGCGCAGAGCCAGAGAAGGGTCACCGCCCCGGCCCAGTGGGAGTCCGCCGGGTCCGGAACGATCAGAAGCTGCCAACCCGCGCGTCCCAGGGAGGGCTGCAGGTCGCAGCGCGTACGGCCGTCCATATGCAAGCAAAGGGCTCCACTCTCTTTCTGGGCGATCACCTCGACGGTGTCTCCCGGCGCGGCCCGCGCCATCGCCCCCGTCCACACGCTCGGAACCGAGGACAAGGCCAGCGTGGACGCCAGGGTCCGGGCCTCGAACACCAGGTCCGGGCCGCTCACGCCGACCATGGCGATCTCGCGGTTCCTCGCGTCGGCGATGCGGTAGACGGGGGAAAGCCGTGCGGGAGATGCAACGGCTTCGAATCTAATGCGGATCGGCTCGCCGCGCGCCAGTGCGGCGCGGACGGAGTCGGTGCGGCCGAGCCGCCCGATGTGGGTGGGGCGTCCCGCGACCGACGCCTCGAGAACCCTCCCCCGGTAGGCCCGGGGGTTCGGCAGCGAGGGGGCCCACTGGGCGTAGTACCAGCCCCCGGTGAAGGAGGGCGCGAGCAGGAGCGCGGGCGCGAGGGTGCACAGCGCCGGAAGCGCCGCCAGCGCCAGCGCCGCCCGGCGGGGCAGCCGCCCCATGCCGGAGACGAGGACGAACGCCGCGGCTCCGAGCCCCGCTCCAAGGGTGTTCGACGTCACGTCCCCGACCGTGGGAAAGCGGCCCGGAATGCCCGTCTGCAGGAGCTCGATGGAGCCCGAAAGGGCCAGCCCCGCGACCACCGCCCACCGCCAGCCGACCCAGCGCGCCAGCGCCGCGCCGAGGGGAACGAACAGCCCCACGTTCAGGATGAAGTCGGCGAGCCCCCGCTCGCCGCACAGGACACAGAAAGGGTCGAGGCGGGTCCCCAGGTCGCCGGCACCGCGGTCGGGCGTCAGCGTCAGCCCCGCGATGACGGCGAGCCAGAGGAGCGGTGGCACCCAGGCCGCCCTTGCGCCATCTTCGTCGGGGCCGGATTCCAGCCCCTCCGCCTCTCCGTTGCCGTTTCCGTCCAGGAGCTCCACCCTTGTCGAAGGCCGTCGCCCGGCGCGTCCGGACCGCGTGGACGCGCCTCCTCCATCCGTGGCGCTCCGGAGACGCGCAACGACGCGTGCGCATGCTCCAGCCACGCTCGATTCTCTTCGTGTGCCATGGAAACATCAACCGGAGCGCGTACGCCGAGGCCCGCTTCCGCCAGAGCGCGGGAGCGGGGGTGAGCGCCTCCTCGGCCGGGTTCATCGGGCCCGGGAGGCCCTCCCCTGCCCTGGCGGTCGAGGTGGCCGCGGAGCGGGGGGTGTCGCTGGAAGGGCACCGCGCCCGCCTGGTGGGGCCGGAGCTGGTGCGCAGCCACGACCTGGTGGTGGTGATGGACGCCCGCCAGGCGGCGGCGGTTCGGCGCCGCTTCGGCGTGCCCGCCGAGCGCGTGCTGCTCCTGGGCGACCTCGATCCCCTGCCGCCGGAGCGGCGCCTGATCCAGGATCCCGTGGAGCGCCCCCGGGAGGACTACGAGCGCATCTTCGACAGGATCGACCGCTGCGTGGCCGAGCTGATCCGGAGCCTCCGGTGACGGGGTACCACCACTTCACCGTCGACGTGGAGGAGTGCTTCCACGCCTACGCGCTCCAGCGGTGGATTCCCGAGGCGAGGTGGGCCGAGCATCCTCGCCGTTCCCCGGGCGTCATCGCGCGCCTGCTGGACCGGCTGGACGAGGCCGGAGCCCGGGGTACGTTCTTCGTCGTGGGGTGGCTGGCGGAGCGGGAGCCCGCCATGGTGCGGGCCATCGCCGAGCGGGGCCACGAGCTGGGCTCCCACACGTGGCGCCACCGCCTGGTCACGGCCGAGACGCCCGAGTCGTTCCGTGCCTCGGTGGCGCGCACCAAGCGGCTGCTGGAAGACCTCACCGGCCAGGAGGTGCTGGGGTTCCGCGCCCCTTCCTGGTCCATCGTGCCCGGGCTCGAGTGGGCGTTCGACGTGCTCCTGGAGGAGGGCTATCGGTACGACGCCAGCCTCTTTCCCATCCGCCACCACCCGGACTACGGCTACCCGGGCGCGGAGGAAGATCCCTTCTGGATCGAGCGCCCCGCCGGCCGCATCCTGGAGGTGCCCGCCACCACGGCCAGGCTGATCGGCCGCACGCTGCCCGCCGCGGGCGGGGCCTACTTCCGACTGCTGCCGTCGGCGCTGGTGCGCGCGGGGCTGCGCCAGGCCCAGGCCCGGGGACGGCCCGGCACCTTCTACATCCATCCCTGGGAGCTGGACCGCTACGTGCCCCGGGTGCGGATGGACCGGGTCTCCCGGCTGCGCACGTTCGCCGGCGCGGGCGGGACGTGGCGGAAGCTGTCGGCGCTGCTGGAGGGGTTCGCGTTCGGCCGCGTGGACGCCACGCTGGAAGCCATGGAGGAGGCCGCGCCGTGGCGCCGCTGAGCGTCCGGGAGCACCCCGCGCCGCCGCCGGGGTGGGACGCCTTCGTCCGGGCGGCGCCGGGCGCCACGTTCTGCCACCTGTCGGGGTGGGGCCGGATCATGGACGACGCCCTCGGCCACCGCTCCCGGTGGCTCGTGGCCGAGGGAGAGGGAGCGTGGCAGGGCGTGCTGCCCCTGGTGAGGGTGAAGACGCAGCTCTTCGGCGACTATCTCCTCTCCATGCCGTTCCTGAACGACGGCGGCCCGCTGGGCTCCGACGACGCCCGGGCGCTGCTCGCGTCACACGCCGCCGAGCGGGCCCGGGACGAGGGCGTCGATCTCATGGAGCTGCGGGTGCGGGAGCCCCTGCCGGATCTGGAGACGTCGCAGCGCAAGATCACCGTCATCCTGGATCTCCCCGGCAGCGCCGAGCAGGCGTGGGACGACCTCAAGTCCAAGGTCCGGAGCCAGGTGCGGCGCCCCCGCAAGGAGGGGATGGTGTTCCGGGAGGGGCCGGGCGAGCTGGAGGCCTTCTACGGCGTCTTCGCCCGCAACATGCGCGACCTGGGCACCCCCGTCCTCCCCCGCCGGTTCTTCGAGGCGATCCGGGCCGAGCTGCCCGACGAAGTGGTGTTCGGCACGGTGTACAAGGAAGACGAGGCCGTGGCCGCCGGGTGCGGCTTCACGTTCGGCGACGAGTTCGAGATCACGTGGGCGTCGTCGCTGCGGGAGTACAACCGGGAAGCCCCGAACATGCTCCTCTACTGGTCGCTCATCGAGGGGTGCATCGAGCGTGGCCTCGCAGCGGTTCAACTTCGGACGCTGCACCCCCGGGGGCGGCACCCACCGCTTCAAGTCGCAGTGGGGCGGGCGGGACGTCCCCCTGCCCTGGGCCCAGTGGACCAAGGCGGGCGTGAGCGCCACCCCCTCGCCCGACAAGCCCCTGTTCCAGCTCGCCACGAGGACCTGGAGCCGGCTCCCCCTGGCCGTGACCAACCGCCTGGGACCGTTCCTGGCGCGCCGGCTGCCCTGAGGGCACCCGCTTCCATGCGCCGCCAGCTTCCGGCGTACTCGCCCTTGCCCCTCCGCGCCGTGGCCCACGGGCTCACGGCTGCCCTGGGGGGCACCGATCCGCGGCCCCGCCTCGAGCGCCTCCTGGTGGAGCGGTACGGCGCCCGCGAGGCGATCCTCACCGGGAGCGGCACCCAGGCGCTCCAGTCGGCGCTGGCGTGGGCCAAGGCCGCCGGCCGGGTGGGGGCCGGCGTCGCCCTTCCCGCCTTCGGCTGCTTCGACCTGGCCACGGCGGTCGTCGGTGCCGACGTCCCCGTGCTCTTCTACGACCTGGAGCCGACGACGCTCCAGCCCGACCCGGAGAGCCTCGAGCGGGCCCTGGGGGCCGGGGCGGGCGTGCTGGTGATCACGCCCCTCTTCGGGTATCCCGTGGCGTGGAGGTCCGTGCTGGAGGCGGCCGGGCGTCACGGCGCCCTGGTGGTCGAGGACGCGGCCCAGGGGTTCGGCCTGGAGCCGACGACGCACGGCGCGCTCATGGTGCTGAGCTTCGGGCGTGGGAAGGGGTGGACGGGGGGGCGCGGCGGCGCGCTCCTGGTGGCGCGAGAGGGCGCGCCGAAGGGAGATCCGCCGGCGCTCCTGTCCCCTGCCCCGCGGACGGGACCGGGCACCGCGGCGCGCCTCCTCGCCCAGTGGACGCTGGGGCGGCCCGCCTTCTACGGGCTCCCCTCCGCCCTGCCCTGGCTGGCGCTGGGCGAGACCGTCTATCACGAGCCCGAGAAGCCCCGAGGGATGGACCGGGCAGCCGCGGCCACGGCGCTGGCCACGCTGGCCGCGTCCGAAGAGGAGGTCCGATTCCGTAGAGGAACGGCCGAGGAGATCCAGGCTCGAATGGAGGATCACCCTTCAGACGGCGTCCGCTTCATAGCGCCTCCGGGATCGGGGGCATCGCCCGCGTACCTGCGTCTGCCGGTGCTCACATCCGTCGGCCTCGGAGGTCTACCGAATCCACTCGCCGCGGCCCGGAGTGGCGTCTTCACCTCCTATCCCCGAGCCCTGCCCGATCTTCCGCCTCTGCGTGCCAGGATCGTAGAACGAGCGCGCGACTTTCCCGGCGCCTTTCGCCTCGTAGAAGGGTTGCTGACCCTTCCGTGCCACTCCCTGCTCTCTGGTGGCGAGATCGCGACACTTGCTCATATACTGCAGGAGTACCGCTCTCTGCCCTGATCCTCCTGTTCCCGCCGGAGTGGGGACCATGCCCTTGCCGCTGCCGGTGATGGCGGAGCTGCAAACCTGGGTGCGTCGCTGCCCGGTGCTCGTCCAGGCGATCAGAACAGCTCGCAATCTGGTGCACTTCGGCCCATGGCGATCCATAGGCCTGGCATACCGGCGCCGCAGGTCACCCTTCTCCGCTCCGTCGGGGCCCCAGCCGAAGGCCCTGATCGAGCCGATCGACGTTTCGAGAGCCGTCGAATCCCTCGAAGGCGAGGGATTTTCTCTCGGAGCTCGCGTCGATCCCGCCCTGATCAGGGAATCTGCCTCCTTCTGGCGAAACAAGAGGCCGGGGACGTATGTGGACGTTCATCTTCAGTCCGAGGCACTCGCCCGAATTGTGCGCGATGGCAGCATCAGAGAGGTCGCTGGACGATACTTCGGGTGCAATCCCGTGCTGGTCGAATGCAAGCTCTTCATCTCGGAGGTCGGACAGCCGGACCCGCTTTCCTCGGCCTTCCATTTCGACCATGCCGGCCTCCGCTCGTTGAACGTGTTGGCATACCTGACGCCGGTCGATATTGATACCGGCCCCCACGTTCTGGTGGCCGGCACCCATCGAGGGAAGCGCCTGCGCGACTACTTGCGGGAGTATACTTCCATTGACGAGATCGATCGCCGTTTTGGATCCCGCATCCACACGATCACGGGTCCGGCCGGTACGGTGCTTCTGGAGAACGCCGAGATCTTTCACCGCCGGCTTGTCGCCCGCCGCCCCCGCGTTGCCATGATCACCGTGTTCAGCACGAGCGGGCGGCGGCTCCTTTCGATGGGAAGAGATCGACCCCACCCTGGGGGGTGAAAGCTGTTCGTTTCTGAGGTCCGCGCCGAGCCTACAGAATTTCCTGCCCGACGCCTGCTCGAAAAGGCGAGGCCGAGACTTTCTACCGTGCGGCGTCGGGGCCGGGCCAGCATGTCCATCCTGTACAGCAGGGGCTCCAAGTTCAACGCGGGTCATGATAGAGTATCCCTTTAGCTCACCATGGATATGCTCCGCCTCAAGACCGGTAGCAGTCCGCTGGGATCATCACCGCGCACACAGACTCGGCCCCAGATTTCTAGCATCATCATATCTACCCTCAAGGGCCGGTCTGCGTTCTCTAAGAGATAGGTGCGTTGCTTGGCTCCCGCATCGAATGCCTCCGCTATGAATGAATCGCCGCCGAACAGGTCTGGCGATATGGCCATGCGCTCGAATGCGTCGGTCGGGAAGCCTCTCTTGCGTCTTCGGCTGAGGTACCGTGGTAGATTTCCAGGGCCGGCCCAGACCTGGAGTCAAGAGGCGTGAGGATCTGCAAGATCTGGGACGCCGAGTACCCGTGGGACGTGCGGGTGGAGAAGATCTGTCGGGCGCTGGAGCGCGGACGGCCATGCGGTGGACCTGGTGGCCGGAACCGCCACGGGCGTCCCCTCGTGGAACGGCTACCCGAGGCGACCGTACACCGCCTGAGGCCGCTGCCCTTTCCTGGGCCGCAGGGTGAGCGACGCCCTCATGTTCCCCGCCTTCGTCAATCCTCGCTGGGTGGGACTCATCCGGAAGACCGCCTCCCGGGGGGGCGCCGAACGCGATCCTGTGCCGGGACCTTCCGCTGGCCCCCACGAGCCATCCACGTGGGACCGCGGCTGGGCATGCCGGTGGTCGTGGACATGGCAGAGAACTACCCGGCGTTGACCCAGGCCACGTGGGACGCGGGTCGCCAGCGGCCGTGGGACCTGCTCGTGCGGAACCCGGCCCTGGTGCGCCGGGTCGAGCGGTGGGTCCTGGAGCGCGCGGATCACGTCCTGGTGGTGGTCGAGGAGGCGATGGCTCGGTTGGTTGCCATGGGCGTCCCTGCCGATCGCATCACGGTGGTGTCGAACACCCCGCCCCTCTCCCGCGTCGCCCCGGGCCTGGCCCCGGGCGCTAACACGTCCGGCCTCACCGTCGGCTACCTTGGTGGCCTCGACGAGTCCCGCGGCGTGGACACGCTGGTGGACGCGGTGGCGGAATGCGCCGCCGAGGGACGTGACGTGACGGCGTGGGTGATCGGTGACGGGAAGGAGCGTCCAGATCTGGAGGCGAGGGCGAGGCGTGCCGGACTCCTCGGCGAGCGGGTCGTCTTCCACGGATTCGTGCCCCAGGAGCGGGCGCTGGCGCTTCTCTCGGAGCTGGACGTTGGCGTCGTGCCCCACGTGTCGAACGCGCTCGTGAACACCACCATTCCGAACAAGCTCTTCGACTACATGGCGATGGGCCTCCCTGTCATCGTGTCGGACGCGCCTCCCCTCGCCCGGGTAGTCCGGGAGGTGGGCGCCGGCGAGGTCTTTCGTTCCGGCGACGCCCGCGATCTGGCCAGGGCCATCGAGGCGCTGGACGACCCGGACCGCCGCCGCGCCTGCGGGGAGCGAGGCCGGAAGGCGGTGCAGGCGGAGTACCACTGGGAGAAGGACGCTCGGCGGCTCTGCGAAGTATTCCGGCGGCTCGCCGGCACCTAGCCGGGGAAAAGTCTTCCGCCTCCTTTCAATCCTTTCCGGTCTGGGCGCTCCCACCCCATCGTGTTGTTGCACCGTAAGTCATCACGACATAAGTATTTAATCCTGGTCATGCCACCCCGGACGCACAGGGCATTTCCCTTGCCTATCGCACGGCCGCGCACCGCCTCCATTCGCTGCGCGATCTCACTGAACAGACGCTGAAAAGAGCAAAACCGCCGAAAGGCGGCGACGCAGAGTCACGGGGCTGAAACGGACCCGATCCGTGATGCCGGCTGGGCCGCCAGCGTCTTCGATGCCGACTTCATCGAGGATGTCTGAGCGTATGTGGTGCTCTCTTCAGCGCTCGCGCGCCCTGCTCGCCTTCGTCTTTGGGCTGCTTCTGGCCCTTGCGATCGCCTCCTGCGGCGACAGCACGTCGTCGTCGCCCCTCGTCCCCGGCCTCCCGGGCTCCGTCGTCCTGGACGTCGCGCCCCACCAACTCATGCTCGCGGTGGGCGACACCGCCACCGTCGCCGTCACGGCGGTCGACGCGAGCGGCCACGTGAAGTCGAGCGCCGACATCCAGTGGTCGGTGTCCAATCCCAAAGTGCTGAGGGTGAACCAGGGGAGGGTCCAGGGGCTCGCCGCCGGCTCCTCGGACATCACCGTCGCGTTCCTGGGGCGCTCTGCGTCCGTCGAAGCGGTCGTCACGGGAGACGCCGCGAGCGTGGAGGTGGCATCGGGGGACCAGCAGACCGCTCCCGCGGGGGACGCGCTGACTACCCCGCTCAGCGTCCGGGTCCTGGATGTGAACGGCATGCCCGTCGGGGGCGCGGTCGTCCGCTGGACGGTCACGGCCGGCGGCGGCGCCGTGTCGTCGGATTCCACCATGACGGACAGTGAGGGCCTCGCGTCGACCACGTGGACGCTCGGCGAGAGCGCCGGCACCCAGACCGTGGAGGCCTCGGTGGCGGGGGCGGATCCGGTGGCCTTCTCCGCGTGGGCGGGCCAGGCGGCCGTCGTTTCCGTCGCCGTCGCGCCGGACCACGCGTCGCTCGCGGTGGGCGCCCAGGTGCAGCTCACCGCGACCGCGCTGGACGCCAACGGAAGCGCCGCCGAGGGGCTCGCGTGGAGCTGGAGCAGCTCGAAGCCGTCCGTGGCCTCGGTGAGCGGGACCGGCCTCGTCGTGGCGAAGGGCAGCGGCACGGCGACCATCACCGCCTCGGCCGGCGGCCGGAGCGGTACGGCGTCCATCACCGTCACCAGCGTGGCCACCGGCTCGCCCGGCCTCCAGGTCGTCTCGGGTGGCGACCAGTCCGGTACCGTGGGGAAGAGCCTTCCGAGCCCGCTGGTCGTGGAGCTCCGGGACCCGCAGGGGGTCCCGGTCCAGGGAGCGACGATCACCTGGTCGGCATCCGGGAACGGCTCCACGGCAGCCTCCTCGACCACCACCGATGAGGGCGGCCGCGCCCAGGTCACCTGGACGCTGGGAACCGTTGCCGGCGCCCAGCAGGCCACGGCCACCGCCGCCGGTGGCACCGTGACGTTCGCCGCCACGGCGCGACCGGGCCCCGCGGCGAGCATCACCGTGAAGCCCGCTTCGCCGTCGGTCTCCGTCGGCCAGACGGTGGCGTTCGATGCGTCAGGCGTGGACGCCTACGGAAACCAGCTCGACCCCAGGTGGGTGTGGTCCACGGACAACTCGGGCATCGCCACGGTGACCGCGCAGGGCGTCGCGACTGGCGTGTCCCCCGGCACCGTGGTGATCCGCGCGTGGGCTGGCGGCGGGAGCGGCCAGGCCAGCCTCACGGTGCAGGACACGCCGGCCTCCCTCATCCTCTCCCAGCTCAGCGGCGACGCGCAGACCGGCGCGGCGGGGACCACCCTCGGACAGCCGCTCCAGGTGAAGGTGAGGAACGCCCAGGGCACCGGGGTCGGCGGTGTGGCCGTCCACTGGACGGTGACGGCGGGAGGGGGTAGCGTGGCTTCGGCCACGACGACGACCGACGGACAGGGGCTGGCTTCCGTGAGATGGACCCTTGGGAGCACGGCCGGTGTCCAGACGGTTCGGGCGGAGGCGACGGGCGCTGGAAGCGTCGCCTTCACCGCCACGTCGGTGTCTGGTGTAGTAAAGACCGTCACGGTCTCTCCGGCCTCGGCGTCGGTGGGCCTGGGCGGCACCCAGACCTTCACCGCCGTGGCCAGGGACGCCATGGGGAACGTCGTGAGCGGCGCTCCCACGTGGAGCTCGAGCAACACGACCCTGGCGTCGGTGAACGCGTCGGGCACGGCAACGGGCCTTGCGGCCGGCACGGTGGAGATCCGGGCCACCCAGGGCGGCGTCACGGGCAAGGCCACCTTGAACGTGAGCAGCACCCCGGCGCCCAAGGTCGCCTCCGTGGTGGCGAGCCCGGCGAGCTACACGTTCACCGCGCTCGGCCAGAGCTATCCGTTCACAGCTACGGCCCGGGATTCGGCGGGCAAGACCATCAGCGGAGTGACGTTCACGTGGACCTCGACCAATACTTCCGTTGCTACGGTGGACGCCATGGGTAGGGTGACGACCAAGGCGGTTGGCACGGCGCTCATCATCGTGGCGGCCGCGTCTCACGCTGACACGGTGGCTGTCACGGCGACCCAGGTGCCCAAGACGGTGGTAGTGTCGCCGTCGTCGGTTTCGCTGGAGGTGGGCGGCACCCGCCAACTTTCCGCTGTGGTGAAGGATGCGAACGGCTACGCCGTTAGCGCAGCAGCCGTTACTTGGGCATCAATGAACCCGTCTGTGGCGAGTGTGTCACCTGGCGGGCTAGCCACCGCAAAGGCAGCCGGCATTGCTCAGATCGAGGCTTCCTCCGGTGGCCTCAAGGCGTCGGCAATCGCGACAGTCAATTCGCCCACCTCTCCTAAAGGTGGCGCTGGGCCCATTTACCGAGCCGATTTCTCTGGCGGGGTGATACCAGCTCCGGCGAACGGATTTGGGCTTACTGGCGGGAGTGCGAATGTTACGGTGGAGTCGGACATCGGTGGCTTCGGTGGCTCAAAATACGCCCTGCGCTTCTTCTATAACGGAAAGGACAAGTGCAAGGACTCCACCGCGCAGATGAACTTCTCTCTTGCGAAAAACACACGAGAGATCTGGATGCGGTGGGTCTACTACTATCCTTCCGGAAAAGAGGGCATCCAGGTGAGGAAGCCGGAAGGAGCTGGTGGCACGCTGGTGCCGTTGAATCGATACTTTCATCGCTATCCCAAGACAGATCCGGTCTGCTTGGCGGCTGGGGAGTCGAACGCGCACAATAATAAGTGGCTGCGACTCTGGGGTCCCAGGGGATATGGCAATAAATACAACGGGTGGGGCTTCAGCACCTATAGCACGGGGGATGGGGATTCACAGATGAAAGCGGAGATCCCGCTCGATCGGAGGGATCCCGGTCCCTTGCCCGTTGTGGACCCACTCATCACCGACAGTTCGCGAGGTCGATGGGTCGAATTCGAACTCCATGCGAAGCTTGGCGCAACTCGAACCGAGGGCTTGACAGTCCAACTCAAGGTTGACGGCCGCACCGTCTTCGACCGCAACGGTCTCGCTCTGTGGGACGATCAGGAGGGGTGGGATCAGGGTTACCTTCTTGGGTGGGCCGACTCAGGCTTCGCCGTCGATACACCGATATATCTTGGGCTATTCGAGATATACACCTCGTCTCCCGGATGGGCATTCTGAAGCGAGCCGCCCCGGAAGAGCCGGCGGTGGTAGTGGTGATGCCGGCGCACAATGAGGAGGAGACCGTCGGGAGAGCGATCAGCTCCATCCGTCGGTACGTGCCGAAGCACGTAACCTACGATGTCGTTGTTGTAGATCACGGGTCGTGCGACCAGACGGCGGCCGTTGCGGAGGGTCACGGGGCGCTCGTGCAGGTGAGGGTTGGGGGAACGATCGGCGCCCTTCGCAATTTCGGGGTCGGCCTCTCTGAAGCTCCTGTGATTGTCTTCCTCGACGCGGATGTCGTCGTCACCGAGGCCTGGGGAAATAGGCTTGCACAGGTTCTAGATCGACTCGGTGGAGAGGAACGCCTGGTGATCGGGTCAATATGTGACGTTGCTCCTGAACCTTCCGTCCTCGAGAAGATCTGGTTCAAGCCGAGGAGGCGTTTCAGCCACCTGGGCAGTGGTCACATGATCATCAGCAGACGTTTCTTCGAAGACCTTGGGGGCTTCGACGAGAAACTGGTCACGGGAGAAGACGCGGATCTGTCGGCGCGAGTGGTGATGGCGGGTGGCCAGCTTGTGCATGATGAGGGACTTCACGTCCATCATTTGGGTTATCCCCGCACGATCCGGAGTTCGTTCGGCGGGAGATATGGCATGGGAAGTGGCGACTTCGCTTCACTCGCTTCCGCCACGCGTTCCAGGGTTGCCTTAGCGACCTGGATCTATCTTGGCGGTCACGCGGCTAGTCGGGGTGGGACTCCTGTTGCGGAATGGCGCGTTGCTGTCAGTTGGTCTGGCAGCCGTGCTCGGCGTCTGCGGGGCGTCATCCATCCGCAAGTACCGCGAGACATCTATATGGATTGTTCTTGCGAACATTCCGATATTCTACATCTACTACTTTGGACGATCAGTCGCGTTCTTTAAGTCTGTGATCGCGAGGTTCGGGCGAGCTCGTTGACAATCAACTGCATCTTACCCGATGCAGCCCTGCCAATCGCGTCGACCGGCTTCAGAACCAGTTCGAGTCCCGCGGTCGACGTCTTGAGCCTCTCAGTGAGGAAAGCCTGCTGGGCCTCGGAGATCGCTGGTGCGGCAATCCTGATCTCCAGGGTCGAGGCCGCTGTCTGTCGAACTTGAAATGAGTCTACGCCGATTCCACAGTCTCGCATCTCTTCAAAGAGATACATGAAGAACTCGCCGTGAAAGCGGCGTCCCTCCCGGTCGACCACGAAGTCGTATTCGCGACCCCAGATCTTTTCGAGCCGAGAGAATGGCCGCCCACACGAGCAGCCATATCTTTCCTTGACGCTCGCGTTGTCACCGACGCGGTAGCGGATGAGCGGCATCGCGCGGTTATGAAGATCGGTAATCGCCAACTGGCCTTGGCCCGCCCCATGCAGGACCGTTCCCTCAACCGGATCGATCACCTCCACCAGCACGTGATCATCCATTGCGTGGAGAGATCCCGCAGGGCAGGTATAGGCGATCGGGCCGACCTCACCACAACCATACTCGTTCTGAACCGGACAGCCGAAGGTGTCGGCGATCAAGGCCTGGTCTGGTGGGGAAAGTACTTCCGAGGTTGTGATCACGAGCTTGAGTTGAATGTCCCGCCCGTTCCTTCCGCTATCCTGTAAGAAGCGAGCGAGGCTGGAGATCATCGAGACGTAGCCGTAGAAGTAATCGGGGCGGAAGCGCAGGCATCTCTCCCAATACTGGGCGAGGTCCTCCTCGTTGAAGGCGAAGGCCGAGAACCGTAATCTGTGCATGGCGAAATCGGCGGCTCGATATCGCATTCGCCGCTTGAACGAGAACGGGTCGCCCCAGAACCGCACCGCCCTGTCCCCTATCTCTACACCAAACCAACCGTAAGCAAGCCAAGAGGTGGCCATCTCTCGCGCGATCGCGTCACCGTCTTTCAAGACGGTCACCGCCTGCCCAGTCGATCCGCCGGTTGTCTTTGATCGTACTCGGCGGGGAGGATCGGAGGACCGCAGGCCGGCCGCCTCGTCCCTCAGGTGCGCCTTTTCGATTACAGGGAGCTCCCCGAGGTAGTCACGGATCTCTGATGTATCGGGTGGCGGCTCGCCGGGCCAAAGCTGGCGATAGAGGTCACATGTATTCCAAGCATGATGCAGGATCCGAAGTAGATGACGGTCTTGCCGCCCCATGAGCTCGGTGGATGGACGTCGTTCGACCTCGCGCAGCTCGGAGAGGTGGGACTGCACGCCTTTCTCTCCACGTGCGAGAAGTGCGACCGGATATACGACGTTGCCGAAGAACCAGCGATCGATACTCAAGGGTGGGTGGCCTTGGATGAGGGATGACGAAGAATTCCGGTCAAGGCGCGGATCTCGGTCTCGAGATCAAAGCCTTTCGCATGCTCTGCCGCTTGCTTCCCCAAGATACGTCTCGCCGCAGGGTCTTCGAGCAGGTGTTGAAGCGCCCGTGCCAATGCATCGACATCCCCGGGGGGCACAAGAAGTCCTGTCGCACCATCTGCGATGACCTCTGGAAGCCCCCCGATCCTCGACGCGATCACGGGTACTCCCCACACCATGGGTTCGAGGGCTGCGAGGCCAAATGCCTCCTCCCAGATAGAGGGAACGACTGCGATGTCCGCCGTTCCGAGGAGTCCAAACGCGTCCTCTCGGTAGCCCGCGAAGATGACGGAGCCGGCTGGGCGCAGTTCTGAAGCCAGACGCTTCAGGTGCGGAAGGAAGGGGCCGTCCCCCATGTACACGAAAACTGGTTTCGGACCGGCGAGATCTCCCCACAGAGAATCCAATGCTAGCAGAAGCCTGTCGATCCCCTTCTCCGGTGTCGCTCTGGATGCAGATACGATGATGGGCCTCTGGGAGGGGATCTGGAAGAGGGTCCGAAGGTCGGATTGAGGCGGTGGGGCCCCGAGTGGAACCGAGTTGGGCACGACGCGGATGGAGGCGGGAGGCAGCAGGTCCACTTCGCGCTTACGTCGACCCACGTACTCGCTCACCGCTACCGTGACGTCAGCTATGGTTCCTGGGATTCTGCGGCTTGCGATCTTGAGGGGGCGCTTCAAACCCGTCGGAATGGTCCGGCGTCCCGACGTGTGGTCATGCACCACGATGCGGCTGACGCCTGCCCCTCGGAGCAAGGGATAAACGGGGCTCCACGCAGGCCGATCGGTAAGATACAGGGTTCGGACGTTCTCCTCTCTTATGAGGCGAAGGGCGGCCCGTATCCCGGAAAGGCTATCAAGTTGGAAGTCGTGCTCGATGGCTCCTGCAGGACTGGTCTTCAGCGACTCCGGCGGTTCCCGTATCTCGGGATAGCACACCAACGTCCGCACTCCATCGGGAGCCAGTCTACCGGCAACACCGGCATACAAGCTCTCGATGAAGTTCCATGCAAACCCTGTGTTGGCTGGAAAGTTGGCCACACACAGGAGCGTAGCGGGCTTGGCTGGCGGCACGTGCCCCGTGGCTGGGACGGAGGAACGACTGTATCTTGATAGCAACAGATGCATCCATTCTCATGATCGCTCTCCAAGACGGCGTCTGCCAAGGGGGAGCGCCTTCCAGATCCGATCTCCCGATGGCCAGAGTGGCTGAAGAGCAGGTTGTGGGCGTAGGGCCCGAGGCGGTCCACGACGGATCCGCGTCCGGCCGTCCAGCTCGCGCCGTTGACGTGCCGGGGGTCACTGAGAGACGTCGAGTTGTTTCGAGGGACGCGTTGGCGCAAGACTCTTCGCCAATGCGCCAGCCGTGTCATGCATGAGCTCCGGCTGACCGTAGTTCCTCTGGTGGAGCCCGATAAGTGGGTCTTCGTTGTTGGGTGCTACAATTCAGGGACCGAGCTCCTCATGCATCTCCTGGGAACTCACCCAGCCATTAGCTCCCTTCCCGTCGAAGGCCAGTTCATTACCGACCAGTTCAGAAAGGATTACGAACTGGGCCTGCCGCGCATGTGGGTGCTTCGGGAGGACCTGTTCCGGTTGACCGAAGCGGATGCAGGTCCGGACGTGGCTCGTCTGAAGAAGCAGTGGCTCATCCGGTTGGATCGCAGCCGGTCGATCTTCCTCGAAAAATCCCCTCCCAACGCGGCCCGGACTCGCTGGCTGCAGGCCCATTTCCCGAACGCGCATTTCATCGCTTTCGTTCGAAACGGCTACGCGGTGGCCGAGGGGATTCGGAGGAAGGCCGAGCCCAACCACTTGAAAGGAGGATGGCCCTTGGAGCTCTGCGCGCGCCAATGGGCGCGCTCCAACGAGATCCTCCTCGAAGATAGCCAGCGACTGGAGCGCGTGCACTGGGTGCGGTACGAGGATCTGGCCTCGGATCCGGCGGGCGAGCTCGGACGCATCCTGAACTTCCTGGGAGTGGAGGCCTCGGGATTGAGCCTGGACGGCACGTGGTCTGTACATGAGCGAGACGACGCCATTCGGGACATGAACGCCGAGAGCATCGGCCGCCTCACGGCGGAAGAGTGCGCCGTGGTCACCCGAGAGGCGAAAGTCATGCTGCGGCGGTTCGGCTATGAACTCCTCTGATCGGCCCGCTGGGCTGCAGGAAGCAATGGAACTGGAGCCTGATTCTCCCCTTCCCTTCCGGCCGGTTTTCGTAGTCGGCTGTCCGCGGAGCGGCACCACGTGGGTACAGCTCCTCCTCGAGCAGCACGAGTCAGTGGCCACGGCACCCGAGACGCAGATCTTCACGTACTACCTCGACCACTTCCGCAAGCAGTGGGACCGGGAGCGCAAGGGACTTGCCGCGACCGAGCAGGGGGGCGCGGGCCTCAGTCGACTCCTCACGGACGAGGAGTTCGATCACCTCTGCCGATTGAACGCCACCTGGGTGCTGAGGAAGATCGCCGCCCGCTCGCCAACCGCGCCGATCGTCGTGGAAAAGAGCCCGCTCCACGCGGTCCACGCCACCTGGATCCACCGGGTTCTCCCGGAGGCCTGGTTCCTGCACGTCGTGCGAGACCCACGAGACACCGTGGCTTCGCTGATCGCGGCAGGGAGGTCGTGGGGCCGGGGTTGGGCTCCCCGAGGGGTTGTCGGGGCCGCCCGGATGTGGCGGCGGAGCGTGGAGGGAGCCATGGCGCTCCAGAACACGGCAGCGCCCCACCTCGAGGTTCGGTACGAGGACCTTCGGGCTGATGCCGAGACGGAGCTGGGGCGGATCTTTCGTTGGCTGGAGGTGGCTGCCTCGGAACAGGAACGCGCCGAGGCGGTGGAGCGCTGCGATCTCGATCGCCTGAGGGATGGGGGCTCGGTAGGCACTGCTACTCCCGGGCGTCGCTCTCCACGAGGGTTCTTCCGCAAGGGTGAAGTGGGGGGGTGGCGCCAAGAGTTCGGGCGAGGGCAGGTGCGGGCTATCGAGGATATCTGCGGTGAACTCATGGACACTCTCGACTATGATCGGGCCTTTCCTCCCCGGGGTGGCTCGGTGCGAGTGAGGGTTCACGACGGTGCGCGTCGCCTTCGCGACGCTCTGGACTGGCGGCTCCAGGAGCTGACCCGGAGGTTCTGATGGCGACGTCGCGATCCAATGCCCCCCTGGCCGACCAGGCTGCTCCTCCTGCCGACCCATTCTACAGCCTCACGGTGTCCGGTGTCTGGCGCTATTTGAAGCGGAGCCCCGCCTCCTTCGTCCTCATCAACCTCTACCTTTTCTTCGAGTACGTTCGCCCTCAGAGCCATCTACGGACCTCTGAAGGGTGTGCCGTTCGCCCAGTGGATTCTGATCGGGTGCGCGCTGGCGCTGCTCTACGAGGGAAGGGCGACCCGTCGGTCGTGGACCGCCATCGATCCAGCCCTCCTCTTCTTCACTGCCGTGGTCGTGGCGTCCTGCTTCACCGCCTGGGACCCGGGCTACGCCTTCTCGACCGTTCGGGACTACCTCACCTGGGTCATCATCTTCGCTCTCATCACGTTCGTGGTGAACGACGAGCGGCGCTTCATCGTCTTCATGCTCGGGTACCTCCTCTGGAACCTGAAGATGTCCCAGAACGCGGTGCGGATCTTCGCGTCCGGCGGCTTCAGGTTCAGGTCATGGGGGGCCACGGGGGCGCCCGGGTTCTTCCGGAACTCCGGCGAGATGGCCATCGAGATGTGTGTCTTCCTCCCCATCTCCTTCTACTTCTACCAGGCCCTCAAGCCCTGGCTCTCGAAGAAGATGGGGTGGTTCTTCGCGGCGCTCCCGGCCACGGCGCTCATCGCCATCCTCGCCTCCTCGTCGAGGGGCGGCCAGATGGCCGGGGCGCTGGTGATCCTGCTCATGGCCCTCGTGTCGAAGCATCGTGTGAAGGCCGTCGCCTGGCTCGGCGTCGTGGCGGTGGTGGTGTCCGTCCTTCTGCCCCAGGAGCAGCGGGATCGCTTCTCTCAGATGGGAGAGGACGAGAACTCCATCAGCCGCTTGACGTACTGGACGGACGGCATCGAGATCATGCGCGAGCACCCGGCGTTGGGCATCGGCTACAACAACTGGCTGCCGTACTACCACACGCACTACAATCCCGACGGCGAGCTACCGCACAACATCTTCGTGCAGGCGGGGTCCGAGCTCGGGTATACGGGGCTGGCCGGGCTCATCGCTCTCATCCTCGCGACCTTCTGGGTCAATCACCGCACGCGGAGCCTGGCCAAGACGTTGAAAGACGACGAAGGCCGCTTCCCGCGAACCATGTCCCTGGGATTCGACATCGGGCTCATCGGGTACATGGCATCGGGGTTCTTCGTGACCGTGCTGTACTACCCCGAGTTGTGGATCAACCTTGCCTTCACGGTCGCCCTTCACATGACCACGCGACGAAAGCTCGCCCTCGCGCGGCGGCTCCGCTGGCAAGCGGCCCAGGAGGGGGACCGACGGCTCCAGCAGATCGCCCCAGCCCCCTGAACAGATCGGATGTCAAGCCGCTACGACGCCCGTGACAGCCTCGACCTGGCCGATCTGTTCATCCGTGAGCTGTTCCTTCCACTTGAACAATGATTCCCGTCGGATCTCGGGGCGTGGAATCGGGGTTCCGAGTCCGACGAAGTCCGCGAGCCTGGCCAGCGCCTCATCGGTGTTCTCGAAGAGGTCTTCGTACTGGATTCGAAGCAGCCGGTCCCCCAGGAGACCGCCCATCTCGGCCATCCGATCGTGATGGGCCTTCCATCGCAGGGCGCATTGCTCTGCGAGATCCATCGAATCGTAGCGTTCCGCCAACTCCTCCGTAATGCCCAGAAACGCGTTCGGGATCGGAAATTCCCGCCAGCGGCGATGCCACGCGAGCACCCCGCGATGCTTGAGCATCGACGCGACGGTTCCATACGGATTTCTCTCGATACCCAGGAAGAGAGCATCCGGGAAGGCGTGGGCCAGTTCAGGGGCCAACCAGAGGTTGGGGTGGCTCTTGTCCAGGTAGTGGCGGGGATGGGAGCGCAGGTGCTGCCAGCGGTAGTAGCGGAGGACCTTCGGGAGGAGGAGCGGCCGGGTGGACGGGTCCAGCGCCATCCGCGTCACACGGTGGAAGGCCTTCGTACCTTCGATCGTGGCCCGCACTCGAGGGTGGCTCTCGAGAATCTGCGCGAGCCAATGGGTTCCCGAGCGACCGGAGCCGATCACCATGATCTTGCGGCTGTCGACACGCCCGGTCAGATAGAGGAGTTTTTCGAGCATCCGCCGTTCTCGGAAGGTGAAGGTCTGCCTTACTGAAATATGGCGTTCCCCCTCGGCGCCGACCAGAGAGTGGTCCCGTAGCGCTCTCGCTACGGTCGTCGCGCCGCCGCTACATCGCAGCTTTCGCTCACAGCGAAAGATCGAGGATTCAAGCCATCGTTCCCGTTGCGCGGCCCGGCTCGACGATTGCTGCAGTGGATAGCGTTTCGCAGGCTCCCCCATCTCTACACTGTCTCGTCGAGACAGGAGGCGCTCTCATGTGCCAGGTACGGCGCTGGGCAACACTGTTGGTCGCAGGCCTCTTGGCAGCGGCCTGTTCGGATGGCAACCTCATGACCGATCCCGAAGTGCCGGGGCCGCTACTCTTCACGACCCTCTCGAGTGGTCAGCAGGTCGACCTCGTCGCGGGTCAGAACACGGTGGTTGGATACGTAGAGGTTTCTGGCACCGATCCGATCACGGTGCACTTCGTCATCACCGATCCCGATTGGTGCATCACCCAGACGCACGTCGCGGTCGTCGACGATCTCTCGGGGATTCCCCTCACCAAGACCGGTAATCCCAAGGTGGGGCACTTTCCGTACGGAGAGGCGGGATTGGCATGCGTGAGCACCTGGCAGGTGGCGGTGCCGGCTCCGCCCTCCACCGACGGAACGTTCGTCATCGCGGCCGCCGCCGATGTGCAGAAGTGCGAAGGGGAGGGGACGGGCCAGCAGTACCTGTTCGGCACGCTGGACGGGGACGGCAACGGCGACGGTGACCTCTATCAGGTGAATCCGACCACGGGTGACGCGACGCTCCTCTACCATTATGCCGCCGATCCGTCGGGCAATCCGTTCTCGCCGAACGGTCTGGCCTTCGACGACGTCCGGGAGCGGCTCTACTTCTCGGTGCAGCCCGCGAGCGGTACCGACATCTACTACTACAACATTGACGGAAGCACCACGGATCCCGTCCTGGCGGGCAGCATTCCCCAGGCGAACATCTTCGATGCCTCCTGGCACGGGGGGGAGTACTACTTCATCCCGAACCAGACCGACAACCTGTGGAAGATCACCTTCGACGCCACGGGTACGTCCATCTCAGCGACGACGCTCGTCTGCAGCGACCTGCTCCCCGGGACGAACACCAGCCTGGCGTTCGGTGACATCGCCATCAGCGATGACGGACATCTGTATGGCTGGGCGCGCAACGCGAGTTCCAACGATTACTACTTCTTCGGTGCGAATATCAACGACTGCACCGGGAAGACGGCCGTGAACGTGACGGCCACGCTGGGCATCACCTTCAACGTGCAGCTCGCCCTGGGCGAGGACGGTACGCTGTGGGGCCACAAGGCCCTGTCCGCGGGCGGAGCGAACGCGGGGACCTGGTATTCGGTGGACAAGACCACCGGTGCCTTGACGGACCAGTTCGTCACCAGCCCGTCCTTCACCGACATCTCCGCTGGATTCCAGGAAGGCGAGCAGGTGTGCACCACCGAGACCGCCTGGGCCGACGGCCAGACCGGTCTGAGCTTCGCCGGTTCCAGCTGGGCGACCTATTTCTACTACACACCATGATCGCCTGAGAGGGATCTGGTTACGAGTGGCGGGGCCAGGGGATCTCCCCTGGCCCCGCTTCATTCGTGTCAACCACGCATATGGCGGGACGAGTGGATGGCACGGCGGCCGAGCTCGACCAGCCACGGCGGCAGCAGCCGCACGAGGGTGGGCACCAGCCGGCGCTTCCGGGCCGTGACGCGCGTGGGATGCAGGAGGAAGGAGCGCAGGAGGTAGGCGATGCCTTCAAGGGTTCGACCCTGGGCGAGCCGCCGCTCACCGAAGCTGTACCACATCCACGCATCGGCCTTCCGCCGTACCGCGCGGTCACCGATCTTCTCGTTGACGCGACGCCGCGATTCCCGCACCAGGGCGAAGCTGTCGTTCGGACGCGGGCCTCCATGCACCCGGATGAGCACGGTGGGTTCGGGGACGCCTCGAACGGGATAGCGTTCGGCGATGCGGATCCACAGGTCCCGGTCTTCGGCCCGGAGGAGCGTAGGGTCGAAGCCACCCACGTGGTCCAGCACGTCCTTGCGTATCGTCGCGTTCGAGGCGCTCCCCGGGAGGGCGGTGAAGATCTGGAAGTCCTCCAGAGGGAGGACGGGGGGGCAGCGGGTCTCTCCGGGCAGGGGGTGGCCGGCGGCGTCGATGTAGCGGCAGCCGCCGCCCACCATTCCGGTGCCTGGGTGCTCGCGGAAGACCGCCACTTGCTGCTCGAGCTTCGTGGGCAGCCAAAGGTCGTCGGAATCCAGGAACGCCACGTAGGTGCCCTGCGCCTCGGCGATGCCGCGATTGCGGGCCGCGCTCGGGCCTGCGTTGGCCTGCCGGAACCAGCGAAGTCGCTGTCCATAGGAATCCAGGACGCTGGCCGTAGTGTCTGTCGAGCCGTCGTCCACCACCAGGACCTCGACCCTCCCGTACGTCTGCGAGAAGACGCTCTCGAGGGCCTGGGGGAGCAGGTCGGCTCGATTGTAGGTGGGGATGACGACGGAGACGAGAGGGGCCGTCACGGAGCCGCCTCTGGCCAAAGATGCATGCTCAGCCCACGTTTCCCCTGGTGTGATCGTACGCGAAGTTCTCGGGCTTCAACGGATATCCTGTGCGAACGTCTCTGCCATATCGGACCGCCTTGTCGATTCTCCGTCGTGTTCGCCGGCGCGGGGACACGGACCTGTTCTGGTGGAAGGGTCCCCCGACCAACTTCGGAGACCTGGTGGGCCCTTATCTGTTCCGTAAGATCACCGGTCGGGAGCCCCGGTGGAGAAAGCCGTCGAACCGCGCCCTGGCGACCGTCTTCGTCACCGCCGGGAGCCTGGGCCGCTGGATACGCGAAGACAGCATTGTGTGGGGCACGGGCATCATCCGTCGCGACGAGGAACTCTTCCGGCCGGCGGAGGTGACCGCGGTGCGGGGCCCTCGCACCAGGGCGCGCTTCCTGGAGCTGGGGTACGATTGCCCCGACGTGTACGGCGACCCTGGCATCCTGCTTCCTCTCTTCTACCGTCCAGGAGAGGCCGCCCGTAGCCACCGGGTCGGCATCATTCCCCACTACGTCGACCTGGACGAGGTGCGCCGTACCTTCGACGGGGCGCAGCACGTCCATGTGATCGACGTCCGGCGTCCGCTGGAGGCGGTGGTGCGCGACATCGTCGCATCGGAAAGCATCGTGTCGAGCTCGCTGCACGGACTCCTCACCTCCCACGCGTACGGCGTTCCGGCCGCCTGGGTCGAGTTCACCGGCGCGCTGGGCGGGGACGGAACCAAGTTCATCGACTATTACGCGTCCGCGTCGGTGGAGCCGCCGGAGCCCACGCCGATCCGGGACCTCTGGAGGGTCGAGGATCTGGAGCGCCTCGCCCTGAACGCACCCCTGCCGGACCTGGTGCCGCTCCGCAAGCCTCTCCTGGAGGCCTGCCCCTTCCCAGGAGGCGGGGCAATCCTCTCGGAACGTGCCCACGCTACGGCGTCTGTGCGGCGATGATCGACAGCATGCGCTCGTTGAGCCGGCGAATGTCGTACTTTCCCTCGACGAACGATCGCCCGGTCGCGCCCAGTCGCTCGATCTCCTCGGCAGACATCCCGTAGATTCGCGCCAGGACATCGGCGAGAGCATCCGCGTCGCTTTCGGGGACGGAGAACGGTCGCATGTCCTCGGGGATGGATTCCGGGACCCCTCCGGTTCGGGACGTCACGACCACCGCCTTCATGAGCATGGCTTCCTGCACGGCGCACGCTTGATTCTCGACCCAGTTCCCCACCTGGATGCTGGGCAGGAGGAGCACATCTGCCTTCTGCATCTCGGCCAGGAGCTCCTCGGTGGAGATTTGCCCGAGGAAGCTCACGTGCTCTTCGAGTCCGTGCTCCCTCACATAGGCTTCCAGGCCCGGACGGGTGTATCCCTCTCCCGTCATGGCGTAGTGGACGTCGTGGATTCCCCTTTCGATCAGGGAATGGAGCGCCCGAAGCGCGAAGATGTGTCCTTTCTCCTGGCTCATCCGGCCGGCGGACAGGAGGCGGAGGGTTCCCCCCCTTCGGTAGGCGCGCCCTTCGCCCGGGTTGAAGTCTCCGATCCAGAAACCGACCGGGAGAATCTGGACGCGGTCCGGAAGGCAGCCCCGCTCTATCGCGTGACGGCGGGAGAATTCGGTGTTGGTGAACACGACGTCGAAGCGGTCGAAGGTGGCGGCGGCCAGGTCATCCTCCAGGTCCGGCACCGTCGGGACCTCTCCGCCGTGGTAATACATGGCGACCGTGACGTCGGGGAAGACGTCCTTGAGCCACCGGTACATGACGGCCGTGCCCAAGCCATGGACGAGGCAGAAGTCGGGCCTGCCTTCCCCCACCACCATCACTGCGCGGCCCACGTTGGCGAGGGCGGCCCTGGGCCGAGGTACCCTCCGGGTGACGGCCGCTGCGGCCCGGAAGACGTCGCCGGGCCTCTGAACGACCTCCTGGAGCACCCGCCGGGCATGCCGGGGGAGGGTCCTGAGCGTGGTGGGTACATGCTTCACGCGGCGGTCGAGCCCGTAGGCGCGAACGCGTTCGTTCAGGGTGTGCGCGTTCGGCCGGCCGGCGAAGATCACCACCTCGTGTCCCTTCTCCACGAGATCGGCGAACTGCGTATCGTAGTACGGCTTGTACGGCAATGGGTAGGTATGGGCGAAGAGGAAGATCCGTCTCGGCTCCATGGTGCTCACGCCTCCCGGCCGGTCACGGGACGAGGCGTGGGGGCCGGCAGGAGCTCCCCGTAGATGGCCTCCAGGGCCCTGGCGCATCGATCGGAAGAGAACTGCTCCTCCACCCGTCGCCTCCCGGCCTCGCCCATTCGGCCGCCCCGATCCGAATGCACGAGGATACGCCCCATGCCTCGGGCGATGGCGTCCGAGCGACCTGGCTCGACGAGAAAGCCGGTCACGCCGTCGAGCACCACGTCCTCGGGCCCGCCACAGCGGGTGGCCACCACCGGTTTCCGGGATGCCATGGCCTCGATCACCACCCGTCCGAAGCCTTCGAATGCCTTCGAGGCGAGCACCACCACGTCGCTAGCGGCCATGAGCGGCGCCACATCGGGCGTATAGGGGAGCATTCGGATCCGGTCGCTTAGAGGCGATTGCACCACCATTCGTCGAACCTCCTCCTCATATTCCGGTGCGCCGTCCGAGGGGTCCCCCACCACGAGGGCGATCAACGGTCGGCCGTCGCGCGCAAGCTGGAGTGCCGCCTGGACGAACTCCTTCACGCCCTTCATCGGAATGATGCGCGTGAACAGCGCTGCGACCTCGGCCTCCGGTGGGATTCCGAGCCTCTGGCGGGCCCGGCGCCCTGCCTCCTCGTCACCCCACCGGGATGGGTCGATGCCGTTGGGCACCACCCGGATTTTCTCGGCGGGTATCCCGATGTCGAGGAGGTTGGCTTTCACCGCGCCCGAGATTGCGACGTGACGGTCTACGAATCGATCGTAGAGACGCAGGGCGCGGGACGGTTGTTGCACGCCACGGGCATGAGCCACACAGGGAACGCCGGAGAGACGCGAGGCCAAGGCCCCGGCGAATTGGCTTTCAAGGTTGTTGTTGAGGTGGATCAGCCGGGCGCCGACGCCGCGGGCGTGGCGCCGGAGGTGAACGGCCTCGGATAGCGTGACCCGCAGGAGCCAGGACGCTGCGGATGTCATCGAAGCGGCCCGGCGGATCGGACGAGGAACGCCGCTGCGTCCCGCGATGTCGTGGAGGCGGCCCCGGCGTTCGTTCCAGGGGAGGCGGAAGGACATCGGGAGCACGCTCGCCGATGCGCCACCCATCGAGGCGGCCAGCGACCCGGGTGACTGACTGGTGACCACGATGGGTTCGAAGCGCGAGCGATCCAAGCTGCGCAGCGTCTCCGCAAGGCTCAGGATCGCGCCGCCGAACGTGAAGGAGTTGTCCACGAAGAGAATCGGGACGCTTTCTCCCTCCGTCACACGGCGGCCTCGTCCGGGACGAGCTGACTGATCCGTCCCTCTTCGATGAAGTAGACCACGTCCGCGATCTCCCTGAGAGCCCGTTGATGGGAGATCGCCATGATGGTGACCTTGCCCTTGAGCTTCTCGAGCGTCCGGCAGATCGCCTGCTCCGTCTCGGGGTCCAGGGATGTCGTAGCCTCGTCGAGGATGAGCAGCTTGGGACGCCGGAGCAATGCGCGGGCGATGGCGATGCGCTGACGCTGCCCGCCCGAGAGCTTCCCACCTCCCTCCCCCACCCCGACCTGGAGCCCTTCCGGCCGCGCTGCGACGAAGTCCCACGCGTCGGCCGAACGCAGCGCCTCCTCCACGTCGTCGGCCGTGAAGCGCTCGTCTCCCAGGGTCACGTTCCTCAGGAGCGTATCGTTGAACAGGAGCGTGTCCTGGGGCACGTAACCCACCTTCTGGCGCCACGACAACAGGTGGATGTCGGCAAGAGGCACGCCGTCGACGAACACCTCCCCCTCCTCGGGACGGTAGAGGCCCAGCAGGATGTCGGCCGCGGTGGTCTTGCCCGAGCCCGAGGGCCCGATCAGCGCCACGAAGCTGCCGGCGGGCACGTCGAAGCTGGCGCCGTCGAGCACCGGGCGCTCGTCGTACCTGAAGACCACGTCCTGCAGAGAGACGCCCTTCTCGAGGGGCGGCGGCGGCAGGGTGCCGGTGAATTGCTCCCGCTGGCGCTCGGCTTCCGCCATCGTCGCCTGGAGCAGGAAGAACGCGCTCTCCCCTCCGACGATGGTCTGGAAGCGGGTCTGCACGCTGTTCACCATCCGCAGGAGCCGATAGAAGAGGAAGGCCAGGATGAGGACGGAGGAGAAGGGTGAATCGCTCAGCCGCAGCGCAGCCCAGAGGCCCACGGCTATGAAGATGGTGATCATCGGCTCCTGGAACAGCTTCAACCCTTCGGTGGCCTGGACTCGCAGGCGCTGCGCCAGGTTGAGCTCCTCCGTCTCGTGCTCCAGGATGGGCACGACCAGGTCCTCCAGGGCCATGGCCTTCACGGGCTTCATAGCGCTCAGGAGATCGACGAGACGGGCAGAGAGCGACCGGATGAGCCGAGTCTGCTCCCGGCCCGCCGTCCGAGCCATCCCCACGAAGCCTCGGAGGAAGAAGAGGAAGACGCCCCCCGTCGCGAAGGCGAAGAGGGTGGCTGGCCACGAGAGCAGGAACGAGATGGCTCCGTACACCGCGATCTGGACCAGGTCTGCCGCCACGCTGCAGGATTCACGGAAGGCCGCGGAGGCCCGCTGCGTCTCACCCGTGATAGCGGCGGCGAAATAGCCCCGTGATTGCGTGCTGAAGTGCCTCCAGCGGGCCTTCATCAGCGTGCGGATCATCTGGAGGCGCAGGTCCGTCGTCACGTGCGCGATGGTGTAACCTACTTCGCGCATCGCGAGCCAGAGCAGGATCGCCTTGGCGGTGATCCCCACCACGATCACGGCGAGCAGGACCTCCAGGGTCGGCGGGAGCCCCACGATCCCGAGGACGTGCAGCACGGCCAGGCTGACCCTGCTGTGGCCGGCGTTGCCGCCGACCCCTACCTCGAGCAGAGGCAACAGGGTCACGACCCCGATGCCTTCCGCGAAGCTCGAGAGCACGAGGAGCGCCACCATGATGGCGCTTCTCCCGGGATAGGCGCGTAGGAAGTAGCGCAGAAACCTGGTCGTATCCTTATCGATCACCTGCGGTGCTCCATGGAGTGATTCTGAAGGCGTTGATCTGGCGGGTGCGGCGCCCTTTGGCCGCCCTTCAAAGATGCCACCGGTGCGAGTCGCTTCACCAGAGGCTTCGCACCTCCCGCTCAGCTTTCCAGGCCCCTTGCCGCCGTCTAGATTGTGCGTCCCCTACCCTCTCGGCCCAACCGTCATGTCCGTTCTGCGCTACCGGCTCCAACGGCGCTACGCGCGCCTTCACACGAAGTATTTCGCATCGTTCTTTTTCGTGCACATCAACAAGACCGGTGGAACGAGCATCGAACGGGCGCTCGGCCTTCCGTTCCAGCATCGAACAGCGCTCCAGATCCGGGCTGATGCAGGCCTGGAACGATGGGAGCGCCGCTTCAGCTTTGCCTTTGTCCGCAACCCATGGGACAAGGTGTCGTCCCACTACCATTTTCGGGTGAAGACCAACCAGACGGCGCTTCGGGAGAATCCCGTCTCCTTCCAAGAGTGGGTGCGTCTCGCATACGGGGCGCACGACCCGCGCTATTACGACCAGCCCATGATGTTCATGCCGCAGACGCACTGGATCTGCGACGAGAAGGGCCGCATGCTGGTGGACTTCGTCGGCCGCTTCGAACGTCTGGAGGCCGATTTCCAGGAGGTGTGTCAGAGGCTGGACAGGAAGGCCCGGCTCCCGCACCTGAAGGGAACCCGACACGACTATCGAGAGCTGTATTCCGACGACACCGCGGAGATCGTCGCCCGGGCTTTCGCCGAAGACCTGGAACGCTTCGGCTACCGGTTCGATCCGGCAGGGACTCCGTAGATTGTCCCCTCCGAGCGGGGATGGCTCGCATTCCTCCAACCTCGAATCACCCCATGGCTGAACTCAAGGGGAAGGACCTGGCTTTCCTGGCCCTTAGCCTGGCCTTCCTCATCGCGTCTGGTGGATAGTGGGATCCTGGATCTCCCCCGCCATGGCCCTCGCGGCCACCCTCATGGCCGCTACCCTCCTCGTCCTCGGTCTCCAGATCGTGGTGTTTCGACGCTCCGAGATGTGGACACGGACGGCCGCTCGCCAGAGGCGACAGGATTACCGGCAGTTGGAGGCGTACGCTTCCCTGTTGTCTGGCGATGCGCCCCCAGCAGGTCCTCCCGGCCATGCGGGATTGGGCGGCCTCACCGGATTTCGCCCGGGAACTCTTCGAAATCGTGGAGAGGGAGCGGCCCCGGCAGATCGTCGAGCTCGGGAGCGGCGTCTCGTCCCTGGTCATCGCTCATGCCCTGAAGCGGAGCGGCCGGGGGCATCTGCTCTCCATCGATCACGAAGACCGGTTCGCAGACATCACACGCCAGCGCATCGAACGCTTCGGAATGAGCGACGTCGTACGGGTGATCCACGCTCCGCTGCGCGAGCAGGTGATCGAGCATGAGCGGTGGCCGTGGTACGATCTGGACACCATCAATCTGCCCTCCGAGATCGATCTCCTGGTCGTGGATGGTCCACCCGCCAGCCTCCGATCCCAGGCCCGCTTCCCTGCCCTTCCCGTCCTGGCGCAACGCATGTCCAAGGGTGCGCTGGTGCTGATGGATGACGCGGCACGCCCGGACGAGCAGGCGATAATCGCTCGATGGCGAGCCCTCTACCCGGGCCTCGACGTTCGCTTGCTGCATCTGGAGAAGGGCGCAGCCGAGCTGCGCTGGCCCTAGACGCCTCAGCCTCCCGCCAAGCGGGAAGGCAATCCCCGCCCTACCCGCGCTGGACGGCCGTGTCCGGAACGGACGTCGCGCGCCCCCCCACCACCGCGGCGCCCTTCTGCGTCGACTTCTTCGGGCGACGGGGCAGCAGCCGGAACGAAGCGACGGTCGCGAGCAGGAGCGTGACGACGGACAGCACCATCGTGATCAGGGCGCGGGCCACGGTGATGTCGTAGGCCCTCATGATGGGCTGGGCGACCTCCCCTCTCACCTGGAGGGCGTCGAGCGTCATGATGACGATGGCCGCGACGATGGTGAGGGCAGCCAGCCCGGAGAACGCGCCGACGATGCGGGCGACCCAGCGGTGCTCCTTCAGGCGGGCCGCCGCGAGGAGCAGCACCACGCCCAGGAGCAGCAGCGGCAGCTCGTTCGTGGCCAGGCCCACCGCGCCGAACCGCCAGCGCGCCAGGTTCGGATTCTCAGGTCCCCCCAGCACGGACACGGCCACCTCGAGGGACGGCGCGATCAGGAAGAGGAGCCCCAGAACGTAGAGGGGCGCCGCCAGGGGGCTGAAAGCACGGGTGGGGGCCGGGGGTGCGCTGTCCTGCATGGGTGGGTGCCTATCGAGTGCGGGGACGATACCTCCGGGGCGTGGGAGCACCCCAGGAGCGGCGATCGCCCCTGGCGCAACCGGCGCCAGGGGCGATCCATCGTAACAACGTTACATGATGCGACGCCGCGGTGTCCAGCTTCGCCGCGTCGGCTCTCTCGGTCAGGCCATCCCGGAGAAGTTGTCTCCCATCATCTCCTCGGTGCCCCGACGACGGATCAGGGCGACGCCCAGCAGCGCCATGAGGCCGGTGGCCAGCAGCACGATGCTCATGGGCTCGGGAGCCACACTCGCCTGGATGTTGCCGGTGATCGACAGGTTCGGCGCGCTGGGGTTCAGGTCCACGTCGTTCACGTGCAGGGTCGCCTGGCCGACACGGCCGTGCGGGTCGATGAACGCGAACGTCTGCGTGGCCGGGCTGCTGAAGTGCAGCCCCACTCCGCCCGTAAGGGGCGCGTTGATCTCGCCGAACAGCGTGGCGGAGAAGAGCTGGTTGGTGATGGTCGGGATGGTGAACCGAACCGCCAGGGTGAACGGGCTGTTGTAGACGTTCGTGTACGTCGGATCGTAGAACAGAGAGCCCAGGTTGTTGTAGTTCTGCCCGACGCCCGACACCGCGGGCGTGCCCATGCTGGCGTACCCGGTGACCGCGCCCGTCGTCACGTTGAACATCGCGTTCTGGAAGATCAGGTGCGAGGCCAGGGTGGCGTTCTGGTAGGCGCTCGTGTTCGGCACCAGGCAGCCGAGGCCGAAGCAGCCGTTCGTGTAGCCCTGGAAATTCACGTCCTGCTGGGCCTGGACGGGCGCGGCAGCAAGGCCGCCCGCCAGCACCAGGCCGAGTACTTTGTGGCGCAACTTGATCATCGTGCGTCTCCTCCTGTGGGTCTGGCGCTGGGCCCCGCTGTGGGTCCAGCGTCCTTCAAGGGCACCTTCCGTGCCTCCTTCGCCGGCGTTGCTTCCGCCGCCTTCATAGTCCCTCAACCTCTTGTGTTGCAACGACATTCGGTCCTTGCTCGCTCGCTATGGCCATCCTCCTGACGGGGTGGAGGCGTTGCGCCTGTGCCACAGGTGTGGCAGACGCGCATTAGGCACCGGGAAGCGCCTTGTCCACGGCGGGTACGAGCGTTGCGGCGATGGTCGTTGCGCTCTCCGCCGCTGCGTCCTCGCCGTCCTGGATGGGGACCACGACCCTCACCAGGGCCTCGTCGCTCCGCTGATGGAGCGAGGAGTCCACGAGCAGGTCCCACTTCACCTTGTATTCGTCGTACTCCACCCGTCCCCTGCCCTGGTACCAGTAGAGCACCAGCGCCCGGGCGTCGCCCCGCTGCAGGAGGTACCGGTTCACGGTCACCGTGCGGCCGTTCGCCGTCGTGATGGCCTGCGGGCGGGACGACAGGGCTTCCCAGCCGGCGCCCGGCAGGCAGTTCTTGGGCGAATGGATGGTGTGTCCCTTGGACTGGGACGCGTAGTAGCCCACGTAGACGCTGAAGCCGTCGTCCCCCACGCCGTACGAGCGGAACAGGTAGTCGTCGAACCCGGCCACCTGGGCCTCGTCGGGGGGGACGGTGACGTTTTCCCCGGTCTTGCCCATGAGCGACGCGGGCACGGCGTCCTGCAGGGGCTCCCTGAGCTCCAGCGAGCGTTGGGGCCCCAGCCCCACGATGAGGACCACCCCCAGCGACAGGATGGAGCCGGGCGCCCAGCGCACCACGGGGCCGCTCATGCCACCGCCTCCCGGACGTCGCCCTCGGGGCGCCTCTCGGGGGCCGCGCCGCCGTTGCGGCGGTGCGCCCGGAGCCACCGCTCGGCGGCGGACAGGAGCCAGGTGGCCCCCCCCAGGATCGTGAACGACACCAGGAAGAGGGCCCACCCCTCCGTGAGGTGCATGAAGCCCTTCCCCAGGGCCGGATCCACGAAGTAGACCAGGAACCCGGTGAGGAACACCCGGATGCCGTTCACCACGATGCCCACCGGCAGCACGATGGCCAGCAGGAGGATCCTGGCCACGGGCGTGCGCAGCCACAGCCCGCCGCACAGGACGCCCAGGGACACCAGCGCGGTGAGGGACCGGAGGCCGCTGCAGGCTTCGGTCACGAAGAGCGCCTGCCTCGGCAGATGGATCACGTTCCCGGAGATGAGGACGGGCACGTTCCGCATGGCCAGGAGGTGCGCTCCCATGGCCGAGGCCTGGAGCTGCAGGGGCAGCGCCAGGGTGTTCAGGATCACGGACGGAATGGGGACCGACAGGAGCAGCAGGGCGATGGGAAGCCACCAGCGCCGCACCTGTCCCCAACCGAGCAGGTAGACCACCAGGGCCCCGGCCGCCATCAGCATGGAGAGCCGGAGGGTGAAGAGTTCGGCCGCCAGCCCGGACAGGTACCGCAGAAGGACGGCGCCCACCAGGATCACCACACCCGAGATCACGGCCGGACGCGGCTTGCTCACCAGCCCCCGCTTCCACGCCAGCCATACGGCCAGGGGCCCCAGGAGGAGGCCGTGCCCCGCCTCGGGGTCGCTCCACCAGTCCCTGAGCAGGGTGACGAACGGCTCCCAGTAGAGTACGGCAAACGCCACGGCCGCCAGGATCAATGGCGGCGTGGCGCGCTGTCGGAGCGCCCGCAGGTCCGGCGCCTTCACGGAGATCACGGGGCTACAACGCTCCCCGCTTCAAGAGGATCACGGGCACCGTCATGGCCATGATCCGCAGGTCTTCGGCGGGGGTCCTGCGCTCGATGTACTCCAGGTCCAGCCGGACCTTGTGCTTCACGTCTTCGAGGGTCTGGTCGTAGGACTGGTTGACCTGCGCCCATCCCGTGATTCCGGGGAGCACCCGCTGGCGCAGCGGATAGTCGCTCACCTGGTCGCGCAGCTCCTTGAAGATGCGGGGCTGCTCGGGCCTGGGTCCGACGATGTTCATGTCGCCCTTGAGGACGTTCCAGAGCTGGGGAACCTCGTCCAGCCTGTACTTGCGGAGGAACCGCCCCACCGGCGTGATCCGGGGGTCTTCCGCGGACGCCCACACCTCGTCGCTGCACTCGGGGCGGTGGGTCATGGTCCGGAACTTCAGGATGGTGAAGATGCTGCCGCCGTGGTCCCCGCGGCGGCGCTCGGCCAGCCCCGGGTCCATGCGCCGCTGCCGGCGGTCGATCCCCACCCGGGCCTGCTTATACAGGACGGGGCCCCGGGAGGTGAGCTTGATCGCGGCCGCGATCACCATCATGAGGGGGAGGGCCAGGAGCAGCCCCACGGCCGCCACGACGATGTTGATCGCCCGGCAGATGATCTCGTGGCGTCGGCTCACTGCCCGGCGGCGGTCGGCCACGTCCGGGGCGAGCTCGGGCAGGATCCACCCGCCGTGGGTGTGGGTCAGCGGCGGGCTGTATACTACCACGCCGTCGGCGGCGTTGGACATCACGGTCGTTCCACTCGTTGGCGGCACGAAGTGCACTCCGGTCGTCAGGGCGGCATGCTTGTCGTCTGTTGCGCGCCCTGGGGTGGGCGACGGTGGAGTGGAGTGCAAGGGGTGTTCTCGATGGATCCCATCCCTGCCTGTTTCAGCTAAGTGATGGCATAGACTGCAATTACGGGATCCGCCCTCGCGGCATGGGAGCGCCCGGATGAGGGGCGCGCACTACAGGTGTTGGGCCGGCGCCACAACTGCAGGGGCCGGTCGGCCGGGTCAAGGGGGGGTCGGCGTCAGGCGGTGAGGTCGCGGTAGATCGCGAGCGTCTCGTCCGCGAAGCGAGACCACGTGAAGCGCTGCGCGAGGGCCCGGTTCGCCCCGCCGGCCTCGAGGCACGCGGCGGGCGAATCCCACAGGCTTCGAACGGCCTCGACCATGGCGGCCCGGTCTCCCACCGGCACCCGTGCGCCCTCGTAGGGCAGCGGGACCGTGGAGACCACGGCGCAGCCGGAGGCCATCGCCTCCACCACCACCAGGCCGAGCGTCTCGGCGCGGGAGGGAAAGAAGAAGATGCGCGCGTCGGCGAAGGCCCGGCGAAGCGGCTCGCCCCGCTGGAAGCCGGCGATCTCGAGGTTGGCCGGTGCCGCCCGCTGGAGCGACGGACCCCGCTCACCCCACCCCAGCATGCGGAAGCGGACGTCGGGCAGCGCCCGCGCCACGGCGAGCACGTCGTCGACGCCCTTGCGCTCCTCCAGCTTCCCGACGAACAGGACGACGTCGTCTTTGGGGTCGGCGGGTCCGTACAGGTCCAGGTCGATGCCCGGGAACACGACGCGGGTCCGCGACGCCTCGACGCCCAGCCCCAGGCCGATGTCCCGGGAGAAGTCGCTGATGAAGACCAGGCGGTCGTAGGGGCGCGTCAGCAGGTACCGCTCCCAGGCACGGTAAAGGCGGCCCCGCCACGGCCCCTTGAGACCGAGCCACTCGTCGTGGAAGAGCCCCAGGACCGTGCACACCACCGGCTTTCCCGCCCGCCGGGCGCCCCTGAGCGCCGCCAGGCACGCGTGGTAGTTGAAGGTCTGCACGAGGTCGAAGTCCCGGGCGCGCTCCCGCACGCGCCGGGCGGCGAGGTTGAGGCGGTGCCGCCCCACGCCGATCCGCTCCGTCTCGATTCCCTCGTACTCACGCACGGCCGGGTCGCCGGACGTGAGGACCGCCACCTCGACGCCCCGCTCCTGCAGGAGCTGGGCGGTGCGCAGGAGCACGTACTCGCCCCCGCCCCGGAAGTCGGGGGGGAAGTGCTCGTGGACCAGCAGGACCCTCACAGGAGGAGCGACCGGAAGCGAACGCTGCCCCACACGAGGAGCCCGAGGGCCGCCAGGTCCCTGGGCAGGTAGACGAGCACCCGCAGCGGCCGCAGGAAGCTCCCCAGGGACGCGGTGGTGCCGGAGCCGCGGTAGAGCACGTAGGGCAGGAAGGCCAACAGGCTCCACGCCGTGATGGGCGCCATGGCGACCCCGACGAGCCCCAGGACCAGGAGGGCCTGGGGAACGTCGTAGAAGTACCGCAGCACCATGGCGCTGCGGACCTCCGGCACGTTGCGCACGATGCGGGGCCACACGTAGAGGCGCTTGCTGGCGAGCCAGCGCAGGGGCGAGATGGGAACGACCTCGTGGAAGACCACCGCGTCGGCCGAGAAAGCGCTGCTCCACCCGAGCCGCTTCACCCGCCACGCCAGCTCCACGTCTTCGCCGCCCATGGGCGAGGGGTCGTGGGGCGACAGGTCGGACGGGAATCCGCCGGCGGCCTCGAGCGCCTCGCGGCGGTAGAAGATGTTGGCGGTTTCGTACACGTGGTTCTCGTGCTCCACCGAGAGGTGCCACGTGAGGATTCCCGGCCGCCCCCGGGGGTCGGGCAGCGTGCGGCCCTGCACGAGCCCGACGCCCTCGGGCTCGATGGCGTGCAGGCCGGCCTCGAGCCAGCCCGCGTCGGCTTCGCAGTCGCTGTCCATGAACGCGACGTAGCGCGCCCGCGCCCGCTCGACCCCCAGGTTGCGGGAGGGCCCGGGCCCCTCGGGCCGCTTGCGGTACCAGCGCAACGCGCAGGGAGCGCGGTCCGCCAGGGCCTCGAGGGTCCGGACGACCTGGTCGTCGGGCGAGCTGTCCACCACCACGACCTCGTACGCGTGGGGGGGAGGGTCTGGCGGAAGAGCGACGCGACCGCCATCCCCACCCGCTCGGCGCGGCCGTAGGTGGGGATCACGACGGTGACCCGGGGCTCGGCGGCGGGGTCCTGGCTCACGGCCCCCCCGCGACGGTGTCGGTCTGGAGCGACGGCAGCCCCGCGAGCGCCTGGGCCATCCCTTCCGCCAGTATCCGGTGCCCCGCGGCGTTGGGGTGGGAGTCGATGAACGAGTTCGTGAGCGTGCGGACGTCCTTCCCCTCGAACCACGGCAGGGCGTCCCGGTAGAGGAACCCGTCACGCTGGGACATGGCGGAGATGCTGTCGTTGATCAGGTCGGTGGTGGCGTCCGAGGTCATGCGGTACAGGAACACGGCCACGGGAACGTGGTGCGCCTGGCCCCAGTCGGCGATGTCCTGGAGCGACGCCATGGAGTCGCGCCAGCCGGGGGCGGAGGGGTCGGGATCCGGCGGGGTGAGGAGCACGGGCAGGATGTGGCGGAAGATGCTGAACGCCCAGCTCCTTCCCAGGGCGTACTCCACGTTGAGCACCGGGTGCTCCCTGAAGCCGGCGAACGAGCGCATGGACTGGGGCGAGGGGCCCAGGGGATCGATGTCGTTCCCCACGTACATGACGAGGACGACGTCGGGGTGCAGCGCGTCGCCGTCCCGCTCCAGGAAGCGGAACGCCTGCGTCGTGTTGTAGCCGGGTACGCCGGTGTTGATGGTGGCGACCCCCAGCCGCTTCTCCAGGAGCCGGCCGAAGGTCTCGTCCTGGCGCACCCCCCATCCGAAGGTGACCGAGTTCCCCAGCAGGAGGATGCGCGGGCCGGCGGGGATCTCCGACAGGGGCCTCTCCCGGAGGCCGAGCTCGTTCGTGCGCACGTCCACGCCCTCGTACGAGGTGTGCAGGTTGGGGCGTTGGCGCACCACGAGCTGATCGTCGGGAACCAGGTCTTCCATGTAGCGGCGCACCTCGCCGTACATCGACGCTCCGAAGAGGTCGGTGGTGCGCAGCACGCCTTCCAGGGCGGCCATCGAGAGCCCGAGCGACACCAGCAGGAGGAGGAGTGGCACGGCGAGGTTGCGGCGGGCTTTGCGCAGCCATTCGGTCCTCCCGGGCAGCACCCACAGGGCCGCGGTGGTGGCCGTGGCGAAGAGGGTGGCCACCACGAGAAAGGCCGCGAACTCATGGGAATACCGGCCCAGAAGCACCGGGTAGCCCGACCGGTGCAGCGCGAGGACGGCCACGCCGACCCACAGGACGACCGTGACCCCCCAGCGAAGGGCGCGGAGCGCCGCACGCGTTGCCGGCTTCATCTCTTCGGCGCACCCTCCCCGTGATTCCGGGCGACGAACGCCGCGTGCCAGATCCACGACTCACCGTCACGGTAGCCGGTCGGGAACTCGCCCACCCGCTCGACCTCGTCGAACCCCGCGTCTTCGACCATCCGGGTGAGCGCTTCGAGGCCGAACGACCACCAGGTGCATTCGACGCTCCCGCCCTCGTACGAGATCAGGTGCCCGGGGAGGACGGGGTTGTAGACGTCGACGATCACCGCCTCGCCGCCCGTCACCGAGCAAACCCTCTGCAGCGCCCGGACGGGGTTGTTGAGGTGCAGGAGGAGGTCGCTCAGGAAGACGAAGTCGAACGTGCCGAGGCGCTCGGGCGACAGGTCGTAGACGTTGCACAGCTCCCGCTGGACCCGCGAGCCCAGGGCCTCGTGGCAGAGCCGGAAGCCCGCGCCGGTGGGCCGCAGGTCCTCGGCGGACATGCGGCGCCGGACGGAGGGCGCCAGGTCGAGCTCCTCGAAGCTGCCGATGTCGATGCACACCACCTCGGCGGCGCCACGCTTCTCCATCTCGAAGGCCCAGAAGCCGTCGAAGGTGGCGACGTCCAGGACGCGCATGCCGTCGAGGCGCTCGGGAATGGGGTAGTGGCCGAGGAACGGCCGGAGGTCGAACAGCCCCGGGGTCACGACGCCGCCGGGCAGCTCGATGGTGTGGTACCACTCCAGCGCCGCCACCGCCGCGGCGAGGGCCTCCGACCCTTCCGTCGCGGCCTCCCTTGGCGGCGCCGCCGGGGAGCCCGGATGCGCGCCGGCGGGGGCCTGCGGGGAGCCGCGCCGGAAGGGGAACCGCTTGCGAACGCCCTGCATGAGCTTCTCGGGCGCGACGACGAGCACGTCCAGTGGACCCAGGTGCATGCGTCGGAACCGCGTGGTCTCACTCATTCGATCTCCTGGTGAACGGGAACGACGCCATCACCCAGTGTGCGGAGCCAGTAGCGCGTGCTCTCCTCGATGGAGGCCTCCACGGCCTCACGACGGGGGATGGCCAGGCCGGTCGCGCGCCGTGTGGGCTCCACTTCAAGGACCACCGCCTCCGCCTCGCCGGCCAGCGGCGGAGTGCTCCAGTCGATTTCCAACGTATAGCCCTCTGTGGCGAGCACCCGGGCAACCAGGGCGCCGATCTCGCCGTTCGTCCACGGATCGCCGGTGCCCACGTTGAGGACCATCGGCCGCCCCCCCTGCCCCGCCGGCGGCGCGGCGGCCCAGGCGATGACGTCGGCGACGTGCTCCACCGGCACGTAGTCCCGGACGAGGCGGCCGCCTCCCCGGGCCCGGGCCGGCTCCGTCCCGTCGGGATGGGCCAGGGCGTGGCGCACCAGGAAGGGGATGAAGCCCCGGCACGCGCGTCCGACCACGTTGCCCAGCCGGAGGATCACCACCGCCCCTCCCGTCTCGGCCGCCCAGTCCCGGCACGCCCATTCGCCGATGGCCTTGGTCATGCCATAGAGGCCCACGGGCTTGACCCCGGCCCAGTCCGTGGCCGCGGGGGCGCCCGCGTTCCCGTAGATCGCGCTCGTGGACGTGAACACGACCCGCTCCGGCCGCAGGACCTCCAGGACGTTCAGCGTCGCGTTGACGTTCGAATCGCACACGGGTCCGATGCGGCCGAAGGGGATGGCCACCTCTGCTTCGGCGGCCAGGTGCAGCACGGTGCTCCCGGGGGGCAGGTCGAGGTCCGTCACGGCGGCTCGCTCCGCCAGCTCCACCGTGCGCCGCTGGGCGGGCCCGAGGGCCGCGGACGCTTCCCGGTCGAGGCCCAGCAGCGGGGCGTCGCCGCGCCAGCGGTCGCACACGTGGCCACCGATGAAGCCCGCGTAGCCGGTCAGGATCGTCGGGGTCATGGCGTCATGCCTCGTACAGGCGCTCGACCCGCGGACCGGCGCAGCGCCAGTCCCAGCGGGTCGCGTGGGCGCGGCACGCGCTGCGGACCGCGGGGTCGTGCCCGCGCCCGAGCTGCTCCAGGATGGCCGAGGCGAAGGCGTCGGCGTCCGAGGCCTCCTCGCCGGTGGAGCCGGGCGGGACCAGGCTGCCCACGCCCTCGGTGAAGAACTCGGGGAGCCCGCCGTGGTCGGTGGCGACCACGGGCGTTCCCGACGCCCAGCTCTCCACCATCACCGTTCCCGAGGGCTCCCACATGGACGCCAGCACGGTCACCGACGCGCCCCGGTACTGCCCCGGGACGTCCGCCGGGCTCCCGAGACCGAGGACCTCGATGGCGTCGCGCACGTCGGCGGGCAGGGGCGAGAGAACCGCCGACGCCCGCTCGGGGGAGAGCTGGCCCGAGAGCCGGAGGCGGGCGTCCGGGACGCAGGCCTTCACGCGCCGGAACGCCTCGACCAGGACCCTCAGACCCTTCCGGGGGACGTCGAAGTTCGCCACCGAGAGGATGGTGGGTCGGCCGTCGGCCGGACCGTCGCCCAGGGGGAAGCGGTCGAGGCTCACCCCCGGCGCCTCCACCACCGGCGTGACGCCGTGGTGCTCGTGCAACAGCTCCGCCACGAAGCGGCTGCACGCGACCACCACGTCGGCGCCCTCCAGGGCCTGCCGGATCATCCAGCGCTCCGGCGGGAAGCGGCGGTAGTAGGCGGCCGGGATGGGCGCGCCGTTCATCTGGAGGACGTGCCGGCGCGGGGGCTCCTTTCGGCTCCACCGCACCGCCAGGAAGTCCGTGAAGCCGAAGCTGTGGACGACGTCGGCCTCGAGGCGCGCCAGGCAGCCGCGGCTGGCGAGGATGAACGTGTGCTGCGGGCCCAGCCGGAGACGCCCCAGCAGGGGGTGCCACCGGGCGGCCAGTAGAACCCGCTCCCCGGCGCTGCTCCGCTCGACGGTGGTGGGACCGGGCGAGGTGGAGACGGTGGTGACGCGGTGGCCGGCACCCGACAGCCACGTCCCCAGCTCGTCCATGTGCCTCTCGGTGCCGCGCCGGACGTAGGGCCAGCAGAAGGGATGGGTGAGGCAGACGTCCACGCTCAGACGGCCTCCCGCCGTGGCGGCGACGCGGGGGCGCCGGTCGTACCGGCTCCGGCGAGGCCGGAGAACAACCGCTCGAACGCCGGCCCCACCTCGTCCCAGCTCCAGCGTACCGCCCGGTCGCGGCAGCGGTCGGGGGTGCGCTCGTCCGCGCTGAGGGCGATGGCGCGGTCCATCGCCTCGGCGAGCCCGTCCACGTTGCTCGCCGCGGCTCCCTCCACCGGCCCCGGATCGAAGAGGCAGCCGATGGAGGGGTCGGACAGGAGCTCGGGGATGGCGCCGTGGCGCGTTCCCGCGACGGGCGTGCCCGTGGCGAGGGATTCGGCCACCACGAGCCCGAAGCCCTCCCACAGCGACGGGAGGACGGTCGCGGCCGCCTCCCCGTACAGCCGCGGGAGGTCCTTCAGCCGTCCCGTGCCCAGGAACTCGACGTCGGCCCGCCATTCGGGCGAGACCATCTGGAGGAGCTCCGTCCGCAGGGCGTCGGAGGCGTGCCCCGCCAGGCGCAGGCGGGCCGTGGGCCGGCGCGCCTTGAGCCGGTCGAAGGCCCGCATCAGGAGCCGCGCGCCCTTCCGTTCGTCGTCCAGGGCCATGGCGCAGAGGACCACCGGGCGCTCCCGGTCGCGGCCCCGGCGCAGCGGGAAGGCCGAGAGGTCCACCGGGGGCGGCAGCACGCGCCCTCCCCTGCCGTAGCGGGCCTGCAGCTCGGAGCACATGTACTCGCTGAGCGCCACCACCTCGTCCGAGTCCCGCATCGCGCGCCGCAGGATGGCGCCGCGGAGGGTGAGGGAGCGGATGTAGGGGATCGTGGGCGGGAGGCTGTTCACCCAGAACACGCAGGGCGTTCCGGTGAGGCGGCGGGCGAGGATGGCGGCCCACGCGTCGAGGAACGTGCAGCAGTGGACCACGTCGTAGCCGCCCCGCAGCAGCTCCGGGAAAAGCCGCAGGAAGAACGCGTGGAACTCCAGGTATCCGAGCCGCGCCAGCGCCGGGTGCCAGAGCCGCCGGAGGTAGCGCGTCCGGTAGGTGGGCCGCTCCACCACCTCGCCCCGTCCGGGCTTGCCGCACAGGATGGTGACCTGATGGCCCCGGCCGCCCAGCCAGTCCGCCAGCTCGTTCACGAAGCGCTCGCCGCCGCGCCGCACGTAGGGCCAGTTGGTCGGGGTGGTGATCGCGATCTTCATGGCCCCCCTCACGGACGCCGCAGGGGAAGGGCGATGCTGGTGACCGAGTGGGGAGGGAACGCGTACTCGAACATGGCCCCGCCGGGGTTCAGCGTGCTCCGCCGCATCCACACCTCGTCCGGTCCTCCCTTGTCGAAGCGCGGGTTCGTGGGGCTCTCGATCTGGGTGCCCCAGTCGACCTGCGCCGGGAGCTTGCTGCCGGTGTTCGCGCCCATGCCCGTCCCGCCGAGGGTCCAGACGACGGCCCCCGACCCCACGTCGACGCCCTTCACCTCGATCGTCGCCTGGATCTCCTGGTCGAAGTGCTTGTTGATGCCCATCACGTACAGGGTGTCCCCGTCCTGGCTCCTGGCGGACACCACGTCGAGCCAGGGGGCCCCGGTGACCCGGCCGATCATCCCCACCGGCCCCGCGTCGAAGGTGGGGGAGTCGGTGGTGGAGGGGACCAGCTCCTCGCCGAAGTGCTTCGTAAACATCTGGAACGCGTAGTACGGCGCCGTCGGGATGAAGTCGTCCGGACGGGGGGAGTCGGAGAGGATGGTGGAGCGGCGGGGGGCGATCCACCCCTGGGGGCCCACGTCGTTCAGCTTGAAGGCCGTGGCCACGGTCGTGCGGGGGTCTTCCACGAACACCTTCAGCATGCTGGCCACGTAGAGGGCCGATCCCAGCGTCTTCACGTGCCCGATCCAGCGGCTCTTGGGGTCGAGCTGGAAGAGGGGCCCCCACTCGGTCACGGCGATCTTCATGTGGTCGGCCTGGGCGGGCGCGTACTGCCGGATCTGGGCGTCGAGTGTCTTGAGGTTCTGGCGCACGAGCTCGGGCGACGCGAGGAGGGCCTGGTAGACCTCCCGGAAGCCGGCGCCCTCGTCACCGAAGAGCACCGGGAAGTAGGCGTTGTGCACCGCCAGGTAGTCCATCACGCCGGACGCCTGGGACAGGACCACGCGGTCCCAGTCCGGGAACGCGCTGGTGGTGTAGCGGCCGAAGTTCTCCTCTCCGATGCCCATGACCAGGGCGTCGGGGTCGGCCTGCTTCAGGGCATGGCCGAACGCGTTCAGCCGCTTCGCGTACTCCGCCGGCGGCATTGCGACGTTCGAGGGGGCGTCGTTGCGGATGTAGAACTCGTTGCCGACCTCCCAGAAGCGGACCCGCTGCCGCTGGTTCACGTACTTGAGCCAGGCGACGGCGTCGGCGGGCGTGCCCGTGTTGGCGTTGACCGTGATGAGCAGCTCGGCCCCGATGCGATCGGCCAGCGCGAGGGCCTCGTCGGTCCCGAAGGTGTGGGCGGAGACGTCGCCCCCGGGCGTGATCCGGCTCTCGCCCCTCGACGCCCGGGGGCCGATGCCCTTGCGCCAGTCGTAGAAGTCGGAGAAGAGGCCGCCCGGCCACCGCAGCACGTCCACGCCCATGTTGGCGATGAGGTCGATCAGGCCCTCGTTCAGGGACTTGCTGCGGAAGTCCCAGATGAGGTTCCCGCCGTACGGCCACTCCAGGTTCTGTCCGTAGAGTGTGCGCGGGATCTCCCGCACCGTGGATCCGCCGTCGATGCTCACGTGGGCGGTGAGGTTCGTCACGGTGCGGTTCGTCTCGTCGGTCGCCGCCGCCGGCTCGAGGGTGACGTCGTCGAAGAACGCCTCGCCGCTGGTGCCCTCCACGGCGGCCGCGACGATCACCAGGACTGCCTGGTCGCCCGTGGGCACCTGGAGGGTGGCGTCCTGCATGGCGGGCGGCATATCGGTGCTCGCCAGACGCCGACTGGCGAGGACCTTCCCGTCGGAGTCGATGGCGTAGGCGCTCACGAGGGCGGTGGCGCCGCCCCGGGCGCCCAGCCAGGCCGACAGCCGGAACGACCGGCCGCGCAGGGGGCCTGCCGGCAGCCCCTGGCCCACGTTGAAGGCGAGGAGCCCGTTGGTGTTGGACCCGTTGGGGGCGAGGCGCAGGGCCCGGCCGCTCCGGGACGGCGCGTTCACCACCTCCAGCGTCCCCTTTCCGGCGACGCGATCTTCCAGGGTCCAGTCCTGCGGGCGGCCGGCGGCGGTGACGGCCTCGAAGCCCGAGTTCCGGATGAGCGGCTCACCCGCCTTCCGCGTGGCCGGGGGGTTCCCTCCCCCTCCTCCTTCCGTCACCTTCGTCCCGCCGGGGGCCACCACCTCGAGGCCGTCGAAGCAGGCCATCCCGGAGGTGCCCTCCGCGTGGGCGTTCACGATCAGCAGGCGCCCTCCCTCGGTCGGGACATCGAAGGTGCCTGTGACCAGCTCGTAGTCGTTCGAGGTCGAGGTCAGCCGCCGCTGCGCCACGACGGAGCCGCTCAGGTTGATGGCGTAGACGGCGAGCACGGCGGTGGCGCCGCCGCGGCCGAGGAGCTGGCCTCGCATCTGGAGCGTGCTCCCCCGAAGCGGATCGAGGGACATCCCCTGCCCGATGTTGAACGAGAGGATGTCCTTCGTGTTCTTCGCGTTGGGATGGAGGCAGAGGGCGCGCGAGCCCTCCGCCACCGGGGAGGACACGATCTCCAGCTCGCCCTTGTCCTTCACGGCCCCGGCCATCGTCCAGCCGCTGGGCACGCCCTCGCCCGGGGCCTCGAAGCCGGGGTTCTGCAGCACGTTCCCCGACTCGGGCGGGTTGGGGAAGCACCCACCCACCAGTAGCCAGGCCGAAAGCGTGGCGGAGGAGACGGTGCGGAGCATCAGGGTGTCGTCTCCGGTTCCGGCCGGTCACGGGCGAGGCGCTCCAGGGCGCCCTGCATGCACGCGGCCAGCTTCGCGTGACCCGGGTCGGCGAAATGCCACATGTCGGTGAAGGTGGTGGCCTCGTCGCCGTCGAAGGCCCGGGAGCAGTCCACGAAGCTCACTCCCGGTCGTCGGGCGAGGGCGGCGAGCCCCCTCCTCATGCGCTCGTAGCTCTCGACGAGCGGCTCCACGGGGCCGAGCGGCTCGAGGGAAGCCTCGAGGAGATCGCTCTCCCGCTCGCTCAGGGGGTGCTTCTCGAAGAGGGCGGGCTGGAGCACCAGCAGGAGCCCCGCATGCGCCTGGGCCGCCAGCGTGGTCGCCCGCTCCATGTTCTCCAGGTACAGGCGCACGCGGGCGTCCCAGTCGTGCTCGTTGTAGAGCATGGTCCAGTCGGAGCCGTCCGTGGTCTTGGTCTCGACCCCGAAGAGGGTGGACGCGCTGGATCCGTTGGTCAGGTCGTTCAGGCCGTTCACGAACACGATCAGCGACGGCCGCGCCCCCCGGGCGAGGGCCCGCTGCAGCGCCGGCACCGACTGCGAGCTCTTCCAGGCCCCCGTGGCCAGCACATGGATGCGGTTCGGCACCCCGGCGTTCGCGAGCGCCGTCGAGAGGACGCCGAAGTAGGTGCGCCGCTCGTCGGACGCGTAGGCGCCGAAGGCCGTGCTGCCTCCCATGATCACGATGGAGGCCGCGGCCCCCGCCGGCCCGGTGCCGGAGCTGACGGTCTGGGAGCCGTCCGGCGCGACCTCGAGGACGTGGGGGAAGTCCAGCGGCGGGAGCGTCCACCCGACCACGGGGTCGGGTATGCTGGTGCCGATACGGGCACCCCAGTATCCGTCCCGCGGCCCTCCCTGCGGCACGGGGAGCCCGCGCTCACGATAGTTCGCTTTCCAGGCGTTCTCGTTCATCTCCGTGCCCTGCCAGGCGGTGATCCTGTGGGCCAGGGCCGGACCCACCTTCAGGGTCAGCGCCGCCACGGCCGCCGTGAGCGCCAGGGGGGCGATCCAGGAGGCCATTCCCTTGTGCGGGATCATGACGTTCATGCGGGTTCCTCCTTTCCGGTCGAGCTGGCGCCGAGCCCCCGGAGGTTGGCCGTCAGCCCGACGAGGAGAGCGAACGTGTAGAGGACGGGGTCGATCCAGAGCGCGGACTCCTGGAGCCCGTGGAGCATCCCCGCGGTCATGCCGACGAGGAGCGCGAACGCGAGGGATCGCCACACCCCCCGGGTTTCGACGATTCCCCGCACCGCGAACCAGGCAGCGCCGCCGATGAAGACGAGGAAGCCCGCGAAGCCCACGAGCCCCGTCTCGCCCAGGATCAGCAGGTAGATGTTGTGCACCCACGCGGTGACCTTGAGCTTGAGGCCCGTCCGCACCGCGTCGCCCAGCTCGGTCATGACCTTGACCTCCGGCAGGTCGAACTGTTCCAGGCGCCCCGAGTAGTTGTTCGGCCCCACCCCCGTCAGGGGGCTCTCCTGCCAGATGTCCAGCGCGATCCGATCGTAGTTCGCCCGGAAGTCGATCTGGTGGCCGAAGTCGGAGGTGAGCCGCTCGTGGATCTGGTCCGCGAACGGGAAGGCCACGGCCAGGGTGGCCCACAGGCCCACCACCGTCACCGCGATCGCCGTTCGGACGCGGAGCTGCCGCAGCGCGACGAGGCCCGATACCAGGAGGACGGCCTCGAAGGCGCCGAGGAGCCATCCGGTTCGGGAGAGGGTCGCGGCGAGGGCGGCGAACCCCGCCACCGCCACGGCGCCGGAAGCGAGCCTCCGTACGGTCGGTCCGCGCACCAGCGCCAGGGCCACGAACAGGGGCGTCGTGTAGAGGAGGTACAGGGCGAGCGTGTTGGGGTGACCCAGGGTGCCCTCCGCGCGCCTGAACGCCATGGTCGTTCCGCCGACCATGGCCTTGTACGCCTCGGCCTGGGCGCCCGCACCCAGGAAGAACGCGAGCCCGAGCTCGCGGCCGGTGGCCACGTAGATGACCCCCTGCAGCGCCTGGATGACGATCGCCGCACCCAGGCCGGCCAGGCAGACCACCCACTCCTTCTCCCGCACGTTGTAGCGGACGTACCACAGGATGAGGGCGACCCGCGCCACCCGGGCCATGTCGAAGATCGCCCAGTCGACGTGGATGGCGTCGGCCACCGCGATCAGGGAGCCCGCGACGAACGGGAGGTAGATCGGCCACAGGGCGGGTCCCACGGGCGTCTTCGACTTCCCCAGGACGACCCTCTCGTAGAGCCAGTACCCGAGGATGGCGGCCAGGAAGACGTCGGACGGGTTCCAGTAGAGGCCGTAGGACCCGTAGTTGCCCAGGAAGTCGAGGAAGTAGTTGCGGTTGTACGTGAGGGAGGGCACCCACAGGAAGAGGAGCGCCTGCCGGGGCCACGGTGACACGAACGCGCCGATGAGGAGCCCCACGCCCAGCACCGCCTTCACCACGTCCTTCGGCGCCATCGCGGTCGCGGCGATGGCGGCCACGCCGACGGCGACACCCACCAGGACGCACGGAAGGAGGCCCCCCAGCGGCGGAGCGGTCTCCCTCTCGGGGCGCCAGGGCGCCGTTACGTCCGGGGGCAGCACCTGGCTGGGCATGACGGCTCAGTACTCCACGAGCGAGCCGTTCCGCTTCGCCAGCACGACCGCATGGTTGAACGCGCCGATCCCGACCGTGAGGAGCACCACGGCGAACGCGGTGAGCACCAGGATCGTGGAGGAGAGGGCCACCAGGCCGTCCCCGTTGAGGATGGCGTGGCGCATGCCGTCGAGGGCGTGGGTGAGGGGGACGAGGGTCGACGCCCGCTCCAACCACTTGGGCAGCAGGTCCACCGGGAACAGGACGCCGCTCACCAGGATCACGACGATGCCGACGCTGTTCAGCACCGCCTGGCCCCTCTTGATGACCATGACGACGGCGGCCCACGCGATGCCGATGCCCGCGAAGCAGAGCACGGTGAGCACGAAGATCGTGACGGCCGAGACGAGGTTTGCGTTCTCCACGTCCACCTTGTAGAAGACGGCGCCCAGGACGATGTAGAACACGAACCGGAACGCGCTGAAGAAGTACGCCCACAGCGACGAGTAGATGAGGATCGTGGGAAGCCGGATCGGAGACATCAGGGTGGCCTCCAGCGTCCCCGTGAGCTGCCCCTCCCGAACCTGGGAGGCGAACGTCGTGAGGCTGACGCCGACGCAGTCGGTCAAGGCCACGCCGATGAGCATGAAGGCCAGGTAGTTCCCGCCGTAGGGCTTGAGGGCCGGGTTCGCCGACACGTCGATGAGCTTACCGATGAAGTAGAAGATGCCGAGCAGTAGCGCGTTGGAGGCGAGCTGCGTGGCGAACGAGGTGCGGTAGCTCATGGCGATGACGGCGTCGCGCTTGAAGAACGCCCAGGGGAGCCTCACGCCGCCTCCTCGTCGGGGCCCGGGCGCCCGAGGATCACCGAGCAGAACACCTCGTCGAACGACGGCTCCTCCAGGTCACAGCGCATCACCGTCTCGCCGGCGTCCAACAGCGCCGCCAGGGCCCGGGACAGCCCGGCGCTTCCCCGCAGCGTCCGCACGCGCAGCGGCTGGCCCTCCAGCGTCGGGGCCAGCACCGACACGTCCAGGAGTCCGTTCGCCGGGTCCGGGGCGATCGGGGGCCTGTGCGGGTGCTCCCCCGGGCGAAGGACGATGCGGTGCATCTCCGCGTCGTCGGCGTGGAAGCGCGCCCGGATCTCCGCCGGCGTCCCCAGGGCCGCGATGCGGCCCTGGTTGAGGATGAGGACGCGGTCGCAGAGCTCCTCGGCTTCCGAGAGCTGATTGGTGGCGATGATGTGGGACTGGTCCGGCGCCGAGCGCTTCCTGCGCTTGATCCAGGTCCGGATCGACTGCACGCTCACCGGGTCGAGGCTCCGCGTCGGCTCGTCGTAGAAGACGAGCCGTGGCCCGGCCAGCAGCCCGCGGGCGATGGCCATCTTCTGCTTCATCCCCGAGGAGTAGTCCTGGTACTGCCGATCCGCGGCGTCCAGGAGGCCCAGCGTGCTCAGCAGCTCCTCCCCCCGCTCGCGCAGCGTCGTCTTGTCGAGCCCGTACAGCGTGCCGAAGAACTCGAGGTTCTGCCACCCGGTGAGGCGCCAGTAGAAGCTGCGCTCGTCGCAGGTCACGAGGCCGAGCACCGAGCGGGTCCAGCGGGGGTGCTCGGCGATGTCGCGGCCGAAGAGGAGGATGCGCCCCGACGTCGGGTAGATCAGCGTGGTCAGGATCTTGAGGAGGGTGGTCTTCCCCGCCCCGTTCGGCCCCAGGAGTCCCAGCGTTTCGCCGCGACGGAGCTGGAACGACACGTCGCGGAGCGCCATGCTCTCGGTTCCCTCCCGCCGCTTCTTCCGGAAGACGCGGATCTTCCGGTAGCTCTTGCGGACATCCCGGACGTCGAGGGCGACCTCGGGGGCTCCCTGCCCTGTCCCCGGCTCCACGGGCGACCCCGGTGCGGGAGCCGTGGTGGCCGGGGGCGCCAGCGCTGGGGTCTTCACAGCACCACCGTCCTGAACTTGATGCTGCCGTAGATGAGCCCCGCCGCGAACACGGCGTGCCGCACGGTGAGGAGCCCGATCTGCACGACGGTGCGTGGGGCGCGCGCCACGGCTCGGCCCAGTCCCGAGAAGTTGTTCCGCAGGAGCGAGACGGACCAGCCGAAGAACGGCAGGGCCAGCAGCGCCCACGCGGGGTGGAGCAGCGGGGCGAGGACCAGGCCCACCACGGCCAGGTAGAAGAAGGCGTTGGCCGGCAGGAAGAAGAGGTTCCAGTGGAGCAACTCCCTCCTCAGCGCCGGGTGCCGCTTCACGAGGGCGCCCAGCACGAAGAGGCGGTACGGCTCGCAGATCCAGTTCAGGGGCGAGAGAACCTCCCGCTCGTGGTAGACCAGGGCGTCGGGGACGAAGACGTTGCGGTGCCCCGCCTCCTTGGCGCGCCAGGCCAGGTCGGTGTCTCCGCAGTCGACGACCCGGTTGCGGAAATCCGGCATGCAGAGGCTCTCGTCGGACCCGCCGAGCTCGAGGAAGACGGTCCGCCGGTAGAACACGTTCGTCCACGTATAGGTGGGGTGCTCCTCGAGCACCTCTCCCGAGTCCCGGGCGAAGAACCCGGCGGCGGCGAGCTGCTCGGGCTTGTAGCGGACCATCCCGGTGGCGAACCCGACCGCAGGGTCGCGGAACGGGGCGACGCCGAGCTCCAGCCAGCGGGGGCTCGGACGGCAGTCGCTGTCGGTGAAGGCCAGGACCACGCCACGGGCGAGGCCGGCGCCGACGTTGCGGGACCGGGCCGGCCCCCGGTTCTCCGGCATCACGTGGTGCAAGATGGGAAAGCCGACCCGGGCCGCCATCGCCTCGATCATCTCCGCGGTCCCGTCGGTGGAGCGGTTGTCCATGACCAGCACCTCGAACTCGTCGGGGTCGATGGACTGGGCGTCCAGAGCCTCGAGCACCTCCTCGAGGAGGTCCCGGCGGTTCCAGGTGGGGATGATGACGGAGATCCGCGGCACGGGTCGACCGCGCCGATCGGAGGGGCCGGGCTTCAACGAGCGGGTCATCGGTCGGAAAACCTCAGTAGTTCAGTCGCTGGCTCATGAATGCGAACGTCTCGGCCAGGATCCGCAGGTCCGTCTTGAGCGACTGGCTGTCCAGGTAGGCCAGGTCAAGCTCGATGGACTCGTGGATTGCCCGCTCTCGCGAGCCGCGGATCTGCCAGAGGCCGGTGATGCCGGGCCGGACCTGGAGCCGCCTCCGCTCCAGGTCCCCGTAGTCCACCGTGATGAACGGCATCTCCGGGCGGGGTCCCACCACGCTCATGTCTCCCCGCAGCACGTTCACGAGCTGGGGCAGCTCGTCCAGGCAGGTGCGGCGCAGGAACCGGCCCACCCGGGTCACGCGAGGGTCGTCGCGGTTGCGGGGAGAGGGCGCATAGGCGGCGCTGTCCGTCCGCATCGTGCGGAACTTGTACATGGCGAAGGGGCGACCGCCGAGATCTTCCTGCCGCCGTTCGGTCCACCGGGGATCGTCGTCCTCGCCGCGCCGGTCGAGGCCGACCCGCCGCTGCCTGAACACGATCGGCCCCGGCGAGTCGATGCGGATGGCGATGGCGATGATCGCCATCCAGGGAAGGAGCACGAGGAAGGCGGCGGCCGAGAGCAGGACGTCCATGGCGCGCTTGGCCTTCGATCGCCCCCACGGAATCGAGGGCGTCGATGGAACGACGTGGAGGGGGGCCTGCCTCTCGGGGGCCGCCTCGAATGCCGTGGCTTCGCTCGCCTGGGGAGCCTGCATGGCCGTTCTTCCTTTCAGCCCGCGAACCAGTGGTAGAGCCATCCGGGAATGACCCGACGATGCTTGTTCAGGATCGTGCCCATGAGCTCGATGTGCGCGACGGCGAGCTCCCTCTGCACCCGCTCCAGCACCTGACTGCGGGAACGCGCGGCCTCGACCACGAGAATCACCCGGGGAATGACGCGCCCGGCCTCGAACACGGCCTCGTGCTCGAGGATCGGCGGCGCGTCGACCAGGACGATGTCGAAGCAGGGTCGCGTGTCGGCGAGCACCCGGGCCAGGGCCCGGGACAGTCCCCCCGGCAGGCTGCGGCTGGGGCGCCCATTCGTGCTGCGCAGCAGCGCGAGCCCCTCGTCGTTCCGCTGGACCGCGTCGGCCGGCTTCAGCTTCTCCGCCGCCACCGCTTCCAGCGAGCGCTCCGGGTCGAGGGGGTAGATCTCGGACAGGGCGGAGCGGTACGGGTCGACCTCCACCACCAGCGGGCGGAGGCCCTGCAGGCCCAGGAGATCGGTCGCCACGGCCAGGGTGGTGGTCGTTGTGCCGGCTCCCCGCTGAGGCGCGGCGAAGATCACCGAATCGATCTGCTGCTCGGCCACCGCCCTCGACAGGAAGAGGGAGGCGGTCCTGACTTCGTCGGAGGTCACCTCAGCGCCCATGGATTCCGGAGCTGCGGGATCCATGGCGGCCGCGCAGCGGCACGGTGGCCAGGACGGGAACGCCGAGCTCCCGCTGCAGGTCGGCGGCGGAGTGCACCCGGTGGTCGAAGAACTCGACCACCACGAGCCACGCCAGGCCCCCGAACAACGACAGAACCACGAGAACCTCGAGGAGCAGGAGCTTGCGGGGACCCGCCGGCCGTACCGGATCGACGGCGCGCTCGATGATGGCCACGTTGTCGAGGCGGCTCGACGTGAGGGCGCGGTTCACGCGCGCTGCCTCGAGTCGCTTCTGGTAGTCCGCCAGGTTCGCCTGCAGGGCGAGCTTCTCCCGGGCGGCGGCGGCCCGGCGCACCTCTCCGTTCGCCAGGTCGGCCATCCTCGCCTGGATGGCGGCCAGGGCGTCCGACAGCTCCCGGTGGCGCTGCTGGGCCTCGAGGACCGACACCGCCAGGTTGGCCTTGAGCGTTCGCGCCAGGGCCGTGGCCTGCGCACGGTTGTTCTTGAGGAGGACGCTCGAGTCGACCTCGTGGACGCGCAGGCGCGCGAACTCCCGGTCCAGCTCGGCGATCTGCTGGACCAGCTCGGCCGGCAGGGAGCCTTCGGGGAAATCGCTCACCGCCGCCAGTTGGGGCGTGTCCCGGGCCATCTCGGCCTCGAGGCGCTTCTGCCGCTCGGTCGCCAGGACCAGGGCCACACGGGCCTCTTCGACCTCGGAGCGGAGCTTCTCGGCCTGGTCCAGGAGGAGCTGCGTCTGGTGCTCGTAGTCGAGGGCGCCCTCGTCGATCTGGTAGTGGGCGAGCTCGCGCTCCACGTCGGCCAGCCGGGCGCTGGTCTCCTTCACCTGATCCACGAAGAAGGCCTCGCTCCCCTCGTCGTCGAGCATGGCGAGACGGAACGGCTGGTAGAAGTGGAGCAGTGTGTTGAGCACCGCCGCGGAGCCCTGGCGGCTGGGCAGGAGCATCCGGACGACCACCACGTCCGAGTTGTCCTGGGCCGAGACCGTCATCCCGCTGTAGAGCTGGTCGACGATGGCGTCGTGCCGGGGCACGCGCTCGCGGAACCCCATCCGGATGAGGACCTCGTTCGTCGTCCGGTCCATCCAGTCCCGGAGCCGGTGGAACTCGTAGCGCGTCCGGGCGAGGATGCCGTGGGGCGCGGGCTCCGGCGGCTTCGGGGAGGCCAGCCCCAGCGAGTCCACCACCATGGAGATCAGGTCCCGGTTGTGGAGGATGTCCACTTCCGAGTTGACGTACTGGAGGGGGTCGCCCAGGAAGACCCCCCGGTCGTCCAGCATCGTGGGAGGGGGCGCCTGCTCCCGGCCCATCCGGACCATCACCTTCGAGGAGACCTCCCAGACCTGGCCGCGGATGAAGAAGAGCCAGACGATGCCCACCAGGAGGGACGTCGAGATGACGATGAGCAGCCCCCATTTCCTCCGGAACACGATCTCGGCGAGATCGCGCACAGAGGTCCGGAGGCGGAAGTCGCCACCCTCACCGTCAGCGAAGGAGAAGGCCATTCTGGAACAGGAAGATGGGGAAGCTGAGGGCGCGCGGGACGACCGCGTTGATGTGCTGCTCCACCCACTGGCCCACGCGGGCGATCCGGGTGGGCGGCACGAAGACCACGTCGTACGCCTCCAGGGGGAGGTCGGGCTTCCTGCCCTCGAGGATCGACTGGAGGTCCACGACGTAGACCACGGTCTTCTCCCCGTGGCGGACGAGCAACGCCTGCCTCCTCTCCGCCGAGGAGGTGGCTCCGCCATTCAGGAGCACGGCCTGCGCGAGGCTCGTGCCTCCGAGGACGGACACCGGTCCGGGCCGCGTCACCTCCCCGCCCACGTACGCGAGCTGCTGGGCGAACGAACGCACGATGACGGCCGTCTCGGCGTCGCGGATGTGCTCCGCCATGCGGTCCTTGATCCTGGCCGCGAGCTGGGGAGGGGTGAGGCCGCCGGCCGCGACGTCCCCCACGAGCTGCACCGTGACGAACCCGTCCGGGCGCACGACGAGGGATTCGTTCAGCTCGGGGCGGTAGAAGAACTTCACGTCGATCTGGTCGCCCGGCTTCAGGGTGTAGGGCGGCGGCTCCGCCGGGACGGGCGCGGTGGCCACGACCCCGGCGGGAAGCGTGGGCCGTCCGCAGCCGGCGACGAGCAGCCCCAGGAGGAGCGCCAGGCGCGGGATCGGGCGGCGGTTCATGATTCCACCGCCTCGGCCGGAGAGCCGAGCGACACCGGGCGGTCCGCCGCCGGGAGAGGAGGCCGTACCTGGCCCGCCACCCCCTCCAGGGCGCGGTCCACCCGGTCGATGAAGCGATCCCACGAGAACGCCCGGGCACGGGAGGGGCCCGCTGCGCCCATGTCGGCGACGCGGCCGGGGGCCGCCGCCAGCTCGGCCATCCGGCGCGCGAAGCGCTCCGGCTCCGGTGGCTCCAGGTAGCCGGTGACCCCGTGGAGAACGGTCTCCCTCGGCCCGCCACGGTCCGTTGCCAGGACCGGCTTGCCGAAGGCCATGGCCTCGAGAGGCACGATACCCCAATCCTCGTTGAAGGCCGTGAAAAGCACGGCGTAGCAGGTGGCGTAGAGCTCTGCGAGCTCCTCATCCGAGGGCGATCGCCGGAACTCGATGCCGGCGTCTTCCCCCGCCATGGCCTCGAGGCGGGCAAGGTAGGGGCGACTCTTCTCGTCCACCATGCCCGCGATCACGAGCCGGAAGCGGCGGCCCTCCGGGGCGGTGCGCCGGAAGCGGAGGAAGGCCTCGATCCCCAGCTCGACGTTCTTCGTCCACATGATCCGGCCCGGGAGCAGAAAGAAGTCGCCGAACGTGCTGCGCCGGGGATCGGGATCGAACCCGAGTCCCACGGGGGCCACCTCCATCGTTCCCGACGGCCGCAGGCCGCCCGCCTCGGCCCGGCGCTGCGTCTCGTGGCTGATGCAGAGGACGTGATCGTACCGCCTCCACAGCAGTCGGTCTACGGCGCGGAACCCCGCCGCGCCCAGCGCCACGGCGCCGCGCTGGAGCGGACCGCGGTGTGAGCCCCACCATCGCCTGTACGCGTCGTCGAACGCGGCGCGAAGCGGCGTCAAGCACACGCAGAGGGTGGGGATCCCGCCGTTGCGCAGCAACACGAGGTCGCCCAGCCCCTCGCACACCACCACCAGCGCGTCGTATCCCTCCAGGGGAAGGCGCTCGCGGGCGATGCGGAGCGCCGCGCGCGCCGCGCCGCCGAAGGACCGGCGAACCGTCACCGGGCTGCCGAGCTGCACCACGTTCCGGGCGGCGAATCCGGGAAAGGTGTTCTCCGCTTCGAACCGGTGGGTGAAGAGGGTCCACTCGTGGCGGCTGCCGCCGCTCAGGTGCAGGATTGTCCGCTCGGCCCCCGACGTGAGGTAGAGCCAGGGATAGTACAGCGCCACCCGCACGGGTCAGGCTCCCGCGAACGCCCGGCCGAAGACATGCGTGGCGTCGACCTCCTGGGCGAAGAAGCCGCGGTACCACTCGATCGTCTCGCGCAGCCCCCCGTCCAGCCCGTACGTCGGCTCCCAGCCGAGCACCTCTCTCGCCTTGGAGGCGCTCATGTACTGCTCCCGGATCTCTGCGCTCGCGATGTTCTGGATGATGGGATCGAGGTCTTCACGCCCCATGATCCCGAGAACGCGATCGACGATCTGCAGGACGTCGAGCCGCTCTTCGAGGCTGAAGTTGAAGGCCTGCCCCCGCAGCTCGTCGCGGGTGGCGAGCTGCTCGGCCAGCGTCAGGTAGCCCAGCACGGCATCCTTCACGTACAGGAAGTCACGGATGTACTTGCCGTCGCTCCGGATCAGGAACGGCTCACCACGAAGGGTCGCCTTCACCAGCCCGGGGATGGTCCTGCTGAAGTTCAGGTCTCCGCCGCCGAAGAGGTTGCCACACCGGGTGATCGCCACCGGCAGCTCGTACGTGGTCGCGTACATCGTGGAGATCAGGTCCGCACAGCTCTTGGAGACGTCGTACGGGTACCTCCCCTGGAGGGGGTGCGTCTCCAGGTACGGCAGGTCTTCCGACGAGCCGTACGCCTTGTCCGACGAGGCGACGACCATCGAGAGGATTCCCGCCTGGCGGGTGGCGTCCAGGAGGTTCCAGGTCCCCCGCACGTTGGATTCGAGCGTGCCGACGGGGTCGGCCTTGCCCACCCCCACCAGCGTCTGGGCCGCGAGGTGGAAGACGACCTCGACACCGTACTCGCTGAGCGTGCGCATCAGGAGTCGCGGGTCGTCCAGGTCGCCTCGGACCACCTCGACCTGCTCGTGCAGGTGCTCCCTGTGGAAGAGGCTGCGGGGGGCGCCGTCGCGCACGAGCGCGGTCACCTCGCATTCCCGGGCCAGGAGCTCCTTCACAAGCCACCCGCCAAGAAGGCCGGTGGCTCCGGTGACGAAGACGCGAAGGTCCTTCCAGAAAGCGCTGATCACTGGATCCTCATGATGCCGTTGCCACTGTTGCCGCCGTCCAGGAGGTGTGTGAGCTCCGGGTCGAACGAAGGTGTGTGGGCGACGCTCCAGTCGGTCTCTCCCGAGCGGTAGATCTCTTCGAGCGCCATCTGGTCCTTGCTGGTGTCCATCGACTTCCAGAAGCCGAGGTGCCGATAGGAGAACACCTCGCCGCGGCGCACCAGCGCCGGTAGCACGTCGCTCTCGAGGTTGTGCCCCTGCCAGCTCTCGAGCACCTCCCTCTCGAAGACGAAGAAACCGGCGTTGATCCACCGGTCCCGGATGACGGGCTTCTCCACGAACTGGGCGACCCTGCCGGAGGGGTCGGTCTCGATGGTTCCGTACTGCGAGCGCAGGGGAACCGACGTGACGGTCGCCAGGCGCCCGTGGGCTTCGTGGAAGGTCAACAGGTCTCGCAGGTTGATGTTGCCCACCCCGTCCCCGTACGTCGCGAAGAACGTCCGGCCCCTGAGGTAGGGGCCGCAGCGTCGCACGCGTTCGCCCGTATCGCTCTCGTCGCCGGTGTCCACGATGCGCACGTTCCAGTCCGAGAAGCGTCCCTGGAAGTAGTCGTGGAGGATCTCCTTCCGGTGCCCGGCGGCGATCACGAAGTCCGTGAACCCCTGCCCGGCGTACAGCTCCATGATGTGCACCAGGATGGGCTTCCCACAGATGGGCATCATCGGCTTCGGGAAGTACTCGGTGAACGGATACGAGCGTGTGCCCTTCCCGCCTGCGAGGATGACGACGTCCATTAGAGCTCGCTGGGTGGAGGTCCGAAGAATTGGCGCACCTGCGCCAGGAGGTGAGACGAGGGGTTTGGCGGTGACGGATCCCCGGGGAAGCCGGGGCTGATGACGCCTGGTACGATGCATGACGTATTCCCTTCCCACCGGCCACGTCGTCGATCGAGCCGAGAAGTCGGAGAACCCGCGGCAGCCAAGCCACGGCACCGACTTCGTGTGGCCGGATCCCGGTTCCCCCTGAGACCCGGCTTGTGGAGCAGGCGCGACAAGGTGTGGAGCGCCCGCGACGACAAGCCCTGGAGATTTTGCATGCCCCGAGCCCTCGTCACCGGCATAACGGGACAGGACGGGAGCTACCTGGCCGAGTTCCTTCTGGAGCGCGGTTACGAGGTGTTTGGACTGGTCCGCCGGAGCTCGACCCTGAGCTTCGAGCGCATCCAGCACATCCAGACGAAGCTCACGCTCCTGCCTGGTGACCTCATCGACCAGAACTCTCTCATGGACGCGGTGGCGGAGGCGCGTCCCGACGAGGTGTACAACCTCGCCGCCCAATCCTTCGTGAAGACCTCCTGGGACCAGCCCGTCCTCACGGCCGAGACGACCGCGCTGGGCGTCGTCCGGCTCCTCGAGGCCGTGCGGCGCATCGCCCCCGAGGCGCGCGTCTACCAGGCCAGCAGCTCCGAGATGTTCGGCAAGGTCTGCCAGACCCCGCAGAACGAGGAGACGCCCTTCTACCCTCGCAGCCCCTACGGCGTCGCGAAGGTCGCCGCCCACTGGGCCACGGTGAACTACCGGGAGAGCTACGGCCTGTACTGTGTGAGCGGCATCCTCTTCAACCACGAGAGCCCCCGGCGGGGGCTCGAGTTCGTCACGCGCAAGGTGACCGACGCGGTGGCGCGGATCCATCTCGGCCTGGAGCGCGAGCTCCGCCTCGGCAACCTCGACGCCGAGCGGGACTGGGGGTTCGCCGGCGAGTACGTGCAGGCCATGTGGACCATGCTGCAGGCCGACCAGCCCACCGACTACGTCGTGGGGACGGGCATCACGCACAGCGTACGCGATCTGGCCCGCATCGCCTTCTCCTACGTGGGCTTGGACTGGCAGGAGTTCGTGTCGATCGATCCGGCCTTCGCCCGGCCCGCGGAAGTGGACTGCCTGCGGGCCGACGCGCGGCGGATCCGCGACGAGTGCGGCTGGAGCCCCGCGGTCCCGTTCGAGGAGTTGATCCACACGATGGTGGAAGCCGACATCCGCCGGGTCGCGGATCGCCGAGCGCCCGAGCCCGCCCTCTCGTGAGGACGCTGGTGACCGGCGCCGACGGCTTCGTCGGAGAGCACCTCGTGCGCCGTCTCGTGGAGGAGCGGGGGTCGGTGGTGGGGGCCATCCACGGCACCGCGCCCCGGCTACGGATCCTGGACGCCTCCGTGAAGGACGCCGTGGAATGGCGGCCCCTCGAGCTGCGGGACGCCGAATCGGTTCGGCGGTTGGCCCGGGAGGTCCGGCCAGACGAGGTGGTGCATCTGGCGGGGATCGCGTCCGGTGTGCGGTCGAGGCAGCAGCCCGCCGCGACCCTCGAGGTGAATGTCGTGGGCACGCACACGCTGCTGGACGCGCTGGCGGGCACCGTCCCCGGGGCCCGCGTGCTCTCGGTGGGAACGGGAAACGCGTACGGCCATCCGGTGGCGGACCGGCCCCTCCGGGAGGACGACCCGCTGAGGCCGCGGGGGCCCTACGCGACGAGCAAGGCCTGCCAGGAGGTCGTGGCCCTGGAGTTCGCCCGCACGGGGCGCCTCCACGTCGTGGCGACCCGATCGTTCGGCCACACCGGGCCCGGTCAGAGGCCTCCCTACGTGGTGCCCGACTGGGCGCACCAGCTCCTCGACCGGAGTGCGGGCCCGGAGGGGCCGGTGGTGCACGTGGGCCGCCTTGACCTGGAGAGGGATTTCTGCGACGTCAGGGACGTGGTGCGGGCGTACGACGCCCTCCTCACGAGCGCACCCTCCGGGTCGGTCTACAACGTCTGCTCGGGGGTGGCCGTGTCCCTCTCCCGGGTGCTGGAGCTGACCGCGCAGGCGGCCGGTGTGCCCGAGCCCTCCGTGCGGGTGTCCCCGGAGCGCGAGCGCACGGACGAGCCCCGGCGCGTCGTGGGCGACCCCCGCCGGCTGCGGGCGCTCACGGGGTGGGAGCCCATGTGGCCCCTGGAGTCCACTATCGCGGACCTGGTGAGTGAAATGTCGACCTCCGGAGTGGCTGCATGACCTTCATCCTCGGCATCTCCGCCTTCTACCACGACAGCGCCGCCTGCCTCGTTCGCGACGGCGAGATCGTGGCGGCCGCCTCGGAGGAGCGGTTCACGCGCAAGAAGGGCGACGCGGACTTTCCCGCGCGCGCGGTGGAATACTGTCTCCGGGAGGCGGGGATCACCATGGGCGAGGTCGACCACGTCGGCTTCTACGACAAGCCCCTGCTCAAGTTCGAGCGCATCCTGGAGACGTACCTCGGGATCGCGCCTCGGGGTGTCGGCTCGTTCCTGAAGGCGGGTCCGCTCTGGATCAAGGACAAGCTCTTCATGGACGCCCAGATCAAGTCGGCGCTGGACTGGAAGGGCGAGGTCCTCTACTCCGAGCATCACGAGTCGCATGCCGCGAGCGCCTTCCTCCCCTCCCCCTTCGAGGAGGCCGCCATCCTGACCCTGGACGGGGTCGGGGAATGGGCCACGGCGTCCCAGGGGGTGGGGCGCGGCCACGACTTCGAGATCCTGAGCGAGCTGCACTGGCCCGACTCCCTGGGGCTCCTCTACTCGGCCTTCACCTACTTCACCGGGTTCAAGGTCAACTCGGGCGAGTACAAGGTCATGGGGCTGGCGCCCTACGGGGAGCCGCGCTATGTGGACGTCATCCTGGAGCAGCTCCTGGACCTCCGGGAGGACGGCTCGTTCCGGCTGAACCAGGAGTTCTTCAACTACCTATCCGGCCTCACGATGACGAACGGCGCCTTCTCCCGGCTGTTCGGAGGTCCGCCGCGGCAGCCGGAGAGCCCCCTGACCCAGAGGGAGATGGACCTGGCGCGCTCCGTCCAGGAGGTGTGCGAGGAGATCATGCTCCGCATGGCGCGCACGCTGCACCGGGAGACGGGGCTCCCGAACCTCTGCCTGGCGGGGGGTGTGGCGTTGAACTGCGTGGGGAACGGACGCATCCTGAGGGAGGGGCCGTTCGAGAGGCTGTGGGTGCAGCCCGCCGCGGGCGACGCGGGCGGAGCGCTGGGCGTCGCGCTGATGATATGGCACCGGCACCTGGGCGCGGAGCGCCGTGTCGCCTGCGGCCGGGACGGCATGCGCGGCGCCTATCTGGGCCCCGGCTTCTCGCCGGACGCCATCGCCCGGGCTCTCGACCGCCACGGCGCGGTCTACGAGCGGCTGGATCCGGACGAGATCATCGCCCGTACCGCCCGCGATCTGGCCCAACAGAACGTCGTGGGCTGGTTCCAGGGGAGGATGGAGTTCGGGCCCCGGGCCCTGGGAGCCCGAAGCATCCTGGGCGACCCCCGCAGTCCCGAGATGCAGGCCCAGATGAACCTCAAGATCAAGTTCCGGGAGAGCTTCCGGCCCTTCGCGCCCAGCGTGCTGCGGGAGCGGGTGGCGGACTATTTCGAGATGGATTGCGACTCCCCCTACATGCTCCTGGTCGCTCCGGTGAAGGAAGCCCGCCGGATAACGATGAACGAGGAGCAGCGCGGCCTGTGGGGCATCGAGAAGCTGAACGTGCCGCGATCCGACATCCCGGCGGTCACCCACGTGGACTACTCGGCCCGCGTCCAGACCGTATCGGAGGAGACGAGCCCATTGTACCATGCGCTGATCAGCAGATTCGAAGAGCTGACCGGCTGCGGCGTCCTCGTGAACACGTCCTTCAACGTGCGGGGAGAGCCGATCGTGTGTACGCCTTCCGACGCCTACCGGTGCTTCATGCGCACCCAGATGGATCGCCTGGTGATCGGCCCCTATTTCCTCGAGAAAGACGCCCAACCCGAGTGGCGGGAGGAGGAAGATTGGAGAGAGGTGTTCGAGCTCGACTGACGGCCAAGGAGGGGCGCCACTTCGGCCTCACGGTCGGCTTGGCGTTCGTGGCTCTCGCGGGGCTCCTGGCCTGGCGTGGACACGTTACAGGGGCGACGGTCGCGGCAGCGGTCGGAGCCCTCCTGGTGGTTGCCGGCGTGGTCGTCCCCGGCAGGCTGGACCCCGTCCACAGGGCCTGGATGGGGCTGGCGACCGCGATCTCGAAGGTGACCACGCCGATCATCATGTCGGTGGTCTACTTCGTCGTCATCACGCCCTTCGGCCTGGTCCGGCGCGCCATGGGAGGAAGCCCGGTGGTGCACCGGAGTGCCGAAGGGACCTACTGGAAGCGGCGCGCGGCTGGACGCGGCCGCGGCGATCTCACCCGACAGTTCTAAGGAGCGTCGTTGAAATGAACGGGAGAATCGGAATCATGCGGGAGCTGTGGCTCTTCCTCAGCGAGCGCAAGAAGTGGTGGCTGATGCCGATCCTGGTGATGCTGATCCTGATGGGCGCCATGCTCATCCTCGCCCAGACCTCCGTGCTGGCGCCCTTCATCTACACGATCTTCTGACGCGCCGCCGGGGGAGGGCGGCGGTGCCTGCGCCCTCCTCCGGCCGAGCCGCGCCGCGAGGCGCTCCGGGGGGAAGGCGCGGCGGCTGAACAGCGGCGCCAGCGCCCGATCGGACCGGCGTCGCCCCCGCTGCGTGCGCTCCCGCAGCCGGAGCGTCTCCAGAAGGTTTCGCAGGTTCCACATCAGGGCCCTCACCTTGGCGCCCCGGGGAGGCCGCAGGGCGAGGTCTGCCGCGGAGAACAGCGCGTACAGGGGCAGGACCGCCGCCAGGCGGAGCGGCCCGTAGTTGCGGGTGAGGGAGCGAAGCCGGTTCTTGCAGTAGTGGAAGACCATGTCCGGCGAGGTCTTCTCCACCCGGTCGTCGACCCGCGTGCCCGCCTCGTGCTCGGCGTGGGATTCCGGCACGCACAGCACCCGCCAGCCGGCCAGGTTCAGCCGCCAGCCCAGGTCCGAGTCCTCGTACCCGAAGAAGAAGCTGTCGTCGAAGCCGCCGACCTCCTCGAAGGCGCACCCGCGCACCACCACGGCCGCCGCGGGAGCCCAGAGCACGGACTTCGCGGCCCGGATCGCCGACGGCTCCTCACCCTCGTCGGCGTCCCACGCGAGCCCGAGAAAGCCCAGGGCGCCCCCGAACCCCTGGAGCCGCCCCACCGGATGGGCGAGCACCACCTTTCCCGCCACCATGCCGACGTCGGCCTCCCTCTCGAGGACGTCGAGGGAGACCTCGAGCCAGTCGGAGCGAGGCCGCACGTCGCTGTCGACGAACGCCAGGACCTCTCCCCTCGCCCGGGCGGCTCCGAGATTCCGGGAGCGGGCCGGTCCACGATCGACGTCGCTCCGCACGTAGCGGATGGGGATGGCAGACGCGGCGGCGCGTTCCCGCACCCGCTCCTCCGTGTCGTCGGTCGAGCGGTTGTCGACGACGATGATCTCGCCGGGTGGGACGCTCTGGGCCTCGAGCGCCGCGAGGGTCCGGACGAGGAGCGCGGCGCGGTTCCGCGTGGGGACGATGACCGAGACGGTGGGATCGACAGGCATCAGATGAGGAGGGATCGATGCCGGATGCTGCCGGCCACCAGGAGCCCCATCCACGTGATGTCCCGGGCGAGGTACGGGAGCACGCGGAGGGGCCGGAGCGGTCCGGGAAACGACTTGCTGCGCGGCGCGGCGCGGTGGACGGCGTAGGGCAGCCCGAGGGCGGCGAACCACGGGGACAACGGCATCAGCCCGACTCCGACCAGGGCCAGGGAGAGGTAGGCCTGGGCGTGATCCCAGAAGTACCGTGCGATGAAGAAGCGGCGGAGCTCCGGAAAGCGGCCCACGAGGCCGGGCCAGAGCATGAGCCGCTTCATGAACAGCCACTGGAGGGGCGTCACCGGCACCACCTCGTGATACACCACCGCCCCGGGCGCGAAGCGGCTTTCCCACCCGAGCCGCTTGACGGTCCACGCGACGGCTACGTCCTCGCCGCCCAGGGGGCGGTCCGCACGCGGCGTCGCGTCCGCAGGGAAGCCTCCCGACGCCTCGAAGGCCTCCCGCCGGTAGAAGAGCCCGGTGCACTCGTAGACGAAGCTCTCGCTCTCGTTCATGGGGTACCAGGTGAAGACGCCGAGCTCGCCGTCGGGATCCGGCAGGGTCTTGCCCTGGACGATCCCCACCCCCTCGTCGAAGGCTGCCAGGCCCTGTCGGAGCCAGGACGGATGGGCGCGACAGTCGCTGTCCATGAAGGCGACGAAGGGCGAGCGGGTGTGCGCCACGCCGGCGTTGCGCGACGGACCCGGACCCTCGGGCTCCTTCCAGAGCACGCGGTAGTCGCAGGGCGCCTCCTCCCGAAGGCGCTCGAGAAGGGCGTCGTTCGACCGGTCGGGGGTCGAGTCCACCACGACGACCTCGTAGAGCCGCGGGTCGAGGTCCTGGGCGAACAAGGAGCGAACGGCCTGTTCGAGGGCACGCGGGCGACCGTAGGCCGGCACCACCACGGCCACCCGGCTCCGGTCGCTCATCCTCCAGCCTCCGGCCGGACCCTCGCAGGGGCCGGCGCGCTTCCCTGCCCTGGCCGTCCGGCTGCGCCGCCGGACTCGGCTTGCGTCATGGTTCCCACCTGTGGGAGGAGGGGTTTCAGCAGCTTCACCACCGCCTGGGCGATCACCTTGTTGCCCAGGGCGTTGGGGTGCCCGTCGGGAAGGAAGTACTCGCCTACGGAGGCGCCGCGGGCCTGGGCGTCACGCGTGATCACGTCGAGCCCGTCCACGTACGGGATGTCGTGGCGCTCGAAATAGCTGCGCAGGAATTCCCGGCGCCAGGGATCACGTCGCGTGAACGTGCCGGGGCTGGCGAAGATGACGCCGACCCAGGGGTGGGACAGCTCCACCTTCCGGGCCCGTCCCTGCTCGAGGGCGAACAGGTTCACCGCCTCCTTCTCCTCGCGCATGCAATGGCTGTTCGATCCGTCGAAGGCCTCCGAGACCACTTCCAGCGCCCTGCCCAGGGAGGCCAGCGCATAGCTGTGGATCCCGATGGGATGGTGCTTCAGCCACGCCTCCACGTCGCGAGGGACGGGAACCTGGATCAGCTCGGGAGCCCCGTCTGGGCCGAGCACGAACGCGGGCTTGAGCGCGCCGCTGAAGAGGCGCAGAGGCGTGCGGTCGATGTCCTCCGTCATGATGCCGACGACGGCGGGGCGGTCCGGATACCGGCCGGCGGTGAGGCGATAGCGGAGCATGATCTGGCCGACGCCGTATCCGCCGACCCCCAGGTTGTCCGCCTGGATTCCCGGGAGCAACGAGGCGACGTACCCCGGCACGGTCTCCTCGGCGTCGGTCAGACCCTGCATGAAGGAGTCGCCGTAGAAGGGGATGGGGAGCCCCTCGCCCACGGGACCCCCGTGCGCCAGCCCGACCGGATTGTCGGAGGAGCGGGGTTCGGTCCAGCCTAGCTCGGGGTGATAGACCTCGTCGCGCATGGGGGGCGTGGGGCGGACGCGGGCGAGGATCCTCCAGTACGTTTCCCCGCAGAAGACGTTCGCGTACAGGGTCGGAGCGTTCAGCGGGGGGATGTTGCGGGCGAGGCTCACGCGGGCCGTGGTCTCGAGGACGATCAGGAACAGGGCGATCGACGTCCCTGCGGACAGATTCAGGTTCACGGCCAGGCTGGTTCGTCGCGCCACCAGGACGAAGCCGCCCAGGATCACGAACAGGACGCCGAGTCCGACCGCGATGACGAGGGCCACCACCTTCAGGGTCGGGTTCAGGGTCGACGTGAAGACCAGCCGCGTGCGCTCCGCGTCGAGGGCCAGGGGGAGGAGCTTGAGCAGGATGGCGACGCCCAAGGAAAGCCAGACGACGCCTGCGGCCGCGTTGAAGATCACGGACCGGCGCCGACTCATGACCAGAGCTGGATCGCCTTTTCGATGATCGCCCGCGTCTCCTGCTCCCCTCCGGAGTGAAGCGCCGCGAGGGCCTCGTCTCCGAGCCCCTTGGTCTCGAGGATGATGTCCTCGCTGATTCTCGTCATGTCGATGTCCCGACCCCATGCCTGCCTCTCGAGAATCTCCCGGGCGCTGTGGATCTCTCCCCTGTCGAGAGCCGAGAGACACCGGGAGAAATATCGCACCACGAGAGGCGCGATGGAGGCGGCCGGAGACTCGAACCCCCAGCGGTGGTGCATGGCGAGCTCCGCGGCGAGTCGTGGGATCGCGGATGGGAGGTAGCCCGAGCACGAACCGGGCCTCTCCCGAAAACACCGGAGAAAGGCAAATCCGACCTGGCTCGGGCAGGCCTTTCTGTCCCGCTCCGACAACGGTTGTGGAGTGGCTGCAACACGGTCGAGCCAGGATCGGCTGCGACCGGGGTGGTGCTCAGAGGCGCCGTGCGCGGGGGAGCTCGACGGTGAAGAAAAACCGCGTGCCCCAGCCGGGCCGGGATTCGTGCTCCAGCTCGGAGCCCATGCGCCGGACCAGGCGTCGGGCGATGGAGAGCCCGAGGCCCGCGCCGCTGAAGAAATGTCCCCGGCGGTCATCGGACTTCTTGAACGGCTCGAAGAGGTGTGGGCTCGCGTCTTCGCCGAGTCCCGGGCCCGTGTCCCGCACCGAGAACGTCACGGACCGCTCCGGCTCGCGCTTCGCGCAGAGCTCGACGTACCCCTCGGACGTGAACTTCAGTCCGTTGGTGGTAAGGTTCAGGAGCACCCGGCTGAGGAGGAGAGGCTGTCCGATGCAGCGGTCGAAGGACGGTGCCTCCGTCCGGATCTCGAGTCCCTTCTCCTCCGCTACCGGCCGTACCAGATTGACGACGCTCTGGAAGACCTCGGAGATGGTGAACGGGCTGTTTTCTTCCTCGAACTCCGTGCCGGCTCGGGCGAGATCGATCAGGTCGCTCGATACCGAGTGGAGACCCAGGGCCGCCCCGTAGATGAGGCCGAGTTGGCTCCGCTGGATGTCGTTGACCCGTCCGCTGCGCCCGTTCCGCAGGGTCTCCGAGAGAAAGAGGATGGAGGTCAGCGGCGAGCGCAGGTCGTGGGTCACCTCCACCAGCAACTCGAAGGCGTCGGGCTCCGCCAGAAGGGGGAGGAGGCTCTCGGCGTCGACCGTGTCGATCCAGCGGCTCGGCGCGAGCATATCGAGGGCGCGCAGAAGGGCGAGGACGTCCCGGGGCTCCTCCTCGGCGTCGCATCCCTGCCCGAGCACCTGCCGGCGCACCGCGGCGGCGAGTCCCGGCCGACGCACGCGAGCAGGGAGTGCCTGCCGCACGGCGCCCGAGTCGGCGCCGCCCAACACATCGAGGACGGCCCGCTCCAGCTCCTCCAGGTCCCGGCGGAGGTCCTCCGGCGCGGCGATGGCCTCGGAAGTCTCCTCGGCCGCTGCGAGAACAGCCTCCACTGCCCTCCGGAGGATGAACTCCGGAGCGGCGGCTTCTCGCACGGGAGAGGCCATCGTGAGCGGCCCGTCTCTAGTCGTAGAGGAGGTTCTGCCGCTCCGTCCCATGCTTCTCCATGAGGCGGTACAATGTGGTCCGATCGACGTCCGCCATGCGGGCCGCGTCGGAGATGTTGCCGTGGGCCTCGCGCACGATGTGGCGCAGGTAGAACTGCTCGAAGTCCCGCAGGACGCGCTCCCGGGCGGTGTGGTAGGTCTCCCCGGCCAGGGAGGCGTCGTAGACGGTCTCCCCCACCGTCGGCTCCGCGAAGGAGGGGAGGTCCTCGGGCTGGACGACCGAGTCGGGCTCCAGCATCACCACCGCATGCTCGACCACGTTGCGGAGCTCCCGGACGTTCCCCCGCCAGGCCCGCCGCCGGAGCGATTCCATGGCCTCGGCCGAAAACTCGGGCTTCGGCTCCCCGGGCGCCCGATGCTCCTTCCAGAAACGCTCGAGGAAGTGCTCGGCTAGGACGGGGATGTCGTCGGTCCGCTCCCGCAGCGGCGGAATGTGGATGGGCACCACCCTCAGGCGGAAGTGGAGGTCCTTGCGGAGCATCCCCTGGGCCACGGCCTCGCCGGGATCTTGGTTGGTGGCCGCGATGAAGCGGACGTTCACCGTGGCGTCGACCTTGGTGCTTCCCACGCGGCGCACCACCCCATCCTGCAGGACGCGGAGGAGCTTCGCCTGGACGGTGAGGGGCATCTCGGTCAGCTCGTCCAGGAACATGGTGCCCATGTGGGCCACCTCCAGCAGCCCTTCCTTGTCGCGCGTGGCCCCGGTGAAGGCGCCGGCCACGTGGCCGAACATCTCCGACTCGAGGAGCGCCTCGGGCATGGCCGCGCAGTTCATGGCGACCAGGGCGCGGTCGCTGCGCCGGCTCTGGGTGTGGATGAACTGGGCGATCACCTCCTTCCCCGTGCCGCTCTCACCGGTGAGGAAGACCGACGCGTTGGTGGAGGCGACCTTCCGTGCCAGCTCGATGACCTTGTGGAATGCCGCGGAGCGGCCCAGGAGCGTGATGGTGTCGCTGTGCGCGACCCTGTCCTCCTCAGCGTCGTCGGAGGACGTCTGCTCCGCGGCGGCCCGGGCCGCCAGGATGGCCTGGGCGGCGCTGCCGATGACCACGTGGAGGTGGCTGGCGGAGAAGGGCTTGACCAGGTAGTCGAACGCTCCGGAGCGCAGCCCCTGCACGTTGGACTCGACGCTGGGCTTGCCCGTCATGAGGATGACGAGCGTCTCGGGCCACGACTCATGCACCGCGTCGAGGATGTCGAGGCCGGAGATCGGGTTCATATAGATGTCGACGAGCAGGATGTCGAAGCGCCGTCGCTTCAGAAGATCCAGCGCTTCGTCGCCCCGTCCACATACGGAGACGTTGAAGCCCTCCGTGCGCAGGATGGAGGCGCAGCTCTCCCTGAGGCTGTGCTCGTCGTCCACCACCAGCACCTCGATGGCGCCGTTGGTGGGATCGGTGAGGGGCAGGCCTCGGTCGGCCCATACACGGGATGGGCCCCGACGGCTGACGGCAGGCGCGTTCATCGCGGCTCTCGACGCGTGAAGTGGAAGTTCCCGGTGGCCCGGGAGAGGTCGCCGGACGGGTCTGGAAATGTCGTAATCTGAATGCGCCCGGTTGGGGTGATCGTCGGTGCGGCGCCTGAGCAGCGCGTCATCGAACGAATACGAAGTGTTCAGACAAACGGGTGATTTCGCAAGGGCGTTGTTCGCGAGTGCAGTCTCGAAGCCACACCGGTGTTGCCCTGTCTCCACACCCCCTGGCAGCAGGGCGTCGTTGGCAGGTGGGCCCGGCGTACATACATTGAAATGGGCGAATCCCCGCCCTCCTGCTGCATCTCTTTGTTCAGTCATCCAGGCCAATGAGCCAGCACAACCTCCCTCAGCCGCATAGCTCCCCGCCGGCGCCGGTCCCGAGCCCGCCGTCCTCCCCCTATCTGCCCAGCCCTTTCGACCAGGATGAGCGGGGTGGGGGCTTCAGCGTGCAGCAGATCCTGGGGGCGCTCCGGAGGCACAAGCTCCTGCTCTTCGCCAGCGCCGTGGTGGCCACGGGCGCGGCCTACGGCACCTGGCGGCTGGTCAACCCCGAGTATGTGGCCGAGGGGAACCTGTGGGTCGAGCAGGACGACAAGGGAGACGTCGCCAGCCCCATCTCGGAGGGCGCGCTCCTGGGCGCAAACGCCTGGATCGAGTTGCTGCGCTCCTACGCCGTGCTCGACCCGGTGGTGCTCAAGGAGAAGCTCTACCTGGAGACCCCGGGGCAGTGGCACTGGCTGTTTTCGGACTTCGAGCTCGCGGAGCGGTTCCGCCCCGGGGAATACCGTCTGACGGTGTCCGACGACGGCAAGAGCTGGACGCTCATGACCAAGGAGGGGCTGCAGGCCGCCAGGGGCGCTCCCGGCGACTCCATCGGACAGGCCGTGGGCTTCCGCTGGCAGCCTCGTGCCTCGGCGCTCCAGCCCGGGACCGACTTCAAGTTCACCGTGGTGACGCCCCGCGACGCGTCGCGAAAGCTGTCGCAGCGGCTCCAGGCCAAGATGGACAAGGGGGTCAACTTCATCGGCCTCAGCCTCCGGGGTGACGACCCGGTGCAGATCGCGTCCGTCCTGAACTCGCTCATGGACCGGCACGTGGAGCTGGCGAGGGAGCTGAAGCGGCGCAAGCTGGACGAGCGGCGGAAGATCCTCGAGCAGCAGCTCGATTACGCCCAGAACGAGCTGAGCCGCGTGGAGAGTGAGCTGGAGTCGTTCCGGGTGGCCACCGTGACGCTCCCCACCGACCCCTCCACCCCCATCGCCCCCGGGCTGGAGCAGACCCGCGATCCGGTCTTCAACAGCTTCTTCACGATGAAGGTCAACCAGGAGCAGCTCGGCCGCGACCGGGAACGGCTCCAGGCCATTCTCGCCGGGGCCGACTCGACGGGCGCCGTCTCGCTGGAGGCGCTGGAGGCCGTGCCCTCCGTCCAGCAGTCGGCCGAGCTCAAGAGCGCCATCGACCAGCTCGTGAACGCGCGCTCCACGCTGCGTGCGCTCCGGACGCGCTACGAGGAGGCGTACCGGCCCATCCAGGACCTGGAGAAGCACATCCACACCCTCGAGAGCCAGTCCATCCCGGGGCTGGTCGGCTCCCTGGTGAGTGAGCTGAAGACGAGGGAGGCGACCCTGGCCCAGCGGATCTCGGCGGCCTCGGTGGACCTCAGCAAGATCCCCGTTCGCAGCATCGAGGAGGCGCGTCTGCGCCGGCAGGTGGATATCCAGGAGAAGATCTACAACGATCTCCGACAGCGGGTGGAGACGACCCGCCTGGCCGCCGACAGCAGCATCCCCGACGTGTCCATCCTGGACAGGGCCGCCGTCCCCAACGTCCCCGCCAACGACCAGCGAATCCGCATGATCCTGATGGTGGCCGCCGGGATCCTGGGCACGGGCGCGGCCGGAGCCGTCTTCCTCGACCGCCTCGACCCCACGCTCCGCGACGCGTCCGAGCTGGAGCGCGACGTGGGCATCCGCGTTCTCGGCGCGGTGCCGACCATCGGCGCCGGGAAGGGCTTGAACGAAGACCGGGTGCTGGAGGCGTTCCGCGAGCTGCGCATGAACGTCGAGTTCGCGTACGGTCAGGCCGGGCCCGTGGTGGTGACGATCTCCAGCGCGACCAAGAGCGAGGGCAAGTCCCTGGTGAGCGCCAACCTGGCCGTCGCCTTCGCCGATATCGGCAGGCGCACCCTGCTCGTGGACGGCGACACCCGCCGCGGCGACGTGCACACGCTGCTGGAGGGCTCCCGGAAGCCGGGCCTGACGGACTACCTGGTCGGTGAGCGGCTGGAAAGGGTGATCCAGACCACCCGCTTCCCCCGGTTGGACCTCATCGGCTCCGGGTCCCGCAAGGCCCACTCGCCCGAGCTCCTCGCCGGCGACCGGATGCGGAACCTCCTGGCGTTCGCCCGCGGGAACTACGAGGTGATCATCGTGGACAGCCCGCCCCTCACCGCCGGTGCCGACTCGGCGCTCCTGGCGGCGCTCACCGGGTCATTGGCGCTCGTGGTGCGGAGCGGCTCGTCCGAGCGGGAGATGGTGCTGGCCAAGCTGGAGGGGCTCCGGCGCTTCCCCATCCGCGTCCTGGGCGCGGTCCTCAACGACTTCGCCGAGACGGGACGCAACGGCTACTACTACTATTCCAACTATCTGCCGGGATACGAGGCCGGGCGGGAAGACGAGACCGACGAGGCGGCAACGCCGGCGGCGCTGATCGATGGCTCGCAGGAAGAGCCTGCGGGTGTGGTGTGAGGCTGGGCTCGCCGGCCTCAGAGGTGATCGAACGAGCGGATGCGGTTGTTGACGGGGCCCTGGGTGTGCGCGGAACGGAGCGCCTTCACGGCCCGCGAGAGCACCTCCTCCGGCGCCTCCCGGATGCCGGGGATCTCCTCGGGGGAGATGGTGCAGAGCCCGAGGCGGAGGGGCATCGCCTCGCCCTGGGATCCGGCGTGCGCCAGCATGTGGTTGGCGATGCGCTCGGCGAGCATCTGGGCGCCGTCTGCGCCCGTGCCGGGTGCCACCACGGCCAGCTCGTCGTGGCTGAGGTGGCCCACCACGTCGGAGGTGCGGAGGAAGGCGCGCAGGTCCTGGAAGAGCTCGACCGTGCGCTCCGTCGTCCCGTCGTCGTCCTCCGCCATCCCGATGACCACGCAGGCCATGGGCCGGCGGCTCCGGTCGGCGTCGCTCGCGATCTCTTCGACCCGGGCGATGAGCCCCCGGAGGTTGTAGTAGCCGCTCGTGTCCCGCACGCCGAAGCTCGTCAGGTCCCCGCGCCGCTTCGCCGCCACGAAGGTCCGGCACTTGAGGAGGATCTCGTCCGGGTCGATGGGCGCCGTGAGGATCTCCCAGGCGCCCGCCTCGAGGCATTCACGACGCTCGCTACGGCCCAGCACCGTTCCGCTGACGATGATGCACGGCAGCGCGGCTTCGGCCGCGGATTGCTCCCGGAGTCTCCGGATCACCTCGGGACCGGTGTAGTGGGGGAGGCGGTAGTCGGCAATGACCAGGTCGGGCTCGAGGCGCCTTGCCAGATCCAGCGCTTGTCGTCCGGTGTACGCTTTCACGACGGCGAAGCCCTGAGGGCCCAGGATGCTCTCCAGCGAGCGGGCCCGCCATTCCTCGTCGTCGACGATCAGTATGACAGGTACTCGACCTTGGAGCGGGTCGGCCACGGCATCGGTTCCCGATGGGAGATGGATAATGAGTCCTTCATGTGACAATCGTGACAGAATGCATTCGAACCCGATACTCAGACAAGGCCTTCGCCTTTGTACGGTCTTCCTGGCCCTTTCGTTTCTCGCATCGACGGCGGCTGCCCAGGCCGTCGCGACCCCCGATAGCTGGGACCCCCGCTCCCTGGAGCTGACCCGGCCGGACCTCGAGGCGCTGCAGGCCCGCTACCAGGAGGTGGTGGCGTCGCCCGCCTACAGCGGCGCCCTCAAGGACCAGGCGAAGGCGGAGCTGACCCGCATCCAGGAGCGGCTGAAGCTCGGCGACTTCCGCACCGGCGACCGTATCACCCTGCACATCCAGGGCGAGGAGGGCATTCCCGACACGCTGTTCGTGGAGCCGGGGCCCGCCGTGACGCTTCCCCGGATCGGTCCGATCTCCCTGGGAGGCGTTCTCCGCTCCGAGCTCCAGGAGCACATGACCCAGGAGATCAGCCGCTTCATCACCGACCCGGTGGTGGAGGCCCGTTCCCTGGTGCGCGTGTCGGTGCTGGGTGCCGTGGGCCGGCCCGGGTTCTACGTGGTCCCCGCCGACCTCCTGCTGGGCGACGTCATCATGATGGCCGGAGGTCCGTCCCAGAACGCCGACCTGTCCCGCCTGAGCGTGCGCCGGGGCAATCAGCAACTGCTGTCGGGGGCCGCGCTGCAGGAAGCGACGGTGGAAGGCCGCTCGCTGGACCAGTTGAACCTGCGCGCCGGAGACGCGCTCATGGTGCCGGTCAGGAAGACGTCCAATATCTGGGGCAAGCTGGGCCGTTACGCGCTGCTCATCGGGTCCACCCTCTTCCTGGGCCGACGCATCTTCTGACGGGCCCCGCCGGAGGTTCGCGCTCAGCCGGCTTCCCCCTTTGCCACGGCCCCCTTTGCCACGGCGATTCTGACGGCGCCCACGAGCTCGCTCAGCTCGAACGGCTTCGCCAGCAGGATCACAGAGGGGTCCCGAATGGCGTTCAGGAGCGGGTCGCTCTTGGCGTAGCCGGACATGTAGACCACGCGGATGCTCGGGTAGTTCTGCTTCAGCGTGAACGCAAGCGACGAGCCCCAGGCGTCGGGCAGGAAGATGTCCATGACCACCACGTCCATATGAGTGGCCACCTCCTGCGCGATGTGGAGGGCTTCCTCGCCGGATGCCGCGGTGAGGACCTCATAGCCTTCCCCCCTCAGCGCCTTCGCCGCGGCGGCCAGCACCGACAGGTCGTCGTCCACCACCAAGACGCGGGAGGCGACCTCGGCGTTCATTCCGCCCCTTCTGGTTGGGCGGTGAGCCGAGCGGCGCGGTAGCAGCGGATCATTGCGTCGACGTGGTTCATTTCGGCCCTGCCAGCGCGGATAGACAGTGCACTACGTTCTCGAGCTGGTGCGCCAGCGCCTCGAGGCGGGTCGTGAGGCCATCGAGGGTGCTCTGGATCTGCTCCTCGCTCTCGAGCTGTCCGTCCACCCTCCCCGCGGCGTCCGCCAGCACTTCGAGGGTGGTGACGTAGGAAGGCCTCTCCGGCGGAGGCTCCCCTGCCCGGATGGCTTCGCAGCGGGGGCAGGGACAGCCCTGCAGGGCAGCGAGGAGATCCGTGGACGCGGCCGCGACCGTGGTTGGGCGGCTGCGCGTGGGAGCGGGACGCGAGAACGACATGACCGTGAAGATGGGGCTTCGGACGACCGTCCACTACCCCTCGCCGGGTCATCCCTTCCCCTCGACGGCTCCGTACAGGACTGCATCGCCGGCTTGGCTGGCTCTGTGCTCCATGAGAATGTGCACGAGCGAGTCGTCGATGCTGCGGCGAGGCGGCCGCTCCCCCATGCGAAGGGCGAACCGTCCCGCGGGCCATCCCAGGAGGTGGCGCAACGCCTCCATCCCGGTCAGCTCGCCCAGGCGGGCGTCGTGGGCTTCGCCGTTCGCCATCCAGATGGTTCCACTCACGCCCCTGTGGTCCACGTCGATCGCGCCCGAGGCGCCGTTGTAGTTGATCCACTGCATGAGCCACCCGACGTCGAACTCCTCCAGCCTGCCGGTCATTGCGGGCAGGAGTCCGCCGGAGGCGGTCTCGCGGCGGGTCCTCAGGCGGACGGACTGGGAGATGAGCACGGCCAGCACCTGCTGGACCGTTTCGAAGTCCGAGGAAGCGGTGGCGTAGTCGGCGCCGGCCCCCAGGGCCTCGCTGACCGCGGAGGCGCCGAGCGCCTCGACTACCAGGATCGGAACGTCCCCGCCCTCGTCGCTCGCACGGAGCCTGCCGATGACGCGGTTGCAACTGATGGGATCCGCGTCGTAGTGGAGGATGACGGCCTCCACCGGCACCTTCAGCGTCCGCTCCCTCACCTCATCGATGTCTCGCACCTCCGCGAGATAGCCCAGCCGGGAGAGGCGTATTGCGAGGAGCTCCTCCCGGGCGCCGGTGCGGGGCGCCACCAGCACATGCTGCCGCTCGCCCACGCCGAGGGAGCGGAGCCCGTCCCGATCCAGGAGTTCCACCAAGGCCCCGACCAGCCGTGGATCGAACTGCGAGCCGCTCTGCCGCTTGAGCTCCAGGACCACCTGCTTGAAGCTCCGGGGGAGGCGGTACGGACGGGGGCGCAGCATGGAGGCGACGCTGTCGGCGATACCGACGATGCGGGCCTCCAGGAGAACGTCCTCGCCAGCGAGGCCGTCGGGGTAGCCCCCGCCGTCCCAGCGCTCGTGGTGGTGGCGGATGATCTGAATGACGCGGGCGGGGAGATCCGTACCCTCCAGGATCCCCAGGCCCAGGAGGACGTGCTGCTGGATGACTCGCTGGTCCTCGGGGCCGGGTTTACTGACGGGCTTGAGCTGTCCCCTCGCCTGCATGAGGATGCGCCCCACGTCACGGAGCACTGCCGCAAGGAGCACGTCCGAGCGGGCGTCTTCGCTGAGGTGCAGGTGATCGCAGAGGGTCTGGGCGATCACCCTGGTGAGGGCCGTGCTCCCCCGATAGTAGGGGTCCGAGAACTCCGCCAGGTTGACGAGCGCGTCGGCCACGCGCAGGGCAACGTCGGTCCCGGCGCTCGTACGGTGCGTTACCGGACGTACGGGACGCAGGGGTGCGCCGTTTGTCCAGGTCCTGCCGCGGTCAGGAGGAGGTGTCTCCTCCGGTTCCCTCGACGGGTCGTGGATCATTGGACGGGCCGTCGCTGTGGGGGGAACTCGGAAAACATACGTTTCCCATAGTGCTTCGCCGGACCGCGGTCGTCAATGATGGTGACGGGAGGAACGGCAGTCGTACCGGGCAGCGTGGCGTAGGCGGCAGGACGCGGTCCTGCCAGACGGCGATAGCGAACATGGGCGCCTCGATGCTGAGACCGCGCCCCTCCTTTCGGGAGCGCCAGAGGTCGCTGCGCGGCAGGATCGGGGCCGGAAGACGAGCGGGGCCGCCAACTCCCTGGGATCAACGAGGTTATGGGGGAGAACACGAGAAGCTGGGGCGACGCCCCGCCTCGACTTCTGTAGCGCGCCGGCCCCCGGAGTGTGGCACGGACGCGACGGGTCTCTATCCCTGACGAGCCGCCTCCGTGCGGGCCTCCTGCAGGCGCATCTGGTAGAGGCCCCGCTGGGGATCGGTCTCGTCCATGCCGTCGAGGATGCGCTGGTAGAGGTCGGCGGCACCCTTCAGGTCGCCCTGCTCCTTTCGGATGAGGGCGGCGGCGTCCAGGGCGTTCCGCACCTGGAAGTCCAGCTTGGCCCCGTCGGCCACCTTCAGGTAGAGGTCCTCGGCCTTCTGGAGGTCGCCCGACTGTTCGTAGGCCTTGGCCAGGAGCATGGCCGCCTGGAGCCCGATGGGCTCGCCCAGGTCGCTGGCGCTGGGCTGGAGGGCCGTGACCGCCTGGTCGGTCTGCCCGCTCTGGAGGTCGATCTGCCCCAGGAGGAGGCGGGCCTCGCCGGCGTAGGGTGTGCTACCGAAGCGGTCGAGGTACGTGACCAGGTCGGCCTTGGCCGCCTCCACCTCGCCGGTGGCGAGGGTCTGCTGGATGCGCTCCAGCTCGACGCTCGCCTGGGCGGTGAGGCCCTTTCGGTAGTTCATGTAGTAGAGCCCCATGCCCACGATGAGGGCCAGGGCCACCCCCAGGATGACCAGCAGCTGCGTGTTCTGCTGTGCCCAGTCCGAGAGCTCGAGGGTCCGGGCGGCGAAGACATCGTCGGGATGCTCTTCCCGGCTTCGGGATCTGGGCGGGGTGTACCGGGCTGCCATGCTGCCTGCCGTCGGGGGTCTCAAATGGATGCTGCAGAGAACAGGAAAAGCTAGGCGGGACGCGGACTTCGGTCAATTGGAGGCCCGTCCGGGGGCGCGCCTCTTCCCGCGTCTCCACGAGCGGGCCGGCGGCGGATCCGCCGGCTGTAGCCCCGCCTCGCGGCGCAGGGCCTCGGGCCGGGCGAGGCGGAAGCCCCGAGGCGCCTCCTCCAGAATGCCCTCGTAGAGCCAATCGTTGAGGGTGGTGGTGACGGTCGAGCGGTGGGCCCCGGCCAGGTCGCCGAGCTCCCGGTGGGTGAACCAGTGGGGGACGTGGATGCCTTCCTCTTCCGCCCCGAGCCGGTCGGCCAGGTCCAGGAGCACCGCCGCCAGCCGCTCCCGGGTGGTGGGGCGTGAGCCGCCGTTGGCGTCCCGGAGGAGGCGGAGCTCCCGCTCCTTCACCTCGAGGTAGGTGGTGAGGGTGTGTTGGGAGGTTCGGAGCACGCTCCTCACCTCAGCGCCGTCCAGGGTCGACACCATGCAGCGTTCCCCGGCGATGGCGGTGTACGGCCGGAGCGAGCCCGGTACCATGGCCTCCTCGGCGAACAGCTCCCAGGGGCCGGCCACGGCCACCGTGCGGGAGTCTCCACGCCCGTCCAGCACCAGCCGGACGTGCCCCCGGCGCACCACGAAGACCCCGTCGGCCTCCTCGCCCCTGCCGTAGAGAATGTGCCCCCGGGGGAGGCGCTGCTCCGGAGCCGCCTTGAGCAGCCGGTGGAGCTTCCGGTCACGGACCGGCTCGATGCGGAGAGGCACGTCAGCGTCCGATGCCCGCCGCCGGGCGGCGAGGGAGACGCGAGAGGGCGCGGGGGCATGGTGCCATGGACGTCGCTCCGTGGGGGGACCGAGAGGAGTCCCAGGATAGGGGGAGCCGGGGCCCGGTGCCAACCGTCTCGGCGGCGGACCCGCACGGCGCGGGGGCTCCGTCCGGCGGGGTGGCGCCGGCGGCGGCGCCGGCCCATCGTCAGGCGTCCCGCTGCCCAGGAGGAGGATCCCCCCATGCGCCGTACCCCCCTCGCCCTGGCGGCCGCGCTCACCGTCGCGACCGCCGGCTGCCGTCCCACGCCGCCGGAGGCGGCCGCGCCGGCCCCCCGGGCCCCCGCGGCCACCGTGCTGCGTGCCCCCCCTCCCGCGCCGGCGGCGGCGCCCGTCTTCCCGGCCCAGAATCGTCCCGACGTCCGCGGTACCGAGGGCGCCGTCTCGTCCGATCAGCCCCTGGCCACCGCCGTGGGCTACCAGATCCTCCACCGGGGCGGCAACGCCACCGACGCCGCCGTGGCCATGGCCGCCGTGCTGGCGGTGGTACGCCCCCACATGAACGGCGTGGGCGGCGACGCGTTCGCCCTCTTCTATGACGGCGACAGCCACCAGGTGACGGCGCTGAACGGAAGCGGGCGGGCCGGCGCCCTGGCCACGCCCGCCTTCTTCCACCAGCAGGGGCTGGACGAGGTGCCCGAGACGGGCGCCCTCTCGGTGAGCGTGCCGGGGGCGGTGGCGGCGTGGGTCGACGCCCACGACCGCTACGGCTCCCTCCCCCTGGCCGAGCTGCTGGCGCCGGCCATCCACTACGCCCGGGACGGCTTTCCCGTCACGTCGCGTCTGCGCTCCGACTTCGCCAGCGAGAGCGGCGCCCTGAACGCGGCGGGACGCGCCCAGTACCTTCCCGGCGGCGAGCCTCCCCCCCTGGGCAGCCTCCTCAAGAACCCGGCCCTGGCCCGCACCCTGGAGCGGATCGCGGCCCAGGGGAAGGAGGGCTTCTACCAGGGACCCGTGGCCGAGCGGCTGGGGGCGTTCCTGGAGGCGGAGGGCGGCTACCTGCGGGCGCCGGACCTGGCGGCGCACCGCTCGACGTGGGTCGACCCGGTGGCCCGCGACTACCTGGGCCACCGCTTCTACGTGCTGCCGCCCAACAGCCAGGGCGTCACGCTGCTGGCCCAGATGGAGATGGCCAAGTCGTTCGACATCAAAGGGATGGGGCACAACACCTCGCCCTATCTCCACACCCTGGTGGAGCTCACCAAGCTGGCGTTCGCCGACCGGGACCGCTGGATCGGGGATCCGGCCAAGGCCGACGTTCCGGTGGCCCGGCTCCTGGACCCGGACTACCTGAGGGCCCGGGCGGCCCGGGTGGACCCGGCCCACACGGCCGTGGACGTGGCGCCGGGCTTCGGCCCTCCCCTCCCGGGGGAGCGGCCCCACGGCGAGCTGGACGACAGCGGCGACACCGTCTACCTGACGGTGGTGGACGCCCAGGGGAACGCGGTGAGCTGGATCCAGAGCCTTTTCGCGGGCTTCGGATCGGGGCTGTTCGAGCCCGAGACCGGGGTGATGCTCCAGAACCGGGGAGCCCTCTTCAACCTGAAGGAGGGCCACCCCGACGAGATCGCTCCCGGCAAGCGGCCGTATCACACCCTGACCCCCACCCTGGCGACCCGGGACGGGACGCTGGCGTTTACCCTGGGCACCCCCGGCGGCGACAGCCAGACCCAGTCCATCCTGCAGATCGTCCACAATCTCCTCCTCTTCGGCATGACGCCCCAGGAGGCCGTGGAGGCGCCCCGCTACCGCAGCTACGGCGGCCGGGACGTGGCCGTGGAGGACAGGATCGGCCCGGCGGTGCGGGGCGAGCTGGAGGCGCTGGGCCACCAGGTGCGGGTGGTTCACGGCTGGACCGCCACCTTCGGGGGGGCGCAGATGATCTGGGTGGACCCGGTATCGGGAACCCTGGCCGCGGCCGCCGACCCGAGGAGGGAGGCCTATGCCCTCGCCTGGTGATCCGGCCCGGACGTTCGTGGCCCTGGGGGCCCTTTTCGGCTTCCTGGGGGTGGCGGCGGGGGCGTTCGGCGCCCACCTGCTCCGGGGCTCCCTGTCCCCGGGCGACCTGGAGATCTACGAGACCGGGGTGCGCTACCAGCTCCTCCACGCCCTGGCCCTGGTGGCCGCGGCGTGGGTGGCGACGCGCTGGCCCGGGGGCGCCGCCACGGCCGCGGGATGGCTGTTCACCGCGGGCATCGTGGTGTTCTCCGGGAGCCTCTACCTGCTGGTGCTCAGCGGCAACCGCTGGCTCGGCGCGGTGACGCCCCTGGGAGGGCTCGCCTTCCTGGCCGGATGGGTGGCCCTGGGGTGGGCCGCTCTCCGGGGATGATACGCACACACCGACCTTTCGGAGGCTCGACGATGAACGTGCTCCACCGTCGCTGGATCCTGCCCCTGGCCTGGGTCCTGGCCGCCCTCGCGCCAGGAGCCGTGCCGCTGTCGGCGCAGCGGGCGAACGCCCCCATGGCGCAGGCGCCCACCGCGAACGCCCAGGTGAAGGCCGCCCTGGACTCGATCCGGGCGTGGCAGTCGTGGAGCCTGGAGCAGCAGGTCCAGCTCACGGAGATCCCGGCGCCGCCGTTCCACGAGCAGGTCCGGGCCGAAGAGGTCCGGCGTCGCCTCGAGGCCATGGGCCTGGAGAACGTCCGCATCGACGCCGAGGGCAACGTCATCGGCGAGCGGCCGGGGACCGGCGCCGGGCCGGTGGTGGTGCTGTCCGGCCACCTGGACACGGTGTTCCCGGAGGGGACGGACGTCCACGTGACCCGGGACGGGAGCCGCCTGGCGGCCCCCGGCATCGGCGACGACGGGCGCGGCCTCACCGTCATGCTCACGGTGGCCCGGGCGCTGCAGGCCGTTCGGGTGCCCACGCAGGGCACGGTCCTTTTCGTCGCCACGGTGGGTGAGGAGGGCCAGGGCAACCTCAGGGGCGTGCGCCACCTCTTCGAGAAGGAGCTGGCGGGCAAGGTCGACTACTTCATCTCCGTCGACGGCACCGGGTTCGGCATCACCAGCTCGGCGGTGGGCAGCCACCGCTACCGCGTCGCCTACGAGGGGCCGGGCGGCCACAGCTACGGCGCGTTCGGCATGCCCAACCCGATCCACGCGATGGGCCGGGCCATCGCCGCCATCGCCGACCTGCAGGTGCCCGCCCACCCCAAGACGACGTTCAGCGTGAGCGTCGTCCACGGAGGGACTTCGGTGAACTCCATCCCCTTCGAGGGCGTGATGGAGATGGACATGCGCTCCGAGGAGCCCGCACCCCTGGACGACCTGGACGCGCGGGTGCGCCGGGTGCTGGACGAGGCGCTGCGAGCGGAGCGGGCGCGCTGGCCCGACTCGCAGGTGCCCCTCACCATGAAGCTCGACACAATCGGCATCCGTCCCGCAGGCTCACAGCCGGACTCGGCGCCCATCGTGCGGACGGCGGTGACGGCAGCCGGCGCCCTTGGCATCACCACCCGGACGGGGGCGTCCAGCACCGACTCCAACATCCCCATGAGCATGGGCATCCCGGCCATCACCATCGACGGGGGCGGCCGGGGCGGAGGCTCCCACTCGCCCGACGAGTGGTACGAGGAGACGCCCGACAGCTACCTGGGGCCCCAGTGGGCCGCCCTCATCGTCACCATGCTGGCCGGGGTGCGCTGAGGGTCAGCCTCCCGTGTCCGGGAGGGGGAGCCCCGGGGCTCCTCCTCCCTCGCTCTTCTCCGGCGGGGGCGGCGCCACCGATCCCCTGCCCCGGACGGCGGCCACGTCCTCGGCGCCCACCACCCGGGCGTCGCCGTCTCTCCTCGGGTCGGCCGCGGCCACCCAGCCGCTGTCGGCCCGGGCCACGGCGTTCACCCCTCCGAACCACGGGTCCCACGACTGAAGGAGGGGCCCTTCGTCGTGGACGCCCAGGATGAAGCCCCTCTTGCTCGCCATGGGCCGCACCAGGGAGTCGCCGAAGGGCGCGAGGATGCGGGGGGCGCTGCGGGCCGAGTCAAGCCAGATCACGCCCTCCAGGAAGAGGCGCCCCCGGTCGGCGGTGGTGTCGGGCTCCAGGAGCACCCGGGGCGACTGCACCACGTCCCTCAGCGTGCCCGCGCCCGCCACCCACTCGGCGAGCACCTGCGCCACCGCCGCCACGCCCCGGGGGCCGCCGGGGCTCCCCAGCACCAGGTCGGTGGCGCCGTCGCTGAGCTCCACCGTGGGAGCGGCCCACCAGCGCACGCCTCCTTCCCCGCCGGACGCGCCCGTGGAGTCGGCCGGCGCGGCGGAGGCCGAGTCGCCGACCCCGGGGAAGAAGCCCAGGTCGCCCAGCACGAAGCCGGCCCCGAAGGCCTTTCCCAGGCTGAGCGTGACGGACACGGCCATGCCGGTGCCGTCCACGACCGACAGGTGGGTGGTCTCGTCGCCGCCGCCGCTTCCTCCCCGGGGGGGCGGCGGGCCTCCGCCCCGGGGGGTGGGGGCGACGGTGTCGCCGGGTGGCAGCGGGAGGGGCGGCTGGCCCTTCAGCCACGTGGCCACATCGGGGGCGTCCGAGCGAGCCCACCCGATCGCCTCCGCCAGCCAGGCGGTGCGGCCCAACCCGGGGTCCCGGAGCACATTCTCCGGCGCCGCCTCCAGGAAGCGCAGCGCCCGCAGCAGCATGGGGCCACCGTACGGCGCCGGCGTGGTCAGGATCGTGCGGCCGTGGTAGCTGCCCCGTGCGGGGGCGCTCTCCTCCGCCTGGGGGGCGCCCTGGAGCCACCCTGCCGCGCCCCCGTAGCCGTGGCCCTGGATGGCGGCGGCGAGGGCCGTGCGGAGCCCGGTGTGCCCGAAGGCACCGGGGCCGTCGTCGGCGATCTTCTTGAGCGTGTTGGCCAGGGCGGGATTGGTGACCCGGGTCCCCTCGGTGGGGATGGACAGGTCCGGGTTCAGGAGGAGCCGGGCGGTGAGGGAGTCGGCCACGAGCATGGCGTACTGCTGCACCACGATGCGGTGGCGGTAGGCGCCGAGGGGCCAGCCGTCCTCGGCGGCGCGGATGGCGGGCTCCACCAGCTCTTCCCAGGAGAGGGTCCCCGAACCGAAGCGCTGCCACGCGCGGCCCAGGACGGCGAGCCCGGTGGGGGGCGTCAGCGGTGGCTGCCCCGGGGGGCCGGCCAGGGGCTGCCCCGGGCCGGCGTGCACCACGACGCCGTCCTGTCCCGGCGGCACGACCAGCACCACGGCGTGGCCTCCCAGTCCCGACTGGGACGGCTCCGTGACACCCAGCACCAGGGCTGCCGCGAGGGCGGCATCCATGGCGTTGCCACCGGCCGCCAGGACCCGGATGCCGGCGGCGGTGGCCTCCGGGGTGGCGGCGCTGACCGCGCCGCTGGGCGGCGGGCCCTGGGGCGCCGCGCGGTCGCTCTTCCTTCCGCAGGCCCCCGCCACGAGGAGGGCTGACGTCAGCGCCAGACGTCGGCTCGCGCGTCCGGCGCTCAAGGCGACCATGGGTGTGGGGGCTCCCTTCGACGGGTCGTGCGGGGGGCGCTCCGGCCCCCGTCGTCGCGGCCAGCGAGCAAGAGCGGGGCCAGCGGGACGGCCCTCTCCGCCCAGGCGGCCTCCCGGGATCGGCAGGACCTTTGCTGGGCTCATCCGGGTCGCATCCTGTATCCTGTAGGGGTTGGCCGGGGTACAGGATCCATCGCCCGCGGCGTCCGACCCGCACGTGCAACGCCTCGACGCGCCGATCACGAGAGGAAGAGACTATCCATGAGAGCGCGCCCCCGCATCCACGCCGGCGTCACGCTGCCTCTGGCCGTTCTCCTGGCCGCCTGCGGCAGCAGCACCCAGCCGCCGGTGCCGGCATCCATCTCCGTGTCCCCTGCCGCGGTCACGCTGGGCACGGTGGGGGCGACGCGTCAGCTCTCCGCCACCGTGCGCGACGCCAGTGGCAGCGTCATCTCCGACGCCACCGTCTCGTGGGGGAGCAGCGACATCGGCGTGGCCGGCGTGAGCCCCCAGGGCCTCGTCACGGCCGTGTCGGCCGGCACCGCCATCGTCACCGCCACCTCGGGCGCGGCCAGCGCCAACACCACCGTGACGGTGTCGATCGCCGCCCTGAGCTGCACGGTGGCCTCGGGGAACCCGGTCAACCTCGCCGTCGGCCAGCTCATGCTCCTCACGGACCCGTCGGCGTTCTGCCTGTCCCTTCCCGCCGGCGCCGCCGAGGCCCAGTACCTCATCGGCGTCCAGTCGACGACGCCCGACGCCGGCAGCAACCCCATCCGGGTGACCGCCATCAGCGGCACCCAGGCGGCGCCGGCCGCCGCCCCGGCCCGCTCGCCCGCCTCCACGGTGCGTCGGGAGGCGGCCAGCGTGCCCCTGCCCCGCCGCGACGACCGCATGGCGCGGCGGATCCGGGCCTGGTACGGCAGCCACGCCCGTCAGCTCCAGCGCGACGTCGCCCTCCTGAGGACCACGGGCCGCATGGCGGCCCCCGGCCGGGCCCCGATGGCGCCCCAGGCGGCGGTGGTGAAGCCGGGGATGAGCGTGGGCGACACGGTGACGCTCCGGGTGCGCAAGATCGACCAGGGGTGCGGCCCCAGCGACTACGACAGCGTGAAGGCGAAGATGGTCTACAAGGGCCAGAAGGCGTGGTGGTTCGACGACACCGGCGACCCCCCGGCCCTCACCACCGCCGACTGGAAGGCGCTGGCCGACCGCTTTGACCAGATCACCGAGCCCACGGACACCCACTACTTCGGCCAGACCACCGACAAGGACGGCAACGGCGTCATCGTGGTGCTGTTCACCAAGGTGCTGAACCAGCGGGGCGCCGACCCCAACGGCGTCAGCACCCTGGGCTTCGTGAGCCCGTGCGACTTCTACGACCGGAGCCCGAGCCAGGGCTTCGCCGCCAGCAACGAAGGGGAGTTCTTCTACCACATCGCCGCCGACCCGAACGGGCAGTTCGGCGACACCGTGACGGTGGCCGACTTCATCCCCGAGGCGGACTTCATCATCGCCCACGAGTTCAGCCACATCATCCAGTTCAGCCGGCGGCTCTCCAACGATCCCTCGGGCAACACGGTCATGGACTCCTACATCGCCGAGGGCCAGGCCACCCTGGCCGAGGAGGTGGTGGGCCACGCGGTGCTGGGCAACAGCCCGGGCCAGAACTACGACGCCAAGGTGGCCTTCAACGACCCGGGCTACAGTTGGTACTCCGACGGCTTCCTGGACCTGTTCTCCTACTGGGGCGTGGACTTCGACGCCAGCATCCGCATCCCCGGCACGCCGGAGCGGTGCTCGTGGACGGTGGCCGATCCGTCGCCGTGCAAGGGGCGGGCGCTGTGGTACGGGGTGAGTTGGTCGCTCCTGCGCTGGATCAACGACCAGTTCGGACCGGGCTTCAGCGGAGGCGAGGCGGGTCTCCAGCGCCAGCTCACCAGCAGCAACCTCAGCGGCCTGGACGCCCTGGCGAGCGTCACCGGCAAGCCCGTGCCCTGGCTCCTGGGCCACTGGGCGCCGATGCTGTACATGGACGACCGCCCCCTGGTGGGCGGCACCCTGGACAGTCAACTCCAGATGACGAGCTGGAACCTGTACTCCATGTACAACGACCTCCACTCCACCTCGGACCCCGCCCTCACGGCGCTCCTCCACCCCGCGCCCACCGAGGAGATCGGAGGCGATTGGCAGGACGACGCCACGGTGAAGAATCCGTCCTTCGCCTGGTACCTGGTGAGCCCCAACGGCAGCGCGTCGGCGATCCGGGTCACGGACCAGAGCCCGGCCGGAAACCCCCTGCAGTCCTGGATGCAGATCTTCGTGGTGAGGACCAAGTGAGACACGCGACCGGGACTCCGGCGCGGCGGCTACCCGCCCTCCTCCTCGTGGGCGCTCTGGCGTGCGGCGGCGGCAAGAACGGGGGCGGGCAAAGCGCCGAGGGAGCGGAGGGCGGCGAGGATGCCCTCGCCACCACGCCCGACACATTGGGCGGTGCCACCGACACGCTCGTGAGCCCCGACACGGGGGCGGGGGTGGCCGCCGCGGGCACGGCGGCCACCTCCGCGCCGTCCCAGGGCGGCGGCGGGGCGGCCAACCCTCCCTCCCGGCCGTCCAGCCCCTCCGGGGGCGCCGCCACGCCGGCGGAGGGCCCCGTGACCGTCACCGGCACGGTGCGTGTGGCGGGCGTCGCGCCCATGCTCTCGGTCACCCTCCAGGCCCCGGACCGGGCGTGGCAGCTCCGGGGCGGGCCCACCGACGAGATCCGGCGCCTGCCGGGGGCCGAGGTGCGGGTCACGGGCCGCCCCGGCGCGGCGACGGCGGGCCTCCGGGAGCTGGACGTGAGCGACTACACCATCGTGGCCATCCACGGCCAGAAGCCCCTGGTGGGACAGGTGGAGCGGCGGGACGGCAACCTGGTGCTGGCCACTGAGGGTGGGACGTTCCGCCTGGAGGGCGCCGGCGAGCTGGGGGACCACGTGGGTGCCCGGGCGTGGGTCGTGGGAAAGGTGGGCGACGGCACGGTGGCCGTGCAGACCTACGGCATCCTGCGCCCGGAGGGCTGAGGGGCCAGGGCCTCCGACCCCCAGCGCTCCACGACGCGGGCCAGGACCGCCCCAGCCACGTTGCCTCCGCTGAGGACCAGGACGGCCGGTCCCCGTCCCCCAGGGCCCCCTCGAGGGCCCCGTCCAGGAGGGCGGCGAGCCCCACCGCCCCGCCCCCCTCCACCACCAGGTGGAGCCGCAGCGCCGCCCACGCCATGGCCCGGCCGATGGCGTCCTCGTCCACCAGGACGTGGGCGTCCACCAGGTCCCGCACCAGCGGGAGCGTCCAGCGGTTCTCCCGGCCGATGCCCCCCGAGAGGGCCGACGCCAGCGTCTCTTCCTCCTCCAGGGTGACGGGCTCCCCGGCCCGGAGGCTCTCCCACATCACCCGGGCGTTCCTGGCCGACACCGCCACCACCCGGACGTCGGGACGGCGGCTCCGCAGCGCCCAGGCGATGCCTCCCGCCAGCCCGCCCCCCGACAGGGGCACCACCACGGTGGCCACCTCTGGCAGCGCGTCCAGCACCTCCAGCGCCACGGTGCCCTGCCCGGCTGCCACCCAGCGGTCGTCGAAGGGGGGCACCCACGCCAGGCCCTCCTCCCTCGCCGCCGCCTGCGAGCGCGCCTCGGCCGCGTCGTAGGTGGCGGCCGTGTCGTCGACCCGGGCGCCCAGGGCCGCGATGGCGGTCCGCTTGGAGGGGTCGACCCAGCGCGGGACGAACACGGTGGCGGGCACGCCCAGCCGGTGGGCCACCCAGGCTACGGCCCTGCCGTGGTTGCCGCTGGAGCACGTCGCCAGCCCCCGGCCGCGCACCTCCGGCGCCAGAGCCAGGACGTGGGCGGCGGCGCCCCGCACCTTGAACGAGCCGGTGCGCTGGAGGCACTCCAGCTTGAGGTGCACGGGGGCTCCCGCGGCCCCGTCCAGCTCCGGCGCGCGCAGGAGTGGGGTGGGGGGCACCAGCCCCGCCACGTGGCTCCGTGCCTCTTCCAGGGGGAGCCGGATGCGCGGCTCGTCGGTCATGGGGCGCGGTCCTCCAGGCATTCAGCGGATAGATGGAGTTTGTTCGGGTCTCGGCGACGGGCCTATATTGGAACGATCAGGCGCGCCACGGCGAGCCCTCCCCCCAGGCGGAGACGCGGCATGAGCGACGATCCGAGAGAGCACCCGGACCGCGGCAACGGCGCCAGCCCGCCGGCCTCCTTCGGCATGCGGAAGGGCGCGGCCGGGAGCGGACCCGAGCTGGACCGCCTTCCCCCCCCCGCCTTCCCCCCCGGGTCCCGGCGCCGGGCGCCCGGCCGGGGCGGACCGGAGGCCGCCGATACCCCGGTGGCCGCGGAGGCGGACGCGGGGCCTGCCCCGGTGGCCACAGACGACGGCGACGGCGCTATCCCGAACGACGCCTTCATCTCCCCCGACGAACCCATCGTGCGGGCGTCCAGCCGCATCGAGGAGGACGCCTTCATCTCCCCTGACGAACCCTTCCCCCCCGCCACGGCGATCCGGTGGACCCCGGCGACGTGGTGGTCACGGGGATGGGTAACGACCCTCATCTGGGAGACGAGGCGGTGGCGGACGCGGAGTGGGACGATCCGGATGTGGCCGAGCTGATCGCGCGGGTGGGGCGTCTGGCGGAGGCCCTCGGCGAACGTGGAGAGGCGGGGCTCCGCGCCACCCCCGGGATGAGCCGTTTCGAGGCGACCCTCAGGGCCTACTGCACGGGGTGGCTGGCGGCCCGCCGGGAGGCCGGCGACGCCGGTTGATCGGCGCCTTGGCCTCTTCTAGCTTCCGGCGCCTCCGGGCGGCCTTCACGCCGACCGGGGCGATGTCCCCGTAGCTCAGGCGGATAGAGCACCGGTTTCCTAAACCGGGTGTCGCAGGTTCGAGTCCTGCCGGGGACGCTAGGGAGCTCGGGACGCCGAGCGATCTGCCGGTTGGGCGCGGCGGCTCCTCTTCAGGTGCCGGCGGATCCACCAGGCCGCGGCCACGACGATGACGGCCACGATCGCCAGGTTCAGCCAGTGGCCGTATTCCTCCACGCTCCGCCAGTGCTCGCCCAGCAGGTAGCCCAGCCAGGCCAGGCCCAGGCACCAGAGGAACGAGCCCACCAGCGAGTAGAGGACGAAGGGCACCAGGGGCATGCGGGCCACCCCGGCCGGCACGCCGATGAAGGTGCGCACCACGGGCATGAGGCGGGCCACGAACACCGACAGGCCGCCGTGCCGCTCGAACCAGCGGTCCGCCTGGTCGAGATCCTCCTCGCTGATGAGGAGGTACTTCCCGTACCTGACCAGCACCCAGCGTCCGCCCCAGGCGCTCACGGCGTAGGCGCCCAGGGAGCCCACCACGCACCCCACCGCGCCCACCAGGGCGAGCAGCCAGAGGCTCATGGAGCCCTGACCGGCCAGGAAGCCGGCGAAGGGCATGATGATCTCCGAGGGGATGGGGATGCAGGCGCTCTCCAGAGCCATGAGCAGCCCCACGCCCAGGTAGCCCAGGTTGGAGATGGTGTCCAGGATGAAGGAGCCGATGGCCCCCATCAGGCTATCGAGCACGCCTCACCCCTCGCCGCCTTCCGCCGTCCATCCGAAGCGGCCCAGGAGGGGGACGAAGCTGGCGCCCTCCCCAAGGACCTCCTCACTCACCTGCCCTCCCTCGCGTCGCACCAGCAGGAGCCGCTGCTCCTCCTTGCTCCCCACCGGGATGAGCATCCGTCCCGGGTCGGCGAGCTGCTCCAGCAGGGCGTCGGGAATCGATGGCGACGCCGCCGACACCACGATCACCGGGTAGGGCGCGTACTTGCGCCAGCCGATGGTGCCGTCCCCCACCAGGAGCGCGACGTTGTTCAGCTTGAGCTCGTCCAGCGCTCCCCGGGCCCGCTGGGACAGCTCCCGCACCCGCTCCACCGAGTAGACCCGGTCGGCCATGGTCGCCAGCAGCGCCGTGAGGAAGCCGCTCCCGGTGCCGATCTCCAGCACGTGCTCGTCGGCGGTGGGCCGGAGCACGGCCAGGTAGAGGGCCTGGAGGGAGGGCTGGGACGCGGTCTGCCCGTAGCCGATGGGGACGGGTGCGTCCTCGTACGCCCGGTTCCAGACGCCCTCGGGTAGGAAGAGGTGGCGAGGCACCCGGTCCAGCATCTGGAGGATCTCCAGGTCCTGGATGCCCTGGGTGCGAACCTGCTCGATGAGGCGCCGCCTGTATCCGACGAAGCGGGGGTCGTCCACTGGCCCGCGCCCGGAGGGTGGCCCGCTCACACCGACAGCCCCCACCCCCGGATCTCCTCCAGGAGGGGGTAGCTCGTGAGGTCCAGGTGGAGGGGGGTCACCGAGATGTAGCCCTCCTCCACCGCCCGGAAGTCCGAGTCGGCGGAGCCGCTCCACTCGGTCACACCTCCCCCGATCCAGAAGTACTCCCGTCCCGACGGGTCCAGGGCCCGTGTGATGGACTCGCTGTAGCGGCGCCGTCCCAGGGAGGTGATGCGCACCCCCTTCACCTCCGAAGGGGGGATCCCCGGGAGGTTCACGCTGATGAGGGTGTGGGGGGGGAAGCGGTCCCGCTCCACGAGTCCCACAAGAAGCGAGCGCACCGTGTCTTCCCAGCCGTCCAGGGCGTCGAACATGTCGCCCGTGTACGAGACGGCCACCGCCGGGATGCCCAGGACGGTGGCCTCCATGGCCGCCGAGACGGTGCCCGAGTAGAGCACGTCCTCCCCCATGTTGGGGCCGTGGTTGATGCCCGAGACCACCAGGTCGGGGCGGTGCTCGACCAGCTCGCTCACGGCGACCAGCACGCAGTCGGTGGGGGTTCCGTCCACCACGAACGCGCCGTCGGGCGCCCTCCGGGCCCGGAGCGGCCGGTGCAGGGTGAGGGAATGGCTGGTGGCGCTCTGCTCCCGGTCGGGGGCGACGATGGTCACCTCCCCCAGGGAGCGGGCCGCGGAGGCCAGCACCCGGAGCCCGGTGGCCAGGTAGCCGTCGTCGTTCGTCGCCAGGACCTTCATGCCTTGGCCTCCCCGCTCCCGCCCGGGTTCCCGCTTCCCGGCGTGAGCACCTCGAGGAGCGTCTCCAGCTCCTCCTTCATGCTGCTGAGCACGCCCGGCTCCAGGACCTCCTGGCGCTCGTCCTTCAGCTCCCCGCCCGAGCGCATCTCCTGCAGCTTCTGGCGCGCCCCCTCGATGGTGTACTTCTCGTCGTAGAGGAGGCGCTTCACCAGGAGGATGAGCTCGATGTCCCGGGCGCGGAAGACCCGGTTGCCCGCCCGGTTCTTGCCGGGGTGGAGCACCTCGAACTGGGTCTCCCAGTAGCGCAGCACGTGGGGCTTGAGCCCGGTGAGGTCGCACACCTCGCCGATGGCGTAGTACTCCTTCCTGGCGATGCGCTCGTCGCTCACGGCGTCCTCCTGGCGGCGGCCGCCCTCACCACCACTGCTCCGGCTTGGGTTCCCGCGTCATGAGGTCGTTCAGGGCCTTGCGGGGATCCTTCCCCCGGGTGAGGACCTGGTGGATCTCGGAGGTGATGGGCATCTCCACGCCGTGGCGGGCGGCGAGGGCCACCGCGGCTTCGGTGGTCTTCACCCCCTCGGCCACCGCCGACATGGGGCCCAGGATGGCCGCCAGCGTCTCTCCCTGCCCCAGCCGGTAGCCCACCGTGCGGTTCCTGGAGAGCTCTCCGGTGCAGGTGAGGACCAGGTCGCCCATCCCGGCCAGGCCGGCGAAGGTGGCCTGCTCGGCCCCCATCGCCACCCCCAGCCGGGTGATCTCGGCCAGGCCCCGGGTGACGACCGCCGCCCGGGTGTTGTGGCCGAAGCCCAGCCCCGCCGCGATGCCGGCAGCGATGGCGATGACGTTCTTGAGGGCGCCCCCCAGCTCCACCCCCACCACGTCGCTGTTGGTGTAGACGCGGAAGGCCGAGGTGCGGAAGAGGGCTTGCACGCGCTGGGCCGCCTCCGGGTCGTGGCTGGCCGCCACCACGGCCGTGGGCTGCCCGGCGGCCACCTCGGCGGCGAAGCTGGGCCCCGACAGGACGGTGAGGCGGGCGGCGTGCTCCGGGCCCAGGATGTCGCCCAGCACCTCGTCCATGCGGCGCAGCGACGACGTCTCGATGCCCTTGGAGGCGCTCACCACCAGGGCGTCGGGGCGCAGGTGGCGCGCCGCCTCCGTCATGGTGGCGGCCACGAACTGGGAGGGGCTCACCGACACCACGAACGCCGCGTCGGCCACTGCCTGCTCCAGGGAGCCGGTGGCCTCCAGCGCGTCGGGGAGCCGCACCCCCGGGAGGAAGGAGGCGTTCTCCCGGTCTTCGTTGATCTGTTCCACCACGTCCAGCTCGAGCGCCCACAGGAGCACCCTGTGCCCCCGTTCCGCGAGCAGCGCGGACAGGGCAGTGCCCCAGCTTCCCGCCCCCACCACCCCCACCTTGGCGTCGCTCACGACCTTGCCTCCCCGGGCCCGGGCCCGCCGGCGCCGCTCCGGGGGGTGCCCTCCCCAGGCTCCAGGGGCGGGACGACGTGGCGTCCCTGGCCCCGGCCGAAGCGGTGCTCCTCGCCCCGGAGCAGGCGTCCCACGTTGGCGCGGTGGGCCCACAGGACGAACAGGGCCAGCGCCAGGGTGAAAGCCAGCAGCGCGTTGCCGCCCTGGTGGGGTGTCATGGCCACGGCCACGGGGATGGCCAGGGCGGCCAGGATGCTGGCCAGGGAGACGATGCGGGTGACGAGGACGGTGACGAGCCACACGGCGAAGGCGATGAGCACGCCCCACGGGGCCAGCCCCAGGAACACGCCGGCGCTGGTGGCCACACCCTTCCCGCCCCGGAAGCGGACCCACGCGCTGAACACGTGGCCCAGGATGGCGGCGGCGCCGTACGCCAGCGCCCATGACCATGCCTGGGCGCCGTCCACCTTCGGGAAGAGCCACACCGGGAGCCAGCCCTTGGTCACGTCCACCACCATGACGGGCAGCGCCGCCTTCCACCCCAGGACCCGGAACGTGTTGGTGGCGCCCAGGTTGCCGCTCCCCTCCTCGCGCAGATCCACACCGTAGATGGCGCGCCCCACCCAGAAGCTCGTGGGCGTGGCACCCAGCAGGTACGCGAGCGGGACGAGGAGGAGGGGACTCACCGGCCGGCGGCCGTGGGAACGCGTGGGCGGCTCACGAGCGGCGGGACTCCCGGTCGGACGAAGCGCGGACGTGGATGCGGACGGGCGTGCCCAGGAAACCCCAACGCTCCCGGAACCCGTTGTGAAGGTAGCGAATGTAGTGCTCCGGCACCTCCCGGGGGAGGTTGGAGAAGACCACGAACGTGGGGGGCTCGACGGCCACCTGGGTGGCGTAGCGGAGCTTCACCTGGCGCCCCCGGGCGTGGGGGGGCGGCTGGCGCCCCACCAGCGCCTGGAGCGCCTCGTTGACCTCGGCCGTGGGGATGCGCCGCTGTCGCTGCTCCTGCACCTCCAGCACCAGGTCCAGGGCCTTGCGGATGCGCTGCCCGCTCAGGGCGGAGGTGAAGAGCACGGGCACCCACTGGAGGAAGGGCGCCTTGTCCCGGACGTGGCGTTCGAAGGCGGGGGCGGTCTTGTCGTCCTTTACCACCAGGTCCCACTTGTTCACCACCAGGATCACGGCGCAGCCGGCTTCCCAGGCCATCTCCGCCACCTTCACGTCTTGCACGTGGAGGGGCTCGGTGGCGTCCACCAGCACCAGGGCCACGTCGGCCTGCTGCACCACCCGTGCGGTGCGCAGGGAGCTGTAGTACTCGATGGACTCGTTGATGCGGGCCTGGCGCCGGAGGCCGGCCGTGTCCACGAACACCAGGGTGCGGCCGTGGTAGGCCATGGGGGTGTCCACGGGGTCGCGGGTGGTCCCGGCCACCTCGCTCACCACCATCCGCTCCTGGCCGAAAAGGCGGTTCACGAAGCTCGACTTGCCCACGTTGGGCTTGCCCACCACCGCGACGCGGATCTCGTCGGGGGCCTCCGCCTCCACGGGCTCGGGCAGCTCGGCCACCACCGCGTCCAGGAGGTCGCCGCTCCCCTTCCCCGAGATGGCGCTCACCGGCAGCGGCTCGCCCATGCCCAGGGACCAGAACTCCAGGTGGGCGGGGTCTTCGGGGAGGTTGTCCATCTTGTTGACGGCCAGCACCACGGGGCGGTCGGCCTTGCGGAGCACCTCGGCCAGCTTCTCGTCCAGGGGGTGGACGCCGGCACGGCCGTCCACCACGAAGACGATCACGTCCGCCTCCTCCACGGCCGCCATGGCCTGCTGGCGGACGGCCCGGTCCAGGGGCTCGGCGCTGTCTTCGATGACGCCGCCTGTGTCCACGATGAAGAAGTGGTGGCCGGCCCAGTCGGCCCGGGCGAAGTTGCGGTCCCGGGTGACGCCGGGCTGGTCGCCCACGATGGCGAGGCGGCGGCCGATGACCCGGTTGAAGAAGGTGGACTTGCCCACGTTGGGTCGGCCCACCACCGCCACCACGGGCAGGTGGGCGGCGCTCAGGGCCGCCCTCCCCGGCACCGGCGGCTCACAGCGAGCGCAGGGCTGCGGTGATCTCGTGCCCCGCCACCACGCGGGCGGGCGCCAGGGCGGCCTCCAGCTCGGCCAGCGGGACGCTGTCGATGAACAGCCGGTCGGCGTTGAGCGCCTCCCCGGGAAGGAGCACCACGTCCCCTTCCCTGCCCGCTCCGAGGGCGTCCCGGACGTCGGCCCCCGCGAGGAGGCCCGCCACGGTCACGGTCTCGCCGAAGAAGCGGTTCTCCACGGCCACCACCTCCACGTCGGCGCCGGTGGCGGCCGCCAGGGCGGGGGCCCGCTCCCGGAGGAAGGGGGCCATGGACGCCCCCGTCACCACGCGCACCCGCCGTCCGGAGAGCCGGGGGACGCGGGCGAGCCCGGCCTCCAGGTCGGCCAGGAAGCGGGTCACGGCGCCCACGCCGTTCTCCACCAGGGCGAAGTCGTCGTAGTAGCCCTCGTCCGGCAGCGGCAGCCCGGCGGTCAGGAACATCTCGTCGGCCGCGTAGCCCCACCCCAGCCCCCGCTCCTCCAGGGCCCGGCCCCTGGCCCGTGCCACCTGGGCCACGGCCCGGCCGGCCTCCTCCGCCGTGAGGTGGCGGACGGGGCGGCCCACGTTGTAGCGGGTGAGCCCCACCGGCACCACCGACAGGCTGCGCACGCCGGGCCCCAGCGCCCACAGGTCGTCGAGGGTCCGGTCCAGATGGGCTCCGTCGTTCCACTCGGGGCACAGCACCACCTGGGTGTGGACCTCGAGGCCGTGGGCCACGAAGTCCCTGAGGTGGTCGAGGATGAGGCCGGCCCGCTCGTTCTTGAGGAGCCGCGTCCGCACCTCGGGCTCGGTGGCGTGGACGCTCACGTACAGGGGCGAGAGGCGCTGGTCGAGCAGCCGCTGGATGCCCTTGGGGCCCAGGTTGGTGAGGGTGACATAGCTCCCATAGGTGAACGACAGGCGGAAGTCGTCGTCCCTGAGCCACAGGCTGTCGCGCACGCCCGGCGGGTTGCCGTCGATGAAGCAGAACACGCACTCGTTGGCGCACTCCCGCACCGTGTCGGGGGCCGGGACGATGCCCATGGCCTCCCCCGGGTCCCGGGCGACCTCGTAGACCACCGTCTCCCCCGAAGGGGTGACGGTCTCGAGCTCCAGCTCACCGTCGGCCAGCAGGAAGGTGAGGTCGATGCCGTCCCTCACCTTCTCGCCGTTGATCCGGATGATCCGGGTGCCGATCTCGAGCTCGAGGGCCTCGGCGATGCTGCCCGCCTCGATGTCTGCGATGCGTACCACGTGCGTGTCCCGCCCGTTGGATGGGGCCCGGCCCGCGGGAGGAGCCGGGCGGGTCTGAAACCCTGAAAGATAGCGGCGTGCGGGGATGGGCTGAAGGTGACGGGCGGGGCGGGAGCGCCCTACGTGATCCCGCCCAGCCAGCGCACCAGCAGGGCCTGGAGGGCGTCGGGGTTGTCCGCGTTGAGCCAGTGACCACCGGCCACCCGGTGGAGTCGCACCCGCCCGCCCGTGGCGCGCCCGGCCGCCTCCACGCGGGCGCACTGCTCCTCGTCGAGCACCGACGACGCCTCCGCCTTCACCACGTGGATGGCCACCCCCTCCGGGGGCGATTCCACCACGTCCCAGGCGTCTTCTGCGAAGAAGCTCCGCAGGAGGGCCTCCATGGCGTCGGGATCGATCCTCCAGCGGTAGCTGCCGTCGTCCGACTCCAGGTTGGTGGCCATCCAGCGCGCCACGGGGAGGGCCAGCCCCTCCCCCACCAGGGCGTCCACCGCCTCGTCCCGGCTCCCGAAGGGGCCCGCGTTCCTGCGCAGCACGCCCAGCATGGCCCAGGCGCTTCCCGCCGGCTCCCGCACGCCAGGGGTGGAGTCCACCACCCACACCTGCTGGAGCCCCGGGAGCCCCTGGCGAGCCGCCAGGAGCGCCACCTTCCCGCCGAAGGAGTGGCCCAGCACCGCCGTGGCCGGCCGCCCCTCCCCCCGGACCCAGGCGACCACGTCGGCCGCCGCCGCCGCCACCGTGTGGGGCGGAGGGAAGCCCTGGGAGGCGCCGTGCTCCCTCAGGTCGACCAGGCGGCCCCCCCACGCCGGGCACTCCCGCACGAAGCGCCGGGCCACGCTGGCCCAGTTGCGGCCGGCGCCATAGATGCCGTGGAGCACCAGGAGCCAGTGGCGGGGCTCGGCGCCGGCAGCGGTGACGTCGTCGGCGTGCAGGTGGGGGGCGTCGGGCATGGCGTTCCTCTGTGGGATGGGGCCGCGGGCGGCGCGCGGCACGGGTCCGGGGCGACGTACCCCCGGCGCCCCGGGGGGCTCCGTGGAGGGGGGCGGCGCACGTGCCTCTTGAAGAGACCCGGCCTGTGGCCCTACCCTGCAGCATGCGCCGACGTCAAATGTTTACGCGCCTGGCCTGGGCCCTCCTGGCGGCTCCCCTGGCGGGGTGCAGCGCCTTCGGCTACCCCTCGCCCCTGCTGCCGCCGGCGCCCCGCTCCGCCTCCGCGGCCCGGGACGTCGCGGGCACCTACGAGGTGTTCGGGGTCCGCTACGCCACGCTGAGCAGCGCCGAGGGCTACCGGGAGCGGGGCCTCGCATCGTGGTACGGCCCCCAGTTCGACGGGCAGCCCACCGCCTCGGGGGAGCGCTACGACATGAACGCCATGACGGCGGCCCACCGCTCCCTCCCCCTGGAGACGTGCGTGGAGGTCAAGCGCCTGGACACGGGCGCGCGCGTGGTGGTGCGGGTGAACGACCGGGGGCCCTTCGTGAGCACGGACCAGCGCATCATCGACGTGTCCTACGCTGCCGCGAAGAAGCTCGACCTGGTGGCGCCGGGGACGGCGCCGGTGGAACTCCGGGCCCTGGACGACGGCGACTGCTGACTCAGTCGACGCCGGCGGGATCCCGCTCCGGCCTCCGCACCGAGCCGCCGCGCCCGACGGGCCACACCAGCTCGAGCTCGATGGGGCGCACCAGGGAGTATTCCAGCCCCCCGTCCCAGTCCACCACGTAGCGCTCCCCGAGGCTCCTCGAGGGTCGCCTGTCCCGCACATACCCGGTCCGGCCGGTGCGCATCGAGCGGACCCGGTCCCCCTGCCTGAACAGCGCCTTCGCCATCACAAACGCTCCTCGGCGGTCGTCGTGCTCTCTTCGCCCAGGAGCCGCCGGACCTCGGCGATCACCTCGGTGGGCTCTACCGGCTTCAACAGCACGGCATCGCTCGCTCGCCGGGCCGCCTGCACCTCGTCGTCCATGGCCCTGGCCGTGAGGGCCAGGATGCGCGTGCCGGTGAGGCGCGGATCGTTCCGCACCGCCCCCGTGAAGGGTGATTCGCCCGGCACGTCCATGGGAAAATCGCCAATGATCAGGGCCGGCCTGCGCTCCCGTGCGAGCCTCAGCCCGGCGACACCGTCTCCCGTAGCCAGAATCTCGTAGCCCCGGCTCTTCAGGGCGGTCCCGACGATGTCACGTGTGTCGTCGTCGGGGTCCACCAGCAGGATCAGCGTCATGCGTCACCACCTCCTTCTCCTTGGTCGGTCGCCCCTCTATAAAGCAAACCGCAGGCCACGTTTCGGAGGAATCGCCCCGTCCCGGGGCCCCCGGATCCATCACGAGTCAAGCGTGTACGTTCCTCCTGTTCCTCAGGGGGGCGGCCAGCCCTGGCCGCCGCCCCATCACAGCACATGGACGTCCCGCTTCGACCGGCCGGGATGCGCCCCGCACGAGCGCTCCGGCTGCGGGAACGCACAGCCGGGAGTTTGCCGTGATCTCCGTCGAGGGAGTCACCAAGCGGTACGACGAGCTGGTGGCCGTGGACGACCTCTCCTTCGAAGTGTCGCGAGGAGAGGTCGTCGGCTTTCTGGGTCCCAACGGGGCCGGGAAATCCACCACCATGAAGATCATCACCGGTGCCCTCCAGCCCGACGGAGGCGACGTCCGCTTCGACGGCGTGTCCATCGGCGACGACCTGACCGCCGCCCGGCGCCGGGTGGGCTACCTTCCCGAGACCAACGCCCTGTATCCGGACATGCTGGTGTCCGAGTACCTGACCTTCACGTGCGCCCTCCGGGACGTGGGGGGCAGCGCCCGGCGCCGGGCGCTGGCCCGGGCGGTGGAGGAGACGGGCATCGGGGCGGTCTTCACCCGCCCCATCGCCGAGCTGTCCAAGGGCTACCGGCAGCGGGTGGGGCTGGCGGCGGCCATCGTGCACGAGCCCGAGATCCTGGTGCTGGACGAGCCGACCGAGGGGCTGGATCCGAACCAGCGGGTGGGCATCCGGCGGCTGGTGAGCGAGCTGGGGAAGGAGCGCACTGTCATCCTCTCCACCCACGTCCTGGCCGAGGTGGAGGCCACCTGCAACCGGCTCCTAGTCATCCACCGGGGACGCCTGGCCGCCGACGGCTCGGCGGCCGACCTCCTGGACGCGGGGGCGGCGAGCGCCCGCTACCGGGTGGAGGTCCAGGGAAGCGGCGTGGAGGAAGGGCTGCGGTCCCTCCCCGGGGTCACCGCGGTGGAGGCCGAGGCGGTGGAGGGGCGCCTCCGGGTCCACGTGACCGGCGCGGCCGGCGACGACCTCCGGCCCGTGATCTTCCACGCCGCGGCCGACCGGGGGTGGACGCTGTGGGAGCTCCACCGGGAGCGGGTGAGCCTGGAGCACGTGTTCCGGGAGCTCACCGGAGACGGCGGCGCCTCCGGGGCGGCGGGAGGTGAGCAATGAGCCGCGTGTGGATCGTCGCCCGCCGGGAGCTCCGTGGCTTCTTCGACCACCCCACGGCGTACGTGCTGGCCGTGGCGTTCCTGGGGCTCGCCTTCTTCCTGGCGTTCCGGAGCCTGTACAGCCTCGGCACCGCCGACCTCAGGAGCTTCATCGACATCCTTCCCTGGCTCTTCGCCGTCTTCGTCCCGGCGGTGACCATGCGCTCCCTGGCCGAGGAGCGGAGCCGGGGCACCCTGGAGTGGCTGGTGAGCCAGCCCCTCACCGAGGTGGAGCTGGTCGCGGGCAAGCTCCTGGGCGCCTGGCTCTTCGTGCTGGCGACGTTGGCGGGGACGCTGCCCATGGCCGCGGGGGTGCTGGTGGTGGGGCACGCCCACCCGGGTCCCATGGTGGCCCAGTACCTGGGGGCGGCCCTCCTGGCCGCGGAGCTCACCGCGGTGGGGGTGTTCGCGTCGGCGCTCACCCGCAACCAGATCACCGCCTTCATCGTGGCGGCGCTGGTGTCGGTAGCCCTGGTGCTGGCCGGCACCGGCTTCACCCTGGTGGCCCTCCCCGCCGCCGTGGCCGCCGTGGTGGGCCGCCTGGCCGTCATCCCCCACTTCGACTCGGTGGCCCGGGGGGTGGTGGACCTGCGCGACGCCCTCTACTTCCTCACCACGGCCCTTCTCTTCGGCGGCCTGGCCACCTTCCTGGTGGCGCGGGAGCGGTTGAGCCGTACCCGGGGCTCCTACCGGCGCCTGCGGGCGGGGGTGGCCGCGGGGGCGCTGGCGGTCGTGGTGGTGAACCTCGTGGGCCAGCACATCCACGGTCGGCTGGACCTCACCGCCGACCATCTCTACACGCTGGCCGGCGGCACCGACGACGTACTCCACGGCCTGGACGACATCGTCACGGTGAAGCTGTTCGTGTCCCGGGATCTTCCCCCCGAGTTCCAGACCACCCTCCGGGACGTGCGGGACATGCTGGACGACTACCGGCGCACCGCCGGCGGAAACGTCCGGGTGGAGGAGCTCCACCCCGACCGGGACGACGACGCTCGCCAGCAGGCCCAGACCCTGGGCATCCAGCAGGTGCAGTTCAACGTCATGCGCCAGGACCAGGTGCAGATCCAGAACGGCTGGTTGGGGCTGAGCCTCCAGTACGCCGACCAGCACCGCTCCATCCCCTTCGTCCGGAGCACCGACGACCTGGAATACCGGCTCACGTCCGCCATCGCGTCGCTCACCGAGGCCCACAAGCCCAGGATCGCGTTCGTCACGGGCTACGGCGCCCGCTCGCCGTACCAGATGCCCGAGCTGAGCCAGATGCTCTCCGACCGATACGACGTGGCCACGCTCACGCTGGAGCCCGACTCCACCGGCCACCTGGCCCCCATCTCCCCCGACTCCTTCGACGTGGTGGCGCTGGTGGGCCCCAGCGAGAAGCTGGCGCCGGCGGCCGTGTCGGAGCTGGAGGACTACCTGGACGCGGGCGGCGCCGGGCTCTTCTTCCTGGAGAACAACACGGTGGATCCCCGGAGCCTGTCGGCTCGCCCGCTGGACGTGGGGCTGGGCCCCCTGCTCCGCTCCCGGGGCGTGCGCCTGACCGCCTCCATGGCGTACGACGTCCGCTCGAACCAGACCGTATCGCTGGGACGCCGCTCCGTGTTCGACGTGGTGGCCCCCTATCCCCTGTGGCCTGTGGCCGTACCGGCGGCGCGGCACCCCACCACCCAGAACCTGGAGGAGCTGGCCGTGGCGTGGGCCGGCGTGCTCCAGGTCACCGACAGCAGCCGGGTGACGCCCCTGTGGGCCACCAGCGCGTACGGCGGCGAGAAGCCCGCGTCGGGAAGCATCGATCCCCAGACCTCGGTGACGGCCGCCAGCATCGACGCCGGGAGCCTGGGGCCCCAGATCCTCGCCGTGGCGGTGAAGCCCGGCCCCGCCGCCGGGGACTCGGCGAAGGCGGGGGGAGGCCGCCTGGTGGTGGTGGGTGACGCGGACCTGCTCCGCAGCCAGTTCGTGCAGGCCAACCCCCAGAACCTCTCCTTCGCCGCCAACGCCGTGGACTGGCTCGCCCAGGACGAGCGCCTCATCGAGATCCGCTCGAAGGACCGGACCCCGCCGCCCCTGGTCTTCGGCTCGGACGCCGGAAAGGAGACGCTGCGCTGGGGGAACATGGTGGGGGTGCCCCTGCTGTTCGTCGCCCTGGGGCTGTTCCGCTCGAGGGCGCGGCACCGGCGGGCGGAGGAGCTGTGGAGGAGCGTCCAGGCCGAAGGCGAGGAGGAGGCGTCATGAGCGAGAGGACCCTCAAGAGGATGCTGGCGGTGCTGGCCGTCCTGGTCGTGGCGTGGGGTCTCGTCCTGGCCGGGGGCCGGGGCGGATCGTCGGCCAGCGCCCAGGGCGGTGGCGCCATGGGCGCCTTCCTCGGGGCCGTGGATACGGAGGCCGTCCAGGCGGTGCGCATCGAGGGCCGCGGCCCGGGCGGCGCGCTGCGGGTGGAACGGGCGCCCGGCACCCCCACCGGCTGGACCGTGGACGGCCACCCCGCCGACGCCGACCGCGTCCACCGCTTCATGGAGGCCCTGGCCGGGGCCTCCACGGGAGCGCCCGTCTCGATCAACCCGGCGAACCGGGCCCGCATGGGGGTGGACGACACCTCGGCCGCGCGCCTGGTGCTGGAGGGCGGGGGCCGCTCCGACACGCTCCTCCTGGGAAAGGAGGGGCCGGCGTATGCCACCGTGTACGCCCGCCTCCCGGGGCAGAACGAGGTCTACCTCCTCCAGTCCAACCTGGGCGTCTATCCCGCCCGTGACGAGGGCGACTGGCGCAGCAAGGCCATGGCCGCGGTGGACACCGGGCGGGTGAGCGCGGTGGAGGTGGCCCGGGACGGCGAGACGTACCGGCTGGCCCGCTCGGACGGGAGCTGGACGGTGGACGGCCGGGCGGCCGACAGCGCCGCCGTCCGGGGCGTCCTCGACGAGCTGGCGTCCCTCAGGGCCGGCGGCTTCCCCGACTCGGCCACGGCGGCCGCCGGCGCGGCGGGCGCCCAACGGCGGGTGACGGTGCTGGGGCCCGGGGGCGCCACGCTCCTCACGGTCCGGCTGTGGTCGGAAGGGACCAAGGACGGGGGCTCCCTCCTGGCCGTGGCGGACGGCCCCGCCGCCCGCCAGGCCGGCACGCCCTTCACCTACCCTTCCTTCCGGGCCGACCGGCTGGCGCCGGACAAGAGCGGCACGCTCCCGGTGCGTCGATGATGGGAAGGGCGGCGACCGCCTCTCTGTGAGCGCCCCCGGGCGGCGACGGCGTGGGCGAGAGCGGGTCTGGTGCGGAACGCACCGCGCTGGGTAAGATCGGGACCCGCGCCCGGCCGCCCACCCCGGCTCCGCCGGCCTTCCGCCCCCGCCCTCCGGAGGAACCGCCGTGATCCGGCGTCCCGCTGCCGTCCTCTCCCTCGCCCTCGGTCTCGCTCTCGCCCCCCCGGTCCGGGCCCAGCAGGCCGGCGACCGGCCCGTCTGGCCCGACGAGGGCCCCCGCACGTGGGCGCCCCGCCCCACCGTACCGGACATCACCCCCAACGACCTGCGCACCCGCCTGTACGGCTTCGCCGACGACTCCATGATGGGGCGGCGTGTGGGGGAGCTCGGCAACCAGATGGGCACGGCGTACATCGCCCGGGAGTTCGAGCGGCTGGGGCTGCAGCCCGCCGGGGAGAACGGGACCTACTTCCAGGAGCTGCCCTACGGGCCCATCGCCTTCGACAGCGCGGCGTCGAGCCTGAAGGTGGGTGGGCGCACCCTCCGCGCCACCCGGGACTGGATCCCGGTGGCGCCGGCCCGGAACAACGCGGTGGGGGGGGCGGCAGACCTGGACGGCGTGGCGACGGTGTTCGCCGGCCGCTGGGGCGACCCCGACGTGACCCTGGACCCGGGGGCGTTCCGCGGGAAGGTCGCCGTGTTCCTGGGAGGGCCCACGATCGGGCGCGCCCCGGCGCCCCGTCCGAGCTGCGACGCCGTCCCCGACCGCTTCGGCGCCGAGGCGGCGGTCCGGGCCGACCTCGCCGCCCAGCTCGCCCGGGGGCCCCGCCCGGGGAGCGGCGCCTTCGTGGACGACCGGGCGGAGAAGGCCGGAGCGGTGGCGGTGCTGTTCGTCGACCTGGACGACCTGCCGGCGGCGGCCCGGACGTCCGCGTTCGCACCCCGGGGGAGCATGCGGCCGGAGCCGTCGGGCCAGGAGCCGCCCGGCGGGGCGGCGATCTCGCGGGCGGCGGCGGCCCGGCTGTTCGACCGACCGCTCGAGGAGCTCCAGGTGGGCGCGCCGGGCCACCCCGTGTCGGGCCGCTGGAGCTACGACTGGCACATGTCCCGTTGGCCCGGGCGCAACGTCATCGCCGTGCTCCCCGGCTCGGACCCCGCCCGGGCCGGCGAGTACGTGATGGTGAGCGCCCACAATGACCACGTGGGGGTGAACGACCAGGCGGTGGACCACGACTCCCTCCGGGCGGTGAACATGGTCACCCGGCGCCAGGGGGCCAACGACCCGGTGTGCACCCCCACGCCCGCCCAGCAGGCCCGCATCGATTCCATGATCGCCCACGCCCGCAGCATCCGCCCGCCCCGGCGCGACTCGATCATGAACGGTGCCGACGACGACGGCTCGGGCACCGTCATCCTGCTGGAGATTGCGGAGAAGTTCGCCAGCGAGCGCCCCGCCCGCTCCATCCTCTTCGTCTCCCACGAGGGGGAGGAGGCCGGGCTCCTGGGCTCTCGCTGGTTCACCGACCACCCCACCGTCCCCCTGGACTCCATCGTGGCCGCCCACAACATGGACATGGAGGCGAAGGGCCGGGTCGACCAGGTGAAGTTCGGCGGCCCCACCTCCATCCAGATCCTGGGCTCGCGCAGGCTCTCGCAGGAGTTCGGCGACATCATCGACTCGGTGAACGCCGTGCGCCCCCGGGTGATGGCCATCGACCACACCTGGGACGTGCCCGCCAACCCCATGAACCGCTTCTGCCGCAGCGACCAGGTGAACTACGTGCACCACGACGTGCCCGTGGCCTACTTCTCCACCGGCTACGCCTACGACTACCACCAGCCGACGGACGAGCCCCAGTACGCGGATTACGACCACATGGCGGTCATCGGCGGCTTCATCCACGACGTCATGATGGCCATCGCGGAGCGGCCGGACCGGCCGGCCATCTCGGGGGCGGACCCGCTGTACCCGACGTGCCGGTAGGGGGGTGCGGCCGGCTCAGCTCTCGTCCAGGATTCCGCGCAGCTCCACCCGGGTGGCCTGCCGCGCCGGCAGCCACGCGGCGGCCGCGGTCGTGAGGAGCAGGAGCGCCGGAGCGAGGGTCCACGTCAGGGGATCTCCGGCGCCGGTCCGGAAGAGGAGCCCCGAAAGGCCCCGTGCCACGCCCACGGCCAGGACGATCCCCGCGGCGACGCCCGAGGCCCCCATGGCCAGGCCCCGGGCGAGGATCCTGCGCCGGATGGTGCGGGGGTCGCCGCCCAGGGCAAGGCGGATCCCGATCTCGCGGCGCCGGCGGCTCACGCCGAACGCCGTGACGCCGTAGACCCCCACCAGGGCCAGAAGCAGCCCCGTGCTGGCGAAGGTGGCCAGGAGCACGGTGTCGAAGCGAGGCCCGGCCACCGCCCGGCTCAGCCCGGACGACAGGGCCTCGGGTGCCGACACCGCCACCTCGGGCACGGCCTGCCGGATGGCCGCCCGGACCCTGGGTGCCACCAGGGACGTCCGTCCCCGTGCGTGGGCCACCACCGTCATGGTGGAGAGGGGGATGTCGTCGTATGGCCGGAAGACCATGGCCTGCGGCGCGTCCTCCAGGCGCACGTCCTGGAGGTCCGCGACGACGCCCACGACCCGGAGCCGAGAGCCCTCGGGATCGCCCCACACCACCGTGCTCCCCACCGCGCCCCCCTCGGGCCACAGGGCGCGAGCCAGGGTCCGGCTGACCAGGACCTCGTCGGCCGCCCCGGGCCCCCCGTTCCGGCGGAAGGTCCGTCCCTCCAGCACGCGGGTGCCCAGGGCCTCGACGAGCTTCGGGGTGACGACCCGCCAGGCCATCGGGAGGAAGTCCCGGGCGTCGGCGGGCATGCGGTCCTCCCGAGCCACGAAGTTCGCCAGGTTCACGCCGCTGAAGGGCGCCACCGCGGTGGCGCCCGCTTGCTCCACGCCGGGCACCGCCTCCACGGCGTCCAGGATCGCATCCATCGCCGCGCGCCGTTCGTCGGGCGTCAGGGAGAGGCCCGCGAACGTCACCTTGGCGGCGAGCCGTCCCTGGGCGACGAAGCCCGGGTCCACGGCCCGGAGTCGCCCGAAGGAGCGCACCAGGAGCCCGGTCCCCAGCACCAGCGCCAGGGAGAGGGCCACCTGGGCCGCTACCAGCCCGGCGCGGAGCCGCCCACCCTCCGTGGTCACGCCCCGGGCGCCCCGGGCCATGGTCCGTTGCCGGAGCTCCAGGGCGGGCGCCAGGCCGGACACCGCCGCGGCCAGCAGCACGGTGGCCAGACACACGCCCAGCACCCCGGGGCTCAGGGCCGCGGCGTCCAGTCGGGGCACCTGTCCGGCGCCCAGGGCTCTCACTGCGGGGAGGGCCAGGGCCGCCGCCGCAGCCCCGGCCGCGCCCCCGAGGGCGGCCAGCACCAGGCTCTCCGTGAGGAGCTGGCGCATCACCCGCCCGCGCCCCGCGCCCAGGGCCATGCGCACGTCCATCTCGGCCCGGCGCGTGGTGGCCCGGGCCAGGAGCACGTTGGACACGTTCACGCACGCGATGAGGAGAAGGAGCGCGGCCGCGGCCATGAGGACCCATCCCGACCGCGTCACGGCCTCCCCCAGGAGCACGTCCCGGAGTGGGGTCACCCGCCCTCCCCACCCGGCTTCCTCCGCGTGGGCGCGGCCCAGGCGGGTGGCGAGGGCCGAAACGGCCCGCCCGGCGGCCACGACCGACGTGGCGGGCGCCAGGCGGGCCACCACGGTCAGGTCCCGGTTCAGGCCCGGACGCCATTCCGGGCTGGCCCCGAGCGGAATGACGATGTCCGCGTCCCCCAGGAGGGTCACGGTCGGCGGCAGGACGCCTACGATCCGGTAATCCCGGTCGTTGAGGGTCACGTCGGCACCCAGCACCTCCGGATCGCCTCCGAAGGCCTCCTGCCAGAAGGCGTGGCCCAGCATCGCCACCGCCGCCGGGTCGCCGGACCGGTCCTCCTCTACCGTGAAGCCCCGCCCCAGGGCGGGCTGGACCCCGAGGGTGGGGAGAAGGGATGCGCTGGCGACCCACGCCGCCGCCTCCCGGGGCTCGCCCCTCCCCCGGAGGGTGAACCCCGCGGACAGGAAGGCTCCCACGGAGGCGAACTCGGGCGCCTGGGCCCGCCACGCCATGAAGCTGGCCTGGGACACGGAGAACGCGTCCCCCGCCGGCGTCGTCTCTTCCACCTCCACGAGCCGGTCCGGAGCCCGGAACGGGAGGGGCTCCAGGACGACGGCCTCGACCACGCTCGCGATCGTGGCCGTCGCGCCGATGCCCAGGGCCAGGGTGAGGATTACCACGGCGGCGAAGCCCGGGCTCCGGCGGAGCTGGCGCAGGGCCAGCGCCGCGTCCCGGCGGAAGGCGTCGAGCACGCCGGCGCGCCGTTGCCGCTGGGTCCGCCGCCGCCGGCCCTCCAGGCAGGCCCGGGCGAGGGCCTCCACGTCACCGAACTCGGCCTCTGCCCGGGCACGGGCGGCTTCCGGGTCGAGCCCGTCCGCCACCAGGTCGTCCACCCGGTGGGCCAGGTGGGCCTCGAACTCCTCCGCCACGTCGCGCTCCACCGACCGCCGCCCCAGGAGGTCCCGGAGGCTCGCCCGCAGCCCCGGCCTCACGGCGTCTCCTCCCGGGGGGCGCCGTCCAGCACCCGCTCCACCGCCGCCGCGTAGCGGTCCCAGCTGCGGGCCTCCCGGGCCAGTGCGTCCCGCCCTTCCGGGGTGAGGGTGTAGAACTTGGCCCGCCGCCGGTTCTCCGAGCGCCCCCAGCGCGACGCGACCCACCCCCGGTCCTCCAGCCGGTGGAGGGCCGGGTACAGCGCCCCCTCCTCTACCTGCAGCACCTCGCTGGACAGGGTCTTGATGGCCCGGGCGATCTGGTAGCCGTGCATGGCCTCGCCGGCCAGTGTGCGCAGAACCAGCACGTCGAGGGTGCCCTGGAGGATGTCGAGACGGGTCACAGGAGGAGCTCCCACGGAGGAGTGGCGTCGGGGGGCGCTTCAGCGGCGCGCTTCTCCCCTAAGACGTCGATGGGAGGGTAGGGGTTGTCCCCTGAGATGTCGAGGGGTGGGGCGCGCGAGCCCGGGGCCGACGGACAACGAGAAGCGCCGCAGGGCCGTAAGACCCTGCGGCGCTTCGTCCTGCACCAGAGCGGGCGACCGGGCTCGAACCGGCGACCCTCAGCTTGGGAAGCTGATGCTCTACCAACTGAGCTACGCCCGCGTGGCACTCAATCTACCGCGGGTGGGGGTGAGATCAAGCGGCCCTCCCCCGCCCCGGGCCCCCGAACGACACGGGGGGACGGCCCGTCGGGCCGCCCCCCCGTGCGCGTGCCTCGGGGTGGTGGCTACATCGTCACCGTGTAGTCGTAGCCGCCCACGGTCTGGTCCGAGTCGAAGTCCACGTTGAAGTCCTCCCGGGCGTCCTTCGCGGGAAGGGACACCTGGACCGACTTGGTGCCCAGCGCCTGCCCGCTGTTGTCGTAGAACGTGACGTTCAGGGTCACGGTCTTGCCGGCGTCGGACGACACGTTCATCACGGAGCCGTTCAGCGTGGCCCCCCCGTCCGGGCGGCGGCGCAGGGCAAGATCCTGCACCGAGATGGGCAGCGACTGGATCTTGTCCACGAGCTGATTGGCCAGGTCGCTGTTCTTCATCTTGTTGGCCGTCTGGGCCTCGATGAGCAGCGCGTTGCGGCTGTAGGGGTCGAGGGCGGCCCAGCGCTGGGTGGCCGAGAGGATCTGGTCCAGCGGCACGGGCGCCGCCTGGGTGCTGTCGGCGTCCTCGTTGGCGAGCTGCAGCGAGCGCGCCCACATCTCGATGGCGTCCCGGTCCTTGGGCGACATGTCCGCCGCCTTCTGGAACGCGCCCGAGGCGTCCGTCCAGTCGTCGAGCTGGTAGAAGCCCACCCCGATCTGGTAGTACTGCTGGGGCGTGAGGTCGCCGTGGGCCAGCACCTTGTGGTACGTCGCCTTGGCCGAGTCGGCCTCGTTGTTGGTGGCGTACACGTTCCCCAGGAGCTGCAGGTACTCCAGGTTGGTCGGGTCCTTGGCGAGCAGCTTCCGCAGGTGCTCCTCGGCCTGGTCGTACTTCTGGGCCTGGAGGAGCGCCTGGGTGATGATCTGGGGGATCTGCTCGTCCTGCTTCTGCCAGTCGGCGGCCGTGGCGGAGTCCATCTGCGCCAGCTTGTCCGAGTTGATGAGCGAGTCGGCCCGGTTCAGGTTCTCCACCGCCTTGTCGGCTTCGCCGAGGGAGGCGTAGATCTGCCCGAGGGTGATCATCACCTCGGGGCGCTGCTGGTAGATGGCGTTGGCCTGCTCGAAGATCTTGGCGGCGCCCTCGTAGTCACCCGAGTTCACCAGCGGCGCGGCCTTCCTGTAGAGGGCGATCCACGCCTGCTCCCGCATGCCCTCGGTCTGGAGCTGGTAGATGGGGCGGAGCTCCTCCGCCCGGTCGAACTCGTGACCGGCGGTCATGTAGTCCTCGGCACCCAGCGCCGCCCGGGCCGCCAGCAGATGCCCCAGGGGGTTGGTGCTGTCGGCGGCGATCGCCTGCTTGGCCGCCGCCAGCGCCGCCTCGTAGTGGGGCTCGGCCGCGTCCGGCGTCTCGGCCTTCTGGGCCTGGTCGAGCTCGTCCTCGGCCTTGTCGGTGAATTCGTTCTTCTTGGGCGAGACGCCCTGCGCCAGCGATTGACCGCCTGGCAGCACGAGTCCGGCCCCGCCCCCGGTCCCGGCGGCTCCGCCGCCGGCGGAGGCGCACGCGCCTCCGGCAGCCGTGAGAGCCAGGGTGAGGGTCAGCATAAGTCCCTTGCGGACGTCCATCCGGCATCCTCCTTGTCGCTTCATGTATTCTCGGACCCCTCGGACTCTTCCGACGGGTCCGCGGCCTGGCCGGCCCGGGCCGCCTCGGCCGCCCCGGAGGGCGGACGTGGTTGCGGAACAGTCGCCTAACCTACGGCGCCCCCCGCACGGTCGTCAAACACCTTACCCATTCAGGGTGCGGTCGATCCGGCGCAGCGTTTCCTCCCGCCCGACGGCGGCGAGGAGCGCGCCCAGGTCCGGACCGCTCTCCCGTCCCGTCACCGCTTTGCGGAGGGGGTGGAAGAGCGCCGGCCCCCGGGCGCCCACATCCTTGCCGGTGGCGCGGATCGTCCTGCCCAGCGCTCCGGGCTCCCACTGCGGCAGCCCTTCGAAGGCGTGGCGCAACGCTTCCAGGACCCCCCGCGCCGCCGGGTTCCCGCGCACCTCGTGCCGTGCCTGCTCCAGCGCCTCGCCGGGCCGGGGCAGCACGTGGTCCAGGTGGTCGTTGATCTCCCCGTAGGTGGACAGTCGGCTCCTGAGGGCCGCCACCGCGGCCGTGAGGGCGTCGCCGTCCAGCGGAAAGCGCTCCCGGTCAACGTAGGGCGCCACCGCCGTCACGAGGGCATCCAGAGGCATGCGCTGGATGTGCTGCGCGCTGGCCCACAGGAGCTTCTCAGGGTCCAGGGTGGTGTCGCTGGCGCCCACCCGCTCGAGGGAGACCCGCTCCACGAGCTCGTCCACGCCCAGCAGCTCACGCCCGTCGGGGGACGACCATCCCAGCAGGGAGAGGTAATTGACTACACCTGTAGGGTTATACCCCGCCCGGCGCAGTTGATCCACCGTCACCGCGTGGGCGTCCCCGGCACCCCGCCGCTTGGAGAGCTTCCCCCCTCCGGACCCAGCACGGTGGGCAGGTGGGCGAACACCGGGCGGCCGTGCCCCAGGGCATCGAAGAGGAGGGCCTGCTTGGGCGTGTTGGAGAGGTGACCGGCGCCCCGGATGACGTGGCTGATCTCCATGGCCACGTCGTCCACCACCACGGCGAAATTGTAGGTGACCCGGCCGTCGGCCCGGCGGATGACGAAGTCGTCGAAGTCGCTGGCGGGAAACGAGATGGGCCCCCGCACCTCGTCCACCACATGGATGGTCTCGAGCCCCTCGGGCACGGCGAAGCGGATGACGTGGGGCGCCCCCGAAGCCTCCCGCTCCCGACGCTCCGCGTCGGAGAGGCGGCGGCAGCGGCCGGCGTAGCGGTGCACCTCCCTCCCCTCTCCCACCCGCTCCCGCCCCTCTGCCAGATCGGCCTCGCCGCACCAGCAGCGGTAGGCCTTGCCCTGGGCCACGAGCCGCTCGGCGGCGTCCCGGTACAGCCCGCTCCGCTCACTCTGGCGGTAGGGGGCGTAGGGGCCGCCCACGTCGGGGCCTTCGTCCCATTCCAGCCCCAGCCAGCGCAGGTCGGCCAGGATCCCGGCCTCGGCGCCGGCGACGTTCCTGGCCACGTCGGTGTCTTCGATGCGCAGCACGAAGCGGCCACCGTGGCGCCGGGCGAAGAGCCAGTTGAACGCGGCGATGCGCACGTTGCCCAGGTGGAGGCTCCCCGTGGGGCTGGGGGCGAAGCGGGTGCGCACCGGGAGGGCGCTCACCGGCCCAGCCAGGTGAGGACGCGGCTCGCCAGCACGTCGCTGAAGCCCGGCACCCGGGCGATCTCGTCGGCCGTAGCCTCCTTGACCCCCTTCACCGACCCGAAGCGGGTGAGGAGGGCTTTCATGCGCCCCTGGCCGATGCCGGGGATCTCGGACAGGTCGCTCCGGATGGTGCGCTTTCGACGGAGCTTGCGGTTGTAGCCCACGGCGAAGCGGTGGGCCTCGTTGCGGATGCGCTGGAGCACGTGCAGGGCCCGGTCCCGGCGATCCAGCACCACCGGGTCGCGCCGTCCGGGGAGGAACACCTCCTCTTCCCTCTTCGCCAGGGCGGCCAGGGCCACGTCGCTCACCCCCAGCGCCTCCAGCGCCGCGGCCGCGGCGCCGAGCTGTCCCTTGCCGCCGTCGATGAGGGCCAGGTCGGGCAAGGGCTTCTCCTCCTCCACCCTGCGGCGGAAGTAGCGGGTCACGGCCTCGTCCATGCTCCGGTAGTCGTCGTTGCCCCAGTCGCCCCGGATGCGCATGTGGCGGTACTCGCCCTTCCTGGGCTCACCGTTCTCGAACACCACGGCGCTGGCCACCGTCTCGCTGCCCTGGGTGTGGGAGATGTCGAAGCACACCATGAGGCGGGGCACCACCTTGAGGTCCAGGCGCTCCTGCAGGTCGTAGAGGGTCTCGTCGGCCCGGTCGCTGGCGGCGTCCAGCACGGCCACCCGGTCTTCCAGGGCGTGGCGGGCGTTCTGGTTGGCCAGCTCCACCAGGCGGCGCTTCTCCCCCCGCTGAGGCACATGGGTGGTGACCCGCCGCGCCGCCGCCTCGGAGAGCACTTCCCCCAGGAGCTCCCGGTCGTCGAAGTCGTCGGGAAAGAGGATCTCCCGGGGGAGCTCCTTCACCCCCTGCTTTCCCCGCCCCAGGTAGTAGCGCGACGCGAAGGCGTCCAGCAGCGCCTCGTCGCTCTCCTCCTGGATGTCGGCGAAGCGGACGGTGTCCCGGCCCAGGAGGCGTCCCTTCCGCACCTTGAGGGCCACGGCGGTGGCCAGGGCGCCGTCCCGGGCGAGGCCCACCACGTCGTGGTCACCGCCGCCCACCTTCTGCACCCGCTGGTCCCGTGCGAGCCCGTCCAGCCCCTGGAGCACGTCCCGGAGCCGGGCGGCCCGCTCGAAGTCCAGGCTCTCCGACGCCCGGCGCATGCCGGCCTCCACGCCCGCCCGCACCGCCTCGGTGTCGCCTCCCAGGACGCCCAGGATCTCGTCGATTATGCCCCGGTAGTCCTCCTGGCTCTGCAGCCCTACGCAGGGCGCCTTGCAGCGCCCGATGTGGTAGTCCAGGCAGGGGCGGTTCGGGGCCTCCTTCGGCAGGTCGTAGCGGCACGAGCGCACCGTGTAGAGCCGCTTCACCACCTCCAGCGCCTGCCGCATGGGTCCCACGGACGTGTAGGGCCCGAAGTAGCGGGCGCCGTCGTTCACCACCCGCCGGGTGACGTACACCCGGGGGAAGGGCTCCTGGAGGGTGACCTTGATGTAGGGATAGCGCTTGTCGTCCCGGAGCTGGACGTTGAAGCGGGGCCGGTGCTCCTTGATGAGGTTGGCTTCGAGGATGAGGGCCTCGGCCTCCGAGCCCACGACGATCGTCTCCACCGAGGCGATGCGCCGCACCAGCTCGGCCGTCTTCACTCCCTGCTGGGCGTCGGCGCGGAAATAGCTCCGCACCCGGCTCCTGAGGGACTTGGCCTTCCCCACATAGAGGATGCGGCCGTCCACGTCCCGGAAGAGGTAGACCCCGGGACGCGTGGAGAGGGCGTCGAGCTGATCCTGGAGGGTGTCGGACATGGACCTGGTACGGACGGCGCGCCGGACCGGAGGGGCCCGGCCGGGGTCATCCCCGGCGCCGGAGGAGCGAGCGGATCGTGGTGGCGCCGATCCCCAGCGCCGACGCCACGCCGAGGTATGATACCCCGAACACCACGGCCGTTCCCGCCGCCACGGCCGGCCATACGAGCCACGACCCGGGCCCCAGCACGGCGACGAGGAGGCCCGCGTGGTACGGCGCCGCGGAGCCCAGGAGGAGCTTGGCGCCCACCGCCGCGCCGGCGGCGACGACGCCCGCCGCCACCATCTTGAAGAGCCGTTTCTTCAGGGGCGTGAACGAACCCAGGGACCCGCGCAGGCTCCGGCGCAGGAGGATGTTCTCGATCCACGCCGCCACCGCCGTGGCCAGGGCGAGCCCGGCGGCGCCCAGGTGCTGGGTGCCCACTGCGAACCGGTCCAGCGGGAACATGAGGGCCGCGCCCAACCCCACCGAGACCCCCACCCGTACGTACGCGGCCCGGGCCGGGGTCTTCGTGTCCCGCAGGGCGTAGAAGGCGGAGGACAGCACCCGGGAGCTGGCCGACGCCTGGAGCCCCAGGCTGAAGCACGCCAGCACCACGTACACGACGGCCGTATCCTCCAGGGAGAAGGCGCCCCGCTGGAAGAGGGCCGCCACGAACACGTCCCCCAGGACCAGATAGGCCAGCGTCGAGGGGATGAGGAGGAAGGCCGTGCGCTCCAGCGCCGCCCGCACCCGGGGCACCAGCACCTCCTCCGGGTGGTCCCGGCGACGGGAGAGCTCGGGGAGCTCGGAGGCGGCCAGCGACATCCCGAACAGCGAGATGGGCAGCACGTAGAGCGTGGTGGCGTACCCGAAGACGTTGATGGCGCCCACCGCCAGCAGCCCGGCCAGGATGGTATCCACCCAGCCGCTCAGGTTGACCACGCCACGGGCCGTCACCACCGGGACGAAGTTGCGGATGGCTTCCTGGACGCCCGCCACACGCCGGCTCACGGAGAGGCGGAAGTGGTGCAGCACCCCGATCACGCCGGGAAGCTGGACGAGGAGCTGGAGGACGGCGCCAGCGAGCCCTCCCCATGCCAGCGCCACCACCAGGTCGGTGTCGCGCCCTTGGGCGTTCCATCCCAGGACGGTGCCGAACACCAGCATCGTGGTGATGAGGGCCAGGTTCCACGCCACGGGCGCCACGTAGGAGAGGAAGAACCGGCGGTGGCTGTTGAGGACGCCCAGCGCCCACGCCGTGACGGCGAGCACCGCCGTCATGGGGAAGAGGATCCGCACCAGTTGGATCCCCAGGTCCTGCATCCACGGCTCCCACCTGGGAAAGAGCGTGCGGATCAGGGGAGGCGCGACGAGGATGCCCACCACGGCGAGCCCGAAGGAGACGGTGGCCAGGATCCCCAGCGCCGCGCCGGCGAAGCGGCCGGCCTCCTCCTCCCTCCCCTCCTCCAGGAAGGCGGCATAGACGGGGATGAACGAGGCGCTGAGGGTGCCCTCGCCCAGGAGGTTCTGGATGACGTTTGGGGTGCGCAGGGCCGCCCGCCACACGTCGCCCACCGCGGAGGTGCCGAAGTAGTACGCGAACACCGCCTCGCGGACGAAGCCCGCGACCCGGCTCAGAAAAATGCCCGCCCCGACCAGGAGGGCCGGGCGGGCGCTGGCCCCGGTCGGGGAAGCCGCCTCAGTCGCCTCGCTCACCCTCGGGTAGGGCGCCCTGGGGCGGCCGCTCTGCGAGGAGGTTCTGGAGGAAACGGCTCTCCTCCTCGAGGCGCCGGACGTCGCCGCTCAGGCGCTCCACCTCGCCCTCCAGGAAGGCGATGCGGTCGGCCACCAGGTCCTCGGAGGAACCCGGGAGACCCCGCCGCTCCACCCGCTGCGCCAGCGCCCGTCCCAGATGGGAGTCCAGGACGATGGACAGCAGCGGGATGAGGAGGATCAGGACGAAGATGAGCTGCCAGAACATGGTCTCGAAGGTAGGCGCGGGCTTCGGCGGGCGGCAACGGCGCCGTCCGGGACCGGACGGTGCTCAATCGGCGCCCTCCGGCTCCGCGACGGGTGGGGCCGGGGCCGGCTCGGCCCCCTCTCCTTCGACGCCGAGGGCCGCAACGAGGTTCGCATGCAGGAGGCGGGCCACGTCCTCCAGGAAGGCGGGGCCGTAGCGGGTGAGATAATAGAAGGGGTTCAGGACCCTCTCCTGGGGTGCGCCGTCGGGGAAGAGGTGGAGCCGCGCCTTCTCGATCTGCTGCAGCGCGATCTCGTTCTCCCGCTTCACCGCCTGAACGATCTTCCTCTCCGCCTCGGCCAGCGCCTCGAAGGCCGAGCCCCGCACGTGCTGGACGGGCCCCTTGAGGGTGGGATCCACCGCCTTCACCTCCTTCTCCAGCGCCGCGGTGCCCTGGCCGATGGCCCCCCGGAGCTGGCCGAGGGCCTTCTGCACGGCCTCGGGCACCTCGTCCCGGGCCAGGTCGCCCGCCACCTCGTGGAAGGGCCGCTGGAGGGTCTCCATGGAGAGGGAGAACTTCTCCAGGACCTTCCCCACCTTGGATTCCACGACGGTGACCGAGATGCGAGGCACCACCGCGGGCATGGCCACCCCATGGCCGGCGAACAGGGGGGCGAGCTGGGCCCAGTAGGCCGTCTCGCCCGGGCCGGCCACGTACGCCACGGTGGGGAGCGCCGCCGCCTCCACCACGGGGCGGAGCAACACGTTGGGGCTCACCGTGTCCGGGGCTTCGTCCAGGCGCCGGAGCACGTCGTCCTCCGTGAGGACCTCGCCCGAGTGGCGCAGCCGGAACGCGCCGTCCTGGCGGTAGAGGCGCTCCCGGCCGGCCGGTCCCTCCACGAACAGGTTCACCCCTCCGTCCAGGATGGGCACCTGGACGTCCCACCCCGCTTCCCGGAGGGCGTCGGCCCGGGCCGCCAGGGCGGCCTCGTGCTGGGCGGCGGCCTGGACCTCCCGGCGCAGCACCGGGAGCGACGCGGCCTTGAGCGCCGGGTCGGCGGCGTCCACGAACGACACCCCGAACGGATCCAGCAGGGCGGCCAGGGTGGCCCGCACCCCGTCGGGGAGCGTCACGCCGGGGCGCCATGCCTCCTCGAGGAGGGCGTCGTACGCCCCGGAGAAGTCGGTTTCGGGGAGGAGCTCCCGGGCCCGGGCGACCGCCTCCGCTACGCCCTTCCCCAGGGGGAGGCGGTGGAGGGGAAGGCTTTCGGAGCCCTCCTGGGGCGGGAGCTGGATGCGGTGGAGCTCGTTGTCCACGCCGATGAGGTGGGCGTGGTCGACCTCGGCCCAGTCGTGGTCCTCCGAGGCCACCCAGAAGACGGGGGCCACGGGGGCGTCGAGGAGCTTCTCCAGCGCGTCGGCCAACATGGCCGCCTGGAGCGCCTTGTAGACGGTGTAGAGGGGGCCGGTGAACAGCCCCGGCTGTTGGCCCGTGGTCACCAGGAACCCGTGGTCGAGGGCCCGGACGAGGCGCGCCTCGGCCTCGGGACCCGCCGGCTGGAGGGCCGCCCGCGCCCGCTCCCGGGCGGGGCCGTCGAACGCCTCCCGGACGGCCGCGGCCCGGGCCCGCACCGCGCTCCCGTCCCGCCACGGGCCGGCGAACAGGCGCGCCGCCGCCTCGTCACCGCCGGCATACGCGCCCGCGAGACCGCTCGCCGGCCAGGCCGACCTGAGCTCCAGGCTCACCCTTCCCACCCCTCCGCGTTCACCCAGCGTCCCCCTGTCATGGCCTCAAGGGCCTTTGTGGTACGGTTCGCCGCGCAGGATCGTCCCCGCCCGGTAGAGCTGCTCCGCCAGGACCAGCCGGGCCATCTCGTGGGGGAGCGTCATGGCCGACAGCGACACGTGGCGCGAGCGCTCCAGCACGGCCTTCCCCAGCCCGTGGGCTCCTCCGATGACGAAGGTCACGCCCGGCGAGCCGTGCAGCGCCCGCTCCCCCAACCAAAATGCCAGCGCCCGGGATCCCATGGGTCCGCCTTCGCGGGTGAGGGCTACCACCTCCGGACCCTCCGGAAGCCGAGCCAGGATGCGCTCGGCCTCGGCCTCCCGCACCGCCCCCACGTCCTCCCGACCGCCGGCGCCGGCGTCCACCTCCACCACCTCGAGCTTCCAGTAGCGGGCGGCGCGCTCCTCGTACTCGGCCACGGCCTCCGCCAGGGGCCCCCGGACCCGGCCCACCACCACCACGGTGACCTTCATCGGCGCACGACCGTGTCCCGGAGCATGCGCTCGTTGTCGCGCCACGGGTGGTCGAGGTTGTAGTGGAGGCCCCGGCTCTCCCTGCGCAGGCGGGCGCAGCGCACGATGAGGGTGGCGGTCTCCAGGAGGTTCCTCAGCTCGGCCGACTCGGCCGTCCAGCGGCAGCGGCGCCAGCGGTCCTCGTGGACGGTGCGCAGGTCGGCCAGCGTCTCGTCGGCCTCCTCGAGCTGGCGGTCGGTGCGCACGATGCCCACCTGCTCCCACATGATGTCCCGGGTGCGGCGCCGGTCCCGGGACACCTGCTCCGGGTCGGGGGCGTCGCGCCCCTCCGTGGCGGAGCCGTTGGCACCGGCGCCCACCACCCAGGGAGCACCCACCGGGAGCGGCGTGCGGACGAGGCTGCGGCTCAGGGCCCGGGCGGCCCGGTGGCTGAACACGACGGCCTCCAGCAGGGAGTTGGATGCGAGACGGTTGGCCCCGTGCACCCCGGTGCACGACACCTCGCCCGCCGCGTACAGGCCGGGGAGCGAGGTGGCGCCGGCGGCGTCGGTGAGAACCCCTCCGCACATGTAGTGTGCCGCGGGCACGACCGGGATACCGTCCCGCCACGGGTCGATGCCCCGGGCGCGGCACCCCTCCAGCGCTCCCGGGAAGTGGCGCTCCATGGTGGCCCGGTCGATGGCCGCCGCGTCCAGGACCACGTGGTCCTCGCCGTGCTCCTTCATCTCCCGGTCCACGGCCCGGGCCACCACGTCCCGGGGCGCCAGGGAGCCCAGGGGGTGGTAGCGCTCCATGAAGGCGGTGCCGTCCAGCCGGCGGAGCACCGCCCCCTCCCCCCGCAGCGCCTCCGAGATGAGGAAGGCCGGGTCTTCGGTGGGGTAGAGGGCGGTGGGGTGGAACTGGATGAACTCCATGTTCGCCACCCGGGCCCCCGCCCGGTGGGCCATGGCGATGCCGTCGCCGGTGGCGATGCCGGGGTTGGTGGTGTGGCGGTACACCTGGCCCGCCCCGCCCGCCGCCAGCATGGTGGCCCGGGCCAGCACCCGCACCAAGCGGCCGTTGCGGTGGTCCAGCACCACCACGCCCCGGCACACCGGCTGATCGGTGGCGGGGCTGTCGGCCAGGAGGAAGTCCACGGCCAGGTGGTCTTCCAGCACCGTGATGGCGGGCTCGGCCTCCACCGCGTCCAGGAGGGCCGTCTCGATGGCCCGCCCGGTGCGGTCGCCGGCGTGGACGATGCGCCGGCGGCTGTGCCCCCCTTCCCGCCCCAGGGAGAGGTGGCCCTCGTCTTCCCTCTCGAAGGCCGTGCCCCAGGCCATGAGCTCCCGCACCCGCTGGGGACCCTCCCGCACCAGGATGTCGACCGTGGACGAGCGGCACAGCCCGGCGCCAGCCACCAGCGTGTCCCGCACGTGGAAGGCGGGGTCGTCGTCCTCTCCCAGCACGGCCGCGATGCCGCCCCGGGCGTAGTTGGTGGCGGAGTCGGCGCGCTCCTTCTTGGTCACCAGGAGCACCCGGGCGTGCCGGGCCATCTTCAGGGCGAAGGTGAGCCCGGCGATGCCGCTGCCGATGACCAGCACGTCCGTCTCCATCTCCACCGGATCTTCCCTCTCCGTCATGGGCAGACTCCCAGGATGAGCTCCCGCAGGCGCGCCTCACCCGCCTCGAACACCGCCGCCAGGGTGAGGACCCTGGCCCCGGGGAGCGCGTCGGACCAGGTGGCCAGCTTCACCGCGTCCTTCTCCGTCACCACGACCGTGCGCCCCTGGGCCCGGTTCCGGATGGCGTCCACGTCGCCCGGGCCGTAGGCGTGGTGGTCCGGGAACGCCCATCCCTCCACCGCGCGCCCGGTGGCGTCCGCCACCATGCGGCGGAACGCCTCGGGGCCGGCCACCCCCGCCACGCTCAGCACCTCGCCTTCCGGCGGCGCGGCTTCTCGCCCCTGCAGGTCGCGCCACCCCGCGGGTGCGAGCCACACCCTCGCCGTCGGGAGCCCGGGTGCCGCCAGGCCCACGGCCGCTTCCAGGGCATCGCTCCGGGACGGGGCCGCCACCCTGCGGGTGAGCACCGCCACGTCGGCCCGGCGAAGGGCCTCGGGGGGCTCGCGCCACGGCCCCCGGGGAAGGAGCGGCCCCGGGAAGGGGTGCTCCGCCGCCAGGAGCACCACGTCCAGGTCACGGGCCAGGCGGCGGTGCTGGAAGCCGTCGTCCAGCACCACGCAGTCGGCGCCCGCCGCTGCGGCGCGCCGGGCCGCCGCCACCCGGTCGGCGTCGGCGTGGACGGGAACGTCGGGGTTCCAGCGCCGGTGGAGGAGGAGCTCGTCCTCCCCGTACCCCCGGGCCACCAGGGCGGGCCGGTGGCCGGCCCCGGCCAGGAGGGCCGCCACCCACGCGGCCAGGGGCGTCTTGCCGGTGCCTCCCACCGCCAGGTTCCCCACCGACACCACGGGCACCGGCGCCCGCCGGGTCTCCAGGAGCCCCCGGTCGTACGCCCGCGACCGCATGGCCACGGCGCTCCGGTAGAGGGCCTCCAGGGGAAGCGCCGCGGCGCTGAGCGCCTTCGCCGCCACCCCCCCCTTCCCCTCCCACGCCGCGGTGACGGCCGCCTCCAGGGACCGCCTCAAGGTGTGCCCCCGGGGGCGCCGGTCCCCCCCCTGCCCTCCGCCCGGGCGGTGAGGGCCTCGAGCACGCCGGCGAGTTCGGTGGCCGTGGCGTCGATCTGTTCCCGGTCGGCGTCCCGGGGGATCAGCACGGGTTCCCCATACGCCACCCGCAAAGTGGAGAAGGGCCGGGGCACCAGGAAGCGGTCCCAGCTCCGGAAGCGCCAGCCGGCGCCGGCCCCCACCGCGATGGGGATGATGGGCAGCCCTGCCACCTGGGCCGCCAGGAGCGCCCCCGGCTTGAAGACCCGGGCCGGCCCCCGTGGCCCATCGGGGCTGATGCCGAGGTCGTGCCCCTCCCGGGCCGCCCGGATGAGGCCCTTGAGGCCCTTGATGCCGCCCCGGCTGCTGGAGCCCCGGGCGGTCCCGAAGCCCTGGCGCTCCAGCACCCGGGTGATGTACTCGCCGTCGGCGTGCTCGCTCACCAGCACCACGATGCCCTGGTGCCGGTGGAGCCAAGCCAGGGGGAGGAGGTAGCCGTGCCAGAAGACGAACAACACGGGCTGTCCCTGGCGTCGGAAGCGGAGGTAGTGGTCCGCGTCGATCACGTCGAAGCGCACCGTGGTGAACAGGCCGCCCATGAGCCCCTGCCCCAGGAGGCCGACGGCGCGGAAGCGGAGCTCGTCCTTCACGACGTCTCCCCGGGAGCGGCCACGTCCTTCCGTGGCCGCCCCTCAAGGAGCTCCACGGCCAAGGCCGCCACGCGCTCGGCCGCGCCGGGCTCCCCCAGGGCGCTCCGCACCCGCGCCAGCCCGTCCAGCATGGCGCGGCGCTCGGGCGCGTCGGGGTCCAGGAGGGGGAGGAGACGGCGGGCCAGCTCCGCGGGGGTGGCCTGGTCCTGGAGGAGCTCCGGCACCACCCGCTCTCCCGCCACCAGGTTGGCCAGGGCCACGTGATCCACCCGCACCAGGCGGCGGGCCAGCCAGAAGGTGACGGGATGGGTGCGGTAGGCCACCACGAACGGCGTCCCCGCCAGGGCCGCCTGGAGGGTCGTAGTCCCCGACTTGACCAGCGCCGCGTCGGCCGCGGCCAGGAGCGCGGCCGTGTCCCGGGTGGCCGGGTATCCGGCGCCCTCCAGGGCGTCGTCGGGGAGGGACGCGGCGAGGCCCAGCACCACCTGCAGGCCGGGCACCGCCGCTTCCACCTGCCGCGCCGCCCGGGTGAACGGCTCCAGGTGGCGGGCCACCTCCTGGCGCCGCGATCCCGGAAAGAGCGCCAGCAGGGGGCGGCCGGGGTCCAGCCCCAGCCGCCGGCGGAGCGCGAGCGGATCGCCCTCCGCGTCGGCGTCCAGCAGGGGATGGCCCACGAAGACGGCGTCGGCGCCGGCGCCGGCCAGCGCCTCCTCCTCGAAGGGGAGGATGACGGCGACCCGGTCAGCGTCCCGGGCGAGGCGTCGGGCGCGGCGCGGCTTCCACGCCCACACCTGGGGGGCGATGTAGTAGAGCACCGGGATGCCTCGCTCCCGGGCCGCCCGGGCCATGCGCAGGTTGAAGCCAGGGTAGTCCACGGGAAGGACCAGGTCGACCGCGCCGGAATCCAGGAGCCGCTCCAGCCGCCGCTCCAGTCGCCAGAAGAACGGGAGCCGGGCCAGCACCTCCACGAAGCCCATGACCGCCAGGCGGTCCAGGTCCTCCAGGAGGTCGACCCCTTCGGCCGCCATGGCCGGGCCGCCCAACCCCAGGAGGCGGACGCCGGGACGCCGCCTGCGGAGCGCCGCGGCCACCTCCGCCGCGTGCTGGTCGCCGGACGCCTCTCCGGCCAGGATCAGGACTCCGGGCTCAGCGCTCACGGGGAGGGTTCGCGCGGGAGAGGGGAAGGTGCCGGTCCGCCGAGGCCGCCGGAGCGGGGCTCAGAACCGGCTGAGATACCAGATGATCCCCACGACCACGACCAGGAGGATCACCAGCTTGGCGACGGAGAGGCCCCGCCGCACGTCGATCCACTGTTTCTTCCGGTCACGCCGGACGCGTATCAACGACATGGGTCCGGATCCGTTGCTCGATGGACAGGGTGACGGCCAGGGCGGCCCGGCCGGCCGCGCCGCTCACCGCCGGCTCGCCGGCGCCCAGCACCGCGTCGCGGAAGCTCTCCAGCTCGCGTCGGAGCGGCTCCCCGGGCTCCCCCCGGAGGGGGATGCGCTCCACGATGGCGGCCAGGTCGGTGGCGGCGAGCCCCGGCCCGCCGCTTCCATCGTAGCCCGCCGCGAGGGCCGGGAGGACGCCGTCCCTGAGGCGGAGGAACTCGCCGGTGCCGTCGGCCAGGTTGAGGCTCAGGTAGCCCGACGGCTGGAAGAGGCGGACCTTCCTCATGCGCTCCACCGAGACGCGGCTGGCGGTGAGGTTCGCGACCGCGCCGCCTTCGAAGGCCAGGCGGGCGTTGGCGATGTCCACGTTGGGCGTGAGCACGGGCACGCCGGCCGCCGCGATCTCCTTTACGGGCGTACCCACCAGGCTCAGGACCAGGTCCACGTCGTGGATCATGAGGTCGAGCACCACCGCCACGTCGGTGCTGCGGGGAGTGAAGGGCGCCATGCGGTGGGATTCGACGAACAGGGGCCGGTCGAGGTAGCCCTCCGCGGCCAGCACGGCGGCGTTGAAGCGCTCCACGTGCCCCACCTGGACCATGGCCCCCGACGTCCCGGCCGCGGCGAGGATGCGGTCGGCGGCTTCCAGGGAGGGGGCCATGGGCTTCTCCACCAGGACGCTCACGCCCCGCTCCAGGGCGGCCACGGCCACGGCCTCGTGGTCGCTGGTGGGCACCGCCACCACGACGGCGTCGCAGGCGTCCAGGAGGGCGCCGAGCCCCTTGCGGTCCGCGACCCCCAGCTCGTCGGCCACCCGGGCGGCCCGGGCGGGGTCGGCGTCGTGGACGCCCGCCATCTCGACGCCGTCCACGTCCCGGAGGATCCGGGCGTGGTGGAAGCCGAGGCTTCCCACCCCCACCACGCCGACGCGGAGGCTCATCCGACGATGATGCCGCGCCCGCTGTCCCGGATGAAGCGGAGGAGGTGGCGTACCTCGGGGATGCCGTTCACCTCCTCCTCGGCCCGGGCCAGCCCCTGGGACACGTTGAGGCCGCTCTGGAAGAGAAGACGGTAGGCGTGCTTGAGGGCCTTCCGGGTCTCCTCCGAGAAGCCCCGCCGCTCCAGCCCCACGCTGTTGAGGCCGTAGAGCTTGGGGGGGCTTCCCGCGGCCCTGCAGTAGGGGGGCACGTCCTGCGACACCCTCGAGCCGCCGCCCACGAAGGCGTGGGCACCCAGCTTCACGAACTGGTGGATGGGGGTGATCCCACCCACGATGACCCAGTCCTCGATCACCACGTGGCCCGCCATGTTCACGGCGTTGGACAGGATGACGTGGTTGCCCAGCTCGCAGTCGTGGGCCACGTGGGTGTAGGCCATGAGGAGGCAGTCGCTGCCCACGACCGTGCGCCCCGACGCCGAGGTGCCCCGGTTGAGGGTCGCGTACTCTCGGATCACGGTGCGGTCGCCCACGTGGAGCCAGGTGTCCTCCCCCTGGAACTTGAGGTCCTGGGGGTCGGTGCCCAGGACGGCGCCCTGGCTGATGCGGCAGTCCTCGCCCACCACCGTGTTCCGCTCGATGAGGACGTGGGAGCCGACGGTGGTGCCGGCGCCCACGGTCACGGCGGGCCCCACGATGGCGTAGGGGCCCACCACCACGCCGGGCCCCAGCTCGGCGGCGTCGTCCACGATGGCGGTGGCGTGGACCCGGGCTTCGGCGCGCTCCTCGGCGCCGACGGTCGTATCGCTCATCCCTCCACCCCCTCTCGGGCCATGATGCGCGCCATGAGCTCTCCTTCGACCACGGTCTTCCCGTCTACACGTCCGACGCCCCTCATCTTGCACACGTGGCGTCGGAACTGGAGCATCTCGAGCTCGAACACCAGTTGGTCTCCCGGGACCACCGGCCGGCGCCACTTCACGTTGTCCAGCGACATGAAGTAGACGACGTAGTCCTCGGGCTTCTCCACCACGTCCATGAGGAGGAGCCCCCCCACCTGGGCCATGGCCTCGATGATGAGGACGCCGGGCATGACCGGGTGGCCGGGGTAGTGTCCCTGGAAGAACGGCTCGTTGATCGTCACGTTCTTGATCCCGACGATCCGCTTGCCGTGCTCGAACTCCACGACCCGGTCCACCAGGAGCATGGGGTAGCGGTGCGGGAGGTACTGCATGATCTGGCCCGCGTCCACGATGGGCCTGCCATCGCCCCTGCGGGCCTCCTCGGCGATCTTTCCGGCCAGCTCCACGTTGCCCTTGTGGCTGGGGCGCTCTGCCACCACGTGGGCGTGGACCCGGCAGCTCAGGAGCGACAGGTCGCCCACCAGGTCGCCGACCTTGTGGCGCAGGAACTCGTCGGGCCAGCGGAGCTGGTCGTTCATGACCCCGCCCTCGTCCAGCACCACCGTGTTGTCCAGCGACGCACCCTGGGCGAGCCCCCGGGCGCGGAGGGCCTCGGCGTCGGCCCGGAAGCCGAAGGTGCGGGCCCGGGCCAGCTCGTCGGCGAACGCGTTCCCCTCCAGGCAGAAGGAGCCGTACTGCCGGCCGATGGCGGGGTGGTCGAAGTCGATGGTGGCCGACACGCGGAGCGTCCCGGCAGGTGCCGCAACGTAGGATGCACCGCCGCCGATCTCCACCGAGACGGGCCGGGTGAGCTCGAGCACCCGGGCGGGCTCGTCCTGCTCCACCACGCCCGCCTCGTCGATGGCGTCCAGGTAGTCGGCGAAGCTCCCGTCCCGGATGGGGGGCTCGGGGCCCTCCAGGTCGAGCAGGGCGTTGTCCACCTCGCGGCCGGCCAGGGCCGCCATGACGTGCTCCACGGTGAGAACCCTGGCCTCGCCCGCGCCCAGGCTCGTGCCGAGCTCCGTTCCCACCACGTGCTCCAGGGTGGCCGGCACCTCGGGAGCGCCGTCCAGGTCCACGCGGCGGAAGCGGATGCCGGTTCCAGGGTCGGCCGGGCGGAAGGTGATGCGCGCCGCGGCCCCCGAATGGATGCCGGTCCCCTCCAGGGTGACGTCGCGGGCGAGGGTGTTCTGGCTCGGTGGTGTCATGCGGTGGTCGGGAGGGGCAGAGAATGCCAAGACCTTGAAAGGTAATGGGAACGCGCGACGGGCCCAATCCGGGTCCTCACGCGGGATCCTTGCCATCGTCGGCCTCGTCCAGCCGCCGTTCCAGCTCCCGGACGCGCCGCACCAGCTCGGGCAGGCGCAGGGTGAGCGCGGCCCCCTTCATCACGGCGCCGTGGTCCCGCGCCGGGAAGCCGGCCACCGTCGCCCCTGCGGCGATGTCGCCGATGATGCCGGCCTGGGCCGCGATGCGGGCGCCCGGGCCGATGGTGAGGTGGCCGGCCACGCCCGCCTGCCCGCCGAACAGCACGCCGTCCCCGACGACCGTCGAGCCGGCCAACCCCACCTGGGCGGTGAGGACGCAGGCCCGGCCGATGCGGCAGTTGTGGGCCACGTGGACCAGGTTGTCGATCTTGGTCCCCTTCCCCACCACGGTGTCGCCGATGGAGCCCCGGTCCAGGGTGGCGTTGGCGCCGATCTCCACGTCGTCCTCCACCACGCAGCGACCCACCTGGGGCACCTTGCGGGGCTCCCCGTCCTCGAAGGCGTAGCCGAAGCCGTCGGACGCCACGGCCGCTCCGGCGTGGACGACCACCCGCGCGCCCAGGACGGCGCCCGGGTAGAGGGCCACGTGGGGGTGGAGGACGCAGTCGGGCCCCACCCGGACGCCGGTGCCCACGACGACGTGGGCGTGGACCACCGTGCGGTCCCCCACCTCGGCGTCGTCCTCGATGACCGCCCACGGCCCCACGGTCACGGCCTCCCCCAGGACCACTCCCCGCCCCAGCACCGCGCTGGGGTGCACGCCGGGGCTGGAGGGGGCCACGGGATGGAGCCGCGCCAGGAGCGGCCGGAGGGCCACGTGGGGGTCCGCGCACACCAGGCGCGGCCGCGGGTCGCTCTCGAGGAGGGGGGCCAGGGCCCCGGCCACAAGGAAGGCTCCCGCCGCGCTGCCGGCGGCCCGTTCCAGGTAGCGCCGATCGGAGAGGAGGGCGAGCTCCTCTGCCGACGCGTCGTCCAGGGTCGAGACCCCCGTCACCCGGAGGTCGCCCGGTCCCTGGAGGTCGGCGCCGGTGAGGGCGGCGGCCTCGTCCAGGCGAATTCCCCGGGATGCCGGTCGGGCCTCCTCACGGCTCCCTTCCATGGCTGCGCTCCTCTCCCGTCGTGGAAGGGGCCTTTCAGCCCCGCGCGCCCGGACGGCGGGTCCATGGACGAAGGGCCCGCCCTCCACCGCGGTGGAGGCGGGCCCCGAGACCGTCCAGGATCCTCATCCCGGGCAGGGCGCCGTCAGTCCTGGTGGCCGGGGCCGGCGGGCTTGCCGGGGGCGTTCAGGCGCTTGATGACCTCCTGGGTCAAATCCAGGCTCGGATCGGCGGCGATGAGGGCGCCGGCGGCCGTGTTGAAGATGAGGGAGTAGTTCCCCTCCGCCCGGATCTGCTCGATGATGGTGTTGATCTTGTCCATCACCGGCTGAACCAGCTCCTGCTGTCGGTCCTGGGCCTTCTGGTCGATGGCCTTGAGCCTGTCCTGATAGGCCTGCTGCTTCTGGCGGATGGCCTGCTGCCGCTGCTGCTTGGCCTCGGGCGAGAGCGTGAGCTGCTGCTGATCGTACTGCTGGATCATCTGCTGGATCTCGTCCGACATTTTCTGGACTTCGTCCTGGTAGGTCTTCATCTCCTTGTCGAACTGCGCCTGGGCCTCCTTCACGCCGGGGGCCTGCTGCAGGATCGTCTCGGAGTTGATGTAGCCGATCTTGAGGCCGCTCTGCTGGGCCCGGACCGATACGGGGAGCGCCAGGACGGCCAGGGTAGCCATCGCGAACATGAATCGACGCATGGTTTTCAGCTCCAATGGTGCCACGTTGAGGTATGCGAGCGGTCGGGCGACGGCCGTCAGAAGCCGGGACCCATCCGGAAGTGTAGCTGCCAGCCGGGATTCGTCTTGTCGAAGCCGTAGGCGTAGTCCAGGCCGATGGGCCCGAACGGGGTCACGATCTGGAGACCGAAGCCGGCGCCCCTGAACAGGCGTGTCGGGTCGAACTCAGCCGGCGTGGCGTAGACGTTCCCGGCGTCGAAGAAGGTCGAGACCGAGAGGTTGTCGTTCAGCCGCATCGCGTACTCGGCCGTGAGGGAGAGGTACGCATCTCCCAGCCGGTCCACGTCCCGGATGTCGCGGGAGTTCTCCGGGAAGTAGCCGAACGGGGTGATGGACGTCTCCCCATAGCCCCGCAGCGGCTGACCGAACTGTACACCGCCCATCCAGAATTGGTCGAAGGGGAAGGCGCTGGCGTTGCCGAAGATGGCGCCGGCCTTGGCCGACAGCCCCAGGGCGAAGCGGACCGGATGGCCGCCCGGCTGGTTGCCGCCGAACTGGCCCACCGGCACCCACCAGGTGCCCTCCGCCGTGTGCTTGATGAAGTTTCCGTCGCCGCCCAGGGGACCGCCGTTGAACTCGATGTTCCAGCTCTGGCGGGAGCCCTGGGTCGGGAAGAGGGGGTGGTTGAGCGTGTTCCGGGCAATGCCCAGCGTGATGGAGCTCTGGGTCGCGTTGGGGCGGCCGAAGAGCGACGTATCGTCCACGCCCTGGAACACGTCGTACGTCGTGCGGGCGATGGTGTAGCCGGCGGTGATGCGCGTGCGCAGGGCGCCCGGGATCGGGAAGCCGAACTGGACCTGGCCGCCGAGCCGCTTGTACTGGCCGGTGGAGAAGCTGTAGAAGCGGTTGCGGGAGTCGAACAGCGACAGGGAGCCGCTCACCCGGCTCCGGTTGATGGCCGGATCCGAGTAGGACAGCTCGAAGTTGCTCAGGTAGCTGCCGAAGTCCCAGCGCAGGGAGCCCGACTTGGCCTGCCCGAAGAGGTTGGGCTGCTCGTAGCCCAGGAATCCGGACAGCCCCACGCCCCCGCCCACCGAGGTTCCGAAGTTCACCGACCCCGTCTGCTTCTCCTTCACGTTGAAGATGACGTCCACGTTCCCCGTCTCGGGGTCCGGCTGGATGTCGGGAGGCGGCAGCGGCGTCTCGAAGAAGCCCAGCGACGCGATGCTCTGGTAGCTCTGGATCACCCGGTCCTGGCTGTACACGTCGCCCGGCAGGATGAAGATGTGGTCCCGGACCACCCAGTCGTACGTGTAGTCGTTGCCCTTGACCGCCACCCGGTTGATGTAGGCCGGCAGCCCCTCCTGGATGTCCCAGCGCAGGTTCACCGTGGGTGGCGCGCCGTCGCGGCCCGGCCGCCTCTCCACCACCGGATTCACCTGGGCGTAGATGTACCCGTTGTTGGCGTAGAGCTGCTGGACCTCCTGGGCGGCCGCCTGGAAGGCCGGTTCGTCGAAGACCTCCCCCTGCCGCTCGCCGCCGCCGCCACCGCCGATGCCCAGGCTCTGGAGGAGCCCGCCGCTGTGGCGCTGGAAGTAGGCGGTCAGGACGGTGTCGCTGAACTCCCGGTTGCCCTGGACGCTGAAGTCGGCCACCCGGTACTGGGGCCCCTCCTCCACGTCCAGCTCCACCCGGGCCTTCCCCGTCTCCGGGTCGATGACCAGGGTGTCCGACAGCACCTGGAAGTCGAGGTAGCCCCGGGAGTGGTACAGGGCCGGGATGTTCTTGGTGAGGTCCTCGTCGTAGGCCTGCCGGTCGAACGCCCCGGGCTTGAACCAGAGGAAGCCCTCGGGCTGGGTCGACATGGCGCCGACGATGGCGTCGGCGGACACCTTGTCGTTCCCCTGGACCACCACGTCGGCGACCGTGACCCGGTTCCCCTCGGTCACGTTCAGCGTCAGGTCCACCACGTTCTGGAGCCCCTCCACCGGGGTCACCTGCTGCTGGATGCGGGCGAAGGGAATGCCCTTCTCCGCCAGCTTGTCCTGGATGAAGGTGCGGGCCTTCTGGATCTCCACCGGGGAGAAGGGCTCGCCTGCCTTGAGGCCGGTGGTGTCCCGGACGCTCTTGGCGCTCACGTGCTCGAGCCCGTTGAACTCCACCCGGCGCACCAGGGGGCGCTCGTCCACCTCCACCACCAGGAGCACGCCGCCCGACGACGGCAGGTCCTTGGCGTGAACCCGGACGTCGGAGAACTGCCCGGTGGCCATGAGGGTCTTCACGCCCTTCTGGATGTCCCGGAACGTGGTCACGGAGCCGGGCTGGACGTTGAGCTGGCCCTCGATGTCCGGTGCGGTCACCCGGAAGTTGCCCACGACCTGGATGGAGTCCACGCGCACCTGGCCCGGACCGGGTTGGCCCGCCTGCTGCTGGGCCGCCGCGGGCGTCGGGAGGGACGCGAGGGTCAGGACGGAGAAGAAGGTCGCCGCCAAAGCGGCGACCTTCTTCGGGAGCGTCCGGCGATGATCGGGCTTTTTGCTCACGTCTTCGTCGTCGATCCGGCGCGGAGGCTGAGGCCGTTGCCCTCGTCGTCCACGCCCACCTCGATCTCGTCTCCGGCGGAGAACTCCGCCACGAGGATCTTCTCCGACAGGGGATCCTCCAGGTAGCGCTGGATGGCGCGCTTCAGGGGCCGGGCTCCGAACTTCTCGTCGTAGCCCTTGTCCACCAGGAACGCGATGGCCTGATCGGTCAGCTTGAGGGTCATGCCCTCCTCGGCCAGACGTTCGCGCACGTCCCTGAGCAGGATGTGGACGATCTCGCCGATCTGATCCTTCGACAGCGGATGGAAGACGATGATGTCGTCCACCCGGTTCAGGAACTCGGGATTGAAGGCCCGCTCGATCTCCTCGCGCACCTTGCTCTGCATGACCTCGTAGCTGGTCTTGGCGTCCGACGGCTGGAAGCCGAGGCCGCCGCCCTTGGAGATGTCCCGGGCGCCCAGGTTGGAGGTCATGATTAGGACGGTGTTCTTGAAGTCGATGACCCGCCCGTAGTTGTCGGTCAGGTGACCCTCGTCCAGCACCTGGAGCAGGATGTTGAAGACGTCGGGATGGGCCTTCTCGATCTCGTCCAGCAGGATCACCGAATAGGGCCGCCGCCGGACCTGCTTGGTCAGCGTGCCCGAGTCCTCGTAGCCTACGTAGCCGGGAGGCGCGCCGATCAGGCGGGACACGGAGAACTTCTCCATGTACTCGCTCATGTCCACCCGGATGAGGGCTTCCCGGTCGGCGAACAGGAACTCGGCCAGGGCCCGGGCCAGCTCGGTCTTACCGACGCCCGTGGGGCCGGAGAAGATGAACGAGCCGATGGGCCGGTGGGGGTCCTTGAGCCCCGCCCTGCTCCGGCGGATGGCCCGGCTGATGGCCTGGATGGCGTCGTGCTGCCCCACGACCCGCTTGTGGAGCTCGTCCTCCATGGAGACCAGGCGCTCGGTCTCGGCCTGGCGGATGCGGGTGACGGGGATGCCCGTCCACCGGCTCACGATGAAGGCCACGTCGTCGATGCCGATCTCCGGACGGTGGCGCTTCCTCTCCTCCTCCCAGGCCTCCTGCTTCTCCTTGATGCGCTGCAGGATCTCGCGCTCCTCGTCCCGCAGCTCCGCCGCCTTCTCGAAGTCCTGGTCGCGGATGGCGTCTTCCTTCTTCTCGTTGACGGCCGCGAGCTCGTCCTTGAGCTCCTCCACCTCCGGCGGTGGCACCTGACTGGCGATCCTCGCCCGGGCGCCGGCCTCGTCGATGACGTCGATGGCCTTGTCGGGCAGGAAGCGGTCGGTGATGTAGCGGTCCGACAGCTTGGATGCCTGCTCCAGGGACTCGTCGGGGATGACGACCCGGTGGTGGTCCTCGTAGTGGGTGCGGAGGCCCTTGAGGATCTCCACCGTCTCTTCGGGTGTGGGCGGGTCCACGATGACGGGCTGGAAGCGGCGCTCCAGGGCGCCGTCCTTCTCGATGTACTTCCGGTACTCGTTCAGCGTGGAGGCGCCGATGCACTGGAGCTCGCCCCGGGCGAGGGCGGGCTTGAGCATGTTGGACGCGTCGATGGCGCCTTCGGCGGCGCCCGCGCCCACGAGGGTGTGCAGCTCGTCGATGAACAGGATCACGTTCTGGTTCTGCTGGATCTCGTTCATCACGGCCTTGAGGCGCTCCTCGAACTGGCCGCGGTACTTGGTGCCCGCGATGACGGCGGCCATGTCCAGGGCCAGGACCCGGTGGTCCTTGAGGGCCTCGGTGACCTCGCCCCGGGCGATGAGCTGGGCCAGACCTTCCACGATGGCGGTCTTGCCCACGCCCGGCTCGCCGATGAGCACCGGGTTGTTCTTCTTGCGGCGGCACAGGATCTCGATGACCCGCTCGATCTCCCCCGTGCGGCCGATGGTCGGGTCGAGCTTGTTCTGGCGTGCGAGCTCGGTGAGGTCGCGGCAGAAATGGTCCAGGGCCGGGGTCTTGGACTTCTTCTCGCCCTTTCCGCCCGGGGAGGGCTGGCCGCCGCCGATGCCGGCGGGCTCGGAGGGGTTCACGTCGGAGCCCAGCACCTTGAGCGTCTCGGCCCGGGCCTCCTCCAGCGTCACGCCCAGGGAGTTCAGCACCTGGGCCGCGATGCCCTTCTCCTCGCGCAGCAGGCCCAGGAGCAGGTGCTCCGTGCCCACGTAGGAGTGGTTGAAGTCCCGGGCTTCCGCCATGGCGAACTCCAGCACCTTCTTCGCGCGGGACGTGTAGGGCAGCTCACCCAGCGCGATGGTCGCCTTGCCCTTGCGGACCGACTCCTCCACGCGCTCGTGGATCTGGTCCAGGTCCACGCTCAGGTTGGTGAGGACCGCGGCGGCGACGCCCTCACCCTCCCGGATCAAGCCCAGGAGGATGTGCTCCGTGCCCACGTAGTCGTGCTGGAGGCGGATCGCCTCTTCCCTGGCCATGGCCAGGACCTTCCGGACTCGGTCGGTGAAATTGTAGTTCATGCCGTTTGCCCCGCACGGGCCCCGCTGAGGGAGGTCACTCGGACCGATCGAACTGGGAGTCGTCCTCCGACCGCTCGTCGGGAACGTCTCCTTCGGTAGCCAGGACACGTCGCACGTAGGTCGCGCGATGCGCGTCGCTTTCCTGGGGTGGGAGGTCTCGACCCGCCGCCTGTTCGAGGTGGGCGGGCTGGGTGAAAATCATGAGCTTGTTGAGTGTGTATACACGGAGATCCGGGAGTAGTTTCAGGCTCGCGCCGAGCCTCACGCCACTGAGGAGATTCATGAGCTCCTCGAAGGAGAGGGAGCGGGCGTAGCGCAGCAGTCCGTAGGCTCTCCAGATCTTGTCCTCGGTCACCGCCCGGGCGTCCCGGAGCAACACCTGGCGGGCCTGGGTCTCGTACTGGATGACCTGCCGCACGATCCGATCGAGGTGATCCACCAGGTCCTCTTCGGTCTTCCCGAGGGTGGTCTGGTTGGACACCTGGAAGAAGTTGCCCACCACCTCCGAGCCCTCCCCGTACAGCCCCCGGAAGGTGAGCCCCACCTGGGTGAGGCCCTGGAGCACCCGGCCGATCTCCTTGGTGAGCACCAGCGCGGGGAGGTGCACCAGCACGCTGGCCCGAAGGCCGGTCCCCACGTTGGTGGGGCAGCTCGTCAGGAAGCCGAACTCGTGGTGGTAGGCGTAGGAGAGCTGCTGGCCCAGGTCCTCGTCCAGACGGTCCACGAGGCTCCAGGCCTCCTTGAGGCGGAGCCCCGACACCAGGGTCTGGATGCGGAGGTGGTCCTCCTCGTTCACCATCACGGAGAGGGGCCGCTTGGACGAGAGCACCACGGCGGTGCCCCGGGCGGGGTTGGCGCCGTTCTCCCCCAGGAGGTCGCGGGACACCAGGCGGCGCTCCAGGAGGATCCGGCGCTGCCGGGTCTCCAGGGACGGGAGGTGGACCAGGGTGGAGCGGCCCAGGAGGTCCACCTTGCCCCGGGCGTCCTCCACCCGGTTCAGGACCGCCTCCCGGTCGTTGACCCGGGCACGGGGACCGAAGGCGTGGCCCTGGAGGTTCCTGGCCAGGCGCACGCGCGTGGACAGGACGATGTCCGCATGGTCGCCGCTGGCGTCGAGCCAGCCCAGGCCGTGGTCGGGTACCGTCGTCAGGTCGTCCATCGCCACCGTGCGCTCTCGCCGTCAGCCGTGGCTGGGCTCCAGGGCCCGGATCTGGTCCCGGAGCTCGGCGGCGCGCTCGAAGTCTTCGCTGTCCACGGCCCGCTGGAGCCTGCGCCGGAGTCCCTCCAGGCGCTTCTCCCGCTCGGTGGCCGTGGGGTCGGGCGGCAGGTACACCTTGCCCACGTGTTGCGTGCCACCGTGGATCCGCCGGAGAAGGTTCCTGAGGTGGCTCTCGAAGCTGGCGTAGCAGTGGGGGCACCCCAGGCGCCCCGTCTCGCGGAACTGGGCGAAGGTGAGGCCGCAGAAGCTACAGGCCGTCCCCGAGGCCGGCGCGGGGCTGCTGCCCGACTCCCCCATCTGGGCGAGGAAGTCGGTGAGGGGAAAGTTCGACGACGCCTCCGTCGTCTCCAGTCCCTTGGCCGCCGCGCACTTCTCGCAGAGATGACACGTGGTCATCTCGTTGTTCACGATCTGGGTCAGGTGGATGACGGCGTCGCCGGATCCGCAGTTGTCACAAACCATCGTTCAAGTCCCCTACGCCGGGATGGCGGGCTGGAGGACGCCGTCCTCCAGCAGAAGGACGCGGTCGGCCCGCTCCGCGAGCCTTCGATTGTGGGTCACGAGCACCATGGCCAGCTCCCGTCCCTCCCGCACCTTGAAGAGCAGGTCGTGCAGACGCTCGCTGGTGTGGTGGTCGAGGTTGCCGGAGGGCTCGTCGGCCAGGAGCACCAGCGGCTCGTTGGCGAGCGCCCGGGCCACCGCCACCCGCTGCTGCTCTCCGCCGGAGAGCTGACGCGGCTTGTGCTCCAGCCGCGCACCCAGCCCCACCGCCTCCAGGAGGTCCCGTGCCCGGACCTCGGCCTCCTCCTTGCCCATGCCGGCGATGAGGCAGGGCATCATGACGTTCTCCAGGGCCGTGAACTCCCGCAGGAGGTGGTGGAACTGGAAGACGAAGCCGATATGGCGGTTGCGGAGGCGTGCGATCTCTTCCACTCCGAGCCCCGAGACGGGCCGTCCCCCCACGAGGACCTCCCCGGAGGAGGGCCGGTCGAGGGCGCCGAGGAGGTGGAGGAAGGTGGATTTGCCGGCGCCGCTGGCGCCGATGACCGCCACCGCCTCTCCCGGTCCCACGCGCAGGTCTACCCCCTGCAGGACATGGAGTTCACCGCCGTCGCCGCTGACGAAGTGCTTGCGCACGTCCCGGGCTTCCAACGCCGGAACCACCCCGGCCCCCTCCCCCTCGCTACTCATGGCGGATGGCGTCCACCGGCTCCAGGCCGGCGGCCTGGAGCGCCGGGTAGATGGTGGCCACGAAGGCCACCAGGATGCTGCCGCCCACGATGAGGAGCACGTCGGAGGCCTGCACCGACACGGGGAGGCGGTCCACGAAGTACACGTCCGCCGGGATCTGGATGATCTCGTAGTTCTGGAGAACCCAGCACACGACGAGCCCGAAGACGGTCCCCAGCAGCGTGCCGATGACGCCGATCCAGGCGCCCTGCAGGACGAAGATCCTCAGGATCCCCTGGCGGGTCATGCCCATGGCCTTGAGGATGCCGATCTCCCGCGTGCGGTCGGCCACGACCATGACCAGCGTGCTCACGATGTTGAACGCAGCCACCACCACGATGAGGAAGAGGATGAGCCCCATGGCCAGCTTCTCCAGCTTGAGGGCGCTGAAGAGGGCGTTGTTGGTGGTGATCCAGCTCTCCACGTAGTAGGGGAAGCCCAGGGTCTTCTGGATGCGGTCGGCCACCTCGGTGGCCACGTCCGGATCGACGGTGCGTGCGCCGATCCCCGACGCCACGTCGGCGTCGAGCCCCAGGAGGTCCTGGGCGTTGGCCAGGGAGGTGTAGACGTTCTTGGTGTCATAGTCGTACATCCCCGTGGTGAACGTCCCGGTCACCTGGAACATGCGGATGGCGGGCACCAGCCCGCCGAATACGTCGGGACGCAGGTTCTCGAAGGATGCCACGTAGAGGGTGTCGCCCTCGAAGAGCTGCATGCGCTCCGCCAGCCCGCTCCCCAGCAGGATGGGGGGCAGCCCGCTGACGGTGGGCCTCAGGTCCAGCTTTCCCGACAGGATGTCCTTCTCCATGGACGTGGGCGGCGTGCGCGTCGAGTCCAGGGAGATGCCGTAGAGGTCGGCCGACTGGGCGTAGTCGCCGTGCTGGAGGGTGACCTGGCTGAGGACGAAGGGGGCGGCCGCCGTCACTCCGGGGACCCCCTCGACGGTGTCCAGCACGGCCGGCCAGTGGTGCATGCGGAGCGCGCTTCCCTGCTCCAGCACGATGACGTGGGGTGTGGAGCCCAGGATCTTGTTGCGCAGGTCCCGCTGCATCCCGGTCATCACCCCGATGACCACGATGAGGGCGGTCACGCCCACCGTGACGCCGCCCAGGGCGATCCACGTGATCAGGGAGAGGAGCCGCCCTCCCCGGCGGGACGACAGGTAGCGGCGGGCAATATACCAGTCCAGACCGTTCATGGCCCGAGGCTACCCCCGCGACGGAGCGCGTGGTCCGTCACCCACCTCACTCCTCGTCCCGTAGCACCGGGAAGAGGATCACGTCGCGGATGGAGGTCTGTCCGGTGAGGAGCATGACGAGGCGGTCGACGCCCACGCCCACGCCCCCCGTGGGGGGCATGCCGTACTCCAGGGCCCGGAGGTAGTCCTCGTCGAGCGCCTGGGCCTCCACGTCGCCGGCTTCACGCAGGGCCACCTGGCCCTCGAAGCGGCCCCGCTGGTCCAGGGGGTCGTTGAGCTCGCTGAAGGCGTTGGCCAGCTCGGCGTTGGCGGCAAAGAGCTCGAAGCGCTCCACCAGCCCGGGCACCTCCCGGTGGGGCTTGGCCAGGGGCGAGAGCTCCACGGGGTGGTCCAGGACGAAGGTGGGCTGCACGAGCCCGGGCTCCACCAGCGCGCCGAAGAGCTTGTCGAGCACCTTCCCCCGGCCCGCCCCCTCCAGGTCGGGGAGGTGGAGGTCCCGGGCCCGGGCTTCGAGCTCGGCGTCGGAGAGGGCCATGGCGTCGGCGCCCAGCGCGTCGGACAGGGCCTCCATGAAGCGGATGCGCGGGAAGGGCGTCTCGAAGCGGATGGTCTCCCCCTCGAACGTGACCTCCCGTCCGCCGGTGGCGGCCTCCACCACGTCCACCACGAGCCGCTCCACCAGCTCCATCATGTCGTTGTAGTCGGCGAACGCCTGATAGAACTCCAGCATGGTGAACTCGGGGTTGTGGAAGCGGTCGATCCCCTCGTTCCTGAAGTCCTTGGCGATCTCGTACACCTTCTCGAAGCCCCCCACGATGAGGCGCTTCAGGTAGAGCTCGTCGGCGATGCGCAGGTACATCGTCCGGTCGAGGGCGTTGTGGTGGGTCACGAACGGCCGTGCCGTGGCGCCCCCGTACAGGGGCTGGAGCGCCGGCGTCTCCACCTCCAGAAAGCCCTCGCCGTCCATGAAGCGGCGGAGCTCGCTCACGATGCGCGCCCGGGTCCTGAACACCTCGCGCACGTCGGCGTGGACGGCCAGGTCGGCGTAGCGCTGCCGGTAGCGGGACTCGGTGTCGGCGAAGCCCGAGTGGTGGACGCGCTCCCCGGTGTCGGCGTCTACCTCGGTCTTCCCCAGGGGGAGCGGCCGCAGCGACTTGGAGAGGAGCGTCCACCCTTCCACCCGTACCGTCACCTCGCCCGTGCGCGTGCGCATGAGCGCCCCTTCCACCCCCAGCCAGTCGCCCAGGTCCAGGAGGTCGAGGTCGGCGAAGCGCTCCTCGCCCAGGGCGTCCTTCCTGAAGTAGAGCTGGAGGCGGCCGGCGCCGTCCTCCATGTGGGCGAAAGCGCTCTTTCCGTGCCCGCGCCAGCTCACCAGCCGGCCGGCCACCCGCACCGTCGGCCCCTCACCCTTCTCGTCCAGCGCCGCGGCGGTCTCCGCCGCCTCGAACGACTGGACGGCGGCGGTGCTGTCGTGGGTCCGGGAGAAGGCGTACTCGAAGGGTCTCAACCCCCGTTCCTGCAGTGCTTGGAGCTTGTCCCGCCGCGCCTTGAGGACCTGGCTGTGCTCTTCGCTCATGCGGCCGCGCCGGCGCCGTACTGCTTCAGGTAGGCCTCAATGAACGGGTCGAGCTCGCCGTCCATGACGGCCTGGACGTCGGTGACCTTCAGCTCGGTGCGGTGGTCGTTCACCATGGTGTAGGGCTGGAAGACGTAGGAGCGGATCTGGTTGCCCCAGGCGATGTCGGTCTTGGTGGCCTCCAGGGCCTCCTTCTCCTTCTCCTTCTCGGCCAGGGCGTGCTCGTAGAGCGCCGAGCGGAGCATCTTCATGGCCGTCGACTTGTTCTTGTGCTGGCTCCGCTCCTGCTGGCAGGACACCACGATGCCCGTGGGGACGTGGGTGATGCGCACGGCCGAGTCGGTCTTGTTCACGTGCTGCCCCCCCGCGCCCGACGCCCGGTAGGTGTCGATCCTCAGATCCGACTCGTCGATGTCGATCTCGATGTCGTCCTCCACGACCGGGTAGACGAACACGCTCACGAACGACGTGTGGCGCCGGGACTGGGCGTCGAAGGGCGAGATGCGCACCAGGCGGTGGACGCCCTTCTCGGCCTTCAGGAAGCCGTAGGCGTATTCGCCCTTGATCTCCAGGGTCGCCCGCTTGTAGCCGGCCTCATCACCGGGTTGGAGGTCTAGGACGCTGACCTGGAACCCGTGCCGCTCGGCCCAGCGCGTGTACATGCGGGTGAGCATCTCCGCCCAGTCCTGGGACTCGGTGCCTCCGGCTCCCGGGTGGAGCGTCAGGATGGCGTCCCGATGGTCCTCCTCGCCCTGGAGCATCGTGCGCAGCTCCAGCGCCTCGAGGGCCTTCTCCAGCTTCGCGGTCTCTCCCGCCCAGTCCTCCTCGAGGGCCGGGTCGGGCTCCTCCCGGAGGAGCTCGCCGATCTCCTTGAGGTCCGACGCCTTTCCGGAGAGGTCGAGCCACGGCTCCACCCAGCCCTTGAGCCGGTTGGACTCGTCGATCACCTCCCGGGCCCGGTCCGGGTCGTCCCAGAAGCCGGGCTGCGCCATGCGGTCTTCGAGCTGTTCGATGCGCTGCCGACGCTGGGAGATGTCAAAGAAACCCCCGGAGTTCGGAGATGCGGTTCTCGAGGTCGGCGAGCTTCTGGAGCGCTTCGCTGTTCACGGGTCTCCTCCAAGAAAAAAGGCCGTCCTCGGACGGCCTCCGATGGCGCGCCTCACGACTCCGGCGGGGCCGGAGCGACGCGGGCGAATATACCCTGGCCGCGGCGGACCGTTCAACGGGCTCCGCCGCGGCCGGAAGGGACGAACGTCAGAAGAGCTCGCGGCCCCGAGCGAGGATCTCGTTGAGGGCGTCGTTGAAGTACGCGGTGGTGTCGGCCAGGTCCTGCCCCACCTGGTCCACGTACTCGTCCCAGGACTTCTTGATCTCGTCCTCGAAGTCCTCCTTCAAGGTGCCCTGCTCCAGGGCCCGCTGATGGCGCTCGGGGTTGTACGTGACGATGTCCGATACGAGGACACGGGCCAGGCGCGACGCCTTCTCGTGGGGGTCCCGCCTGCCGAAGGTGAAGCCCTGGACGGGCGGCTGGCTTTCCTGGCGCACCTCGCCGGGCCCGCCGGGCGACGGGGGCGGCGCCTCGGGCGTCACCGCCGTGCCGGCCGCCCCGGACTCGGGGGCACCCGGGGTGGACGCCTCGCCCGGGGCCGGGGTGGCCTCGGGCTCCGCCGCAGAACCGGAGGCGGAGCGCGCGCTGCGAAGGCCGTCTTCCACCGTCTCCACACGCCGGACATCCAGGTCGCCCGGGTCCACGTCGGGCTCCCGCTCGATGATCCAGTCGTCGACCGCAGCGCCCCCCACCGCCACCTCGCCGGCCCCGGCGGGCTCCTGGAACGTCGGCTCGGCCTCGGCGGATGACTCCGGCTCGGCCGACGCCTCGGACTCGGCCGACTGGGGCTCGGACTCGGCCGACTCAACCTCGGACTCGGCAGACTCGGGCTCGGGCTCGGCCGCGGTGGTCGGGCCGGGGCCGAAGAACTCACGGGCGGTCTCGGCACGCGCCTCGGAGCGGTCGGACCGGTCACCGTGATGGGTGGGCTCGGCGGGGCGCTCGACCCGGAAGGTGGCGCCGCAGACGCTGCAGCGGGCGCGGACGCCTTCCGGCGGGACCTTGGCGGGGTCCACGGGGAAGGACGTGGAGCAACTGGTACACTGGACGGTCATGGCCATGATAAGCGTTCCTGGCGGTCGGTCAGTCGGAGGAGGGTGAGCGGTCGGCGTCTGCCACGGGCGTCGGAGCAGGCACGATGGGGGTCACCGATCCCGCCCACCCGGGAGCCGGGAGGCTCGGCTGGTCCGAGAGGGTATGCCGGCGATCCACCACGTAGACCGATCCGGGAAGGGACTTGGCGTAGGTCTTCATCTCCGCGGCCAGCTCGCTCACCTGCGCCGTGTGGCTGAAGTCCATGAACTGGTTCGTGACCACGCCGATGGACAAGGTCATGAGAGGGATCCGGTGCACGCTTCCCCGCCGGTCCTTGCCCAGGAAGTACCCCGCCCTCCGGTCCTCCTCCGTGTACTGATAGGGGATGAGCTCGTCGAAGAGCTGGATGATCTCGTCACAGCAGGTCTCGAGGAAGGGAATCTCCACGTTGAAGATGAAGTCGTCCCCGCCGATGTGGCCCACGAAGCCACCGGGGGCCAGCCCGCGCACCAGGTCCCTCAGGATGCGCGAACACAGCCCGATGACCCGGTCCCCGCTGTTGTAGCCGTAGCGGTCGTTGAACTCCTTGAAGTGATCGAGGTCGGCGTAGCACACCGCGAAGCGCTGCCCGTTGCCCATGCGCTCGGCCAGGTCGCGCTCGATCTGGACCGTCCCCGGCAGCCGGGTCGACGGGTGGACGCTCACGTCCCGGGCCGCACGCCGGAGCACCAGCTCCATGCGCAGGAGCTTCTCCCGGCCCGAGTCGGCTTCCGTGATGACCTCGTCGGCTCCGGCCTGGAGGGCGTCGGCCGCCAGCTCCTTCCCTTCGCCGGGAACGAGGATCACCACGGGCACGATGGCCGTGAACGCGTCCCGTTTTATGGAGCGGCACAGCTCCAGGACGGTATCGGGCTCCTGGGCCGAATCCAGGATCGCGCACGCCGGGAAGGAGCGGTTCATGAGGGAAACCACCGCGTCACCCGAATCCAGCGTGCTGATCCTGAGGCCGCGGTCAGCCGCGAATCGTGTGATGAGATCCGGCGGGCCGGCGCGGCCGGGCCCGAAATAGACGATCGTCGTCACCGACGCCTTCTGGGGGGTCCGGGAGGAGGGATGCAGAACCGCAACGATCGTACAGCATAAATCCGCCCCGTGTCAAACGTTGGCGGGCTGTTTGCGGTCACGCGGAAGGCAGGACGTCGAGGAGCAGGAAGTCCACGTGGCGCTCTTCCTTGTCCACCCTGGCCACGTGGATGCGGACCCGGTCACCCAGCCGGAAGCGGCGCCCTTTGCGGTCGCCCACCAGCGCGTATTCCTCCTCCCGGAACTCGTAGTAGTCGTCGTCCAGGGTGTTCACGTGGACCAGCCCCTCGACGAACACGGTGTCCAGGAGGACGAAAAAGCCGAAGGAGGTCACCCCCGCCACCGTCCCGGTGAACTCGTCGCCCAGGTGGCGCTCCATGTACTCCACCTTCTTGAGCTCCACGGAATCCCGTTCGGCCCCGGTGGCCACCTGCTCCCGCTCGCTGGAGCGGGCGGCCACCGCGTCCAGCTCGTCCGACCAGGATTCGGGCACCGGCTGCCCCTGCACCAGGGCCCGCACCACCACCCGGTGGGTCACCAGGTCGGGGTAGCGGCGGATGGGCGAGGTGAAGTGGCAGTAGTCGTCCAGGGCGAGACCGAAGTGTCCCAGGTTGGCGGGTGCGTAGCGGGCGCGCTGCATGGAGCGGAGGATCACCGTGGAGACCAGCTTCTCCTCGGGCCGGCCCCGCACACGCTCGATGACCTTCTGCAGGTCTTTGGGACGGATGTCCCGCTTGGGGAGGGTGTGGCCCAGCGACGCCAGGAAGCCCCGAAGTGCCTCCATCTTCTGGTCCGTGGGCGATTCGTGGATCCGGTAGAGGATGGGCAGCTTCCGCTGATGCGCCTCCGTGGCCACGATCTCGTTGGCCAGGAGCATGAAGTCCTCCACCAGCCGGTGGGCGTCGAGACGCAGGATGCGCTCGATATCCACCGGCTCCCCGCCCTCCCCCAGGATGACCCGAGCTTCGGGAAGGTCGAAGTCGATGGAGCCCCGCTTCTCCCGCCGCTCCCTCAGGGGGCGCGCCAGCGCATCCAGGCGGCGCAGTGCGTCGTCGGTGACGGCGTCGACGCTCTCCGCCCCGTCCAGCACCGCCTGGGCTTCCTCGTAGGCCAGCCGCTGCCGGCTCCGGATGAGGGTGCGCTCGAAGCGGACGTCCCGGACGCGTCCGTGGTCGTCCATACGGGCGAAGAGGGAGACCGCGGCCCGCTCCACGTCCGGCTTGAGGGAGCAGACATCGGACGAGAGGGCGTGGGGGAGCATGGGCACCGTCCGGTCGACGAGGTAGACGCTGGTGCCCCGGTTGAGGGCCTCGAGGTCGACCAGGCCGCCCTGCTCCACGTAGAACGAGACGTCGGCGATGTGGATGCCCACCTCCCACAGGCCGTCCTCGTCCCGGACCACCGAAAGGGCGTCGTCGTGGTCCTTGGCATCGGCGGGGTCGATGGTGACCACGTGGAGGTCCGTCCGGTCCACACGGTCCGGATCGGAGGAGGGGTCCCGCTCCCGCGCCACCCGCTCCGCGGCCTGCTCCACATCGTCCGGGAAATGGAGGGGGAGGCCGTACCCGAAGTGGATCATGAGGACGTCCACGCCCGGGTCAGTGAGGGGCCCGAGGACCTCCTGGATCTCCCCCACCGGGTTCAGCTTCCCGTCGCCGTAGGAGACGATGCGGACCAGCACGGCGTCCTTCTCGGCGGCGCCCTTGTCCTTCCCCTCGGGGATCAGCACGTCTTTCATCATGCGGCGATCCTGGGGCACCACGTGGCCGAAGCCCTTCGAGCGGCGGTAGGTGCCGACCACCGTGGGGTGCGCGCGCTCCAGCACCTTGATGACCCGTCCCACGGGGTTCCGGCCGCGGGGGCGGCCCTCGATGCGGGCCACCGCCTGGTCGCCGTCCATGGCCGAGGCGAGATCGGAGGCCGGCACGAACACGTCCTGCTGACCCGACTCCTCCACCACCAGGAAGGCGTCGCCGCTCCGGATCACCGAGACCCGTCCCACCACCAGGTTGATCTTGTCCGGTACGGCGTAGCGGTTTCCCTTGACCCGGTAGATCCGTCCAGAGCGCTCGAGCCCCTGGAGGAGCCCCTTGAACGCGGAATACGCCTCGGTGGGGACGCCAAGCTCCCGGGCCAGCTCCTTCGCCTTCAGGGGGCCCCGGGAGGAGCCTCTCAGGGCGTCCACCACCGCATCTTCGCGGGGGATGCCCCCCCAGGGCGCGTTTCCGCCACCGCCTCGCCCCCGTCGGGCGGCGCTCACGGAGCCACCGCCACGGACCAGGTCCACGCCGTGCCGGCCCCCGTGGCGACAGGGGCTATGCGGCTGTGCACCTCCGCGCCGGAGCGGGCTGACACGAAGGCGTCCACGCCGCTCAGCACGTGGTTGGCCAACACCGCCCCGAGGGCGTGGGTCGCCCGGCGCAGGCGGCTGTCGCTTTCGTCGATGAGGCTTCGGTAGCGCTCCAGGTCGCCCTCCCGTCCGTTCCAGTCCCAGAGGAGCTCCGGGCCGTACGCCCGCTCCTCGTAGTAGTGCAGCGCGTCGCCGTACCCGGCGCTCCCCGGCCCCGCGTCGGGGTCGCCGCCCAGGTAGAGGTCCCGGGCGCGCTGCCAGATCATGCCGTTGTACGTAGACGCGTCGCTCTCGGGCTGCACCCCGTCCGCCGGCGAGAGGTCCCACGCGCCGGAGCGGGTCCAGTGCGACACGGTCTCGAACCAGGCCCATCCAGGGTCGGGCCGGGCTCCTCCGCCGGGGGTACTGGCGGCCGACCAGGCCAGGTCCTGGAACGCGCCCCGGGCGTCGAGGCCCTTGGAGTGCCATCGGACGTGGAGGGTCCACGCCACCGCCTCGCCGGCCAGGTAGGCCCAGCCCCGTCGGTGCCCGGTGGCGAGCTGCCCCCACCCCGGAACCAGCAGGGAGCGGAGAGCCGGGCCCAATCCGGCGTCGAAGGCCGGCGTCCGCTCCTGTCCCGCCAGGGCGGCAGGCAGCAGAAGGACGAGGGTGACGGCGGCGGAGAGGATCCGGCGGCGGCCGCTCAGAAGCCGATTCCGAGCGTCACCTGGATGGGCTCGGACTCCCCGGTGAGGGAGGTGGACAGCGACTTGGCGATGGAGAGGTCCAGCGCCTCGTACCGCACCCCCAGCCCCACGGCCGCGCCGTCCACCTGCAGGGCCGCGCCGAACACGTAGCCGGCCCGGAGCGTGAGCCGTGCCTCGCGGCCCGCCCCGAACTCCGCGCCCACGTAGGTCGCCGGCGAGCCCGGGTCCCTGAGCCGGTCCTCGATCTCGGCGGAAACGTCCAGGGTCAGGTTGTCGGTGGTGGGAACCCGGTCGAGAAGGCCGTAGGACACGGCGATCCGCATGCGCAGGGGGAGCGGGTCGGCCTGCTCCTCGTTCTTGACCTGCAGCGCCGGCCCCGCGTTCGCCACCATGGCTCCGATCCGGAGCGGGAGGCCCTCCAGCTCCACGAGCTGGATGCCGCCGTCCAGGGCGTAGGTGGTGGCGGTGACGCCGGCGTCGGTGCACTGCCCCCGGCACGAGTATCGGGTCTGGATGACCTTGAGGTTGAGACCCAGCCGTATGTTGGAACCGAGTTGGGCCGCGCTGGTGAGGACGCCCAGGTGGTTCCGGAAGCTGATGGTGCCCAGGACGTTGCCCTCGGCGTCCCGGAAGTCCTGGTCACCCACGTCCAGGAGCTGATAGGAGAAGCCCAGGGTGCCCACGCCCTCCCGATGGAACAGGAGGGAGGCCGCGGTGGCCACTCCTACGGCGTCGTCCCGGCGGAAGACCGTGATGCGGTTGCCGTCCACGCTGGCCGCGCCCGCGGGATTCCACCACACGGACTCGGGGCCGGAGGCGGCGGTGACCGCCCGTCCCATGGCCAGCGCCCGGGCACCGAGGGGCAGGACCAGAAAGAGAGCGCCCTCGGTGGACGACGGATCGTTTCCGGCAGACGCACCCGCCGGAACGTCTTGCGCCGCCAGGGGAAGGGCGCTCCAGCAGAGGGCGGCGAGGAGCGGCACGAGCCGCTCGAGGTGGGGCCTCATGGACGGTCCGGGGGAACGGGGTATCCGAGGCGGGAGAGATGATCGCGGCGCCGGCGCCATCCAGGGAGCGCCTTCACCCACAGGTCGAGGTACACGCGCGCACCCAGAAAGTGCTCGATCTTGGTCCGGGCGTCCCGCCCGAGGGCCTTGATGGCGGAGCCGCCGGCGCCCACCAGGATCCCCTTCTGCGACTTCCGCTCCACGTACAGCACCGCGTTGATGTACACCGGATCCTGGTTTTCCCGGAACTCCTCGATGCGGCATGCCACCGACCAGGGGATCTCGTCCTCGAAGCGCTCGATCACGGTCTCCCGCACCAGCTCGGCCACGAAGAAGCGCACCGGCTCCGAGGCGATGTCCTCGGGCGGGTAGAGGAAGGGGCCCTCCGGCAGCGCGGCCTCGACGGCGCCGATGAGGGCGTCGACGCCCTTCCCCGAGCGTGCCGACACCGGAAAGGGCGTGCCGCCGAGCGCGTCCCGCACCCAGCGCTCGGCGGCATCCACGGCGGCGGGAGAGGCGACGTCGGTCTTGTTGACCGCCGCCAGGAGGGGCGCATTCGCCCTGTCCAGGGCGCCTCGGACCACCTCGTCCGCCACCTCGTCCAGGGAGCGGGTGGCGTCCAGCACCAGGAGCACCACGTCTGCTTCCTCGAGGGCTTCCACGGCGGCGCCCATCATGGAGCGCTGCATGAGGTCCTGCACCTCGAGGAGTCCCGGTGTGTCCAGGAAGATCATCTGGGCCCGCTCGGTGGTGACGATCCCGGTGACCCGCTGCCAGGTGGTCTGGGCGCGGGCGGTGACGATGCTGAGCTTCTGGCCCAGGAAAGCATTGAGGAGCGTCGACTTGCCGGCGTTGGGCCGGCCCACCAGGGCGACGTATCCGGTGTGCGTGGGAGAGGGGGGCGTCGTCATGCCGGGAAGATGGACCAGGGGCGCGGTGGCGGGAAGCCCAGGGCCGACCGTGGGAGGAGGGAAGCGTGGGCCAGGGGTTGAACGCGAAAACCCCCTGTCCGGGCGAACCGGACAGGGGGTTTTCGAATGTGAGGCTGGCGGTGTCGTACTCTCCCACCGTTAGAACGGCAGTACCATCCGCGCTGCGAGGCTTAACGACCGTGTTCGGGATGGGAACGGGTGTGGCCCTCGCGCTATGAACCACCAGCACTCAATGCGTGGTCCAGGGTGTGTGGGACGCCCTATGGGTGTCCGGCGTTGCAACTGTTGTGTGGACGTATGGATGACGCAGCGTCCTTGGATCCTGCTCTTTCCCGGTGGGGAGAGAGAGGGGACGCCAGTCAAGCCGCACGGGCAATTAGTACGGCTCGGCTTCACGGCTCGCGCCGCTTCCACCTGCCGCCTATCAACGTGATCGTCTCTCACGGCCCTTCAGGCTCCCGAAGGAGCGGGAGTGCTCATCTCGAGGTGGGCTTCCCACTTAGATGCTTTCAGCGGTTATCCCGTCCCGACGTCGCTACCCGGCGATGCCCCTGGCGGGACAACCGGTACACGAGTGGTCGGTCCATCCCGGTCCTCTCGTACTAGGGATGGCTCCTCTCAACACTCCAACGCCCGCGATGGATACAGACCGAACTGTCTCACGACGTTCTAAACCCAGCTCATGTACCACTTTAACGGGCGAACAGCCCGACCCTTGGGACCTTCTCCAGCCCCAGGATGTGATAAGCCGACATCGAGGTGCCAAACCGCCCCGTCGATGTGAACTCTCGGGGGCGATAAGCCTGTTATCCCCGGCGTACCTTTTATCCGTTGAGCGATGGCCCTTCCATCCGGAACCACCGGATCACTAAGGCCTGCTTTCGCACCTGCTCGACCTGTCGGTCTCGCAGTCAAGCTCCCTTCTGCCTTTACACTCTACGCGCGATTGCCGACCGCGCTGAGGGAACCTTTGCGCGCCTCCGTTACTCTTTGGGAGGCGACCGCCCCAGTCAAACTACCCGCCTGCCACGGTCCCCGGGGAGGATTCACTCCCCTGGGTTAGAGCCTCAACATCGTAAGGGTGGTATTTCACCAGCGACTCCCCAAGGCCTGGCGACCCTGGTTCACAGTCTCCCACCTATCCTACACATGCGGTGCCAAGACCCAATGGCAGGGTATAGTAAAGGTGCACGGGGTCTTTTTGTCCTATCGCGGGTAATCGGTATCCTCACCGATACTCCAATTTCGCCGAGCTCACGGAGGAGACAGCGCCCAAGTCGTTACGCCATTCGTGCAGGTCGGAACTTACCCGACAAGGAATTTCGCTACCTTAGGACCGTTATAGTTACGGCCGCCGTTTACCGGGGCTTCAGTTCAGAGCTTCGAGCTTGCGCCCTAACCCCTCCCTTTAACCTTCCGGCACCGGGCAGGCGTCAGTGCCTATACGTCGTCTTGGACGACTTCGCAGACACCTGTGTTTTTAATAAACAGTCGCTTGGGCCGATTCTCTGCGGCCCGCTTCAGCTCCCCACGCTTCGTGGTTCACCTACCACGGGCTCCCCTTCTCCCGAAGTTACGGGGACATTTTGCCGAGTTCCTTCTCCGTGGATCACTCGAGCACCTTAGGCTTCTCGCCTCGCCTACGTGTGTCCGTTTACGGTACGGTCGCATGATGAACTGCCCCGCGAGGCTTTTCTCGGCGGTCGGCTCCACAGCCCTTGGCGGGGCCCGAAGGCCCCTTCGGCATCGGCGCTCGGCTATCCGGACGGATTTGCCTGCCCGGAAACGCCTACCACCTTGCATCGGGACATCCATCACCCGACGGCTGCTTCGCTCCCGCGTCCCCCCTCGGGGTCGTAACGCGCATCCTGCGGTACGGGAATATTAACCCGTTTCCCATCGCCTACGCCCTTCGGCCTCGGCTTAGGGACCGACTAACCCGGAGCGGATGAACCTGGCTCCGGAACCCTTAGGCTTTCGGTGTGGGGGATCCTCCCCCCCATTGTCGCGTACTCATTCCGGCATCCTCACTTCCCTGCGCTCCACCGGTGCTCTTCCGAGCCGGCTTCACTGCCCAGGGAACGCTCCCCTACCATGGGCGGATCCCGAAGGATCCTTTCCATCCGTAGCTTCGGTGGTGGGTTTGAGTCCCGACCATTATCGGCGCAGATCCACTTGACTAGTGAGCTATTACGCACTCTTTAAAGGCATGGCTGCTTCTAAGCCAACCTCCTAGTTGTCTCCGCGAATCCACATCCTTTCTCACTTAACCCACACTTCGGGACCTTAGCTGACGGTCTGGGTTCTTTCCCTCTCGCGGACGGACATTATCGCTCGCCCACTGACTCCCGGGGTCCATCTGTCGGGCATTCGGAGTTTGCTAGGGGTCGGTAACCGGGTAAGGCCCCTAACCCTTGCAGTGCTCTACCTCCCGCAGACAACCCCCGAGGCTATACCAAAATATATTTCGGGGAGAACCAGCTATCTCCGAGCTTGATTGGCCTTTCACCCCTATCCACAGCTCATCCGAGTAGTTTTCAACCCACATCGGTTCGGGCCTCCACCAGGTGTTACCCCGGCTTCACCCTGGCCATGGATAGATCGCTTCGGTTTCGGGTCTGCCCCCACGTACTCTCACGCCCTCTTCAGACTCGCTTTCGCTTCGGCTCCGGCCCTGAAGGCCTTAACCTCGCACGTGAGGAGCAACTCGCCGGATCATAATGCAAAAGGCACGCAGTCACCCGAATCCGCGTCCGAAGACGCGCACCAGGCTCCTACCGCTTGTATGCACACGGTTTCAGGTTCTCTTTCACTCGCCGTCAGGCGTTCTTTTCACCGTTCCCTCACGGTACTCTCCACTATCGGTCACGAACTCGTATTTAGCCTTGGAGGATGGTCCCCCCAGATTCAACCGGGATTTCTCGTGCCCCGGCCTACTCG